>CAWHFM010000014.1:0-137379 GCA_963828505.1 uncultured Acidimicrobiaceae bacterium
CCGTCGAGGAGGATGAGCTCTCCGTTCAAGTAGGACGAGGCGTCACTGGCCAAAAAGAGCGCGGTGCCGACGATCTCCTCGGCGGAGGCGATCCGGCCCAGGGCGACTTGTCCGGCCATCTGCGCCTGCAACTCCGGGGTGGGAACCGAGGCGTGAAGACTGTCCGTGTGAAAGGTGCCGCACACGATGGCATTGACACGGACGCCCTTGGGGCCGAACTCGTTGGCTGCCGCCTTGGTGAGCGCGTTCAGTCCGGCCTTGGCGGCGGCGTAGACCACGGTGAAGCCCGTGGGGTGAAGCGACGCCTTGGAGCTGATGTTGATGATGGAGCCTCCAGCCGCCATCTGCGCCGCGACGAGCGCCGTCAGGCGAAGCGGACCCTTGAGGTTCACGGCGATGGTCTTGTCGAAGAGCTCGGCGCTCACCTCGAGCAGTGACGGCGGCACCGGAGCGATGCCGGCGTTGTTCACCAGGACATCGATCCGGCCGAAGGCGGCGACGGTGGTCTCGACAAGGGCAGCACAGTCGCTCCAGTCGCCGACGTGACACCTCACCGCGAGTGCCTTTTGGCCGAAGGCTCGGATCTCGGCGGCAACGTCCTCGCAAGGATCGAGCTTGCGACTGGCGACGACGACATCGGCGCCCGCTTCGGCAAACCCCAGCGCCATGGCCCGTCCAAGTCCCTTGCTCCCTCCGGTGACGACCACGACCTTGCCTTTGGCATCCAAACTGGGAATCGTCATCGGTCCACCGTCTTTCCACTGGTTCTGCCGGACCTCGTGCCTTCGGTGCGAGCTCCGCTCGTGATGCCGTCGACGATGTAGCGAATGTGCAGATCGAAGAGAGCGTCGGTCTCGGCGGCGTCGACCCCCCCGGGGTGGCCACCGGGACGGGTCCGGCGCCGGCCTTTGGGAGGTGGCTCCACGCCGGACTCGACCGCGCCGAAACCGACGGTCGCCCACATGAGGAGGCGACACGCCTGCACGGCGGCGTCGGCCGCCATCCCGTCGGCCCGCATGGCCTCGACCAGGGGACGAGACGCCTCGACGTAGGCCTCTCGTCCCGGACTCAGGATGAGCCGGCTGTCGCGGGCCTTCCGGAGGCGGGTCCGGAGCTCGCGCGCCCACCGCACCGCGTACCGGTCCCACGACTCGCCGGCCGCGTTGGGTGGCGCCAGGTCGACGAGCAGCCGGTCGGCGATGGCATCGACGAGCGCCTCCTTGTTCCCGATCCGGCTGTAGAGGGGGACCGGGGATACGCCGAGGCGTGCCGACACGCTACGCATGCTGACGGCGTCGAGGCCGGACTCCTCGAAGATCTCGACCGCCGCGGTCACGATCTCCTCGGCGTCGAGGTCGAAGTCGAGTGCCTTGGTCATCGGGTCACCGCACCATCACGAGCTTGCCGATCACGTTGCGGTCGGCCATGGACTGGGCGGCCGCGGCCAGTTGGTCGAACGGGATCTTGGCGGTGACCGCGTTGCGCAGTCGGCCGTCGGCGACCAGGCCGGCCAGGCCGGCATGGATGTCCTCGAGCTCCTCACGGCTGTAGCCCCCGGCGAATACGCCGAGGAGCGAGGTGTTGGTCATGACCAGCTGCACGGTGGACAGACTCGGCCACTCCCCGCTGGCGAACCCGACCGAGAGCAGGCGCCCGTTACGGGCCAGTGCGCCGGCGGCGTCCTCGGCCAGCGACCCTCCGACCGGGTCGTAGACCAGGTCGACGCCCCGGTCGCCGGTCAGCTCCCGCAGTGCCGGTGCGATCGGTCCGTCCCGGTGGATCACGATGGCCTCCGCACCCAGCGAGCGGCAGAAAGCAGCCCGCTCCTCGTCGCTCACGATGGCGATGACCCGCCCCCCGAGGGCGCACCCGAGCTGCACGGCGGCAGCACCGCTCCCGCCGGCGGCCCCCAGCACGGCCAACCAGTCGCCGGGAGCGATCCGACCGCGGTCGACGAGCCCGACCCACCCGGTGAGGTGCGGGATCCAGAATCCGGCGGCCTCGGCGTCGGGCAGGCCGGGGGGAACGGCGAACGCCGACTCCGCCAGCACGAGGCATTCCTCGGCGAATGAGCCGCTCCCCTCGTAGAACACGGTCACGCCCATGACCGGCGCACCGATCGCCAGGTCGACCCCCTGGCCCAGCGCGGTAACGGTGCCGGTCGCCTCCTGGCCCGGGACGAACGGGAGCGGGGGCGTCAGCGGGTAGGTGCCTCGGCACATCAGCACGTCGGGCAGACCGATGCCGGCGGCGGTCACCCGGATCCTCGCCTGTCCTGGCCCGGGCTCGGGTACGTCGACGTCGACCAGGTGGAGCACGTCGGCCGGCTCGCCCGTGCCCGTTACCTGCCAGGCCTGCATCTTCTGGGTCAAGGCACTCCTCCTCGGTCGATGATGGAGCCGGCACTGGCGAGCAGGAGGTCGACCTGGGCGCCGAAGAGCTCGTGGACCGGCTTGTCGGACAGGCCGCGCTGGAACTTGGCGTAGCTGCCCTCGAGCACGACGGCCAGCTTCCACCGGGCGAACACGTCGTACCAGGCGATTGCCGTGACGTCGCGACCCGATCCGGCCGCGTAACGCTCGAACAGCGTGCGCCGATCGGGGAGGTGAGCCACGTCGAACCTCGGCTCCTTGGCCATGCCCAGGCGCAGAGTGCCCTCGGGCCCGGGGTGGAAGATGAGCGCCCACGCCAGGTCGACGATCGGGTCGCCGATGCCAGCCATCTCCCAGTCCACGACGGCCAACAGCCGGGGGGGCGACTCCGGCGCGAACAGTACGTTGTCGAGCTTGTAGTCACCGTGGCACAGGGCGCTCGGTTGGCCGGCGGGCCGGTGCGCCCCCAGCCAGTCGGCCACGCTGTGGGCGGCCGGAAGGTTCCGGCCGCCGTAGGAGTCGAGCTGGGTCAGCCACCGGGTGAGCTGGCGCGCCAGGTAGTCGTCGCCGTGGGCCAGGTCACCCAGGCCGCAGGCGCGCCAATCGACGGCGTGGATGGCCACGAGGGCGTCGATCAGCTCCTCGAGCGCCCGGCCGTGTGACTCGGGTGCCGCCGCCCACGCCTCGGGCACGGCCCTCAGGACGGGCTTCCCCTGAATGCGGTCCATCACGTAGAACGGCGCGCCGAAGACCTCCGGGTCGCTGCAGGCGACCACGGGTCGGGCGATGGGCACCGACGTGTCCTTGATGGCGTCGAGGATGCGGAACTCGCGCAGCACGTCGTGGGCCGTGGCGGAGCTGGCGTGCTTCGGCGCCCGCCGCAGCACCCAGCGGTCGGTCCCGCGGTCGACGGCGAAGACCTCGCAGGAGCCGCCTCCGACCATGGGGGTGACGCGGAGGGGGATCCGGTCGCCCAGGGCGTCGTCGAGGTAGGCCGCCAGCCGCTCCTCTGTCATGCGACCACACCCACTCCGACGAGATGGAGCACCTCCGCCAATGCCGTGATCACGGCGTCGGGGCGGGCCCGGCCGGGGTCGGCACCGTCCCGAGGGGCCAGCCACGCCGTGCGCATGCCGAGTACGGCTGGCCCTTCGACGTCGTGGCGGATGCTGTCGCCGACGAAGAGCGCCTGCTCCGGCACGAGGCCCGCCTTGGTGACCGCCAGGCGGTAGATGGCGGGGTCCGGCTTGCAGGAGCCGGCCTGCTCCGAGCTCGTCCAGGCATCGATCACGCGGAACAGGTCGAGGCGTTCGAGCATGGGCTCGAACTGCTCGTCGTCGATGTTCGAGACGATCTGCACGTGGATGGACGAGCGCCGCAGGGTGGCCAACGTCTCCAGGCAGTCGGGCCGCAGCACGGCCTCCTCGAGAGTGGCCCGGTACTGGCGGTCGACGGCCTCGTCGGCGACGGCCTCGTCGATCGTCCCGCCGAGGGCGACGGCGGTGGCGGCAAAGGCGGCGCCGAAAAGGGTGCGATGCGAGTAGGAGGCCTGCACCGCCACGGCCCGGTAGGCCACCCCCATGCCCTGGCGGTAGGCGGTCCGCAGCTCCCCGTCGGTGACCTCGACGCCGGCCGCCCGCGCCACGAACCTCAGCTGGCGGAGGTGCGCGTCACGCAGGGCCCGATCGTCGAACAGGGTGCCGGCGAAGTCGAAGAGGACGGCCCTCACGACACCCCGGCCAGGGTGCGCAGCTCGGCCCACTTCCGTTCGGCGGACGGGCGGCGGCTCGGGAGGTGCTCGGTCGGCCACCCCTCCACCGGCGTGTAGCCCTTGAGAAGGCTGCGGGCGAGGACCGACTTGTGGAGCTCGTCGGGGCCGTCGCCGATCGGGCCGAAGCGGGTCGACCGGTACCACCCTTCGACCGGGAGGTCGCTCGAGTAGCCGAGGGCCCCGCATACCTGGATGGTGCGGTCGAGTACCTCGAGCACGACCTTGGACACGTGGGCCTTGACCATTCCGAGGTCGGCCCGCACGGCGGCGGCGCCGAACTTGTCCACCTTCCAGGCCGTCTGGAAGGTCAGCAACCGGGCCGATTGGATCTCCATGTGGGACAGGGCGATGTAGTCCTGAATCATCTGGTGGTGTCCGAGGAGGTGGCCGTGGGAGCGCCGCGACACGGCCCGCTCGCACATGATGTCGAGCGAGCGTTGCGCCTGTCCCAGCCAACGCATGGCGTGGTGGATGCGTCCCCCGCCGAGTCGCTGCTGGGCCAGGACGAATCCCTGGCCGGGCTGCCCGATCAGGTGGTCGGCGGGTACGCGACAGGAGTGGAACACGAGCTCGGCGTGGTTACCGGCGCGGCCGTAGGCGGGGTCGGGGTGCGCCATCGTGCCGATGTCGCGCACGATCTCCATGCCGGGGGTGCCCGTCGGCACGACGAACACAGATGCGTGTCGATGGGGCCGGCCCTCGGGGTTGGTCTCGGCGAAGACGAGGACGATATCGGCCACCGAGGCGTTGGTGATGAACCACTTGTGGCCGTCGATCACCCACTCGTCGCCGTCCTTGGTGGCGGTCGTGCCAATGACCGTCGGGTCCGCCCCGGCAAAGAACGGCTCGGTCAGGGCGAAGGCGCTGGAGATCTCGCCCCGCAAGTTGGGCCACAGCCAGCGTTCCTTCTGGGCCTCGGTGGCGCCATGGGCCAGCAGCTCCATGTTCCCGCTGTCCGGTGCTTGCACCCCGAAGATCGTCATCGACATCATGCAGCGGCCGATGATCTCGGACATCAGGGCCAGTTTGAGCTGACCGAGACCCTCGCCGCCGAGCTTCGGGTCGAGGAACGCACCCCACAGGCCCTGGGCCTTGACGCGGTCCTGGAGGTGCACCTTGACCACGTTCCACTCGTCGGTGGGCAACTCTTCGAAGATGGGTTCGAGCGGGATCAGCTCTCGGTCGATGAAGTCCCGCATCCAGGCGAGCTGTTCCTCGAACTCTGGCTCCGTCTCGAAGTCCCATGCCATGGCCGCTCCGGTCCTCCCGTTGATTACGGTGTAATCTCACCGTGACAGTAGTACCGACACCGAGTGGAGGCACACATGGAGCTCTCGAGCGGTTCGGTCGCCGTGATCACCGGCGGGGCGAGCGGCATCGGTGCCGCGCTCGGACATGCCTTCGCCGCCGCCGGATGCTCAGTCGTCTTGGCCGATGTCGACGCCGTCGCCCTCGATGCCGTGGCCGCCACCGTGAAAGGGGAGGTCCTCACCGTCGTCACCGACGTGAGTGTCGCCGCCGACCTGGAACACCTGGCTGAGGCCACCTTCGACCGATTCGGTGCCGTCCACGTCCTGTGCAACAACGCCGGGGTCTCGACATTCAACCCGATCGTTGCCCAAACGCTCGACGATTGGCGTTGGGTGCTGGGGGTGAACCTCTGGGGCGTGATTCACGGGGTGCAGGCCTTCCTGCCGAGGATGGCGGCCCAGGGGGAACCGGCCCACATCGTGAACACGTCGTCGTTGGCCGGTCTGGTGAGCGGCCTACCCTCGCTCGGCGCGTACAACGTCAGCAAGGTGGGCATCGTCGCCCTCAGCGAGACTCTGCGCATGGAGCTGGCCATGGCCGGCTCGCCCGTCGGCGTCAGCGTGTTGTGCCCGGGCAGCACACCTACCCGGATCCTCGAGAGCGAGCGCAACCGGCCGGCAGAGCTCGGCCGCGAACGGCGCGTGCCCGATGGCGAACTGATGCGCGAGGCCGTGCGGTCGGGATTCGACGGCCCGGGTGCCCGCACCGTCGCCGAAGTTGCGGGCAACGTGCTCGACGGTGTGCGGAGCGGCCGGTTCTGGATCATCACCAGTGGTGAGATGCGTGACCTGGTGTCGTCACGGTTCCACGAGATCGACGGCTCCACACCGCAAGGCTGACGGGACGCAGACGATTCGCAGCGGTCCCGCCGGTCGGACGTCGCGAAGCCGCACTTCTCCTCGGCCGGAGGTGCCGGCCGCCGCACCGATCGTGTCCGGAAGCGGGCGGTCGTACACCTCGGGCTCAAGGACCGGAACCGGGGCGACCTGATCGTCAGCGGCACGGCCAGCCGCAACTTGGTCCAGAAGGGCAAGCGCTCTTGCCTGTTCCGATGTCTCCATGCAGCTGTATGAGGATCCAACCACTGCGAATTGGCTCATGAACGAGCCAATTGCAGCAAACGATCGGCGATGCTCTCGAGCTGACTGTCTCGAACCCTCAGGATTCGGGCTCAGGCACGTCGAAGTGCGCGTCGCGCAGCTCGAAGGCCCGCTTCGTCCCGTGCTCGGCGCGCGCCTTGATGAAGTTGTACTCCCCCTCCTCGAAGCTCAGATTGGTGCCGTAGGCGTGGAACATGTAGTTGAGGACCTCCTCCCCCTGGTACGCCTGCAGCTGCTCCACCAGGCGGAAGGCCTCCTTGGCCATCACGATCCCGTCGGCCGGCATGCGCGAGACCTTCTCGGCCCACCACGCGGCGCGGGCCTCCACCGCTCCGGGATCGACCACCTCGGTGAAGACGCCGCGGTCGGCCACCTCGCTCGCGGGGATGGTGTCGCCGGTCAGCAAGAGCCGGCGCGCCAGCACCGGACCCAGCCGGTGGAAGAACAGGTGCAGCGAGCCGAGCGCCGGGCCTAAGAAGCGTGTCGCCGGCATGCCGATCATGGTGTCGCTCGCCACCACGGCGATGTCGGCCATGAGGGCGAGCTCGAAGCCGCCCCCGAGGGCGTATCCGGAGACCTCCGCCACCGTCGCCTTCGGGTACCCGAGCAGTGCGTGGTAGAAGTCGAAGGTCTGGCGGTCCGTGAGCAGCCGGCGGCGCTGGCTCGGACGCCGGCGGCGCCCACGACCTTCCCCGCCGTTCGCTCCGTCCTTACCGTTCGCTCCGTCCTTACCGTGCGCTCCGTCCTTACCGTTCGCTCCGTCCTTGCTCGCGCCGTCGCCGTACCACGAGTACGCGTTGTTCATGTCCGCGCCGGCGCTGAACACTCCCCCCTCGCCCCGCAGCAGGACGACCTTGATGCCGTCGTCGTAAGCCAGCTCGTCGAGATACGCACCGAGCTGGCGGCGCATCTCGGGGTCGTAGGCGTTCCGACGCTCAGGGTTGGCCAGGGTCACCCGGGCGATGCCACACTCGTCGTCTCGTTGCAGAAGAACTCGACCGTCGCTCACTCGATGGCCTCCAGGGCAGCGTCTCGGCGTCTTGGTGCTCACCCATCGTAGGCTTTAACATCTAGATATTTCCACACGCGTGGGGAGGGGTATGGAAGCCAGTCCGGACGAGGTCCCGCTCCGGTGAGCGGCCGCGCCCCTGACGGCGTGCTGGTCGGGGCCAACGACGGCGTCCTGCGCATCGTCATCGACCGCCCCGAGCGCAAGGGGTCGCTCGACGTCGCCGCGGTCAGGTGCATCGTCGAGGCCCTCGAGTCCGCGTCGACCGACGACTCGCTCCGCGCCGTCCTTCTCACCAGCTCCGGTCCGGACTTCTGCTCAGGCTCCGACTGGGTGTCGTCCAACGCCTCGGGCGAGCGGCCGCGCACGGGCTCCATCCAGCGCCGCACCCCCCTCCAGGCCCACCGGATCGTCAGCCTCCTCTTCGAGGTGCAGCTGCCCGTGGTCTGCGCCGTCCGAGGGTGGGCCGCCGGCCTGGGCTGCCAGCTCGCTCTGGCGGCGGACTTCACCGTCGCCGCCGAGGACAGCCGCTTCTGGCTGCCGTTCGTCAAGCGGGGCTTCACCCCGGACAGCGGCGCCAGCTGGCTCGTGCCGCGCCTCGTCGGCGTGGCGCGCGCCAAGGAGCTGTTGCTCCTCGGACGGCCGATCGACGGGCGCCAGGCCGCCGATTGGGGGATGATCCACCGCGCCGTGCCGGAGCCCGACGTCGACGGCGCGGTCGACGAGCTCGTGACCGAGCTCCGCCACAGCGCCACTGTTGCAGTCGGGCTCACCAAGCGCTGCCTCCACGCCGCGCTCGATGGTGGCATCGTCGACGCCATGCACAACGAGTCGATGGCGCTCGAGCTCTCCTCGCGCACGGCCGACTTCCGCGAAGGCCTGCTCGCTTTCACCGAGCGGCGCGAGGCCCGGTTCGAGGGTCGATAGGGGGAGCAAGTGGAGTTCGAGCACATCGTCTACGGGGTCGACGGCCACACCGCCACCATCACGTTCGACCGGCCCGAGCAGCTGAACGCGGTGAGCCCCGCCATGGCGTTCGAGCTCCGCCGCGCCTATGCCGCCGCCGAGGCGGACGAGGCCGTCTGGACGATCATCGTCACCGGGAACGGCCGCGCCTTCTGCGCCGGCGCCGACGTCACCGAGATCCCCGACGACGGGCGGGTCATGTACGAGGAGCCTTACCTGTCGACCTACCCGCAGTGGGAGGCGCCGCAGGAGGCGACGCCCCCGTTCCGGACCATGACCAAGCCGATCCTGGCCGCGGTCAACGGGTTGTGCTGCGGGGCCGGGCTCGACCTCGTCACGACGGGTGACATTGCCATCGCCTCGGAACGAGCGGAGTTCTTCGACCCGCACGTCAGCATCGGGCTGGTCTCGGGCCGGGAGATGGTCCGCCTGGCCCGAGTCCTCCCGACGGGCGTCGCCATGCGGCTGGCCCTCACGGGACGCCACGAGCGCATGAGTGCGCAGCGGGCCTACGAGCTCGGGCTCATCTCGGAGGTGGTGGAGCACGACCACCTCATGGACCGGGCCCGCGAAGTGGCGGACCTGGTCAACCGGAACGCCCCGCTGGCTGTGCGGGGCACCCGGCTCGCCATCCGCAAAGGCCTCGACCTGCCCCTGCACGAGGCCGAGATCCTGGCCGAGACTTTCCGCGAGCGGGTGGTGCGCACCGACGACGCCAGGGAAGGCCCGCGCGCCTTCGTCGAGAAGCGACCGCCGGAGTGGCAGGCGCGATGAGCGAGGGCGCCGACCCGCAGTTCTCGACCATCCGCTACGAGACGTCGGAGGACCTCGTCGCCACCATCACGCTGAACCGTCCCGAGGTGCTCAACGCGTTCGACCGCCTCATGTGCGAAGAGGTCCGGACCGCCTGGCGCCTGGTGAAGGACGACCCGGGCGTGCGCGCCGCGGTAGTGCGGGCTGAAGGCGACCGTGCCTTCTGCGCCGGCCTCGACACGAAAAAGCCCTACGGCCAGCCGGACGACGTGTGGAACCACGAGGACCCGGGTGAGCTGCTCAGCCCGAAGTGGCAGAAGGTGTGGAAGCCGGTGGTCTGCGCCGTGCAGGGCATGTGCACCGCCGGTGCGTTCTACTTCCTCAACGAGGCCGACGTCGTCATCTGCTCCCGGGAGGCCACCTTCTTCGACTCGCACGTCACCTACGGCATGGTGTCGGCGCTCGAGCCGGTCGGCCTCATGCGCAGGGTCGGCCTGGCCCAGACGCTGCGCATGGCACTCACCGGCAACGACGAGCGGGTCACGGCGGAGACCGCGTTGCGCATCGGACTGGTGACCGAGGTGGTCGAGCGGGACCAGCTGTGGCTCCGGGCCCACGAGCTGGCCTCCGGCATCGCGGCCTGGCCGAGCGCGGCGACACAGGGGACGGTGCGCGCCATCTGGGAGTCGCTCGACCGCCCGTACCGGGCCGCCATGGAGCAGGGCCTGATCTACACCCGGTTGGGCAATCCCCTCGGCACGGCCGAGCTGGCCGAGCATCCACCGACGCGGCGCGAGCCGAGGCTGCGGTGAGCGACGTCGCCGAGCCGAGCGGGCTCGCGGCGCGCCTGGCCGAGGTCCTGGCTCTCGACCCGGGCGCGCCGGCAATCGAGTTCGAGGGCTCGTGGCGGAGCTGGGGCGACGTGGCCGACACCGCCGCTCACGCGGCCGCGCTGGTGGAGCGGCCCGGCGCCCAGGTCGGCCTGCTGCTGCGCAACCGGCCGGCTTCGGTCGGGCTGCTCCTCGGCGTGCTGTGCGCCGGGGGCTGCGTCGTGACCATCAACCCCGGGCGCGGCGAGGCACGCACCCGCGACGACATCGCCGCGCTCGACCTGGCCGTGGTCGCCGGCGACCCGGTCGACCTGGCGCGACTGGTGCCCGAAGGGTCCCGCGCCGTCACCGCCGCCGTGTCCGAACTGGCCAAGCCCTTCGCCGTCACCACCGGGCCGGCGAAGGGAGGCCCGCCGAACGACCGGCGAGCCGGCGTTGCCGTGCGCATGCTCACCAGCGGCACGACCGGCCCGCCCAAGCGCGTCGACCTCGGCTACGAGACGCTCGAACGGGTGCTGGTCGGGGCGAAGCACTACGAGTCGAACCGCGACAGTGCGGTGTGCCTGCGCCGCGGTGTGGCCATCGTGAACTCGCCGCTCGTCCACCTGGGCGGGCTCTTCCGCGTGCTCCAGTGCGTGGCCGACGGCCGCTCCTTCTCCCTGCTCGAACGGTTCAGCGTCGAGGACTGGGTCGACGCCGTGCGCCGGCACCGCCCGGCCACGGCCAGCCTGGTCCCCGCCGCTCTGCGCATGGTGCTCGAGGCCGAGCTCGACCCCGACGACCTGAGCAGCCTCCGCTCCGTGGTGTCGGGTACGGCTCCGCTCGACCCCGACGACGGCGACGCGTTCAGGGCCAAGTACGGCGTTCCCGTCCTCGTCTCCTACGCCGCCACCGAGTTCGGTGGCGGCGTGGCGGGGTGGAACATGGAGGACCACCGGAAGTTCTGGGCCACCAAGCGCGGCAGCGTCGGCCGGGCGCACGCCGGCTGCGAGCTCCGCGTGGTCGAGCCTTCGTCGGGGCAGGTGCTCGGGCCTGACGCGGAGGGTCTGCTCGAGGTGCGAGCAGGCCAGCTGGGCCGCAACGAGTGGGTACGGACAACTGACGTGGCCCGCATCGACTCCGACGGGTTCGTCTACATCCTGGGGCGGGCCGACCAGGCCATCATCCGAGGCGGGTTCAAGGTCCGGCCCGAGGACGTCCGGGCCGCGCTCGAACGGCATCCGGCCGTCCGGGGCGCCGCCGTGGTCGCCCGCGCCGACCACCGGCTCGGTGCGGTGCCCGTGGCCATGGTGGAGCTGCGGCCGGGAGCGGACGGGGGTGTCACCGCCGAGGAGATCCACTCGTACGCGGCGCAGGTGCTGGCACGCTACGAGCTGCCGACGGAGATCCGCGTCGTCGACACGCTGCCCCGGACGGACTCGGGCAAGGTCGATCTGGCCGAGGTGGCGTCACTGCTGGGTGGCGCACCCGCCGGGGCCTGAGCGAGCCGTGCCCTGGACGTTCGGCGCCGAGCCGCTGTCCCAGACCGTCACCGCCGCCGGGCTCGTGCGCCGGGTCACCGGGATGCTGCTCGCACTCGAGGGCGAGGAGCCCGACGTCGACCGCCTGATCGCGCAGCTCCGTGACGTGGAAGCATCGCTCGCCGACCGGGTGCCGGCCGCCCCCGGGCCCCGGGTGGGCGACGCCGCCGATGGCGACGGACGCGTGTACCTCGACCACGCCCGCGACATCGGCGCCTACAACCCGTGCTTCCCCGAGTACGACATCCGCGTCGATGGCGACCGGGCGAGCGGGTCGGTCGCCTTTCCCGTCCCTTACGAGGGCCCTCCCGGGATCGTGCACGGCGGGTTCCTCGCGGTGTTCTTCGACTGTGTCGTGCAGCACCACAACTGTGAGGTCGGCGTGGCGGGCAAGACGGCCTCGTTGGTGATGCGCTACCGGCGACCGGTGCCTCTTCTCGAGAGGCTGTCCTTCAGCCTCGAGCGAGAGGTCTCGGGCGGGCGGATCCGCTCCACCGGCGAGTTGCGCACCGGCGAGCGCGTGCTGTGCGAGGCCGAGGTCGACGCCATCGCCGGCGACGCCGCCGCACTCCCCGGCGTCTCCCCGCGGCGGCCCCCGGCGTGACATCGTCGGTGATCGACGCCGGCGACGGACTACCGCTGACCGTCGGCGCGCTACTGCGGTCGCGTGCGGCCGAACGGCCGGACCAGGTGCTCCTCGCCGTGGACGACGAGACGCTCACCTACGCTGCGGCTCGCACCCGATCGGCCGAGCTGGCCCGGGCCCTGCTGGCGACGGGGGCGAGCCTCGGCACCCGGGTCGGCATCTTGTACCCCAACGGTGCCGCGTTCGTGGTGGCATGGCTCGCCGCCGCCCGCATCGGCGTGCTCAGCGTGCCGCTGAGCACCTTCTCGACCAGCGCGGAACTGGCCGGCCTCCTGTGCCGCGCCGACGTCACGATGCTGCTGAGCGCGTCGCGCTACCGCACCCAGGACTACCGGGCCAGCCTGGTGGCCGGTCTGCCCGGGCTCGACCTGGCGACGCCCCCGCCCCTCTTCTGCGCGGTGGCGCCGTCGCTGCGACACATCGCGCTCGACCTCGAGGAGACCGACCCGGCCGTCCACCCCGGATGGACCCTGGCCGGGTTGCTCGGCGGCGCCGCGGCCGTCGACCACGACGTGCTCAGTGCGGCGGAGGACGCGGTCACGCCGGCGGAGCGCATGGTGATCGTCCACACGTCGGGGTCGACGAGCGAGCCCAAGGGGGTCGTCCACACCCACGGCGCGCTGATACGGCATCTCGACAATCTCAACCAGCTGCGCCGGTACGTTCCCGGCGAGATCCTGTTCTCCAACTCACCGTTCTTCTGGATCGGCGGCTTCGCCTATGCCCTGCTCGGGACCCTGGTCGCCGGAGCCACGCTCGTCTGCTCCAACGCCCCCGACGCGGCCGGCGTGCTGGACCTGGTGGAGCGGGAACGTCCGACCATGGTGAACGGCTTCGCCGCGTCGGTCGCCCACCTCCCGCTGGACCCGACGTTCGACCGGCGCGACCTCTCGACCATCCGCCGCGGCAACCTCTTCCCGATCATGCCGGCCGACGTGCGCCCGGCCGACCCCGAGCGCCACCACGCCATGCTGGGCATGACCGAGGCCGGCAGCGTCTGCCTGGCCAGCGAGGACGAATCCGAGCAGCCCGAGCACCGCCGCGGCTCCTTCGGTCGCCCGGTCCCCGGGCTCGAGGCGAGAGTGTGCCGCGAAGACGGCGCAGAGGCCGGCGAGGGCGAGCTCGGCGAGTTGTGTCTGCGCGGCCCATTCCTCATGGACGGTTACGACGGCCGGGAGCGACACGAGACCTTCGACCACGACGACTGGTTCCGTACCGGCGATCTGGTGACGCGGGACGAGGACGGGTTCTTCTACTTCCGAGGCCGGCACAGCGACATGGTCAAGACCGCGGGGGCGAACGTCTCTCCGCGCGAGGTCGAGGCCGCCATCCTCGAGGTGAGCGGTCTCGTCGCCCACGTCGTCGGGATCGACGACGTGGCGCGGGGCCAGGTCGTGGCCGCGCTGGTGCGGGCGCCGGCCGACGGCTCCGTCGTCGACGTCGACGGCCTCCGGGCGAGCCTCCGCCAACGGCTGTCGGCCTACAAGGTGCCGCGGACGATGGTGGTCGTCCCCGAGCGGGCGGTCCCGATGATGTCGAGCGGGAAGCTCGACCAGCGCGCGCTGAAGGAACTGCTCAGTGGGACCTGACACCGAGACCATTGCCGCCCTCCTCGCCTCTCGGCGTCAGGCCGACGGTGACGTCCGGGCCATCGTCACCGCCGAAGAGTCGATCACGTATGGAGCCCTCGACGAGTCGAGCGCAGGCCTCGCGGCGCGACTGGTGGCCGGCGGTGTGGTGAAGGGCGACCGGGTAGCTCTGCTCGCGCCCAATGGCGTCGACTGGGCGGTCCACGCCGTCGCCGTGATGCGCATCGGTGCAGTCCTCGTGCCGCTGAGCACCCTGCTGCGGCCGCCCGAGTTGCTGGCCCAGCTCACGACGGCGTCCGTCTCGCACCTCGTTGTCGCGGCGGAGTTCCGCGGCCGCCACTACGTCGACGACCTCGAGGCGGCCGCGCCCGGGCTGCCGGCTCGCGTCCGGGCAGGTGGGCGCCACCCGGCCACGCCGTCGCTGCGGCGGCTCTGGTCGTTCGGCGGACTCCCCGAGCGCGCCGTCGAGCCTGCGCTCGTCCGAGCCCTCGACGCCCGGGTTCGGCCGGCGGACGACCTGGTCGTGCTCTTCACCTCAGGCAGCCGAGGAACACCGAAGGGGGTCGTCCACACGCACGGCGCCGCCCTCCGGGCCACGGCGGCCAACCTGGAGACCCGCCGCGTGGTTCGGGGCGGACGGCTCTACATCCCCATGCCCTTCTTCTGGACCGGCGGCTTCGGCGGCGGGCTGCTCAGCGCGCTCGTGGCCGGCGCCACCTTGCTCACCGAAGCGGAGCCCGAGCCGGCCCACACGCTCGAGCTGCTCGAGCGCGAGCGTGTGACGCTCTTCCGAGGCTGGCCGGACCAGGCCGCCCGCCTCGCCGCCGACCCGTCCTTCGCCGATACCGACCTCTCGTCGCTCGGCGACGCCAGCCTTCCCGCCGTGCTCCCCCCGGAGCGGCGGCCGGCCCCGGGCGCGCGCGCCAACCTCTTCGGCATGACCGAGACATTCGGTCCGTACTGCGGAGAGCGGCTCGACACCGACATGGCCCGGGACAAGCACGGGAGCTGCGGCCGCCCGTTCGCCGGTGTCGAGGTCCGCATCGTCGACCCCGATTCGGAGGAGGAGCTACCGGCGGGCGAACAGGGCGAGATCTGGCTCCGCGGGCCGAACCTGCTGCGCGCCATCTGCGGGCGTACGCGTTCGACCGTGTTCACAGCGGACGGCTCCTACCGCACGGGCGACCTCGGGTACCTCGACGACGACGGCTACCTCTTCTACGCCGGTCGGCTCGACGACATGGTCAAGGTGAGGGGGGCGACGGTGTACCCGTCGGAGGTCGAGTCGGCGCTCCGCTCGATCGACGGGGTACGCCAGGCCTACGTGACCGACGTCCACAATGGCGCCGGCCGTCCCGAGATCGCCGCCCTCGTCGTCACGGGCGAGACGCTCGACGCCCTCCGTGCCGCGGCGCGTGATCGCCTGAGCGCGTTCAAGGTGCCGACCCGCTGGTTGCTCACCGAGGTGGCCGGGGAGGTGCCGATGCTGGCGTCGGGCAAGGTGGACAAACCGGCCCTCCAGCTGCTGCTCTCCGGGCCAAGGACCGACGGCACACCACGGTGTTGACGCCGAGCCTGCGCTGGCGGCGCGGGTCCGGCGACACCGGCTCAGTTACGCGTCGTCCTCCGGCGGCACCGGCGGCGGGGTGACATCCGTAGGCGGGGTGACATCCGTAGGCGGGGTGGACTCGGCCGTCGTCGCCGATTCAGGCGGGCGGGCCGCGGGGTCGCGAGACCACAACGGATTCAGCCGCACGGCCGTCGCCAGGACTTCGGAGAGATCCCCGATCGCCCCGGAAACGACGGAACCACCCGGTGCGCCCACCAGCTGGTCGCGCACCGCCCGCAAGGCGCCGCTCGGGATCTGGTTCACCGCCTCGATCGTGTTCGTGGCATCGTCCAGTCGCTTCGTCACACGTTGGAAGTTGCCGACGCCCTCGCGGAACTGGGCCAGGGTGTCGGGCAGGTAGCGCAGCTCGCGGACCATCTCGCGCGACCAGCGGTCCACCTCGGCCAGCTGGTCCACGAGGTCGTCGAGGATGCTCACACTTTCACCGTAGCGCCGCCGACGTTCGCTTCGACCCCGCCTCCCGGACACCCGCGGCCGCCCAGCTGGACGGGCCGCTCAGGAACCGGCGCCGTCGAGGAACCCGGTCAGGCCGGTGGGCGAGTGCGGGCCGAAGTGCAGCTCCTCGAGCACGCCGATGCCGGTCCGGTCTCCCATCTTCGCCCGCACGACGTTCTGCACGTGGATGGACGACCAGTCGAGCGGCTCGAAGTCGGCGAGCGCGATCGACTCCCTTCCTGTCTCGAGCTCCCCGTGGTTGCTGCCGTGCGCCCAGTAGGGGTGGGAATAGCCGATGCCGCGCATGCGGAACGTGAAGAGCTTCTCGAGCTCGATGTGGACCTCGCCCTCGTCCGGGTGGACGAACGACAGCGCCGCCCGTCGAATCTCCCGACGACCGGGTTCGAAGGTCAGCTCGTGCCGGATGGATCGGCACTCCACCACGCCGGCGGTGCTCCACGGGACGGCGTCGTCGGGCATCGGCTGCAGCACGAGGGCGGTCTCGAGCCAGCGCGAGCCGTCTGGGTTCTCGTGCAGGGCGAGGTGGGTGCAGCGGTCGTCGAAGTGCAGCGGCGCCCACAGCCAGAACGCGTGGGGCATCCGGCGCGGCCAGTTGGTCTGGAGCGGCGAGCCCACGGGCCGAGTTCCCCATGACCGGTCGCGCGTCCCGGAGACCTCGTCCGGGTCGACCCTGAGCTCGGTCCCGTCGACGCGGATCACGCCCTCCCAGCTGCCCCACTGGGTCAGCCGGGTGTGGTCCATCACCAAGATGCCCTCGTCGGAGACCCTGCGCTGCCGTGGTTCCTCGACCGCAACCGTGCGGGCCCGAAAGACGAGATCGCACTCGATCCCGTGCTCGTTCGGCTCGACCACGTAGCGGATGGTGCGGATGGGTTCGGTCACCTCGATCCGGATCGGCCCCACCGCCGTCGTGCGGTCGACCGGCATGAGCCCCGATGCGAAGACGGAATGCTCGACTCCGTCGAGGACGATGCTGAAGGCGGCGTCGACCACCCCGCGCACGGGGTAGTGGCCCATGGCGGCGCCGAAGTAGAAGTCCCCGTCGCTTTGGTGGCCGTTGAACCAGTACCGGTCGTAGTGGTTCGGGTCACCCGTGGCCGGGTGCGCGATGGGATCGGCCGACGGGTGGATCGGGTAGTCGTCGAAGGGCGTCAACATCAGAGCTCAGGACCTCGGGCTCAGCCTGGCCGGTCGTCGTCGCGGCGGTCAAGCCGGCGGCAACTGGCCGGGGCGTCGGCGACTGGCCAGAATCACGGGCACGCCCGACCGGCGAAGCCGAGTTCCTCGACGTCAGGCCATCGGGGGTACAGGGCACGAAAACTGAGGAGCCGAGCGGTGCAGCGAACATCCTTCAACAACGGGTGGCAGGTCCGCCAGAAGCCCGACATGGCAGCGGAGCTCATGGGCGGCGCCTCGCCCTGGACGCCGGTCCGGCTTCCCCACGACGCCATGATCACCCAGTCGCGTGATCCCGGCGGCTCGCCCGCGGCCGGCTACTTCCCGGGTGGCGTCTGGCAGTACCAGAAGGTCTTCTCCGTCCCCGAGGACCTGCGGGGCCGCCGGATCATGGTCGAGTTCGAGGGTGTCTACCGCAGCGCCGCCGTATACGTGAACGGGGTGCTGGCCGCACATCGACCCTACGGGTACTCGAACTTCTCGGTCCGGCTCGAGCCGCTCGTCCGCTACGGCGAGGACAACACGATCACGATCGAGGCGACGGCCCACGACGACTCGCGCTGGTATTCCGGCGCCGGCATCTACCGCAACACCAAACTCGTCGTCGGCCACGCGGTCCACGTCGCCCTCGACGGCGTACGGATCAGCACCCCCGACGTCGAGGAGGGGTTCGCGCTGATCGCGGTCGAGACGACGGTGGAGAACGACACCGCGCTCCCCGCGTCGACCGTCGTGGTCACGGAGCTCGTGGACGACAGTGACATGGTCGTCGCCCGGGACGAGGTGCCTCTCACCGCGCCTCCTGGCCTGGGTCAGACGCTGCGCCAGCGCGTGCTGGTGATGCGCCCCGAGCGATGGAGCATCGACGCACCGGCCCTCTACACCTGCCGCACCGTCCTCTCGGTGGAAGGCCAGGAGGTCGACCGCAACGAGGAGCGGTTCGGCATCCGGACGCTCGGGCTGGACGTGGCGAGAGGCCTCCGCATCAACGGGGAGACCGTGAAGCTGCGAGGCGCATGCCTCCATCACGACAACGGGGTCATCGGCGCGGCCACGGTCGAGCGGGCCGAGGAACGCAGGGTCGAGTTGCTCAAGGCGGCCGGGTTCAACGCCTTGCGCAGCGCGCACCATCCGATGAGCAAGGCGATGCTCGACGCCTGCGACCGGCTGGGGATGGTCGTCATGGACGAGGCCTTCGACATGTGGACCGAGTCCAAGAGCCACGACGACTACGCCCGCTGGTTCCCCGACTGGTGGCGGGAAGACGTCGAGGCGATGGTGGCCAAAGACTTCAACCACCCCTCGGTCGTCGTGTACTCAATCGGCAACGAGATCCCCGAGGCCGGGAACCCAGCCGGTGCCGCGTGGGGACGAGCCCTCACCGGCGCGATCCGCGCCGTGGACGGCACCCGATTCGTCACGAACTGCCTGCAGCCCTTCCTCGCCCTGAAAGACGAGATCTTCGCCGCGTTCATGCCGGAGTCCGCTGCAGCCGGCGGCGGCGGCATGGGCGTGAACACCATCATGACGGTCTGGGACGAGATCCTGCCGCGGCTCCTGCAGCAGGAGGTGGTCGGCACGAAGCTGGCGGAGTCCGCGTCGGCGCTCGACGTGGTCGGCTACAACTACACGGACTCGCGCTACGAGATGGACCACGAGCTGTTTCCGAACCGGGTCATGGTCGGCTCCGAGACCAACCCGCCCAAGATCGACGAGCTGTGGCGCCTGGTTCGGGCCTACGACCACGTGATCGGCGACTTCACCTGGACGGGTTGGGACTACCTGGGCGAGGCCGGCATCGGACGGGTCGAGTACGAACCGGGGACTGCCGGCCGGCCACCTCTCCTCGGTCCCTATCCGTGGTTGACGGCGCGGACCGGGGACCACGACATCACCGGCTACCGCCGCGCGATCTCGTACTACCGCGAGATCGTGTTCGGACTGCGCCGGGAGCCCTTCGTCGCCGTCGAGCCGCCGGAGCACTTCGGGCGGGAGCCGACCGTGCGGAGCCCCTGGTCGACGTCCGACGTCGCTCACTGGACGTGGCCCGGGTGCGAAGGGTCACCCCTCCGCGTCTTCGTCTACGCGGACGCCGACGAGGTCGCCCTCCTCGTCAACGGCACCGAGGTCGGTCGGGCGCCGGCCGGCGAGGAACACCGCTACCGGGCAGAGTTCGAGACCACCTACGAGCCCGGCGAAGTCGTCGCGGTCGCCTACCGCGGCGCGCGGGAACTCGGGCGCACCGGGTTGCTTACCGCGACCGGGCCCGTCGGGCTGGACGTGCGCATGGACCGAGCCGCGATCAGGGCCGACGACACCGACGCCGCTTTCGTGACCGTCGAGATCGTCGACGCGGCCGGTACGGTCCATCCGGCGACCGACCGGCCCGTCACCCTCACGATTCAGGGCCCGGGTGAGCTGCTCGGCTTGGGGAGCGGGAACCCGTGCACGTCGGAGCCCTTCACCGGGTCGACGCATTCGACCTACCAGGGCCGGGCCCTAGCCGTCGTCCGGCCGACCGGTCCGGGGTCGATCGCGGTCTCGGTGTCGGCGGAGGGCTGCGAGCCACGGACGGTCGTCGTCGACGCCCGGGAGCCCTGACGGACGAGCCGGCGCGCCCGAGGCGCGAGCCGGCCGGGCCCTCGCCGCCGGGCTCGGAAAACGATACTGTACCAAAAGTGAAAGTCCTGCTCTCCGGCCGCACCGAGTCCCCGAACCCCAGTCCCCGAACCCCAGCCACCGAACCCCAGCCACCGAACCCCAGCCACCGAACCGAGCCCCACCCCGACGAAGGACCAGCGGATGACCGACAAGCCGATCGACGCCGACAACCACTACTACGAGACGATCGACGCCTTCACCCGGCACCTGGACAAGAAGTTCCGCGAACGCGGCGTCAAGGCGGTCCAATCCGGAAAGCGCGTCGAGCTGCTGATGGGCGGCACGGTGAACCGGTTCATCCCGAACCCCACCTTCGATCCCATCATCGTGCCCGGCTGCATGGACCCGCTCTTCCGGGGCCAGATCCCTGAAGGGGTGGACCCGCGGAGCCTCCTGGAGGTCGAGCCCCTGCGCGACGAATACCAGGACCGCGACAAGCGTCTTGCGATCATGGAGGAGCAGGGGATCGGCGCGGCGCTGCTCTTCCCGACACTCGGCTGCGGCGTGGAGGAAGGTCTGCGCGATGACGTCGAGGCGACCATGGCCTCGTTGTCCGCCTTCAACCGTTGGCTCGAAGAAGACTGGGGTTTCGACTACGAACACCGAATCGTCACTGCGCCCATGCTCTCGTTCGCCGACCCGGAGGCCGCCGCGGCCGAGGTCGACTCGCTCATTCAGCGAGGGACAAGGATTGTGCACGTCCGGCCCGCACCGGTCCCCGGTCCGCACGGCACCGGTCGCTCCCTCGGCCACAAGTCGCACGACCCCGTGTGGGCCCGCCTGGCCGAGGCGTCGATCCCGGTGGCCTTCCACCTGGGAGACAGCGGCTACAACCGCATCATGGCCGCGGGTTGGGGGGCGAGCGCCACCTTCGAGGGCTTCGGCAACACCGACATCTTGAGCCGCGTCCTCGTGGCCGACCGAGCCATCCACGACACGATCGCGTCGCTCATCGTCCACGGCGTCTTCAAGCGCCACCCGACGCTGCGCGTCGCCAGCATCGAGAACGGGTCGGACTGGGCGGCGCTCTTGGTGAAGCGCTTGCGCAAGCAGCGCAACCAGACGCCCTGGGCCTTCGTCGAGGACCCGCTCGACACCATCCGCCGCCACGTCTGGACCACGCCGTACCTCGAGGAGGACCTCGAGGCCCTGGCCGAGCTCATCGGGGTGGAGCACATCCTCTTCGGGTCCGACTGGCCGCACGGCGAGGGCGTGGCCCAACCGCTCGACTTCGTCAAAGAGCTCGGGGGCTTCGACGAGCATTCGAGACAGCGGATCATGCACGACAACGCCGTGGAGCTCCTCGGGTCCGCGCCGTGAGCACGGAGGTCGTCGCGACGGCGAGCCTCGCAACAGCGGAGGAGGAGCGCCCGCACGACGAGCTGTTGGCCGAGGTCCGCGAGTGGCTCCAGACCAACTGGGATCCGGACCTGAGCGTGGACGCTTGGTGGAAGTTGGTCGCCGCCGCGGGGTGGACCGCACCTCACTTCGCACCCGAACAAGGTGGACGGGGCCTCCCCCGGCGCGCCCAGGCCGTCGTGCGCTCGGCCTTCAAGTCCTTCGGCGCACTGCGCCCTCCGGGCGGGCTCGGGCTCCTCATGGCCGCACCGACCATCCTCACCCACGGCACTCCCGAGCAGATCGCCCGGCTCCTGCCGCCCCTGCTCGAAGGGCAGGTGGCGTGGTGCCAGTTGTTCAGCGAGCCCGGAGCAGGTTCGGACCTCGCCGGCCTCACGACCCGCGCCACCCGCGACGGCGACCGGTGGATCATTGAGGGGCAGAAGGTGTGGTCGAGCCAGGCCCGGGACTCCGACTTCGGCATGCTCCTGGCCCGCACCAACTTCGACGTCCCGAAGCACCATGGGATCTCGTGGTTCGCCTTCCGCCTGGACCAGCCGGGCGTCACCATCCGCCCGCTGCGCGAGATGACGGGAGACGCCGTCTTCAACGAGATCTTTTTCGACAGGGCAACGGTTGACGCGGACGACCTCATCGGCGGCGAGGGCAACGGGTGGGCCGTGACTCAGACGACCCTGCACTTCGAGCGCACCGGCATCGGTGCCGGCGGCTCGCACGTCGGCTTCCCCGAGCCCGGCCCGAAGGGCGGGATGCTCGGCCGGCGGGCGGGAGACGCCGCGCTCGACGAGGCGCTCAACTCGAAGTTGACCCTGGGTTTCACGGACGTGGCCGAGCTCGCCCGGAAGCTCGGGCGCGGCTCGGATCCGCTCGTGCGGCAACAGCTCGCCCTGCTCTACGCATACAGCGAGACGGGCCGCTGGAACGCCCTGCGAGGCCGAGCCGAGTCCCGGCGCGGCGGCGGCCAGGCCGTGGCCGGAATCGGCAAGCTGGCTCAGACCCGCATCGTCAAGCTGGCGGCGAACCTGTCCGTCGCCATCGCCGGGCAAAACGGCCTCCTCGCCGGCGAGGACGGGGCCGATGGTGGAGCAGTCGCCAAGGCGCTGGCGTTCTCGCCGGCGTCCTCCATTTACGGCGGCTCGGACCAGATCCAGCGCAACATCATCGCGGAGGGCACGCTGGGACTCCCGCGTGAGCCGGCGCCCGATCGCGGCCGTCCCTTCCGCGAGGTCCTCCAAGCCCGCGGCTGAGGACGGGGCGTCCCGCTCGGACGGCTCTCCTCCCGCGCGCTTTCGACTTTTTGACGCGCCGCTGTCGATTCTGGGACACCCCGTTCGACGCTCTGCCAGAGTGAGGCGACGAGCGCCCCACCACGAAGCAGAAGGAGAGCCTCATCATGCGGTTCCTGGGATACACCCTCGCTGACGAGTCGGCCGAGCCGGCCGAGCCGCAGTCACCCGAGTTGTTCGAGAAGATGGGCCGTTTCGTCGAGGAGGCCACCAAAGCCGGCGTCATCGTCGCCACCGGCGGGATCGCGCCGACCGCGATGGGCGCCAAGGTCACGTTGCACGGCGGGGAGTACACCGTGGTCGACGGCCCGTTCACGGAGGCCAAGGAGCTGGTCGGCGGCTGGGCTCTGCTCGAGTGCCGGGACTTGGAAGAGGCCGTCGAGTGGACCAAGCGGTTTCTGGGCGTGCTCGGCGAGGGCGAGGTCCGCGTCCGGCCGGTCAGCGGCTGAAGCACGTCACCACCGCTCTGGAACGGGCCTCGGCCCCGCCCGGTGGTTGAATCGGTGGCGTGCCGGCCTCCGATTCGACCGCCGCGGTGGAGGTGGTCTTCCGCATGGAGTTTCCCCGCGTCGTGGCGTCACTGGCGCACTTCACGGGCGACCTCGATCTGGCCGAGGAGTTGGCGCAGGAGGCGTTGGTCGACGCCCTGCGCCAGTGGCCGCGCGAGGGCACCCCACAGAACCCGGGCGCGTGGCTGACCGCCGTCGGGAAGCGCAAGGCGATCGACCAGTTCCGTCGCAGCCGCACGCTCGCCGCCAAGTACCGGCGGATCGGCGCCGAGCTGGAGCGCACGTCGTCTGGCGAGAACCCCGGCGGTGACGGGCTCGACGCGGTCGCTGTCTCGGCGGACGACGACATCGACGACGACCGCCTCCGCCTCATCTTCGTTGCCTGCCACCCGGTCCTACCGGTCCCCGGCCGCGTCGCTCTGACCCTGCGCCTCGTCGGAGGCCTTACGGTGCCGGAGATCGCCCGCGCCTATCTCGTGCCCGAGCCGACCATCGCGCAGCGCATCGTCCGGGCCAAGCGGACCATTGCGAACGCCGGGGTCCCCTTCGAGGTCCCGTCCGGTCCGGCGTTGGCCCAACGCCTCGGCGCCGTGCTCGAGGTCGTGTACCTCGTCTACAACAAGGGCTATTCGGCCACCGCCGGCGACGACTGGCTCCGGCCCGAGCTGTGCCACGAGGCGCTGCGGCTCGGCCGCATCCTGTCCGCGCTGATGCCGGACGATGCGGAGGTCCACGGACTCCTAGCGCTGATGGAGTTCCAGTCCTCACGCCTCAGGGCGCGCGTCGGGCCCTCGGGACGACCGGTTCTCCTCCTCGACCAGGACCGGCGCACTTGGGACCGCCTACTCGTCCGCCGTGGTGAGGCTGCGCTGGCGCGGGCCGGCGCGCTGAGCCCGACGCGGGGTCCCTACGCGCTCCAGGCCGCCATCGCGGCGTGTCACGCCCGCGCCTTCCGGAGCGAGGAGACCGATTGGGTCCAGCTGGTTTCCCTCTACGACGACCTCGCCGGTGCGCTGCCGTCGCCGATCGTCGAGCTCAACCGTGCCGTCGCCGTGTCCATGGCGAAAGGTCCCGCCGCTGCCCTGCCGCTCGTCGACGCGTTGGTCGACGCGGGCGCGTTGGCCCGCTACCACCTGCTCCATAGCGTGCGCGGCGACCTCCTCGACAAGCTCGGCCGCAGCGCCGAGGCGGCAACCGAATTCGACCGCGCCGCCGCCTTGGCGCGAGCGCCGTCTCAGCGAGAACCGCGCCCGCGCCAGCCGGTCGGCCGCCGACGCGCCGTACCGGCCGGGCTCCCTCGCCCACTGAGCCGGTTCATGCCCCCTCCGGGGGAAGGAGCCGGCGCGTTCCCGTCGACGCGGTGCTCGAACGCCCGCCCTTGGCGTCGCGGGTCACGGTTTGCGGCCGGATACCAAGAAGGAGAGATGCGGCATTACGACAACGTCTGGGTCGTCAAGGTGTGCCAGAGCTGCTGCGAAGAGCTCGTCGAGTTCAGTCTCAGTCGCCAGGCAAAGTTCCATCACTTTCTCACGCACACTGCGTATGAGATCAACGCGGATGGTGCGGCGGGTATGGCCGTGTGGATATGCGTCTCCTCGGCATTCGATGTCCACGTCCACCAATCCAGCCGAGCGAAAGAGCTCGGCCACCTGCCGTCCGATTCGCCCATCGGCGCCGTTGCGGGAGAAGACCGGTACGAGAGCGTCGACAAGCCATTGGTAGGCAGGGTGACTCGGGAAGCACACCGACGATTCGCAGTCGGGTTCGAAGCTGAGCACCCACCGCCCCGGCTTCGCCAGGCGAACCATCTCCCCGACGACCTCATCGGGCTTGGGGAGGGTGACGAGAAGCGTGCGAGCGTGAACGACATCAAAGGACGCTGATGGAAGCCCAGTATCGCGGGCGTCGGCGAGCAGCACCTCAACATTGGAGAGCAGCCGGGCTGTGATCAATTCGACCGCCTTCGAGACGTGATTGGGGTCCGCGTCCAATCCGACCACGCGGCCCGAGGGACCGACTCGGTCACTGAGCACTTCGAGGATCCCCCGAGGTCCGCACCCGAGGTCGATGGCGACGTCGCCCAGGCCCAGTGTCGTGCGGTCGATGAGGGTCGTGTTGGCGACGAGGAGTTCGTCAGCTTGTCGTTGGAGACGGCTGGTCTCATGGGCGCTGGTGCCGAGCGCGTAGACAGCATTGGGGTCGAGTCCGCAGTCGGAGGCGATCCTGCTGGTGACGTGCCCCTCACGGGTAATGGTGGTCTCAGTGGCCATGGTCGAATCTTCTGCTTGTCGGCTCGAGGTGTCATCCGTAGCGACTACGGAATCGGCTACGGATCTTTGCGCGGCGTGACCCCGACGTTTGAGGCACAATCCGAGTCGTGGACGGCCTGTCTCGTCGCGAGGCCGAGGTTCTCGAGCTGGTCGGACGCCACCTGTCGAACCGTCAGATCGCCGAGCAGCTCTGCATCTCCGTCCGCACCGTCGAGAGCCATGTCGCCGCCCTGATCAGGAAGGTGCCGGTAGCCAACCGGAGGACCTTGGTCGCCTACGCGTCGGAGCGAAGTCGCCCCACGGGAAGGTCGTCGCATGGGCACGTACTGTCGCAACATCTGGGGGTGCCCCCGGAAACGCTCTACGCAGAGAGCAACGGCGTCCACATCGCCTACCAGGTGGTCGGAGAAGGATCCCGTGACATCCTCTTCGTGCCGGGCCTCATGAGCCACGTGGAGCTGGCATGGGAGGACCCGAGCACCGTGGCCTTCAACCAGAGGCTGGCCGCACTCGGACGTTTGATCCTGTTCGACAAACGAGACACAGGTCTGTCCGATCCGTCCCCTCGAGACTCGCCGCTCGAGGAACGAATGCAGGACCTGCACTCCGTTATGGCTGCCGTCGACTGCGAGAGAGCGGTCGTTGTCGGATACTCGGAGGGGGCGCCCATGAGCATTCTGTTCGCCGCGACCCATCCGGAGATGGTCAGCGCATTGATCCTGGGCTCCGGCTTCGCCCGCTGGACGCCAGCTCCCGATTATCCGTGCGGTCCTGGCGCCGAGCAGGTGTACGAGGCAATGCGGGATATCGGAATGCACCGCTGGGGCCAGGGAGCCACTATTGACTGGTTCCTCCCGAGTCGGGCGGCATCCCTCGAAGCTCGACAAGCGCTGGCGCGCCTGGAGCGCATGGCGATCCGTCCGAACTCGTTCTTACGGATGCTCGACATGATCCGTCATATCGACGTTCGAGCTGTGCTGCCCGCCATACAGGTCCCCACGTTGGTGATCCAACGTCTCGGAGATCGGATCAACCCGCCGTTCTATGGCCGATACCTGGCGTCACACATTCCTGGCGCACGGTATTTCGAGCAGCCGGGCGACCATGTCCTTCGATTCGCGGAGGGAGAAGAGCTCGATTCGCTTTTCGCGGAGATCGTGGACTTCTTGGACTCTGCCCCCAATCCGACTCACCGGGCGCGGGTCCTCACGACGATCCTCACGGCTCCGCACTTGGGACGCCGGGTTTCCGCCGATGAGCTCGAGAAGCGGGGTGGACGCCTCCGCACGAGCGTAGGCGGACGCATGACGGCCACCTTCGATGCACCGGGCCAAGCGATCCGCTGTGCACGGTGGCTCTATGCCCGAGGTGCCAACCAGGATCTCCACGGAGGTGCGGGGATCCACACGGGCGAGGTCTACCTCGTCGGGAATGAAGTCTTCGGCGACTCGGTGGAGATCGCCGCGAGCGTCGCCGCACATGCCAAACCGGGCGAGGTGTTGGTTTCTCGGACCGTTCAAGACCTCGTCGTGGGCTCAGGTATTTCGTTTGAGGAGCGCGGTTCTTACAACCTCAAAGCGGTCGACGGCCAGTGGCCTCTCTTCGCCGTGATTGCAGAGTGAAGCAACGGAATGATCCGGACATCACACCGTCGCCGTCAAACAGAGAGCGAAACAGCGCTCAGTTGGAGCTTGTGTTGCCTGGTCCCGGATCACCGTCTCAGCGAGCACCGCGCCGGATGAGCCGATTCCTGCCCTCCGCGGGCTCGGCGACGTGGCGGCCCGACCACGCCCACGACGGCCGGAGCTCGAGCCGGGCCGGTGGGAGGGTCCCGTAGACGAGCACGGCCCGCCCACGTCGGAGACAACGAAGCTCCTCGGGGGGCAAGAACCGGCGCGTTCCCGTCGACGACGTGGTCGAGCGCCCGCCCTTGGCGTCGCGGGTGATCGACGGCTGGGTCGCTTCTTCGTCGCCGACGAGGCGACTGGCGTAATCGAGGTTGTCGGGGTCGGCGATGCCGGGCAGAAAGAGCTGGGCCCGATGGTTGTTGGGAACCGTCGCGGCGCGGGGGCCGTAGCGGCTTCTGACCTGGGCCAGATCCCCGACTGACACACCCTCCTGCAACTCGCTGGACGCTTCGGATGCAGTTGCAAGTGGTCACACTGGGAATTGCGACATAGCGTGCTCTGTGGGGTGTCCCAAGTCCTCGGCGATCCAATCGTGGCTCCTCGTCGAGAGGATCCGCGACTTTGGGTATCGAGGCGGAACGCCCGCGCCAGAACCAACGACACGGGAGGGTCAATGATGACGCGACGGGCTGGAATGGTAGCGGCGGGAGTCGTAGCTATCGCGATGAGCTTCCGATTCGCTGGGGGCGGTGTGGCCTCGGCTGCGTCGCCGGCCACAGGCCACATCCACGCCGGCTCGGACTGGAGTCTCGCAATGAATGGTGGCTCGTGTGAGATCGAGCATTTCGCGTCGAACAGCACTTTCATCTCGCCGGACGACAGCGGCTCCGGTTACTGGAGCCAAACCGCGAGCACCGTGGTCATGAGGATCATCTCCGGCCCCTTCGGCGGCCTGAAGTTCAAAGGGACCTACAGCGCGCGGCGATCTGATTTCTCCGGGAAGTTCAAGGATGCGTCCGGGACGCTCGTTGGGACCGGCACGCTCGATAAGGGAACCTTGGGCTGCCAACCTTCAACTCCGGCGCTGAACCCTCGGCCGTCTTAGACGACGCTCCGGGCTCTGCCGCCGCCACAAACGTCATTTCCGTACCCACCACGGCCGCAGCTCGAGTCGGGCCGCCGGGAGGGTCCCGTAGACCAGCACGGCTCGCCCTCGCTGGAGACAACGAAGCTCCTCGGGGGGTAGGAGCCGGCGCGTTCCAGTCGACGACGTAGTCGAACGTCCACCTCTGGCGTCGCGGGTGACGGAGGGCTGTGTCGTCTCCTCGTCACCGACGAGGCGGCTGGCGTAGTCGAGGGTATCGGGGTCAGCGATGCCGGGCAGAAAGAGCTTGGCCCGATGGTTGTTGAGAACCGTCGCGGCGCGGGGGCCGTAGCGGCTTCTGACCTGGGCCAGGTCCTGCCACACGGTCACCAGCTGGATCCCGTGGGAGGCGCACGTCGCGGCCAACCCGTCGAGCTCGGGCAGGGGCGCGATGTGAGCGGCCTCATCCAGCACGACCAGCAACGGCGGGTCGAGGGGGTGGCCGGCGCGGGTGGCGACCGAGAAGGAGTGTGAGAGGACCTGCGCCACGAGCGCGCCGAAGTACCCGCGCAGGCGTCGCTGGTCGTGGGCCGGTGCGCACAGGTAGAGGGTGTGGGGCCCGCCGAGTAAGTGCCGGGGTTCGAAGGGCTCGGCCGAGACCGGTCCGGCCGGTGCCTCGGCGAAGGGAGCGAGCACCGTCTCCGCCGTCGTGAAGACCGAGCTGCGGGTTCGTTCGTCACGACCCCAAGTGGCACGCGCCGCGTCGAGCGCCTCGGGTACGCCGGCGCGCTCGAGTGCGTCCGCCACCTCGCCCGTCTCCTGGGTGTCCACCCACCGCACCACGTCGGCCATGGTGCGGCCCTCACGCGCTGCCGCGAACAGGAGGGGTGCCAGGAGCTTCGCCGCCGTCGCGTACCAGAACTCACCGTCAGGTGTGGTCCCGTCCGCCTTCGCCGTCTCGCAGAGGTCCGCCGCTGTCCTGGCGGCGCGCCGCCAATCGGCGCACCCCGAGAGCGGCGACCACGCACTCGCGGGCACCCCGGTGGCTGCCGTCGGATCGACGCACCACACCCGACCGCGGACGCGCCGCCGCGCCAGCGTGTCGCGGAGCAGGTCGGACTTCACGCTCGCCGCGACAACCGGTCCGCGCCACTCCAGGATGGCCGGCACGGCCAGGCTCGTCGTTTTCCCACTCTGAGTCGGCCCGACCACGACCAGCGACTGGGTCGGCTCGGCCGCCACCGTCCGCGCCCGCACGGTTCCGGGCACGACGCCCAGCACAAGTCGGCCGGGGGCCCGGTCGTGCCCGTCAACCAGCAGGGGTCTCAGGTCGCGCCGGCGGGCCCATCGCGCGCCCCGACGCCCATCGCGACGCGGGTGCCGCGGCATGAAGCTGTCCCGGGACGACACGCCCGCGACAAGCGCGCCGGCCAAGGCCAGCGGCAGCGCCGCAGCCTCCAGTCCGGTCATGGGGCGCGCCCCGACATTGCCGCGTCGGTGTCGACGATGGCACGCTCGAGCGGGCTCAGCCGGTGTTGAACCAGGAACGAGCGCTGGCCCACCTTCCAGAGTCCGACGCCGCGTCGCAATTGCGGCAGTAGCTCGGCCTCGGTGGCCGACAGCGACAGGAGCTCGGACGCTGCCGCCAGTTCGCCCGGGGACTGCGCGTAGACGACGCGGGTCTCGGAGTCCGCCAGCAGCCCCTCGGCCAATGCCACCTGCTCGGAGTCCGAAGCCCCGACCGAGCGCAGGTCAGAGACCCGGTGCAGGACCGCGACATTGGAGATGCCGAAGGCGCGTGAGAGCTTCCACGAGGACTGGAGCCACCGGGCCACGCCAAGGTTAGAAAGGATGGCCCATGCCTCGTCGACAACGAGGAAGAAGCGCCCCGACGGCCCCTCGGCGCCGGCCGCACGAGCCAGCGCGGCCTGGAGCCACGCCGTGGCGCACGCCATGAGGACGCCGAGCGCGGCCGACGAGTACAGGGTCGACAGGTCGAGCACGACCAGTGGGCCCGACAGGTCCAGTCCCGCTGATGTGGGCCCGTCGAACATGCCGCAGAGGTCGCCGTGCACCAGTCGGCGCAGCTCGAGCGCGACGTCCCGGCCGTCCTCGAGCAGCGTCGAAACCTCCGTGCGCAGCGAACGCGCCGACTCCGAGCTCGGCGTCAGCAGTGCCTCCACCACCATCGGCACGGTGGGCACGGCGCTCCGGCCCGAGGCGTCTATCAGCGCGACCCCGAGGGCGGCCCGTTCCCGTGGCCACAGATCCCGCCCGAGACAGGCGCTGGCCAACGACGACAGCAGCTCGATCCGTCGGCGCGCCGTGGCGTCGCCGGCCTGGCCCGGGCCACCCTCACCGTCGGGGCCGGGGTCGAGCGGGTTGAGACGAACAGCTCCCCCGGGCCGGAGCGACACCGGGCGAACCCCCCACGCGCCGGCCAGGTCTGCATATTCGCCCTTGGGGTCGACGACCCAGGCGCGCCGCCCGAAGACGGCTTGGCGCCACAGGAAGGTCTTGACGAAGGCACTCTTGCCGCGGCCGATCTGACCGAACACGACCAGGTTCGGGTTCGACACCACCCCGGCGGCGTAGAGCTCGAACGGGTCGAAGACGAACGAGCCACCGAGGAGGTCGTCGCCGATGACGACCCCGCGCCGGCCGAGCCCGGATTCAGCGATGAACGGGTAGGCCGCGCCGAGGTTTCGCGTGGTCACCTGGTGCGCTGGCAGGCGCGGTTGCTGCCGTCTCATCACGGGTGAACGGTCCCGCCGGTCGCGACGAATTCGTGGGTAGTACGACGAGTCGACCGATGGTCGAGTGGTGATGAGTTCCCTTACCCAATCGAGTGCTGCATGCCCCAATGGAACCGGCGATTGCATTGCAGCGCGGATGAGAGTAAGCAGAGGACGGACAGGATCTGAGGCGGGGCGGCATGCGAACTGAACCGATTTTTGGAGCGATTCTTTCGGTCTTGGTTGGGGTCTTTGTGACAACCGGATTCCTCGGAGTCGGGGCCCCGCCGACCGGCGCCCCCGGACTCACGCATGGAGTGAGAGGATGAGAAATCGTTTGCGACCTCGTGTCCCTCTTGCGGCTTTGGCCGCAGCGGGGCTGGTAACGGTTGCGCTCCCGCTTTCGGTGTCGTCCACGATCTCAGCGAAGGTCGGCGTTCCGATGTACACCGCGGCCTCGGCGGCCCAATCGGCGGCCCAATCGGCGGCCAATTCTGCGCTCAGCTGCTCTGCCCCGACGATCTACAACGTCAACTCGGCGGGGAACTTCTACGCGCTGAATTACACCGCGACTCCCCCGACCGACTCACCGGGGACTCCCTCCAGCCTCGGTGGAGGAAGCTCCTCCGTCAATGCACTCGCGATCGCCGCTGACGGGCTCACCGCTTTCACTGCCAACCAGACACCGTTGGGGTCCAACACCACCGTCCATGTCGAGAACATCGCCGCGGGAACGGACGCTGACTTCACCGCCCCGGCCACCAATGTGAGCACGGTCAACTCCGGTGGAGTCAACCCGACAAACGGCTACTACTACTACGGCGGCTGGAACTCGACGGGCTCCACGTTCTACTTGTTCGCCTTCAACCCGACGACGGACACCGCGTCCGAGGCGGGCACCATCACTCCCCCCACCGGTTTCACGTACGAATCCGGCGACCTGACCTTCGACAATGCCGGCAACATGACCGACCTTGCCGGCTCGACGGCGGACACGGCCAAGTTGCTTTCAGTGGCCGCGCCCGTGCCCACCTCCGGCACTGGGGCCCTCCCGTTCCGGACGCTCGCCACAACACCGACCAGTTCGGGAAGCTACGTTGGCATTGCCTTCGCCGCTGATTCCAGCCTGTACGTGGAGACGACCACGGGGGCCCTCTATTCGGTCAACCCGAACTCGGGCGCAATCACGAGTTTGGGCATTCAGACCGGGTACTCCGGTTCGCTAACTGATCTGGCGAGCTGTAGCTACAACGGTTCGTTGGCAGTGCAAAAGAACATCGTCGGACGCGTCGCGTCCACGGACCAGTTCACCATGACCATCACAGGTGGAGATGTCTCGAGCGGGAACACAGGTACGACCAGTGGGTCATCTACTGGTGTGCAGACTTCCCCGGGCTCGGTCGCCGGACCGATCGTCGGCCTGGCGGGAACCACATACAACGTGGTCGAGACCGCAGCGAGCGGAAGTCTGTCCAACTACTCGACGACCTGGGCCTGCCTAAATGGCTCCAACCCGTTCTCGAGTGGCTCCGGAACGAGCTTCAGCGTTTTGTTTCCGAACCCGACCGGAAGCGCGGGAGCCTCGATCCTCTGCACGTTCACCAATACGCCCGCTTCCATTACGGTGACGAAGACGCCGAGTCCCACCGCAGTCACGGCGGCTGGTCAGACGATCACCTACTCCTACGCGGTCACCAACTCCGGGCCGGTGCCTTTGACGAGTGTCACGGTGGCCGATATTCAGGCACCACCGGCCGGCTCCCTGGCCAGCGGTCCCACGTGCAACAACCTGACCAACCCGATGGGCATGTGCTCGGGGTCGACCGTGGCCACGCTGGCGCCCGGGCAGATAGCTCAATTCGCCGCGACCTACGTCGTGAGCCAGGCAGATATGGACCAAGGTTCCGTTGCCGACTCGGCGACCGCGACTGCCAGCGCACCGTCGGGGACGGGCGTCTCCGCAACGACGAACGCATCAGTTGTTGCGACATGGTCGCCATCAGTGTCCATCACCAAGTCAGCCGACCCCACCACCTACTCGGGCGCGGGCACCCCGATCACCTACAGCTACGCGGTGGAGAACACGGGGAACGTCACGCTGAGCGCGGCCACGGTGACCGACCCGATGGCCGGGCTCTCGACCATCGATTGCGGCAACAGCTCGAACGTCATCGCCTCGTTGGCTCCCGGTGCCACCGTCACCTGCACCGCCTCCTACAGCACCACCCAGGCCGACGTCGATGCCGGCTCCATCTTCAACACCGGCACGGTGCAGGCTGCACCTCCATCGGGTCCTGCCGTGTCGGACTCGGATTCGGTGACGGTCACCAGCACCCAGTCCCCCCAGATCACGCTCACCAAGTCAGCCGACCCCACCACCTACTCGGGCGCGGGCACCCAGATCACCTACAGCTACGCGGTGGAGAACACGGGGAACGTCACGCTGAGCGCGGCCACGGTGACCGACCCGATGGCCGGGCTCTCGACCATCGATTGCGGCAACAGCTCGAACGTCATCGCCTCGTTGGCTCCCGGTGCCACCGTCACCTGCACCGCCTCCTACAGCACCACCCAGGCCGACGTCGATGCCGGCTCCATCTTCAACACCGGCACGGTGCAGGCTGCACCTCCATCGGGTCCTGCCGTGTCGGACTCGGATTCGGTGACGGTCACCAGCACCCAGTCCCCCCAGATCACGCTCACCAAGTCAGCCGACCCCACCACCTACTCGGGCGCGGGCACCCCGATCACCTACAGCTACGCGGTGGAGAACACGGGGAACGTCACGCTGAGCGCGGCCACGGTGACCGACCCGATGGCCGGGCTCTCCACCATCGATTGCGGCAACAGCTCGAACGTCATCGCCTCGTTGGCTCCCGGTGCCACCGTCACCTGCACCGCCTCCTACAGCACCACCCAGGCCGACGTCGATGCCGGCTCCATCTTCAACACCGGCACGGTGCAGGCTGCACCTCCATCGGGACCTGCCGTGTCGGACTCGGATTCGGTGACGGTCACCTTCGTCGCTCCTTCTTGTTACACCGGTGCCTGGCCATCGGCTGCCCAGGGGTACCACCTGCCCAGAGGGGGCCAACCACCCGGCGGGTTCTTCCTCGGGGTCGAAGGCGACTCGTGGCACCTCTTGACCCACAACCCGAGCGGCCAGAAGGTTTATTCGGGCACGATCACGACGACCGGCACCTTCACCGGCCTGCAGGCCGTTCGGCTGGAGTCCGTCGATCATTTCGCGCTCGTCAACCCACAGACCATCACGTTCCGGTTCGTGACGAACCACCACGACGACGAGATCTCGTTCACCACGCAATGTGGCAATCAGGTCGAGTTCTCTCCGTTGAAGATCAACGGCCATGCGGCGCGGACCAGTTCCGTCTTCCTCGGAAGTGGCATCACGAATCCGACATCAACGCCGGTCACGTTCACCCGGAACAGCTGAGACGGGAGATGCCGGATCGAACGCGGTGAAAGCCTCGGCCAGTGCGCGTTGCTGCCTGAAAGCAGTGGCGATCTCCCGGGAACATCGGGCCCACATCTCGCCGCCAAAGGCATCGAACCGGTGAGAAACCGACGATCCCTTGTCGACGAGTCGGCCGGTGGTCGGGTGGTGAGGAGTTCCATTACCCAATCAAGGTTGCGGAGGACGCTCGTCCCAGACTGCTGCCGGCTTGGTGCAACGAAGAATTGGCCCGTTTTTGTCGATCGTTTGAGCGCGAACGCACTGTTATCGTCGGGGTGGTTTAGGGGAATTCCGCTGGCGGATCAAGGAGGCCCTTTGAGACGAGCGCCTGCAGCGGTTGTCGGCCTGGCGATGGCGGCCCTTGTCGTGGGCATGTCCTCGTCCGCGGTGGGTGCGACGTCGAACCCGAGCTTGGTCGGTGGAGACGAGTGGCCCATGTTCGGCGGCGGTTTCACGCATGCGGGTGCGAGCCAAGCGGTCGGACCGTCGTCGCCGGCTACCAGATGGAAAGTTACGCCCCAGCCGACAGGCTGGGATGAGGGAACCTCTCCTGTCGTCGGGAGCGACGGTACCGTCTACCTGTTGCAGGTATCAGGTAGGTATTCCTTTCGCTTGAGTGCGATTTCTCCGAGGACGCACAAGGTCCTGTGGTCGGGCTCGGGAGCGGGCGACCCCTATACGGCCACTCCGGCTGTCGCACCCGATGGTGTCGTCTACGTGGCGATCAGCAATCGGGGGGCGGGCGAGGGGCTCTACGCCATTAAGAAAGGAGGTGCAACGTTGTGGGAGGGAAAATCTCTCAGAGCCGTGGCAACAATCCCTTTGGAGATCCGACGATCGGCCCCGACGGGACGGTGTACGTCGAGGACTGGCGCTCCACTCTGTTCGCCCTGAACCCGAAGAACGGACAGCTCTATTGGAAGTTCGCCGGCTACTCCGGCGGTATCGGCGAGGACGCGACGCCTGCCCTCTCTGCTGATGGCACGACTGTGTACCTCTCGAGCGGTATCGGACATCTCTACGCTCTGTCGGCCGGTCCAACGGGCGGACAAGTGCAATGGACGTATCACATACAAGGCCCGCAAGGCGGCTATCTCGACAGTGCCCCCGCCGTCGGACCCAACGGGACGATCTACGTAGCGACGTCAGGCCGCGACGGGACCACGCCCGGCGACATCGAGGCCGTCAAACCGGACGGCACTTCCAAGTGGGTGTACGTGTCCAACGGTTCCTTCGAAACGACCCCCACCGTCACGGCCACCGGACAAGTCGTCGCCGGCAACGACGTCGGGACCGTCGACGCCGTCCAAGCGTCCGGCGGCACGTTGGCGTGGTCCTACACGGCCCCTGGAACCCGCGGTCAGAATGGGTTCGGGTCGCCGGCGGCGTCGGACGCCAAAGGCACGATCTATGTCGAGAATCAGACCAATCTCTTCGCCCTCGATCCGGAAGGTTCGTTGCTGTGGACCGTGAGTCTGCGTCCGACCGGCTTCAACGGCTTCTCGGCCCCGGCGATGGACGACTCTGGGACTCTCTACGTCCTTAACAAGAGCTACTCGCTGATCGCATACGGGTCGAACGGGTAGCAACCGCTCAATAGCTGATCGAGTGCGTTGCCACACAGCTCTCGGCGAGCGATGGTTGCGGCTGGGTCTTCGGACCTCGTCCAAGGACGTAGTCCATGGTGTGAAAGTACACCGGATCTGCAACACGTTCGGGAGACCCAATAAGTCGAGGTTGCCGCGCCAAGACCGATGAGCCTGACGGTCACTTGACGTTTCCAGGACGCCGAGACGGCGATTATGAAGCTTGGATGACGTCGAATACGGGATCACGGCGGAAAATGCTTGCGTAGTTACCTCCCGTGATTTCATGCGACAAACCGAGACCGACCAAACGAACCACACCCCGGCGCCATAGAGCTCGAACGGGTCGAAGACGAACGAGCCCCCCAGGAGGTCGTCGCCGATGACGATTTGCGTCGACCGAGCCCGGCTTCACCTATGAACGGGTAGGCCGCGCCGAGGTTTCTCGTGGTCGCCTGGTGCGCGGGCAGGCGCGGTTGCTGCCGTCTCATCCGGGATCGGTACGACCCTTCATCCGTGAGAGAGCCGTCAGGGGCCCACGGATTCGCCCCGCCGACGCTGTCCCCGAGTCGTTACCGTGACGGCGCCGGGATCGGCTCCCGGGCCACCGGAAGGTTGAGTGCGCATGAGCCAGGACGACCGGACGTCGCAGGGCCTGCTCGCGACCCTGGCGGCGCTCACCGTCGTCAGCGGCCTGCTCGACGCCGTGAGCTATCTCGGGCTGGGCCACGTCTTCACCGCCAACATGACGGGAAACGTGGTCCTTATCGGCTTTGCCGCCGCCGGTGCACCCGGGTTCTCGGGCACCGCCAACCTGACCGCGCTGGGTTGCTTCCTGGTCGGTGCCGTCGTGACAGGGCGCGTCGCCCTCGTCGTGCCAGCGCGGCGGACGCTGCTGCTCGTCGCCATGATCATCGAAGGCGGTCTCACGGGAGGAGCCGCGGTCATCGCGGCGGCCGTTCCCGCCGTGGGCACCGGCTGGCCGCGGTTCCCCGTCATCGCGCTGCTGGCTTTCACCATGGGCATGCGCAACGCTGCCGTCCGACGCGCCGGCGTGCCGGACATGACGACGACGGTCCTCACAACCACCCTGACCGGGCTCGCCTCCGACTCAACGCTCGCCGGCGGGTTGAATCCCTACGCCGCCCGCCGAGCCACGTCCGTCGCGTGCATGCTCGCCGGCGCGATCGCCGGCGCCACGCTCGTGCTTCACGTCGGACCGGCATGGCCCCTGGCGTTGGCCTCCGCGCTGGTCTTCGCCACCGCCGCGCTCTTCGCTCGCCAGGCGCCGTTGCACGGCCATCAGGCGCCTCCGGCTCTGACATGAAGCTTTGGTTACCTCGTCTGAGCGGCCCATGTGGCCACGGGGATCACTCCTAGACTTCAATGGGTGTAGATCCAAGTGAATCGGGGTAGAGCAAACCGCGATAGGGCCACGAGAATATGCGACTCGAACGGATGGGGTGAATGCCGAACAAAATGGATAAGGCCGCGAAAGTGGTGGGGGACGCTGTTGGCACCATAGAAACGGCCGCGGCGGCAGCTGGGTCAAGACTCAAACAGGGTCTAAGTGAGGCCGTCACGGCGATCGAGGCCTCAAAGAGCGCCGAGCACGTTCAGAAGCAAACACGTCCGCTCGTAAAAAGCGGCGCCAAGAAGGCGAAGAGCCTCAAGAAGACGGTCAAGAAACAAGCGACGGCTGCCAAGCGCAAGGTCAGCGGAGTAAAGAAGCAGGCCACCGGCACCAAGAAGCAGGCCGGAGCCAGGACGACAGCCAAGAAGGGTGCCACCGCCAAGAAGGCGACAGCCAAGAAACGGGCCACCGGCAAGAAGCAGGCCACCGGCGCCAAGAAGACGGCCAAGAAGGGCGCCACCGCCAAGAAGGCAACCAAGAAGAGGACCGCGACGACGACCCGCAAGACTTCGACCGCGAAACGAGCTACCGGCAAAAAGTCCTCGACGGCCGCGAAGGCCGCGAAGAAGAAGTCGCCTCCGAGAAAGAGCTGAGGTGCCTACGCCGCGGTGGACTCGGCGAGTCCCGGTTCCGGCGGTGGTTCGTGAACGGCCGCTTCCCACACCGCGGCGGCCGTGCGTACCGCCATGAGCCGAGATACACCGACACCGACACCGGTGGCGACTGCCCAGGTCAGAGCATCCACCCATGAGGTGCGGCGGTCAGCGGGAACCTTCGGCGGCGTCGATCCTCGCAAAGCCTTCCAGATGACCTCGAGGAGACGTTGAGTACCGAAACCGGCCAGGGCTCCCAGGCCGACAGAGACGGCCTTCCAGCCGTATTTCTTGACGAGCGGCACGTCGACTTCAATACCCCGATGACTCGTTGCCTAACCGTGCCCGGCGCCAGGGGACGAAGGAGAAACACGCCGTCCCGATTCGTCTCGATTGAGTCGGTCGCCAAGAGGGAAGACTTCCAATATTCGAGATGTCAACGCGAACGGAGAAGAGGCATGGACCAGGAGAGCTTCATCGACGCCCTCAACGAGGATCTGCGGACCGAATATCAGTCGATCGTGCAGTACATCGCACACGTGGCCACCGTCACGGGAGCTGAGTTCCTCAGCGTCATCGACGAGCTGAAGGTACACCTGACCCAGGAACTGAAGCACGCGCAGATCCTCGCCGAGCAGATCGCCTTCCTAGGCGGGACGCCCTCCACCACCGTGCCCGAGGTGGAGGAAGCGACGGGGCGTGAGGCGCTGGCCGCCGACCTGCGACTGGAGCAGAGCCAGCTCGAGCGTTACCGAGAGCGGTTCAGCCAAGGGATTGATCTCGGACTGGCCGACGTGGCCGAAGCCCTGCGCCCACTGCTCGAGCAAACACAGGAGCACGTACGGGACCTCCTGACAGCTCTGGGCCGCTAGCCGCCACCAACCTGAAAAAGCCCGGCGAAACCTGAAGGCCTGACCCCGCACGACGCGGTCTTCATTCGATCGCTGCGGCGCTGGACCGCGTCGTATTGCGGCGCGGTCCAGCGCCGCTCAGGCGATCCCGAGCCGCTCGAACTGCTCGTGGGGCGCCGACAGCTCTTTCAGCGCTACCCGCAACAACTCCACCATCTCCATCTCTGCCGCGCTGCCCGTCAGGTTCTCGTCCTCGGCGGGGTCCCGGTCGAGATCGAACAGGAAGTGGGCGTCCACCGCTCCGTGCCCGACCCAGAACGGCAGGCGGTCACCGGGTTCGAAGGGCTGGCGGATCACAGGGACGTCCGAGCCGGGCATGAAGTCGAGCCGGGCCCGTCGGTCGGGCGGGGGCAGGCGAACCACGTCCTCCAGGCCGTGCACGGGCATGGTGGACCAGCGGTTGGACCACATGGACAGCGGGAAGTTCGATCCCACCGCCCCCCGGGCATACTTGCGCCGGCCGTCGGTCAGCTGCACCCAGTTCCCGTAGACGCCACCGATGGCCCACTGCCGCACCTCGGTCGCTGTGCCGTCGAGCAGCGGCACGAGCGACTGCCCGTGAGAAGTCGTCGCGCCGTACCCCGCGGCCGTGTCCGCCGACGGTCCCACTCCGAACACGTCGGCCAGCGTCGCACAGATGTCGACGTTGGTCGTCAGCGCCGCACACTCGGTTCCCGCCGATTCGGCGGCCGGCCAGTGCACCAGGAACGGCGTGTGCCCGAGCGGCTCGTACTGCATCACGCCGGGCTTGCCCCAGATGTCCTTCTCGCCGAGGTAGTGGCCATGGTCGGTGCACACGAACACGGCCGTCGAATCCCACAGCGAGCGCTCGTCGAGCGCGGCGAAGAGCTGGCCCGCCCAGTGGTCGATCATGGAGAGCTTGGCGCCGTAGTTGGCCCGGATGTGCCTGCCCTCGCGTTCGCTCAGCCGGCCCGCGCCCACCGCGCCCACGTCGTAGGGCGGCCAGATGAGGAGCTCTCCCTCCCACTCCGGGTCGTAGCGCCCGGACCACGGCTCGGGCGTGTCGAAGGGTTCGTGGGGGTCGAACTCGTCCACGAAGAGCAGGAAGGGCGCGTCGTCGGGGGCCCCGCGGCGCAGCCAGTCGGCCGCGGTCCGCATCGTCTTCGGCCCTGGGAAGTCCTCCTCGGAGCGGAAGAACGTGCGCGAGCGGTCGTAGCCGCGGTCGCCGCCCGGACCGAGGTCGAGGCCCATGCGGTCGCTCCAGTACCACGAACCGCGGCGGGCGGGCAGCGCCGGCGAGCCCACCCACGTCGGATCGTTCCACGTGCGCCACGGGTCGCCCTCGTGGCCGCGCACGTAGTCCCAGCCGCTGAAGTCGGTGTGGTAGTTCTCGCCCCCGGTCTCGAAGAGGTGCGGATGGTCCGAGACCAGCATGGTGGTCACGCCGGCCCGGCGCAGCCGGGACGTCACGGGCTCCTCCCACACCTCAATGGAGCCCCAGGGCCGCCACAGGAAGTCGAGCGTCCCGCAGAGGATGTCGTGGCGCGCCGGCATGCACGGCAACGAGCCGGTGACGTGCGAGGTGAAGCGGACGGCCCGCTCACGGGCGAAACGGTCCAGGTTCGGGGTGTCGAACTCCGCGCCGCCGTAGGAGCCCAGCATGTGCCGGTTGAGGCTGTCGAGCAGCAGCACGACGGCGTTGCGTGGCACCGGCTCGGCCGACGCTCCCAAGTCTGGGCGCTTGGGACGTTCGCCGGGCATCGCCGTCATGTTACGGCGACCCCCGGCGCCCGCTCACACCAGACCCCGGCCGAGCGGCAGCGTGCAGGTGAAGGCGGACGCCTGATCGCCGTAGAGGCGCCGCAGGGCGAGCCGGCTCTGACCCGCGGCATGGCGAATCGCGTCGCAGGCCTGCGCGAGCTCCTCCTCGTTCGGCGCCGAGACGGTCACGAAGCCCGAGTAGCGGAAGGACGCGTGACCCTCTGCCAGCTCGGCCTCCCGGCGCGCCAACACCTCGGACTCGCGCGCCTGGCGCGCCGTGGACATGAACCCGCCGCGCCGCCGTAGCTCGGCGTCGGCCAGGTCCGCCGTCCGCCGCGCCCTCGACCTTGCGCACGGCAGCGTCAGGGCCGAGCGGTTCCATCACCACGGAGAGCGTCGCTCGAGCTGACGACAGGAGCAGGGGGGCGAGGAAGTCGCTCCGCACCTCGGTGCGCGGCCACTCGGCCACCCAGAACGTGGCGTGGACCATGCCGTCGACGCGCACGCTCGACCACTCCTCCGCCATCGCCATCGGCCACGCGTCGTCCGGAGCTCTGTCGTCGGGCCGGGCCCCGTCGAAGACCGCCCCCCCGCCCTCCGCCGCCGCGCCACCCGGCTGATCGGGCTCGTAGGCGCGGGAGAAGCGGCGTGCCAGGTCGGCGGCGCCGAGCAAGCCCTCGACCACCACGTCGGCGTCGCCCAGCAGCCGCACCAACGACCCCACCTCCCGGGCCAGCACCGCGCAACCGGCCTCCACCGTGGACCGCTGTCGGACCTGCACGGTGAGCAGCACGTCGTGGGTGCAGGCGTGCGAACCCACCTCGTCGAGCAGGGACTCGTAGGAGGCGCGGGAGGTCGAGGGCGCGGCTGGTGCGGCCGACTCGGTCAGGAACGAGCGTACCCCCCGGCCGTCATCGGGGAAGGAGGAGGCCAGCCACTGCAGGCGGTGCACCGGCGATCCGTCACGGGCGGCCGATGCCAGCAATGAAGCCCACGAACCCACTCGCCGGTCCTGTTCGTCGGACCCGAGCAGGGCGAAGCTGCGGCCCCGCAGCGACAGCGCTGCCGTCAAGGTCCGCGCCGCGCGGTCGTGCACCACCCCCATGCTCTGCCACTCGGCCTCGAGCAGCCGCAGGCCATGCAGCGTGCGCATGGGACCCGACCGCGGCCCGCCGCGCCGGCGCGCTTCGAAGCAGACCGCGACCGGGAGCCATTCGTCCCCGGTGCGGCCGGCCACCGGCACCGTCGCCAGCGCGCCGTAGAGCACGAGAATGCCCAGAGCGGCGGCGACGCCAGCGACGTTCGGCTGCCAGCGGAGCACCAGCACGCCGAAGACGAGGCCGACGGCGACGGTAAGGATCTGGCCCGCGCGCCAGCCGGCGAGCGCGCCGCCCCGCTCGCGCGGGCCGAAGCGGTACCGCACCCCTGGCTCGGACGTCACTGGTCATCCCTTCCGGCGTCCGGATGGCCGGGGGGCCAGGCCGGCGGCAACGTCCGCACGACCGGTCCGTGGTCGTCCATGTCGCGGTAGTAGCGAGTGCGGCCCGGCTCCACCGGTCCGGCGAAGCTGCACCCCGGCGGCATGCCCTCCCACTTCCACGCCTCCTCGGGACCCTCGGGTCCGGTCTGGCGGGGTGACGACCACGTGAGCGGCGTGTACGGGCCGAGCCCGGTCGGCTTCATGATCGGCTTGGGTCCGCGGCTCGACGGTGGCACGCCTTCGGCCAGCGCCTCCTCCAGGATGCGCTGCGAGCTCGGGTCGCCGATGAAGCGCCCTGCGGCATCCGCGATCAGGCCACCGTTCTCCGGGGTGACCTGGTCCAGCAATTCCTGGTAGGTCTCCCCGTTCGGACCCACCACGTCATCGGGCTTCGAGTCCGGAGTGACGCCGACCGGGCCCGTCCCCTTCGCCCTCGTTCCGGCGGTCCCTCCGGCGCCGCCCGCCGACTTACCACCACCACCACCACGACCAACAGCCCCGCCCCCACCGTCGCCCGCGAAGCTGCTCGCCGCCATGAGCCGCGCGTCGCCGGCTGCGGCCAGACCCTGGGAGAGCGCGAGCGAGGCGGCGCTCCGCGCCGTCCGTGCGATAGGCCCGGTGGCGCGCGACCGGAGCCCCTCCAGGTGGCCGACCGCCCCGGCCTCGACGGCGGGGATCATGCGCAGGATGGCGAAGGGGACGAAGGTGGCCATGAGCAGCAGCGCGCCTCCGCCGAGGACAGAGGAGAACCCGGCGCCGTGTACGCCCGTTCCGGCCGTCCCCGAGGCGAGGGCGCCGGCAGCCAGGCTCAGGACGGCGACGATGACGAACTTGGACAGGATCAGCGCGGCCAGTGTCTCGACCAGTCGGCGGCACCAGTGCGACACGGCCGGCCAGACGAGGGTGGCGATGGCGAGCGGGAGGAACAGCGCCGCTACGTACACCGCGGCCGACCGGATCAACAGCTCGAGCCACAGCACGAACGCGCCGATCGCCAGCAGCAGGCCGACGAGCAGCAGTACGAAGCCAGCGATGCTCGGGTCGGCGGCCGAGGCGATCAGACCCGACGCCACTCCGGACAACAACGTCGTCATGCTCCCACCGGTTCCGCCCGCCACGGCGTCGCTCAGGGAGTCGGTGATCGCCAGGGCGAGGACCACCAGCTGAATCGCCACCCCCGACAGCAGCAGGGCCAGGGGGAGCCGGAACACGAAGGTGCGCATCAGCTGTCCAGCGTCCTGGCGCACGATCGCCTGGAGGGTGGAGACGAGGAGCAGCGGCAGGACGATCAGGCCGGCCAGCCACGTCATCGTCTCGTAGTGGCTGCGGAACCAGCTGGCGCCGACGTCGACCGTCGTCGTGCTGTTGAGCACGGTGCCGATCTGCGCCAACAGCCACTCCGCGCCGCGGGCTACCCACTGACTGATCCCGCTGAGGATCGATTCGAACCCCGATGAGACGATGGAGCCCCCGAGGTTGCCGAGCTGACAGACCGGGTTGAGCGCGTCGAGGCCGGTGCAGCCCGCGCCTACGACGGCGAGCACAGTTCCTCAGTGAAGGTTCTGGCCGGCGCCGAAGAAGAAGTTGATGATGGGCGGCGCGGCTCCGATGAGGAGAGCGGCGAGACCCGAGACCAACACGGCCCTACGGCCCACCATGGTCTGCTGGAAGTTCTGGGCGTGCACACCGAGCGCCCAGGCGGCGGCGCCGATGACCAATCCGGCCAAAGCGGCGATGAGTGCCCACGCGCCGAGCCCGTTGACGAGCTGTTGCAACGTCCCGCCTCCGGGGAGCGCCGAGATGTCCGGCGTCATGGAGACCGCGAGGTACCAGGTCATTGCTGCCCTCCGCTCATCACGGCGTCCGGGACCTCCGGTGGCCGTTCGGGGAGAGAACGGGTCGCCGTCCTCGCCGCGGTTCCCGTTTTTCGGGACTCCCCCGGCCACCGCCAATCGACCGCCAACCCACGGCCGAACTGCGGCCGGCGACAACCGACACCCGCCAGGCGACCACCGGACCGACGCCCGCCCGACACCCGCCCGACACCCGCCTGGCGACCACCCGACGACCACCTGACCACCACCCGACACCCACCTCGCGACCACCGGACCGACGACCGACACCGGCCGGACGACGCCCGAACGCTCACCGAACGACCGCTCGGGCCTCACCTCGGAGCCTCGGAATGGTCGCGCCCGCCCCCCGGCCCTCTGTCATATTGGGTACGTGCCCATCCCCGGGATCGCTGGCCTCGATCACATCCAGGAGGTCCTCGTCGTCGCGGGCGCGGTCGTGGTCTTCGTGTTGTGCCTGGTGGCGGCGGCCCTCCTCGGCCGGCGCTCAGGTCGGCGGGCCATCGCACAGCGCCTCGCCGCTCTCGGCAACCGCCTGGGGCTCGATCCGCCTGAGGACGAGTACAACATCGAGACCTCCCTGGCCTACCTCGAACAGGTCACGGGCGGCGCCGCCCAGGCCGTGACCGAGGCCAGCTCCGACGCCATCCGGCTGCGCCGCAGCCTCGACACGCTCACCCAGGGCGTCGTGCTCTGCGACGAGAACGGGACGGTGATCTACCGCAACGGCCGGGCCAACGCGCTCATGGTGAGCCGCCACGGCGACGCGCTGGCGGCGCAGGCGGTGACCGAGCTGCTGGAAGACGCGTGGCACGAGGGGGCAGCCGAGCGCACGCTCGATCTGTACGGACCGCCCCGGCGCACCCTTCAGGTGCGCGCCAGCCAGATCGACGACGGCCGGCGGCCGCTGGGCGTGATCGCGCTGATTGAGGACATATCCAAGTCCCGGCGGCTCGAGGAGATCCGGCGCGACTTCGTGGCCAACGTCAGCCACGAGCTCAAGACGCCGATGGGCGCGTTGGGCCTTCTGGCCGAGACCCTCGTGTCCGAGCCCGACCCCGACGTGGCCCACCGCCTGGCCGGGCGCATCCACAACGAGGCTTTCCGCGTCAGCCGCATCATCGACGACCTGCTCGACCTGTCGCGTATCGAGTCCGAGGAGGCCCCGCCGCGCGAACCGGTGCTCGTCAACCTGGTCATGGCCGACGCCATCGAGCGCGTGCGAGCCACGGCCGACCAGCGCGGCATCGAGATCGTGCTGCACGAACCCTCGCCCCCGGTGGCGGTGATGGGTGACCGCCGCCAGCTCATCTCGGCCATGCACGCGCTGCTCGAGAACGCCATCACCTACTCGTACGACAACTCGAAGGTGGTCGTCACCGGGACGCTCGAGCGGGCCAGCGCGCCCAGCGTGGGCCACCCCTCCCAGGTCGGCCCGGTGGCCGAGAGCGACATCACCTTCCACGGGACGGTCACTGGTCCAGGGCCAGGTCCGGGTCCCGGGGCTGGGACCTCGACACTTGCGGCAGCCTCGACGGAGCAGGAGGATGGGCCGGTGCAACCCGTATTCACACCGGAGCTCCTCGAACAGGTGCGGCCCCGTCACGCCGCTCTCGACGACGCCGACGACAGCACCGGCCCGGCCCGGCCCGAACCCTTCGACATCGAGGCGGATTCCCGCGAGCTGCTCGGCTCGGCCCTCGCTTCCGACCCTCCGGGGACCGCCGCCCCGGTTCCTCCGATCGTCGCCACGGCGGTCTCCGCCGCGCCCGAGACCGCCACCTCGGCCAGCCCGAACTGGCGCGTCGAGGTGCGTGACAACGTGCGGCTCTCTGTCCAGGACCACGGCGTCGGCATCCCCGCACGCGACCTCGACCGGATCTTCGAGCGCTTCTACCGCGTCGACCACGGCCGGAGCCGCGACACGGGCGGCACCGGGCTCGGCCTCTCCATCGTGCGCCACGTGGCCAACAACCACCAGGGCTGGGTCGACGTCGAGTCCCGCGAGGGCGAGGGTTCGACGTTCTCGCTCGTGTTGCCGGTCCAGGGGGAGCGCGTGGCGTGATCGCGGCTGCCGGCTCGGGGACATCGGGCAAGGCCGCCAAGAAGTCCAGCCGCCACGCTCCGGGGGAGGGACCGGCCAAGGTGCTGCTGGCCGAGGACGAGGAGTCGTTCATCGACGCTCTCGTCATCGGACTCTCCAACGAGGGCTTCCGCGTCACCGTGGCGCGCGACGGCGTCGAGGCGCTCGAGCTCTTCGAGGTGACGGAACCGGACATCGTGCTGCTCGACCTCATGCTGCCCAAGATGTCGGGGATCGACGTCTGCCGGGCCATCCGGGCCCGCTCGCAGGTGCCGATCATCATGGTGACGGCCAAGGGTACCGAGATCGACACCGTCGTCGCCCTCGAGGTCGGCGCCGACGACTACGTCACCAAGCCCTACCGCCTGCGCGAGCTCGTGGCCCGCATGCGCGCCGTGCTCCGACGCGCTCCGGGCGGGACCGACGGGAACGACACGGGGTCGCTCGAGGTCGGCACCGAGGGCGTGTGGGAATCGAACGGCGTCACCGTCGACTTCGACCAGCGGCGCGTCTTCGTCCGCGGGGACGAGGTGCACCTGCGCCGAAAGGAGTTCGAGCTGCTGCGGTTGCTCGTCGAGAACTCGGGACGTGTGCTCACCCGTGACGTCCTCATCGACCGCGTCTGGGGCACCGACTACATCGGCGACACCAAGACGCTCGACGTGCACATCAAGCGGTTGCGCTCCCGCATCGAAGCGGACCCCTCCGCACCGGTGCTCATCACCACGGTGCGCGGCGTGGGCTACCGCTTCGCCGCCGCCAGCGGCCAGTAAGCCGTCGTCCCGGCGTCACACCGCCAGGTGGGCGAAGTCGTCGGGAACGGTGACGCCGGGCATCGACGAGACGTCGACCTGCTCCCCGAGATGCGTGAGAACGAGGTGGACCCCGGGGTGAGCGGCCTGGAGCTCCCGGATCGAAGGCTCGGCCATGTGGGAGGTCGGTTCGCCCGGGACGTCGTGGTGCCCGTTGCACTCCACCACGAGCACGTCGGAGTTCCGGGCCAGCTCGCTCAAACCGTCGCAAAGGGTCGTGTCGCCCGAGTAGGCGAGCGTGCGGTCCCCGCGGTCGAAGAGGTAGCCGAAGCAACGCAGGTAGGGCACGTGGACGACCTCGACGGCACGGAAGCGCAGTGGGCCCGCCTCCTGCCACGTTCCGTCCACCTCCACGAAGCGCAGGTCGAGCCGGGCGTGCGCCATGGCCGTCACCGAGCCCACCGCACCGACCTCGTTCATGGCGACCAGGTGGGCCTCAATCCCGGGTGGCCCCACGACATGGATCGTCCGGCCCCCGCCGATCTCCGCCGCCGCTTCCAGCAGGAACGGCCAACCGAAGCAGTGGTCGGCGTGGAAGTGCGAGACCACCACCACCTCCATGTCGTCCACGGCGAACCCGCAGCGACGCAGGTGCGGCAGCGCGGTTGGTGAGGGCTCGACCAGGATCGACCCGTCGATGACGAAGCTGTTCCAGTAGCGGCCGGGCGGCGCCAGGAAGTTGCCTGTCCCGAGGAAGGTGAGCTCGGTCACCTCGAGCCCGGCGCCGGAGGAGACGCCACGACGGACGGGCTCACGGCGCCTTGATCAGCAGCTCGCCCCCCAGGTACGGCGCCAGGGCCTCGGGCAGCACGACCGTCCCGTCCTCCTGGCGACCGCTCTCCACCAACGCGGCCCAGATGCGCGGCCAGGCCAGCGCCGAGCCGTTCACCGTGTGCACGAGCTGGGTCGGTCCTCCGCCGGCCGGCCGGTAGCGCACGTTGGCCCGACGCGCCTGGTAGTCGCGGAACCAGCTGACCGAGGACACCTCGAGCCAGCGGTCGACACCCGGCGCGTACGCCTCGAGGTCGAAGGTACGCGCCGAGGAACCGCCGAGGTCGCCCGCGCACAGGTCGAGGACGCGGTAGGGCAACTCGAGCTCACGCAGCATCGACTCGGCCCGCCGCAGAATGTCGGCCTGCGCCTCGAGCGCCCCTTCGGGCGTTGCGTAGGCGAAGAGCTCCACCTTGTCGAACTCGTGTACCCGCAGCAGGCCCCGGGTGTCGCGTCCGGCGGAGCCCGCCTCGCGCCGGTAGCACGCGGTGGCGGCGGTGAAGCGCAACGGGAGCTGGGACTCTTCGAGGATCTCGCCGCGGTGCATGGAGGTCAGCGGGACCTCGGCCGTCGGGATGAGCCACAGGTCGTCGCGCTCGAGGTGGTAGGCGTCGTCGGCGAACTTGGGCAGGTGCCCCGTCGACGTCATGGTGTCGGTGAGCACGACGGTGGGCGGGCGTATCTCCTCGTAGTCGGGCGCGTGCCGGTCGATGGCGAACGTGGTGAGCGCGCGCAGCAGACGCGCTCCCGCGCCGCGGTACAGCGGGAACATGGACCCGGCGAGCCGCGCCCCGCGCTCCATGTCGAGCAGCTGCAAGGTCTCGCCGATCTCCCAGTGCGGGACCTGCTGATGCTCGAGACGATCCGGTTCCGGCCGCCCCATGTCCTGCCCGGGCCACCAGCGGCGGACCTCCACGTTGTCCTCTTCGCCCGTGCCGTCCGGTGCGTCGTCAGCCGGGATGTTGGGCAGGTAGAGCAGTCCCGTCCTGACGAGCTCCGCCGCCGCGTCCGCCGCGCCCGACGCCGCCCTCTCGTCCTCCCCCACGGCCAGGCTCTGGGCCCGCAACTCCTCCGCCCGGTCGCCGTCACCCGCCTTCTTGGCCTGGCCGACCTGGCGCGAGAGCTCCTTCACCTCGGCCCGCCGCGCCTCGAAGCGGCGCTGCCACTCGCGGTACTCCACGTCGGCCGCGAGGACGGCGTCGACTTCTGCCGCTTCCACCCCGCGCCGCGCCAGCGCCGCCTTCACCCCGTCGGGGTCCTCCCGCAGCGCCCGGATATCGATCATCCCTGCTCAAAGTAGCCTGCGACGCCGTGCCCGCCGTCGACGTCAGCCGCCTCACCGTGCGCTACTCGGCCGTGGGCCCGCCCGCGGTCGACGGGATCGACCTCAGCGCCGACTCCGGAGAGGTCCTGGTCGTGCTCGGTCCGAACGGCGCCGGGAAGACGTCGACGGTCGAGGTGCTCGAGGGCTACCGCCGCCCGGCCGGGGGGACGGTCCGGGTGCTCGGGCTGAATCCGATCGCCGACCACCGGCGGCTGACGGCACGCATCGGGGTCATGCTCCAGCGCGGCGGGGTCTACCCCATGCTCGGGCCGCGCCGCGTGCTCGACCTCTTCGCCGCCTACTACGACGACCCTGTCCCGGCGGACGAGCTCCTCGGTCTGGTCAGCCTGCGCCAGGTCGCCGGCACACCGTGGCGGCACCTCTCGGGAGGCGAGCAGCAGCGCCTCTCCCTCGCGCTGGCCCTGATCGGCCGCCCGTCCGTCGCCTTCCTCGACGAGCCCACGGCCGGCGTCGACCCGGAGGGCCGCCTGGCCATCCGGGGCGTGGTCACCGCCCTGAAGGAGAGAGGCGCGTGCGTCGTCGTGACCACGCACGAGCTGGCCGAGGCAGAGGCGATGGCCGACCGGATCGTGATCCTCGCCGCCGGGCGGGTCGCTCTGGAGGGCACGCCGGGCGAGCTGGCGAGCCGCGCCTCCGCCACGGACAGCCCACGCCTTACCTTCGGCGCCATCCACGGACTCGACACATCGGCCCTGGCCGCGGCGGTCGGCCCCGGGACCACCGTGACCGAGACGTCCCCCGGGCGCTACCGCGTCGAGAGCGAGAGCGCGGCCGGCCCCGCCGGCGCGGCGTCGGTCGTCACCTGGCTGGCCGAAAAGGGGGTGACGCTCGGCGACCTGACCGTGGGCCGGACCCTCGAGGAGATCTACTTCGATGCGGTCGGTGAGGCCGCAGCCGCGCCCGACACGTCCGCTGAAGACGACCGTGGCGTGAGCGGCGCGGACGGACCGCGCCCGGGTTCGAGACGCCGGCAACGCACGCGACGAGGCCGGCCATGAGTGTGACGAGCGCGGCGCGCCCGCTGGCGGCGCAGACCGGTGCGGAGGTCTTCATGACGCTGCGCCGCGGTGAGACGTTGTTGCTCACCATCGGCATCCCGGTCGTGTTCCTCGTGTTCTTCTCGCGGGTCTCGGTCGTGTCGACACCGACCGCCTCGCCGGTCGACTTCTTCGTGCCGGGAATCCTGGCGCTGGCGGTCATGTCCACGGCCATGGTCTCGCTCGGCATCGCCACCGGCTTCGAGCGCGGCTACGGCGTGCTCAAGCGCTTGGGCGCGACCCCGCTCGGGCGGCCGCGCCTCCTCGGGGCGAAGATCGCCACGATCGTCGCGGTCGAGCTGGTCCAGATGGCGGTGCTGCTGCCCGTGGGCCTGGCGCTCGGCTGGAACCCCGGCGGCAGCGCGTCGGCATCCGTCGGCGTCGCGGTGGCCGCCATCCTGCTCGGCACGGCCGCCTTCGCCGGCATCGGCCTCTTCATGGCGGGGACGTTGCGGGCCGAAGTGAACCTCGCCGCTGCGAACGGCCTCTACCTCGTGCTGCTCCTTCTCGGTGGCATGATCGTGCCGATCACCAAGCTCCCGAGCGGTCTGGCCTCGTTCGCCAAGGTCCTTCCCGCCGAGGCGCTCTCGGCTGCCCTCCACGCGTCGCTCGGGAACGGCAGCTCGGTCCCGGCGGAATCGTGGGCCGTGCTGGCGGTATGGGCGGTCGCGGCGCCGCTCGCGGCCGCCCTCACCTTCCGCTGGGAGTGAAAGAGCGCACCGATCGCCGACCCGCCGAACACGGCGCGGCCGCGTTCAGCGGGTGTTGGCAAGCAACGCGCGCTCGTCCGCGGTGAAGCTCGCCGGCGTCAGCGTGTCGCCCCGCACGATGCGGGCGATGGTCCCGTTGCCGTTCACGAACACCGCGTTGGGATCGCCCTCGAAGTAGAAGGCGCCGGAGAGGATGGACGTGTTCGGGTCGTAGGCGACCGGGAAGGTCACTCCGGCGCTCTTGATGAACGACTGCGCGCTCGGCCGGGAGTCCTCGCTGTCGACGCCGATCACCCGGATCCGCGACAGCGTGCCGTGGCTGGCCTCCTGGGTGTGCACGGCCGCGGCGAGGCCCGGGAGCTCCTGGTGGCAGTCGGGACACCAGTTGCCGAAGAAGAGCAGGACGGCCGGTGTCCCGCTGCTGCCGCCGTCGGCCGGGACCACGACCTGGCCCGGGCCGGTCGGCCCGACATTGGCGGCGGAGAACGCGGGGACCGGTCCCCCCGGGTGGGGCGACCCGCCCGAGGCGCTCGGCCCCTTCCCGAGGTCGGTGAACAGGCCGATCAGCACCACGATGGCCAGCCCGATGCCGAAGCCGTACAGGAGAAAGACCTTGCGTGGCTTGCGCACCGGGCCGGCACCCGGCGCGGGATCCGGGGCCGCCGTCGGGGCGGGCACGGCATCAGTCATCGCGTGAGGACGTTAGTGAACGTACGCGGTGAAAAGGACGTCGCCCGCCATGGCGACGAAGAGGATGGTCAGGTAGGTGATGGAGTAGGCGAAGACGCGCATGGCGTCGCGGCCCGTCGCCTGCCCGTTCTCGGCCAGGCCCCAGAGGCGGGTCACCATGTAGAGGAAGCCGCCGCCGAGGACGGCGGCCGACACCATGTAGATCCACCCGAGGTGGGCCACCGGGCCCAGCAGGAACGAGACCGCGACGAGCACCACCGTGTAGGACATGATCTCGGTCGTCGTGCGCTTCAGGCTGGCGACGACCGGGAGCATAGGGACGTCGGCCGCGGCGTAGTCCTCCTTGTAGCGCACGGCGAGCGACCAGAAGTGCGGCGGCGTCCAGATGAAGATGATGGCGAAGAGCACGACGGGCGTCCACGCCAGGCGGTCGGTCACGGCGGCCCACCCGACGAGCACGGGTACCGCACCCGCGGCACCGCCGATGACGATGTTCTGCGTCGAGCGCCGCTTCAGCCACAGCGTGTAGACGAAGACGTAGAAGAGGGTGGCCGAGATGGCCAGCACGGCCGACAGCAGGTTGACGGCCGACCACAGCTCCACGAAGGCGGCCACCTCGAGGGCGAGGGCGAAGACGAGGGCGGCGGTCGGCGTCATGGCGCCGGTGACGAGCGGCCGGTTCTTGGTCCGGTTCATGAGCCGGTCGATGTCGCGATCGACGACCATGTTGATGGCGTTGGCGCCGCCGGCGGCGAGCGCACCCCCGACGAGGGTGGCCACGACCAGCCAGAGGGGCGGGAGGCCCCGCTTGGCCACGACCATCGTGGGCAGGGTGGTGATGAGCAGGAGCTCGATGATGCGGGGCTTGGTCAGCGCGACGTAGGCGCCGACCTTGGTGCGGGCTCGCTCGAGGCGGCCCGATGGTGCCGATGCCCCGGGGTGCGCCTCGGCCTCCACCCCTGACCGGGGCAGCCGCCGGTGGCCGTCGTGGTGCTCCGGGGTGGCCGGCGCGGGAAGGGACATCTCGGCTCGAGAGCCTACGACGGCGCCGCCGCCCGGACCAGGCCACGGCACCCCCGGTACCATTGGCCCGCGTGCCGCCCCGACGCCACTCTCGGGATCCCGGCGGGCCCGGGTCTCCCCGAACCCGCCCCAAGGGCCCGCAGGTCTCCCCCGAGCTCGGGCACAAGCTGGACGTCCTGGCCCTGGTGCTGGTCGCCCTCATCGTGGTCACCGGGGGCGCGGTCCGGCTGACCGGGTCGGGCCTGGGATGCAGTGACTGGCCGGAGTGCTCGGTCGGCCACCTCACTCCCGCTCTCCAGTTCCACGGGCTGGTCGAGTTCGGGAACCGTCTCGTGACCGTCGTGCTCACCGTGGCCGTCGCCGCGGCCTTCCTCGGCGCGGTGTTCCGCTCACCGCGCCGGCGTGACCTGGTCTGGCTCAGCGGCGGCCTCGTGGCGGGCGTGCTGGCGCAGGCCGTGCTCGGGGGCATCGTCGTCTACACGAAGCTGAACCCCTACGTGGTCATGGTGCACTTCGTCGCCACCATCCTCCTGGTCGCCGACGCCGTCGTCCTCGTGCACCGGGACCGGCTCGACTACTCACCCGGATCGGCCCGCGTGCTCGTGCCGCGCCCGGTCATCCGCGGCTTCTACGGGCTGCTGGCGCTGCTGGCACTGGTGATCACCGCCGGGACCGCGACGACGGGCGCCGGGCCGCACGCCGGCGACGCCTCGGGCCAGCAGGTGGCGCGGCGGATCCCCGTGGCGCTGCGCGACATGGCCGAGCTGCACTCGAGCCTGGCCCTGCTGATGGTGGGCCTGACCGTCGGGCTCGTCGTGGCGCTGCACGCCTCCGGCGGCGTCCCGTCTCGGGTGCAGCGATCGGCGCGGATCCTCCTCGCGATCATGGTGGGGCAGGCAGCGATCGGCTACACGCAGTACTTCACGCACCTGCCCGCGTTGTTGGTCGAGTTGCATCTCGCCGGGGCGACTGTGTTGGCGATCGGTGCGCTCCAGACCTTCCTCGTCTGCACCTATCACCCGCGGGAGCGGGTGGGGCCGGTCGGACCGGTGGAGTCGCCGGGGCACGTGGCGGCTGTGGAAGTGGAAGGGGAAGGCTCCGGTGCGCTGTCGTCGGTCGGTGGCAGGCGGGTCGGCAGGTCGGCGGTCACGGGTTCGCCGGGAACGGAGTCGCCGACCTCGGGCGCGTCCCCGGCTCCGAGCCCGGTGGCCGGGGGAACGGAGCGGACCGCCGCGCCCTATTAGGCTCGGATTCTCCGCTCACCACGAGCGGTCGTGCCCCCATCGTCTAGCGGCCTAGGACACCGCCCTTTCACGGCGGCAGCACCGGTTCGAATCCGGTTGGGGGTGCTCGCTCGTGACCGGAACACCTGCTGGAGGAGTGTGGCGGCGTCACCTCGATGTGCCAGTGAGCCGTTGTTCCCGCGGTGCGTCGCTCGCTTGCGTCAAGGACGATGCCCTGCATGTGGCGGCTGAGCGTTCAGCCCCAGACCGGGAAGGTGCCGATCACCCCGGTCGTGTTGTTGGCCGGGCCACTGGTGCCGACGGCGATGCAGAATTCCTGGGTGGGACAGCTGACTCCGCTGAACTTGTCCACTGCCGTCACCGCGCGCAGCGCGGCGGGATCCTCCCAGCCGACCGGAACGACGGCACCGTTATCCGCCGTGGTCTGGCCGACAGCGAGGCACCAGTACGAACCGGCGCAGGCCAAGTCGTTCAACGAGCTCGTGCCTGCCACTGGCCGCGTGAGACCCGAGGACTCTCCCACCACGGAGAACACTGCACCCTCGTCGCCCACCTGGCCCGCTATCTGACAGAACTCGAGCGATCCATTGCGGCACGTGCCGGCATAGGGATCGCTCTTCTTGGCGAAGCCCACGACCGGTCCGATGAAGACGTCACCGTTCGCACCGCCAATCCGGACGAACTCGGCGACACCGACCGGACGTTGTTCCGGCGGTGCCTGCCACTGCCCGTCGGCAACGCACCAGTTGTCTCTCACGCACTCCACACCCGACATTGAGACAGGACTGATCGACTGCACCGGGAAGACGGGCGCACCCTTGAGGACGTTGTCGCCGAATCCGTCCTCGAAGATCGACGTGCCCACCGCCATACAGTGGGCCGTGTCCGAACAGGCGATGCCGACAAGCCCGAACACGATGTCGGGAGCGCCGGGCAAGCCGGGGCCGCCGAAGAGACCACTGAGGGACGCCTGGCCGTCGCTGATCCGCACGACGGCGCCGACCGTGAAGTTTGGCTCAGGCGGGGGTTGTTCCGACAGCGCCAGGCCGGCGGCGAGGCACGTCCCTGCTTTCGTGCACGTGACGGAGGTGAGAGTGTCTGTATCACTGCCTGGACAGGCCCGGGGACCCCGCTGTCGATCGGCACCACGACGCCCTCGCCGTCCACGGATCCGACGGCCACACATGACGACGCCGACGTGCAGGCGACGCTGTTCAGCGCCCCGCTCCCGGGCACGAGCTGGACGCTCCCATTGGCACGGGCGGCTGGAGCCGCCTCGGCGTCGCCCGCATTGACGGCGAGGATTGCGCCTACTGCGCTCATGACGAGGAGCAACCACATACCTGGTCCCGCACCGGCTGCTCGGCGCAGGCCATCCCCCTTTTGCCTCCACAAGCCTCCGCCGCCGACAAGACGAACCCTGGAGCCCATGGCTTCCTCCCCAACACGGTGCGCCAAGGTTTTGCTCTCTCAGCCAGCCTGCCAGAGGTGCGGCGAACTGGCCAGGGGGCCCGAGAACCAGTCGGGAATCGACTGAGGTGCCTCAGTTACCCTGAAAGCGATGGACGTGGCCTTTCCGGGTCTTGTGACGCTGTCGTGGGTGCCTGGCTGGTCTGACCTATCCATCCGTGGCGACACGCCGCCTTCTTCCTACGGTTTCTGGCTGCTGACGCTGGAAATCGAGGAAGGAGGACGACGTGCGCGACAAGAGCGTACTGAGAAAGCTGCTGGGGCTGTGTGTCTCGACGGTGGTGGTCGTGGGACGCGAGCTGGTCGAGGTCCATGATGGGGGCCGGGACCGCCTCGACGTCTGGGTGCGGACCAAGGTTGGCGCCAAGGGACGCTGCGGCAGGTGCGGGGTCGTGTCCCCCTGGTTCGACAACGGTGGCGGTGAACGAAGGTGGCGCCACGTCGATATGTGCTTCGCCACGTGCGAGTTGGTGGCGAACGCCCCCCGGGTGAGCTGTTCTGAGCACGGGGTGACCGTGGCGGAGGTTCCGTGGGCCCGCCACGACAGCTGGTTCACCGCGGCCTTCGAGGACCTGATGGTCTTCGATGCCATCGTGTCGTCCAAGCTTGCCGCCGCCCGGCGCTACGGCGTCAGCTGGCGGGCCGTCGACCACATGTGCGTACGGGTGGCGACCGAGGCGCTCGGACGCATCGACCTGCTCCACGGGCTCGTCGCCATCGCCATCGACGAAGTGAAGTACAAGCGCGGCCAGCGGTACTTACGGTTGTCTGTGACCACCTGAGCGGTCGCGTGGTCTGGGCGGCCAAGGGGCGCAAGAAGCAAGTCGTCCACTCCTTCTTCGACGCGCTGGGCGACGAGCGGGCGACGAAGATCCAGTTCATCACCTGTGACGGGGCCGAATGGATCCGCAGCGTCCTCGCCGAGCGGGCACCGCACGCCACGGTGTGCCTGGACACCTTTCACCTGATCGGCTGGGCCACCAAGGCCCTCGACGAGGTGCGCCGCGAGGAGTGGAACCACCTCCGGCGCAACGGCGGGGCGGCTGCGGCCAAGGAGTTCAAGGGCCTGCGCTGGATGCTGCTGCGCAACTGGGAGAACCTCGACCCGGGGCAAAAGGGCGTCATCCGCGACCTCGACCGGGCCAACAAGCGGACCTTCCGGGGGTGGCAGCTAAAAGAAGAACTTCGAGACATATTCACCATGCCGTTTCTGGCCGCATGTCGGGCGCTCAGCGACTGGTTGGCCATGGCCAGCCGTTCGCGCCTCACTCCCTTCGTGAAGCTCCCCCGCACGATCCGCCACTACCGCGAGTCCATCGAAGCAACCCTCGAATGGAAACTGACCAACGGGATCTCCGAGTGCAACAACGCCGCCATCGGCTGGATCCGGTCTGCCGCCCGGGGGTTCCACGACCCCGAGAGCTTCATCACCATGATCATGCTGGACCGAGCCGGCATCGCACCTCAGTTGCCGTGGGACGCAGCTTCATGACCCACGAGACCGGCAGAAGACCCGCCTTTCCTTTGGACCCACTCGCGTACCCCTTCGATGTTCCTTCCGACTCGTTTCTGTGGTTGGCGGGACGGACAGAGCCTCTCTCTACCCTCAGCGTGATTCCTCACCCGACGACACGGCGATACGCGGTGCTCGCGATAGGTTCGAACGCTGCCCCGGCCCAATTGAACCGAAAGTTCGCCGACGTCCGATTCCTGAATCCGTTGTCGCCGAACGGGTGCATACCCGTGCTCGCAGCGGAAGTGGACGGAGTCGATGTCGTCTACGGGGCTCATCTCGCGGAGTATGGCGCGCTGCCGGCCACTCTTGTCGAGACGGCCGGTTCGTGTGCTCACGTCTTCTTGACATGGTTGACCTCGACGCAGCTGGAACGAATGAACGAGACCGAAGGGCTGGGCCATTCGTATCAACTGCGGCGCGTCACGGGAAGTACGAAGTCAAGGAAGGGACGTCGACGATGTCATGAGCTATGTCACCGTCGCGGGTGTCGCGATTCTTGGTGGTGGCCCTCTTGGCCTTGAGAGCATTCATGCACCAGGCTCGCCGTGGCCGAAGGGGGTACAACGTCGTGCTTGGGACGTCCTTTCCGTCGACATGGGCTGTGCCATAGGCGGCAAAGATCTGTTGGATCGCGTGTTGCGCTCACGACTTTGGCGGGAAAGGGTCGGATCGCACCTGGCCACCCACAGGCTCGCCGAGACGCAAGCACCCGTGATGGCCTGGTCGTAGTCACCGATCTCAGATGACCGCGCCCCGTCGTTTCTGTTGCACGGTGAAGCCATGGGCCAAGTCCGTGTTTGCGTGGAACTCATCGGGAGCCGGGTGGCATAGATCCCGATACGGGACTTGGACTACTCCTGGCTGGGTAGCTGGGGTCGACTCCGCGGAGCATTCCCCGGCGTGCTCTCATCGAGCGGCCCCGCATTCACCGATGACGCCGCGCCGTTCGAGGATGCGGCCGGGAGAAGGGATTGCAGGCCTCCAATTAGGCCGCCCAGCTCCATCGGGACGACGATCTTCGTCGAGGGAGCCGCCCCGACGTTCTTCAATATCTCGAGGTACTGGAGCTGCATGGTGTTTCGGTCCAGACCCTGTCCGACCACCGAGATCTTCTCGAGTCCCGCCGCCAGCCCCTCCGCTCGGAGAATGGCGGACTGTCGTTCCCCTTCTGCAGCAAGGATCGCCGCCTGCCTGTTGCCCTCGGCGAGCGTGATGGCGGCCTCCTTCTGACCCTGAGCCTCGGTGATCACCGCGCGTCGGGTGCGCTCGGCCGACATCTGACGGGTCATGGCATCGAGAACGCCCACGGGTGGGTTCACCTCACGGACCTCCACCGTGGTCACCTTCACGCCCCAGCGCTCAGTCACGTCGTCGAGCCGGACACGAAGGGACGCGTTCATCTCCTCGCGCTTGGAAAGCACATCGTCGAGCACCATGTCGCCGACGACGCTGCGCAGCGTCGTGGCAGCGACATTCTGCGCCGCTGCGGCGAAGTTCTGCACCTGCAGAACCGACATCGCCGGATCGACGACCTTGTAGAAGATGATGAAGTCGATTGAGATCGTGGCATTGTCCTGAGTGATGGCAGTCTGAGCCGGGATCTCCAAGAACCGCTCGCGTAGATCGACCAACATCGTCCTGTCGGTGACCGGATTGATGAATACGAGTCCCGGACCTCGGAGGCCCAGGGAACGACCGAGCCGGAAAAGCACGACCCGCTGATACTCGCGCACGATCTTCACCGCGAATCCGAGCGCGGTGAGAACCGCGAGGACCAGCAGCCCACCCACGATCTCGACGACGGTCATTGATGAGTCCCCATTTCATTGCTCTCCCGAAGATCGAACAGTCCGTCGGCAGGAATGGCTCGGGCATCTTCACCCCACACCTCGAGGCGTACACCGACGGCGCGAAGGACCTGTACCGGCGTGGAGGCGGCCACGGCGCCATTGACAGAGATGGCCGACCAATGCTCGCCTTGGACACTGACAATGCCATCGGGTGCCAACTGGCTGACGGCGATTCCCTCCGCCCCTTCGAGTGGACTGCGATGTTGACTCTCGGTCACATTGCTGCTCCCGGACAGGCCCTTCCACGCCAGAACCCCCACTCCCACGCCGACAATGAGGTCGGCCCCCAGAAGGGTCCAGAGCACGGGTCCCGGTCCCCGCTGGGCCATGAGATAGATGAACCAGCCGGCGACGAGAGCACCCATCGCCACTGCGACGGCATGAGCGTGGGGTCCGACGTGAAAACCGACCACCGCGGCAAGACAGACCAAACCAAGCAGAAAGCCCGTGATGATCCACATGGGCACCACCTCACTCGTTCGTTCTGAGGTCAGATTACTGCGGCTGACGTCGAGGGGTTCCACGAGGCCACTCTGCGCCGAGAACGCTCGTCGGCTGGGACCGAAATCCGTCGATGGATCGGTCTTAATCAGCGGACTGGAGCCGCCGGTTCAGGCGTTCCTCCTGCCAGGGGTCGTCTGAGGAGACCGGTGAAGATGTGAGCGCCTGGCGACCCAGCGCCTTTGGTTGCCGCCCGTCCCGCATGCCGAGTCTCAGTCCTCGGAATCGGCGAGGCTCCCGGTGCGCCGGGTGTGCGTGAGGCTGTTCGCCGACGGCGGCGTCGTGGGGTCGCTGGCGGAGATCTGGTCGACCGTGTTCACGACGGTGCCCTCCGCCGGGGGCACGGGGCCGTCGAGAAGCGGGTCCTCGGTCCGGCGCAGTGACAGGTTGCGCCGGCCGTCTCCCTCTGGAAGGCCATTCAGACCCAGCAATGGCGTACCGAGTCAGGTTCGGATTCCGACGACGACCGCGACGACCAGGAGACGGCCCATGCCGAGTATGACGACCGGGCCGTCGAGCATCTTCTGAACGAGCTGCACCGGTGGGATGCCCGCTGGGAGGACTAGTTCCATGCGACAGTTCGGGACGCGATTCGGGTCATCTACGAAGAGTTCGCTCACACCTGGGCAGCCACCATCGACCGCGTCCTTGACGCTCTTGGCGTCGACCCTCCCGAACCCGAGGGTCAGAAGTCGATGAAGCGACAGGCAGACGGCCTCTCCCGGGACTGGGTGGCTCAATTCCCGCTCCGACAGCGAACGCTTACAGGTCTCCTGAAGCGAGCTGTCGTGGTTCTTTGGAGGCTGTGACTACACGATTCGTCAGAACCATTCTTCAGACCCGGATCACGTTGATACCGGGGATCGCGTCGTAGTCGCGGTCCTGGGTGACCACCGGCATCTGTTCCACAGCAGCAGTGGCAGCCACGAGGGCATCGAGAATGGGGACCCGCCGCCGACGGGTCCGCAGGGCAGCGACGATCCGAGCGAACTCACGCCCCACCTCCGCGTCGATGGGCAATGGATCCCACGTCGACTCGACGGCAGAAAGCGTCGCCACTCTCGTTGCCCGATCAGCATCGTCTGCCATCAGCACGCCGACCGTAAGCTCCGCAAGCGTGACGACCGATACCTCCGTTTCAGTCACGCCATCCATGTCTCGAAGGGGACGCCCAGATTCGGTTGCGACAAAGAAAGACGTATCGAGCAGGGCTCTCATGCGTCGTCCGTCGTGTCGGACAACAGACCCCGCACATCTTCGAGGAGCCTTGAATCGGCGGCATGACGAGAAGCGATGTTGAGCGCCTCGGTGCCCGAAACGGTCCGACGGCGACGCAGGGGCACGATCTCAGCGACGGGGCGACGATCGACCGTCACCGTCAACCGTTCACCGCTTTCGACCCGTCTCAACACTTCGCTCACCGTGTTCCGCAGGTCGCGAACCGAGATAGAAATACCCATTGCGCGACTGTAGCACATGTGGCTACACGTGTACAAGTGGAGGCCATAGGGGATCCCATGAAAGGTGCCCACCCGGTTGTCCATCAACGCGGGTGCTCTCGCTGGGTTAGCGGGTAACCCACGTTTCGGATGCGATCCCGTCAGGCATCGTCCGACGTCGCAGGGTTGTCCCAGAGGTCTCTTGGCCGAGCGAGTTCCAGTGAGTGAGTTCCAGTGAATGAGTTCCACTGGTCCGCGGATTCCTCACCAACCGAGGTTCTCGACACCTCGCACGAACAACTGCAGACGTCGAACCTCCTTCCGGACGGGCTCGACGGGGCAACCGTATCGCTCGGCCACCCGATTCGACGTCATCTGAATGCCGGCACGCTTGGCTGCGATCAGCTCGATGGCCGCCGCGCCGACGTTTCCGGTTGGCGGCGGCCCCCAGCCGTCCGGCGCCGGGCCGCTGCGCTCGGTCACGTGCCACCATGCCGCCAGGCACCGGGCGGCATACGCGAGGCCCAGCGTGGTCGCCGACTGGCGTAAGAGGATGGACGCCCCGGGGTCGAGGTCGACGACTGCCTCGGGGGGCGGGCGCAGAAACTCGCGCAGTCGCACTCGAAGGGCCTCCGCATAAGCGTCGCGCTGCACCAGCATCCGTCCGATTGCCGCGATCGGGAAGGACTCGACTTCGAACACGGACCTGGTCGGAGTGGGGCGCCAGTAGAGGGCGAACGGAACTTCACGATCAGCAGATGTCTTGAGCTCGCCCGATGTGATGGCGACGCCGTCAGCGTCGGGTGGAGAGGTCGAAGTCCCGATGCCCGTCGGTCTTTCGTCAGGCCGCAGGCCGACGACGATCGCCGGCCCCCGGGGGCCATAGAGCCGGAGCAGCGCTTCGAGCGGCGAGTGCGGAGCGACCTCCCGTCGGTTGATGCGTTCGTTGGCCAGCACCGATTCCCAGAACGACAGAGCCAGCCGGCTCCCCGTTCGCGCCACGGTTTCCCCACGGAGCGAACCCTTCGCCGTGACCCGACCCCGGGATCCCTTGGGCGTGACTCGTCCTGACGGCCGAGCCCACGCGTCACCTGCTGCCGGACGCCTTGCCGCCGGCGCCGGCTGCGTCACGGGCGCCCTCACGGCGGCGGGTGGCTTCGGCATCACCTTCGGCGCCTCCGGCGGAGGCGAGTCCACCTGAAGTGTGACCGCGGGGGGCGTGGGGTCGGCGACCGGTGCGACGGCACGTTCGTCCTTCCCTACGGCAGACGACCCGAGACAATCCTGGCAGCCGAGGTGCGCCCTCCCGGCGACGAGGCGGGCCGATGCTCCGCACGACGGGCACTCGGGCACGAGGAACGACGAGGTGAGCGGGGTGTACAGCAGCGACAACGGGTAGGCCCGCGCACCCCGGCGCACCACTGCGGGGGTCCGGTAGGCCGGAACGCAGAGCCCTTGCAAACGAAAGGGGATCACTTCGAAAGTGGGCCGGAGCTCGTCGGCCACCTCGGCGCGTCGCCTCGTCCATTCGGCGTTCGTGGCCTCGGCCTGGGCCGAGAGCAGCGGTGCGCGATCCGCCGCTGCCCGGGCGCGGCGTTCCTCGATGGAATCCAGAACCCTGCGGTAGTAGTCGTCGACCACTGCCAGCTGGGACCGCAGCCGGGCTGCGGTCTGGCGGGACAGCACTTCCTGTCGACGCACGGCGCGATCGCGGATGCGCGCGTCGGCGGCCACCACGCCGTCGTCGAGCGGCACGTCGATGCCGGCCGACACCCCGGGCTCGGTGGCTGCCCACCGGAGCCTGCCTTCGAGCTCCGGCGGCACCGGCGCACCGGTGGCGGCGGCGATCCAGACCTCCTCGAGCTCGTGGACCTGCTCGTCGACCGAGATGCGGTAGGTGATGAGCGCCCCCACGCGCAGGACGAGCAGATGGGTCGACTCGGGTGCGTCGACGACGTCGACACGGCCGTGCTCGGGGTGGAGGACCTCCCGGATCTTCTGCTCGAGATCCTTCGGCATGGGGGGCAAGCCCTCCGGCCATGGAAGCCGCGACCAGCCGACGTCGCCCTGTGCGAAGACCGACTGGGCTGCCTCCATAAGGAGCGGGTGGCCTGGAGCGAGGAGGACGTAGCCGTCCTCGCGCGCAACCTCGGGGTCCTCGGTGAGCCCGACCTCCTCGGGGAGGCCGAACCCATGGCGGAGCTCGTCGGGCAGCACCAGGAGTGCTCCCTCGGGGATCCGCTCGGCCAACGCCCCCCGTGACTCCGCGTACCGGACGAAGAAGTCGATGCCTCCGTCGCCCCGCTTCACGGCGCCTCTGTACGACGAGAAGCCGTGCCGTCGGAGCCTTCAAGCTCTGCGACGAGCTCGTCCGTCCAGGCCCGACTGGCCTGGTGCTCCAACCGGGCCTCGACCAGCGACGTTCCCAGTGCGTCAAGGCGCTCGACCAGATCGTCGTCGTCCAGGCTCTCGACGTGGGCGTCGAAGACTGCCTGCTCGAAGACGAAGTCCTCGCGTACGCGGCCGAGCACCATGTCGAGCTCGCCCACCACCAGCTCGAAGAGGTTGAGCTTGGCGTGCAGGATGTCGAGGACGTGTTCCTCTATGGTGCCGCGAAGGCAGAGATTGGTGAGCATGACGTCATGGGTCTGACCGATCCGGTGGATCCGGCCCAGCCGCTGCTCGATGAGCATGGGATTCCACGGCAGGTCGAAGTTGACCATGGCGTGACAGAACTGCAGGTTTCGACCCTCGCCGGCCGATTCCGTACTGAAGAGCACGTCGCTGTCGTGTTCGAAATCCTCGATGGCAGCGTCCTTCTGGCGACGACCCAGCCCACCGTGGTACTCAGACGACCGGATGCCTTTCGCCCGGGCCATGTCGGTCAGGTGGGCGAGTGTCTCCCGGAACGAGGTGAACACGATCACCTTCTCGCCCGCCACGGCATGGCGCTCGAGCACCATCGCGAGCGCGGCCGTCTTGGCGCACGCTTCAACGCTCCGTGCCTGCCGTGCCAACTCGGGCCATCCCATTCGTTCGAGTGTGGGTGGGAGGGCGACCGGCGACGACCCAGCCAGTCGCTGGACGGTGCGGAGCGACATCGCGTGGGCCGATCCGGCCGCCCGACCCTCGATGCGCACCCGCTCCGAGACCTGTTGGTAGAGGTCCGCCTCCTCGGGCGACGGTTGGATCGGAATGGTCTCGGCCAACCGGCGCGGCAACATGAGGGCTACCTCACTGCGCCGGTGCCGGACCATCACACTGCGAAGACTGTGCCGAAGACCCCCGAGGTCGGCGACGCCGGCGGTCGGCTCCTCCGACGACGCTGTCTCGCTCGGAGCCCGCGAGGACGAGGTGACGTGGCGCCGGCGAAAATCGCCGATCGTTCCAAGGTGTCCGGGACGCACCATGGACACCAGGTAGAAGAGGTCGTCGACCCGGTTCTCGACCGGCGTTGCCGTCAGCAGGAGCATGAACCGAGTTCGTAGACCGCGAACAAGCTTGGACGAAGCGGTCCGTGGGTTCCGGACCCGGTGCGCCTCGTCGACTACGACGAGATCCCATGTCCTGGAGGCCAACAGCTCACGCAACGTGTCGCGCCGGGCAGTGGCCAACGACGCGAGTACGACAGCGTGCTGGGTCGATCCATTTTCTTCGCCCTCACCCGTCCACCCTTGACGGGTTGCGACCACGGTTGGTATGGCGAACTTCCGCTCGAGTTCCTCGCCCCACTGTCCGATCAGGCCGGTCGGCGCGAGGATCAGGACATTTCGGGCGAGGCTCCGCAATCGCAGTTCTGCGAGAACGATGCCGGCCTCGATGGTCTTCCCCAGACCCACCTCGTCGGCCAGGATGGCCCGGCCACCCATCTGCCGAAGGGCGACAGCGGCGGCTCGCAACTGGTAGTCGAAGGGTTCGAAGCGAAGTTGGGCCAGTGAGGCAAACGTGTCGAACCCCGGCCTCGACCAGACGGCAACCGCAGCCTCCACCAGGTCGGATCGTTCAGAGGAGACGGGCTGGCGCAAGGTGAGCTGCTCGAGCAGGACCGCATACCGGTTCCCCGGGGCGGCCAGCTCACCTGGTAGGTCGGCGACCAGGGGAACCGATCGCGCCGAGCTCACGGCCGCGGAGCATATCGGCAGTCGAGGTCGGGCGAACGGGTGTGTTCACCTGACATGGCGCATGGTTCGCCAGGCGCTGGACTCGGCGGTGCCGGTCGAGCTCTCAACATCAGAGCGGGCCGACTTCGTGGCTATGGCGATGAGATCGGACGCCGCCCAAAAGCGTCTGGGTCGGCCCGGCCCTGCCGTTGCGTTGCGGTATCTCTCGAGGATGCCTCGCTCAGCCAGCCGACTTCAGTGCGCTCAGTGCCCCAGAAGCCACCGACCTCGCCGACAGACCCGCGCACTGACCTCGTCCACTGGAGAAGCGCCGCCTCTGCGTCGCGCATTCCCTGTGCTCACCCGGCTCCTCTGGCGTCAAGCGTCGGCCGTAGCCACCACCGTGGCGCGGAGAATGGCGGACTGTCGCTCCCCTTCTGCAGCAAGGATCGCCGCCTGCCTGTTGCCCTCGGCGAGCGTGATGGCGGCCTCCTTCTGACCTTGGGCCTCGGTGATCAACGCGCGTCGAGTGCGCTCGGCCGACATCTGACGCGTCATGGCATCGAGGACGCCCACCGGTGGATTCACCTCGCGTACCTCCACCGTGGTCACCTTCACGCCCCAGCGCTCGGTCACGTCGTCGAGCCGGACACGAAGGGACGCGTTCATCTCCTCGCGCTTGGACAGCACATCATCGAGCACCATGTCACCGACGATGCTGCGGAGCGTCGTGGCTGCGACGTTCTAGGCCGCTGCGGCAAAGTTCTGCACCTGCAGAACCGTCATGGCCGGATCAACGACCTTGTAGAAGATGATGAAGTCGATGGAGATCGTGGCATTGTCCTGAGTGATGGCAGTCTGAGCCGGGATCTCCAAGAACCGCTCGCGCAGATCGACCATCATCGTCCTGTCGGTGACCGGATTGATGAACACGAGCCCCGGACCTCTGAGGCCAGGGACCGGCCAAGCCGGAAAAGCACGACCCGCTGATACTCACGGACGATCTTCACCGCGAATCCGAGCGCAGTGAGAACCGCGAGGACCAGCAGCCCACCGACGATCTCGATGAAGGTCACTGGTGTTGCTCCATTCCGTTGCTCTCCCGAAGATCGAACGGTCCATCGGCAGAAATGGTCTGGGCATCTTCACCCCACACCTCGAGGCGAACACCGACGGCGCGAAGGACCTGTACCGGCGATGACTTAGGCACGGCGCCGTTGACTGAGACGGCTGACCAGTGCTCGCCTTGGATACTGACGATGCCATCGGGTGTCAACTGGCTTACGGCGATTCCCTCCGCTCCCTCGAGTGGACTGCGGTGCTGACTCTCGGTCACACTGCCGCTCCCCGACAGACCCTTCCACGCCAGAACCCCCACTCCCACACCCACAATGAGGTCGGCCCCCAGGAGGGTCCACAGCACGGGTCCCGGTCCCCGTTGGGACATGAGATAGATGAACCAGCCGGTGACGAGAGCGCCCATCGCCACGGCGACGACATGAGCGTGGGGTCCGACGTGAAAGCCGACGACCGCGGCAAGGCTGACCAAACCAAGCAGGAAGCCCGTGATGATCCACATGGGCGTCACCTCACTTGTTCGCTCTGCGTCAGATTACAGCGGCTGACGTCAAGGGGTCCCCGAGCTCAACGATGCACCGAGAACGCGCGCCGACCGGGACCGGCGTTCGTCGATGGATCAGTCCGGATTCCCCGACCGGGGGGCCGCAGGTTCAGGCATTCCGCCTGCTTAGGGGTCGTCTGAATGGACCGGTGAGGACTGGAGCGCCTTGAGCACGCCGGCGGTGTACCGCTGCTCCTGGCTGTCGCCCTCTCTACAATGATCGCTCGCCGACCAGAGACCGTTGCTCCCATCCCAACGAGCCGATGCCCTGGTCTGGGATCGTTCAGGTTCGGTTGAAGCGCCGTTAGGAGCGCTGGACACTTCGGGAGCACGATACGCGAAATTAGTCTTCCTCAGAGCCCTGACGGGCGCGGAAGGGAGCGTAAAATGACCCGTTGCCCCGACGCGAGTTCCTCTTTGCCCCGTCGAGGCGCGATCATGCCACCCGAGTGGCAGTCACACGAACGTACGTGGATGTGCTTCCCCACGAACAACTATGTGGGCGGTGACCGGTCGGGGTCGGCCGAAGCCTGGTCGGCCGTGGCAAATACCATCGCTCGCTACGAGCCGGTCGTCATGATCGCCGATGCGGGTGCCAGCGAAGGAGCCCGCAGATTCCTCAACGGCAATGTGGAGATCATTGAGTTCCCGATCGACGACGCCTGGCTTCGCGACAACGGCCCCACCTTCGTTCAACATGCCGATGGGCGCCTGGGCAGCGTGGAATGGGTCTTCAACGGCTGGGGAGCCCAGGAGTGGGCATCCTGGGAATCCGACGCCAAGGTCGGGGCCCGGATCAGCGAGTGGTCCGGGGCGGTGTCTATTCGCTCCCACATCACCAACGAGGGTGGTGGGTTCCATGTCGACGGGTCCGGGACAGCCATGCTCACGGAAACGGTGCAGCTCGACCCGAATCGCAACCCAGGCTTGGAGCGACACCACATCGAGGCTGAGATGTCATCTCTCCTCGGTGTCGAACGGTTCATCTGGTTCCCACGAGGTCTCACAGCTGACTACGAGACGTTCGGCACCCGTGGACACGTGGATATGCTCGCGGCCTTCATCGGTTCCGGTCAGTGCGTGGCACACCTACAGCCCGAGGTCGGGCACCCGGATTACGATGTGTCCCGGGAGAACATCTCAAGGCTTCGGTCCGGCGGAATAGAGGTCGTCCCGATGTCTGCGCCGGAAACGGGGAAGGGTTCGGGCGAGATCGTGGATTGGAGTTACATCAACTTCTACGTGGGTAATGGCTTCGTCCTAATGTGCACCTTCGGGGACCCGCGCCAGGATGCTGCGGCCGCGGAGACGCTCCGAGATGCCTTTCCTGGCCGCGAGATTGAGGCGGTCGATGGTCGCCCCCTCTTCGAGTACGGAGGCGGGGTGCACTGCATCACGCTCCAACAGCCCACAACGCGCACGCCCGGTGCCAACGCGGTGACATGAGGAAGCTCGCAGTTGCCGCCACACAGATGTCCTGCACCTGGGACCTCGAAGCAAACCTCGTGCAAGCAGAGGAGCTTGTGCGATCAGCTGCGGCACAAGGCGCCCAGGTGGTCCTTTTGCAGGAACTGTTTGCCACCCCGTATTTCTGCAAGGACCAGAATCCGGCCTTCTTCGCCCATGCCGTTCCCTATCCTGACAACCCGTTGCTCGACCGGTTTCGCTGTCTGGCGCGTGAGCTGGAGATCGTGCTCCCGATCTCCTTCTTCGAACGAGCCAATGCCGTACATTTCAATTCCCTCGCAATGATCGATGCCGATGGTAAGGACCTCGGGCTGTACCGGAAGAGCCATATCCCCGACGGTCCCGGCTACCAGGAGAAGTTTTACTTCTCGCCCGGCGATACGGGGTTTCGCGTCTGGAGCACGGCCTATGGCGTTGTCGGTGCGGCCATCTGTTGGGACCAGTGGTTTCCCGAGTGCGCCCGAGCCATGGCACTCGCAGGAGCGGAGGTCCTCCTCTACCCGACTGCGATCGGGAGCGAGCCCAGTAACTCGAACCTTGAAACAGTGGGGCCGTGGCAGCGGGCAATGCAGGGGCACAGTGCCGCCAATACCATGCCGCTCGTTGCGTCCAACCGGATCGGGACCGAGTCTGGCGATGCTTGTGATCTGACCTTCTACGGCCACTCGTTCATCGCCGACGAAACCGGAGCGATCGTCGCCGAGATTGCGGATGGGTCGTCCACCACCATCACCGCCGTGTTCGACCTCGATGAGATTGCCGAGGCGCGCGCCGCATTCGGGTTGTTTCGGGACCGACGCCCGGAGTTCTACGGGGTCTTGCAGACTTACGATGGATTCTCCATCGAGGCTGGCTGAGCGTCCGCTCTGCTCTCCCTGGCCCAAAGATGACCTCGGCTTCTCGATTTCAGGGTTCTGATACGCCTCCATGACGAATGCTGGCAGACTTCGGGAATCGGGAATCGGGAATCGATTGAGCTGCCCCAGTGCGCCGGACAGAATTTCGCAGAAGTCCGGGGTCCTCGAGGTCAGTGACGGGTCGATCTCGAACCCGGAACAACATTGCCAGATACCCTGAAAGCGAAGGATGTGGCCTTTCCTTTGGACCCGCTCGCGTACCCCTTCGATGTTCCTTCCCACTCCTTTCTGTGGTTGGCGGGACGGACAGAGCCTTTCTCTTCTCTCAGCCTGCTTCCCGACCGGACGACCCGGCGATACCCGATCCTTGCGATCGGTTCCAATGCTGCCCCGGCCCAATTGACCAGAAAGTTCGGCGAAGACCGATTCCTCGATCCGTTGTCGCCAAATGGGTGCATACCCGTGGTCGCAGCGGAAGTGGACGGAGTTGACGTCGTCTACGGGGCTCATCTCGCTGGGTATGGCGCGCTACCGGCCACTCTTGTCGAGACGGCCGGTTCGCGTGCTCACGTCTTCGTGACATGGTTGACCTCAGCGCAGCTGGAGCGAATGAATGAGACTGAAGGGCTAGGTCATTCGTATCAACTGCGGCGCATCACCGGAGTGCGGAGTCAAGGAACAAATGTCGACGATGTCATGAGCTATGTCACCGTCGCCGGTGTTGCGATTCTTGGTGGTGGACCTCTTGGCCTTGTGAACATTCATGCACCAGGCTCCCCGCTGCCGAGGGGAGCACAACGTCATGCTTGGGACATCCTATCCGTCGACATGGGCTATGCCATCGGCGGCAAAAGTCTCTTGGATCGCGTGCTGCGCTCACGAGTTTGGCGGGTAAGAGTCGAATCCCACCTGTCCGCCCACAGGCTTGCTGAGACACAAGCACCCGTGGTGGCCTGGTTGTAGTCACCGATCTCAGATGATCGCGCCCCGTCGTTTCCGTTGCATCGCGTAGCCATGGGCCGAGTCGGTGTTCGCCCTACCGAGGCGCTTGCGAGTTGACAGCACACCGGGACCCCCGCCCTCGAACGTTCCTGAAGTCGGCGCAACGTGCGCATAGTCACGTCCGACGGCAACGGTGAAGTAGCCCTGGTTCGCTCGACGGTTGTGAGTCGGGTCGAAGGCCACCGCAACCGCCCCGCCGGTGGTGGCCAACCAGTCGTCGACCACCACCTCTACCCAGGCGTGCGACCCTCCCTCACCTACCAGGTGACCCGACACGTAGCAGGCGGGAAGGCCGGCGGCCCTACACAGAGCCAGCACGACATGGGAATAGTCCTGGCACACACCCTTTCCCCCTGCAAGCGCCGACGCGGCGTCGGTGCGAACGCCGGTGACGCCGTATTGGTAGGTCAATGCCTCGTGGGTCCACGCACAGACGCGCTCGGCGAGGTCGAGATCGCCCGAGCTTGCACCCGACAGGTCTCGTGCCACCTCGGCCATCATCTCATTCACCTGAGTCAGCGGCGTAGGTGCCAGTAGGTACCGATCGTCGAGAGAGGCGGACGGCAACTCAATGAACTCGCTACTTCCGCGGTGGCTCATCAGGGCCCACGCGTCGAACTCGATGTACTCGGCGACTGTGGATGCGCGCACGTCGACAACGTGGTTGTTGAAGCTGTCGGACGTCACTTCCACGTGCACGGGGTCGCCTGACACCGTGAGCCCGTGATCGAAGCGATACTGCCTCCCGTGCTCGGCCCGTGGTACGACCATCAGCCGATGACGGAGCCGCCGTACCGGACTCGCATACGTGTAACGGAAGCTCTGTTCCAGCAGGTAGAGGTCTTCCGCACCCGAGAAGGTATCAGCCAACATCGGTGACCTCGTCGGCCCACACCGTCATCAACGTCAGCTCGGCGGCTCCCCAAGTGGTGACCATCGCCGCGTCAAGCGCGTCTCGTCCCTTGGCGATCACGACTCGCCCACGGCGCCGCTCGTTGTTACGGGGATCAAACGTCCACCAGCGGCCGTCGAGCCAGGCCTCGAACCAAGTACAGAAATCCATCGGGAGTTCGGGTGCGTTGACGCCTATGTCGGGCAGATACCCGGCGACGTAGCGGGCCGGCACATTGAGCGCCCGACACAATGTGATGCCAAGCTGTGTGAGGTCCCGACACACGCCGGTGCCTGACCGCCACACGTCGTAGGCAGTCGTGAATGCCGTACTGGCACCTACCTCGTAACGGATCTGCTCGTGGATCCAGTCGCAGACAGCCTGGACGCGGGACCACCCGGGCTCCACGGGCTCGAACAAGTCCCAAGCAGGATCGTGGAGCGTGTCGGGCCAGCAGAACCGGCTGGGGAGCAGAAAGACAAAGGCCTCATCAGGAAGGTCCTCCAAGGCAGAAGCGCCTGCCTCCTCATTTGATTCGTCCGGCTTAGGGGAAACTTCAACGGTGGCGTCGTAGCGCATGACCGAATGCCCAGGCGGAAGGCTGACGCGGTCGCATTGGTTGCCGTATGCGTCGACATAGGTGTGTGTCGACGCCGGAGGTTCCCAGGTCTCAGAGACGATGCGATGCTCGCCATCGGGGTGGGGCCGTACTTGCCACAGCGACGGCGTCACCTGCACCGTCTCAAACTCGAACTGGCAGCCAACCCGGACGAGCATCCAGTGAGCCTGGCTGCTCAGAATGAAGTTGTCACTACCTGCGTGTGTCCATCGTATGAACTTGCTTCTAGTACGACGACCGTTCGATACCCACAGGGATAGTCGGATATATAGCAATCTGGGGTTCGAATGCAGCTGCGTTAGGAGTGCTTTTTGGGCTGGCCAGAGGACCAATTCCGACAAACAGGTAGTGGAGAGCCGGCTTTGCGCCTGGCCTCCATGTGGGTCCACCATTGATGAATCAGCCTGACGTGACCGCCGACAGATGCGCTCTTGGCCCGACCCCGGTCCCATGCTTCAGACCGCCACGAGGATCTGATCATCCGGTTTGGTAAACAAAACGACCGCCGTCTCCGGCGAGGCTGGTCAGGACGATCCCATGGTTTGCCTCGGATCCCGGCTCACCTGGGACTTCGGCGACCAGCGGCACCGATCGCGCCGAGCTCACGGCTGCGGAGCATATCGGCAGCCCGGGGGTCTGCCGATTGGGTCTGATCCCCTGACATGGTGCATGGTTCGCCAGGAGCTGGACTCGGCGGTGCCGGTTCAGCTCTCAATTCAGAGCGGGCTCCAGTTCGCGGCGATGGCGACGAGCTCGGACGCCACCCGAAAGCGTCGGGGCCGGCCCGGCCGGACCGTCGCCTGAGGGTGGGGCTCGACGATGCCTCGCTCAGCCAACAGGGCGAGGGCTGTCCGCGCCGTGCGTTCGGATACCGCAACGCGGTCCGCGACCAGATCCGATGAGACGACCGGGCGCTCGACCAAGACGGGGAGCACCAGCCGGGCGGTGGCGTCGGCACGCATTTCGAGGACTTCCGTGGTTCTACTCTTGCCATGAGCCCCAGATCGGATAGGCCTTCGACGAAACCCTGAGTCAGGAGTGGGGGACCACCGTGGACCACGCCCCTCGTACGAGCAGGTGAGGCGTTCCCCGGCCGCTGGCGGGGACCGCCCAAGTATCGGTCGCGATGGATCCGCCGGTGGTCAGCGCGGGCAGGTTGATTTGACCGCCGTCCCCGCTCGGATCTGAGGAGTTGTCGACCAGACCGTACATAACGGTGTCGTTGTTGAGCCACGCCGGCTGATCGTCCACGTCCCGGGTTTCGGCCAAGGGGTAGGACTCCAAGTTCGAAAGATCGAGGACCGAGAGCCGCCAGGTGACGACAGCGCCGGGGTTCCGAGATTTGAACGCGATCCGCGTACCGTCGGGCGACAGCGACGGGCACTCGACTCCCGAAACCAGCACCATTGCCTTCCGGGTCTCCAGGTCGCCTTTGATGAGATAGGTAGTGCCACCTGTGCCCAATGTGGCGTAGAAGGTGTGACCGTTCTTGGCGAAGGTGACTCCCCAGAAGTTGAAGTCGGCGGCGCGGAATGGTTGGCCATCCTTGGTGACGTTGAGTTTCTCCAGGTCGAACAGAACACGGCCAGAGGACAGGTCGATGATGTCCGTCCGAGTCGAGAACTGCCCCATCGTCGCGTAGCTGTCTCCGCTGACGAACGTTGTGGTCGCCCCGTAGCGGCCATCGGGCGACACCCGGGCGCGGCTCGGGTAGCCGGAGAGCTCGACTGTATGGAGAAGTTTGAATTGGTTGTCGAAGACGATCGCCTCGGTGCTACCGAAGAAGCTGGTGGCGCGGCGAAGGCAAAGGCCGCGACCGCCTTCGAAGTCCACCCGGTCACAGTGCAAAGTGGAGAGGATGCGGGGCCCTTGGGGATCGCCCTTGGCGACCAGGCCGACGAGACCGTAATTCTGGTCGAGGTTTGTGCTGCGCGTCAGCAGGTAGGAACCGCCATCGATGCCTCCAGCGGGAAGCGGTCGAACGCTGTCGGACGCCGCGTTCACGACCTTGGAAGATCCACCGCCGAGCAGTGGCAACAAGACGGTGGCCGCGGCCACGCCGAGGATCGCGGCGAGGATCGCGATCCGCCACGGCTTGCTCAGCGACAAGCGCGCGCGGCCTTCAGGCTCGCCGTCGGGGTCTTCGGACGAAGCCCGCGACTGAGTAAGATCATTCTTAGACACTTGGGAACGCTCTCTCCCCGCTCTCCAACAATTAGGGCCAGGCGCGCTGAACCCACGTCTACGGTAACGTAAGTTTGTACGGATGAGCATTCAGGGCCGCTGTTCCCGTTGTATCCGTCACTAAAGGACGTTCGAAACACTGGGACTGCGTCGTCTGCGTCGTCTGAGACAAAGGGTCGTTGGTGGCAGCCAGCAGTAACCGCCAACGTTGTGTACCTGGGTTTTACCAGCATGTTGACCGATGTCTCATCAGAGATGGTCAACTCCATCGTGCCGCTCTTTCTTACGTTTCAATTAGGTTTCAGCAATTTCAGTTCGGTTTGTTCAACGGGGTGTACCAGGTGCTGGCCGCCACCACCGCGTTGATCGGCGGTGCCATCGCCGACCGTCACCGGCGCTACAAGGAAGTGGCGGGAATCGGCTATGGGGTCTCCGCGGCCACTCGCGTCGGCCTTGTGGTGGCACAAAACGCATGGATCCCGGCTACCGGCATGCTGTATGCCGACCGTGCGGCGAAGGGACTGCGAACAGCCCCACGCGATGCCCTGATCTCCCAGTCAGCGCTGCCCGGACGCCTCGGCGAGGCCTTCGGGGTTCACCGTGCGATGGACACACTGGGGGCGCTCGTCGGGCCTATCCTCGCTTTCGTACTGCTGTCAGCGGTCCCGGGAGGCTACGAAGTCATATTCCGGGCCAGCTTCTGGATCGCACTCGGCGGCCTGGCTGTGCTGGTGTTGCTCGTTCGCAACCGACTGGCGAAAAGCCACTCCATCCCGCAGAGGTCCATCTCCTTTCGTGGAGCCTTTGGACTACTTCGCCTCCCGGAATACCGTCGACTGGTCTGCGCCGGCTCGGCCCTGAGCCTGGTCACCATCGCCGACGCCCTCATGTATGCGACCTTCCAGCAGCGAAGCAGCATGACCACCCGTTTCTTCCCACTCCTCTACGTAGGCACCGCACTCGCCTACTTGTTCCTGGCTCTTCCGTTAGGCCGCCTCGCCGATCGCATCGGCCCGACCCGCGTCTTCGTCGGAGGTCAGGCGTTGCTGCTGATCGTCGATGCCATGCTCCTCATAAGCGGTCCGGGACCGGTCGCGCTGATCTTCATGCTCGGCGCGCTCGGCACCTACTACGCCGCTACTGACGGCATTCTCGCCGTCGTCGCTACCAGCATCCTGCCCGACCAGCAGCGGGCCAGCGGACTCGCGCTCTTGGGTGCCGCCATGGCTCTCGCTGCCTTCGCCGCCTCCACCGTGTTTGGCGCACTGTGGGAGTGGAAAGGCCCAACCTTCGCCGTGGCCGTCTTCCTCGTCGGCCTCGTCGTCAGCCTCGTCACGGCACTGGCACTATTGGGGCCGCAACTGCGGCGGGAGCGCTCCGGAGTCGTAGCCAGCAGCTTTGGATGAAATTTCCTGAAACTGGCAGCGACGGACCGGTTGGTGCTGTCCACGTCGATCGTGGATCCACTCCTTTCGAGTAGCTTTCCGGCGACGAGGGTGGCGCCGGGCCGGGCCAGTGGGACCAACCTGTCGCCGTCGATCCATCGCAACCGACTTCCGGGCATCAAACGTTCTCGCGCATCGCAGCGCGTGCTTCGTGCGACAACGCCGATGAGCTTGGCGCTCAGTCGCACCCTCGAGAGGTGGGCGCATCGGAATGGCGGTTCGCTGGTGGATGCGGTGTTCTGGCTTCAGTCGCCTGTGTTTCGGTCGCCTCGCCGTGCGAACCGTTCACCCAGGCCCGGCGCGATGTCGGAACAGCGACCGCCCCAGGTCAGATGCCCGCCAGCTTCAACCGGATGTCGTCGGCGAAGGCGTCGTTGTACGTCTGCCCGGCCTCGCGGCCGAAGCTGAGCTGTACGTAGGCGCTCCGGGCGCTCTTCGGTACGGTCTCGGAATCCAACTGCTCCACGAGCTCGGTCTTGCCGCCCCGGTCTGATTCGGTGACGGGCCCAAGGGTCATCGAAGACCCGACGAGAAAACCCTTGCTGTTCTTGAAGTCCAGCTCGACAAAAGCCTCGTCGGTCCGCGTGCCCGAGCCGCCGAGCCATCCTGCCAGCTTGGCCGTCACATGGCCACCTTTGATGGAGTTGACATACGGCGCAAGATTCACGGTCTGCGTTGCGACAATGGAGTCATCGGGATCGTTCGGCCCCCCAGCGAAGAAGTTGAGTCCACGGTTCGTGGGCCCAGGCGACGACGCAGTGAGGAACCCGCCGCCGGTCGCTCCATACTTGACAGCGGTGAACGACGTTCCTGTGGAGTCCGTCCAGTCCGGGACGGGAACTACGGCGCCAGTCGAACTGCCCGTCCCTGACTCGGCGTTTCCGTTGAGGATCAAATTCCTTGGCGCCGCACTCGCAGGGGCGGCGCCGGTGACAGCGATGCCCAGCGACCCAACGAGGCCTACAAGCGAGATGACTGCATACCGCCTCATCGTCCACCTCCCGACTCACTCGATGATCGCACGATACCCAGGCCGTCTGAGATGCCCCTGAGCAACCCAGACCCGGCGTCCACTCCGAGATGGAATGCCCCCATGCGCTGCTGCGACAGGGATGCGCACCGCCGGCACCCGGGATCCGATCATCGTTTCCACCGCGGTCCGGCGGTCGATGGGCTTCACCGCCGGACGGCAGACCACTCGACAGCAGACCGGATGATCGCCCCACCTCTGGGCGGCTTGCGGTACGGGCACCGTCCTGGCCGGTGATGGCTGCGACCGCCGATCCGAGAGGCAACAACGCGCAGGGGTAGTCCGTTCCGCTCGAGAGCACGGGAGTCGTGCCGGCATCGGAATCGGCATCGGCCGGCGGGCGGGCGGCGGCGTCGGCCCGCCGGGAAGGGTCATGAGTACCTCGGCGCCCAGGAAAACAGAATCGAACCGGTGGCTTTCCCCTCCTCCCTTCAGGTGACGGGAGCCCTTCCCCCTCGCTTGTCCTCGTCAAAGCGGGCGGTGCGAGCGATTCGCCGCTCCATATGGCCGGCATCTCACGCGTCCGCGTAACATGACCTCGGACGTGAGGCGGTCTCGCCGTCACGAAGTGTTCGTTCGGAACCGGGGGAGGTTGCTCTGTCCAGGATCACACCACCTCTGCCGCCTTTGCCGGCCAATGCTTCTGCGGACGCCGTCCCGGCGAGGATGCGGACCACCCGATGACGCGGAGAGGCGACCACGGTGGGACCCTCCGACCCGAGGATTTGCCTCAGGTCGGGATTGCACCGGTTGCTGTACTTGGCCGACACCGTCACCATCACCGCGCTGAGTCCACGAATCTACGAATGGCGACTGCCGTCGCACCGCGTGAGGAGCCGGGTGCCGAGTGTGCCGGGCACGTCGTGGACATCTTCGTTGGGAATGTCGCTCCATGACCGACGACGACGCGTCACGTCACACCCTGCAGGTCGACCATCTGGTCGCAACGGCATGCGAGAGCGCCGGGTCCGAAGATTTCGGTGACGGTGACACATGGCGTGAAGGTCTCGACGTCCTCGTTCATTGCCTGAACACCGAGGCGGCGCTGAACGAGCTCGGCGTCGGCGCCATGTCAGACCAGATCGTCGGGTACCTGGTGAATCGGCTCCAGGTCGAGCAGTGGTACGGCCGGCACCCGGAGATCGATGGACAGCAGATCGTGGCGCCGTTGTTCGGGCTCGGCCTTCCCCGAACCGGATCCACCGCGTTGAGCTTCTTGCTGGCACAGGATCCGGGCCGGCGGTCCCTCCGCGTGTGGGAGGCCGCCGATCCGTGCCCGCCACCGGAGACGGCCACAGAGCACAGCGACCCTCGCATCGCGGTCGCCCAAGCCGGCATCGACTTCACCAACGAGATGTTTCCCGGGTTCGCCGGTATGTTGCCCACCGCGGCGGATGGTCCCCAGGAATGCCTGCTCGTGATGGCGTCGGAGTTCCGGTCCCTGATCTTCGAGGGCATGTCCTACATCCCGAGCTACACCAAGTGGCTCCTCCAGTGCGACATGGAACCGGCCTACCGGTACCACCGGAGGGTCCTGAAGTTGTTGCAGTGGCGCTGCCCGCCCGATCGGTGGTGGCTGAAGACTCCGGCCCACATGCTGTCGATCGACGCGTTGGACGCGGTCTACCCCGACGCCCGGTTCGTGATGACCCATCGAGATGTCGGCAAGGTGCTGCCCTCCGTGTGCTCCCTGTACAGCACCTTGGCCACCACTTTGACGCAACACCCGGACCCGGTGGCCATCGGCGCGCATAACAGCGAGGTGTGGCGGACGGCGCTCGAGCGGCTGATCGCGTTCCGCGACCGGGGCAACGAGGACCGCTTCCATGACGTCTCCTTCGAGGCGGTGCAGCGCGACCCTCTGGGTCAGGTGAGCCGGCTCTACGCAGAACTGGGCGACGACCTGAGCGATGAGGCGCGTCGGCGCATGAGTGATTGGTGGTCCGAAAGTTCGAAGGATCGGTCGGGGCCCGGGAGCTACGCGCCCGAAGACTTCGGTCTCGACCTGACGACGATCGCCGAAACATTCGCGTTCTACAACGAGCGCTTCGGCCTTCCGGCGGCGTCAGCCGGAGGCGTGACCACGCCCTTCCCATCCCCACGCACAGGAGATCTTCGATGAGTTCCATCTTCGTGACCGGCGGAACCGGCCTGACCGGCGCCAACGTCTGTCAGCAGCTCATCGAGCGCGGTGACGATGTCCGGGCACTTGTCCGCAACCCCGACGAGGCCGCAGCACTCCATTCACTCGGTGTCGAGCTGGTCCAGGGTGACATCGCCAACGCCGACGACGTGCTGGCGGCCGCCAAGGGATGCGAAGCGGCGATCCACACGGCAGCCCTGCTCGGCGGAGCCAGTCAGGACATCGCCGACTTCCACGCCGTCAACGTCGTTGGTACCACCAACGTGTTGGACGCCGGCCGGATCCTGGGCATGCGACGAGTCGTCGCGCTCAGCACCGCCACCTTCTTCGACTTGAGCCAACCGGTTCCCTACGAGGAAGCACGGGTGCTCGCTGATCCGCCCGATGACCCGTACACGGTCACCAAGCTGGCCGCGTTCCGTGAGGTCCACGAGCGGGCGGCGAAGGGCGACGACGTGTTGACCTGCCACCCTGGCGCCATCTACGGGCCCAGCCTCGTGGCCCGGCGCGCGCTGCATCCGACAAGTTTCAACGCCATCCTGCTCGCTTCCATCCGCGGCCGGATCGCCATGTTCCTCGACTTTCCCGTCACATGGGTGTTTGCTGCCGATGTGGCCCGGGGATCCGTGGCCGCGCTCGATCGCGGCGTAGCCGGCGAACGGTACTGGCTCGTCGGCCGTCCGGAGGACGAGATCAGCACCGCGGCGGGATGCAACCGCGCCTGTGAGATCGCCGGTGTCGAGCACCGGGTCCAGAACGTCGACTACCGCTCGGATCCCGACGCGCTCACCGCTGCATTCGGACCCACCCTGATGGCGATCGCCGAGGCCGCCGCGAGTCGGGTTCGCACCACCCGGTCGCCGGCCAACCCGACGGCCGAGCGGCTCGGCTACGACCCGACAAGCCTCGATGAGGGGCTGGAACGACTCGTCTCCTGGCTCCGCGAGCTCGGCAAGATCTGACAGCCGATATCGAGCGAACCGCTGCAGCGGAGCCACTGAAGGGAAAGCGGATGGACGAGGTCAACCAGAAGGTCGACGATGGCACCGGGTGGCGCGGGTTCTGTGACCCACGGGCAGTGCAGACGCGGAGTCCCGATCACACCTCAGCCGGTAGGTTTTGACCGTGGTCCTCGACCCCGCAGCAGCTCGGCTCGACGGAAAGGTGGCGGTCGTCACCGGAGGCGGCGCCGGAATCGGACGGGGTATCGCCAACGGGTTGCGGGTCTTCGGCGCGCAGATCGCGATCTGGGAGCGCGACCCGGACACGAGCGCCGAGGCGGCGACGGAGGTCGACGGCCTCTCGGTGCCGACCGACGTGCGCGACGGTGAGCAGGTGGACGCCGCGCTGGCGGCCACGATCGAGCGGTTCGGCACCGTCGACGTGCTGGTCAACAATGCCGGGGGTGTCTTCGTCGCACCGTTTCTCCAGACCAGTGAGAACGGCTTCGACGCGCTCTACCGGGCCAACCTCAAGCACGTGCTGCTCTGCACGAAGGCGGTGGCCGGGCACATGGTCACGGCCGCCCACGGTGGCACCGTGATCAACATCACCTCCATCGAAGGCGTGCGGGCGGCTCCCCTGTACGCCGCGTACGCGGCCGCCAAGGCAGGGGTGATCAACCTCACCAAGACGCTCGCCCTCGAGCTCGCCTCCCACGACATCCGGGTCAACGCCATCGCGCCGGACATCACCCTCACCGAGGGCCTATTGGCAGTGGCACCCTCAGGCGCCGCCGAGCGCATGGGCCTGACGGTGCCGATGGGACGGCCTGGCCACGTCGACGAGTGCGCAGGAGCCGCCGTGTTCCTCGCCTCCCGTCTCTCGAGCTATGTCACGGGCCACACGTTGCACGTCGACGGCGGAACGGCAGCGTCAATGGGGTGGTACCACCACCCTGACGACGGCCACTACGTCTACGGCCCGTATTGAGCGATCACCGATGGGTTTCCGTCGACCGGTCGGTTGAACGCACCCGGCGGCCGAGCACCGTCGTTAGTCGAGCGTGTTCACCCCAGTGGTGGTCAGGTTCTCCCCAGCGGTTTGTCCGGTGCCGCCAGTGGTGGCGCATTGCACCGAGATGGTTGATGGTTCGCTCAACGTGACCGCGTCGGTGAGCGGGATCGTCGTCAGACTGTTCTCGGTGGTGAGCGTCCCGTAGCTCGAGTTGCCGCTCGCACCTGTGATGAAGCAGCCGAAGGTCACCGGACTGGATATCACGGCTACCCCGACATCGACCGTTGCATTCACGACATAGGAGCCGGCGGGGACCGACGGGCTGGATACGACGGTGGTGAACGACGTGTCGTCAAGCGTGAAACCGTCGATCGATGCCACCGAGAAGGCTTGTGAGAGTCCGGCCGGACCCTGTGAGCCCTTTGCACCTTTTGGTCCGGGAGGGCCAGTCGGTCCCTGTGGTCCGGTCTTGTTCCAGTTCAGGCTCGTGTAGCCCGCCGGGCATTGGGCGGTCGAGTCGACGACGGTCACGGCGTGGTTCGTGCCCTTGGTCTTGTAGCAACCGTTGATCACCCCGTCGGAACCCGGAATTGAAGCACGAGCCAGCCCAGTCGTCACGACCGTGACCGTCAGGACGCAAACCACGGCAACCGCCGACCGTGCCCGGACGATTCTGGCCAGGGAATTCCTGCTCTTCGACATTTCAACCTCCGGATCACCCGGCGAGAGGAGCATGAACCCCCCGGTGTTTCCTTGCCAGTATCGCCATTCCACCGGGCATTCACCGTTATCGAGTGGGTCATCCCACTTGACGATCGCCCTCCCACCGCAGCGTCGAAGATCATTTCTCGACAACTCGGGCATGATGGAATCACGGGGCCGCCTCGTACGCGGGGCTCGCCGAGAATACGAGAGGTCCAGCATGACGGAAACCGACATCGCCAACACCGAGCTCGTGCGGGAGTTCTGGAGGAGGCTCGGGCTCCGCGACTTCGACGGTTGCGGGGCCTTGATGGCGCCCGAAGGCCACTACGTCGACGTGCCGGTGTCCGACCTCGAAGCGGGCGCGTTCGGTCCTGAGGAGACGGCAGCACGCCTCCGCCTTGGCCTCGAGCCCCTCGCCGGCTACGAGTTGCACGACGGACCGATCATCGCGGCCGACGGGTTCGTGGTGACCGAGCACCGCGAAACCTGGACCTGGGAAGGGGGCGTGACAGTGACGCTCCCGTTCACCTCGGTCATGGAGGTCGGTGACGGCCGGATCACCCGATGGTGGGACTACTTCAACCTCGCCACGTTGCTCGATGCCGCTCCGGCGTGGTGGCTCGAGCACATCGCGAAGTCGTACAAGTGACCAGGACCGCCATGTGAGGCGAGGGTCCTCGCCCCACGGCGTCGAATCTCAGCGCACACGCGTCAGTTCAGATTGAAGTAGCCACCAGTGATGCTCGTCGTCGGATAGGGACCCCATCCCGGGGAGCACGAGTTCGGCATCGCCGTGTTGAACGCGACCGTCATGGGTGAGACCGGGGCGAACGATCCCGAAGAAGAGGTGATAGTGCCCCCGGCCGGGAAGGTGAACTCCCAGATGGTGCCGCTGGCCACCCAGGGCGTCCCGCCGCTGGTCACGACGGTCGTCGGTGCGATCGAAGGGGAGGAGATCCACTTGTACTTCCACGTCACCGCGCCCAGGTTGTCGGTGGGCAGGCTGGCGCAGGAGTTGGCCGGATTCCAGTACCCGGTCACCTTCAACTTCACGCCGGTCACGTTGACCACCGCACCGCCCGAGGTCACCGTCCCGCCGCAGTCGTTCGACTTGATCTTCATGGTGAACTTGTCACCACCGGGACTCCCGTGCCGCGTGAGAGAAGGGGAGAAGGTGGCGGTTCCCGTCACCTTGCATCCGACACTGCCCGACGCGGGAGGGGCTGTGGCCGGCACGGCGCTCGAACCGGGAACGACGGCCACACCGACCAGAGTCAAAAGCGACACCGAGACCGCCAGCAATCCAATCGCCTTTCGCACGATCGTTACCTCCCCCTTGCCTTCCGCAATCCTCGGAAGGATCGACGCGCCGCCGAAAGCACCCGCCACCTCGCAGTGTCAGAGTCCCGGCCTGCTGCGGATGGTAGACCTCGACGGGATCGGTGTCCACCGCAGTTGCGTGACCTCGAGCCGATCGTGACGCCAGCTCGACCCTTCGCGCTCCCCTGTTTCGCTCGTCGTGACGGAGAGACGACGATGTGGGACCAGGGACCCCGGCTCAGTGGGATCGGCGGCGGGGGCTGAAGACGAAGGCCGATCCCGTACTGATCTTGGCGAGCACGACCTCGTCGGGGTCCGTCGCGGGCTCGGCGTCCGGTTCGATCACGACGTCGTACGCGAACCGCTCGCCGGCGCGAAGGGGAGAGGGGACACATCGGGCGCGCCGGTCGACCGCCTGCACGATGGTGTCCAGCGCCCGGTCGGACGGTCCACCCAACCCCGCGAACCAGGTCAGTCCGTCCTCCTCTTCCAGGGCCGGGCACGACCGGAGCGAGATTCGCACACGCTGGTCTTCCTCGAGATCCACCTCCAGGCCGACATAGGTGCGAGGCCAGAACATCGGGTGGAGTTGAAGCAGCTTGGCCATGCCGACCGGCCCCTCACCGACATTCATGGCGACAGACAGACGCTGGGCCGTGATGCCTCCCAGCCCGGTGAACACCCTCGGACCGAGGGTGGCCGCCTCGGCCTGCCCGAACGCCTGCGCGGCGGCCAGCAGGTACGACCTGATCAGCAGGTGGCTCTGGACTGCGACCTCCTGGCAGGTGACGACCAGCGTCGGATGGGAGAGGTCTTCGAGCTGGAATTCCGGATCGAACGGCCCGCTGTAGTCATCCCAACCGCCGGGCTCGCCGGCGACGTCGGGAACGTAGACCTCCACCGACGCGACCCGGGACGATTCGATCTCCGCCACGTTCGGATGAGGTACCACCGGGTCGTTGGCCGCATCGATCGTCACCGTCCAGTGGCAGTGCGGTGCGCGGTCGGCGGGTGCTCGCGGAGGCCGGTGGATCGGTCTGACCTGGGCGCGCGCGTTGGTGGCCACGGCGGTCGCGTCGAACGTCGGGTCCTCAATGGTGTGGCACATGCCATGAACGAATTCGGAGCCCATCGGCTCGACGTCCATGAGCGCGCCACAGTGCGCCAACCAGAACTCACCATGATCGATGTCGCGGATCCGGTACCGGAAGTCCATGAATTGGTGCGGTGCACCGATGTCCAGCTGCAGTCCCTTGAAGATCGTGTCGACCCCGGTGCCTGCGAATCCGAGCGCCCGCTGCATCCGCCTCGTGTACACCGGGCTCGCCCCCATCCACTCGACGATGGCGAGCCGCTCCATCTCCTCTCGCGACCGCCCGGCCAGGATCAGCGGCATTCCGATCCGGTCCTGGAGATGGCCGTGGAGGAGCCACTCGCGGCCGAGGACGGCGAGCGCCTTCCGGCTCAGGCGCGTCAGGTCGAAGTTCGGCTCGAAATCACCCGAGTAGTCGTCGAGCAGCACGGTTCACACATTGTGACCGAGCACAGACGTGCGGCGCTCGGCGTGCCCATCGTTGCGTCCCAGCCGGCGTTCGAACACGCCGCGAGGCCCTGGATCCCGCCGATACCGAGGCCCCGCAGCAGTCATGTCCTACCGGCGGCTCCTCACCGCCGAATCGCTACCGTCCAGTCACCGCCGCCGACGAAGCATGTCCGTGGGGCGCTGAAGGCGACTGGTACGCCGCGTACCAGGTTCCACTGTTACCGCTGGTGTTGGCCATCGTTCCGGGCTTCGACGGCTTGCTGAGGCCGTAGCCGGTGACCTTCCCGTGGTAGGTGGCGACTCCGCCGTCCACCACGATCGTGATCTTCTTGCCCGCCTTGGACCACGTACCTGTGTCGCTGGTGGTCGGGTACGTCACCGTGTGGTTGGCGTTCAAGACAATCGGATAGGTCGTGTCGATGACCGGGTTGGTCCACGCCACGGTCACCTCGTAACTGCCCACGACGGGATGCGTCGCCGGCGAAGCAGCGCCGACGGCAGACCCGGCCCCGGTGACGCCGAAGAATGCTCCGGCCGAGAGCGCCATGGTGCCTGCCAACAACCACTTGTGTCCTCTGTGCATTGCTGCTCCTTCCAGTCTGGACGTCGCGCCATCTGCCGATCCGTCCGCCCTGCGTACTATCGATCCGCGTACGCCTACGTCAGCGTACTTGCAATCCCCGTCGCCCGCTCAACCATCACCATCAATCCTCCGACGAAGCCAGGGAGGTCCCGATCCGGTGCCGAGCGCCGCCGGGCGTCGAGAACTCCGGTGAAGCGCTTCGTCGGAAACCTGATCAGTCGGGCTCGACCAGCCACTCCCGTCTCGATTCAGATCCGCCTCGCCCGCAATCCCCACAGCCTCCCGCGCCGTAACGCGCGGTGGTCCGGCGGATCGGTCCCGCTGGATTACCGGATCACCGATCGTCGATGGGAAAGGTGTGAGCAATGGCTACAACCGAGTTCAAGAACGTCGGTATATCTGTAGAGAAACGGAAATCGGCCACCCGACGAGGCGTTTGGCGTGGACGTGCCGGCACCGTGGTCACGGCTGCGGCTTTCGTCGCCGCGTTCGCGCCGGCTGCGACGGCTTCCGCCGCGACCCAGAACTCGTTCGCGCAGACGAACCTGGTGGCCAGCAAGGCTTCATACGGAGCGAACCTGGTCGATCACAAGTTGAAGAACGCGTGGGGTCTGGCCGCTGCACCAGGCGGTCCGATCTGGGTCGCCGACAACAATTCGGGGAAAGCCACTGTCTACACCGGCGGCGTGAACGGTAGCCCCGTCACTCTCCAGCTGACGGTTTCGGTTCCCGGTGCAAATGCGACCGGTCAGGTCTACAACTCGACAGGGGCTTTTCCCGTCGGTGGCACGAGCGGCAGCCCCTCGCTGTTCATCGTCGACAGCGACTCAATCGGCTCGACCCAGTCGCCGGGTGAGATCGCCGCATGGAATAGCGGGTCCAGCTTCGTGGTCGAGGACAGCCCCACCGGAGGCCCGGGTGGCATGACACCGACCGGGGCGGTGTTCAAGGGGCTGGCGATCTCGGGCTCTCCCACGGCTGGACCGGAGCTGTTCGCGGCCGACGTGGCCAAGGCCAAGGTCGACGTGTTCGACGCGGACTTCGCCCCGGTGAGCACGCCGTCCGAATTTGTGGACCCGGCCATCCCGGCGGGCTACGCACCGTTCAACGTGCAGGCGCTCGGAAGCGACATCTACGTGACCTACGGCAAGCAGAACGCCTCGAAGACTGACGTCGTGCGGGGTCCTGGCCTCGGCTACGTCGACGTCTACAGCCCCGACGGCGTGCTCCTCGAGCACCTGATCAACGGAGGCACCGGCAGCCCGCTCAACGAGCCCTGGGGCCTCGCCATCGCCCCCAAGGGCTTCGGGCCTTTCGCCGGAGACCTCCTGGTCGGCAACCTGGGCAACGGGAGGATCAACGCGTTCGACCCCAACACCGGGAATTTCCTCGGGACCGTCGACGGCACGGACGGGATGCCCGTCCACATCCCGGGACTCTGGGGGCTGCAGGTCGGCAACTCCTCCTTCGGAGGGAAGAAGGCGCTCATCTTCAGCTCGGGGCCGAAGAAGTACGACCAGGGCGTGCTCGGCACCCTGACTCCTGCCGGCTGAGTCCGAGACCGTCGTCGTTCGCCCAGCCGGCATCGCCTCCAGGCGGAGCCGGCTGGGCACGGCGGCCGCATCCGACCCGATGTGCGAAAGTCGGCATGTGACGGACGATCCGGCATTCATCATTGGCTGTTGCAACCTCATCGGCGATGAGGCCGGTGGCTATGTTCTGGTTCAAGAGTCCAAGCCCTCGGCTTGGTCCCGCTACAACCTTCCTGCGGGGAAACCCGAGACGGGCGAGACCTTGACCCAGGCCGCAGCGCGCGAGGCCGAGGAGGAGACGGGACTCAGTGTCTCGGTGTCTCACCTGATCGGCATATACCAGTGCCCGCAGACCAACGAAGGTTTCGGAATCGTCAACTTCGTCTTTTACTCAGAGGCGGTGGGCGGCGCTCTCACGCCTTCGATCTAGCATCCCGTTGTTCGGTACTTCTCAAGGGCAGAGATCGAAGAACTTGTGACGAAGCGGATGGTTCGAGGACGGCACATCCCCCTGGCCATCTCTGATCACCATCGTGGGCAGAGGTTCCCATCCCATCTCATCCATACAGTCCAAGAGATGGGTAGACCATGAACGATGGGAGTCGCTCGAATGGGAACGAGCGGGGGTCTTGCTATCTCGGGTCCCCTTCCTCCAGGTAGACGAACTCAGTCGAACCGAGGCACGCTCGGATCCGACGTGCCATCACGGGGGTCACATACGAGCCGAGATCCTCTAGGTTGACGAATCTCCATTCCGCCAGCTCACTCGTCTGCAGATGGAATCCTGCGGTGTCCTCCTCCGAGAGAACCCCCCCGACAAAGACAAACCGAAGCGCGTCGCCACGAACCCCCTCCACGGTCCTGCGATAGTCAACGGCGCGAAGGCCAGCGTGTCGCAGGTCGAAGTCCAATTCTTCTCGAACTTCTCGGACACAGGCCGCGAGAGGAGACTCATCAGCTTCGACGCCCCCGCCGGGAATCTCCCATGGCTCCTTGTACACGGGCTTCACGAGCAGTACACGTCCGAGCTCATCGCAGAAGAGGCACCCGGCACCGACATGCTTCGTCGGAAGGGATCCATAGAACTCAGCGGTACCGGATGGATGATCGGTGAGACCTTGCTCGCTCATGGCCCCATTCTGGCCGGAGCTGAGCGACCGCTCCCAGGCGGCGTTCCGGCCGGATCCACGAATGGCTCGCCCGCGGCTCGGGGCATGATTGCTCAGGGTTTCACATGAACGCGGGACGGCTGGCCTGTCTGACGAAGAGATCGGCCGATTCGGAGAGGTCCGCCTGTACCCCGCGCTGGCTCTCGAGGAGCTCGTGCGCCCACAACATCTGCAGCAGCAATCGCAACCGGTCGGGCCGGCGCCCGGCCCGAGCGTCCTCGAAGGCGCTCCGCAGCGCCTCATTGAGGACGCGTCCGCGTGCAGGAGGCGGGTCGAGTGAGGTGCGCCCCCCAACCAGCATCTCGCCGAATTCCTCGTACCAGCGATGGCTGAACGCGTAGGAATCGCGCAGGACCGCGCCTGCCACCTCCACCGACTCGAGCTCGGGCTTCCCCCGGGCGGAGGGCTCCGTCTCGAGAGACGTCAGGGTGTAGGCGGCCAGCCTGATCCGGTTGGCGCCGGTGAAGAGCCGGGCTACTGTCTCGACGGGCACCCCCTTGGCTCCCCGCTCGGCGAAATACTGGCGGAAGGCGTCGTCCAGGCGGAGGTAGGCGCTGTGCGAGACCCGCTGGCTCGGGCGTGTGTCCACCGTCCGCGCCGTCATCGTCAGACGGTCGACGGCGTCAGCCAGGTAGCCCGAGTTGGCGACGAACGCGGCGCTGAGCGCGCGTCCGAGCGCCGCCATGGCGCCCCGCGGCCAGAACAAGAGGCCCACCACGACGCTGACCCCGCAGCCGATCGCCACGTCCTCGATCCGGGTCAGCCCGACCTTCCAGCCGGTTGGTTCGATGATGTTGAACAGGATGATGACGACCAACGTGAACCCGGCCTGCCCGGCCGCGAACGAGATCACCGTGGGGGCCGTCCCCGCCAGCAACACCGCCGGGGGCAACAGCACCCAGAGCAAGACCCAGTGGTCCGACACGCCGATCATGATGGCGGAACCGACGACGAACCCCACCACCGTCCCGCCGACGGCGCGCAAGGCCGTGGCACCGGTGCCGAGCGCGCTGGTGCGGAGTACCGAGAGGGCGCCCAGCACGACCCAGAACCCGTGCGAGACGTCACTGACCTCGACCACCGCTACCGCGAGCGCAAGACCGGCCGCACCGCGGAGAGAGTTGCGGAACCAGACGGAGCGGAAGGACAGGTGCGACGAGAACCTCCTCCAGAACGTACGCGGCGCGGAGTCCCAGTCCGTCCCGAGCCTCCGGTCGACCGACCTTTCGGCTCCGGCCGCCGCCAGCGTGGCGTCGGCCACCATCTCGGTGATGATGCCGAGGGTCCGCACGTGCAGGCCCGGATCGAGCCGCAACACCAGGGAGCTCGCCGACACGGCCTCCGTCGCTGCCGTGTCGGCCCGATCGCGGTCGTCGGCCGGGGTGGGCTCTTCGCTCCCACCCGGCTCGTCGTCGGCGACGAGCAGCATGGAGAGGTCCGAGTCCCGCTGGGCTCTGATGCTCTCACCGAGCCGCTCCAGTTCGTCGCGGAGGCGTCGCACCACAGCCGGGTCGTCGACGGGGTGTCCTCGTCCGTCACAGATGAGGTCGGCCGAGCCGTGCAGCGTTGCGGCGATCTCCTCGAGGACCGCACGCACTGGCTCGTCGATCGGACCCAGCTGATCGGTCTGGAGCGTGACGTTCTCCGCGGCCCACTCGACGCGACCGACCAGCTTCGCCAGCGCCACCGCGCTGGCCGCCGCTCCGGTGGGGGGGTAAGGGGTGGCCCGGAACTCGGCGCGCAACGCCGTCAGGTCCGAGGCCAACGCCGTGGTCGCGTCCGAGCCCATCCGACCCACGGCCCAGGCATCGGCCACCCGGGCAAGCGCCGAGACCGTGGCCGAGAGCCTGCGCCGGAGATCGTCGTGCCAGGGCGGCGGCCAGATCAGAAGGCAGGCTGGAATGCAGAAGGCTCCGGCAAGGAGCCAGCCGAGAAGACGTGGCCCGACCGCAGAGGCGGGCTGGGCGACGGCGACCGGGAGCACGAAGGTGAGGAGCGCGGCCGTCGCTGCCGTCGCCGCCAGGGGCGCGACGATGCCGAGGTAGAGCACGCCGAAACCGACCACTGCCATAGCCACGATGGCAGCAAGCTCATGCGAGGAAGCGAGCGTGCCGACCACGATGAAGACGCAGCCCGTGGCGAAGAGCGCGAGATAGCCGCCGAGCCGTATCCCGGGCCTTCCCCTGAATTCCACCAGGAGCAGCAGGGCGAACGATCCGAACGAGGCGAACAGGCCGACCTGGCCGTTCGAGAAGGCGAAATGCGCCAGCGCGAAGACGCTCGGCATGACCACGGCCGCCCGCACTGACCGCTTGAGCGCCAACAACGCGGGATCCTTCGCCCGGTACCAGCGGGCCGGTGTCTCCCACGCGCGAGGTGCGGCGCCAGCGGGCGCGGTGGCCACCTCAGTCATAGAACCGTGTGCATCCTTCCCCGAGCGACCAGCCTTCGGCAAGCAGTTCAGGTGCCGCTCGGAGACCTGCGGCTCTCCCGCGCCGCCGTGCTCAGCAGCTTGGACCTCGAGGAGGTCTTCGCCTGGCCCGAGCTCTTGTCCGGCAGGGACCGGGCGAACGAGCTCCCGACCGTGACCCATTTCTGGAGCTGCCGCTTGGTCTTCACCCGATCCGACGGCACACGCAGCCAGCCCCGCATCGGCCGGCCCCGCATGACGGCGACAGACGCCGAGCTGGTCGCGAGGAGCCGCTGGGACTCGGCCGGATCGGCCCGGACCAGCAGCCCGCCCTGGCCGCTGGCCGCGATCGCCATGTTCCCGCGGATTAGAAAAGCGAGGCCACCGAACATCTTCTTCTCGCTCAACCCGCGCTCGCCCGACAAGAGATCTCTGATCCGATGCGCCAGATCCTCGTCATAGGCCACGATGCCAGCGTAGGCCCAGGGAGCGATCCGAAGGATCCGTGCAACTCTGCGCGTGCCGCGAGCACGGCCGGACCAACCCGCCTGCAGTGGTGTCGACGAGGGCTGGCATGGATTGCTTGGCACCAGCGGTGTACGTGGTCATGACGGCGGTCTGCCATCGCCCATCACCGCCGGCCCGCGGTGGCCACGAAATCACTCCGGGTTTTTCAGCACGCACAGAACAGGCGCCGCACGCCTGAGCCAAAGACTGGGAACGCGGCCTACTCCGCCCGGGTCAGCTCCAGCTCGGCCAGGAGCTCGCGGCAGCGATCAGCGGCAGACGCCAGCTTGGCGCGGAACATGTCCATCCGAGCCAGCTTGACGCCGATCTGCTCGGCGAGGGAAACGTTCAGCACCAGTGCCTCCTCGAGCGTGGCTTTCTGCTCTGCTCGCGCCCGCTTCGTCGCGACGCCCTTCGTGGCGTTATAGGTGGAGCGGAGCTCGTCGAGCCTCGTCTCGAGTGAAAGGAACTCCCTGATCTCATCGAGGTTCATCCCCAGTACTTCGCGCAGCTCGAGTATCCGTTGCAGGTGCGCGACGTCGTCGGGGGTGTAGCGCCGCTCGCCTCCCGGTGTGTAGAGCGAGGGGGCGAGGAGTCCGAGCTCCTCGTAATAGCGCAGCGTCCGCGCCGAGACGCCGGCGCGGGTGGCGGCGTCACTGATGCGGATGCCCATCTCACCCGGATCCTCGGTGGGCGCTCGGGGCGTCGCCTCGGACGTCGGAGCGGCCTCGGGTGTCCGCGACGCGGCGGGAGCCATGTCAGTCAACTCCCAAAAGGGGCTCGGTCTCGGCCACCGCCTCCTGGGCGGGGACCCGATCGGCCCACTCGTCCGCCGCGTCCGGCCCGTCGCCTTCGCCGCTCTCACCCAGCTCGACGTGGCCGCTGACGCCGGGCTCGTCCTGGTAGTGGTACTTGCCGCCGCGCAGCAGCGACGCCACGGCGCCGAGCACGCAGGCGCCCGCAGCGAAGGAGAAGGCCTCGGTGAGCCCCTTGGAGAACGCGGGCGCGATGAGATGCGGGAAGAAGCCGCGACTGGTCAGATATGCCGCGGTGGCGTGAGGCAGGTGCGACAGCTCGTTGCTGCCCAGGAGCACCTGAATCGGGTTATAACCCAGAAAGGCGGCGAAGAGGCTGCCCACCGGTGGCAAGTGTGACGCCCGAGCGGCCACTGACGGGTTCACCCCTTGGGCCACCAGCCCGTGGTACAGGTTTGCCGGGAGGCTGGCGGCCAGGCCCAGGATCATGAGCGTGAAGAAGATGCCGATGGAGAGAACCTGGGCCGACGAATTGAAGGTGCCGGCCATGCCGGCACCCGAGCCCCGCTGGCTTGCCGGGAGGCTGTTCATGATGCCGGTCTGGTTCGGCGCCACGAACATGCCCATCCCCACGGAATTCAAGAAGATCAGCGCGGCGAACGTCGGGTAGCCGAAGTCCACCGGCAGCTCGATGAGGAGCACGAAGGTCAGGGCCGCCAGAAGGAGGCCGCCGGTGGCGAAGGGGCGCGCACCATAGCGGTCGGCCAAGACTCCGCTGAGCGGCGCCGAGGCGAGAAGACCCACGGTCAGCGGGATCATGTAGATGCCGGCCCAGAGCGGGGTCTGGGAGAAGCTGTAGCCGTGCAGCGGGAGCCAGATCCCCTGCAACCAGATGACGAGCATGAACATCAAGCCGCCCCGACTGAGTGACGCCAGGAAGCTGGCCACGTTGCCGGCAGTGAACGCCCGGATGCGGAAGAGCTGCAGGCGGAACATCGGCTGGGCCACCCGGGTCTCGATGAAGCCGAACACCACCAGGACGGCGAGGCCACCGAAGATCTCGGCCAGCACCACCGGACTGCTCCAGCCCATGGTGTGGCCGCCATAGGGGAGCAGCCCGTACGTGATCCCGACCAGGACGAGGACGAGGCCGACAGCGAAGGTGGCGTTCCCGAGCCAATCGATCCGGGCCGGCACGCGCAGGCCACGATCCTCCAACTTCCGGTAGGCCCACACGGTCCCGAACACTCCGACCGGGACCGACACCAAGAACACGAGCCGCCACGCCTCCGGCGCCAGCAGACCGCCCAGGACCAAACCGATGAAGGAGCCACCGATGGCCGCGACGTTGTTGATGCCGAGGCCCAGCCCGCGCTGGTCCGCCGGGAAGGCGTCGGTGATGATGGCCGACGAATTCGCGAACAGCATGGCGCCGCCGACGCCCTGGCCGAGCCGCATGAGGATCAGCCAGATGGCGCCCGCCGACCCGGTGAGCCAGGTCGAGGCGAGCAGGATGGAGAACAGGGTGAACACGGCGAAGCCGAGATTGAAGATCCTGACCCGTCCGTACATGTCGCCCACGCGGCCGAGCGACACCACGAGCACGGCGAGCACGACGCCGAAGCCCATCAGCATCCAGAGCATGTAGCCGGTGTTGCCCGGAGTCAGCGGGTCGAGCCCGATGCCGCGGAAGATGTCCGGGAGCGAAATGAGCACGATCGACTGGTTGATGAACACCATCAGCGTGCCCAGGGTCACGGTCGAGAGGGCGATCCACCGGTAGCGCGAGGGCTCCGGGGCCGGGCCGGCCGCGGTCCCCGCACCCGAGCCTGGGATGGCACCGGCACCCGCGTCCGAGGACGGGGTCGCGCCGGCGGCCCCGTCCCGGGCCGAAGGGAGCGCGGTCGTGGTCATTGAGAAAAGTCTAACGTTAACGTCAGGGTTATGGAACAGCGGCCGCCGGGTGGGCATGCGAACGGACCACCGGCCCGCCGGCAGCGGGACCTCGGAGTTGGTGAAATCCTGGGAGGACCCGGATCTTCGGAGGGCAGGCAGGTGCACGACGAGTTGATCGGAAGAGCGAACTGATGGCGCCGGCCGTGACCAGCGGTGCCCACCTCGACGTGCTCGTCGTCGGCGCCGGCCTGTCGGGCATCGGCGCCGGCCACTACCTCCAGACGCGCTGCCCCTGGGCCCGCTACGAGATCTTCGAGTCACGGAGCTCCGTCGGGGGCACTTGGGACCTCTTCCGTTACCCCGGGATCCGGTCCGACTCGGACATGCACACGCTCGGCTACTCGTTCCGGCCCTGGGTCGGAGAGAAGTCGATCGCGGACGGACCGTCCATCCTCCGGTACATCGAGGACACCGCCGCCGAGTCGGGGATCGACGAGCACATCCATCTCGAACATCGAGTCGTGGCCGCCGGCTGGGTAAGCGACGAGAGCCGCTGGCACGTGACCATCGAACGGATGTCTGACGGAGTCTCCGTCGAGACCGCTGAGGTCACAGCCGGGTTCGTGTTCGCGTGCAGCGGCTACTACCGATACGACCACGGCTACCTCCCCGACTTCGACGGCGTGGACGACTTCGCGGGCCGGGTGGTACATCCCCAGCGGTGGCCCGAGGACCTCGCCTACGCGGACAAGGAGGTCGTCGTCGTCGGCAGCGGCGCGACTGCGGTGACGCTCGTACCAGCGTTGGCCCGATCGGCCGCACACGTCACGATGTTGCAGCGGTCTCCGACCTACATCGCGGCGCTACCCGAGCGCAGCCCGGTCGCGGCCATCTTGCACAAGTTCCTGCCGGCCAAGGCTGCGGGGACCGGAGCGAAGTGGTTCCACGCGCTGCTGACCGAGGCCTTCTACCAGGCGTGCCGGCACTGGCCCCAGCAGGTGAAGCGCATGCTCCTGAAGGGTCTGACCCGCCAGCTCCCGGTCGGCTACGACGTGGCGACCCACTTCACGCCACGGTACGACCCGTGGGACCAGCGTTTCTGTGCCGCGCCTGAAGGCGACTTCTTCGCGGCGATCCGCGACGGGTCGGCGTCGGTCGCCACCGACCGCATTCAGCGATTCACGGAGAAGGGGATCCTGCTGGCGTCCGGCGTCGAGCTCCCGGCTGACGTCATCGTGATGGCTACCGGCCTGGAGCTTCTCTTCCTCGGTGGGATCGCGCTGTCGGTGGACGGAGAGACCGTCGTTCCCTCGGAGCGTCTCACCTACAAGGGCATGATGCTCGAGGGCGTCCCCAATCTCGCCGTTGCCATCGGGTACACCAACGCGTCGTGGACGCTCAAGTGTGACCTCACGTGTGACTACGTCTGCCGGCTGCTCAACTACATGCGCCAGCGCGGGCTGAGCGAAGGCGTGCCTCGCAACGACGACCCGACAGTCGCCGTCGAGGGCGAGCCGTTGCTCAATCTGACATCGGGATACATCCGGCGGGCGGGCCACCTCCTGCCGAGACAGGGCACGCGCCAGCCGTGGCGCGTCCACCACAGCTACCTACGTGACTACCGGGCGCTGAAGATGAGTGGCGTAGAGGATCCGTACATGGTGTTCCGAGGTCCGCACCTACCCGACGGAACCTCGAGGTCCACCTGGTCGACTTCCTCGTCCTCTACGCCCACGTCGCCCACCGCTGCCGCGTGACTCGCGCCAGGGGAGCACCGACATGAAGTCCTTCACCGGCCGCGTCGCGGCCGTAACCGGGGCCGGCTCCGGAATCGGGCGGGCCGTGGCCGAAGAGCTGGCCCGCCTCGGTGCTCACGTCGCCCTGGCGGATATCGACGATGCGGGCCTGGCCGAAACGGTATCCCTCTGTGCGACCCATGGGACCAAGGTCACGTCGGAGCAACTCGACGTCGCCGACCGTTCGGCGGTCTACGCCTGGGCGGACCGCGTCGTCGGTGAGCACGGCCGGGTCAACGTCATCGTCAACAACGCGGGCGTGGCCCTCGGTGCCACCGTGGAGTCGATGTCCTACGAAGACCTCGAGTGGCTCATGGGCATCAATTTCTGGGGCGTGGTCTACGGCACCAAGGCGTTCCTACCCCACCTGAAGGCCTCCGGCGAGGGCCACATCGTGAACGTATCGAGCGTCTTCGGCCTCGTCAGCGTGCCCTCGCAAGCGGCCTACAACGCGGCGAAGTTCGCCGTCCGCGGCTTCACCGACACGCTGCGCATGGAGCTCGAGATTGAGGGTGCACCGGTGTCAGTGACGACGATCCATCCCGGAGGGATCAAGACCAACATCGCCAGAAACGCCCGCATGGACCCGAGCATCGCGCTGCTGTCTCCGGATCCCGGGAGCGCGCAGGCAGACTTCGAACGCATGTTCATCACCTCCCCCGAGAAAGCGGCCCGGCAGATCCTCACCGCCGTCCGCCGTGACCGCCGTCGCGCGCTGATCGGTCCCGACGCGAAGGTGATCGACCTCGTCTCGCGCCTTCCGGCGACTCTGTACCAGCACGCGCTCGTGCACGGCGCGAGCGCCGGGCGACGGCGGGCCTCGAAAGACGCCGGTCGGCCGTGAGTCTCTCCACCATGGCGAAACGATAGGAGCGCAGATGACCGACCTGGTGAGCTACGAGCGTCGGGGGGACCTGAGCATCCTCACGATGGACGACGGAAAGGTCAACGTTTTCTCCATACCCATGCTCACCGAGCTTCACCGAGCCTTCGAGGATGCGGAGCGCGACGAGACGGTCGTGCTCCTGACCGGTCGACCGGGTTACTTCTCGGCTGGGTTCGACCTCAAGGTCTTCGACGGGCCGGCGGAAGACAGCCTGACCATGCTCAGGCTCGGCGCGACCCTGGCCGAGCGCATCCTGTCGTTCCCCGCGCCCGTCGCCGTCGCCTGCTCCGGACACGCCTTCCCGGCCGGCGCCTTCCTCTTGATGGCGGCGGACGTCCGCATCGGTGCCGACGGTCCGTACAAGCTGGGGCTCAACGAGGTGCGTATCGGGCTCACCCTGCCCTGGTTCGCCATCGTTTTGGCCCGACACCGTTTGACACCGTCCCACTTCGACCATGCGGTGGTCACCGGGACGATGTTCGATCCCCCGCTCGCCCGGGAGGCGGGCCTGCTCGACGCCGTCGTCGCCCCAGAATCCCTGGCCGACGCAGGGTTGGCGGCGGCCGAGGATCTCACCGGAGTGGACCGGCGGGCGCACGCCGCCACCAAGCTGCGGGCACGGAAGAAGGTGCTCGAAGAACTGCGGGACGCGATCGACACAGAGCTCTAGCCTCGGGACGGTGCGTGAGTCCCCCACCGCACTGGACATGAGGTCATCCCTCGTCCAATGATCGGGCGCCGAAACGGAAGGAAACTCCATGTCTCCAAATGACGAAGCCGGGCTCGCGGTCGTCCGATCGACGTCCGCCCCGATTCACGACATCGGCACGGCCATCTACCTGAGCCCCGATGTCTTCGGCTGGGCTGCGGAGTGGGGTTGGACCAACCCCTTCTCGTTCTACTTCGCAGGGCGAGGCGGCATGCTCGGTGACGTTTCGGCCGACGTCGTGGTCTCTGCCATGGGATGGTTCGAACCCGACGCGGTCCGCGCCATGTTCGCCGAGGGAGCCCAGGAGAAGGGCGCGAGCGAGGCCGCGGCGCGGATGGCGGAAGCGCATTCGAAGTGGGGTGCTGCCCACTACTCCGGCGTCGACGGGCTGGAGGAGAAGGTCGACGTGTGCGAGGAGCTCGTCGGCGGCCTGGAAGGCTCGGCCATCCCGCTGTTCGTCGGCTTCCGTGAGGCCGAGCGCAGCCAGTCACCGGCCGGGAGGGCAGCCCAGCTCATGCAGGCTCTGCGGGAATGGCGAGGCGGACTCCACCTCGTGGCCACCACGGCCGTCGGGCTCTCGCCGCTCGAGGCGATCCTCACGAACGAGGGCGAGGGGCAGGCCAAGTTCTTCGGCTGGCCCGAGCCGTTCCCCGACGTCGAGGGCCTGAAGACCAAGCACGACGAAGCGGAGGCCATGACCGATCGCCTCTGCGCCTCCGGCCTGGTCGAGGCCCTCAACGCCGATCGTTTCGACTCGTTCGAGGCGGCGATCTCGGCGTTCCGGGCGGCGACCCCATGACGACCCCGGGGGTGCCGGGCCTTCCCTCCGCCGGATGGGGCGACGACACGAGACGGGATAGAGTGAGGGGCTGCCCGAAAAGGAGGTTCTGGAGCCGACCCGGAGGACAGCAAGGCCATTTCGGTCAAGGACCTGTGGTGCAGCTCGGAGTGCACGCCGCCCTGTCAAGGCGGAGGTCGCGGGTTCAAATCCCGTCAGGTCCGCCACCAGCGCCCGACTGACCTCCGGGTTTGTCAGGCCTGGTTACCCGGTCGGGTAGCTCAGTTGGTAGAGCGCGCGCCTGAAAAGCGTGAGGTCACCGGATCGATCCCGGTCCCGACCACCGGAAACACCCAGGTCAAGTGGCACGAATCGCTCAGCGTCCGTTCTCCGGTCAAATTTCATGCCGTCCACGTGCCCCAACGAATTTGGAACAAGTTCTCATTCGTATGCAATCCGTTTCAATTCACCGGATGTCGGGGCACGTTTCGACGAGACGCCGCCGGCCTGAGGTCGTGCCGGGCCATCGTGCGCAGTACCGTCCAGTACCGTCCGCAGCGGCTCCTTGGCGAGCCCAAGGGCAGTCGAAAACACGATGGGAACGGCCGGCCATCGTCCTCTCCGAATTCGACGTCGAGAGGGTCAGACGGTGGTGCCGAGACCGCGTCCCCGCAAAGTTTGCCGACGAGGTTCGCCTCGAAATCAGCAACCGGGCAAGTCCATCTCCCTCCTGAATGCGGGCCCGTCTGGAGGGCCGTGCCGGGTGGGTGGACCAAAATGCCCATCGCCCGGATCCACCACGAGGGTGATAGAAGCTGGGCGCTCTACTCCGGCGACCGCTACGGCGGATGGACGATGTACTTTGACCTCGACACAAACCAACCGATCAACGTGATCCTCAACGAGATCGGAGTCGACCCCGACGGGCGTCTTCTGGGGTAAGTCCGCTCAACGTGAAGGGCACCCCGGCGCGCAAAACAACACGTCAGACGGGGATCGCTGCTCCACCAATGGACGGGATCTCGTCGCCCTTGTGCTTGAGCGAGACGTCCTGGCGGATGCACTCGCTGACGCGGTGCCTTACCTCCCTGCGTTCGAGCTATTGGCTCTTCACCCGAAGGGCGTTGGTTATCACCCGAGCTCTCGGCGTCACTTGCTCCCGAGACCCTTCACAAACCCGCGCGAAGTAACTCTACGAGCTTGCCATGCCAACCATCGGAGCGTTGAGTCTCGTCCCGCCTTCTGAACCATGGAAATTCGCGTCGCCCAGGCTGAAGACCCCGCCGTCGGCCGCGACCAGCCAGTAGCCACCGCCGTCCGGGGTGGCGGCCATCCCCACCATCGGAGCGTTGAGCTTGGTGCCACCTTCTGAACCATGGAACTTGGCGTCGCCCAGGCTGAAGACCCCGCCGTCAGCCGCGACCAGCCAGTAGCCACCGCCGTCCGGGGTTGACGCCATCCCCACCATCGGGGCGTTGAGCTTAGTGCCACCTTCTGAACCATGGAACTTGGCGTCGCCGAAGCTGAAGACCCCGCCGTCGGCCGCGACCAGCCAGTAGCCGCCCCCGTCGGGGGTGGTGGCCATTCCCACCACCGGGGCGTTGAGCTTCGTCCCACCTTCGGAACCGTAGAACGTGGCGTCGCCGAAGCTGAAGACCCCGCCGTCGGCCGCGACCAGCCAGTAGCCGCCCCCGTCGGGGGTTGCCGCCATTCCCACGATGGGAGCGTTGAGCTTTGTGCCACCTTCGGAGCCGTAGAACGTGGCGCTCCCGAATGCGAACACTCCTCCGTCCTTCGCGACCAGCCAATAGCCGGCACGGTCGGGGGTTGCCGCCATCCCCACGATGGGGGCGTTCAACTTCAGGCTGCCGGTCGAACCCGCGAAGCGGACGCCGAAAGTGAAGACTCCTCCGTCGGCTCCGACCAGCCAGTAGCCGGCACCAGGTGCAGGGGCGAGGAAGACGGGCACGCCGTTCGTCGTAACGGAGATCGTGTTGCCTGACACGGCGGCGCTCGAAGCGAGTGCCGCGAGGTAGACGCCAAAGAAGTTGCCGGAGATGGTGTTGTTGGAAATGACGGTGCCCGTGACGGGCGGCCCCGCGCCCACGACGACGACGCCTATCGTTTGAGTCGAGAGCGCGTTGTGACTGCCCGGCGCGCCACCCGGACCGTCGTGCAGCCCATTCACGCCGATGGTGTTGCCGGTGATGATGTTCCCGTTGACGTCCCCGCCCGGGAAAGTCGGATTCAGAACCACACCGGGCTCGCCGTTCCCGTCGAATGTGTTCCCTTCGAGCGTGTTGTCAAATGCGGCGTTGAAGAGCCCGATGCCGGTGGCGCCGTTGTTCGAGGAGGTGTTGTCCTCGACGACGTTGTCGTAGACGCCGCCCGCTGACGGATCAGGTGCGGGGAAGGCAGACTGGTTGTGAGCGGCCAGGGTGATCCCACAACCCCTCGCATTGTTGACGACCATGTTGTCTTTGATCGTGTTTCCGTGGTTCGGACCCATCTCGTCGGAGACCAGGAGGCCGCCGGTCAGGCCGTTCTCAATGGTCGTGCCCTCGATGGTGGAGGTCGTGACGCTGACGAGCCAGACCGATTCGCCGTAGTCACCCGCGCCGATGGCAGCCGCGCAACCCGCCGCGGACGGGTCGAGCGAGCACTGGTCGCTGTTGTTCACCACGTCGCCCTCGATCGTCCCACCCGAGACCGTGGCGGGTGGCGTCGCCGACGACGGCGGCGTGACGAAGATGCCGGCCGCGCCCGAATTCTCGAACGTGAGGTCGTTGACGGTGACGTTGTCGGCGTTGACCTGAAGGCCGTAGATGGCACCGGTGGCGTCGAAGATCGTGTTGGCCGCGTCCCCGCCAGCTGAGGAGTTGGGCTCGATGGTTAGGTCACTCAGCGCTGCGGGCACTGTGACTTCACCCGATGGATTCGCAGAGACCAGGTACGTGCCTGGATCCACCAGGATCGTATCCCCTGCCGTCGCCTGGGAGAGGGCGTAGCCGAGCGTGGCGCACGCGACGGTCTGACAGTTCCCGACGTCGTGGCCACTGGTTGAGATCACCAGGGTGTTCCCGACGGCGGCTGAGGGTTGCGCCAGCACCGTGACGGACAATCCGACGGAGGCCACGGTGAGAGTACCCAACAGGGCCACCAGTCGAATAGTGGCGCGACTCCGACGACAAAAGGCATTAGCGACCCGCACGATCGTTCCTCTCTTTTCTTTCACGGCCTCATCGACGAGGAACTCGTCGGTGCAAGTATCCACCTCGGACGCGACTCACGCAACAACCCGCTCCTCCATCGAGCCGGCACCGGTGAGCGCCATCAAGTGGAGCCGCTGAGCGTTCGTTCTCGGTCAAAACTTCGTGGTGACGAAGTCCTCCAACAGGCGCGACCAGTGGGTGCTGCTGCCCCCGACTGAGACTACCAACCTCGTGCCGCTGGACGACGAGGGTTCGAGAACCTCCATGCCCGCGGCTGCGAGGTCAGACGTTGCCGAAGATCGGCCCAACCGCCTGGCACGTGGGCGCGAAGTTCGGGTTGTCGGGCCCCAGGGCGTTGACCACGTCGGCCAGGGCGTTCGAGTCGTAGGCGATGGAGATGTGATCACTGCCATCCTGCGGGCACTGGTTCTGCAGCAGGATGTTCTGCACATTGGATGCCGCGGGAAGTAGCGCGTTGGTGTACGGCGTCACCACGTCGTCGTCCTTGGTCTCGATGACAACGTACTTCACGCTGGAGACGGTCGGGGTGGTGTTGAGCCCCGCCAGGAACGATGAGCCCTGCAGCTGCTGGAGGCAGGCCTCACAGGTGACCGAGAGCGCCGCGGTGGCCACGCCCAGCAGTCCGAAATCGGACACCAAGGTCGTCAGCCCGTCCACGGTGGTTCCATAGTTGGACGGCGCCAGACCCACGAGCATGTTGACCTTCGAGGCACCGCCGAGGTCGTTGATGTAGTAACGGGGCATCATGCCCCCCTGCGACCAGCCGACCAGGTCGACCCTGCTCGCTCCCGTCTTCGTCAGGACCTGGTTGACGAAGCTCGACAGCTGTCCGGCGGAGGTGGGGATGTCGCCCGTGCCGTCGATGCTCGATGGCGCGATGGTCTGGCCGTAATTGAAGGCGTAGACGCAGTAGCCGTTGTTCACCAGGTCGGGTGCGAGGGCGCCCCAGCTGTCGTACATGTTGGCGAAGGTGCCGTGCACCAGCACCACCGGGTACGGGTGGGCGGCGCTCGGCGTGCATCTGGTGTTGGCACCGGCTGGCGACGCGTACCAGTTCCACACCAGGACCGAGCTCAGGAACTGCGATGCCTCGCCTGCTTCGGGTACCTGCGCCCACGCTGGCGTCATCCCCAGGGTGAGGCAGGCCACGAGGCCGATCGCTCCGGCGGACCCGAGTGTGCGCCGCAGTCTGCGCGGGCTGATTGTCTTCACGAGACCCCCCTGGTCATCAAATCACTGCCGATCACATCGTAATCATTCAGACCCCCACCTGACCTGGACTTCGGATTGCTGAAAGCACGATCGGGAGGGTTGCGGTGGCGGGCTCGCAGAATTGGGTGACACGTGCTGTGTGGAACCGGTTGCGATCTCGTATCGGCTCGTCGCCAATGTGGGCGATCGCGGGTTTTGTGGTCAAGCGATGATCGGCGGCATCCACGCGTCGCCGCGGAACAACATTTCGAGCGCGGCGAGCGCGCCGACCCCGTGCTTTCGAGCGGTAGAGATGTAGGAGCGGATCTTGGCGAAATGCTGCGCGCCTTCGTCACTTTGGAAGCAGCCGCTGATCTTCTTGTGCAACTTGGCCATACGCAGGTCGCGCTCGCCCTGGTTGTTGGTGAAGGGTATGCGGAGGTCGACGGCGAAGAGCGTGGCCTCGGTGCGCAGGTCCTTCAACGCGCTGACGAGGTTGAACGACCTGCGCTCGATGTAGTCGCGGTCGCGGCCCCTCGGTTCGGGGTTCACGCCGATGCCCTCTTCGACGAGTGCGTCGTAGCGGGCGAGGAAGGCGCTGAGCTGGCGGCGGGGCAGCTTGACTTGGCCGGCCCGGCGGGCCTCGTGGGCCGCCTCGTTCATCTCGATCAAGAGCTTGGACATATCGGCTGCCCACCCCTGGTTGAAGCCCACCGCGACGGCGGCCAGGTTGCGCACGATGTGGGCCAAACAGATCGCATGGGCCGCGTCGTCGTACTTGAAGTACATGGCCAGGCGGTCGTGGACCATGACCCCGTCGAAGCCGGGGAGCACATCGGCGGCGTCGGGGGCGTCCTTGCCCCGGGTCGAACTGGCGAAGAGGTAGGTGTAGAGCTCGCTCGAGGCCACGTGGAACCACCACTTGTCGGTGCGTACCTGGTCAGAGGTCTCGTCGACGTGGATGAAGGGCTCTGCTCTCAGGCGTGCGCAGATCTCGGCGATGAAGCCGTCGAGTCCGCCCGCGGCCTGCTTGGCCAACGAGGCCACGAACCCAGTCGACACGTTTGCGCCGAGCACGGCCGACAGTGCTTCGGCCGTCCGCTCGACCGGGATGTGCTGGGCGTGGAGCAAGTAGAGGGCGGCTGCTCGAATGTTCGGCCCGTAGCAAGCCGGTGCGGTGGCCTCCTTCGGGAACGTCCCGGCGCTCACCGTGCCGCAGCGACACGTCTTGCGCACCGAGCGGTGCTCGGTCGTGATGATGATCGGCTCGGGGGTGTCGAGGACCTGGCGACGCTCGAACCCTTGGCGTTCGGCCGACGCGAGGTTCTCCCCACACGACTCGCAGTTGGTTGGCAGGTGATCGATGATCACATCGGGCACCGCACTCATCGAGAGGTTCTTCCCCGGAGCCCCCGCTTGCTTGCCCCGCCTCCGTTCGACTTCGTCCTTACGCTTCGCCTTCTCGGCTGCCCGTCGCTCGGACCGGGTCTTGGTCGCCTCGGCCTGCTGTTTGGGACTGTCGCTCGACGGCGCAAGAGACGAATTCCTCGAGCCCTGGTTCAACCGCTGCTCGAGCTCGGTGACCTTACGGGTCAGAAGCTCTATCTGCTCGGCCTGTTTCGCGTTCTCCGCACGCAACGCCTCGTTCTCGGTTCCAAGGCGCTGCTCACGATCCGCATCCGACACGGACGAAATTCGAGCACGTCCGAGCCGACTTCGCGAATCGCGAGGTCAGGGCCCTGTTTCAGCCCGCAGCCTGCGGGAGGTGAATGTTTACATCACATCACCGCGTACCCATTGTCGGCTGGTGTCCGATTCGTGTCAATCAGGACGTCGGGCTTTGAGCGACCCGGCCCAACGGGCGGTGCTGCCTCCGCGAGAATGCCTCGTGGGCTACAGGGGGAACTTGCTCGTTCAGAACTCCCCCGAATACCACATGGAAATGCCACGAATCGAGAAAGGAACCGAACCGGGCTCAATGGCGAATGGTCCCGTCCGTTTCCGCTGACACACTACGTAGACGTCGGCCGAACGGAGTCTCTCTGGGACATATGCGTTGGCGATCAGATCAGGTCGACGCTGACGAAACCTTCAGCTCGAGCTCAAGGGTCATGGAGTAACGGTCCGACAATCGCGGCGATTCGCCGCACCGCGGCTGTGACTGAATCGCCATGAAGGTGAGACTGTCCGAATTGGTCTGATTCCACGAGGCGTGCTCGGCCAGCGAATACCTTTGCAGGAATTCGTCGCGTTCGGCCGTGACCAACACGCTGAGAGAACGACGCAGCGGAGGATCCGAATACATTGTCCAGCTGGTTCCGGGTCGAAGCGAAGGCGGACCAGCTGTCCAAGTCGTGTAGACCAAATCAGCCCGTGGCGGGTCGTCCGCGACTTGCCCCGCCGCGATCCGTGGGAAGGGCCGGAGAGAGAACCACCGGGGCACGGTCGCCATGGAGTACTGCTCGGCCTGGAATGGGTAGCGTCCCGTGTCGAAGTCGGCGGCAAACAGCTGAGATACCGTGACAGGTCTCGCCGATCCGTCCCGCCATATTCGGGTTCCTATCGCTACGGTCTGCGATTTGCTCTCAAATCCGTAAGTGACCTGATATGCCATGGACGCCACGGCGCCGCCTCCGGGGTCGAGGTTTGTCTGACCTTCCAGATTCGTGAAGTGCCCGGCGATCGTGTAGCGGATGCGGTCCCCCAGGGTTCGCCACGTTACGCGAGGATGTCGTTCCCACTCGGCGGCGAACTCCAAGGGCACACGGCTACCGCCGACGCTTCCTCCATCGACGCAGCTCGGATCGGTATTCAGGATGAGGGAGTGGCCGGCCCCTCGGCTCGTCGTGCCCGGCAACAGGGCGTCACGGGCAGCATCGGGTATTCGGACACCGTGACATGGTCCGAGGGGAAACGCGACATTCCATAGACCCCGCAGAAGACCGCCCGCAATGGGGTCGTCCGGCGACCAGGTTGTATCGAGCCAAGCGAGGTAGCGCTCGGTCATGACGACCACGTCACCTGTTTGCAACATATTAGCGATCGGGCCGTGCATCCCATCGAGCCGAATGAGGAGCCCCTCGGCCTCGGAATCCGAGGTGCAGGAAGTGAGATTCGTGAACCAGATTTCCGCAGATCCCACCGGCATTCTTACCGGCTTACCGCACCGGCTCGAGCGAGCTGAACACGGCCGATGTCCGTCAGAACCGACGATCCGGGCAGAATCGTCAGCGAGTGTGATTGTGCTCGACGACCTGGCGCTCGCGGCATGCGGGGCGCCAGGCGGGTTGACGCAGGCCGATATGCCGATAGCGACGGCGGCCAACATCGATACCAGCCGGAGTGTCGTTGATGGTCGATTCGTCGAGTAGTCGCTCATCGAGCGCCGACGATCGAGTAGGCCCTCACCTTCCCGAAGCTACCTGTTCCGACCGAGCCACAACCTGACGGAATCGGAACACGTTCTCACTTCCGTACCGCGCACTTTTGCCTTGCTGGCACCCTGGTATACAGAGCTCTCGTCAGGATCGTTCAAGAGGCGGCCGAAGGCCGAGCGGGCAACGGAACGAAGTGGTCTCGGAGTGGATCCTTGACCATCGGGTCACGCACCGCACGTGGTCGCGGTGACTCCGCCCATCTTGTCGCACTTTCCCCCTCGGGCTATGACGTCGAGTCCGAGGTGAGGGCGTGGCGAGCCGCCTCCCCCGTGCCGTGATTCCAGCGCTTGTCGCCGGCACTCTGGTCCTTCCTTGCCGAATCGTCTCTGGCTGCACCAGACTTCTTTACATGTCCGATCAAGATTCTGGCGCGGGAGCGTTCTTTCGGGCCGTCGACAGACCCGAATACCTCCGGACCTGCAAGAAGTGTGGCTACACCTGGAAGGTAAACGGGTACTACTCGAAACCGAGGTCGCGTCCCTCGGCGGGATTGGGAACTTCGTTTTCAGGCAGGGCCCCTCTGACGTACGTACCTGACCCAAGAATTGAAGAGACCGCTGAGGAGGTGGCCCGACTTCGCACATGTGACAAATGCGGGTCTCATGATGAATACACGCAGAAGCGCATATGGCACGAGTCCAAAGCGGACTTCGAGGGTTTGGACGAGGATTAGTCGCCGAGCGCCACCATGGCCTCGCGGCCCATCTGCCGGATTTCTAAGCCGGACAGAGGGACGGAGTGGGTTCGGGTTGTCCGGCGCTCGCCGAAGAACGGCTCCCGCAACGCGGGACGGCAGTCGACGAAGTGCCCGAGCCGCGAACGCTCCCTTCGGGATTGTCCGCGAACACTGACATCGCGGACGTAAGACCTTTGAGTGGATCGGTCCTGACGAGCCCGGCCCTGCCAGACTGACTGAGCTGTCCACCGAGTCAACGGGCGGATGAGCACATCCGTAAAGGATTCAAACCCTGACCAGCCGTGGCCAGCCGGTTGGGCCGACCTCAGAGCGTAGAACTCAGCTATCGGCCCTTTCACCACGACCATGGCAAGTTCGCCCATGGTGGCGACCCGTGTGCGTCTCAGCGTCTGTGCGGCCGAAGCAGCCTTGGAAAGCGCCCCCAAGTTGGCTGTCGATGAAATGATCTCCACATGGATGATGAGGAGACCGCCGGCTCCGTCCGTGCAGATCGACTCAGCTCAGCCAGCTTTACCTCGGGTTTGTCCATCAACGAGTTCGCAGCGTGCGCGTCACTGGGCCTCGAACCCCTTCAATTCGTTCAGGGTTATTGCGTCCTCGCCCATTCCTCTCCGCTCTATACGGGCGGGGTCACCATGACCGGCCAACGCTTCGTCCCTATCCAGACGGGTCCGTATGGCTACATGAACACCCATATCCGCAACATGGCCGCTCAGGGATACTGGAAGCGGTACCGATGTCCACACGTGAAGCAGGCCATCACCGCCGAGCATCTGACCTGGGGGGCCAATTCCGAACAGCTGCTCATGCACTCGGCGTGGAAGCGGGGCTACAGCGCCGCCTTCTCGAGAATGCTCGAGCAGGCAAAGGCGGCCGGCGCTCATGGGGTCATCGGAGTGCGAGACGACCGCCGTCATTTCGCCGAGACGCCGGCGCTCGAGTACCGGGTTGTCGGAACGGCCGTGCGGGTGGCCGGAGCGCCCGAAGCGAAGGGCGCACTGTGGACGACGCATCTCGCCGGCGCTCCTCTGGTCAATCTGATCGCCAGCGGCCTCGTGCCGGTCTCGGCCGTGGTCGAACGAATCTGGGTGGCGGTGTGGCCCTACTGCCTGACCAAGTTCTTCTTGGAAGGAAAGATCCGCCAGCGCGACCTGATGGGCGAACCGGTCCAAGAGGTCGAACAGGTCTCCGACGCCAAGATGAAGCTCCTCGAGCTCGCCGCCACACACATCCGAGTCGAGGCCCAGGGCGACCCGGTCTACGGGATGGACGTCGAACTCGGAGACGAGCACCTCGGGGGAAGCGGCGCGTGGATCATGGACGCCACCGTCCGGGCCACGCGGCTCCGCCGTTTCGAGCACCCTGGCGAGGCTCTCAGCACTGAGGCCCTACTCAGGCTGTCATGACACAGGACGATCTTCGCCAGCGGATGCTCGCCGCCCAGAAGGCTTCGACCGAGCGACACCCAAAGGGTGGCATGGCGGGCACGTCGCCGCTTTCGGGCCTCTCCACCAATGAGACCTTGTTCCTCAGCGCCTCGGGTTGGGAAGCCGTCGACATCTGCTCGGGGGCAGCCGTGTTCGGCATGCGCCGAGACACGGTCAACACCTGGGGCTCGACGCAAGACGAGCGAGCGTCTCAAGCGCTGGCGTCGGCCATGGCCACTGCCGTCGAGCGCCTGGAGGCTCAGTGCCGTGAATCGGGTGCTCATGGGGTGATCGGAACCGAGCTCATCACAGAAATCGAACGGCGCTACGTCGCGATCAATTTGGTCGGGACGGCGATTCGTCCTGCCCACTCGCCGAAGGTACCGGATCGAGCGTTTACCTCGAATCTGTCGGCGCGAGAGTTCGTGCTGCTCCGAGCGGCCGGATGGAATCCGGTCGGTCTGGTGTCGGGAGGTCGCTTCGTGAGGGCCTACCGTCGCAGTCCCACGCAGGCGATCAGCCAGAAGATCCAGAACGTGGAGTTGGCAAACCCAACGAAAGCCCTCGCTCGCGCCCGAGCAGAGACCATGGTGCTCCTCGAAGAACGAGCATGCGAGTTTGGGGGTCAAGGAGTCGTACAGCTCTCCCTCATATCCGGACCAGTTGCATTCGCCACCCACGTCATCTCGTTCGTCGCCTGGGGAACTGCGGTCATCCCGACGACCACGGACCCGGCCTATCCGACGCCGCGAACCGCCGTAGCGCTCAACGACGCCGAAACGGCGATCGACCCGGGCTCACTGGTCGGGAAGTTCGACCAGACGACGCCGGGCTGACCGAAACGATTCCGGCATTCATTGGGTGTGGTCTGCCGGCGGCACTTGGGCTCTGAGACCCACGCAGAGCCGATGTCGAAGCGCACTTCGGCCTGCGACCTAAGCCAAATCGGTACGCGAAACCCGGTCGCACACTCGTCGACGGCTGGGGACACACGAATCTCGTTGGACCAGAAACGACGCAGTGGACGTTACGACTCTTCTGTGCTGCATGCAGCGCGCTGGGTAGCGTCCTGAGCTCTGGTGCCCGAGAACGCCGACCATCGCGTTGCACGGTGTTTGACATTTGTTGCACGACGGCCCAGCAGCCAGCCTCGGGAGGGAGGCCAACCTGCGCCCACAGAGCCCGACTGGGCTGAAAGGCTGGCGCGTCAGAAATAGGTCAACGAGCTCCAAAGGAAGGTGGCAGGCAATGCGTCCGATCGGGCGGCCAAGAGTTCTCTGGCGGATCGCCGCCGTCCTGGCCGTGGGCGGAACGCTGCTGGCGGCCTGCGGCACCAGCTCGGCCGGGCCTACAGCGATGGTGCAGCAGTATCTCGCCGCATGGTCCAAGGGCGACTATGCCGCCATGGCGGCCCTGGTCTCACATCCCCCGGCGGACTTCGTGACCTTCAACCGCCAGGTGGCCTCGGACCTCGGTCTCAAGGGGTCGACCCACGACCTCGGTGTCGTCTCCACGAGCGGGTCACGAGGTACGGCCCATGTCACGAGCCACCTGACCCTCGGGGGTCTCGGGGCCCTGCGTGTACGAAGCCGGCTCGCGCTGACTGACGCGTCAGGGTCGTGGAAGGTGCAATGGTCTCCCAGTTCGATCATCCCCTCGCTCAGAACCGGGGACTCGGTCTCGACGAACCTGACGTGGCCGGCTCGTGCCCCCATCCTGGGGTTGGGCGGCGTGTCCTTGACGACCTCGGTCCCCATGGTCTCGGTCGGCATCGAGGGCTCCCGGGTCACCGACGCGGCAGCCCTCACCGCCGCCCTCGCCCAGGTCGGGATCCCCGCCAGCCAGATCAAAACCGCCGAGCTCACCGCGTCAGCTCACCCCACGTGGTTCGTCCCGGTGACCCAGCTCAGCCAGACCGCCTACGAGCAGTACAAGCCTGTTATCTACCCGGTCCCGGGCACGGTGTTCGACGCGTACGACGCCCGCGGCGCGCTCACTCCTGAACTGTCCGCCCACGTCGTCGGAACGATCGGCCCGATCACGGCCCAGGAGCTCCAGACCCTCGGGCCGCCCTACGCCGTGGGGGACATGGTGGGCCAGAGCGGCATCGAGCAGGCTTACGAGCACCAACTGGCGGGCACACCCGGAGCCGTGGTGAGCGTGACCGACCGCTCGGGCAATACCGTCGCCGTCGTCGGACGATTCCCCGAGCACGCCGGTACCGCGGTCGAGACGACCATCGACCCGAGCGTCCAGGACGCGGCGGAATCTGCTCTGGGCGGCCAGCCGCTCCCGGCTGCCATCGTGGCGATACAGGCATCGACCGGAGACGTGCTGGCCTCCGTGAGCACGCCGGACTCGGAGGCCGTCAACGAAGCCTTCGACGGCGCGTACCCTCCCGGCTCGACCTTCAAGGTCGTCACCTCGACCGATCTCATCGAGCACGGCATGACACCTTCGAGTCCCACCTCGTGTCCACCCACCATCGCGGTCGGCGGGGAGGTCTTCCACAACTTCGAGGGCGAGACGACGCCGTCGTTGTCCATGGAGCAGGCCTTCGCCATGTCCTGCAACACCGCATTCATAGGAATGTCGAGTTCGCTCCCCGACCCGAGCTATCCCGCGGCGGCGGCGCAGTTCGGCATCGGGTCCACGATCAACATGGGCTTGACCGCCTTCGGGGGTCGGGTCCCCGTACCCACCTCGAACTCTGACGCGGCCGCGACCGCTATCGGCCAGGCCCAGGTCGTCGTGTCTCCCCTCGCCATGGCCAACGTGGCGGCCACCGTCGATTCGGGCGGCTTGCACCTCCCCCGGCTCGTCTCGGACACCCCGGACGATTCCGCCCCCCCACAGGCCGTCGACCCCACAGTCATCTCGGACCTGCGGACCATGATGAACGCGGTGGTGACGAGTTCCATCGGCACCGCCGCCTCGGCCGGGCTGCCGGCTGGCACCTTCGGCAAGACCGGCACCGCCGAATTCGGCACGGCCAACCCGCCCCAGACCGACGCCTGGTTCATCGGCTACAACGGGGACCTCGCCTTCGCCGTTCTCGTGGTCGGAGGCGGAGTCGGCGGTGCAGTGGCCGCTCCGATCGCCACCAAGTTCCTCGCCACTGCCGGGAGTGTGCCTTAAAAGCTCCTCTACATCGCTGTGTTTTGACGAGGGTCGGCTGCTTTGGCAGCCTGCTCAATCTGTGCCCGACGATTCTCCCAATAGGCCGCGTCTCGTCCGTGCTGCGTCACGCTGTCCGCGTCGGATCCGACGGCGCCGTCCAGCTGCTCGCGCAGGATGTCGGCGTGTCCTGCATGCCGATTCGTCTCGGTGAGCACATGGACCAGGATGTTGAACAGATTCACATCCGGGCGTGGCCACCAGGGCACGTGGCCCGGCGCGTCGATATCGAGGGCGGCGATGGTCGCGTCCGAGTGCTCCCACGCTCGGCGGTAGCGGTCGATGATTTCGGCGCGCGACTCATCCGCAGCAGCCCACATGACGTCGCCGTGCCCGGCAGGATCGTCCCAACGCTACCAGTGACCTGGGAACGGACGTCCGAACACGTCGCCGAAGTACCAGGCCTCGGAGATCGAAAGGTGCTTGACCAGGCCGAGAAGATTGGTTCCGGTGTAGGTGAGAGGGCGCCGAACGTCGTACTCGGAGAGCCCTTGGAGCTTCCGGAGCATCGCCTCTCGGACGTCATTGAGGTCGCTGTGCAGGTACTCCTTCGCGAAGTCGTCGATCACGAGATGCCAGCCTGCCACCCGCCGACTTCGGCTGCCTTCAGTCGAGGCCGTAGAGCTTTGCCGCGTTGTCGTGTAGGACCCTGGCGACCACGTCATCTGCGAGACCGTCGAGGGCCTTCGTCGCATACTCGCCGGGAGAGACTCCGATGCTGGCTGGCCCGGGGTGCTGGCACGTGGGGTGCGGGAAATCTGTCTCGAAGAGCACGTTGTCCGGGAATTGCTCGATGGCGAACCGCGCCGAATCTGCCTCGAACCAGAAGCAGCCGTAGATCTGGCGGCGGAAGTACTCGGACGGCAGCAGGTCGTACTCGGGATGCGCCTCACGGATCGCGCTGTTGCCCCACTGCCAATCGAACGTCTCGAGCACGCCGGGTAGCCAGCCGACTCCCGACTCCACCGAGACGAAACGTAGCTCCGGGAAGCGATGACACACGCCGCCGAAGACGAGGTCAGCGAGCGTCTCGATGTTGTCCATGATCATCAGCGCCGAGATCTTGGGGAACTTCGCCTGGAAGCTGAGGTGCGGATCCTTGGCGAACGGCGCAGTGATGTCTCCGCCACCAATGTGGAAGGAGACCGAGATCTCCGCGTCCTGTGCGGCCGCCCAGAGACGGTCCCAGTGCGGGTCGGAGAGCGGTGGCTCGCCGTGCGAGTCGGGGTGGTTGCAGAAGTTCATCGCCTTGTGACCGTTCTCGACGCAGCGCTCGAGCTCCGCTAGTGCGAAGTCCAGGTCCCAAAAGGGCGTGGACATGACCGGGATCAGCCGCGACGGGTCCACCGAGGTCCATTCCACCAGGAAGTCGTTGTAGGCGCGCACGCACGCCGTGACGAGGTTGCGGTCACCGAGCTTCAGGAAGTACGCCGATCCGAATCCAGCGACGTTCGGGTAGAGCACCTGCGCATGAATGCCCTCGACGTCCATGTGTGCGAGGCGAGCGCTGGCGTCGAAGGCCGACGGCGGGATCTCGTCGTAGGTCCTGGGGCCGTCGGGCACGTAGCCGTGCCAACCTGCGATCGCCGTGTTACCCGGTGCGTTGAGGAAGGTGCCGGCGGCCACCCAGATGTCGTTGCCGCGGACGTTCTCGACGTGGGGTACGGCCTCTCCCCACTTCGACGAGACCCGTGAGGTCCACAAGTCGGGCGGTTCGGTCAGGTGTGTGTCGACGTCGACGACGTGATGTCGCTGGAACAACTCCGCAGGCACCGCTTCGCCTCCAGTTTCTCCCCTCAGCAGGGTACCGCCTGTGACGGGATTGCGCTGCCGAACCGTGGGACCCGCGTTCTTCCTCGTCGCATCATCAGCCGCCGATACCCGGCCTCGAGCGACGGGATGGGCCATCGCTGATTGCGGGAAGGCGATCCACCGTCGAACTGGTCTTCACCTCAAACGCCCCTCACTCTCGCTCGACAATGAACAACCACTCCGGTGGTGAAAGGGCACGGTGGTGGACCTACTCGCCGTTCTCTGATGACTCGCTCCAACGGCTCCGTGCCGGGGGCTCTCGGTTGCGCAGTTTGAGCAGAGTCGGACCTGGAACCCGGTGCTAACGTGCCCGAATCCGGCCGGACGTCGAGCCGGTCACCGAAAGGTCCTGTGAGAATGCAACTTTTCCGGAAGGTCGCGATCCTGGCTTCGGTGGTCGTGGCGTGCTTGAGCTTCACGACGGTGGCGGCAAGCGGAGCGGGAACAGCGGCGAGCCTGTCGCGACCACTGATCCCGTTCAACGGAAACGGCCCACAGGTGAGGTCGAACGGAATCCCTGTCATGTACAACAGCAACTGGTCCGGATACGCAGCCCTGCCGAAGACGGCCGGACAGACTTTCACCTCCATCGTGGCGAACTACAACGTGCCCTCGGTGGCGTGCTCCAACTCCCCCGACACGTTCTCGTTCCACTGGATAGGCCTGGACGGGTGGTCCGATCAGACGGTCGAACAGGATGGCATCTCCGCCAACTGCAAAGGCTCTTCGACCGCGTTACAACGCGTGGTACGAGATGTATCCGGCCAACTCCCACTTCGAATTCCAGGTCAGCCCGGGTGACGCCATCGAATCCTCCATCCGTTATCTCGGCCGGGACAAGTACGAGCTCTCCCTGAAAGACGTCACCAGCAGTCAGGGATTCGACGTGGTCCAGACCTGTCCCGTCTCGGTCTGTGAGAACGCCTCGGCTGAGACGATCACCGAGGCCTACTACTACAACCGGCGATTCTCCGGTACCAGCGACTTCGGCGACGAGCACTACGAGGGAGCGATCGTGACCGACAGCGCCGGCAACGTAGGCGGCCTGTTCGACCCCAAGGCGTGGAAGACCGGAGAGGGCATCGCTTTGGGCGAGTACGGGGATGTCGACACCACGCCCGGCCCGATCGCCACCGCGCACGGACTGGGCGCCTCTTCGGCGTTCTCGGTCTTCTGGAGCCGCGCCAACTGACAGACGCCGGGCAGCGTCCGTGAATCGCATCACGTGCGCGGAGCGGAGTACTCCGATGATCGACGGGCAGGAGGGGGTCAGGACTGAGACGCTCGATGGCGTCGAAGACTCCCGATCGGAGTCCGAGGGTGGTTACGATCCTGGCGACCGGGAGTGCAGGGACATCTGGCACATGGCGTATCGGCAGATCCCCAAGGGCGACCTGAACGACCTCATAGTGGAGCAAGGCCCGGTCCAGCGCTGGTGCCAGGAGATCCGGATCTTTACGGAGGCCGCAACGATGGCCGGACGGAATCTGAACAGACGCGCATTCGACGAGGCCATGTCCGAGTTCTCTGGTCCGAACGAGTACCAATTGGTCAGCCCGCACGCCAACGTGCCGCCCGCTCCATGACGGGCGCAATCGGCGGCGCCCTCCAGGCCCGGTGGCAGGAAGAGGGGTGGTGTCTGGTGCCGGGGCTCCTGCCCGTTGAGACCGTCGCAGCAGCCCAGGCCGCGATGTCCCCGCTGTTCCCTACCGCAGCTGAGTTCGCGACCGACTTCGATCCGGAGCGCAACGAGCCGTTCCGCATCGATTCGCACCGGGTGATGCCTCGTTTCCCCTTCGATGACGACGCCCTCAACGATCTGGTCGTGCACCACCGCATGATCGAACTGGCCGAGCAATTGCTCGGGATTTCGGATCCTCGGCTCTACCAGGCCATGTTGAGTGCCAAGTACTCCGGAGCGGCGCCCAGCGACGAGCAGCTCCTTCACGCTGACTACGGCAACCACACGCTGGTGGTGCCGCGTGACGATCCGGGCTACCAGCAGCTCGAGACGTTCGTCTACCTCAGTGACGTGTCACCAGAGACCGCCGCGACGCGAATGGTGTCGCGTCGTCTCACCACCGACATCCCGGTGGAGCGGACGTATCTCAGTCCCGACGACTACGCCGATCTCTACGCAGCGGAGGTCCCGGCTTCGGGGCCCGCCGGATCCGTCCTGGTCTACCGGCCCGACACATACCACCGGGGCGTGCGCATGACCGCGCCCGGGGCGGCGCGCTTCATGCTCCACGTCTCCTACAAGCCGGCCTCCACCGACTGGCTCGGCTCCTTCGGGTTGCCCAACGCCGGCGAGGACATGTCATGGCATCGCTTCGTACCACGAGCCACCGAGCGCCAGCTGACGGTGCTGGGCTTTCCGGCGCCCGGTCATCCCTATTGGACGGCGCGGACCTTGGCCGGGGTTGCTGCCCGCTATCCACTGCTCGACCTCTCGCCCTGGCGTAGTGCCATGCCCGACACCGCGGAGTGATCGGCGTGACTTCTCGGGCCGACCCGTGGTGGAAGGGCGGTGTCCTCTACCAGATCTACCCGAGATCGTTCGCGGACAGCGATGCCGACGGCGTAGGCGACATCGCTGGCATCATCGAGCATCTGGACCACCTGGCCTGGCTCGGGGTCGACGGCATCTGGCTCTCGCCTGTCACGATCTCGCCCAACGCGGACTGGGGCTACGACGTCTCGGACTTCTGTGCCATCGCGGCAGAGTTCGGAACGATGGACGATTTCGACCGACTGGTGGCCGAGGCTGGGAACCGGGGCATCCGTGTCCTCATGGACATCGTCCCCAACCACACCAGCGATCAGCATCCGTGGTTCCTGAATTCGCGATCGTCGCGCTCGTCCGTCCGCCGGGACTGGTACCTCTGGGCCGACGGCGCAGCGGGTGGGGGACCGCCCAACAACTGGGTCAGCAGCTTCGGCGGTCCGGGATGGACGTTCGACGAAACGACCGGGCAGTACTACTTCCACAACCACCTGGCGGAGCAACCGGACCTCAACTGGTGGAACCAGGACGTGCGCGCCGCCTTCGACCACATCTTCCGCTTCTGGTCCGATCGCGGAGTGGCCGGATTCCGAATCGATGTCTGCAACGTCATCATCAAGGACGCCGAACTCCGCGACAACCCGCCGGCCACCGAGGACGACGATTTCGAGACGCAGATGTTCGGCCAACGCAGCGTCTACAACGCCAACCGGCCCGAAGTCCACGATGTGATCAGACGTTGGCGGCGCCTGGTCGACGCGTACGACGAACCCCGGCTCCTGATCGGGGAGACGCCGGTCCCGCTGGACCGACTGGCCGAGTTCTACGGCGACGGGTACGACGAGCTCGGACTGGCCTTCAATTTCGACTTCATCGGGGCGTCCCTCGAAGCCAGTGCCATGCGGGAGATCGTCGAACGCACCGAAGCGGTGCTCCCGCCCGGTGCATGGCCGGCGTGGACCGGCTCCAACCACGACATGTTCCGCTTCCCCACCCGCTGGGCGGGGGACGATCCCCACAAGGTTCGCGTGGCACTGCTGATGCTGCTCTGCCTGCGCGGCACTCCGGTGCTCTATCAAGGCGACGAGATCGGGATGGGCGACGTGGCCGTGGCTCGCGAGGACCTGCGAGACCCGCTCGGTGTGCGCTTTTTCCCGTACTACGAAGGGCGAGACGCCGCACGGACCCCCATGCCGTGGAGCAACCGACCCGGCGGTGGCTTCACCGACGCCCCCCGGTCGTGGCTCCCCCTCGGCGACCTGGCCGCGACCAACGTGGCCGAGCAGCGGGACGATCCGGACTCGGTCCTGACGCTCTGCCGGGACGTCATCGTCTATCGCCGCCGGCACCCAGATTTCGCCGTGGCGGACTACCGATCCTTGCCGTCGCCCGAAGGGGTGTGGGCCTTCGGCCGCGGTGAGCGCCACGCGGTGGTCCTCAACATGTCCGCTGAACCGCGCCGCCTGGAGGGTTTGGCCGGTACCGTCACTCTCGGCACGGACCGGTCCCGCCATATGGAGGTCGTGAGTTCCTCTCTCCGGGTGGCGGCACACGAGGGCCTCATCATGGAGCGCCGATAGGTTGCGTCCACCGCTGCCTTGGTGTCCGGCAGGGTGCGCCAAGACTACGAGCGAGTCCCGTTCAGTACGGACACGGAAGAGGCGGACCGATCCGGCGGCGACGATGGTAGCTCTTGCTGAAGCCCTGCTCTCATCCAGTCACGGTGACGGAGCCCGTCATGAAGGTGTGGATGGTGCACAGATAGTTGTACGTGCCGGGCTGCGTGAACGTGAAACTGAACGACGCGCCCGGCGCCAAAGGTCCGGAATTGAAGGCCCCTCCCGTCGCGGTCCACGTGTGCGTGACGCTGTCGTCGTTCGTCACGGTGACCGTCGATCCGAGCGGCACCGACACGCTGGACGGGCTGAAAGCGAAGTTGGAGATGGTGATGGCCACGTGGGCGGGCGGCGCCGTCGTCGTGGTGGTGGGCGGCGGAGGGGGCGGTGGTGGGGTCGTCGTCGGTGGTGGAGCGGGCGGCGGTTGCGACGTCGCGGGCGGCGAGGGGGTCGCGGCCCGCGAGGTGGCCCCATTGGCGGGCGGCTCCGTCATCGGTGAGGCCGTCGTCGCCGGGGTCCTTGACGGGGTGGCCGGCCCACCCTTCGCCGCTCCGCCCGTTTTGAGCGTGGTCGTCGTAAGCGAGCCCTTTCCGGCTGTCTTGATCGTCGTCGATGTGGCGCTCGAGGGGAGCGGAGGGTTGGACGGCGAGGTTGTCGTCGAATGTTTCTCACTGCTCAACACCGCTTGGGTGCTGCCGCAGGCGGCGGTCAGCAGCACCACCGCCAGGAGGGCGAGCAAAAGGGAGGGCCGAGTCGGCCGAGGGATCTGCATCGTTCTTCGGTTACCTTTCGAGGCTCAGGACGCGCTGACGGTGAGACTTGAGGCCTTGCCCGTGGCGTCGGCGGGTTGGGCGGCGTCGCTCACCCGGACGTGGAACGGCGACAGCTGCTGTGACGGCGACGAGGTTCCAACGAGCCATGGCGAGACCTCCGTCTCTCTGGCCGGGACACGCACCGCTGATGACAGTTTCGATTTTGCGCTGTTGCGGGGTCGCCACAGCGCCAACGCCAAGAGGATCAGCAGCGGCCCAGAGCCCGGGTCCGTCCCCTGTCCGGTGAAGACGGCACCGAGGTCCTGCCCGACCAGGCCGACGAAGACGGCCACCACGATCCCGGTGACCAGGCACGCCCGACGCCAGGCCGGGACGAAGATGCCCCAGCCGGCCAAGATCGCCAGCAACCCCAGGATGAGAGCGAACACGTACCCGTGCTGCCCGATCACGTGGCCACCCACCCCGTCGATCCACTGGTACACCGCAGGCTCAGCCACGCTGTTGTTGGCGATCTGGGCACCGGGCACGGCGGCCGCGTGATTGATGCCCTCGAGCTCCAACAGTGCCCCGGCCGTCCAGATCAGTGTCCAGCCGGCTGCACCGAGGCGGAGCCCAGCGCGCCCGATCCGTCCCGCCGCTGGCCTGGTGTCCGCCGGATCGGACAACAGCATGAGAGCGAGCAGGCCATAGAGGAGTGCTGGACCCGGCGCGCCGGTCAGCAGGCTGGTGCCCTGCATGAACACCCCGCCAAACCCCTCGCCAATGGCCCATACGCCCACCGCCCAGGGCACCGAGCAGATCAGCGCGACGCGGGCCGTCCGTCGCCGAAGAAGGCCGACGCCGAGCAGCAGCTGCAGGCCGGCGAACCCGGTGTTCCAGAGAGCAGGGTGAGCGACGAGCAGGCCGGCGAGGTGGTAATCACCGTTCGCGACCGGTCCCGGGAGACCCATGTTCGCCATCCCCAACACCCCGTTGTAGAACTGGCGCGTGAACATGAAGGGCTGAAGCTGGAGCAACCCGTCGACGAACCACAAGGCGCCCAACGCGATCTCGAGATGGCGGCGGGTGAGACGCCGAGGCGTCGTACCGGTCTCCGCTGTGAGCCTCGCCGCAGTCTGACTTGGTCTTCGCTCTTCGTTCATCTTCACCACCCGGAAATAACCCTCATGCCCAAGACCTCTGAGAAGCAGCCGTAGACACTGCTCAACGCACACTTGCCCACGTTCAGCGCAACCAGAACTCGGTCAGGACAGCACGAACCCCCATCTGATAGGAACTGTTCACCTGAATTCGGACGATCGCCGCGGCGATGCCCATTTCTCCCTACCAGCGCTACCCACGGCGACGCTGTGCGTTGTCGTTCCTCAGTGCTAGGTATTACGCAGGCGCCCGGCTCGAGATTGTCGAAATGCCGAGAATTTCGGGATGATGAGGTGCAGCTGCGCGCTTTCGCGCCGGTGCCGTAGCAGCTCGGCCTGTCACCCGGGCGTCAGCCGTGGTGTACGTCAGGACCAGACGAGGAGGCAGGGAGTTCCCGGTCTGATGCCGACGGTGGGACGGTTCGGCATTCAACCGGTGGCCGAAACATGGGAAAGGATCGTTGCCGCGCACGAGTCGGAGGAGGCATGGCTCGTGTCGACGACCAGGTCGTACAGAACGCCTTCATGGACATAGGCCGACTGGGACTCGGCCATTCCAGGCACCCGATCCGGCCGCCACGCCTCGCGAGCTCTTGCTACATCGCGGTCGCACTTCACGCCGACCCAGAGCACGGCAAGGCCACCGAAGGCCGTTCGCAATCGTCCCTGATTACCTCCGCCGTTCAGAAATACGTCGTCGACGATGACGCCTGTGCCACCGCGAGCAATCGAGGCGAGGCCGAGATACCACGACGCTTCAAGATCCGCCCACCCTGGACCGACTTCGACCTGCCCGGTTTCGTCGATACGAAGCAGGGATCCATCTTCCAGCCCTTAGTCGGGCATCGCTCTGATCAGGTCATCGATACCGAGTACCAACCAGGGCGCGGTCAACATCATTTGCAGACATTTGGCCAGGGTTGACTTGCCCGAAGAAGATGTGCCGTTCAGAACGATGACTTGGGCGTTCATCATCACCAGACACGACGCAACTGCGCACCTTCGCGCCGGAGCCGCAGCTGCTCGGCCCGCTGCTCGGGCGTCAGCCGGGGTGTACCCGCCGGCAGGTGATGGAGTACGGATTCGAAGGGGACCTTCGTCACCGTGGCCTCGGGATAGTCGCTGGAACGGTAGAAGCGCGCCTGAAGGATCCCCCAGGGGAAGTCGGCCTTGTCGAGCCAGTTGTGGACGCCCGGGTCGCGGGTCGAGACGACGCCGCGGAAGATCCCGTCGTCGTCCACGCGGGCCTGCACGTCGTTGAGACTCGACTGCCGGTTGACCCAATCGACGGTCGCGAAGCGGTCGTCCGCCACGAGGATCTGCCAGTACCGGCAGTCGGACGGGACCGGGAACTCGACGACGAGGGCTTCGTCGTCGTTGACCTCATGAATACCGTCGTAGTACGCCTGCTGGGCGAGGCCACCGGCGTCCTCAATCCACTGAGAGCGCCGGAGGACGTTGATGCCGTGGTGTTCGCGGTAGTACCGGACGAGGTGCATGTCGAAATGGATCATCCCCTCAATCCAGCGCGGCATGTCCGCAAACCGGCGTGCGAACTCGTCGGGCGCCATGTCCGCGCCCGGCTCATCGAGACGGTTGATCGCCACGCGGGCATCGACCTCGTTCGTCCAGTCACACGCGCACTTGCGCATCAGCAGGCGCTTCGTCCTGTGATCGAGCAGCCACCAATCTCCGTCGTGGCCGGCGGGTCTTTCGGCGCTGAGCACAACTCGGAACGAGCCGTCGCGGCCGATGCTGAGCTCGTCGAGGTCGTTCGTGCGTCGCAATGGTGAACCGGTCCGGGCCCGCGTGAATATTCCCATGTCCGTCATCTCGTGCTCCTGCTGGGTGATCTCGACGAAGCGACTGGTGCCGCGAAACCCCGAGAGCTCGTAGACACCGTTCGGATCGACCTGGGCGTTGAGATAGACGTAGTCCGGGTTGGGACCTCCCTGGTTGCAGGCGTAGTTCCACAGGGGCATGAACACCGGTCGACGGTCGTCCGTGTACACGTGGCACAGGTAACCGCAGGCGAGGATGGAGAGCGCCAGCTTGTTCATGTCCTGCACCTCGGCGTCGGTGGGACCCTCCGGTCGCCAGATGGCGAGCAGTTCGTCCACCACGCCGGTCAGGGACTGGAGCTGGTCGCTCCACGTGGGATATCCGGTCATGTCGAGTCTCCCTCCACGGCGACGTCGAAGCGTTCGATGTAGAAGTCGTAGTCGGAACGGATCTGCTCCGCGGTGAGCCCGAACCGCTCCGGTGTGTAGCGGTGCGTGCCACTCGCTCCGACGCGGTTGGCCTCCTGCCACTCGAGGATGGCCTGCGCCACGTCGGGGGGCAGCTCCAGGCCCAGCCAGGTGTAGATCCACCGGATGGAGCCGTTGGGGTCGTCGACCAGGTCCCGGTGGTGCACGTCGAGGAAGCGCTCCTCCCCGACTCGCTGGCGCTGCAGAATCGCGTGTTCCATCCCGATCCGCAGGTGGTCGCAGACCTCCCGGCCGAACACCGCCAGGTCACGCTCCGCCTCGGCGGGCGGCATGATCGAGAGCACGAGGCTGGCGTAGGAGGGCACCACCTTGCCCGGGTCGCGATGCGTCATGACGAACCGGATGTCGGGGTAGGCGGACGCCAGGGCCTCTAGGTGGAACTTGTGGTGGGGCGCCTTGAACAGCCACAGGTCGGGGGATCGACGCGAACCCAGCAGCTTGACGACGCGGCGGTGGTATCCGTACGTCGCGGTGAGGTCGGCCTCACGCCACCACGTCCGATAGGAGGGCACGGGCAACATCATCTGCTGGCCATGGAAGGCCATGCCGAGGACTTCGGTGTCCTCCATGGTGGCGTCCACCTCGAAGATGTGCATGGACCGCTGTTCCTCGGACCGTGACTCGTGCATCTCCTCGAACGACCGGCGCCTCGGGTCGTTCGCTTCGTTCGCCACGACGGGCGGCGGGACGGGCTTCGTCTGCTCCCAGCCACGCAGGCAGCGGAACTGAGGGTCGAGGGACAGCATGTCGGCGAGCGCGGTGGTTCCGGTACGTGGGAGGCCGTTGATGTCCACCGGCCCCCTGATCGCCACGGCCTCGACCTGGGGATGGGCCTCGTACCACGCCTCGACCTCGAGCCGGTTGACCAGGCGGCGGCGGAAGTCGTCGAGCACCGCCGCGTCGGCGTCTGGACGCAGGTCGCCGTCGCGTTCGAGGCTCCCGAGGAGGACCTCAAGACCCCGGCGGAAGTCGCCGGGACCAAAATTCGAAAGACCAGTCTCCGCAGCGGCCTCGTCCATCAGCTCGTCGCCCGTCGGATAGCGAGTGTGTCTCACTGTCACGGCACTCGGCTTACTGGCCTTTGACCCGGTCGGGATAATAGAGAGCGGCCATGTCGCGGAATCCGTGTCGCCAATCCACGCGGCAAGGGCCCGTGACCGAAGTTCGCACGGTGTCGTCGGCCACCGAGCCCACCGATGCGCCCGGGACGGGCTCGACGACGACCTCCGCCTCCATGCCGAGCAGCTCGCCGAAGTAACTCGTCCATTCCGCCACCGTCACCGGCACGTCGCCCGCCCAGTTGACGATCGTCGCCGGAACCCCGGCGACGCCCAACAGCGGCTCGAGCTGCGCGTTGATGTCGTCGTAGTGGATGGGGCTGTAGGGCAAAGGGTCCCAGCGCGCCACGACCGGCTGACCTGCTGCGATGTTCTCCAGGTGGAACAGCGGGAGCCCGCCGCGATCGCCATAGGCACACCCCATGCGCGCGATCGTCACCGGCAGATCGAACTCGCGCGCGCAATACCGGGCGACGGCCTCCTCGGCGATCTTGACGATCGAGTACGGCTGCGGGTGCGGAAGTCCGGCGTCACCGATCGGATCGCTTTCCTTGAACGGATGCCACGGGTCCGGATGCGGCTTGTAGACGGTGACGGTCGACATCACCAGGGCCGCCTTGGCCTTGCGGCAATGCGACAGCAGGAGGCCCGTTCCCTCGGCATTGACTCGGAGGCCCTGCTCGTAATCCTCGCCGAAGTCTGCGGCTATGTGGAGGAGATACGTGAAGTCGCCGGGCAGCGCGCCGAAGTCTCCACGTGCGAGGTCGACGGAACGGGTCTTCACGCCGAGAGACTCCACCTCCTCGCGGGACGTCCGATCCGAGAACCGTGCGATGCCCCACACCTCATTGTCCCGGCACAGGGTCTTGGCGAGACCGAACGCGATGCGACCGGCGGGACCTGTGACGAGGATCTTCTCTCCGCTCAGCACGCCCGGCCCTACTCAGACCTTTGATCACCTGCGGACATCTGATGCAGGATACCGACATGCCCGTGAGCGACGACACCGAGATCGCCGGCGCAATCCTCGGCTCGCTGGACGATCTGCTCCGATCGCTCCAGATGGAGCAAGTCGGCGCCGACCACTTCCGGGTCCCCTCCGCCGTCTCCGGGATGTTCGACCGCATCTACGGCGGCCTGCTCCTCGCACAAGCGCTCATCGGTGCCGGGGCGAGCGTCGACGACAAGGCCCCGCACTCGCTGCATGCGGCATTCGTGAGAGGCGGTGTGCCCGGTCAGCCTCTCGATGTCGTCGTGAGCCGCGTCCGGGACGGCCGGACGATGGCAACGCGGCAGGTCTCGGTCCACCAGGACGGGGACACGCTCCTGGTGGCTTTCGCCTCCTTCCACCAGAACACGGAGGCGCCGGACGTCACACCGGCGGCGCCCCAGGTCCCTCGACCGGAGGACACGCCACGCCTCCAGGACTGGGTGAGGCAACTCCCCCCCGAGCTCGGTGAGGGTGCTCGGCACTGGATCGATCGGCCGCCGCCGCTCGAGCTCCGGCTGAGCGAACCGCCGGCATTTCTCGACGGCGCGTCGTCGTCCGCCCCACGCTCGCACTGGATGCGACCCCCGCGCCCCGTCGGCGGGGATCACTTGCTCCAAGCGGCTTTGCTGGCCTACGGGAGCGACTTCTTCCTGATGGACATGATCTTTCGCGCCCACCCGTCCGAATTGGGTCCCGGTCGGGCCAACGGATACAGCGTCGACCACGCCATCTGGTTCCATCGTCCCGTCCCATTCGACGATTGGTTCCTCCACACCCAGGAGGCCGTGGCCGTTCTCGGTGACCGGGGTCTCGCTCGCGGCGTCATCCACGATCAGGCCGGTCGACTCGTCGCCACCGTGATGCAAGAGGTCCTGGTGCGTCCCCGTCCCGGCCGATGACCGACATCTCCCATCCTCTCTACGGGCAGGAGTGGCCGGGCGGAGAGTACCGGTTCTTCCAGCTCGGATTCGTCGTCGAGGACCTGGTCGCCGCGGCCCGGAAGTGGGCCACCGTCCATGGCGTCGGTCCGTTCCACGTCCTGCCCGTCGTGGAGCAGGAGGCAGTGGTACGCGGTGAACCCGCGCCCGTGAGCATCCAGGTCGGCGTGGCGCAGGCGGGACCGGTGCAGATTGAGCTCATCCAGCAACACTGCAACCGGCCGAGCATCTTCCGGGAGTGGAGCCGGAACGGGACGTGCGCGTTCCACCAGGTGGCGACGGTGACGGTCGACTATGACGGCAAGAAGGCACACTTCGAGCGGCTCGGCTACAGCCTCGCTGCGGAAAGCCCGGGCGGTCGCTTCCGGATCGCTTACTTCGACACCGCCGAGGACTTCGGCTTCTATACGGAGGTCGTCGAGGAGACAGCCGGTTTTCTCGTACAGCTTCAGCAGATCGCACAGACCTGCGCGACCTGGGACGGTGCGCACCCGGTCCGGCTCCTCACCCGGGACGGATACCGGGTGCCCTCCACGGCGCGACCTATTGAGGACGGCGATGCCTGAGCCCACCGACGATACCCAACTCGACGGGTATGGCCACGAGGACGCCGAGGAACGGGTGAACACATGACGGTCGATCTCTCGGGCGGCTTGAGCGAAGACCTCGAATACCTCTTTCCCGAACAACCGACCGACCCCGAAATGCGTGAGTCGGTCAACGCGTGGGTCTGGGATTCCAAGGGTGAGGTCGGTCTGCCGCGGGTCGGCGTCGAGGCGGTGGCCGACCAGTGGGACACCCACGACGTCCAGGTCAACGTGGCACTGGCCGACGGCCGGGTCTACGGCATCTTCGGACCCGGGCCGCGGCACGATTCGATCGCACCTGACGGACGGGCCCGCACGTTGGGGGCCGGCGCGCTGTCGTTCGAAATGATCGAGCCCTACCGGGCGTGGCGGATGCAGATACACGGCGAGGCCGCGGCGGGTTCCGTGGCGGCCCAGATCGACGGCGCCTTTCCTGGTCGAGGCGACCCCATCCGGATGGATGCCGACATCGAGCTCCGGCCGGCCGTTCCGCCGTGGATGAACGGCGCCCTTCTCCCCGACGCCGGTCGTGTCCTCGACACCCAGGAGGAGGGTGACCTCATGGGTCACCCTTGGAGATTCGAGCAATTGTGCCGGGCCACGGGATCGCTGCGCATCGGTGACGAGACGTTCGAGATCGACGGAGCCGCCAATCGCATCCGGCGGCAGAGCATCAGACGGTTGGTGAAGTTCCGTGGTCACGTCTGGCAGGCGTCGCTGTTCCCGAGCGGTCGTGGCTTCGCCTACATCGCCTATCCACCGCGCTGCGACGGGAAGGACACCTACAACGAGGGCTACGTCTTCGAAGGAGACGGAGCGCTCGTTCCGGCCCGCGTGGTACACGCCCCCTGGCTGAGCGCGCTGAAACCCAAGGGTCAGGACGTTTCTTGTGTCATGGAGACCGTGACGGGCCGCGCCGTCACGGTGAGCGGGAGCACCACGGCGTCCACCTTCATGGTGATGCCGCCCGAAGTCGGCGGCGGGATGCAGCTCCAACAAGCCCTCGTTCGCTACCGCTGGGACGGGGAGGAATCGATCGGGATGGTCGAGCGGTCGACGGCCCCGGGAGAGCCCGTGTGAGGTCCTCGACCGGCCGCCCTCACCGTGAGACCGGCCTCGGTCCGAACGGCCGTCGGTAGGCTCCAGGAGTGGTCCGCCGCGCCGAAGTGATGGCCGAAGCGAACGAGCCGGTCACGCTGAGCCCTCCGCAAGCACGCATCGTCGCGGCGTCGCTCGAGCTCTTCGCGCAGCGCGGGGTGGGCGGGACCTCGCTTCAGATGATCGCCGACGCCATCGGGGTCACGAAGGCAGCGCTCTTCTATCAGTTCAGGACGAAGGACGACATCGTGCTGGCGGCGGCGGAGGACGAGCTGGCCCGGCTCGAGTCGGTTCTCGACGCCGCCGAGGCTCAGTCGTCTCGGACGCGTCAGCGGCAGGTCCTGCTCAAGGGCATTGTCGACCTCTCGGTCGACCGCCGGCGGACGGTGAGCGTGATCCTGAGTGACCCCGTCGTGCTGCGCGTCTTCGCCCACCACGAGCGCTACCGGCGGGTTCTCGACCGCCTGGGCGTACTCCTGGGCGGCGAGACCGCCGGTTCGCACCGCCACATGCAGACCGCCATGTTCATGGCCGCACTCAGCGGGGCGGTGATGCATCCGATGCTGGCCGACGTCGACGACGAGACCTTGCGATCGGAGCTGCTCCGACTGGCACGTCGTTTCCGCTGACACCGCCAATGCTCTGCCAACTAGACGATCGACTAGGTCGGGGGGTAGTCTCCCTCCCGTCCGGGCACGGAGGGCGTCCATGACGGCACAGCGCTATCGGGTCATTCAGTGGGCGACCGGGAACACCGGACAACGGGCCCTGCGCGAGCTGATTCGCGACCCGTCCTACGACCTGGTGGGAGTTCGAGTCTACGACGAGGCCAAGAGCGGCGTGGACGCCGGTGAGCTCTGCGGCGAGGAACCGGTCGGCATCGCGGCCACGACCGATCGTGACGCGATCATCGATCTCGACGCCGAATGCTGCGTGTACATGGCGCGGGCAACCGGCACCGGCCAGACCCGCGCCGGCCTGACCCAGGACGAGCTCGTCGACGACATGGTGGCGCTGCTCCAGAAAGGCACCAACGTCGTCACCACCTGCACCGACCTGATCTCCAGGGCCGTACGGCTGAGCGACGACAACCGGGCCCGCATCCTCGACGCGTGCCGGCGAGGCGCTTCGTCGGTGTGGGCGAGCGGGAGCGACCCCGGGTTCCTGACCGAGACGCTGCCGCTCGCGTTCCTCTCCATCCAACGCCGGGTCGACCTCTTCGAGATCGAGGAGTTCGGCGACCTGTCCCACCGGCCGTCTCCACACATGGTGTTGGAGCAGATGCGCTTCGGCAAGCCGCTGGCCGAGTTCGACCCCGACCGCCGCAAGAACCACCTCTTCGGCGAGTACCAACCGGCCCTCACCGTGCTGGCGGATCTCTGCGGTTTCGACATCGACGAGTGGACGGCCGAGGGAGGGGTGGCGGCGGCCAAGGAGGACCTGGCCATCGTCGCCGGCGAGATCAAGGCCGGTACGGCGGCCGCCCAGCGCATCATCGTGAGGGGCCGCAGCAACGGGGTCGATCGCATCCGCTTCACCCAGTACGGCTTCGTGGCCATGGACGTGGATCCGGACTGGGGCCTCCAGCCGACCGGATGGCGGGTCCGCGTGCACGGTGACGCGCCGATCGACATGAAGATGCCGTTCCCGGTGCCCCTCGACGACCTGGCGTCGTACGTGCCGGCGTTCAACGCCAACGGGCCGGTCAATGCCATCCCCTACGTCTGTGCGGCGGAACCGGGCATCCTGACCACCGAGGACGTGCCCCACATCCTGGCTCGCGGTCCTAAGCCCTCGTGATGAACGGCCGGCGTCACCGACTCGACGGGAGAGCCGGGCTATGAGTGCGACCGCGGAAGATGCCGGGCCGCTGACGCAAGTCGTGCTCTCGTACGAGCGGGTCATGCGAGAGCTCGCCCCCACGGTGAAGGACCCGTCCGACTGGGCCCCCCTGGCGGAGTTGGTCGCCGTCGACGGCTTCGAGAGGATCGGCACCTTCCTCGAGGTCCAGGACTGGGCCCAGTACACGGAGATGTTGACGCAGTGGGCCTTCTCGATCGACGCGTTCGAGACGAGTGTGCGGCGCATCTCCGAGCTGCCCAACCTCGTCTACTACGAAATCGAAGAACGCCACCATCGCGGCGATGTCGTGAACGTGGTGAATTCGCTGACCGTCTTCGCCTTCGACGGCCGTGGCAAGATCAGCCACCTCGACGTCTACCTGCAGCAACCCCGACCTCGACCCTGACCTCGGTCGGAGGAGATCTCCATGACGAGGACGACCTGCGAGGCCGAGACGATCACCGGACGAGTCCGGGGAGCGGTCGACCGCGCCGTCCACACCTTCCTGGGCGTTCCCTACGGGGCGTCGACGGCGGGAGCCGGGCGCTTCCGGCCTCCGAGCCCGCCCGTTCCCTGGCGCAACGTTCGAGACTGCCTGGATTACGGACCCTCGTGCCCGCAGATGACGGCCGAGCAGTTCACCGGGATGTCCATCCCGGCGGAGGCCGAGCCGCTCACCGGCGTCAGATCGATTGAGTCGCTGACGGACGAGGACTGCCTCGTCCTCAACGTCTGGACGCCCACACTCGGTGGGTCCGGACGTCTGCCGGTGCTCGTCTGGCTCCACGGCGGCGGCTGGTCGGTCGGTTCCGCGTCGTGGCCGATGTACGCCTTCGACAACCTCGCCCGCAGACAGGACGTGGTGATGGTCGGTCTGAACCACCGGGTGGGCTCGCTCGGGTTCATGGACCTCTCCTCCGTCCACCCCGCGCTCGCCGACTCCGGCCTGGTCGGAATGCTCGACATCGTGGCGGCCCTCGGGTCCACGTTCGAGCAGGGAATTACGGTTCCGCGGAGCACCCGCTCGATGCGGTTCGCGCCGGTTCGGCGTCGGAGGTGACCACGGTGTTCGGGTGCACCTCCGACGAGATGATGGCGTTCATGATGTTCGATCCCGACCTGTGGACGCTCGACGACGCCGAGGTGCGCCGGCGCTTCGCCGGGTTGTCGGCTGACGCCGACGATCTCTTCGACGCCTACCGGCGCATCCGTCCCGGCGAATCGGCCACCTCAATCTCCATCGCGCTCTTCACCGATGCCCTCATGCGGGTGCCGATGATCCGCTTCACCGAGGCCGCCGCCCTGGCCGGCGGCCGGCCGCCCTACCAGTACCTGTTCACGTGGGGCGCTCCCGATCCCGAGGGTCGGGTCCGTTCCGTGCACGGACTGGACATGCCCTACTTCTTCGACAGCGTCGACAAGGCACCCATGGCCGACGGACCCCACGCGGCGGCGCTCACCCGCGTGGCCAGCGGATCGCTGGTGGCGCTCGCCCGGCACGGTGCACCCGGCCACGGGGCGGTGCCCGCATGGCCGTCCTATACGACGGAGACGAGGGCAACGATGCAACTCGACGTGGAACCCGCGCTGGTGTTCGACCCCTTCGGGGAGGAACGTCGAGCGTGGGAGGGGATCGAGGTGCCCGGGCTTCGGAGCTGAGACGCGGCTCCCGGCCGACACGGGGAGGAGATGTGACGATGCGTGTGACCGGACCGGTGACTACCGGCGCCAAGGGGTGGCCCTTCGGTGGGCCGGTGGCGGACCTCGCCCAGTGGGGATACCGGCAGGACGAGTACTTCCTGGAGGGCGCCGCGTCCCGGTTCGGCCCGGTTCAGGGTTCTGACCTCGGTTGGGATGGTCGATGGCAGTTGGAGCCGGTGGGTTCGTCGCCGTTCGCCACCCGGATCGTGGTCGTACGTCCGGAAGACCCTGCGTCCTTCAACGGCACGGTGATCGTCGTCTGGAACAACGTGACGGCTGGGTACGAGAACTTCGGCGTCGGCGAGAGTCCCGAGCTGTTCGAATCCGGATTCGCCTACGCTGCGGTCTCGGCGCAGCGCGTCGGCGTGCACGGGGCCGGCGACAATCCCCAGGGCCTGCTGGCCTGGGACCCCGAGCGTTACGGGTCGCTGTCGATCCCGAGCGACGACTTCTCGTACGACATCTTCACCCAGGCCGCCGGTGCGGTGGCACCAGACCGGCCCCGGGACGGCGTCGACCCCATGGGAGGCCTCGAAGTCCAGCGACTCCTGGCCCAGGGGGCCTCGCAGTCAGCGGCTCGGTTGGCCACCTACCTGGACGGCGTGCAGCCTCTCACCCACCGCTTCGACGCCTTCTTCCTGGTCATGTACTTCGGTGGCGGTGCACCACTGCAGGTGGGCGACACGGTGATGACGCTCCAGGCCGATGTGACGGACGCGGACCTTCCCCGGATTCCCGAGGGTGTCCACCTCTTGCGTGACGATCTCGGGGTTCCGGTGATGGTGTTGAACACCGAGTGTGAGGCGACCTCGTGTTACCGCGTACTTCAGCCAAATACGGAGACGTTCCGGTACTGGGAGGTCGCCGGAGCGTCCCACGTCTCACTGCCCGCGATGGCGTCGTCGGCCTCACGGATGGAACGCGATTTCGGCTTCGCCCTCCCGCTCGACTCCATGCCGGGAGTCAACCAGGTGTCCGTCGCGCCCGTCGTGGACGCCGCCTTGCATCATGTGCAGAACTGGATGCGGAACGGGACGCCGCCACCGGCGCCGCCCCGCATCGAGTTCGACGGCTCTCCGCCGCAGATCCGGCGCGACGCCGACGGCATGGCGCGAGGCGGCGTCCGGCTGCCTCAGGTGGACGTTCCCCTCGCGCACAACAGCGCCATCCAAAGGACGCCGGACGTCTTCGCTCGACTGGTCGGATCCCATGAATCCTTTTCGGTCGAGGAGATCCGCCGTCGCTATGGAACTCGTGAGGCCTACCTCAGCAAGTTCGAGGACGCCTCACGTGCGGCTGCGGACGCTGGCGTGATACTTCCTCGGGACGTCGAGCCGCTGACGGCCGAGGCCGCCCGAGCACTTCCGCTCTGATCATTTCGACTGGGCCTCGGTCCGCGGCTCAGGGAGCCTCGGCCTCCGCCCGCATCTCGTCGATGTCCTCGGCCAGAAGCCAGCCCTGGGCGACGAGCTCGTCCAGTCGCCGGTTGAAGCGGCCCTCGTAGTCGGCATGGTCACGGTAGAGGCTCTTCAACGTCTCCGCCGGCAGGGGTTCCTCAATCCCGACGACCCCGAAGGCGGGTGTCCCGTCCTCCTTGACGCCGGGGTTCGACCGATAGCGCAGCCGTGGGACGTCCATCTGCGCACAGCGGACGCCGCCGCGGCTGTTCCCCTGTTCGTCCGTGAGGAACAGTTCGTCGGGCCCCACTGAAATGCGCTCCGCCCTCGGCGGGATCTCACCGTCAGCGACCCACCGCACCAAGTGGTGCAGCCCCATGCTGAACAGCTCGTCGTGCGGCAGGCTGTTCATCGCCGCCTCGCTCGGGACGCTGCCCGCGGTCCCGAGTGGATCGTTCTGCCACATCGCGTTGTCGTTGTAGGGCGGGTACCTGGTTCCCATGTGTCCCACGCCGGCGAGCTCGTAGAGCCGGTAACGGTCACCCGGGTCGTCACTGTCGTCCCGCCGGTAGCCGCGTCCTTCTCGCCCGGGTCGGTTCGGGTCGGAGATGTCGCCGTCGCTCAGTACCTGCACGAGCGGCACGTCGCGCCGACCGAACCGCACCGACGGCGCCCCGCTCGGAAAGAAGCCGTGATAGACGGGCGATCCGTCGGCACGACGCTGGTAGTCGTGTCCGCGCCCGACGTAGTCGGTGACGACACCTCCCGTCTGCGAGTGGCCGGCCAGGACCAGGTTCCGCACGCCGAGGCCGGAGAAGGGTCCGTCGTCACCGTTGAGCGCGGCGCCGACCTGGGCCAGGATCGGGGTCGAGTGCACGTTGACCCGCCGCATGTGCTCCATCCTCGCCTGCATCGCCGCCGGCTCTCGCGGGAGCCGCATGGAGTCGATGCCGGACGCCTCCGTCGGCGGTTCGCCGGACCAGATCCGGAGGAACTCGTAGCGCTCGGCGTCTATCGGCTTCACGAAGGCGTCGAGCGCGCTCTTCTGCGAGCAGACCGCAGCCCAGCCATGACCGTGACGCATCTGGTACAAGGAGGTGTAGATCCAGATGGGCGCCGCGCTCGCGGCGTGGACGGGTTCGACCACGACCGTGCCGCTGAAGTGCGCCGGGTCCCGCGGCCGGCGCACGGTCAGGGTGGTCGCGTACGGATGGCCGTCGACCTCGCCCGAGGCGAACCACTCTTCCTCGACGTAGTCGAACTCCTCCAGGCTTCCCCGGAACTGGCCGGTCGGGACGAAGCGTGCCGATGCGTCGACCGCGGGTGGGCAGGTGATCGTGGCCGGGTCGACGGTCATTGCTCCTCCTTGACCAGCGCGTGGCAGCGCCACGCGTTCGGGATCCCGCCCTTGATTACACCGGCGGCCCCGGTCGGGTCCAGCGCCGGAGCCCTTGCTGCGCTGGCTTGTGATCCCGTTCACAGCTCGTGGGCCGGCGCGCCCCGGAGCCTCGCGCCGACGAGCATCGTTTCCACGTCTGTGCCAGAGTTCTCCCGACAGACAGCCCGGCACGAGGGCCCGTGCCCATGAGTCCGGGTTCATACGCACGAGTCCGGTAGATGGCCACCTCCGGGACGGCTCGTGCTCGGTCCAGGGGGGATCTCATGGCGAAGCGCAACCTGGCTGTTGCCGGGGCAATGATCGTCTCCGTCGCGTGCGGGACGCTGGGGACGATCCCGGCGGCGGCCGCCTCCACCAACACTCCTGGGGTGACCGCGACGACGATCCGCGTCGGCATCCCCTACGTCGACGTCGCCGCGGTCAAGGCCGTCGGCGTGGACATCGACTGGGGCAGCGTCCCGGACGCCTTCAACGCGGTCATCGACGACATCAACGCGCACGGCGGTATCAACGGCCGCAAGATCGTCCCGTACATCGTGGCGGTGAATCCGACCGGCACGGCCCCCGCGGCCACCGCGTGCACTCAGCTGACCGAGGACGACACCGTGTTCGTGGCCATCGCTCCGCTCATGGCGACGTGCTACCTCGAGCACGACACGCCGGTCGTCGGTTCCATCTACCCGTCGGGCAAATCGTCGACGGTGGCCCAGGACTTCAGCCCCACCGCACCCACCACTGCCTACGATCCTCTCCAGTTGGGCGTCTTCGAGAAGCAGGGTGTCTTCCGGCACAAGAAAGTGGCCGTGTTCGGCGGTGACGCGGGAGACGAGGCGGAGATGGCGGTCGTGCAGTCCGCCTTGAGCAAGCTCCACGTCCCGGTCGTGGCCACGGCGGTCGACTCCGCGCCCCAGGGTGACCTCCCGGCGGAGAACGCAGAGGTGACGACGATCGCCGAGCGGTTCCGATCGGACGGGGTGGACGAGGTGGTGGCCGTCGGCGACGGCTCGCCTATTTGGCCCGAGGGTCTCTCCGCCGACCAGAGCACCTACAACCCGCCCTACGTGGCCACCAGCGAGGGGGACTTCAGCGGCGCCGTCGGTGGTGACTACAGCCCGAACTACCTCTCCAACGTGGTCACCTCTACTCCGCTCACCCCGCCCACCGCCACTTGGGACAACGCCGGGACGCAACGGTGCGTGCATCTCATCAGGAAGGCATATCCCTCCGACGGGATCAGGGCGTACAACGCCAGACTGCCCGAGTCCGAAGCCACCTGGATGAGCGTGGAGATCGCCTGCACCGACATGGCGCTCTTCGAGGACATCGCCAAGGCGGCGGGCAAGGACCTGACCGTGTCGAGCTTCGTCCACGCCGGCTACGGGCTGAAGAAACTGGCGCTCCCCGGATCGAACGCCCCCATCTCGTTCGGGCCGGGTCGGCCCTACGCGCTCGGGCCCGTATACATGGTGCACTACAACGGCGCGACGAAGGCGCTCGTCTTCTCCAACACCTCCGCCACCCGGTGACGCCCGGTGACACGCACTGACACCGGGCCCCGGCCAGGTCACCCGCACTAGTCGATCGGCTAGGCTCGAGCCCATGGCGTGGGGAGGGCCCGGGCCGGCGGCGGAGCAAGTGCAATGACGACACGAGCGGGCATCTCCTACGACCCGTACGACCTGGTCGTCGACGCCGACCCCTATCCGACCTATCACCGGCTCCGGGACGACGCTCCCGTCTATTACAACGAGGAGTACGACTTCTACGCCCTGAGCAGGTTCCTCGATGTGCAGCAGGCGTTCCTCGACCGCGAGACGTACAGCTCGGCGCGCGGCTCGGTGCTCGAGTTCATCAAGGCCGACATCGAAATCCCGTCGGGCGTCGTGATCTTCGAGGATCCACCGCTCCACGACGTCCATCGTGGCCTGCTCTCTCGGGTCTTCACCCCGAAGAAGATGGAGGAGCTCGCACCGAAGGTCCGGGCTCTCTGCCAGGACGCGCTCAATCCGCACGTCGGCGCCGGCCGGTTCGACTTCGTAGCCGACTTGGGCGAACAGCTCCCGATGCGCACCATCGGGATGCTGCTCGGGGTACCCGAGTCGGCGCAGGAAGCGGCGCGGGACCGGGCGAACGCCAACCTGCGGACGGAACCGGGCAAGCCCATGGAGATCTCGGCGGACAACATCGGACAGGCCGACTTCTTCGCCGACTACATCGATTGGCGCATGGCCCATCCTTCTGACGACCTCATGACGGAGTTGATCTTCGCCGAGTTCGAGGACGAGACGGGTACCGTCCGGCGACTCACCCGCGACGAGGTTCTGATCTACGTGAGCGTGCTCTCCAGCGCGGGCAACGAGACCACGAACCGGCTGATCGGTTGGATGGGCAAGGTGCTGGCCGAGGAGCCCGAGCAACGGCGCCAGCTCGTCGCCGACCGCTCCCTCGTCCACAACGCGATCGAGGAGCTCCTCCGCTACGAGGCGCCCACCCCGCACGTGGCACGGTACGTGACCAAGCCGGTCGAGCTGCACGGCGAGACCGTGCCCGCCGGGAGCGCCCTGCTCTGCCTGAGCGGGTCCGCCAACCGCGACGGACGGCGCTTCGACGACCCGGACCGGTTCGACGTCCATCGCAGCGTCGGTCAACAGCACTTCACCTTCGGTCGCGGCATCCACTACTGCCTCGGGGCGGCTCTGGCCCGACTCGAAGGACGCATCGCCCTCGACGAGGTGCTCACCCGCTTCCCCGATTGGGACGTCGACTGGGAGCATGCACGGCGTGCCCCGACGTCGACCGTCCGCGGCTGGGAGTCGCTGCCCGTCTTCACCGGCTGATCCCCCGACCGTCGACGGTCTCCTTCGGGTCGGGCGACCGCCGCGCCCGGATCAGCCATTTCCACCACCCGGGGCAGTACCCTTTTGCCGGACCCGGCAGCAGTTTCCCGGACCGGCAGCAGACCACATGACGACGACACCCGGAACCGCCCAGCTCGGACCGCTGGCCCGGTACGAGCAGTCGGTGATGCAGCGGATCGCCGACTTCAACGATCCTCGCCAGGAGTGGCGCCGCCTTTTCTCCGAACTCTTCGGAACGTTCCTGCTCGTGCTCGTGGCGGCCGGTGCCGGCATGATGGGCCACGCCTTCCCCGACACGATCAGCCGGACGGCCGCGGTGGTCGCGCCGGCGTTGATGGTGATGGCCATCATCCTGTTCATGGGCAAGATCTCGGGCGCCCACCTCAATCCGGCCGTGAGCATTGCCTTCGCCCTGCGCCGTGACTTCCCGTGGGTACGCGTGCCGGGCTACGTGCTCGTGCAGCTGATCGGGGCCACGCTGGCCGCGCTGTTCCTCCGGACCGTGGTCAACGTGTCCTCCATGTACGGTTCGAACTACCCCGCCCACGGGTACTCCACGGTGGCCGCCTTCGCCATGGAGCTGATCCTCACCATGGGTCTGGTGAGCGTCATCCTCGGAACGGCCTCCGGGGCCCAGAACGTCGGCGTCATCGGCGCGTTCGGCGTCGGCGGGTACATCGCGCTCGCCGGTCTGTGGGCCAGTCCCATCTCGGGGGCCTCCATGAACCCCGCCCGGACCTTCGGCCCGGACCTGGTGAGCGGGACGTTCACCGACTACTGGGTCTACGTGGCCGGTCCACTCGCCGGCGCCGCCGCCGCCGTGCTGGTCGCCTTCGTCCTGCGCGGCCGGGGTGGTGGGAGGTCGGGCTCGGTCGCTGCCCAGGGCGACCTCTTCACCGACGTCTTCCATGAGGCTCCGACGCCGCCGCAGGGCTAGGGCGGACCTGGCCGGACGGATTCGGAGCGCAAGGAAGCGGCCGGCCCCCTACAATTCCGGGCCTTGAACACCCTCTCTCGAATGACCACTCCATCCGGCGACGTCGCCACCCGTCATGAGGCCCCACGATTCGCGGCGACGGGCCGCCGCGACTGATGCCCTCCCGCTGGCCCTCCCTGCCGCTCTATGCGGAGTGGAGCGCGACCTGCGACACGCTGCATGCCCACACCCAGCTGTTGGGAAAGCTCTCCGTCGCGCTGGCTGCTCCCGAGCCTCAGTTGCAACACGCGGCGCTTCGGTTGTCCGCTCGCGGCTGGGAGACGGCGCCGTTGCCGGCGCCCGACCATTCGGGCGCCATCGTCGTGGCGCTCGACCTGCACACTCACGAGGCGGTGGTCGAGCACAGTGACGGGCGGGTCCGCCGCATCGCTCTGACCCCTGACCGCCCGGTCGGCGCGGTCACCCGGGAGGTGCTCGGCACCGCCGAGGACTACGTCGGGCCGTTCTCCATCCGACTCCAGCCCCAGGAAGTCGCCTGGGACGTCGCGCTGGACGAAGACGACATGCACCACACCTACGATCCGGTCCAGGTCTCGCGCTACTTCTCCGCTGCCAGCCGCGTCGCCCTCGTGCTGGCGGCGCTCCGGGCGCCCTACCGCGGCCGCTCCAGCCCCGTGAACGCGTGGTGGGGCACGTTCGACCTCGCGGTGAGCCTGTTCTCCGGCCGGCCGGCCGACCCCCCCTCGCACGACTTCATCATGCGCAACGCGGGCGACGCCCAGCAGATCGAGATCGGCTGGTGGCCGGGTGACGCTCGCTATCCGCGCGCTGCCTTCTTCGGCTTCGCCGCCCCGGCTCCCGCGAACTTCTCGGAGGCGGCCCTCTCGCCTTCCGCCGCGCACTGGGACGACCAGCTCGGCGAGTTCATCCTGGACTGGGACGACGTCACTGGTGCCTCTGACCCCTACGGCGACGCGCTCGCCTTCGCCCGGTCCGTCGTCGCCCACGCCTGCGCCCTCTGCGATTGGGATCCCCAGCTCGCGGCGAGCGCGCAAGGCGATCCCCCGCCCGTCCACTGAGGAGCGTGACGACAGATGGCCCAGACGTGTAGCCACCTCGGCACGGTCGCCGATGTCACCCCGTCCGGCAACGGGTGCGAGGACTGTCTGAGGATCGGCGGGCGCTGGCTCCACCTTCGGCTCTGTATGACCTGCGGTCACGTCGGGTGCTGCGACAACTCACCGGGACGCCATGCCACGGCTCACTGGAACGAGCACCCCGATCACCCGCTGATCCGCTCGTACGAGCCCGGGGAGAACTGGTGGTGGTGCTATACCGACGACCTCTTCTTCGAGGTCGACGGCGCTCTGCCGGCACCGTCACACCACTGAGGATTCGGCTCCGGATCCGATCGCACCGAACCGACTGCAGCGATCTCGTTCGCTTCCACGCGGCTCGGAGTCCTCGGCCAACTGGCGAATCCGCCGCCGGCCGGGAGGCGACAACGGGGTGAGAGCCGGCTCTCCGCCGCCCTACTCCCCCCTGCTTGCCTTCCTCATCTTGGACACGCCGGCCCAGACGACGAATACCGCGAGAGCAGCGAATATCCCGACTCCGACGACCCACACAGATGACCCTTTCATCGAGGTGCGCGTGGAGCCTATCGGGTAGGGCTCATGGCGCCCAAGGAGGGGAGGCCGCGACGTCGCGTGTCGACCCGACGTGGCAAACGGGCGCCTCCTACGACCCGCCGGCCTCCGCCGCCTCCTTCTCGAGGGCTTCCTGGTCGGCCTTGAGCTGCTTCTCCTCGACCTTCTGGGCGCGCGCCATGGCGGCTTTCACTTTGGATCCCATGTCCGAGACGCCGACGACGACCAGCCCGGCCTGGCCGTTGTCGAGCGCCTCACCGAGGTCCTTCAGGTCGCCCCGGCTCATCCCGGCCGCGGCGTGGCCGGCAACGGCGCCGAGCAACGCTCCGCCCGCCGTCGTTCCGAGGAGCAGCCCACCGCCGATCGCCGCGGCCGGAAAGAGGACGATGACGAGACCCGTCGCCAGGCCCACGCCTCCGCCGAGGACGCCACCGACCCTCGTCGGTGTCTCGTGCTTCTTGACGATCTTGACCTTGCCCTTCTCGTTGCGCTCAATCACGGCGGCGTCGTAGGCGTCGATCAGGTTCTCCTGCGTGTGCAGTTGCTTGACGACCTCATAGTCAACGAGAGCGTCGTCGACCTCGCCGTAGACGCCGCAGTAGACGAACAGAGTGTCAATTGCCATCTCGCTCTCCTTCTTCCCTATGGTTCGGTTGCGGTCTGCTATCCGATCACACCGACGCCGACCCTTCCCCGTGGACCACGAGCGGATAAATCAGGGCGATGCCGAGGCCGACTTACGTCAGTACCAGATGGGATAGTACGGCATCCACCAGACCGCGCTGCACACCGCGATGGCTCCCGCGACGACCCCCCCTATCCGACCGCTGCTCTGTGAACGTGGCACCGCAATTGGCACATCAGGGTCAAGCTCACGGCCCGCGATCAAGGAGATCGACCCTAGGTCTTCAACATCACGGGCCCACCGCTGAAAGCACGTTGACTGAGTGTCGACTGAGTGTCGACGAATTCCGCATCGTGAAAGGGCTTTCGGCTAGAAAGAGTGCGACGGAAGTCCGAAACTGATCATCCCGAGGAGCGACGAATGCTTGCTGACACCTATCCTCTTGGCGGCATCTTCTTGACGATGCTCTACTTCTTTTTGTTCTTCATCTGGATCTGGATCCTCATCACGGTATTCATCGACATCTTCCGCAGCCACGATCTCAACGGTTGGATCAAGGCGCTGTGGTGCATCTTCGTGATCGTCCTTCCGTTCCTCGGAGTGTTCGTGTACCTCATCGCTCGTGGCGGAAAGATGCAAGAGCGCAGGATCCAGGAGGTCACCCAGCAGAAGAACGCCTTCGACCAGTACGTGCGCGAGACAGCCAGCTCGTCGGGTGACGATGTGGTCTCACAGCTGAGCCAGTTGGCCGACCTGAAGTCGAAGGGTGTCCTCACGGATGCCGAGTTCGAAGCGCAGAAGTCGAAGCTCCTGGCGAGCTGAACGGCTCATCTGTCCGACCGACGTCGTTCCCAGGCAGAGACCGCTTACTTGGGCCACGGGTCGTTGACGACCCCCAGCTGAATGAACAGCCCGAGCTTGTCGGCTCCG
>CAWHFM010000015.1:0-142035 GCA_963828505.1 uncultured Acidimicrobiaceae bacterium
CCGACGGCGATGACCACGTTGGCTCCCGCCGATTCGAACTTCTGGGCCATGACGGCGTACTCAGAATCCGTGGCGGCCTGGTCGGTGTCGGGCACGCTGTTGACGGCGCGTTGGACCACGTCGACGTGGAGCTTTTTGAGCTCGGGTGCGATCAGGTCAACTTCGGGTGTATCGGACTCGTCTCCGACCAGGGCCACCCGTTTGTGGGCGAAGACCCCTTCGTGGGCGAAGGCGGCCATCTCCTTGGGGATCAGGTCGTTGTCGGAGATGACGTTGTTGAACCAGGGGCGCCTTGGCCTGCGCCGAGTGCGGCGTTGCTCAGCGTGGCGCCGATGAGGGGGGTGTCGTGGGTGTCGACGTAGCAGGCGGTGTCGGCGGGCTGGAAGAACCCGATGGCGGCGAAGACCTTGTCGTCTTCGGTCAGCGCCGAGCAGGCGCTGGCCGCCGGGGCGGTCCCGATGGGGTCGATCGGCTCGAAGACGGGGACGATCTTGCGCCCGTTGATCCCGCCCTGGGCGTTGATCTGGCGGATCAGCGCGCCGTAGGCCACCTGGTAGTTGCCCGGATCGATGTTGACCACGCTCTTGATGGCGGCGGCATCGAGGTAGGTGATCCCGAGCTTGATGCTCGTCGGGGTGACCCCGGGGTCCGACTGAGCAGGCGGGTGGCGCCCTCGGCCAGCGCCGGCGCCACCGGTGCTCAGGCCGGTGATCGCCGCCAGAGCGGCGACGACCGAGAAAAACGCTCGGCGCACTTCGTGTTTCCCTTCCGTGGTACACCCTTCCATTCCGGCATACCACTGATCTCGTTGATCGTTTTGGTCGATGGTGATGCCGATCCCTGCTGTCACCATGTATCGAGCCGACCCTCCGGAGCAGGAACGTCAGGTTGAACGAAGACCGTTCGCCGTCCTCCGCGCCGCCGTCGGGATTGCGCTGGCAGAACCGTAGCCCCTCGACCCCCTCGCGGCCCCTCCCTTGTGTCCCACGGTAGCGCTGCCCACCCTCGCCTCCCGGCGTGCGACCGGATGGCACGCGGTCGCCGCCGAAAGCGAGAGAAACGCTACTTTCGCTACTTACTCGTGTCAACATAGTGCCGGCCCCGGTGATCGCCTTTCGGCTCGACTGGAGGAGAAGTGGGCCCCCAAGCGTCGCCCGACCAGCCACGACGTGGCAGGCGTGCCGGGGAGTCTGCCGAGCGACGGTGAGCTATGTCCTCAACGACGTCACCCGACAGCGGATCTCCCCGGAGGTTCGGCAACGGGTCTGGAAAGCCGTCGAGGACCTGCACTACACGCCCGATCACAATGCCCGGATGCTGAAGACGAAGGAGAGCGACATCGTTCTCGTCGTCATGGTGGGTGCCACCCCAGGGCCGTTGCTGGCGCAGGTGATCGATCACCTCACCCGCCGGGTGGCCGCGGCGGGCTATACCCCGCTTGATGGAATTCACGGGCACGCCGTCCCCGACGGCGTTCAGTCGCGCCTGCGAGCGCATCCAGCCGCTCGCCGTCGTCGCGCCCGGTGCGTTGCCTTCGGCGGAGAATCGTCAAGGCTCTGGAGTTGAACGGTGCCCGCTGCGTGCTGGCCGTCGGGAACGGTCCGGGAAAGTCGATCGCCCGGCTTCGGTACTCGCAGGAGCCTGTCGGGGAAGCCGCCGCGACCTACCTGTCCGAGCGGGGACGCGAGCGTGTGCTGGTCGTGTTGCCGGACGATCCACGACTGGCGGATATCGGCACCGAACGACTCGCCGGGGTCCGCCAGGTGTTCGACGGGCGGCGCCTCCGTGTGCTCAAGGTGCCGATGGACCTCGACACGGCACACGACCGGATCCTCGACGCTGTGCGAAAAACCCCGCTGTCGACGCCGTGTTCGCCTACAACGACGAGCTCGCGTTGATCGTGTTGCAGTTGCTCCGCGGCTGCGGGCATCAAAGTCCCGGGCGACATCGCGGTGATGGGCTGCGACAACCTCCTCTTTGCCGGGCTGACGCGGCCATCTCTGACCACGATGGACTTCGGCGACGTCGGGGGCCAGTTCGCCGACTACCTCCTCGCCATGCTCGAGGGCCGTCCGCGGCCGCCTCGGGACGATGGGCTTGCCGATTGTCATCTCTCGAGAATCGGCTTAGGACCGTGGGCGTCTCTGGCGTCGTGATGCCGGTTCGGTCCGGCCAGACGGACCGTTGACACGTGTAAGCGATGCTCTCACGTCACCCCCGCCGTAGCGCCAGAAGGGATACTGACCGAACCCGGGGGGTGAACGGGTACACCGGCAGGCGAATCGAACAACGTGGAGGGAGCGATGGAAGCCATCGTCAACACCGAGCAGGGGAGGGTCCGCGGAACAGCCGAGAAGGGTGGCGTCGTTTCCTTGGGATCCCCTACGCCGCGCCCCCGGTCGGTGAAGGTCGGTTGCGCCGCCGCCGCGGCCGGAGCGCTGCGAGGGCATTCGTGATGCCCTGGCCTAGGAGCCACCGCGCTCCAACCCCAGCAGGAGTTCACGCTGATCCCAGAGCCCCTGGTCCCGGGTGAGAATTGCCTCAACCTCAACGTGTTCACACCGGACCCCGGCCACTCGGGTCTCCCCGTACTGGTGTGGATACACGGAGGGGCTTCTTCGCCGGTTGCAACGCGAGCCCGTGGTACCGGGGGGAGCGTTTCGCCCGCGACGGAGTGGTGCTGGTGAGCATCGATTCCCGGCTCGGGCTCGAGGGTTTCCTTCCGGTCGAGGACGGTGGCGCCAACCGCGGCGTCCTCGACTGGCTGGCCGCACTGGAGTGGGTGCAGCACAACATCGCGGCCTTCGGCGGCAACCCCTCGAAGGTGACGGTCGCCGGGCAGTCCGCCGGAGGCATGGCCGCGGCGCTGCTCCTGTCCATGCCTCGCTCACGCGGCCTCCTGGGCCGCGCCATCAGCATGAGTGGACCGGTGGCGTTGGTGGGGACGGCCGAGCAGGCAGACAAGTTCACCCGGGCTGCGGCCGAAGACCTCGGCATCCGGCTCACACAACACGAACTCAGCGAGGTCCCCATTGAGCGCCTGCTCCAAACTCAAGCTCGCCTCGGCCCGATCGGCCCGGGAGCAATCCCCGACACTCAAACGATCGTGAGAGCCGGGCGGGGAATGCTCCCGCTGGCCCCCTTTGTCGACGGGGACCTCGTGCCGTGCGAACCGATTGAGGCCGCACGCACCGGCATCGGAGCGTCGGGCGACTTGATGGCCGGCACCACGACCCAGGAGTTCGACATGGTGTTCGCCCTCTTGGGCGGTGGCATCGACGACGAAGCAGCCGACGGAGCCCTGCTGGAAACGGGGCTCTCTGCGGACGACGCCCAGGTCTACCGGGACTCGCTGCCGGGCTCCACTGCTGCGGACGTCATGGGGCAGATGCTGACCGACCGGATGTTCCGCCTGCCCACCGAAGCATTGTGCGACCCGCGGCCGGGGGCCGAAGGCCGTACGTACCTCTACCAGTCGGCGTGGCGATCTTCGGGCATGGGCGGCGTGTTGGGTGCGGCGCATTGCGTCGATGTCCCCTTCGCCTTCGACAATCTGGACGCTCCGGGCGTGGAGATCGCCTTGGGGTCGGAACCTCCCCAGGGACTGGCGGACCAGATGCATCGGGCCTGGGTGGGCTTCGTCAGCGATGGCGATCCCGGCTGGCCCGCCTTCCAGCTCGACACACGGCCCGTCATGGTCTTCGACGACGAGAGCACGGTGATCGACGACCCCCTGCGCCTTCCACGCTCCCTGTGGGGCACCGCCTGAGCGGTCCACGGCCAGGCGCACGATGACCCGTTCCTACGATCCCTGCTGGTTGCCCTCTGGGACGTAGGCCCGGCCGCTCGCCGCGCAGCGAGCCGCAGGCCGGCAGCGTCGGCGTCGCGTCCACACCCTGGACGACGTTCACCACGAGCGTGGAATCGGCCTGGCCCCCGAGGCCGACGGTCGCCTGTTGTCCGGCGTCGAGCGTGTCGAACGTCCACACCGGCCGGTCGCCCCCAGGCGGACACCACGACCCGCAGGGCCGTGCCAGGACGGAACGTGTGGACGACGGGATCGATCGGGATCTTCACCAGGGTGTAATGGTCCGCCGACAGGTTCCTCTCGTCGGGACCCAGATACGTGGGGTCGGTGAAGACACGGTCGAATCGGGGAGGTCGGCCTGGTCGTCCGAACGGAGGAAGCCCGAGGTGATGTACTCCTCCTGTCCCGCCTGTGGGCGGACCTCGGTGATGGTGGCCTGGAAGTCCTCCACCGGGACCGCCGCCTTGACCCACAGATCGAGGGTGGCCGGACCGGCGATCGTGGTCGGAACCGTAAACGGCGCGGTCTGGAAGGCGATCCCGGCCGCGGCCGGGACGGGAGTCCCGTCCGAGTCGGGTTGGGCCGCCCACGGGTTCCCGCCGGGAGGCAGGCTGGTGGCGGGCCGAGCGGTCGGGTCCAGGGTGAAGGTTGCGCTGCCCTTGACTGCCGGCTTCTGCGAGGCCATGGCGCCGTCCGCTCCGAAGTGCAGCTTGGTGACGGTGCCCTGGGGTGGCCAGTTGGAGAAGTCGGCTGAGTACGTCGACTCGATGCCCCCCGGACCCACGGCGCCGGCCCCGCTGTCGAAGAGGACCCGGACGAGCGGGGTCTGGGCTTCGAAGTGGTCACGGGCCGCGGTCACGTTCGGCGCGTTGGTGAACCGGGTCGGCGGCAGCGGCGCCACCTCGGACGACGGGACGCTCGACGCTGATCCGGCGAACTCGTCAGCGCGATGGCGTCGATTCCGCCCGGCTGGGTCGGGACACGGCCGGCCACGAAGATGTCGAGGAACTCGAGCCACCGGCTGATGGTCTGCGGATCGGTCGAATCGATGTGGCCGCCGTTGACCATGTTGGCGAAGACGGGGGTCCGCTTCGGGATCGCATCGATCAGCGGGGGCCACTGCGGTCCCGTCTGCTCGTCCTGGAGCACGCCGGAGAGGAACACGGGCACGATCACGTGCTGCGCCCAGTGGACCATGGAACGCCGGTCGAACAGCGATGGGTCCCGCCCCGGTCCCGTGCCGGGGGCGACCAGCTGCGGGCCGACGATCCCGTCCAGGTCCTCCGACTGACCGTGCAGCGCCTGGTTGGCGAGGCAGGTCGACTTCCCATTGCCAGCGGACATCTCGGCATCGATCTCGTAGTACGTCCACGGCTGCCCCACGTTCGCAATCGGGGTGGAAGAGCTCTGCACCACCTTGCCGTCGCTGTACGTCGCCGCGGGCTTGGCGTCGTCGATCCGGGCGCTGACCCAGCTGGCGGCAAAGCCGTTGTTGTAGATGCCGCCCGGGTACCCGGTGGAGAAGAGGTCGTCGGTGGGGCTCAGGGGGGCGATCGCGGCCAACGCCGGCGGGTCGGTGCCGGCGGAGGGGAACTGCGACAGTCCCGAGTAGCTGATGCCCACCATGCCAACCCGGTGATCGGCCACCCAGGACTGGTGGGCCACGATCTCAATCGCGTCGTAGGCGTCGTAGTCGGAGGGGTAGCCGAAGAGGTCGAACGCGCCGCCCGAGCAACCGGTGCCGCGCATCTGGAGGCTGACGGTGGCGAACCCCGAAAGCCGGGCGAGCACGGCTCCGACGTAGGTCGCGCTGTCCGGGAGCAGGTTCGGGTCGCCACAATTCGTGCAGGGCACGCCGAGCGCGCTGGCGATCACGTACGGGATGGGATCTGTCGGCCCGGCGACGTTGTAGCCCGAGTACTCAATCACCGTCGGGCACGGGCTCGTCGCCGAGCAGGTCACGCCGTAGGGGTACCGCACCGTGGCGGCAAGCTTGATGCCGTCACGCATGGTGATGTAGTTGAGACCCTGGTGCAAGGGCTGTCTGGCGTAGAGGGCCGAACCGGTGGAGGGATTGACGTAGGGAGCCAGGACGGTGAAGTCCCGTGTCTGCCGGTGTGTGGTGTCGTCCCGCCACAGTACCCCGCTCCCGGTGACAGGTCGCGGACGATCAGCGCGCCGAGCGGGTCGGCGGTGCCGGGATTGGCGGAGTTCGAGACGACTGCGTCGTAATGCAGGAGGGTGATGCGGTCGCCGGGGCTGGCCCCGGTCAGCCACGCTTCATCGACGGAGCCGCCGGAGTGGAGCGACCGCGCCCCTACCGTGCCCGTGGTGGTGGCGGCGACATTGCCCGGCATCAACGCGGTCAGCCCGAGGCACAGCGCCGCGCATGCGAGGAGCACCGCTCCCGATCTCGACGTACGCATCGACCCCTCCCCTGAGCGACCCGTTTCTACCAGACGCTTCCGTCAGCCGGACAGCTTGCGCCAAATGGCGTCGGGGAGGAGGCCGAGCGGACCGAATACGGCACGCAACACGCCGGGGGACCAGATCACCCGCTGTCCCCGCTCGAGCCCACGGACCGCATCCTCGGCGACCCGGTCGGGGCCGACGGCGAAGGGCGCGGCGGGGCGCCCCTCCGTCATCTTGGTGTGCACGAAACCGGGCCGCACCGACGTGCACCGAGACTCCGGTCCCCGCACGGCCTCGCCCAGGCCCTGGGCGAACCCGTCGAGGCCGGCCTTCGCCGCGCCGTAGACGAAGTTGGAGCGCCGGACGCGGTAGCCCACGACAGAGGAAAGCACCAGGATGCGCCCGTGCCCCTGTCCCCGGAGCAACCGGGCCGCCGCGGCCATGGCGGCCGCCGGCCACGTGGCGTTCACCGTGAGCATCCGGGTGACCGCGCCGCGTCGACCTCGTCGTCGGCCTGGTGGCCGAGCTCGCCGACGGCGACGACGAGGAGGTCGACCTCCATCCCGGCCTCCGCGAAAAGCGCGTGACGGTCTCGTCGGCATCGCCCGGGTCCGTCGCGTCGAAGGTGACCGTCGCCATGCGCTCGACCGAGGCCGGCAGCCCGGCGCCGGCCCGCGCCAGCCGCGCCGGGTCGCGCCCGGCCAGGACCACCGTGCGGCACCGCGCCGCGGCGAGGCGGCGAACCAGCTCGAGCGCGATGTCCGATGTGCCTCCGAGCACCACGACAGACTGCGGATGGCCGAAGGCGTCGTTCACGACGAGATCCCTAGTCGACGCGAGAGGTCGGACGCCAGGATGCCCTCCGGGTCGACTCGCCGGCTGACGGTGGCCAGCTGGTGCAGCCGCGGGTACATCGCCGGGAGCAGCTCGGGACGCAACCGCGCATCCTTGGCCAGGTAGACGCACCCACCGGCGTCGGCCACGAGCTGGTCGAGGTCGTCGAGGAGCGCCGGCAGCCGCGGCGGACCGAGCGGGAAGTCGAGGGCCAAAGTCCACCCGTGCCGAGCGAAAGAGAGCGGGCCGGGCGTTCCCGGGCCGAACCTCTTCAGCACGGCGAGCAGCGAGGGCATGCCCGACGACGCGATCGCGGCCACCGCGTCCTCGACCACGTCACCCCGGTCGGGCGGCACGACGAACTGGTACTGCACGAAGCCATCAGGTCCGTATAGGAGGTTCCAGCCCGACAACGCGTCCAGCGGGTGGAAGAAGCCGGTCAGTGTCCGGAGCGATCCCTCCGACGGCCGGGACGCCCGGAACCAGGCCTCGTTGAGAGCCCGGGCCGACGCCCGGTTGGCCAGCCGGAACGGAGCGGGCGCCGGGATGCGCAGCGCGGGGTCCCGTGGCGCCACCCGGCAGCGGGTCGGGTCCCGGCGGGGAACGGCCGCCAGCGGCGCATGGTCCGCCTGGGTCAGGACCGCCCGGCGCCGCGCTCCGAGGCAGTCGAGCCACGCCACGCTGTAGCGGTACTCGTGGTCGGTTTCCTCCATGGCCGCCATGAGGTCCCCGAGCCGGGAGAACCTCCGGGTGGCGACCCACATCCACGACGTCTCCACCGGGATCAGGCGCAGGGTGGCGCGCGCCACCACCCCCGTCAAACCCATGGCGCCCGCGGTGGCCCAGAACAGCTCGGAGTCGGTGTCCGGGGCAACGTTCACGACGCCGGTGGGGGTGACCAGCGTCATCTCCACGACGTGCCGGACGAAGCTCCCGTCTCGGTGGTGGTTCTTCCCGTGCACGTCTGCCGCGATGGCGCCGCCCACCGAGACGTAGCGCGTTCCAGGGGTTACGCCCACGAACCATCCGGCGGGGATGATCCGCTTCATCACCTCGTGCAGGCTGGCCCCACCCTCCACCTCGATCGTCCCCGTCGCCTCGTCGACCTCGCCGATGCGCGAGAACCCCGTCATGTCGAGCGTCAGGCCGCCGCTGCACTGCGCCGCGTCCCCGTAGCTTCGCCCCATCCCGCGCGCGACGGCGCGCCGGGCGCCGGCCAGCGCGCGGGCGACGTCCTCCACGCACGTCGGCCTCGTCACGGCGCCGACGGTTCGTGCCGTGCGTCCCCACCCGGCAAGCGGCAGGTCGAAGTCCGGCTGTAAGTCGGGCGCCGCCTCGACGGCCGCGGTCACTGGGCCGAGCCGGGCGCGACCGTGGAGCGTGCGGACATGGTGATGAAGTCTCGCGCCCACCAGGGCTCGAAGTAGCGCCCGGGAGTCCCGGTCATGCCGGACAGCAGCTCCGTGCCGTTGGCCGCCGACGCCGCCCCGGTCGTGGTGGACGGCTTGTAGGTGCTGAAGTTCACCCAGTCCGTGTTGATGTCGAGCTCCATGGCGCGGACCGCGCCTGCCCGGACCAGGATCGTCGCCAGGTCGGCGATGTCGAGGCCCGGACCGCCCACGTAGACCAGCGCACCGTTGGCGGTGACCCCGAGCCCCGAGCGCCACACGTAGTCGGCGCCGCCGAGCGTGGCGCCCCACTGGGTCGGGTCGGCGGTGTAGGCCGCGGGAACCACCTGACCGCCGTCGACCAACAGGTCGAGGTTCTGGCGGACCGACACCACGTCGGGCCCCATCGACACGTCGCGTCCCCATTGACCCACGGTGGAGTTCCCGTTCTGGTACACCACGAATGACGCCGCGCCCGTACGCAGCGGGGCGACGGTCTTGCCGTCGGTGTAGTAGCCACCTTCGGCGTCGCCTATCAGGAAGCCTGCGTTGAAGGCGGCCACCAGCGAGGTGGCGTCGGATGGCGAGACCGGGGCTGTGTGGCTGTACGGTCCGCCGCCGGGGATCTGGCTGCCCGAGTACAGGGTCGACTCGAGCAGTGTGGTGTCCATCCAGGCGACGCCGACGACGTAGCTCGTATGGATGGCGCTCGGCCGGAGCATGGACTCGTAGACCGCCGGCACACCCTCGACGAGACGGCCCGCGGGGGACCACTGGCCCTCGCCCGCCACCGGCGGGCTGGCCAACGGCACGATTGGCGCCGGCGCAGGCAGGTGTTGCACCGTGACTGCCGCCGGGAGTGTCGTGACCGACTTCGGGGTGCGGATGGCGCCCGGTGCCAGCGACCCGCCGACCTTGGGTGGGTGGTGGGAGTACCACTCGTTCTCCGCCCACACCACCAACGAAGAGCCGCCGTGCTCGCGCATCCACTCCGCGGCCCGGGCGCCGAACGAGCTGCCCAAGGCCGGGTTCGTCAGCGCGCTGCCCAGGGAGAACGCCACCCACCCGAACAGTACGGCGAACACCATCAGCACGGCCAGGACGCGCCGGCGGCGTCGGTGCACGCGCGCCTTCGACCAGCGGGGCTTGCGGACTACGGGGGGTCGCTGCCCCGGGCGGGGCTCCTCGCGCTCGAGCTGGTCGACCGGCGGGCTCACCACGTCCGCTCCATCAGGTTCGGCGCGCGCCGCATCGGCGCAGAGGGCATTTCAGTGCCCTCGAGGGGGTAGCGCCACCGGTGCAACTCCATGCACCGGGGCAGCATCTCGGCACACACGCCTCGCCCCTTGTACGCGATCGGATCCACGACTAGGTCCAGGCTCCAGTGGCTCATGCCCTGCTTACCCTCCGCCTCCCGGTCGGTGGGCAACCCCAGAGTCCACCGACCTGGGGCAGGGCTTTCCTCGTCGATCCAACGGTACCTCGTCGGCAAGGACGACGAGGGTCACGCACCGGCGTCGGGGTGCGTGAGACGCCGCGTCCTCCGGTCGGCGCACATCCGAGAAATCGAACGACATGAGCCCGGGCAGTGACCACGGCAACGGGCGGTTTTGCTCGAGCAGAACCCTCACGGGCTCTCCCGACCTCCCTCGGACAGAGGTCGTAGGCTGCGACTCCCGTCGGCGAACTCCGGGCGCGGCTTCGCCCTCCTCGAGATTCGGGCGTGCGGTTTCCGGGCCGCCTGCCGTGACCACCGCCCGGCATGCCCGGTCCCACCGCAAGAAGGCTTGTCCGATTCGACCGTGACGAAAGGGGACTGGATGCTGCCTCTCGAAATGCGTGAGCTGATGGAGATCGAGGTCCACGTGCGGCCCGTCGTCGATCTCGGGGCCGGACGCAGGTACGTCCCTTTCGAAGGCGGCACGTTCGCGGGCCGCGACGGGCTGGCCGGCTCGCTTCTCGAGGGTGGTGTCGACTGGCAGCGGGTCCGGGCCGACGGGGTGCTCGAGATCGACGCGCACTACACGCTCCTGACCGAGGCGAACGAGGCGATTGAGGTCCGGTCCAGTGGCATCCGCAAGGCCGAACCGTCGGTCGCCGATCGCCTGGCCCGCGGCGAACCGGTCGACCCCGACGAGTACTACTTCCGCACCCACATCCGGCTGTCCACGTCTGCTGAACGGCTGGCGTGGCTCAACGACCTCCTCGCGGTGTCCGTTGGGGAGCGCCACCGTTCTGTGGTCCGCATCCACGTCCACGAGGTTCTCTGAACGTGGGCCTTCCCGACGTCCGCTGCGTCGTCGTGGGCGCGGGAATCGGCGGGCTCGCGACCACGCTCAGCCTCGAGCAGATCGGCGTCCGGTGCGTGGTCTTCGACGCCGTGAGCGAGCTGCGCCCGCTCGGGGTGGGGATCAACCTGTTGCCGCACGCGGTGCGCGAGCTCGACGAGCTCGGACTGCTCGGCGAGCTCCAAGCCCACTCGGTCGCGCCGTCGCTCCTCCTCTATGCGACGCGCCGCGGCCAGGAGATCTGGAGCGAGCCACGAGGTCTGGCCGCGGGGTACCCCTGGCCACAGTTGTCCATCCATCGCGGTGTCCTCCAAGAGGTCCTCCTGGGAGCGGTCATCGACCGGCTCGGGCGCGACGCCGTCCAGTTGGGGCGACGACTCGAGCGCGTCGACCACGACCCGCACGGGCAGCCGGCTGCGGTCTTCGAGGACGGTCGAGTCGGCTCCGACATCGTCGTCGCGGCCGACGGCATCCACAGTGCGGCCCGCCGGCAGCACTATCCCGCCGAGGGCCGCGTGCGTTGGAACGGGTCCCTGCTGTGGCGCGGCGTGGCGGAGACGGCACCGATCCTCGACGGCCGGACGATGGTCTGGGCCGGCCATCCCGAGCAGAAGTTCGTCGGCTACCCGATCGCCGACCTGCCCGACGGCCGGCAGGCCTTCAACTTCGTGGCTGAGCTGCATCGCCCGGAGTCGGACCTCGCTACGGCGGAGGACTGGAACCGGAGCGGGTCCTTGGACGACTTCCTGCCCGAGTTCGCCGGCTGGGACTTCGGGTGGCTCGACGTGCCCGCCCTCGTCCGGGCTGCGCCGGAGACGTACCTGTTCCCGATGGTCGACCGCGACCCCGTCGACCAGTGGACTTTCGGGCGATCGACCCTGCTCGGGGACGCGGCCCACCCCATGTACCCGATCGGGTCCAACGGTGCGTCCCAGGCCATCCTCGACGCGCGCGTCCTCGCCGGGTGCCTCCGGCGCCATCCCGACGACATCGGCGAGGCTCTCACCCGATACGAAGAGGCACGTCGCCCGGCCACCGCGGCGATCGTCCGGGCGAATCGCGGGCTCGGACCCGAGGTCCCGATGCTCCTGGTCGAACAGCGGGCCCCGCTGGGATTCTCCGCGATCGCGGACGTCATCACCCCCGACGAGATCGCCCGCGTCACCGAGGACTACCGAAGGACCGCTGGTTTCTCGCTCGCTCGGCTCCGAGGGAGTGCGTCGCTCCTGGAGGAGCCGTACCCCGTGTAGGGAGGCAGCGCCGCGCCCTGCGAAGGCGTCGGATCAATCTCTCAGGGCATGCCTCGGGACTGATCGACTCGGGGCACTAGGAACCGACCGCGAAGACCTCGATCGGCATGGCGGAGCCTTCGTCGTCGGGCACGCCGTTCCCCGAGCTCCCCGTTGACGCCGTAACCCCAACAAGCCTGTTCGCCTGAAGTGAGGAGCGCGCAAGAACCGGCTGAATCGCCGGTGACCGCCTTCACACCGGACAAGGTCCCGTCGCCGTGGCAGATGTGTCGGTCGGAAGCGTCACGGTACTTCCGACCCCGAATGACGGTCGAGCCTCCTCCGACCCATGCTCGCCACGGCACCGATCGACACGGCTCGTCGTCGCCGAAGCTTCCCAGCATTGCCTCCGGTGGTCGAGCGACCGACCACCGGAGTCCACCGGATCGGCCGGGACCGAGACGTTGAAATGTCCGGGCAGGACGTGCTGCTGGAGGAGCCGTGCCCCGTTTGGGGAGACGGCTCCCCTCCTGACCCGCGGCGGCGTTCGACCCTCGACGAGTGGAGGTCAAGAGACACCGGGCCACGCCACTGAGGTGTTGCCCTCGCCGAGGGAACGATGACAGTCGCCGCATTGATCTTCGCCGCGGTCGCGGCGTGCGTTGACGGACATCATCGGTCGCCATGTCGAGGGACCGGCGGCTGACGCCCCCGAGTCAGGACCGCGGAACGGTCACTGTCGACGCGGACCGGCGAGGGCCAGATAGTCAGCCCCCGCCAGTCCGACGGTTCGTTTCTGACTCGTCTGCCGACGGCCATTCCTCGGGAGCAAGAGGGAGGATGCGCCCCGAGAAACGGGCGAAAGACGTTCAGGCTATTTCGTTCGGGCTATGACGTTCGCACTCCGGTAAACGTGCATACCGTTGCGCACTCGTAATTCGAGGTGAAGGTCCCCGACGTCGTTCCGGCGTGCAGCTTCATTTTGCCCTTGAGCGTGATCGTAAATCCAGGATCGCAGGGCGAGCCGAAGTCCGGAACGGTCAGCTTGAGGTGACTCTTCTTCAGCGTCCCTTGGAGCGCTCCCGAACATGCGGGCGCTTCGAGAGTGCCAGAGAGTGTCTTGCCGGTTTTCGTGAGCGGATTCAGGTAGTAGGTGAAGGTCCCGGTGTCGAAATTCATGGACAGAGTCCAGTACGAGTTCGACGAGCCGCTCGACGAGGCGCTCGGAGCCGCATGTGCGAGCGACGAATTACCTGTCGCGTTGGGGCTCACACCCGGGCGGGGTTGGGCAACCGCACCCATGGACATGGCTACCGACAACCCGCCCGCCAGCAGCACGACAGCGCTTAGCCGAAGTGATAATCGACGCATTTCATTTCCCGCCATTCTCGGTCCCCGCGGACCGTCAACCCGGGTTTAGTCCACATCGGCATTGTCGTCAATGGTCAGAAACGGCGAGGACCGGCGATGCATCCTTTGGCGACGAAATGTCCCTGCTCCAGGTGACAGGTCATGGAGCTCGACTTGGCATATCCGATCCGGCGTCAAGTGACCGGCATCACCAACGTCGACCGACCGCCTTCGCCGTGTCGCACCGTGTGGCGCGCCGGCCGCATCCTCGCGCTCCTGGACTGATCCCCGTCCGTCCCGAGATTGCGGGCGAACTGCGGATGCGAGCCTCCCGCGATCACCAGGCGGATGCGGTGCCCGGCGAGGAACCGGTGGGCCGTGGCCCGGAGGCGCAGGGAAACCGGACCCGCCCGCCGGTGCGGATCCAACCTCGTGAAGCCTTCGGTGATGTTGTGGGAGCGGCCGTCAGGGCCCACGTCGGAGAGCCTCACGAAGAGGTCGGCATGGGGGTTGTCGCTGGAGTGGGACAGCGTAACGACCGGCTCGCCCACGACTTCGACGTCTGTCTGGAGCGGCTCGTACACCATGGTGAGGCAGTCGGGCCGGGCCGCCAGGCTGGAGTCGTCGACCTGGCCCTTCGGGCTGAGGAGGGGCCCGCCGACCGTCGGCGTCGGGTGGGACGGGTCGAACAGGAAGGACGATGCGGGCGCGTCCTCAGGCGGTGGATCGTCGAGGAGGTCGCCGTGCGGTCCGAGGTACCACGTCTGGTCGCTGGTGGCCGGAGGCCAGGCCGGAAGGTCCCGCCACTCGTCGGCGCCGGTCACGAAGACTCTGACCGGCTCGGCGCGATGGCGCGAGCCCCGGCGGGCGACGTGCTCCTCGAACCACTCCAACGTCTCGCTGCTGTTGATGCGCGCCGCGCCGGCACCCACGGCCACGTGCGACCACGGGCCGACCGTCATGGCCACCTCGACGCCGCGACCCCGCAGGTGCGCGTACTGCTCGAGCGTCTGCTCCAAGAACAGGTCGTGCCAGCCGCTGAGCAGGAGGACCGGGACGTCCACCCGGTCGAGGGCGTGCGTGACGTTCATCGGCTCCCAGAACGGATCGGAGAGATCCGAACGGGTGACCCAGTCCGTGTACCACGGCCCACGCCCGCCGAGATACGTGCTGGCCGCCCGGGACAGCGGAAGCTCGTCCATGGCACCGGCGTTCCGGCGCTCGGCGGTCGCCGTGCGCAGCGCGCCCCGGAGCACACCCCCGTCCTCCTGGTGCACCATCATGTGGCTCCACCCGAGGAAGTCCAGCCTGAACGCGCCGGTGCCCCAGACATGGCGGCTGAAGTCGTGCGGCGCCACCGAAATGACGGCAGCGGTCAACTCGGGAGGCGGGTCGACGAGCAACGCCCACTGGGTGAAGCCGAGATAGGAGGCGCCGAGGGTGCCGAACGTGCCGGTGAACCAAGGTTGGCCGCGCATCCATGCGACCACGTCGTGGCCGTCGTCGACCTCGGACACCATGGGGTCGAAGGTGCCGCCCGAACCGAAGGTGCCGCGGCACGAGACGTAGAGCACGTTGTACCCGCGCTCGGCGAAGACGCGGGCGAACGGAAGCGCCATGAGCAGCGAGCGGCCGTAGGGGCCCCGGATCAACAGCGTTCCGGCCGCCTCCGGCTCCGCCCGGTACAGGTCGGCCGCCAGCTCGACGCCGTCACGGACCGGGATTCGCAAGCCACGCGCCACCCGGTACGTCGTCGTGGCCCGCGGGAGTCGGAGGATTCTCCCTACCGCGTGGTCGAGGGCGCGGCCGGCCGGGCTCGGGGGACGCGGTGTGACCGGGGCAACCGGGACCTGGCGTGTGGTGTCGACCACGAGGACGGCATCGTCGCGCCGCGAACCGGCCGGGGCAACCTGGACTCCGGCTCCCGGTCCTCTCTCCATCTGTTGACTTTTAGTTACAGCTCTATATTGTTGGTAAACACGCCGAGGGGACCGGGGACAGCCGCCCGGCACCGAGGCGATCGAGGCCCGATGGGGCCGCGACCAGGGAGAGGAGATCCCATGTCGACCGTTGCCGACCCCCTGGGCGCCCTGCGCCCCCTCCGCGAGGATGATGTCCACGAGCTCACCCGCGCCCACGAAGACCACGGGACCATGCCGTTGGCCTACGACGTGTACCGCGACGGCCAGGAGCTGGTCATCGAGTTCGACGCTCCCGGGGTCGCGCCCGCCGATATCGGGCTGGCGGTCGAGGGCCGGACGGTCGAGGTGAGCCTGGGGCGGAATCTGGCCCATGGCCGGGGGATCGACGTGATCGAGGCCGGACGCCAGCACGGCACCTTCCACCAGCGCCTGTGGCTCGGGGACCGGTGGGACACCGACCGCCTCTCGGCGCGGGCCGACAACGGCGTCCTCACCGTGCGCGCCCCCCTGGCCGTCCGCTCCCCGCGGCGCGCCATCCCCGTCGCGACACGCCCGTCGCTCGAGCACACCGCGACACCGGCGTCAACGGGGCCGGCCGCTCCGTCGCGCGCCATCGAGGTCGAGCCCGCGGCGTGATGGCGCGCGACGCGGCGACACGTCGCGCCAAACCGGCCGCGAAGGCGTCGGCCGACGCCGCGCCGGCGCAGATCGAATCGATCATCGGCTGGCGCGTGCGCAGCCGCGCCAAGGAGATCGGGCTGACCTCCTCCGAGCTCGCCAAACGGGTCGGACTCTCCCGGGCGATGATCTCGCGCATCGAGAACGCGCAGGTGTCGCCCAGCCTGGCCACCATGTCGCGCCTGGCCGAAGCGCTCGAGGTGCCCATCACCTCCCTGTTCCAGGGTCTCGACGAGGAGCGTGACGCCCTGTTCACGCGAGCCGGGGGTGGGCCCGAGCTCGGTCGCCCCGGCACTCGCAGCGGCCACCGCTACCAGCTGCTCGGGTCGATGCGCGGGCCGGCCAAGCGCATGGAGCCGATGCTGGTGACGCTCTCGAGCGAGAGCGAGGTGTTCCCCCTCTACCAGCACCCCGGGACCGAGTTCCTCTACATGCTCGAGGGCCAGATGGACTACGGCTACGCCGGGGCCGCCTACGAGCTCAACCCGGGCGATTCGCTCCAGTTCGACGGCGAGGTCGCCCACGGGCCGCTCCGCCTCGGCCGCCTGCCCGTCGTCTTCCTCTCGGTCACCTCGTACGGCCAACCCCCGAGCTGACCCGCTCGGGCTTCGACCCGACGATGGAGGCCCTCTCCATCGTGCGCCGGTGCGGCCAGTAGTCGCTCGATGCGTAGTGCTGCACGGCGCGGTTGTCCCAGAAGGCGACCGCGTCCGCCGTCCAGGTGAAGCGGCACTGGTGCTCGGGCGCGTCGGCCTGGCGGCACAACCGGTCCAGCAGGTCGCGGCTGGCGTCGGGTTCGAGACCCTCGATGTGGCTCACGAACGGCCGGTTGACGTACAGGTGCAGCTTCCCCGTCGCGGGGTGCGTGCACACCACGGGGTGGCGCACGGGCGGGTACTTCTCCTGCGCGGCGCGGCGCTCGTCGCGCGACATGCTGTGGCCGAAGGTCTGGGTGAAGTCGTGCACGGCCGTCAGCCCGTCGATCTCGGCCTTGGTGGCGTCGTCCAACGCGTCATAGGCGGCGTACATGTCGGCGAAGAGCGTGTCGCCGCCGCGTTCGGGAACGCGGATGGCGTGCAGGACCGCGCCCATGGACGGGCACTCCCGCCAGGTGACGTCGTGGTGCCATGAGTTCTCGTACCCGGTGACCTCGGCCGTCTTCTCGAAGCGGACCAGCTCGGGCTCGCCCGTGTTGGAGGGGAGGAACGGGTGGACCTCGAGCTCCCCGAAGCGCCGGGCGAACGCCACGTGACGCTCGGGCGTGAGCGCCTGGTCGCGGAAGAAGAGGACCTTGTAGTCGGCGAGAGCCTGGCGGATGTCGGCCACCACCTCGTCGGGCAGCTCGGCCCCGAGGTCGACGCCGGAGATCTCACCTCCGACCGTGGCTCCCAGCGGCCCGGCGTCGAAGTGGCGCCAGCGCAACGTGGCCAGCCGGTCACGCTCGGCGGCGACGTGCGAGTAGGGCCCGACGGCGACCTCGTATCCAGGAAGGCGGAACAGGCCGGGCCGGGCCGAGGTTTCGGTCGCGCTCATGGTCCAACGGTACCGATCCGTTCAGCGGCCCGTCGTGCGCCTCGGTCGCAGCCGTTCGGCCGGCCCGACGCGGGCACCCATGTGGCCGGGTCACGAGGCGCTGTGGTACGCGAGGGCCATGTTCACGATTCGCTTCGGCATGCGCCAGGGCTCGCCCGACCCCGGCGCCCGCGCCGACCTGTACCAGGCCGCGGTCGACATGTGTGCCTGGGCCGAGAGCCGCGGTTGTCTCGGTGCCGTGTTCAGCCAGCACCACGCGTCCGACGACGGCCATCTGCCGTCGCCCGTACCGGTCGCCGCCGCGGTGGCGGCGCGCACCGAGACGATGCCCATCACGGTCGGCGCGCTCCTGCTCGCGTTCTACGAACCGGTGAAGCTGGCCGAGGACCTGGCCGTCGTCGATCTGCTCAGCCGCGGCCGCGTGATCTACGTCGTCGGCATCGGGTACCGCGACGAGGAGTTCGAGATGTTCGGCGTCGACCGGCGGCGCCGTGCCTCCATGGTCGAAGAGCGCATCCGCCTCTTGCAGCAGCTCTGGTCGGGCGAGCCGGCGGTCGTCGACGGGCGCACGGTCCGCGTCACGCCGCTGCCGTTCACGCCCGGCGGGCCCATGCTCGCCTACGGCGGCGGCTCGGTCGCGGCGGCACGGCGTGCCGGCCGGCTGGGCCTGCTCTTCCTGTCCGAGAGCCACGACGCCACGCTGGAGGAGGCCTACCGTGCCGAAGGCGGCCCGTCGGCCCCCGGCTGCTACTTCCCGCCACCCGGCATCCCGCTGACCGTCTTCGTGGCCGACGATCCCGAGCGGGCGTGGGCCGAGATCGGCGACTACCTGCTGGCCGACGCGCTGGGCTACGGCGCGTGGAACGAGGGCCGCACCGGTACGGCATCGGTCTCCTTCGCCGCCACCGTCGACGAGCTGGCGGCAGAAGCGGGCGCCTACCAGATCCTCACGCCGGACGAGGCCCGGGCCCACGTGGCGGCCGGCCGCCCCCTCGGGCTCCAACCGCTCGTCGGCGGGCTCCCGCCCGACCTCGCCTGGCCCTACCTCGAGGCGGCGGCGTCGATCTGACCGGAGCCGGCCCCGGAGTCGGCCCGCCCGAAACGGCTCATTCGCCGGCGAGCGGCGCTCATTCGGCCGCGATCGCGGCCAGGACGTCCAGTTTGGCGGCGCGGCGGGCGGGCCAACTCGCTGCCAACAATCCCAGCAGCGCGGCGAGGACGAGGAAGACGACGAGGTTGGAGATCGGCACCACCAGGTCGGTGAAACCCTGCGACCGCAGCGACTCCACCAGCGCGATGCCGAGCAGGGTGCCGACGACGATGCCGATGAGCGCCCCGAAGACGGCGAGGATGACCGACTCGGAGCGGATCATCGCCCGGATCTGGCGACGCTTCATGCCCACGGCGCGCAGCAGTCCGATCTCGTGCGTCCGCTCGAACACCGAGAGCATCAGCGTGTTCACGATGCCGATCAGGGCGATGATCACGGCCAGACCGAGCAACGCGTAGACCAGGCCGAGCAGCTGGTTCACCTGCTGCTCCTGGGACTTCTCGAACTCCGCCCGGCTCTGGATCTTCAGGTTCGGGTACCCCGAGAGCGCGTCTTTGACCCGCTGCTCGGTCGCCGCGCCGCCGTCGGTCTTCAGCAGGACCGCGAAGGGAAGCTCGTTGTTGAAGTGCGCGAGGAAGAACCGGTCACCGACCAGGTAGCTGCCGATGAGGCCGTTCGTCTCGTAGACGCCGCCGATCCTCATGAAGGTGTGGCCGGTCTTGGCGAACTTGACCGGCACCACGTCGCCCGCGGCCAGGTGCTTCGAGGTCGCGGTCTTCGTGTCGATCAGCAGCTGTCCGGCCGCCAGCGCGGCCGAGTTGCCCTCGGTCATCTGCAGGTTGAGCGTCTGGGCCAGCTGGTAGGTGGACACCGCGGTCAGGCTCTGGACCGCCCCCTGCAGCTCGAACTGGTCCGAGTAGACGGTGGACGTCGCGGTGACCCCGGGCACGGCCGCCGCACGCGGGGCCACGGTGGTGCTGAAGCCGCTCTGGCCATTGTTCGGTGTGGAGATGATGATGTCCGCCCGGATGGCCTGCTGGACGCTCGCCGTGGCCGAGCGCGACAGCGACGCGCCGAACACGGCGATGACGGAGACGAGCGCCAGGCCCACCATCAGCGCCGAGGCGGTCTGGGCGGTGCGGCGCGGGCTGCGCATGGAGTTCTCGCGTCCGAGCCGGCCCGACATGCCGAGCAGCCGCGCCAACGGGCGCCCGATGGCGCTCGCCATCGGGCGGGCCACGACCGGGGCCAACAAAGTCACGCCCACGAAGCCCAGAAGCGCGCCGAGTCCCACGAACGCGATCAGAGGTTTCGTCAGGCCGTAGGCGAGGCCGAGCACGCCGAGTGCGATGATGACCACTCCCCAGGTGATGCGGCGGCGCAGGGGGATCTCGGCTTCGGTCTGCTGCTCGGAGACCGCCGCGACCGGGGCGATCCGTACGGCGCGTCGGGCCGGACTGATGGCCGCGACGAGCGTCACCCCGACCCCGACGATCAGGCAGACGATGACGGTGCGGGCCTCGAACACGATGGGCCCCGACGGCAGCGTGACCCCGAAGCCGCTGAGCAGGGCTTCGAGCCCGATGGCGGCGAGGACGCCGAGGCCGAGGCCGACGAGCGACGACACCAGCCCGACGATCGCCGCCTCGCCGAGCACCGAACGGAACACCTGGCGGCGGCTGGCGCCCACGATGCGCAGGAGCGCCAGCTCGCGCGTGCGCTGGCCCACGATGATGGAGAACGTGTTCAAAATGGTGAAGCCGCCGACGAAGAGTGCGATGAAGCCGAACACGAGCAACGCCGTGTTGAAGATGCCCAGGGCCTGGCTCACCTGACTCGTCTGCTCGTTGACCACCGTCTGGCCGGTCACCACTTCGACGCCCCGGGGCAGGGCGCGGGCGATAGCCCGCTGGACCTGCGCCTTGTCGGCGCCGGGCTGGGCCACGACGCTGATGGCGTCGAACTTGCCCACCTGGCCCAGGATCCTCTGCGCCGTCGGCAGCTGAAAGGCGGCCAGCGTCGCCCCGGCCAGGTTGTCCGCCGTACCGAAGCGCGTCAGGCCCGAGATGGTGAAGGTCTGTGTCGGCCCGCGCAGCAGGATCCGCACCTGCTGGCCTACCGAGAAGCCGTATTTCTTGGCTGTACCCAGGTCCATCACCACGTCGTGAGGGGTCGTCGGGGGACCGCCCGCGGCGAGACGCAGCGGTGAGAGCTGCTGGGCGGGGTCCCAGGAGACGCCGAGGGTGGGCGCCCCGCCCGTCGAGATGGCGGTTCCGTCGTGGCTGATGAACTGCGCCGTGCCGGCCACCGCGCCTTCGGCCACCTCCACCCCGGGTACGGCCCGCACGGTGGCCAACACGGACTCGGGCACCGGGTTGCGGGTGGCACCGCCGCCGCTCCCGAGCTGGGCCACGCCGCGGACCTGGAAGTCGACGTTCTGGTAGATGTTGCTGAACAGCGTGTCGAACGTGCTGTGCAGCGTGTCGGTGAGCACGAACGTGCCGGCGATGAAGGTCACGCCGAGGACGATGGCCAGCCCGGTCAGGGCGAGTCGCAGCTTGTGCGCCAGGAGGCCCTTGATCGTGACGCGCCACACGTCAGGCTCCGGTGCCGGTGCCGGTGTCGGTGGTGGTGCCGGTGCCGGTGGCGGAGGCGGTGGCGCCGGGGGTGGTCGGTGTGTCGACGGGTGTCGGTGTGTCGGCTGGCGTGGGAGTGGCGAGGATCCGCATGTGCTCCAGGACCGTGTCGGCCGTCGGCGCGGCGAGGTCGTCCACGACGTTGCCATCGGCCAGGAACACGACCCGATCGGCGAACGAGGCTCCGTGCGGGTCGTGGGTGACCATGGCGATCGACTGACCGAACTCGGTCACGGACCGGCGCAGGAACCCGAGCATCTCGTTCGTCGAATTGGAGTCCAGGTTGCCCGTGGGCTCGTCGGCGAAGACGAGGTCAGGCCGGTTTATGAGGGCGCGGGCGCATGCGCAGCGCTGCTGCTGGCCGCCCGACATCTCGCTGGGACGGTGGGTGAGACGGTCGCCGATACCGAGTTGCCCGACGAGATAGTCGAACCACTCCCGGTCCACCTTCCTGCCGGCCAGGTCGGCCGGGAGCGTGATGTTCTCGCCGGCCGTCAAGGTGGGCACGAGGTTGAAGGACTGGAAGACGAAGCCGATGCGATCTCGCCGCATCTCGGTGAGTTCCGCGTCGTCCATGGAGCCGATGTCGCGTCCCCCGACGAAGACCTGGCCGGCGGTCGGGCGGTCGAGCCCGGCCATGCAGTGCATGAGGGTGGACTTCCCCGATCCCGACGGGCCCATGACGGCGGTGAAGCGCCCGTGCTCGAAGACGACGTTGACGCCCGCGAGGGCGCGCACCACCGCCTGCCCCGAGCCGTAGGTCTTCTCGAGACCGATGGACTGAGCCGCCGGCGGGATGGGTGGCGGTGGCGGGAGTGGGGGTGGTGGGAGATCGGCGCCGGGCTCGGGCCGGTCTTCGTCCTCTTCGGTGCGCGCCACGGGAACCTCGATTCGATGTCGCCGGTACGCGCCGCCCTCTCGCGCGCCGGATCGCGGGCCTCCCACTTTGTCATCTCGACCGCGGGCCCCTGATCACGCGAGGGTTCGGCTCCCGGCCACTCCCCGTCACCCCCGTGACGGCACCCTGCCCGCCGGTGGCGCAGGAACTACCCTGACGCCCGTTGCCCGTCGGGGAGGCGAGAGACGAGGCAACCGGGGAGGGTTCGTGGGGAGGACGTCGCGGCCGGCGGGGCGGGATCGGGACGTGTGCCCGGGGCACTGAGGGAGGAGGCCCGCTCCAGCGTCGTTGGAGCGGCGGTGGCCGTGGCCTCCGTCCTGGCGCTCCAGCTGATCCTGTTCCCGGTCCCCCTCGGGGTGTGGATCCAGGGGGTCGTGCTCGGCCTGCTCGGGTCGCTCATGGCCGTCGGGCTCGGTCTCACCTACCGGATGAACGGCGTCATCAATTTCGCCCAGGGCGACCTTGGTACCGCTCCCGCCGTGCTCGCCGTCGGCCTCGTGGGGCTCTCGGGAGTGAACTACTTCCTTGGGCTGGCCACTGGGCTCGTCGCCGCGGTGATGCTGACCGCCGCCGTTGAGATCGTCGTCGTGCGGCGCTTCCGGCGGTCCCCGCGCCTCATCCTGACCGTGGCCACCATCGGGCTGTCCCAGTTCCTGGTCGTCGTGAGTCTGCTCATCCCGCGCATCTGGGGACAGACTCCCATCTCCACCGCGGTGGTGAACTTCCCCTGGCACGCCACGTGGCACGTGGCGCCGGTCGTGTTCACCGCGGACGACCTGGTCGCGGTCGTCGTCTCTCTCGGCTGCCTCGCCGCCGTGTCCTTCTGGTTCACCCGCAGCGGCGTGGGCATCGCCGTCCGCGCCACCGGCGACCGCCGCGACCGGGCGGCCATGCTCGGCATCCCGGTGGGCCGCCTGCAGTCCTTCACCTGGGTGGTGGCCGGCGTCCTGTCGTTCGTGAGCATCTTCTTCCAGGCCGCCATCGTCGGGATACCGCTCGACCCGACCTACGGCCTCACCGCTCTCGTGACCGCGTTGGCCGCACTGGCGCTCGGCAACTTCTCCGACCTCCGTGCCATCGCCGTGGCCGCCGTGGCGCTGGGGGTGCTGCAGCAGGGGGTGGCGTGGGACGACCCGACCAACCCCGCGCTCGGGCTCGCCGTCCTCGCCGGCGTCGTCTTCGCGGCCATCCTCCTGCGCCAGCTCGTGGTACGCCGCACCGACCGCGAGACGGAGGCGTCGCTCACCCTGGCCGGGAGCGTCCGGGACCTGTCGGTGGACGCCCGCCGGCTGCCCGAGGTCAGAGCCGGCATCCCGCTCGGCACGGCGGCGGCCTTCGCGGCGGCGTGCACGTTGCCTCTGTGGCTCGGGCCGGGCGCGCTGGTCGATGCGTCCACGCTGGTCGCGCTCGCCGTCGTGGGGTGCTCGGTCGTCGTGCTCACCGGCTGGTCGGGCCAGGTCAGCCTGGGCCAGATGTCCTTCGCCGCGGTCGGCGCCGTGGTCGGCGCGGTGGCACTGCTCGACTGGCACTGGGACCTGAGTCTGGCGCTGTTGCTCGCCGGCGCGGCGGCCGCCGCGGTCGCGGTCGTCGTCGGCATCCCGACCTTGCGTCTCGACGGGATGTTCGCCGCCGTGACGACGCTGGCCTTCGCCCTGGCGGCCTCCGGTTATCTGCTCGTCCGGGCCGAGTTCTCCTACATCCCCCAGGGCACGATCGGCGTGCCCTACCTCTTCGGGCTGTCCATCACCTCCCAGACTTCGGTGTTCGAGCTCTGCCTCGCCATCCTCGTCGTGGTGCTCGCCGGCATGCACGGCCTGCGGCACAGCCGCACGGGCCGGGTGCTCCGCGCCCTGCCGGCGAACCAGCGCGCCGCGTCGGGCTACGGGGTGAGCGTGCTCCGGGCGAAGCTGGTCGCCTTCGCCGTGTCCGGCTTCATCGCCGGGTTGGCGGGCTGCCTGTTCCTGCTCATCAACCAGCAGTACGAGGAGGCGCCCTTCCTCGTCCCGGTCAGCCTGGTCGTGTTCACCTCGACCGCGGTGGGCGGCTTGAGCTCCGCGCTTGGAGCGGTGCTCGGGGCCGTGCTCGTCGAGGGCAGCACCATCTTCCTGCCGCCCAGCTGGAAGCTCTTCCCCTCGGCGCTCGGCGTCATCATCGTCCTCATCGCCTTCCCCCGTGGCCTGGCCGGCCTGTGCTACGACCTGCGCGACCGCGTCGTCGGCGCAATCGGCCGCCGGCATGGAGGCGCGGGGATGCGCGGGCACGCAGCACGGGCACGGGCACGGGCACTCCCGCCAGTGGTCCGGTGGCGGCGGCATGAAGCCGGTGCGGGATCGCTTGGGCGGAGGCATGTCCTTGTTCCCGCTCGGGATCCTCTTCGGCATCGAGCTGCTCGACCAGGCCACCCAGAGCGCCTTCAACGTCCTCACGCCGAACATCCGCGACGCCTTCCACCTCACCAACGCCGGCATCCTGCTCATCGTGGCCATCGCCGGCGCGGCCGCGCTGGCCTGCACCCTTCCGGTGGCTGTCCTGGCCGACCGCGTCCGGCGCGTCCCCATCGCCCTCGTCGGCGCGCTCGTCGGCGCCGCCTTCTCCATCGCGCTCGGCGCGGCGCAGACCGCGGTGGTGGCCGGGGTCATGCTGGCCGGCGTTTCCATGGGGCAGGCGGTGATCTTCCCCACGCACAACTCGCTCCTGGCCGACTACTACCCCGTCCGGTCGAGGCCGAGGGTGTACTCGGCCCATCGTTCCGGGGTCAGCATCGGCGCCATCGCCGGCGTGCTCATCGGTGCCGGGCTCGCCGCCATCTGGTCCTGGCGCGCGCCGTTCTTCGTGTTCGCCGTGCCCATCGTCATCGTGGTCCTGTTCGGCCTGCGGATGCGAGAGCCGGCGAGGGGCCACCACGAGCAGGTCGAACTGTCCGAGCAGATCCTGGCGTCGGAGCGAGGCGAACCGGTGCCGGTGGGCGACACCGTGGTCGACGACGTCGACACCCCCGTGGAACCCCCGCCGTCTCTCGGCGAGGCCTGGCGCACGGTCTGGAAGATCGGGGTGCTGCGCCGCATCTTCTACGCGCTGCCGTTCCTCGCTGCGTCCATCGCCGGCTTCACGTCCCTGGCCTCGTTGCAGTACCAGGAGACGTTCCATCTCAATGCGGTGCACCGCGCCTTTCTCATCGCCCCCATTCAGCTCTTCGATCTCTTGGGGCTGGCCGTCGGAGCCACCATCGCCACCAGGCTGGCCAACCGCGACGTGAGCCTCGTGTTCCGCATGCTGGCCGTGGCCTCCGTGGTGGCCTCCGGTTTCGCCGTGCTGTTCGCACTGGCCCCCACGGTGCCGATCGCCTTCATCGGCAACGCCGGCATCGACGCCTCCCTCGCCGTCGTCGGGCCCGGCGTGCTGGCGTCGCTCTCCCTCGCCATTCCGGCGCGCGTGCGCTCGGTCGGCTTCTCCATCGGCGCACTCTTCGTCCTGCCCGGCTTCCTGGTGCTCCCCGTCATCGGGGCGATCGGCGACGCGGTCGGGTTTCACTACGGCCTGCTCATGCTCGTCCCCCTCTTCGCCATCGGTGGCCTCATCGTGGCGAGCGCCGGTGGCCTGATCGGCCGGGACGTCAGGAACGTCTGGACGTCCATGCACACCCGCGCCCAGATGCTGGCGGACCGCAGCGCCGGCAAGCTCGCCCTACTCGCCGTGCGGGACCTCTCGGCCGGCTACGACGGGGTGGCGGTGCTCGACGGCGTCGAGATCGAAATCGGGGAGGGCGAGATCGTCGCTCTGCTGGGGACCAACGGGGCGGGCAAGTCCACCCTGTTGCGTGCCATCGGCGGGGTGGTGGAGGCCGACCACGGCGCCATCGTCTTCGACGGCCGCGACATCACCCACCTGCCGCCCGACGAGATCGCCCGCCTCGGCGTCGCACAGGTGCCGGGGGGCGAGGGCATCTTCCCGACTCTCACCGTGGAGGAGAACCTGCGCGCCGCGGCATGGCAGGGCAGGCGCCAGGGCCGGCATGACACCGAGCTGATTGAGGAGGCCCTGACGCTCTTCCCGGTGCTGGGCCCGCGGCGCAGCGAGCGGGCCGGCAACCTCTCGGGCGGTCAGCAACAGATGCTGGGCCTGGCCATGGCCATGCTGACCCGGCCCAAGCTCTTCCTGATCGACGAGCTGTCGCTCGGGCTCTCCCCTCTCGTCGTCGAGGAGCTGCTCACGGCCGTCGAGTCGATGCGGAAGTCCGGGACGGCCATCCTCGTGGTGGAACAGTCCATGAACGTGGCCGTGACGGTGGCCGACCGCGTCTACGTCATGGACGGCGGGAAGGTGCGGTTCGCCGGTCCGGCCAGCGAGCTCACCGCGCACCCCGAGCTCCTGTGGTCCGTCTACCTCAAGAAGGCGGCCGGCTCGGTGCGCGCTGGAATGGGCGACGCGGACGGAACCCTCGGCGATGGTTCCGAACCGCGGCCGCCCGAGCTACAGGTGCGGGGGATCTCGCTCCGCTTCGGAGGGAACGCGGCCCTCGACGACGTGAACCTCCGCGCCGACCACGGCGAGATCGTCGGCATCATCGGTCCCAACGGGGCCGGCAAGACCACCCTCTTCGACGTGATCTCCGGGTTCTTGCGCCCGGACGGGGGGCATGTCGAATTGGCCGGCGTCGACGTCACCGACCGATCGGCCGCGGCCCGGGCCAGGCTCGGGCTCGGCCGTTCCTTCCAGGACTCCCGCCTGTTCTCCGCGCTCACGGTGCGCGAGGCGCTCTCGGTCTCGCTCGAGCGTTTCATTCAGGTCGGCGACCCCTTCAATGCCGTGCTCCGCTTGCCGGTGCAGGTTCGGACCGAAGCGGCGGTGGCACGACGCGTCAACGACCTGACCGAGCTCCTCGGACTGGGCCGCTTCGCCGACAACCTGGTGAGCGAGCTGTCCACCGGGTCGCGCCGTCTGGTCGACCTGGCGGCCGTGCTGGCCCACCAGCCGTCGGTCGTCCTCCTCGACGAACCCTCCTCCGGCGTGGCCCAACGTGAGGTCGAGGCCATGATCGGGCTCCTGCGCGACGTGCGGAGGCAGCTCGGGGCGACGATGCTCGTCGTCGAGCACGACATCGCCTTCATCGCCGAGCTGGCGGACCGGCTCGTCGCCATGGACCGGGGCGCGGTGCTGGTGTCCGGTGACCCCGACACCGTCCTGGCGGCGCCTGAGGTCGGCGAGTCGTTCCTCGGCCTGGACCCCCTGGCCACGTCCCGATCGGGGCCGATGGAGGTCGGCGCGCGATGAGCGTGGACGAGCGCGATCCCGACCCCGAGGCGACACCGGCCGCGGCGCCGGCGGAGACGCCGGCCTCGCCGCTCGGCCGGCTCGGCCCGTCCCTGGCCACGAGTCAGCCGGTGGCGCATCTTCGTCCCGGTGGTCCTCATCGTCGCCGCGCTGGTGGCCGCCGGGATCTCGGCCACCGTCCACGAGAACAGCTCCACCAGCACCGCCTCGAGTACCAGCACCGTGCCGGGCGGGGGCGCCGCGCCGTCGCGGACCAGCGTGCCCATCACCTACGCCGCCGCGGCGCACACCGGGCGCACCGGCGACTACGACTGGGGTCCGCACTGCGACCATCGGACCGGCCGCTTCAAGATGCCGACCGACTACGCGGTTCCCTGCGTCCCGGTCTTCAGCGGTGACAACGGCGGGAGCACGTACCCCGGGGTGACCGCCGACACCATCAACCTCGTCTACTACCAGGCCCAGCCAGGAGGGCTGACCTCGGCCATTCAGGGCGCGTCGGGGTCGCCGGCGACCAACCTGAAGACGGCGCAGCAGTACGTCGCCATGTTCAACAAGATCTTCGAGCTCTACGGGCGTCACGTGAACCTCATCACCTTCAACGCGACCGGCGCCGACAGCGACCCGGTCGCGGCCCACGCCGACGCCGTCACCGTCGGCGAGCAGTTGCACGCCTTCGCCTCCATCGGAGGCCCCGCCACGACCTCGGCCTACGAGGACGAGCTGGCCCGCCTGCACGTGTTCTGCATGGGGTGCGGCGACTCCGCCACCTACGGCCAGATACAGCAGAACGCCCCGTTCCAGTGGGCCAATCTCCCGACGGCCGACACGTCTCTGCTCACCACGGCCGACTACGTCATCGCCAAGCTCAACGGCAAGCCGGCGATCTGGGCGGGTTCGACCGCCATGCACCACGAGAAGCGCTCGTTCATCGTGGTGAGCGAGACGTCCGAACCTCCGGCGCCCGGGACGGCGCGGCTGACGGCCGAGCTGACGGCCAAGCTGCGGGACGGCCACGTCAACATGACGTCGCCGACTTCGTTGCAGTACACCCTCGACCTGGCGACGTTGCCCACCCAGGCCGCCACCATCGCCGAGAAGCTCAAGTCGATCGGCGCCACCAGTGTCGTCTTCGCCGGTGACCCCATCATGCCGATCTACCTGACGCGCGCCTGCGCCGAGGTCGGGTACTTCCCGGAGTGGATCATCACCGGGGTCGTCTTGACCGACACGTCCACCCTCGGCCGCTACTACGACCCACGCGAGTGGTCGCACGCGTTCGGCATCTCCAGCCTGGCCGTGCCCACCCCGGTCGCCTCAGGCGACGCCTACCGGCTCTACCGCTGGTGGTACGGCCAGAACACGACGCCCCCGGCCAACCTCACCGCACCGGTCATCATCCCGCCCATCATGCAGTTCTTCGACGGCGTGCAGCTGGCCGGGCCCGACCTGAACCCGAGCACGTTCACCGAGGGCCTCTTCCGGGCCCCACCCGCCGGCGGCGGTCCGACGACCTCACTCGACGCCTACGGCTACCAGGGTGCGCCGCCCGTGCCGAGCTACTCCTCGCCGGCGGACTACACCTTCATCTGGTACGACGCCACGGCCAAGGGCCCTGACGAGGAGGGCGTCGACGGGAGCGGCCTGATGCAACACGTCGACGGCGGCCACCGCTACCGGGCCGGCGTGGTCCCCGACGGTCCCGTCGCCATGTTCTCGCCCGCCGGGGCGGTGACCAGCTATGCCTCGCCGCCCGACCGGGCCCCGTCCTACCCGCCGTGGCCGGGATCGCCCACGTCTGCGTCCTGACGTCGGGTGGTGCCAGCACCAGCTGACGATGGCCGGTAGCGCCATTCACTCCGGGCCCCGCATCGGTCAAGCTGGCTGCAAGTCACTCGGGAGGTCTCATGGTGCTGGTGGTCAATGGGTTGGCGGCTTGTCCGGCCTGGACCCGCGCCATGGCGTCGTGGTGACGGTGGAGGAACCGCCCGTCGACCAGCAGGAGCCGCCCGCCGACCAGGAGCAACGGTCGTTCACCCTCACCGAGCAGCAGATCCGGACCATCGTCGGGCGAGCCGTGCGCGAGCCGTTCACCAGGCGCACCTGGGCCGAGTTGGGCTATTTCGTGGTCAGCGGCGCCCTCGCCTTCGTCGGCCTGGCCTTCGTCGGGGCGACCATGGTCGTCGGGGCCATCCTCGCCATCACGGTCGTCGGACTCGCCGTGCTCGCGCTCTCCGTCCGGAGCGCCCGCGGCTTCGGATCCTGGCAGCGCGGCCTGGCCCGGTCCATGCTCGGCGAGTCCATCTTCGATCCCGAACCCTTCGAGCACCGCCCCGGGTTCTTCGGCTGGCTGGGCGCAGCACTACGCGACCGGGTCGGCTGGCGCAGCATCGGGTACGTCCTCGTCAAGGTGGCCTGGACCTTCTTGGGCGTCTACGTCGCGTTCAGCCTCTGGTGGGATGCGTTCACCTGCCTCCTGCAATTGTTCATCTCGCATGGTGCCGCCAATCCGCCCACCTTCGGACTGGTCCACGACCTGTTCCCGGGCGGCTCCGACACCGGCGCCGACAGCGCAGCACGACGTTGCGTTGTTCCTCTACGGCGTGGTGTTCCTCCTCGCGGCGCCGTGGGTGATGCGCGGCTTCGTCAACGTCGACCGCCTGCTGGCGCGGACGCTGCTGGGCCCGGACCCGGTCACCTCCCGGGTGCGCTCGCTCGAGCAGGCCCGGGCTCACACGGTGGACGCGTCGGCGGCGACGCTGCGGCGGATCGAGCGCGACCTCCACGACGGCACCCAGGCCCAGCTGGTGGCGCTGGCCATGCGGCTGGGCATGGCCAAGGAGAAGCTCGAATCGCCCGACGACGTCGACCTCGAACGGGTGCGCCAGCTGGTCGACGAGGCCCACCGGGTGGCCAAGGAGGCCATCGCCGAGCTCCGCGACATCGCACGCGGCATCCATCCCCCGGCCCTCGATATCGGACTCGAGGGAGCACTGGCCACGCTCGCCGCGCGCAGCGCCGTGCCGACCGAGCTCACCGTCGATCTGCGCACGCGGCCGGCTCCGGCGATTGAGGCCATCGCCTACTTCTGCGTGGCCGAGCTGCTCGCCAACGTGGCCCAGCACGCCCAGGCGTCCCGGGCGTCGGTCTCGTGTGCCCAGCAGGGGTCGTGGTTGCGTCTCGTCGTGCGCGACGACGGGCTCGGCGGGGCGCACGCCACCACCGTCGGGTCCTCCTCGAGCGGGCTGGCCGGCTTGACCGACCGGGTCCGCACCGTCGACGGTCGCCTGACGCTGGTGAGCCCGCCGGGCGGTCCCACCGTCGTGACGGTCGACCTCCCCCTCACGACATGATGCTGCGCGCCCCGAACGACCTGATGCTGCGCGTCGCCATCGCCGAGGACTCGGCCATCCTGCGCGACGGCCTGGTGCAGCTCCTCGTCGACCGGGGATTCTTCATCACCGGCGCCGTGGGCGACCCCGACGCTCTCCGCAGCTCGGTCGCACAGAACCCGCCCGACGTCGCGGTCATCGACATCCGCATGCCACCCACCTTCACCGACGAGGGCCTGCGGCTCGCGCTCGAGCTCCGGCGCCGTTACGAGGGCCTCGGCATCCTGCTCTTCTCCCAGTACATCGAGACGCGCTACGCCGCCGAGCTCCTGGCCGACGATGCCGCCGGGATCGGCTACCTGCTCAAGGACCGGGTGGCCGACGTCAAGGACTTCGTCGAGGCGCTCGAGCGCGTCGCCGTGGGCGGCACCGCACTCGATCCCGAGGTCGTGACCCAGCTCTTCGGCGCCACCCGGCGGTCGGACTCCCTCTCGGCGCTCACCGTCCGCGAGCGGGAGGTCCTCGCTCTCATGGCCGAGGGGAGATCCAACGCGGCGATCGCCTCGGCTCTCGTCGTTTCCGAAGGGGCGGTGGAGAAGCACGTGGCGAACATCTTCGCCAAGCTCGATCTCCCGGTCTCGCCCAACGACCACCGCCGTGTCCTGGCGGTGCTGCGGTTCCTCGAGTCGTGACGTTCAGACCGAAGCGCCGTGCGCGTCGTAGGGGACACCGAGTGCGTCCGCCATCTTCCGCCCGGCGTTGAGCTGGAAGGGGCTGATGCCTCCCGGCTCCCACGGGCCGACCGACCCGGCCGCCACCGCCGCCTCCGACTTGGGGAGTAGGTGGAAGCGAGAGCGAAGCTCCTCGCACGTCGAGCCGGCGACGGAGAACCAGTCGAAGGCGAGGAAGTCGACGCCGGTCGAGAGCATGACCTCGTCGCGGCAGAAGGCGCCGCGGCGCATGGCGTCCGACAACCGCTCCGCCATGCCCGGGGACCCCGAGAAGTGCCCGGGCGAGGCGTCGAAGAGACCGACACCGTGCTGGAGCAGGCCCGTCTCGAACAACGAGATGACCATGGCCAGGAGAGAGAACGCGTGCATGTCGTCGTTGGCGCGGGCGATGATCCCGAACACCTCCACCTCGGACTCGACGGTCGTGCCGTAGTCGGCCAGGACGTGGACCCAGTCGTGCTGAGCCAGCAACGGCGGGGCCGAACCGGCATCACCCGGGAACCGGAAGCCACGCGCCCGGTACATCTCCCACACCTTGCGCCCGATGGTCTCGGGCGGCAGCTGCTCCAGTGCGGCCCAACGACCGGCCAGCTCCGCGTCGTCCAGGGAGAACTCCCACGCCCCGAGATCCCGCGACGCGTGCACCGCGGCGGCGGCTCGATGCTCGTCGAACGTCCCGGTGTACCCGTTGCGCTGGAAGTCGACGACAGCGAGCCCGAGCGACCCGGCGGCGAAGTCCCGCGCCACGTCGAGCATGCCCTCGTCGACCCCGAGCGCACGCGCGAACTCCGCCACGGAATCGGCCACGTCCTGAGGCAGGGGGTTGCGCACGAGGGCGCACAGCAGCATCACCTGGACGGCGCGTGAACGGAAGGGCGCGTCCCGCCTCGAGAGCGCGGCGGCGAGCTCGTCCGGCGTGACGGGAGGGCGCCCGCCGACGTGGACGTCATGACCGGTCATGGCCGGGAACAGGGCCTCGATGAGACGCTCCTGCACCGGCAGCAGCCCCTCGGCGCCGGCCACCGCGGTCGCCACACCGTCGGCCATGACCTGGGTCTCGACCGCGTCGGGTGGCACCAGGTTCACCGTGTCGGGCGTCGGCAACGGGACGGTCACCGACGAGCCGGCGCCCCGTCCCTGTGTCGTCGCCATCTCAGGCCGGATCGTAACGGCCGACCCACCGCGCCCGCCGGGCCGGCCGTGCCCGCGCCCGCCGGGCCGGCCCGGCCGCCCCCGGGTGGGCCAGATTCGGACATGGTCGGGAGGCATTTGGGAGCCGCCCCGGTACTCCGACCGGTGATCCGGCGGGGTCACCCCGGTTGCCAAACGACTCCACGAAGAGTGAAACAAGCAGGATGCGGCTAGAAAGAGGGGGTGATCGAGGGTCCTTCCATCGGCCTCGTGCTCGGGGCGGGGGGTGTCGTCGGCCAGGCCTACCAGGCCGGGGTGCTCGCCGCGTTGGAGCGCGAAATCGGATGGGACGCCCGCCGGGCGACCGTCGTGGTCGGCACCTCGGCCGGCTCGGTCACGGGGGCCGCTCTGCGCATGGGGGTCCCGGCGACGGACCTGGCGGCCTCGGCCTACGGCGTCACGCCCTCGCGGCGCGGCGGTGACATCCTCCGGCGGATCCTGCCCGACGACGGGCCGCTGCCGAGCCCGACCGTGCTCGACATGTTCCGACCCTGGAACCTGCCGTCGCCGGCACTGATCGCACGGGTGGCCCGGCGTCCCCTCGCCTTCCGCCCCGAGGTGGCCGCGGCGGCGCTGGCGCCCCGGGGCCAGATCGACATCTCGGATCGAGCCCGGGGTCTCGACGATTTGATCGGGAGCCGCTGGCCCGACGGCCTGCGCATCTGCGCCGTCCGCCGGAGCGACGGTGCCCGCGTCGTCTTCGGCCGGGCGGGGTCGCCGGAGGCGAGGCTGGCCCCCGCCGTCCTGGCATCGTGCGCCATCCCCGCCTACTTCCGCCCGGTCACGATCGGAGGCACGGAGTATCTCGACGGCGGCGTCCACTCCGTGACGAACGCGGACGTGCTCAGATCGGAGGAACTCGAGCTGGTGGTGATCGTGTCATCCATGTCGGCGGCGCACGGGCGGGCGAGCGGCGCCGACGGGCTGATCCGGCGGAGGGTCCATCGCCGCACCGAGCACGAGGTGGCCAAGCTGGCGCAGGCCGGCACGGCGGTGATCCGCCTGGAACCCGGCGCCGAGTCCCGCCGGGTCATGGGGCTCTGGGCCATGGCGGAGGGCCGCGGGCCCCAGGTGGTCGAGGTCGCCTACGAGGAGACGTGCCGGCGGATCCGGAGCAACCCGTTCCTGGCTTCGCTCGGGCAGGGCCAGGCGGCGTCGAACCTCGCCGGCTGAATCGGGAGGCCGGATCGCCCGCCGGCTGAATCGGGAGGCCGGCCGACTCGCCGGCTGTCCGGGTGGCTGAATCGCCGACCAACTCGGTCACCCGAGCCGGGGAGCCCAGCGCCTCGATAGCCTTCGGGCAGGACCGAAGGGAGAGCCGATGAGCCCTGACCGGTTGAGCCCGCAGGACGCGTCGTTCCTCCATATCGAGGACGACGTCTCGCACATGCACATTGCGTCGGTGGCGCTCTTCGAAGGGCCCGCACCATCCTTCGGCGAGGTCGTCGCCATGATTGAGGCCAAGCTCGAACTCGTCCCGCGCTACCGGCAACGGGTGCAGTTCGTCCCCTTCGACCTGGGACGACCCGTCTGGGTGGACGACCCGCATTTCAACCTCGACTATCACGTGCGCCACACCGCCCTCCCGGCTCCCGGCGGGGAACCTGAGTTACGCCAGCTGGTCGGGCGCGTGATGGCGCAACAGCTCGACCGTTCCAAGCCGCTGTGGGAGATCTGGGTGGTCGAGGGGCTCGAAGGCGGGCGCTGGGCCATGTTGTCGAAGACGCACCATGCACTGGTCGACGGCGTGTCGGGTACCGACCTGCTCGCGGTGGTCATGGACCTGAGCCCGGATGTCGAGCGACCGGCACGGCCGGCCCAGTGGATCCCGGCCCCGACGCCTTCGGGGATGGAGCTGATCGTCGAGGCGATCGCGGGACTGTTCCTCTCGCCCTACGAGCTGGTGCGTGCGGCGAGGGCGCAGACGCGCGCCGTGCGGCGCATGGCCCGCTACGCAACCGAGGTGGCGAGCGGGCTGGTTGCGATGGGAGGGCTCGTCCGCCCCACCCCGCTCTCCTCCCTCAACGGTCCGCTCGGACCGCACCGGCGCTACGCCTGGGCGTCGACGTCCGTCGACGACATCAAGACGGTGCGCCGGGAGCTCGGCGGCACCTTCAACGACGTCGTGCTCGCCTGCATCACCAATGGCTTCCGCGAGCTCCTGCTGTCGCGAGGCGAGAGCGTCGACCGCGTCGTGCGCACCCTCGTGCCGGTGTCGGTCCGACCGCGTGACGCCTCCGGGAAGGCCGTCGGCGACGGAACCTTCGAGAACAAGGTTTCGGCGATGTTCGCCGAGCTGCCGGTCGACATCGAGGACCCCGTGTTGCGGCTCCAGACCGTGAGCGAGCAGATGAAGGACCTCAAGGACTCGAGGCAGGCGGTGGCCGGAGAGGCCCTGACGTCCATGTCGGGCTTCGCGCCGCCGATACTCCTGGCCATGGGCATGCGGTTGGCCACGAGGGCGGCCCAGCGCAACGTCAACACGGTGACGACCAACGTCCCCGGCCCGCAGGTCCCCCTCTACGCGGCGGGGCGGCGCATGGTGCGCGCCTTTCCCTACGTCCCCCTCGGGGGCCAGATCCGCATCGGCGTCGCCATCTTCTCCTACGACGGGGAGGTCAACTTCGGCATCACGGGCGACTACGACTCGGCGCCCGACCTCGACGTGCTGGCGGCCGGGATCGAGGAGGGCATGACGCAACTGCTCAAAGCGGCGGCCTGAACGAGCGCCGGCGAAGGCGAGCGCCCGGCGAAGGCAAGCGCCGGCGCGGGTCAAGCACTGCGGGAACGAACACGAGCTCAGCTCAGCCGGCGAACTCCGGGATGCTCGCCACTTCCGCTTCGATATAACGGCGCAGACCCGTCACGATGGCGCGCTCGACCGAGCGCCCGACCACCGGCACGCGCACCTTGAGCTCGCCCTCGACACCGACGAGCGTGCCCCCCGTTCCCCCATCGGCCTCGAAGGTGTAGCGGCCGCCCGACGACAAGCGGTCGGGATAGTGGTCGGGCACGATGTCCCACTCGGTGCGGAGCTGATCCGCCATCACGCGCATCCGGGTCAGCCACGAGAGCTTGGCCGGGTCGACCACCGCCCGGACCGCACCCGAGACGTGTCCGTCGAAGCGGTAGCGGACCTCGAGGGTGCCGCCGTGCTCCACCGCTCCGAGCACGGCGATGTCGTCGCGGCTCTCGTAGAACGACGGCGAGGCGTACGCGACGACGACGCGTGCGGGTGGCGCCGCCACCGGCACGGCGAAGTCGAACTTCACGCCGGGCGTGTCGAGGGGAGACCGAGCTTTCGGTGGTCCCAGCTGACGGTGCGCTCGACATGCAGCTTCACCACGACCCGCTTGTGCAACATCGTTTCGACGAAAGGCTTCATCTCTTCGGTGTAGGGACCGGTGTAGCGCTCGAAGACGCTGACACCGAGGGCGAAGAGCTTCTCGGGATCCTCGACGATCTCCGCCTTCCCGACGAGCTCCACCCCCCGGAGCTCGTCGTAGTAGTCGCCGTCCTCGAACAGAAGCGTGAGCCTCGGGTCACGGCGAAGGTTCCGCACCTTCTGCGACTTGGTCTTCGTCTCCACCGCGACGCACCCGTCGACGAAGCCGTACCACATGGCGACGGCATGGATGGAGCCGTCCAAGGAGATGGAGCACATCGTCATGGCTCGTCGCTCGGCCAGAAACGCCTCGACCTCTTCGGGCGTCATCTGAATCGCCTTGCGCTGGTTCACGCCGTGGCCCATTGCCTCCGTCATCGGTACCTCCCCAACTCAGTCCGTTGAGCGCAGCGTAACGAACGGCGTGGAAAGAGTTCATCTTCAGTACACTTGTTGGTCGCTGCCGATTCACGGCGCGTTCACCTGCGCTCCGTAGCGTGACCATCGATGGCCAACGTGCACATCGACACGTTCGAGATCCGCCCGGACCACTGTCCCGGTCCCGCGGACGACGGTCATCACGGCCAGGACCCCCTGGCCGAGGTCATCATGATCCGGCCGGAGTGCTCACACCGCTTCGGACTCATCGGGTCGTTGGTCACCAGGGCGTGGGTATTCGCCTCCCCACGCACCCAGGCGACGTCGGTGCGACCAACCCCCCGGCCACCGTCGTCGCCTGCCCTTCGCCACCTCCCCACCCCCGACGACGCTGCCTGACGTCGACCCAATGGCCATCGCGAACGCAGCGGCGACGAACGGTCGCTCGATGCTCGCCGGACAGCCGAGGGACAGCCGACCGCTCGTGCTGGTCGTCGACGACGAGGAGTCGTACCGCCAGGCGCTCGCTTCGGGTCTGACCCGGGAGGGCTTCACCGTCGAGAGCGCCGGCGACGGTCATGAGGCGCTGCGCCTCTTCCACCGGGTCCACCCCGACCTGGTCCTCCTCGACGTGATGCTCCCCGACCAGTCCGGCATAGAGATCTGCCAGCAGATGCGCGCCCTCAAGCCGGTGCCCATCATCATGGTGACCGCACGCGACTCCGAGGTCGACATCGTGCTCGGGCTCGAGCTCGGAGCGAGCGACTACGTGGCCAAGCCGTTCCGGCTGCGCGAGCTCGTCGCCCGCATGCGCGCCGTCCTCCGCCGCGGCGTGGCGGTGGCCGAGCACCATGAAGAGGTCCTCGCCGCCGGTCCCGTCCGGCTCGACGCCGGACGGCGCGAGGTCACCGTCGGCGACGTCCCGGTCGACCTGTCACGCAAGGAATTCGACCTGTTGGCCCTCCTCATGTCCCACAGCGGGCAGGTCGTCACGCGCGATTGGTGCATCGACCGCCTGTGGTGGGACCAGGAGCTGACCGACACCCGCACCCTCGATACCCACATCAAGCGCCTCCGCCGGAAGATCGAGCCCGACCCGGCCAACCCGCGGCACCTGGTGACGGTACGCGGGGTGGGGTTCCGCTTCGAGGGCTGATCGGGCACGCCGGGACGCAATCCGCCCTACATTGAGCGGATGCGCACAGGAGACGTCGTCCCGGATTTCGAGCTCCCCGACCAGAGCGGTACGCCGCGGTCGCTCAGTCAGTTGCTCTCGAACGGGCCGGTGGTGCTCTTCTTCTACCCGGCCGCCATGACCTATGGCTGCACGAAGGAGAGTTGCCACTTCCGGGACCTCAAGTCGGAGTTCGCCGCCGTCGGAGCGCAGCCGGTCGGCATCAGCGCCGACCAGGTCGACAAGCAGCTCCAATTCGACGAGAAGGAGTCGCTCGGCTTCCCGCTCCTGTCCGACCCCGACCGGACGGTGGCGGCGCAGCTCGGCGCCAAACGCGGGCCCAGCTTCCTGCCCAACAAACGGATCACCTTCGTCATCGACACCGACCGCAAGGTCCTCGACGTCATCCACTCCGAGGTCTCCATGGCCGGGCACGCCGACAAGGCGCTGGCGCTCCTCAAGGGGCGTTCCGCTGCCTGAACGTACCGCCGTCGTCACCGGAGCGGCGTCGGGGATCGGCGCCGCCTGCGCCGCTCGTCTCGGCGCCGCGGGCTGGGAGGTCCTGGGCGTCGACGTGCAGCAGGCGGACGTGGTGGCGGACCTCGGCACACCGGCGGGACGGTCGCGCGCCGTGGCCGAGCTGGTCGAGCTGGTCGAGCGCACCGACGGCCCGCTGGCCGCCGTCGTCACGTGTGCGGGCCTCGCCGGCTCCCCGAGCCGGGCCGGCTCCCTCCTCACCTCGGTCAACTACTTCGGCACCGTCGACATCCTGAACGGGTTACGTCCGCTCATGGCGCCCGGAGCTGCCGCCGTCGCCATCAGCTCCAACTCGACGACGGTCCAACCCGGGATCCCGGACGGCATCGTGGCGGCCTGCCTGGACCATGACGAAGAAGCCTCGGCCCGCCTGGCCGACACCCACGGCTCCATGGTGGCCTACCCGGCCTCGAAGCTGGCCGTGGCGCACTGGGTGCGCCGCGAGGCGTGCGGACCCGACTGGGCCGGGAGCGGGTTGCGACTGAACGCCATCGCACCCGGCATGATCGACACGCCCATGATCGCCGCGATGCGGGCCGATGCCGAGACGCGGCCACTCCTCGAGATGCTCCCGATCCCGGTGGGTCGTCCCGGCCGCCCCGAGGAGATCGCGGCACTCGTCGAATACCTCCTCGGCCCCGACGCGGCCTTCTTCTGCGGTTCCATCGTCTTCTGCGATGGTGGCAGCGACGCGCTCCTGCGGACACGGGACTGGCCGGCCGCCTGGGACATCCCGGTGCACGAGCTCGGGCAGCGGCTGGCCTGATTGGCCGGGCGGATATTCGTCGACACCACCCCGCTGCGGGAGGGGCGGGACTTCCGGCTGCTCTTCACGGGTCAGCTGGTCTCCATGCTGGGCAACCAGCTGACCGTGGTGGCCATCCCGTACCAGGTCTACAGCACGACCCATTCCTCGCTCCAGGTCGGCGCCATCAGCCTGGCCCAGCTCGTCCCGTTCCTCGCCGGAGCGTTGAGCGCGGGCCCGGTCGGGGACTCGGTGGACAAGCGGACCATCATGGTCTGGACGTCGGTGGCGTTGGCGCTCACCAGCGGAGCGATGGCCGTCAATGCCGCCCTCCCCCATCCCTCGCTGGCCGCCCTCTACGTCGTCAGCGCCGTCGCGGCGGGCTTCATGGGGTTCTCCAGCACGGCGCGCATGGCGTCGGTCCCCGGCCTGGTCCAGCGGCAACACCTGCCGGCCGCCTTCGCCATGATGCAAATCATCATCCAGATCGGCACGGTCGTCGGTCCGGCCTTGTCGGGCATCCTGCTCGTGGTCGGATTGCCGCTCGTCTACGGGCTCGACGCGGTGTCCTTCCTGGTGGCGCTGATCACCTCCGCCCTTCTGGCGCCGATCCCGCCGGCCGAGGGGGCCGGGAGCCTCCCACCGTTGAAATCCATCCGGGAGGGGCTGAGCTTCCTGCGCACGCGCCAGGCACTCCAGGGCGTCTACCTGATCGACGTCAACGCCATGGTGTTCGGCATGCCGCGCGCGCTCTTCCCGGCCATGGCGACGAGCGTCTTCGGCGGAGGCACGGTGGCGCTCGGCTTCCTGTACGCCGCCCCCGGGCTGGGCGCGCTGATCGGCGCCGTCACCACCGGGTGGGTCCCGACCCTGCGTCGCCAGGGTTTGGCCGTGATCGTGGCCGTCTCGGTGTGGGGAGCGGCCATCGCCGTCTTCGGACTGGTCGACACGCTCTGGGTCGCGCTCGTCATGCTCGCCATCGCCGGGTGGGCCGACGTGATCTCGGCCGTGTTGCGCAACACCATCCTCCAGAGCACCGTCCCCGAGCGCTTTCGCAGCCGGATGTCCTCCATCCAGATGGCGGTGGTCCAAGGGGGCCCGCGCCTCGGCGACATGGAGTCGGGTGCCGTGGCCACCTTGACGTCCGTCGAGTTCTCGGTCGTCTCCGGTGGCCTGGCCTGCATCATCGGCGCCGCGGTGGTCGGCGCGCTGCTCCCCGCGTTCCGGCGTCACGTGGCCGTATGATCCGGCCGTGACGTTCGCCGAGCCGACCTGGGGCGAGGTCGACCCGGGCGCATTCTCCCGGATCGTCGTCGTCTCGCCCCATTTCGACGACGCCGCGATGGGAGCCGGCCACCTCCTGGCGAGCTACGACGACACGACCGTCGTCACCGTGCTCGGCGGACGACCGCCCGCCTACCCGGAGGTGACGACCGAGTGGGACGCCCTGGGCGGCTTCGTCGCCGGCGACGACGTCGTGGCCGTGCGTCGGGAGGAGGACGCCGCCGCCATGGCCGTGCTCGAGTCGGGTTACCGCTGGCTCGAGTTCCCGGATCACCAGTACCTGGCAGCGCCCGAGCGCCGGACGCCGGACGAAGTGGCCCCGGCCCTCGGCGCCACCATCGCCGAGATCGATCCGACCTCCGTGTTCTTCCCCATGGGCCTGGCCAACCCCGACCACGTCATGGTGCACGACGCCTGCCTCGAGGTACGGGTGGAACAGCCCAACCGGGAGTGGTTCTGCTACGAGGACCACGGCTACAAGCATCTCCCCGGGTTGCTGGCCTGGCGGGTGGCGAAGCTCCTCAGGAGCCGGCCGTGGCCGACGCCCGCCATCGTGCCCCACGTGCCGGACGAGGAACGCAAGCGCCGCGCCATCTGGTGCTACCGGTCACAGATCGCTCCGCTCGAGCGTGACCACGCGCTCTCCGCTCGGCTGGAGGCCCTGGTGCCCGAGCAGTTCTGGCGTCTGGCCCCCCCGCCGGAGGGTTGGGAAGGGCTCGCGGACCTGATCTGATCCGTTCTGCTCTTTTCTTCAGGACTGGTCGTCGAGGAGGAGGTCCTCGTAGAAGGCTCCGAAGGTGCGCTCCGGGTGGGCAATAGCGATCTCGAGCACCCAGAGGTTCGGATTGGGCCGGAAGTCGACGTCGGCCAGCGACCCGTCGTAGTGCGCCGAGTGAGGGAAGTCGGACAACCGGTGACCCGACAGGTTCATGTTGAGCTTCCACTCGTAGGACGCGGCGACCTCGGTCGCGTAGGCGTAGAGCTCACGTCCCGTGCTGCCGTCCGTGAACCATTTGTGGCGTACCTCGTCCCAGATCGTGCGCACCTCGCGCTTGGCCCGCAGATGGTCCGGGTCCGAGCCGAGGACAAACGTCTCACCGGCATCGCCCTCGGTGTCGCCGTAGACCGGCCCTATGTCGATGAAGAAGATGTCGTTCTCGCCCAGGACCACGCCGGGCTCGGATCTCTCCGGGAAGTCCTTCGTCGTGTTGGGGCCGCAGCGCACGATGATGCGGTGCCAGCCGCGCCGCATGCCCATCTCTTTGAGGGTGTCGCGGGCGATCGCCTTGGCCTGGTCTTCCGCCATGCCCGGGCTCACCTGCCCGGCGATGGCGTGCACCGCCTGACGCGTGCGCACCCGCACGTCGAGGAGCTGCTTCAGGCTGAAGTTCTCCCCCGTCCCTTCCACGGCCAGCATCGTCATGTCGGTCTCCTTCTGACGTCAGTGCTCCGTGATGGAGGTGCTGAAGAGCGGATGGCCGCCCGGTAGTCGCCGGGCACTTCGGCCGCGAAGACGTCGATCTCCACGGAGCCCATTGTCTGGTCGACGTGCCCGGGAGCCAAGAGTATTCGTCAGAGTTCACGATTCGGAAACGTCGGTGACGTGTTCGTGTTCATTCCTGACTCGGCCATCTCTAACCCGTCACGCCGAGTCTTCTCCCTGTGTCGGACCGGCGAAGCCAACGACGGACGTTTCGGGCTCGTGACCTCGACGGCAACACCGAGCGCCTACATCGATCTCACGAAGACCCGGAATCCCTTTCTCTGCTTGATGCGTATCTACGTCTGCTGGGGCCAAACCGTCGCCCGGCTATCAGGAGGGAACGATGCGAACGAGACGCGTTGTGGGTGCTGTTGCCGCCGGTTTGGCCGGTGCGCTGGCTGTCGCCCTACCCGCGGCTGCCGCCCCGTCCACGATCTGGCAGGTGCAGCCCACGCCGAACATGCAGCACAATGCAGTCACAGACAGTGCCTTCCATGCCGTGTCGTCATCGAGCCCGAGCGACGCGTGGGCGGTCGGTGGCTTCTCGGACAAGCATGCCGTCCTTCACCCGCTCGTCGAACACTGGGACGGAACCGCCTGGTCCCTGGTGTCGGTGCCCCAACCTGCGAACCACCAGTCCTCGCTTGCCGGAATCGACGACCTCAGCATTACCAACGCGTGGGCGGTCGGCACCAGCACCAGCCCCACCGCCACGAACCAGGACGAACGGACACTCATCGAACACTGGGACGGCACCGAGTGGTCGATCGTCCCGAGCCCCAATCCGGCAACGGGCGTCGGCGACCTCGACGTGCTCACCTCCATCAGCAGTACCAGTCCAAGCGACATATGGGCCGCCGGCTGGACAGCCAACCTGGACGAAAACGATATCAACATGCTGTTCGAGCATTACAACGGCACGACCTGGCAGGTCGTTCCCTCACCTGTAGACGGCCAGTTCCAGTTCGCCTTCGCCGTGAAGGCGATCAGCCCGGACGACGCCTGGGCCGTCGGCAACGATGGGTCGGGCGACCCGGGAAAGACCTTGGCCGAGCACTGGGACGGAAACTCCTGGACGATCGTGCCCACCCCATTTCTCGAGGATGGGAAGTCGGCCCAAAACACCCTCACCGGCATCACCGCGACCGGCCCCGACGACGTGTGGGCATCGGGATACGAGAGCAACGTCAACGACACGAACTTCGCCGAGCCATATTTGTTGCACTGGGACGGGAACGGGTGGACCCTGGTCAAGGTGCCCAACAAGGGAACGGAGGGCAGCCTCCTCAGTGACGTCACGGCCCTCTCGCCCACCGACATATGGGCTGTCGGTCAGTCCGGCCAGAACAACGGCTCCATCCTGAGCCTCACCGAACAATTCAACGGCAAGACCTGGACGGTCGTACCGAGCCCGGACCCCGGAAGCATCGGAAACTTGAAGAACAACTCCTTGGCCGGAGTATCCAGCCCGAGTGCTGGGATCGTCTTCACCGGCGGAGCCCAGGAGATTGCGGGTCAGTGTTGCCTCCGCACCCTGGCCATGGAGACAACCCAGGGCTGATCTCCCGCGACCCTGCCCAGATTCAACCTGACCTCGAACTCAAACTTCGATAGGAGCTCCTCCATGACCGCATCTCGTGATGACTCCGGATCACCCCACGTCGACGCCAACCAGATCCTCGCTCAGACGTAACCGATGCGTACCGTCTCACCAGCCTGGCTAGCGGCCGGAATTCTTGCGGCGCTGCGGCCTCAGGTGCTCTGCCTCTTGTTGGCGGCGTCGGCGTCGGCGTCGGCGGCACCGATCACAGCGATACCGTCCACCGCCCCGTGGTGGCGGCGGGTTCGCACTGGACCCTTGTCGCATCCGGCACTGACTGTTTCGTTGTGGATTTCGCCTCGGGCGGAAAGTTCACCGACGACCAAGGAGACAAGGGGACGTACTCCGGTACGACCAAACTTCGGCTTCTGTTCCAGTCGCGGCCAACTCAAAGACGTCACGCGGCCGACATCGGTCCGCCCATCACAACCCGCCAAGGACCGCCACTTCGGAACAGTGTCCTTCCAAAGCATCAGCTTCCCGGCCAAGCTCGTTTCCGGAGCCAAGGCCGGCTGCTGATACCCGATCGGAGATACGTCCCCAGGGCGAGCCCTCACCATAGGGGCCGGCCACGGGCTCGATCGTGGCGGCACGGGTTAGCATCCTCGAAACAAGCCCTGCCCTGAGGAAACCCATGTTCGACTGCATCCTCCTCGCCCTGGAAGACTCCCCCGCCGGAGAGACGGCCGCCGTGTTCGCCGGCGCATTGGCCCGGCGGACGGGCGCCTCGGTTCACGTGCTGCACGTCTACGATCGCCTCGTCGGCGGGAACGGCGTCATGCTGCGGTCCCGCGACAACGCCAAGGACCTCGTCACCCGAGCGGTGCACGAATTGGCCGACTCCGGCGTGCGAGCGAGCGGCTCGGTGCGCGCGTCCACCTACCGCCGCGGCGTGCCGGGCCTGATCGTGGCCGAGGCACGCCGGCGTTCGGTCGACGCCATCGTGCTCGGCTCGAACCGCCGTCGGCGCCTGAGCCGCCCGTTCTCGTCACGCGTCCGTGAACGGACGACCCGGCTCACGTCGCTGCCCGTGCTGACAGCGCCCGCACCCCTCCAGGTGACGTCGACGGCCCGGTCCGCCAACGGAGACCGGCGGTTCGAGGACGTCCTCGACTCGCTGTTCCGATAACGGCGCCGCCTAGGCTCGCACCGTGGCTCGTGACGACGAGGACGTGGGGCGCACCGTCGAGGTCGCCGGCCGCGAGATCCTGGTCACGAGGCCGGACAAGGTCTACTTCCCTGCGCTCGATGCGACGAAGTTCGACCTGGTGTCGTACTACCTCGACGTGGGCGAGCACCTGATGAACACGGCCGGCGGCCGGCCGGCCATGCTCCAGCGCTTCCCCGAGGGCGCGGCCGGGAAGTCCTTTTACCAGAAACGCATCCCCAACGGGGCCCCCGAGTGGCTCGAGTCGACCATCGTGTCGACGCCCAACGGCACGACCTCGAACGCGTTGGTGGTCGCCGACCTCGCCCACGTGGTGTGGGCCGTCAACATCGGCTGCCTCGGTCTGCACCTGTGGCCGTACCGGGCAGCCGATCCCGAGCACGCCGACGAGTTGCGCATCGACCTCGACCCCACGAAGGGGATCGGGTTCGAGGAGGTCCGGGGAGCGGCGTTGCGCTGCCGGGACCTGCTGGACGAGCTCGGCCTGCGCGCCTACCCGAAAACCACGGGCAGCAACGGGCTCCACGTCTATCTCCGGCTCGAGCCGCGGTGGGACTCCATCGAGGTGCGTGCCGCCGCGCTGGCCCTGGCGCGCGAGCTCGAGCGCCGGCATCCCGACGAGATCACCGCCAGCTGGTGGAAGGAGGAGCGCGGGCCCCGCGTCTTCGTGGACTTCAATCAGAACGCGCCGCACAAGACGGTCTTCGGCGCCTGGTTCGCCCGGCCCCGGGTAGGCGGGCAGGTGTCGACGCCGCTCTCGTGGGAGGAGGTGGAGACCGTCGTCGCCGACGAGCTCACCATCCGCTCGGTGCCCGATCTGGTCCGCCGGCGGGGCGACCCCTGGGCGGACATCGCCGAGGCGCCCCAGTCGATCGACCCGCTCCTCGCCATGGCCGCGGCCGACCGGGATGCGGGTCTGCACGACGCGCCGTGGCCGCCGCAATACCCCAAGATGCCTGACGAGCCGACCCGGGTAGCACCGAGCCGGGCCAAGAAAGAGTGAGCGGAGCCGTTCGCCGTGGACCCCAAACATGCCCTCGACCAGATCGCGTTCCGCCTCGAGCGGAGCGGAGCGGACACCTACAAGGTCCGTGCGTTCCGTCACGCTGCCCGGGCGATCGCCGACGTCCCCAACGGGGAGCTGGAGGTCCTGGCCCGGTCGGGGCGGCTGCAGCGCATTGAGGGGGTGGGCAAGTCGACGGCGCAGGTCATCACCGAGGCGCTCCGGGGGGAGGTACCCGCCTACCTCTCGAAGCTGGAGGCGGCGCCACCCGACGCCGACCTCGTGCTCGACGGCGACGGCGACGGCGACCATTCGGCGGCCGAGCTGTTGGCCTCGTTGCGGGGCGACTGCCACTCGCACTCGGACTGGTCCGACGGCGGCAGCCCCATCCGCGAGATGGCCGAGGCGGCGCGGGGGCTCGGTCGCGAGTATCTCGTCCTCACCGACCACAGTGCCCGCCTGACCGTGGCGCACGGCCTGGACGAGGAACGCCTCCGCCGCCAGCTGGTGGACGTCGCCGAGCTGAACGAATCGCTGGCGCCGTTCCGCATCCTGACCGGCATGGAGGTCGACATCCTCGAAGACGGATCGCTCGATCTGTCTCCCGAACTCCTCGCCGAGCTCGACGTCGTCGTGGCCAGCGTCCACTCCAAGCTGCGCATGGACGCACCGCAGATGACGGCCCGCATGCTGGCCGCGATCGAGAGCCCGCACACCGACATCCTCGGCCACTGCACCGGACGCCTCATCACGGGCCGGGGCCGCCCGCAGTCCACCTTCGACGCCGACGCCGTATTCAGCGCGTGCACCCGCACCGGCACCGCGGTCGAGATCAACTCCCGCCCCGAGCGCCAGGACCCACCGGAGGAGCTCCTGCGTCTGGCCGTCTCGCTCGGTTGCTCGTTCGCCGTCGACACCGACGCCCATGCGCCGGGCCAGCTCGAATGGCTGGGCCGCGGTTGTCGCAACGCCGCTGCCGCCGGCGTGCCCCACGACCGCGTCGTCAACCGCCTGCCGGCCGACGATCTCATTGCCTGGGCGGCCGCCCCCCGCCACGGCCAGGATGAGGCGGCATGACGCCCGACTCCGGCTCCGACTCCTCGCCCGACCGCGACCGCGACCGCGACCGCGACCGCGAGCCTTCGTCGCCCGAACGCGATCGCTTCTCCCTTCCCGTCCGGCCCCCGGTCGCGCCCATGCTGGCCAAGCTCACCCGCGATCTGCCCCGCGACGCTGGTCTGTTCTACGAACCGAAGTGGGACGGGTTCCGCTGCATCGTGTTCCGGGACGGCGACGCGGTCGAGTTGGGCAGCCGCAACGAGAAGCCGCTCACCCGGTACTTCCCCGAGCTGGTCGAGGCACTCGAGCGTGAGCTACCGGAGCGGTGCGTCCTCGATGGTGAGGTGGTCGTCGCCAGCCCCACGGGCCTCGACTTCGACGCACTCTCCCAGCGCATCCATCCGGCGGCAAGCCGCGTCCGCCAACTGGCCGAGGCGACGCCGGCGTCGTTCATCGCCTTCGACCTGCTGGCGCACGACGAGACGACGTACATGGAGACGCCGTACTCACAACGCCGCCAAACCCTCGAGAAACTGCTCCGCAGGGCGCGCCCACCCGTGCACCTCACCCCGGCCACGCAGGACCCCGACGTGGCCGCCGATTGGTTCTCGCGCTTCGAGGGCGCCGGGCTCGACGGCGTAGTCGTCAAAGCGGCGGACCTGCACTACCTACCGGACAAGCGGGTCATGCTCAAGGTCAAGCACCAGCGGACGGCGGACTGCGTCGTCGCCGGCTTCCGCACCCACAAGGATGGCGCGGGTGTGGGCTCCATGCTGCTCGGGCTCTACGACTCGAAGGGCACGCTCCACCACGTCGGCGTGGCATCGGGTTTCAGCGTGGCCCGCCGTCGCGAGTTGATCGGCGAGCTGGCGCCCTACCGCGACGGCGCGCTCGAAGGACACCCCTGGGCCGGATGGGCCGAGGCCCAGGCCCAGGCTTCGTCGGGCGGGCGGGCGCCCGGAGGGATGAACCGCTGGAACGCCGGCAAGGACATGACGTGGGAGCCGTTGCGACCCGATTCGGTGTGCGAGGTGTCCTACGACCACCTCCAGTCGGACCGCTTCCGCCACGCCACCTCCTTCGTGCGCTGGCGTCCGGACCGTGACCCCGCTTCGTGCACGTACTCGCAGCTCGATGCGCCCGTTCCCATGGAGCTCTCCGAGGTCTTCGGGACGTCTTCGCGCTGACCGCTCTGACGGCGCCGTTCACCCGTCACCCGTTCAGACGGCCGTAGCGACGCCGCCAGCCACTCGCCGACCGTTCATAGGGCAATGGTCGCCGACCCCTCCACCGTCACGGTTCGCCTCGGCCCGCTCACCAACTCCGAGCTGGCCCGGATGAGCGACGAGGAGCTCTGCCAGGACATGGTCGACACGGCGAGGGTCAGGGACGCTCTCAGTGGTCGCGAGGCCCAGGTGAGCGGAGAGATGGCACGCCGCCAGGCCTTTCGGGTCGACGGGGCGACCAGCATCGAGGCCTGGATCACGGCGCGGTGCCGGCGCTCGGCCGCCAACGCCCGGGTGCTCGCCCACGTCGGCGAGCGCCTGTTCGATCTACCCCGGCTTCAGGACGCGCTCTCGTCGGGACGGGCGACTTTCGACCAGGCCCGCGCCGTCGTCGATGTCGCCGACCCCGAGTCCGACGCCCGCTGGGCGTCCGAGGCAATCCAGGGACGGAGCGTGCGTGAGTTGCTCGAGCTGGCGAAGCACGCCGCAGCTGAGGCCAATGGCGCTCCACCCGACGACGGGCCCCAACGCGCCACCGTGCGGTTCAACGAAACCCGCTGCACCATGACGGCCCGCCTGCCCAAAGAGGCGTACGCGGAAGTGAGGAACCGCCTCGAGACATTGGCGAAGCAACTTGGAAACGACGGGATCACCCCCTATGACGAGCGCCTGGGCGAAGCTCTCGTTTTCCTTTGCCGCGCGTCCTCCGGTGCGGGCGAGGGCCTGACTCCGTACGTCGTCGTGGCCCACGTTGCCCTCTCGACGCTCCTCGACGAGACCAGCACGCTCGGGGCCGACCTCGAGCGGGACGGCCTGATCTCGAGCGAGGTCGTCCGGCGCCTGGCTTGTGACGCCATGTTCGTCGTCGGCCTCGACGACGGAGCCGGCCGCACTATGTACGAGGGCCGGGCCCAGCGCTTTCCCACCGATGCACAGCGCCGCGAGCTCAGCCGCCGGGACAGGCGCTGCCGCTTTCCCGGCTGCGCGCACGTCCGCTTCCTCAACGCCCATCACGTCGCGCCGTGGAACCTCGGCGGTCGGACCGACCTCGACAATTTGGTCACCCTCTGCGCGTACCACCATCACCTGGTGCATTCGAAGGGCTGGTCGGTGGCGGGCAACGCCAACGAGAAGCTGCGCTTCGTCTCCCCGGACGGCCGGATCACAACGTCGCGCCCCTCACCTCTGTGGGGGAGGCACGGCGCCGTTCGACCTCCCTGAGAGAGTCCAGCTACCGCGGAACCACGATCTCGGGGAGCGGGTGGCGATAGAGCGCGGCTGCGTTCTCACAGCACATGGCGCGGAGCTCTTCCGACGGGATGTCGCCCCAATACCGCTCGATGATCTTCTGGGTGTCCGGCCACGTCCCGTCCCCGTGGGGGTAGTCGACCTCGACCATGATGTTCTCCACCCCGATGGCGTGGCGGGTGGCGATCGTCGACGGGTCGTCGAGCGTGCAGAACCAGAAGTTCCTCCGCAGGACGTCCGCCGGGCGGATCTTCCAACCCTTGCCGTAGCCCGAACGATCGACCATGTTGTCCAACCGGTCGATCATCATCGCCACCCAGCCGATACCGCCCTCGCTCATGGCGACGTGCAGATCCGGGTAGTGGAGCGGGTACTTCGACCACAACCACTCCGCGCACGCCGCAAGTGACAGTTGCCCGAACAGGGTGGCCCCGAGCTGCAGGCCCGGTCCCCCGGGTGGAAACGGCATGAGGCCGGAGCTTCCTACGTGGAGCGACACGACCGAGCCCGTGTCGACGCACGCCTCGATGATCGGATCCCAGTGAGCTCGGTCCCATAGCGAGGGCAACCCGACGGCATGGGGCCGTTCGGGGAGGGTGACCGAGGTGAACCCCCGAGCCGCGTTCCGGCGGATCTCTTCGGCGGCCAGCGCCGGGTCGCTCAGGTACGTGATGCCGAGCGGAACGATGCGCTCGGGATGGGGGGCGTACCACTCCTCGTACAGCCAGTCGTTCCAGGCCCGCACGCAGGCCAAGCCCAGATCCTGGTCGGCACAGGCGAAGAAGACCCGCCCGCAGAATCCTGTGATCTGAGACGGGAAGTTGACCGACGCCCAGACTCCGTTGAGATCCATGTCGCCGATCCGGGCGTCGACGTCGTAGCAACCCGGACGCATCTGGTCGAAGCGGAAGGGTTCGAGGCCGTAGGTCTCGGGGCGACGCCCGGCGACCGCGTTCATCCCCACCTGGGTGAAGTGCTCGTCCTCGAACTCCCAGACCTGGTGGCCCTCGGGTGTTTCGACGATCCGCGGGGCCCGGTCGGCCAACGCGGCCGGCACCCGACCCTCGAACATCTGCGGCGGCTCGACGACGTGGTCGTCCACCGAGATCACCGTGTAGCGGATCTCCCGGGGCTCGGGATCTGGGAGGAAGAGTTCGGTGGCGGTCATGAACGGGAGACAGGATAGGCCTGTATCGGCCGGTCGAGCTGGCCCCGGGCGACACGGTTGGCCCCCGGTTGCATGGTGCACAGTCGGTTGCAGCCCCAGGACCGGACCGATTTTCGGTTCGCCGCCGCCGGCGTCTGTGGGTAGATACTGGGGAGGACCCCAAAGGAGGCGGCGTGGTCGCACTGATCGTGGTCGTGACGTTCGTGGTGTTGGTGCTCGGCGTACTCGTCGCCGGACTCCTCCGCAGCCATGCCGACATCCTGCGATCCCTGCACGAGCTCGGCGTCGGCGTCGGCGACCCAGCGGCGGCGGAGACCGCCGCCGCGACCGGCGTTCCGACGTCGGCCCCGCACTCCTCGTCGTTGGTCGGCGCGGCGGTGAAGGATGTCGCCGGCGTCACTCCCGCCGGAGACGCCCGGGCGGTGTCGGTGACCAACAGCGATCAACTCACGCTGCTCGCGTTCCTGTCATCGGGCTGCGCCACCTGTTCCGGATTCTGGCGCGCACTGCAAGAGCCCGACAGAATCGGCTTGCCCCAGGGGGTCCGGTCCGTCATCGTGACCAAGGGTCCCGAGCTCGAAGTTCCGTCAGAGGTCGCGTCGAAGGCCACCGGACGGATCCCCATCGTCATGTCGACGGAGGCCTGGCTCGACTACCAGGTGCCGGGGTCCCCGTTCTTCGTCCTGGTCGACGGATCGACGGGCCGGCGCGTCGGCCACGGCGTAGCCAACCACGTCGGGCAGCTGGTTGATCTGGTCCGCCGGGCCGAGCGGGACGCGGGCGCGAATTGGCCCGGAACGCGCAACGACACTCGTCTGGGAGGACCGGCGCGCGAAGCGTCGGCCGACGAAGTGCTCCTCGCTGCCGGAATCCGGCCGGGCGATCCGAGCCTGTACCCCAAGACCCTCGACGATCTGTTCCCTTCTGAAGGTCCATGACGGCCATCGGCGCCCATGGCATCGCCGTCCTCCTCCCGGAGGGTTTCGAGGGCCGGATCTTCGTCCGCCCGGCGCCACCTGGTGCCACGACGTACCCGGTGGCCCAATTCGCGACCTTCCCCATCCCCGACGACGTCGGAGACTTCGGGAGCGGGGCCGTGAACCTGATGCGCTCTGTGGACGTGTTCGCCACGCTCTTCGAGTACGGACCGGAGAGCGTGGGGACGAAGCTGTTCGCGCGACAGGGCAGGCCACGCAACCTCACGCCCCGCAATTTCTCCACGACCCTGCTTCGCCGTGCTTTCGCGGGCCAGTCCGGCACCCAGTGGTTCTTCACCGAGGCCGGGCGTCCCTTTTCGTTCTACGCCGTCCTCGGGAGCCATGGACTGGGTCGAGTGCTGGTCCCGCGGGTGAACGAGCTCCTCGGCCGACTGAGTTTCAGCCCCGCATCACCACTCCAAGGCGCTTCATGGAACTGATCGGCCTGTATCTCGTCGCCGCAGCGCTCCTCGTCGGTGCAGGGGTGGCCAAGGTGCTCCGGCCGAGTGACACTGCTCGCGCTCTGAAATCCCTGCCCGGGCTCAGCGGGATACCGACCGGCCTACTGCGGGAGGCGACGCGCGTCGGTGCCGCGGCCGAGGTGGTGCTGGGACTGGTCGCACTGACGGCACCGAGGCCGCTCACGGGGAGCCTCGTGGCCGCGTCCTATGTCCTTTTTGCTGCCGTGACGGCGATCGTCAGAGTTCGGGGCGGAGCGCTCTCGAGCTGCGGGTGCTTCGGACGCTCCGACACACCGGCCTCGTGGCTCCACGTCGTACTCGATCTGTTGCTGGCGGTGGCGGCCGCGGCCGTCGCTTCCTCGGCACAGGGGACGGCGACGACGTTCGGGGTCCTCGCGCACCAGCCATGGACCGGCGTCCCGCTGCTGTTCGCAAGTGCTGTCGGCGTTTGGCTCACCTATCTGGCGATGACGGCACTGCCCGCGCTCGAGAGCCGGGTTCATCATCCGGGTCGAGTGAGACCATCGTGAACCTGACCGGTGCCGCGGTGGCCCGCGCCTCCAGCCTTCTCGACTCCCGTTTCTCTCGCCGGAGCATGATCAACCGCTCCGCATTCGTGGGCAGCGCGGTTGCCATCGGCGGCGGCCTCGACCTCGCCCTGAAGCCCGGTACCGCCTACGGGCAGATCTGCCCGTGTGGCAACGAGGATTGTGACTGCGGATCGACCTGTTGCGCCGGATTCTCGGAATTCTGTTGCGCGGTCACCGGGTACAACTACTGCCCCTCCAACACCGTCATGGGTGGTTGGTGGATGGCGGACAACTCCTCGTTCTGCGACGGCCCGCGCTACTACATGGACTGCAACGCCACCTGCTCGTGCACCGATGGCTGCGGCAACGGCTTCGGATTCTGCGACCCCGGGTGCGACGGGACGAACTGCGGCTGTGGGTCGAACGGCTGCGACTCCTATCTCACCGGCTGCCTCCAATTCCGCTACGGCCAGTGCAACCAGGACGTCGAGTGCTTGGGTCGCATCGTGTGTCGCGTGGTGGCCTGCGTGCCGCCGTGGCAGGTGGACCCGTCGTGCACGACCGCGGTCGCGGTCGACAACTCGACGGCGGAGCAGGACGAACCCTGTTGGACCCCAGCGCCGCCGATGCCGCCCTGTGGATCGCCGGCGACGAACTGCGAGGTCGTCGGCATGGCCACGGATTCCGACGGCGCTGGCTATGGAATCGTGACGTCATTCGGGCGGCTCTTCGCCTACGGCAGCTTCCCGTCGCACGGAGATGCGTCCGGAGTGCCCCTCAACGCCCCCATCGTCGGGTTGGCCGCGACGCCCTCGGGTCACGGCTACTGGCTCGTCGCCGCCGACGGCGGCATCTTCTGCTTCGGCAACGCCGGCTTCTGGGGCTCGACGGGCAGCCTGCACCTGAACGCTCCCATAGTGGGGATGGCCGCGACGCCCTCGGGAAACGGCTACTGGCTCGTCGCGGCCGACGGCGGCATCTTCTGCTTCGGCGACGCCGGCTTCTGGGGCTCGACGGGCAGCCTGCACCTGAACGCTCCCATAGTGGGGATGGCCGCGACGCCCTCGGGAAACGGCTACTGGCTCGTCGCGGCCGACGGCGGCATCTTCTGCTTCGGCGACGCCGGCTTCTGGGGCTCGACCGGCAGCCTGCACCTGAACGCTCCCATAGTGGGGATGGCCGCGACGCCCTCGGGAAACGGCTACTGGCTCGTCGCGGCCGACGGCGGCATCTTCTGCTTCGGCAACGCCGGCTTCTGGGGCTCGACCGGCAGCCTGCGCCTGAACCGTCCGATGGTGGGGATGGGCGACGACGGCGCCGGCGGCTACTGGTTGGTGGCGCAGGACGGAGGAATCTTTACCTTCGGCGATGCACCCTTCCTCGGGTCACCGGCATGACATCACGAGGAGGACCATGATGGTGAGGATGAGGATCGGGATCAGGATCGGGAGGCAGCCGTGACGACCGTCGTCCTCATCTTCAGCGCCGCAGCCATCGGCGTCGCTGCTGCGATGCGCTCCACCTGGTCCCCCTGCGGGCTCTCCATGCTGGCGTCGATCACCCCGCTCGCCGAAGCCGGGCGGGGAAACCGGTACCGCGCCACGGCAACTTGGTTCGTGGCCGGGAGCACGTTGGGCGGCGCCACCCTCGGTGCCGTCATGGCCGCGCTGGCGGCACTCGGGTCGACGTTGCCGACGACATGGCTGCTACCCCTGGGCCTTGTCGCCGCCCTGGTCACGCTGGCCGCCGAGGTGGGCGTCTTCGGCTTCAAACTGCCGATCCATCGACGTCAGGTCAACGAGAGATGGCTCGACCAGTTCCGTTCCTGGGTGTACGGCGCCGGCTTCGGGTGGCAGATCGGTTCCGGTTTGGCGACGTACGTGATGACCCCGGCGATCTACCTCATGATCCTCCTGGCCGCGCTTTCGGGCGCGCCGGCCGTCGCGCTGGCGGTCGGGACGGGCTTCGGGCTCGTGCGGGGTCTGGCCGTGTTGCTCGGTCGACGTATCACCGACCCGGCGTCGCTGGCCGCCTTCCACCGGGCCTTCCATCGTGCGGAACCCGTCGTGCTCCGCCTCCTCGTCGGGGTCGAAGCTCTCGTCGCGGCGCTCCTGGCCGGCGCGGCCGACGGACTATGGGCAGCTGCGGTCGTGGGAGGGCTGGTGTTGTTGGCGCTCGTGGCGTCCACCCGGTTCAGGCACCCACGCCACTATGGACCAGTGATGGCCGACCATGTCTGAGCCTGACGGCACCGACCAGACCGGCAGCGAGCCGAACGACGAAGACGACGACGACGTTCCCGATCGGGTGGACGAACAGGAGTTGGATTCGTTTCCGGCATCGGACCCGCACTCGGACTGGTCCGGCCCGTCGTCCTGACAGGAGCGGGGCCGGTCGCAGAAAACGCGCCACCCGCCCCGCCAGGTCGAGAAGGGGAACCGGCCTACATCCCCCGATGGTTCTCGAAGCGGGCGTACTGCTTCAGGAACAGCAGGTTGGCCTTTCCGGTCGGGCCGTTGCGGTGCTTCGCCACCTCAATGAGCGCATCGTCGGCCCGGTCGATCGGCACCTCGTCGTTGTATTCGGACTCGCGATAGATGAACAGCACGACGTCGGCATCCTGCTCGAGTGATCCCGACTCTCGCAGGTCAGAAAGTTGCGGCGTCTTGTCCTGCCGGGACTCGAGGTTGCGTGACAGCTGCGAGAGGGCGAGCACCGGCACCTCGAGCTCGCGAGCCAGGATCTTCAGGCCCCGGCTGATCTCGGCCACCTCGTTCTGGCGGTTCTCCGCCCTGCCGCGCCCGGTCATCAACTGCAGGTAGTCCACGACCACGATCCCGAGGTCTCCTTCGGACTTCTTCAGGCGCCGCGCCCTCGCACGAATGTCCATCACGGTGACGTTCGGGTTGTCGTCGATGAAGATCGGTGCGCCGGACAGCCGGGTGACCGCCATCCCGATCTTCGACCAGTCCTGCGTACGGATCCGCCCCGTCTGCAGGCTTTGCCCGTTGACTTCGGCCTCGGAGGCGAGGATGCGCTGGGTCAGCTCCAGGTGGCCCATCTCGAGGGAGAACAGGAGCGCGGGACGTTGCGCCTCCAGGCCAACGTTCGCCAGGACGCCGAGAGCGAAGCTGGTCTTGCCCATGCCGGGACGGGCGCCGACGATGTTGAGCGACGACGGCTGAAACCCGAGGAGGATCTTGTCCAGTTCGTGGTAGCCCGACGCCACACCGGTGATGGTCGAACCTCGCTGCCCCAGCTCCTCGATACGGTCCAGTCCCTTCCCCAGCAACTCCCGCAGTGGGTACATGGACTCGGCGGTCCGCCGCTCCGCCACGTCGAACACCAGCTGTTCGGCGTCGTCGACGGCGCCCTTCACATCCTCGGGAACCGAGTAACCGATGTCGGAGATCTCACCCGCCACCCCGATCAGCCTCCGCAAGAGCGAGTGCTCTTCGACGATGACGGCGTAGTGCCGGGCGTTGGCGATCGACGGGGTGTTCGCCTGCAGCGAGATGAACACCGACGGGTCTCCCACGGCCTCGAGCAGACCGGAACGCTTGAGCTCGTCGGTGACCGTCACCGCATCGATCGGCTCACCGCGTTCCAGCAGCGCCTTGATGGCCGAGAAGATGTGCCCGTGTGTCGGCTTGTAGAAATCCCCGGCCGAGCAGACCTCGATACCGACCGATGCCGCGTCGAACGAAAGCAGCATGGCCCCGAGTAGGGACTGCTCAGCGTCGAGGTCGTGCGGCGGCACCCGCGCCCCGACAGCGGTAGCGGGTCGGAACGCGGTGTGGCGGGGGTCGTCAAAGGCGTGAACCACGGTCCCCTACCTTGACCGGCTCCGCCTGGGGACCGTAAGGATGAACTTGTTGTGGGAAACCTCGCGCCACGTGTGGATAAGCCGTGTACGAAAGAGGTGCACGCGCACACCGTGACACGGTGTAGCGACATCGCCACCCGCTGTGTCGGCCGGCCCCGGTCGAGGAGCGGTGCTCAGCCCGCTGGCTTCACCTCGACCGTGACCACGGTCACCACGTTCGCAAAGAGCTCGACCTGCACCTCGAAGCTGCCGGTCTCCTTGATGTGGTCGGGCAGGAGCACGTGCCTGCGGTCCACCTCGACGCCCTTCGCCGCCCGAATGGCCGCGGACACGTCGGCCGGCCCGATCGACCCGAACAGCCGGCCTCCGCCCGCGGCCCGGGCCGTGATCGGGATGACCGCCCCGGCCAGGATCGTGGCCTGAGCTTCGGCTGCCTTCCGGTCCTGGGCCTCTCGCAGGTCCCGGCCCCGGCGCATCTGCTCCGCCTGCCCCTCGATACCTTCATTGGCCACGATGGCCCGGCCATCGGGGATGAGGAAGTTGCGCGCGAAGCCCCCCGCCACCTTCACGATGTCCCCGCGCCGGCCCACGCCGGCGACGTCGTCGCGGAGCAGGACCTTCATGAATCCTCACTTTCCGCGAGGACCGCCTCGTCGGCTTCCTCCACGTCCTGGGCGGACACCTCCACGTCCTCACCGGAGCCTTCGACGTCCTGGGCGGACACCTCCACGTCGCGGGGCGCGGCGACGGCGCGTCGCTCAGCGAGCGCTCACCCCGGTCCCGGCCGCGCCCGCCGGGGCGCTCCGTCACGGTCCGCTGCGTGTACGGCAGCAAGACGAGCTCGCGGGCGGTCTTGATGGCCTGCGCCAGTGCTCGCTGGTGCTGGGCGCAATTCCCGGTGACGCGGCGCGACCGGATCTTGCCGCGGTCGCTCATGTACTTGCGCAGCATCGGGACGTCCTTGTAGTCGACCCATTCCACCTTGTCGCGGCAGAGGGCACACGGCTTCTTCTTGACTCGCCGGCCGAGGTCCTTCGGAGCTCGCCTCGGGGCGGTGCCCCCGCGTTGGTTGTTGCGTGCCATGTCAGAAAGGCTCCTCGTCGTATCCGTAGCCGGCAGGAGGGTCCGCGGGCGGTGGTGGTGGTGCCGCCGCCTGACGGGCGGGCCGATCGCCGGGGCTTCGTCGCTCGTTCTTGGTGATCTGGGCCGTGGCCCAGCGCAGAGACGGGCCGATCTCGTCGGCCACGACCTCGACCTTCGACCGCTTGTCGCCCTCCTGGGTCTCCCAGCTGCGCTGCTCCAGACGGCCGGCGACCACCACCCGGGCCCCCCGACTGAGGGACTCGCTGACGTTCTCGGCCATCTCGCGCCAGCACACGACGTCGAAGAAGGACGTGGCCTCCTCCCACTCCTGGGTCTGGCGGTTCTGCCAGCGCCGGTTCACTGCCAGCCCGAATGTCGCCGTCGGCTGGCCCGTGTTGGTGAACCGGAGCTCGGGGTCACGCGTGATGTTGCCGACGATGACGACGCTGTTGTCCGTTGCCACGGGGTTCCCTCCTCCTCAGCTCGCCGCCGGCTCGGCTGAAGCCGACAGCCGGGAGTCGGGAAGACGAACGATCTTGTGCCGCACCACCTCGTCGGCCAGTCCGAGCATCCGGTCGAGCGCCGAGACGGTCTCCGGCTCCGAAACGAACTCGATCACCAGGTAGTAACCCTCGCGCTTGTGGTTGACCTCGTAGGCGAAGCTGCGCTTGCCCCATCGATCGATAGCGCCGGGTGTTCCCCCGGTGCTCCGGATCAGCTCGAGCGCGCGGTCCACCACACCCTGGATCAGTCCCGGTTCCGTGGTGGCCTCGAAAATGGCCATGACTTCGTAAGGCCGCATGTGCGGCGTACCTCCCTCCGGACCGAGCACGCGGCTCGGGCTCCTGGCGGTCAGGAGCAGGGTGTGTTGCGGGCCGACATGCTAGCTCAGGAAAGGGCATCGCCCAGGCCGGCGGGGCCGTGGTAGGTCTCGGCGTCGCTCGGGAACCTGCCCTGTCGCACGTCGTCGGCGAACGCCGCCACCGCCTCCGTCGCGACCCGGCCGAGATCGGCATAGCGGCGCACGAACTTGGGTGGCGAACCCTTGCCCAGGCCGAGAAGGTCGTGGAAGACCAGGACTTGCCCGTCGCACCCCGAGCCGGCGCCGATACCGATAGTGGGTACGTCGATGGCCTCGGTGACGGCTGTCCCGACGACATCGGGCACCCCCTCAATCACGAATCCGAAGCATCCGGCCGCGCTGAGGGCCTTCGCCGCGTCGAGGAGGGCACTGGCCGCGTCGGCACTCTTTCCCTGCACACGGAACCCGCCCATGGCCAGGACGGATTGGGGGGTGAGACCCAGGTGTCCCATCACCGGGATCTCGGCCCGGACGATGGCTTCGACGACCGGCAGCCGGGCGCGGCCGCCCTCCAACTTGACGGCGTGGGCGCCGGCCCGGATGAGGGAGGCAGCGTTGCGCACGGCATCGTCGGGGCCGAGGTGGTAGCTCATCCACGGCATATCGCCCAGGATCAGGCACTGCGGGCGGGCGCGGGCGACCGCTGCCGTGTGATGAGCCATGACGTCGATATCGACGTGCAGCGTGTCCTCGTAGCCGAGCACGGTGTTGGCGACCGAGTCTCCGACGAGGATGATGTCGGCCCCCGCATCCGAGACGATGCGCGCCCCCGGCTCGTCGTAGGCCGTCACCATCACGATCGGCTCGTCGCCGTTCCGCCGTTTGCGTGAGCGGAGCGAGGGAACGGTCACCTGGCGCCGGCTCGTCGGATCACTGCTCACCCGATCACTCCTGACTGGTTTCCTTCTTCTGCGTCGTGCTCCTGGCCCTCGATCCCAAGCGACGTGTCTTCTGCCTCCCCCCTCCCGAGGGGTACTTCCTCATCAGGTGGTGCCAGGCGCACGACGGGCACACCTCCACCTCGTAACAAAGAACCGGCTCGGGCCGGTTGCACAAAGCCTTGAGCTCGGCTGCCGTGCCCGGGCACCGCCCCCCGGCAGGCAGCTTGGCTCCGAACACGAAGGTCACGGTGACGAGGCGCCCGTCGTCACAGAGCGGGCAGACCTCCTTGGTCGGCCGGCCCACGTTGCGAGCGGCCCGCAGGAGCTCAGGATGAGCGTCGCAGACGTCCACTCGCTGGACGCGGCCCTGCTCGACCTCCCTGATCACACCGTTGCGGACGATGCGGTACTCGACCTGGGCCGTGTCGTCAGGGCTCACCGACCGAGAGGGCGACCTCGGATCCGAGGTGACAGGCACGGCGGCAAGGCTACCGCCCGGGTGCCTCGGACCGGCCCGCACTTGTCCCACCCTGCAAGACCCCCACATTTGCACCCAGACCCGGACGCGAAATCGCACCCGCACCCGCAACGGCACCGGCACACCCCACCCCCGCTCGCTCGCTCACTCGCTCACTCGCTCGGTCGGTTGCTCGGTTGCTCGGTTGCTCGGTCGGTTGCTCGGTTGCTCGGTTGCTCGGTTGCTCGGTTGCTCGGTTGCTCGGTTGCTCGGTTGCTCGGTCCCTGCTGTACCCCCTCCTCGAAACGACCTGGCACCGAAATCGACCCGCCCAAATCGCCAACCGGCCGGCCACAACGCCCCGAAATCGCCACCCCTCGGATGGCCAACGACCAACGGGTACCCCAAATGCACTGTTCGCTATATCGAACCGATATACTTCTCCGCAATGTTGGATCTGGCCATCCTGGGCCTGCTCGAGGAACGTGACCTCCACGGCTACGAGATCCGCCGTCAGCTGCGGGAGAGCCTCGGTCTGCTGGCGAACGTCTCCTTCGGGTCGATCTATCCAGCCCTGACCCGCCTCGAGCGGGTGGGAGCTCTCGTCGCGGCGCAGGACGACGGGGCAGGGCCGGCAGGACCCCCGACCGGCTCGTTGAGTGGAGAACGGGCGGCCTTCCGAAACCGCCGGCACGCCCCGAGCCGTTCACGCCGGGGCAAGAAGGTCTATCGGATCACCGAGGCCGGTCGGCAGCTCTTCGCCCAGCTCCTGGCCGACGGCGGTGCCTCTGACGACGCCCGCAGCTTCGGCCTCCGCCTCGCTTTCGCGCGCCATCTGGCCCCGCAGGCCCGGCTCTCGCTCCTGGAGCGACGGAGAGCCCTGTTGGTCCAACGGCTCGGCGAATCCGAGCCCGCACGGACCGACCTCGACATCTACGCCCGCTCGGTCGTCCAGCACACGGCCGACGGCGTCGCCCGCGACATCAGCTGGCTCGACCACCTCATCGAGTCAGAACGGGCCGCCCTCGCCGGCGCCACCGAACCGGCGCCCTGAGAAGGCGCGCTCCCAACCCGAAGGAGAAACTCCATGTCCACGCCCATCCGACTCGCCATCGCCGGCGTCGGCAACTGCGCCAGCTCTCTGGTGCAGGGCATCACGTACTACCGCGACGCCGATCCCGACGACGTCGTGCCCGGTCTGATGCACGTCGAACTGGGCGGGTACCACGTCCGCGACCTCAAGCCAGTGGTCGCCTTCGACGTGGACCAAGCCAAGGTGGGCACCGACCTCGGAAAGGCGATTCACGCCGGGCTCAACAACACGGTGCGCTTCGCTGAGGTCGGAGAGCTCGGGGTGACCGTGCTGCGTAGCCCGACCTTCGACGGGCTGGGGCGCTACTACCGCGAGGTGCTCGAGGAATCCCCCACCGAGCCGGTCGACGTCGCCCAGGCGCTCCGCGACGCCCAGGCCGACGTCCTCGTCTCGTATCTGCCCGTCGGATCCGAGCAGGCGCAGCGCCACTACGCGCAGGCCTGTCTCGACGCCGGGGTCGGCTTCGTCAACGCCATTCCGGTCTTCATCGCGTCGGATCCCGAGTGGGCGCGCCGATTCAGCGACGCAGGCGTTCCCATCGTCGGAGATGACATCAAGAGCCAGGTCGGGTCGACCATCGTGCACCGGATCCTCACCCGGCTCTTCGAGGACCGTGGTCTCGCCCTCGACCACACCTATCAGCTCAATTTCGGCGGCAATATGGACTTCAAGAACATGCTCGAGCGTGAGCGCCTCGAGTCGAAGAAGATCTCCAAGACCCAGGCCGTCACCAGCCAGCTCGAGGACAACGTGCTCCATGCGGACGACGTGCACGTCGGACCTTCGGACCACGTCCCCTGGCTGAAGGACCGAAAGTGGGCGTACATCCGGATGGAAGGCCGCAACTTCGGCGACGTGCCGCTGAACTTGGAGTTGAAGCTCGAGGTGTGGGACTCGCCCAACTCCGCCGGCGTCATCATCGACGCCGTGCGCTGCGCCAAGCTCGCTCTCGACCGCGGCATCGGTGGCCCCCTGCTGGGACCCTCGGCCTATTTCATGAAGTCACCGCCGGTCCAGTACCACGACGACGTAGCTCATGCTCTCGTGGAGTCGTTCGCGGCGGGAGAACTCCAGGACTCCATCGACGACTGACGAAAACGTCCCGTCCGGGCGGCATGCGGCGTTCCGCTGCCGGCCAAGTGACCGGCTGAGCGGCCCAAGCGACCCCGGGATCAGACCAGGATCCGGTCCTCCGGAATCAGACCAGGATCCGCTCCTCCGGGACGGGAGCCGGGGTCAGACCAGGATCCGGTCCGCCAAGATCAGACCAGGATCCGCTCCTCCGGAGCACGCACCCCGACCACGGCGAGCGTCCGACCCATCCCGAGGAAGCAGCCGCAACAAATGGTCAGGTCGGCGAGCTCGTCGTCGGAGAAGACCGCGTGGAGGCGGTCCCAGAACGAGTCGTCCATGGCGAGATGGTCGATGACGAAGCGCTCGGCGAACTCCGCGGCCAGGCGCTCACGGCCACTCAGTCCGCTGGCCGACCGCCAATCGGTGACTTCGGCGTAGAAGGGCTCACCCGCGCCGACCGCCTCCCCGTCACGAGCGCGGGTGTCGCGGCACACGGCACAATCGTTGATCAGCGCGATGGTCCAGCGTGCCGCTTCCCGCTCGCGCACCGACAGCTGAGAGTTGCCGTACACGGCTGCGGACATCTTTCCCATCCCGGCGGCCATGTCGGGGCGCAAGAGCGCCCAGTCGATGTGCTCGCCCATGCCGCTCGCGGGTGCCTCGATCCTCGTCATGGACGCGACCCTACCCGCGGGAACCGTCTGAACCCTCGGTCTTCCACCAGGTCAGGAGCCGCGTCTGGGCCTCGTCCGTGCCGAGCGGGCCCTCGTCGAGACGCAGCTCCATGAGGAACGCCAGCGCCCGGCCCACGTCGGGACCAGGTCCGATCCCGAGCAGGTCCATCACCTCGTTGCCCGAGAGGTCGGGTCGCAAGGAGTCGAGCTCCTCCTGGGCCCGCAGTTCCTCGATGCGCCGCTCCAGCTCTTCCATCCGCCGGGCCAACGCCCGTGCCTTCGAGGCATTGCGGGTGGTGCAGTCGCACCGGGTCAGCTCGTTCAGCGGGTCCAGAAGAGGCCCGGCATCGCGCACGTAGCGGCGCACCGCCTTATCCGTCCAGCCGAGGGCATAGGTGTGGAACCTCAGGTGGAGCTCGACCAGGCGCACCACGGTGTCGATCTCGGCCGCGGGGTACCGCAGCGCCTCCATCCGGACCCGGGTCATTCGTGCGCCCACCACCTCGTGGTGGTGAAAGGTCACTCCCCCGTCCGTGATCGCTCTCGTCCGGGGCTTGCCGACATCGTGGAACAGAGCGGCGAGACGCAGCATCTTGTTCTTGGACGTCTTGTCCACCACGGCCAGCGTGTGGGCCAGCACGTCCTTGTGACGGTGGATCGGGTCCTGCTCGAGGGAGAGCGAGGGGAGTTCGGGCAGGAACTCCTCGGCCAGACCGGTACGCACCACAAACCAGAGCGCTTCGGAAGGAACCTCGAGCATCACCATCTTGTCCAGCTCGTCCCTGATCCGCTCGGCGGACACGACCGAGAGGCGTCCGCGCATCCGGCCGATCGCGGCGACAAGGGCAGGATCGGGCGTCAGGGAGAAACGGGCCGAGAAGCGGGCCGCACGCAGCATGCGCAAGGGGTCGTCACCGAAGGAGACTTCGGGGTCCAGCGGGGTACGCAACCGTCCGGCGGCCAGGTCGCCGAGGCCGTCGAACGGATCGACGAGCTCCATCTCGGGCAGTCGCAGCGCCAGGGCATTCACCGTGAAATCCCGCCGGGACAGGTCCTCGACGAGGTCGAGCCCGAACGACACCTCGGGTTTGCCGCGACTCGGGCACGTAGATCTCGGCCCGATGCGTGGTGATCTCGAAGACGTCGGAACCCTTGCGGCACCCGACCGTTCCGAAGCGGGCCCCGAGCGTCCAGACGTCGTCAGCCCACCCACGGACGAGCCGCTCCGTCTCATCGGGCCGGGCGTCGGTCGTGAGGTCGTAGTCGCCCCCGCCCTGCGCCGGGCCGGGAAACAACGCGTCGCGCACGGATCCGCCCACGAGGAAGAGTGACTTGCCCGACCGCTCGAAACGGCGCGCCAGATCCTCGGTCGCCCCTAGCAGGGGGCGGAAACGCTCGGGGACCGACGTGGACTGCACCCGCCTACGGTAGTGCGCCCTCTACCCTTTCCTCGTGTCGCAACGCTGGGCTCGCCTCGGCCTCTGCGCGGTTGTCGCAGCCCTGACGCTCCTCTCCGGAGGGCGTGCTTTGGCCGCGCCCGGTCACGAGCGCACGTCGGAGACGGCCCGCCGACCCGCCGCCGGGGTAGGGCGTGCTGCCACCGCGTCGAGCCTAGGACCTCTTCTGTCCCTCACCTCCCAGACCCCCTGGGTCACCGCCGACCAGCCGTGGTTCAACATCGGCATGAGCGTGGGGGAACCTGCCTCCGAGGCCTCTTCACTCCACCTCAGCCTCACCTTCTACAGCCGGATCGACGACGCCTCCCAGTTTCAGCAGGCCCTCGGCTCGACCCCGCAGAAGGGCGTGCTGGGGCGGATGCCCGACGTCGGGGTCGAGAACGTGGACGGTCGTCTGGTCGCGTCGGCCTGCCTCACCGTCGTGCCGGACGCCGACGTCACCCCGCCGGCATCGGGTACCGGGGCCTGCGCGGGCGGCGGCACCACTCTGGTCCTGGGCTGCACGTTGGCCGCGGACACGTGCGGCGACATCTATCCCGTCTCGGTCGCGCTCGTCCGAGGTGGCGCCACCGTCGCCCGGTTCACCACGTTCCTCACCTATCAAGAACCCAGTGCCGACGGGGACGGCGGGCCCCTGCGGGTGGCCGTGGTGGTGCCGGTGGGATCGGGCAGCGTCGCCACCATGGCCTCCGCGCTGGCCGACCGCCGCACCGTCCCGACCACACTCGCCGTGAGCCCGCGGGCGGTCGAGCAGGTTCTGCACCGGGGCACCCGGGCCGGAGCCCGTGCTCTGGCCCAGCTGGACGGGCTCGACAGCCGCGGAAGTGCTCGAGCAGCCCTACGTGCCGGTCAACGTGGCGGCGCTCACCGAAGCGGGTATCGCCGGCGAGATCGAGGCCCAGCTCGGCCGCGGGGACGCCCTGTTGCGCACGGCGGGCCTGCACCCGAGCTCGGGTCCGTGGGTGGATGTGGCTTCGAGCTTCTCCCAGGGTGACGGGGCGGATCTGGCCAGCGGTGTGCAGGTGGCGGGCGCGTCGCAACTGGTCCTCGACGACACCGACCTGGCGCAGGGCGGGCGGAGCAACTACACCTTCGCCCAACCCTTCGAACTCGACATGGGTCACGGCTCGTACGTCTCGGCGGCGGCGGCCGACGCCCAGCTCGGGACGCGTTTCACGGCCACGCCGGGCGATCCAGTGCTCGAAGCGCAGCAGTTGCTGGCCGGGCTCTCCTTCGTCCACTTCGAGAACGCGTTCCTCACCGACCGCCGGGGCGTCGTGATTGCGCCGCCGTCGGGATGGCAGGCGTCGGGGCCACTCGTCGAGGCCCTCCTGGGCGGGCTGACGAACAACCCGGCGCTCGAGCCGGTCACCGTGGAGCAGCTGTTCGAACAGATCCCGGTCGGAGGCAACGGCGAGCCGTCGACCCGGCGGCTGCAGTCGGGGCCGGCCGGGCACGGGATTTCGCGCACCGTGGCACAACGGATCGCCGCGGCGCGAGTGCAGCTGTCGTCCTACAGCGCCGCGGTCGACGGGCGCCCGAGCAGCCTCGCCACGCTCTCGGACGACCTGCTGGCGAGCGAGTCCAGGTCCTTGAGCCCCTCGCGGCGAACGGCCGCCCTCGACGCGTTCGGGCACGACTTCGCCGGCCAGCTCGGGCAGATCACGCTGGCCACGGAGCGCACGGTGACCTTCACCTCGCGGACCGCTCCGATCCCCATCACGGTGCTGTCCGCCGCCCCCTATCCCGTGCGCGTGGTCATCTCGCTGGCCAGCGACAAGTTCGTCTTCCCCAACGGGAGCTCCCAGGCGCTCACCCTCGACCGTCCCACCACCTCGGTGCGGATGGTCGCGCAGGCCCGGACGTCGGGCGACCGCCTGCCCATCGACGTCACGCTACGCACGCCCGACGGGCAGGTGGTCCTCGCCCGCACCGTGCTCACGGTCCACTCGACCGCCATCTCCTTCGTCGGCGTGGCCCTCACGGTCCTGGCCGGAGCGGTCCTGCTGGCGTGGTGGGTGCGCACCTGGCGCAAATCCCGACGGCGGCGCCCGAGGGCGACTTGACCGTGATGGCCCGCCGTTCCCGCACTCTGCCCCTGCGGACCGCGGCCGCCTACGTGGCGCTGGGCACCGGCGCCTCCCGCGTCACCGGACTGCTGCGGTTCGTCGCCCTCGCCTGGGCGCTGGGTCAGACCCCGCTGGCCGACTCGTACAACTTGGCCAACACGACGCCCAACATGCTCTACGACATCGTGCTGGGCGGTGTCCTGTCCGCCACGTTCATCCCGGTGTTCGTCGACCACATCACCAATCGGGGCGAGGACGAGGCATTCGAGTCGATCTCGGCGGTCTGCACGGTCTCGGTCGTCGTCTTGCTCTCGACCACGTTGCTCGCCTTGCTCGTCGCCCCCGAGATCGTCGCGGCCTTCACGGCGCTGGACGCGCACAGCCACCCCGCCCAGCTCGAACGCGTGGCGCAGGAACGGGCGGTCGCCACCACGTTCCTGCGCTGGTTCGTGATCCAGATCGCCGCTTACGGGTTGTTCGCGCTCGGTGCCGCCCTCCTCAACACCCGGCGGCGGTTCGTGGCGGTGGCGTGGGCACCGATCGTGAACAACATCGTCTGCATCGGCGTCCTGGTGTGGTTCGGACTGTGGGCCGGGCGCGCCGCCGACCTGGCCAGCGTCGAAGCGCACCATACGCAGCTCGTCCTCCTCGGGCTCGGCACGTCGCTCGGCGTCGTGCTCCAGGGGGTGGCCCTGCTGCCGAGCATCCGCGGGGCGAACCTCGGCCGTCTGCGGTGGCGCTGGAACCTCCGTGACGAGGCGCTCCGCACGGTGTCGCGCCTCGGCGGATGGACGTTCGGCTTCGTGGTGGCGAACCAGCTCAGCCTCTTCGTGGTCATCCTGCTCGCAGGCAGCGTGGCGGGGCCGGATCCCGTGTCGTCGTACACCTACGCCTACGCCTTCTTCCAGCTGCCCTATGGGATCATCGCCGTGACCGTCATGTCGGTGGTCACGCCGGACCTGGCCGAGCGCTGGTCGACCGGCCAGACAGCGGCCTTCCAGCGGCGCATGACGGGCGGTCTCCGCGCCGTTTTGGCCCTCATCGTGCCCGCCGCGGTCGGCATGCTCCTCCTGGCCCGGCCCGCCGTGGCCCTCCTCCTCGGCCACGGGCACAGCACGCCGGCGGAGACGGCCACCACCGGCGCCGCGCTCGCCATGTTCGCGCTGGGCCTGCCCGGGTTCTGCGCCTACCTCTATTTCGTGCGCGTGCTGCAGTCGATGCAGCGCACGAGGGTCGCCTTCTACCTCTACCTGGTGGAGAACGGGCTCAACGTCGCGCTCGCCGTCGCGCTCGTCCACCCCCTCGGTGTGCGCGGCCTCGCGCTCTCATTGTCCATCTCGTACACGGTGGCGGCGTTCCTGGCGCTGGCGGTCTTCCGCCAGTGGTTCGGCCGCCTCGGTTCGCCGGAGACCTGGGCCCCACTGTGGCGCGTCGTCGTGGCGTCCGTCCCGATGGGCTTGGTCGTCCTCGTCGTCTCGAACCTCTCGGGATCGACGACCCTGGCCGGCCTGGTGATCCGGGTCGGCGCCGCCGTGGTGGCCGGCGCGGTCACCTTCGGCGCGGTCGTCGTCTGGTTGGGCCGGCGTCATGATGCGGCGCGCCGACGTCCGCCCCCGCCGGCGCCAACGCCGACGCCGGACTCGATACGCGGGCTCGCCCGCCAGGGGCGCATGCAACCCTGAGCACCGCCCCGGCCCGTGGCAGACTCCCTGCATGCCCGGCGTCCACATCGTGACCGACAGCGCCTGCGACCTGACGGATGAGCTCGTGAAGGAACACCACGTGGTGGTGGTACCGCTCACGATCCGCTTCGGCACGGAGGAGCTCGAGGACCGGCGCCAGCTGAGCCCGGCCGAATTCTGGGAGCGGTGCCGGGGACGGCCTGACCTGCCCCAGACGGCTGCCCCCTCGCCCGGCGCCTTCGGCGCCGCCTTCGCGCAGGCCGCCGACGAAGGAGCGGACGCCGTGCTCTGCCTCACGATCTCGTCCAGGGTCTCGGGCACGTACGACTCGGCGCGCACCGCAGCGGAGACCTTCGATCGGATCCCGGTCAAGGTGGTCGACACCTACTCGTTGAGCATGGGCCAGGGTCTGATGGTCATCGCCGCCTCCGAGGAGGCGGCCGAGGGCGCGGGGGTGGACGAGCTGGTGGCGGCGACGGAGGATCGGATCGGCCGTACCCGCATCTACGGCGTGGTCGGCGGGCTGGAGCACCTGCAGAAGGGCGGGCGGATCGGGGGCGCCCGCGCCCTCCTGGGTTCGCTGTTGAACATCAAGCCGGTGATCCAGGTGAAGGACGGGGAGGTGGCCGAGGAATCCAAGCAGCGGACGCGGGCTCGTGCCCTGGCCTACCTGAGCGACAAGGTCTCCGCCGACTCGCCCGTCGAGCGCATTGCCGTCGCCGACGGGGCGTGCGGCGACTTCGCGGAGGTGCTCGCCCGTCTGGCCGGGATCGTGACCCAGCACCCGCTGCTCGTCGTCGAACTGGGGCCGGTGGTGGGGACCCACGCCGGACCCAACACGGTCGGGGTCTGCTACATCCTTCCGGCTGGCCAGAGCGCAGCCGCCGGGTAGTCTCACGGCGTGCCCGAGGCCGATTTCGCCGACGCGCTTTCGGAGCGCGCGCTCGAGACGATCGACAGCGTCGTCGCGGCCGTCAACGACAAGGCCATCAGGCCGGCCGTGGTGGCCGCCCGCGGCATTGTCTTCGGCGTCGTGATCGGCGTCATAGGTCTCGCCGTGCTCGTGCTGTTCTGCGTGCTCTTCATCCGCGTGACCACCATCGCCGGCCACAAGGTGTGGGCGTCGTACACCGTGCTCGGCCTCATCTTCACGGCCGTCGGCGCCGTCCTCTACGCGCGACGCGGCCTGCCGCCTGATGCCTGAGCGGCGCACGGTCGTCATCATCGGGAGCGGTCCGGCCGGCTTGACGGCCGCCCTCTACGCGGCGCGGGCGCAGCTCGCTCCACTCGTGATCGAAGGTGAGCCGTCGTCGACGAGCGACCAGCCCGGTGGGCAGTTGATGCTGACGACCGACGTCGAGAACTACCCCGGTTTCGTCGACGGGATCATGGGACCGGAGCTCATGGGCATCATGCGCTCCCAGGCGCAGCGCTTCGAGGCGGAGCTGCGCACCGCCAAGGTGAGCAGGCTGGAGTTGTCCTCCTGGCCGTTCGAGATCTGGATCGGTGACCCGAACGCCGACGAGCCGACCGTCCTGGCGGACGCGCTGATCGTCGCGACCGGGGCGCGCTCGTTGATGCTCGGATGCCCGAACGAGGTCCGCCTTCTCGGCTACGGCGTCTCGACGTGCGCTACGTGCGACGGCTTCTTCTTCCGCGACCAGCACATCGCCGTCGCCGGAGGCGGGGACTCGGCCATGGAAGAGGCCCTCTTTCTCACCCGCTTCGCGGCGAAAGTCACCGTGATCCACCGCCGCGACGAGCTACGGGCGTCGAGGATCATGCAAGACCGCGCGTTCGCCAACCCCAAGATCGAGTTCAAGTGGAACTCGGTGGTGACCAATGTCATCGGAGACACGAAGGTCAGCGGTGTACGCCTGCGCGACACCGTGACCGGCGAGGAGTCGGGTCTCGACGTGACCGGGCTGTTCGTTGCCATCGGCCACGAGCCCAACAGCACACTGCTCAAGGGACAGCTCGACCTCTTGGACAACGGCTACGTCCGGACGCTGGGCCGCACCACGCGGACCAGCGTCGAAGGTGTCTTCGCATGCGGCGATGTCCAGGACGACTACTACCGCCAAGCGGTCACGTCGGCCGGTTCGGGCTGCATGGCCGCGATCGACGCCGAGCGCTGGCTCGAAGAGCGCGGCGAGTAGAACGGCATGGGAACAGATCGGGTGGACAGGCTGTTGCACCCAGGCGAGGAGGACAAGCCATGAGCGACAAGATCGTGACCCTGACCGACGCCACCTTTGACGAGGAGGTCAAGGCTTCTGAGGTGCCCGTGTTGGTAGACTTCTGGGCCGAGTGGTGCGGCCCGTGCAAGATGATCTCCCCGGTTCTGGAGGAGATCGCCGAGGAACAGGCGGGCAAGGTGAAGGTGGGCAAGATCAACATCGACGACAACCTCGACGTGACGCGTCGTTTCGACGTGCTGAGTATCCCGACGTTGATCCTCTTCAAGGACGGCGAGCCCCTGGTGCGCCTGATCGGGGCGAAGCCCAAGAGCCCAGCTGGTCGAGGAGATCTCGGCCTACCTGTAGCGCTTCCGCTCTCCCTCGGACACCGCGGTCATGCGGTGTCCGACGTCCAGCACCGCCTAGCCGCTGTTCTGCCCGGCGCTCCGGTCGACCCCGACGGCATCTTCGGGCCGGCCACACGGGCCGCGGTCGAGGCCTTCCAGCGGCTCCGCGGCCTTCGGATGGACGGCATCTGTGGCCGGCAGACCTGGAACACCCTGGTCGAGGCGGGTTTCCGGCTTGGGGACCGCTTCCTGTATCGGCGCACCCCGATGCTCCGCGGCGACGACGTTGCCGAGTTGCAACAGCGTTTGTGCACGCTCGGCTTCGATACGGGCCGGGTCGACGGCATCTTCGGGGACGCCACGAGTTCGGCTCTCGGCGAATTCCAACGGAACGCGGGCCTTCCCGTCGACGGCATCGTGGGCGGAGCGACGCTGCGTGAGCTGTTGCGCCTGGAGAGCCGATACCGCGATCCGGAGCTGGTGTCGGCCGTGCGCGCCCGTGCCGTGCTCCGTGACGCGCCACCGACGTTGAGCGGTCGCCGGGTGGCGGTCGGCGAGAGCGGCGGTCTCGGCAGCGTGGCCGGGGCGTTGCGCCGGCGTCTGCAGATCGGAGGCACGGTCGTGACCGAGCTGCACAACCCCGATGACTCCGCCCAGGCCCGGGAGGCCAACGACCTCGGTGTCGACGTCTTCGTAGGGCTCCGACTCAACCCGGCCTCGGTATCCTGCCAGACCGCATTCTGGGCCGGCACCCACGACGAATCGCCCGGGGGGCGCCGGCTGGCGGAGCTGATCCAACTGGCCGTTCCCGTCGCGCTCGGTGTCGGTGATGCAGGCGTCCACGGCATGTCGTTGCCCATCCTGCGGGAGACCCGGATGCCGGCGGTCCTGATGGAGATGGGGCCGACGAGCACGGTCGTCGAGCGGGCATCGTCGCTGGCCTCGGCCATCTCGTCGGCCCTCGATCGCTGGGCCGACGGGTCCTGGGACTGAGCCCGGACGTTCAGTGGCCGTTACGCGACGAATCCCTACGGACCGTGAACAGCGTGACAATCCACAACATGATGCACAGGTTGTGGATGAAGCTGAACCGACCCTTGACAGTTCCGTGAACTACGCGACACCCCCGTCACCGACCATGGCGCGGTAGATCCTCTCCAGGTCCTCGAGGGTCGCGAATTCGACGACCAACCGGCCACGACGGTTCTGGATGTCGACCTTCACCCGGGTGTTGAGATAGCTCGACAAGAGCTCCTCGAGCTCGAGCACGCCAGGCTCGGGCAGCTTGCGCGGGGGGACGGGGCGCGTCCAACCTGGGGTGTTACCAGCGGTCGTACCCGCTGGCTGGGGCTCAGGCGGAGCTTCGGGCGCCAGCTCGGGGACGACACGAAGCTCGGACGCCCCGGAACGCACCAAGTCCTCCACTGCCCTCACCGTGAGGCCCTCGGCCACGATGCGATCGACCAGTCGCTCCTGGAGAGCCCGGTCGGGAGTGCCGAGGAGCGCCCGGGCGTGCCCGGCCGAGATCCTCCGCTCTGCCACGGCACGCTGGACACCCGGCGGGCAGCTGCAGGAGGCGGAGGGTGTTGGTGACGGTTGCCCGTCCCCTGCCCATGCGGGCTGCTACCTGCTCGTGCGTGAGGCCGAACTCGTCGATCAGCTGCTGGTACGCCGCGGCTTCCTCGAGTGCGTTGAGGTCGTCGCGATGCAGGTTCTCCACCAATGCCTGCTCGAGGCTCGTCCGGTCGTCCGCCAGTTGCACCAACACGGGGATCGTCTGCAGCCCGGCCCGCCGGGCGGCACGCCAGCGTCGTTCGCCGGCGATGAGCTCGTAGGTCCCTGGCTCATCCGGAAGGTCCCGCACCAGCACGGGCTGGAGGAGCCCGACCTCTCGGATGGAAGTAGCCAGCGAGGCCATCGACTCCTCGTTGAAATGGGTGCGGGGCTGGAACGCGTTGGGCTTGATATGTGAGATCGGCACGACACGCAGGACGGAGTCTTCTTCCCCGACCGCATCGCTGGGGATGAGGGCGCTGAGGCCTTTACCGAGTCCGCTGCGGCGCGCCATCGCTTACCTCCTTGGCCAGCTCACGGTAGGCCACCGCGCCCCGCGAGGTTGGATCGAAAACGGTGATCGGTTGCCCGAACGAGGGCGCCTCGGAGAGCCGGACGGTCCGCGGAATCACGACCTTGCACACCCGTTCGGAGAAGTGCTCACGCACCTCGTTGGCGACGTCGACAGAAAGCCGGGTCCGAGCGTCGAACATCGTCAGGACGATCGTTGTGACTTCGAGTGTCTCATTCAGGTTGGTCGACACAAGGTTGACGTTCCGCAGCAACTGGCTGAGACCCTCCAGCGCGTAGTACTCGCACTGGATCGGGACGAGGACCTCGTCGGCCGCCGCCAGACCGTTGACCGTGATCAGACCGAGGGAAGGCGGGCAGTCGATGAGCACGAAGTCGAAGTCCTCAACCACCGAGTCGACAGCCTTCTTGAGCTTGAGCTCGCGGCTGAACGCGGGCACCAACTCGATTTCGATGCCGGCGAGGTCGATGGTGGCGGGAGCCACGAACAGGTTCTTGACACTCGTCGGCTCAATGGTGTCCTCCAGCGGGTGATCACGCATGATCACGTCGTACATGGAGAACTCGAAGTTGCGGGCTTCGACCCCGAGTCCCGTGGTGGCGTTTCCCTGGGGGTCGAGGTCGACCACCAGCACCCGGTAGTCCTGTTCGGCCAGCGCTGCACCCAGGTTGACCGTCGTGGTCGTCTTGCCGACGCCACCCTTCTGGTTCGCGATGGCGATGATCCTCGGGAGGGCCCTCGCCGGCGGACGCTTCCCGTTGAGGAGCTCGTCGGCCTCGTCCGGGATCGACGGCGCCCGTGTTTGGCGGTCCCGTGACACGCCGCCGGCCCTGGAACGTACGGCCGATTCAGCGGGTTGATCCGGCCCATCCGACGGGGCGGGTGGAACAGACCCGTCCGATTGGGACGGGTCGTACCGGCTCGTCCGGTGCTGACGGGTTGTACGGCCTCATCGGATGAAGGACCGACATCGGAGCTGAAGTCGGAGTCGGTCTCGCCTGGAACACCTTCCTCGACCGCCGCCGTAGTGCTTTCGTCGTCTCCGGTGGTCGAGGAGCCGGTGTTCTCGCCGGATTCGGTCGGAGAGGCAGCGCCGAACCGGCGCCGTCGGGCTCTGTGGACCCGGCGGCCTCCACACGGCAAGGTCGCCTCCACTGGCGTGCCGCCGTCGCCATCACGGCCGCCTTGGACGACGTCTCGCCCGGAATGGCGGATTCAGATCCCACGCTTTTGACGGGATCCGTGGAGGTCGGGCCGACTGCCCCAGGACCGGCACCGGGAGTGCCATCAGCACCCGAGATGGGATCGAGATGCTCCGATGGCTGGGGTGTCGGGACGACTGCGGGCTCTCGGTCTCGGCGCCGCAGCCGCATCAGGCCGATCCCCGTGATCCGAACGGCACGGGCCTATCCTGGCCTCCCAGGTGCAATAGGTCAAGACTTGAGAGCTGTTTCACGTGGAACATCGGATGACAGCCGACTCACCTGCACGTGCCGCTCGGTCCCCACCGTAGCAAGTGACCTGCCGCTGCCAGGCCCAGGATCACGCCGGCTGGTCGGCCCGGAGAGCTCCTGCAAACCCCGTGTACACGCCCGTTGCACCACCGGATGCAGTGCCGAGCTCACGCACGTCCCTGATTCCTCTGTGGCGTCAGGCCAGGATCCCGGCCGGGAGCTACTCCTCGACGAGAAGGCACTAACCCCCAATCCTCCACAGGCTTTCCAAGCCCTCGCTCCTCGTTCGCCCAAGCTCTCCGGCCCCTCCGATCCGAATTCCGATCGCCCGTACGGCCGGCGCCGCAAGGAACCAAATGCCGCCTCGTGTCAGCCGGGCAACCCTCCGTAGATACCCAATCGCCGCGTTGACCCGAACCTGTTGCGGTTCGCCATCGCCAGCCATCCCGGACGTGCGGGCGCAAAAAGGCCCGTCACCCCGCGGGTTCACGGGACAGGTCGGCCGACGGTCACGAGCAAATACAGATCCTCGGGAAGCATCGCGAATGGACCAACTACCGTCCCGTGCAGGCGTTCGTTGCCGTCGTCGGAGTGAACGTCTGACCGTCCTCGGGGAAGTAATAGGCCACTGCCTGGTAGGCGGGCACACCGCCGTCGCAGCTCCCGAGATCGAATGCCACCACGGTGGCGGGCTTGACCGGCCAGCTCGAGACAGGCCCGGTCTGACCTGTACCGTCGATGGCCTGGCCCTGGCCCGTCGCCTGCGACGCGCCCCAATTCGACCAGGAAATGGATTCCACCTGCGGGGACGCCGCGGTGGGTCCCTCACTGAAGCTGGCGGGAGCGACTTCACCGAAGCCGCTGATCCCGGCGTATGGACCCAATGCGGTACCCCATGCTGCACTTCCGAGCGTGGGAGCCGAGCCGCCGGAGGTCGGCGGCAGCGGCGTCGTCGTCGTAGTGCTGGACGGCGTGGTCGTGGTCGTCGTTGGTGGGAGCGTCGTCGTCGTGGCGGTGGTGGTCGTCGATCCGGAGCCACCAGCAGGAGTCTTGGCCGAACCGGCGATGATCAGCGGCGTCCAGGTGGAGCCCTTCCAATGCAGGATCACGATCTTGGGGGTACCGGCAGAGGCGCCTCCGGCACTTTCCCAGCCGACGGCCCACGCGTTGGAGCGGGAGGTCGCCGCCAGACCAAAGAGGCCTCCTTCGTCGCCCCTCAGTCCCGGAATGGCCACCCGTGTCCAGCCTGTACCGGTCCACTTCAGGACCACGCCGCTCGTCGGGCCATCTCCGCTACCGCTCAGCCCGACCGCCCAGGATCTGCTCGAGTGTAGAGACGCGACGCCGAAGAGGTTGATCCCACCTCCGAACGTGGGAGTGGGCACTTGCCCCCACGTGTGCCCGTTCCACCGGGCGATCAAGCTCGCGCCAGGACCACAACCGCAGTTGCTACCGTTGCCTACCGCCCAGACGGTGCCACCCGACGACGCCGCTACGCCGCCTCAAGAAGCTGGAGAGACCCTGCCCGGACCCGGGGTCCGGGCTCGCCGTCCGTTGCCACCTTTTTCCGTTCCAGTGCAGGATCAGGGTGTCGCCCGTGTTCGTAGAGCCGACGGCCCACGCGTTCTCGGGCGAGGTCGCCTCCACCGCCGAGAGGGTGCCGGCGGTGCTCGGTAGCTGCTGCCACGACTTTCCGTTCCAGTGCAGGATCAGGGTGTCGCCGCTGTTCGTAGAGCCGACGGCCCACGCGTTCTCGGGCGAGATTGCCGCCACCCCGGAGAGCGTGCCGGCGGTGGTGGGCATCTGCCGCCACTTTCTCCCGTTCCAGTGCAGGATCAATGCATTGGTATCAGGTTCGTCGCCGCTATAACCCACGGCCCACGCATTGGTGAGTGAAGTGGCAGAAACGCCGCGGAGCACGGCGCTCGGGGGGCTGGGGCTGGGTACCGGCTTCCAACGGGAGCCGTTCCAAAGGAGAGCCAATGATCCGGTGTCGGGATTGGTGCCCGCATAACCCACAGCCCAGGCGTCACCGCCCGGCATCGTGGCGACCCCGAAGAGTTCACCGTCCTCGGCGGATGAGCTCGCCCCGACAGCGTGGGTCGAGGCCAGCGACATCGACACGGTGGCGAGTCCCACCACAAGGGCTGCGGCAACAAGGGCGACGCGATGGCGTACGAGTTTCACTTCGTGCATGTTGGTCCGCCTCCCGCTCGTCCACCTCCGGGGTGGCGACGCCACCAGGACTCTAGTGCGATTCCGCGCCGGGCTGCAACGCCCATAGAAGGCCCTGAACTGCGGCTATAGCCGGTGACGGCAGGGCGGACCGCAGGTCGTCATACCGAAACGCGCGCATTCCCGAATGAGCGACCGCCCCGCCCTCGCCATTTGGCATTCTTTCAAGATGACACCGAAGTTCCAGACCCACCCGGGGGTCCGGACGGTTCCACGTGGAACAGTGCCTGGATTATTTCAGAACAGGGGCTTCCGAGCCGGAACCCCGTCCCGACGGGAGTACCGGTCCGGACAGCTGACCTTCTGGCGCAGAACTTGGTACGCGAACTCGGCGTGGACGGCCTGAATCGGCTCCAGCCCCAGCTCCGCCAGCGGCCCGGTGGGCCAACGCGTCGACGGTCCGCTCGATTCCGCGACGTCGTCCGGGGATTCACCCGACGGCTTGGGGGGCTCGGAGACCACCAGCCATCCCTCAGGCCGCAGGAAGGGAGCCGCACACTCGGCCGTGACCGCCGGCCGGCCGAAGGACCGGGCCAGCACGGCGTCGAACTGGCCCCTGAGATCCGGCGCCCGGCCGGCCGTTTCCGCCCGTGCCTGCACGACCGAGACTCGATCCGAGAACCCGAGCCGTGTCACCGCCTGCCTGAGGAAAGCGGCCCGGCGGCCATTGGCGTCGAGCAGTGTCAGATGCGCCTCAGGCCAATCGCTCGCCACCACGAGCCCGGGCAACCCCCCTCCGCTACCCAGGTCCAGCACACGGGCCTCCTGCGAAGCCACGTGCGACCGCGTGATCGAAACGAAGCCGTCGGCGTGCCGGAGCTGGACGTCGATCGCGCCCGGACCGAAGAAGCCGAGCGTGCGTGCCTCGCCGATGACCTCGGACAGGGCAGGTCTCGACGAGAGCGCCATCACAGCTCTCTGACGCTGAGGGTTTCTCCGGAGATTCTGGCGCGAACGCCCACTCCGGGCAGCTTCCGTGCTGAATCAGCCAGCGGGAGCGATGACGATGTGCCGGTAGGGGTCCTCGCCCTCGGAGCGGGTCTCGACGCCGTCGATCTCGTTGATGGCGTCGTGCACGGCCTTCCGATCGGCCGGACTCATGGGCTCGAGCGGCCTCTCTTGGCCCGACGCCAGAACCTCTTCGGCGATCTGCGCGCTGAAGCGCTTGAGCGCGGCGGAACGCTTCTCTCTGTACCCGGCCACGTCCACCAGGATCCGATCCGTCCGGGACGGGCACTGCCGCTGGACCACGGCCCGGGTCAGGTCCTGCAGGGCCGAAAGTGTCGAGCCGCGGGGACCGACGAGCACACCCAGGTCGTCCCCGTGGGCCGCGATCTCGATGGTCTCGTCATCGATCACCCGTGTCTCGACCGACGCGTCGACGCCGTACTCGCTCAGGAGCCCGACCAGAAACCCGCGCCCGGCTTCACCCTGCTCCTCCAGCGTCATTCCTTCTGCCATGTCTGCCGTCTCCTTCGGTTCGGTCGGTCCGGTCCTTCGGTCCCCGTCGTCATCCTGCTCCGTCATTCCTGAGTCCTGAACCCTCGACCCGTTCTGGCCGGCCACGGACGAGGCGCGGCCCCGGCTCCGTCGTCGGCGAGCAGACCGACTCGTCCCGGTGCCTGATGTACTCGACGACGTCCCCCGCCCTGCTCCGTTTGCCACGCCCGCCGCTGATTCGGCCGCTCCGGCTCCGATTCCGGCCCCTTCCGGCGGCAAACCCGTCTCGTCGCTTCCATCGACGAAATCGGCGTCTGCACCCGCCCCGTTCCCGCCACCTTGAGCATCGGACCCGCCGCGCTCCCCAGACGAAGTCCTCGGAGGCCTCGACGAGCGCTGGCCACTCTGCGCCGAACGCCGTCCTCGGTCCCGGGAGCGCTCCCGCTTGGGCCGAGCTCCGACCGGACGCACACGGACCTGAACCCGCGCTTCCTCCTTCAGGCGCCCGAAGAGCCCGACCTTGGGCTCGGTCAGAACGACCACCTCGGCGTCCGTCGCGGCCACGCCGAGCTGCTCCAGCGCGTGCTCCGTCGCCTCGTCGACGGTCTTACCCGCCACCTCGACCCATTCCACTGCCGACTACCGGTCCTTTCTGGTCTTCTTCGAACGCGACCGGTTCTGTGTCTTTGCCGCGGCGGCCGCATCGTCAGGCGGCGCGCTCCCGCCCGATGCCCCGCCCGGTGACTTCCCGTTGGCGGGAGCGCCACCCCCGCCGCTCCGACCGTTGCTGGTGGGTCGCTTCGCCGGAGGGACGGTCGAGCCGGCCACCGACGTCCCGTCCGTGGCCGTCGACACCTTCTTGGTCGCTTTCGGCGCCGGCTTCGGCGTCTGCTTCGGTTTGGACTTCGGCGATTCCAACGCGGCGGCGTCGGATCCCTTCGATGCCGCGATCTCACGCTCCGCCGCCACGGGCTTCACCATCCCCGTGCGGAACATCACCTCTTGCGTCCCGATCCTCATGGCCGAGGAGACCACCATGTAGATGGTGGCACCCGCTGGCACTCGCAGGTAAATGACACCGAAGATAATGGGAAAGAACTTCTGCATCGTTTGCATCTGTGGATTCGCTGCAGCAGCCTGGGGATTACGACTATTCATCTGCTTCATTTGGAAGTACTGCAGGAACATCGCAGCACCAATGAGAGCAAGATACGGAAGCATCAGGACGGCCTGGCTAGGGCTTCCCGGGTAGGTGTGGTGCGAGAATGGGTAGGAGGACAAATCCATCCCGAACCACCAGTGCATTTGGCCTTTACTGAGGACCAAAGACTGGTGCATTTGAGATGATGTGGGGATGTACTTCGGCGCTCCACACGTCTGCGCTTTACAGATCGCAGTCTGTCCCGCCGCGTTCACATATGTGGCTCCGCGTGTCACCGTGCTCGACAGCCCGCGGATGAGCGAGTACAAGACGATGAGGAAGGGCATCTGCAGGAGGCTGGGCAGGCAGGCCCCGAACGGGCTGGTGCCGTTCTCCTTGTAGAGCTTCATCATCTCCTGGTTGAGAAGTTCCCGGTTCTCCGCACCCTTGTATTTCGCCTGCAGCTTCTTCATCTCCGGCTGGAGCCGCTGCATGGCGATCATCGACTTGGTGCTCTTCACGGTCACCGGCGTCAGCGCCAGCATGATGAGGATCGTGAGACCGGTAATGGCAAAGCCGTAGTTCGGCCAGACGCCGTAGAGGGCGGCCAGGACCCAACCGAAGGCCTCGAAGATCGGGTGGAAGATCTTCCCGATGAACTCGAAGAGCGAGTTTTCCGCCAGCAGGGGGTGCAGGCTCATGGCTTCCTCTCTTGTCGGCCGTCCCGCGCCTCGGGTCGGCCGCCGTCACGCCGTGGTTCGGCGCCACCCGGCTCGTGGACGCCGCCCGACCCGTGCCGCGTGAGCAGGAAGGGGCACCAGATCGACCCCGTGGGGTCCGAACGGCCGGCAGCGAATGAGCCGGCGCGCCGTGAGGGCGGTGGCGCGCCAGAATCCATGCACCTCGAACGCCTCCACGGCGTAGTTTGAGCAACTGGGGTAGAAGCGACAGGGCGACACTCGCCCGGAGGCACCACCCTGATAGGCCCTGAGCAGGGCGAGTGCTGCTCGGCGCGGTCCGCGGACGGTCGACCGGGGCTCCGCCTCGGGCCCGGTGAAGTCTGCCGGTTCGCCCAGGTCACAGGGCGCGCTTGTTGTGGGCGATCCTGGTTCGAGAACGGTCGGGGCCGTCCGGGCCGATCCCGCCGTCATGTCGGCCACCCCTGCTCCGGCTCCGGCTCCGACCCCGGCTCCCTTCCAGGCTCCGACCCCGGCTCCCTTCCAGGCTCCGACCCCGTCACGCGAGCACGGCCGCGACCGGCGTCGGTCCCAGCCGCCCGGCTTAGCGCGGTGGCGACGTCCGCCCGGAATCGGGCGCGCTCCTGCGACCGGGCCTCGGGGGACAGGCGGAGCAGATAACTGCCACTCGGCAGCGACGGAGCCGCGGCCCGGGCCACCTCTCGCATCCGGCGCTTGAGCGTGTTGCGCTCGACGGCCGAGCCGCACCGTTTCCCGACGGCGTAGCCGACCCGGACCTGGGGCGACGCGTCGGAGGCACCTTCGAGGGCCGGGACGAACACGGCGTGCACGGAGCCACACCGCCCGCGCCGGCGGGAGCGCTGGAGCGCCGCGAAGGTAGCCTTGGTGGTCAGTCGTCCGACGCTTCCTGCAGGCACGATGCCCTCAGGCGGTGAGCTTGTGGCGCCCTTTGAGCCGCCGTGACTTGAGGATCGACCGGCCCGCCCGCGTCGACATCCGCTTGCGAAACCCGTGGGTCTTCGCCCGCTTCCGGGTGTTGGGTTGGTAGGTGCGCTTCACGTGGATCCAGCCTTTCCGGTGCCTTTTCCGGTGCCCGAGCGGCGCTGAACGCCGTCGGTCGCAGGGTTCATGCCGCAGCCTTCCGGCGCGAATCCAGGCTTCCGGGCGAGGATCCAGGCCGGCGGCACCGAGTCGTCCAATGTTAGCGGCGATTCGGCGATCCCCTCTAGTCGGGCGTCGCCCCGCGGTGTACCTTCGTCCAATCACCCGCACCGAGGATCGTCCTGTGAATTCGTGGCTCGAGTGAATTCGTGGCTCGAGGCCAAAGGGGGACAGGTCGATGGGGAGAAGGGACGGGCGGAGAGGGCGGTGACGCAGGCTGGAGATCTTTGGACGAAGTGCTCGGATTCCCTCCGGGACCAGGTCTCGGAGAGCACGTGGCAGCTGTGGCTGTCGGGGATCGTGCCGGTCTCCTTCGATGAGGGCGTCTTCGTCCTCTCGGTCCCCAACGGCCTGATCCGGGAGCGGGTCGAGTCCCGCTACCTGCCCATGATCGAGGACACCCTGGCCAACGAGGTGGGTGAACCGGTCCGTGGCCGCCTCGAGGTCCTCGACCCCGGTCCAGCCCGGTCCGACTCCCCGTTCGACGAGGTCCTGGGCCACCCCCAGGAGCACCTCTCCACGTCGGCTTCGGGCCGGTTCGGGCATCCGGCGATCTCGGACGGCGATATGAGCGATAGCGCCAGAGCTGGCGGCGGATTTGGCGGCGGAGCTGGTGGGGGCGGGGGCGGGGCCCCAGCGGGTGCGGGCGGCGGTGTCGGGAATGCGGCCGCTGCCGGTGCTGGGAGTGCAGCCGTCCCCGGATGGCGTGGTGGGAGCAGCACGCCGGACGCCGACGTGGTCAGGATCGGCGGAATCCACGGGAACGGAAGAGCCACCGCCCGCGAGGGCCCGGCCGTGCAGCTCGATTCCAAGTTCACCTTCGAATCCTTCGTGACCGCCTCGTCCAACCGCCTGGCCCACGCCGCGGCCCAGGCCGTGGCCGAGACGCCCGGGCGCTCGTACAACCCCCTCTTCATCTACGGCGTCAGCGGCCTGGGCAAGACCCATCTGCTCCACGCCATCGGCAACTACGTGTCCGAGAACTACCCCCGCCGCAAGGTGCTCTACGTCACGACCGAGACGTTCATGAACGACTTCGTCGACTCGCTGCGCACGTCGACCACCCTGGCCTTCAAGCGCCGCTACCGCGACTGCGACGTCCTGCTCATCGACGACGTGCAGTTCATGGAGCGCAAGGAAGGCCTCCAGGAGGAGTTCTTCCACACCTACAACGACCTCAAGGGAGCCTCCAAGCAGATCGTCCTCACCTCGGACCGCCCGCCGAAGTCGATCGAGACCCTCGAGGACCGGCTGCGCAGCCGCTTCCTCTCCGGCCTCATCACCGAGATCGACCCCCCCGACCTCGAGACCCGGCTCGCCATCTTGCGCTCGAAATGCATGAGCGAACACCAGGACGTCCCCGACGACGTGCTCGAGTTCATCGCCTCCCACGTGAAGGACAACATCCGAGAGCTCGAGGGGGCGCTCATCCGCATCTGCGCCTTCGCCAAGCTCAACCACGAGCCGATCTCCCTCACCCAGGCCGAGGATGTGCTCTCCGACCTGGTCCTCGCCGGCGAACCCCGGCGCATCTCGCCCCAGGTCATCCTCGACGCGACCTCCGCCAGCTACGGCTTCTCCGTCGAGGCGCTGTGCGGGCCGAGCCGCACCCGTCCCCTCGTCACCGCCCGGCAGGTGGCGATGTACCTCACCCGGGAGCTGACGGACTACAGCTATCCCGCCATCGGCCGCGTGTTCGGCAAACGGGACCACACCACGGTCATCCACGCCGTCGACAAGATCACCGGCCAGATGCAGGAACGACGCCAGATCTACGAACAGGTGACCGAGCTCATCCACAAGATCCGTGCCGGCACGACCTGAGGCGAACCGGGGCCGGGACGACGGCACACCCATCGGTTTCGGCACGGGTACGACCTGTGGACCCGATGGGACAAGCCTGGGGACGGCCGCCCGTTCCTTCCCCAACCCGGCGCGGCAGCCTGACGCGCCGTCCCCAACGGACCCGAACCGGTCACACCCCTCTGGGGAGAATGCAACACGGGCCGACCAGGGACACTGGGTCCCGGTCCACAATCCACAGGGCTTACTACCGTTACCCACTATGAACATTCCTCTCCCATCAATGAGCGCCCCGCTCGAGCGAAAGGACCCGAACCGTTGAAGTTCCGATCCGAGCGCGATGCCCTGGTCGAAATGTTGGCCACCGCCGGCCGTGCCGTCGGGGGCCGCGCCAGTTCGTCGCCGGTGCTCCTCGGTCTGCACATCACCTGTACCGGGAACACGCTCAGCGTCACCGGCACCGACCTCGATCTGACCATCGTCGTCACCGGTGAGGTCATCGGCATCGAGGACGGCAGCTGCGTCGTCCCGGCTCGCCTGTCGACCGACATCGTGCGCCGCCTGGAGCCGGGCGCGGTGACCTTCAACGACGGCGGAGAGCAGATCACGATCTCGGCCGCCCGCTCCACGTTCAAGTTGCACACCTACCCGGTGGTGGAGTTCCCTCCCGTCGGCCGGACCAAGGAGGCGGTGACCCACCTGCCCGAGATGGCGTTGAGCGAGGCCGTGCGCCAGGTCGTCCGGGCCGCTTCCCACGACGACGGCCGGCCCCTGTTGACCGGCGTCCTGATCTCACACATCGACGGCGCGCTCCGGCTCGTGGCCACCGACTCCTATCGCATGGCCATGCGTGATCTCCCGGGGACGGCGCTGATTCCGGGCGAGGAGGATCTCCTGGTCCCCGCCCGCGCCCTTTCCGAACTCCAGCGCTTGCCGGCCGGAACCATCACCGAGGGTTCGGAGACGAGTCGGATCGGGGTGGCGGCGAGCGCCAACGAGATCACCTTCTGGCAGGGGAACGTCCAGATCAGCACCCGGCTGCTGGAGGGCCGTTACCCGGATTACAAGCAGCTGATCCCGGACCACTATCCGAACCGGCTGCACCTGGGGAAGGAGACGTTCGTCGCTGCCTTGCGCCGGGTCCAACTCCTCGTCCGCGACAACACGACGCCGGTGCGGCTGTCGATGCGCTCGGGCGGGGTGGACCTGAGCGTGCAGAGCCAGGACGTCGGTGATGCCATGGAGACGGTCGACGGCGACTACTCGGGCGAGGACCTGATCATCGCCTTCAACCCCTCGTACCTCATCGACGGGGTCGAGGCCGTCACCGGCGACGAGGTGATCGTCGAGACGGCGGACGCGTCGCGGGCCGCCACCGTGCACGGCGCCGAGAACGACCCGTTCCGCTACCTCCTGATGCCCGTCCGGGTCTCCTGAGCCGGTCCGGCGTTCGAGGGGTCCGGTGAGCCTGAAGCGGCTCGAGCTGGTGGACTTCCGCCTCTTCCATTCCGCCGTCCTCTCGCCGGCGCCGGAAGGGACGACGGTGATCACCGGACCGAACGGGACGGGCAAGACGAGCGTGCTCGAGGCATTCGCCTATCTGGGCACGCACCGCTCCTTCCGCGGCGCGCCGCTGGAGGCTCTGGTGCGTGACAGCGCGCCGCGGGCGGTGGTGCGCGCCGAGCTGGTCGAAGGTGGGGCGCCGACCACGGTGGAGGCCGAACTCGTCGCCGGCGGCCGGAGCCGCGCCTTCGTGAACCGAAAGCCGTCGCGGACCCGTCGTGACTTCGCCGCGGCCGCTCCGTGCACGGTCTTCTCTCCCGAGGATCTCGCGCTCATCGCCGGTGGGCCAAAGGGCCGTCGCGACCTCCTCGACGACGCGCTGGCGTTGCTCGACGCCGAGGGCGCGCGGGCCGCCGACGATGTCGAGCGGGTGCTCCGCCAACGCGCCGCGCTGCTCCGCCAGGCGGGCGGGCGCACCAAACCCGGCCCCGAGGTCGCCAGCACGCTCGACGTCTGGGACCAGCGGCTGGCCGACGGGGCCAAGATCCTCGTCGCGGCGCGGGAGCGTCTGGCGTCGGCCCTCGCTCCTCGCGTCACCGCCACCTACGGCCGCCTGGCCGGCGTACCCGACGGCAGTGGCGTGGCATTTGACGGCGGGGGAGCAGCGGGCGGTGGGGCGCGAGCAGACCGGGTGGGAGCAGCGGGCGGTGGGACGGTCTCGGACGGCGAGGCGTCCACTGGCGCCGGCGACGCGTTGGTGGGGGTGGAGTACCAGCGCAGCTGGGAAGGCGACCTCCAGGCGGCCCTGGCGGCCCACCGGGTGGACGATCTGCGGCGCGGCGTGAACACGGTGGGGCCACACCGCGACGACCTGGTGGTGCGGCTGGAGGGCAGGCCGGCACGCACCCACGCCTCGCAGGGCGAGCAGCGCTGTCTGGCCCTCGCCCTGCGCCTGTCCCTCCACGCCGTCGTCCGTGAGCGCACCGAGCTACGGCCCACCCTGCTCCTCGACGACGTGTTCTCCGAGCTCGACCCGTGGCGCAGCCGCGCCCTGGTGGCCGAGCTCCCGGCCGGCCAGGCCATCCTCACCACGGCATCCCCCGTCCCGGCCGGGGTCACCGTGGCGGCGCTGGTGGAGGTGGGCGAGCTGGTGCCGCGATGAGGAATCGAGATCCGGGCCCGCGCCCGTTGGCCGACTCGGTGACGGCGCTGCTCGGGCGGCTCGGAGCGCCGGCGTCCGCGTCGACGATGGAGGCACTCTTCGCTCGTTGGGAGGAGCTGGCGGGCGCCCAGCTCGCGGCGCACGTCCGCCCGCGGCGGGTGGATGGTGCAGTCCTGGTGCTGGCGGCGGACCACCCGGCCTGGGCCACCCGGGCGCGCCTCGGTTCGGGCCGGATCCTGGAGCTGGTGACGGCCTGCGGGGGGTCGGGGATCACGCGGATCGAGGTCGTCATCGAGCACTTCTGAGGCCCTCCAGACGACCGTTCGTAGATGCCGAATTGGCACGTCGATCGGGTAGAATGGCGCGTACGCATCGAAAGGCCGGGGTGACCAGTTCAGGGCTTCGATACGCACCACGAAATCCGACGTTTTGAAAGGGCGCGCCTGTGGCAGTGAAGGTGGACGAGACATACGGCGAGGCCGACATCACCATCCTCGAAGGGCTCGAGGCGGTGCGCAAGCGTCCCGGGATGTACATCGGCTCCACCGGCCCGAGCGGGCTCCATCACCTGGTGTGGGAGGTGGTCGACAACTCCGTCGACGAGGCCATGCAGGGCCGGGCGACCCGCATCGACGTGACCATCCTGGCCGACGGGGGTTGCCGGGTGGCCGACGACGGCGCCGGCATCCCGGTCGGACCCCATCCCAAGTACCCCAAGATCTCCACCGCCGAGATCGTCCTGACCACCCTGCACGCCGGCGGGAAGTTCGGTGGCAAGGGCTACCAGGTCTCGGGCGGCCTGCACGGCGTGGGGGTCTCGGTGGTCAACGCCCTCTCGAGCCGGCTGATCCTCGAGGTCGACCGGGACGGGCGGCACTGGGAGGCCGAGTTCGAGAAGGGCGGCAAGGTCAAGAAGAAGGTGACCGACACCGGACCGGCTCCGAAGGACCGCAGCACGGGTGAACCCCGGACCGGGACGACCGTCACCTTCTGGCCGGACGCCTCCGTCTTCGACGAGACCGATTTCCGGGCGCAGACCATCATCGAGCGGATGCAGATCTACGCCTTCTTGAACAAGGGTCTCGAGATCCGCTTCGTCGACGAGCGCACGGACCCGGTGACCAAGACGACCTTCCGCTACAACGGCGGCATCGTCGACTTCGTCAAGCACCTCAACGCGTCGAAGGAGTCGCTGTTCCGTAAGGTGGCCTCCTTCGAGCAGTCCGAGGAGGCGCAGGAGGTCGAGATCGCGCTGCAGTGGAACACCGGCTACCACGAGTCGATCCACTCGTTCGCCAACGGCATCTCGACGATTGAGGGCGGCATGCACGTGGAGGGCTTCTCCAAGTCGCTGACCAACGTGGTCAACCGCTACGCCCGCGCCCGCAACCTCTTGAAGGAGAAGGAGGAGAACCTCAAGGGCGAGGACATCCGCGAGGGGCTCACCGCCATCATCTCGGTGCGCCTGCGCGACCCGCAGTTCGAGGGCCAGACCAAGGCCAAGCTCGGCAACCAATCCATCCGCTCCCTCACCGAGCGCACGACCAACCAGAAGCTCACGGAGTGGCTCGAGGAGAACCCGCGCGAGGCGAGCCAGATCGTCCAGAAGTCCACGCAGGCGGCCCGGGCCCGGCTCGCCGCCCAGGGGGCGCGCGACCTGACGCGCCGCAAGTCCGCGCTCGACGGGGCCGGGCTCCCGGGCAAGCTGGCCGACTGCTCGTCGCGTGACCCGCGTGAGTCCGAGCTCTTCATCGTCGAGGGCAATTCGGCCGGCGGCTCGGCCAAGGACGCGCGCAACCCGGTGACCCAGGCCATCCTGCCCATCCGCGGCAAGATCCTCAACGTCGAGCGGGCCCGCATCGACAAGATGCTCAAGAACGTCGAGATCCAGGCGCTCATCTCGGCCATCGGCGCCGGCCTGGCCGAGGAGTTCGACGTCGAGAAGATCCGTTACCACAAGGTGATCCTGCTGGCCGACGCCGATGTCGACGGCAGCCACATCCGCACGTTGTTGCTCACGTTCTTCTTCCGCCAGATGAAGCCGCTCGTCGAGGGTGGCTACGTCTACGTGGCGCAGCCGCCGCTCTACTCGACCCTGGTGGGCAAGGAGAAGCTGTACCTGCGCGACGACGCCGCCCGGGCGGCGTTCCTGGCCGAGCACCCCGACCACAAGCACGAGTTCAACCGGCTGAAGGGCCTGGGCGAAATGAACTTCGACGAGCTGCGAGACACCACGATGGACCCGGCGCGACGCTCGCTGCTCAAGGTCAACGTGGAGCAGGCGGCGCTGGCCGACGAGGTCTGCTCCATCCTCATGGGCGACGACGTCGAGCTGCGCCGCCACTTCATTCAGACGAATGCCAAAGACGTCCGGTTCCTCGACATCTGAGCCGGCGGGGAAGTAGGGAAAAGTCATGCCACGCCAGTCGACACGCGGGACGGGCCGGGGCGGAGCCGGTTCCGGCAACGGGAACGCGGCCCCGCCGGCCGGCGAGCCGCCGACAGGAGGCTCGGTCGAGCCGATTGAGATCCAGGAGGAGATGGAGCGCTCGTTCCTCGAGTACTCCATGTCGGTCATCGTCGCCCGCGCCCTCCCCGACGTGCGCGACGGGCTCAAGCCGGTGCACCGCCGGATCCTCTACTCCATGTTCGACAACGGGCTGCGCCCGGACCGGCCGCACAACAAGTGCGCCAAGGTGGTCGGCGACGTCATGGGGACCTACCACCCCCACGGCGACTCGGCCATCTACGAGGCGCTGGCGCGGATGGTCCAGGAGTTCTCGCTGCGCCACCCGCTCATCGACGGTCACGGCAGCTTCGGCGGCCGCGGCCCCGACGACGGGGCGGCGGCCATGCGCTACACCGAGTGCCGCCTGGCCCCGTTGGCGCTCGAGCTCATGGCCGACATCGACGAGGAAACCGTCGACATGGTGGCCAACTACGACGGCTCGGCGGTCGAGCCGGTGGTCCTGCCGGCGCGCTTCCCCAACCTGCTCGTCAACGGGTCACAGGGCATCGCGGTGGGCATGGCGACCAACGTGCCTCCGCACAACATGGGCGAGGTGATCGACGCCGCCGTCCATGTGCTGCGCCATCCCGACGCCACCCCCGACGACCTGCTCCAGTTCGTCAAGGGACCGGACTTCCCCACGGGCGCCCAGATCCTCGGGCGCCAGGGCATCCTCGACGCCTACCGGACCGGCCGCGGGTCGATCAAGATGCGCGCCGTCGCCGAGATCGAGGAGGGACGGTCCGGGGATCGCATCGTCGTCACCGAGCTCCCGTACCAGACCTCGGTCGAGGTGATTGAGCAGAAGATCAGCGACCTGGTCAAGGCGGGCGAGCTGGACGGCATCAGCGGCGTGCTCAACGCCTCGGCCAACCAGAAGCCGCGCCTCGTGATTGAGCTCAAGCGCGACGCCAACGCGAACGTCGTGCTGAACAACCTGTTCAAGCAGACGCCCCTGCAGACGAGCTTCGGGGTGAACATGCTGGCCCTGGTCGACGGCGTGCCGCGCACGCTGAACCTGGCGCAGGCGCTGTCGCACTACATCGACCACCAGATCGAAGTCATCACGCGGCGCTCGCAGTTCCGCCTGGACAAGGCGCGCAACCGCGCCCACATCGTCGAGGGCCTCCTGCGGGCCATCGACATGCTCGACGCCGTCATCGCCACCATCCGGGCCTCGGACGACCGCCCGGCGGCGCGGGCCTCGCTCATGGCCGAGCCCTTCTCCTTCACCGAGGTGCAGGCCACCCACATCCTCGACATGACGCTGGGCCGGCTGACCCGGCTCGGCCGGTCCGAGCTGGAAGAGGAGTTGACCCAGCTCCGATCCACCATCGCCGAGCTCGAGGCCATCCTGGGCGACGACGGCATGCTGCGCGGCGTCATTCAGACGGAGATCACCGCCATCAGGGACAAGTACGCCAATCCCCGCCGCAGCGTCGTCACCCACGACCCGGGTGAGCTCGGGGTGGAGGACCTGATCCACGACGAGGAGATCGTCGTGACCATGACCCGCGCCGGCTACATCAAGTCGGTGGCGGCGGCCGCGTTCCGGACCCAGGGCCGTGGTGGCCGCGGCGTCCAGGGGGCGAGGCTGAAGGAGGAGGACCTGGTCAGCCAGGTCGTGCACACCTCGGCCCACGCCTACCTGCTGCTCTTCTCCAACCAGGGCAAGGTCTACCGCCTGCGCGGCCACGAGATCCCGATGAAGGACCGCACGGCGCGCGGCACGGCGGCCATCAACCTGGTGCCGCTGGCTCACAACGAGTCGATCACCGCCATCATCGCCACGCGGGAGTTCTCACCCGACCAGTTCCTCGTCTTCGCCACTGCGCAGGGACAGGTCAAGAAGACCGCCCTGAGCGAGTACGACAAGTCTCGCCGTGAGGGCTTCATCGCCATCAACCTGCGTGAGGGCGACGAGCTCGTCCGCGTGGTGGCCACGTCGGGGGACGATGACATCTTCGAGGTGACGCGGACCGGCATGACCATCCGCTTCAACGAATCGGACGTCCGCGCCATGGGGCGTGACGCCGCCGGCGTGCGCGGCATCCGGCTGCGCAGCGGCGACGCCGTGGTGTCGTGCGACGTGGCCGCCGACGACACCGACATTCTGATCGTGACCGACGCCGGCTACGGCAAACGGACGAAGCTCGAGCGCTTCAACCGCCAGACCCGTGGCGGCCAGGGCGTGCGCGGCATCAGGCTGACCGGAGCCCGGGGGTCGGTGGTCGCCGCCTTCATGATCGCCCTCGACGAGGAGCTGCTCCTGGTCTCCTCCGGCGGGGTGGTCATCCGCACCCAGGCGCGTGAGATCGCCTCCCAGGGCCGCGACGCCACCGGGGTACGCGTCATGAACCTCGATCCGGGCCAGTCCGTGGCCGCGGTGACCCGGGTGGTGGCCGAACCGGAGGCCGAGGAGGGCTAGAAGGGCCGGATCAGAAGAGCCTGATGGAGCTGAGCGGCCAGATCCGCAGCTCCACCTTGCCGACGATGAGGGACTTGGAGATCGGCCCCCACCAGCGGCTGTCGCACGAGTCCGTGCGGTTGTCGCCCATCATGAAGTAGTCGCCGGCGGGGACACGGTAGGGATGGGAGAGGTTGGCCGCGGTCCCCGGCGGACCCGCTTCGGTCACGCCCTGGTCCACCGCGGGCAGCCAGCTCTCGTCGAGGCGCTTGCCGTCGACGTAGACGTAGCCGCCGGACAGGGAGACGACGTCGCCGGGCAACCCGATGACGCGCTTGACGAGATCGTTGACCTCGGGCCCGCCGCAGTTCTCGGCCGGTGGCCGAGAGAAGACCACGATGTCACCGCGCTGCACCGAGTGCAGGTGGTAGCTGAGCTTGTTGACGAGGATGCGGTCCCCGATCTGCAGGGTCGGCTCCATGGAGCCCGACGGAATGAAGAACGTCTGCACGACGAAGGTGCGGAGCAGGATCGCCACGATGACGGCGATGACCACGACCGCGATTCCCTCGCCGAGCCAGCGCGAGCGCCGGGGACCGTGGCCGTCGCCGCCGGTTTTAGGTGGGGTGGACTCGGCCGGCCCGGGGCCGGTCGGCTCGTCGACGGCGAGCGCCGGCTCGCTGGGATCGGGAGTCACCGCAGCGAGGCTAGACGCCGGGAGGGGCCTGGTTGGATCGGGTCAGATGGCGCCGGCGGGCACCACGGACGCCGTATCACGGCCCGAGCGCAGGAGAGTGCCGGGAAGTGCCCCCGTCGGAGCGCCGTCGCGAACGGTCTCCACCCCGTTGACCAGCACGCGCACGACGCCGTGGGAGCCGGCGTAGAGGCGGCCCGTGCCCCCCGGCAGGTCGTGGACGAGGCGCGCCGGTTCCGAGTCGACCGTCGCCGGGTCGAAGACCACGAGGTCGGCGGCGAAGCCCGGGCGAACGATCCCGCGATGGCGGAGCCCGAAGAGCGCTGCGGGTTGGCCCGTCATCATGTGCACGGCCTGCTCCACCGGCACGAGCTTGCGGCCGCGTAGGCAGTCACCGAGAAAGGCCGTCGGGTAGCTCGAACCACACATGCGATCGAGGTGTGCGCCGGCGTCGGATCCGCCGACCATGGCGCGCGGGTCGCTCCACAGCGCGGCCCGCAAGGCCCACGTGGCGTCGGCTCCGTCGTCGGTGTTCGGCCACAGGACGGTCCGCAACTCGTCCGCGATGACGATGTCGAGCAGCGTGTCGAACGGTGCCGTGCCGCGCTCCGCCGCGATGTCGTCGACGGTTCGGAAGGCGCAGCCCTCGTTGGCGGGAGCATACGTGTCGCCGATGACGTAGGTGCCCCAGCGGGACAGGCCGCGGAAGACGCCCGCCTCCTTGCTGCGGGCGCGCTCGTCGAGCATGGTGCGGACCGCCGGCTCGGACAGTTTCGCCCGGCGCTCGTCCGCGGGCAGGCCCATGATCTCACCCCAGCCCGGGATCAGGAAGAGGGCGCAATGGGTGCGGAAACTCATGTTCATCGGCACCAGCGTGGGCATGGTCAGCGCCACGATCCGGCCCCCGGCGGCGGCCGCGGCCGAAGAAGCGGACAGCTGGTGCTCGATGCGATCCGCCGCCCGCGCGTCGACCGTGAGGACGTTCCAGTTGAGCGGTCGCTGTGCCGTCACGCTCATGGCCGTCATGAGGTCGATCTCCTCGTCACTGAAGGAGTCGAGGCACCCGTTGGTGATGTACTCGAGCGTGGTGCCTTCGTGCGCGGCCACCTCTTCGCAGAAGGCCAGCATCTCGCGGCGGTCGGCGTGGAAGGAGCTGACGAGCCGCCCGTCGCCGTCGCTGTGCGTGCGCGACTGCGACGAGGAGAACCCGAGGCCGCCGGCCGCGATGGACTCGGCCAGGAGCGCGCGCATGGCGGCGATCTCTTCGTCCGTCGCCACTTCTTCGCCGCGGGCCGCACCCAGCACCTTGCGCCGCAGGGCGCAGTGGCCGACGAGGAAGCCGGCGTTGACGCCGAGCCGGTCCTCGAGCGAGTCGAGGTACTCGCCGAAAGTGGACCAGTTCCACGGCACGCCCTGTTCCAGGGCGATCAGGGGCATCCCCTCGACCTTGGCCATCATGCGGCGGATGTAGTCCGCGTCCTCGGCGTTGATGGGGGCCAGGGTGAACCCGCAATTTCCCCCGATCACCGTCGTCACGCCGTGGACGTTCGAGGGCGACGCGGCGGGATCCCAGAACAGCTGGGCGTCGTAGTGCGTGTGGGGGTCGACGATCCCGGGGGCCACCATGAGCCCGGCCGCGTCGAACTCCACCGCGGCCTGCTCGTGCACAGTGCCCACGGCGGCGACCAGGCCGTCCCGGATCCCCACGTCGGCCTGGACCGCGTCGGCCCCGGTCCCGTCGATGAGCGTGCCGGCGCGAATGGCGTAGTCGAGCATGGAACCTCCGGAGGCGGACCACACCGGCGCCGGTGAGGCGGGTGCGGGCGTGGGCACGAAATCTGACGACCCGTCAGCTTATCGCCGGGGTCTTTCGTCGGCTCCTGGGCCGTCCCGCACCGGTCCGGAGCCTCCCAGCCGGGCGGGAACCACCGCCGGATCGGCGGATCGGCGCTGTGGACAAGTCCTCGCAGCTGCGCAATCCCCACCTGCGAGCGACGTTCATCCCCAAGTCATCCACAGCCTGTGCCCGAATACGTCACGACATCTGGCCGGTGGTCATTCCCGAGCCCCGTCGCCACGTGCTTTGCTCTGGGCGTGAGCGATGAGGTGACCCGCCCCACATGCTGACCCTCCTGGCCACCGAAGGCGTGCTCCCGGGTCAGTTCCTCGAACAGGCCATCCGGGCCGGCTACGTCGATGCCGGTCGCTTCAAGATCCCGGAGGGCAACGTCCAGCCGGCGAGCCTCGACCTGCGGCTGGGCGAGCGGGCGCTGCGCATACGGTGCAGCTTCCTCCCCGGCGCCGATTCGGTGGAGCGCAAGCTCAAGGATTACGTCCTCGACGAGATCGACCTGCGCGGCGACGGCGCCATGCTCGAGTCCCGCTGCCCGTACCTGGTCGAGCTGAAGGAGCGCCTGGACCTGCCCGCCGGGCTCCGTGGCAAGGCCAATCCCAAGAGCTCGACCGGCCGGATCGACGTGTTCACGCGCGTCATCACCGACCGCAGCGACCGCTTCGACGAAGTGGCGCCGGGGTACTCGGGGCCGCTGTACCTCGAGGTGGTCCCGCTGTCGTTCGCCGTACGGGTCAAGGAGGACCTGACGTTGAACCAGCTCCGTCTCTCTGTCGGCCGGCCCTGGCTCAGCGACGACGAGGTGCGGGCGGCGCACGCCTCGGCGCCGATCCTCTTCCGCCGGGGAGAACCCGTGCCCGACGAGGAGCTGGTGCTCTCGGACGGGTTGTTCCTCGGGCTGGACCTGCACGGTGACGAACGGGGCCAGGTCGGCCACAGCACGCGCGACAGCGCGCCGCTGCTCGATCTGACCTCGGGCGTCGCCGCCGACCCGGCCCCCTTCTGGGATCCGGTCTTCCGCGAAGAGGGGGACCGGTTGGTGCTCTCGCCCCGGCGCTTCTACCTGCTGATGTCCGACGAGTCGGTGTGCATCCCGCCGACGCTCGCCGCCGAGATGACGGCGTACGACCCGACGAGCGGCGAGCTGCGGACGCACTACGCCGGCTTCTTCGACCCAGGCTTCGGGTTCGACCCGAAGGGGATCTTCCGAGGTTCGCGGGCCGCGCTCGAGGTCCGGGCCCACGATGTCCCGTTCATGGTGGAGAACGGCCAGTCCGTGTGCAAGCTGACCTTCGAGCGCATGCTCGAGGAGCCGACCGCGCTCTACGGGTCGGGCATCGGATCCTCGTACCAGCAGCAGGAGGAGACACTGAGCCGCTACTTCACGCGCTAGGAACGGCCGGGCGCCGGGACCGCCGTTCTCCGGCCGGGCGGGGGCAGACCGGAGCGGCGCGCCCGGTGCCGCCGGGCTGGTAAGCCTGCGCCAGGCTCCCCGTGGTGCGGGAGCGTGAGCGTGAGCGAGGTCAGCCATGAACTACACGAACCTGGGTTCCTCCGGCCTGCGGGTGTCGCGGGTGTGCCTCGGGATGATGGGCTTCGGCAACGACAGCGACCGGGCCTGGGTCGTCGACGAGGGTGCGGCCGAGCTGGTCGTCCGCGCCGCGGTCGAAGGAGGTGTCAACTTCTTCGATACCGCCGACGCCTACTCGGGCGGGGCCAGCGAGGTGGCCACCGGGCGGCTGGTGCCCAAGTTCCTCTCCCGCGACGAGGCCGTCGTCGCCACCAAGGTGTTCATGCCGGTCACCCCCGGGGAGAACGGCGGTGGGCTCAGTCGCAAGCACGTGCTCTCGGGGATCGACGCGTCGCTCCGCCGACTGGACATGGACTACGTGGACCTCTACCAGATCCACCGCTGGGATCCTCGGACTCCGATAGAGGAGACGATGGAGGCGCTGCACGACGTCGTGCGTGCCGGCAAGGCGCGTTACATCGGCGCGAGCTCCATGTTCTCGTGGCAGTTCGCCAAGGCCCAGTACACGGCGCAGCAGCACAGCTGGACGAAGTTCGTCTCCATGCAGAACCACTACAACCTGATCTACCGGGAGGAGGAGCGGGAGATGATCCCGCTCTGCCTCGACCAGGGCGTCGGCTGCATCCCGTGGAGTCCCCTGGCCCGGGGTGTCCTGAGCGGGAACCGCTCCCGCGACGGGGGGCGCCACACCACCCGATCGAGCACCGATCCGTTCACCGACTACCTCTACGCCCAGCCCACCGACTTCGACGTCGTCGACGCGGCCGCCGCCGTGGCCGAGGCGCGAGGCGTTCCAATGGCGCAAGTGGGGCTGGCGTGGCTCCTCTCCAAGCCGGGGGTGACGGCACCCATCGTGGGATCGACCAAGAAGGAGCACCTCGACGACGCGCTGGCGGCCGAGCAGCTGGTGCTCACGCCCGATGAGGAGGAGCAGCTGGAGAAGCCTTACGTGCCCCACCCGGTGCTCGGCCATTTCTGAGATCCGTCGCGGCGGGTAGGGTCGGCGCCCGGGAGAAACACCGCAAGGGATCGGGGGCGTCATGCGGGTCGCGCTGACAGTGGGCGACTTCCTGGAGAGGGCGGCGCTCGTCTACGGGCACCGCACGGCCGTGGTCGACGAGCCGGACGTGCCGGGAACCCTCGGGAGCCCGACCTACGCCGAGCTCGAGGCCAGGGCGCGCGGCATGGCGCTCCGCCTGGATGCGCTCGGGGTCGACCACGGCGAGCGCGTGGCCATCGTGAGCCCGAACTCGGCCCGTTTCCTGGCCGCCTACTTCGGGGTCAGTGCCTACGGACGGATCCTGGTGCCGATCAACTTCCGGCTCACCACCGAGGAGATCGGGTACATCGTCGAGCACTCCGGGGCGTCAGTCCTCCTGTACGACCCCGAGCTGGCCGACGAGGTGGAGACCATCAAGGTGGCGCACCGCTTCGCGCTCGACGGGGAGGAGGATGCGCTGCTCTTCGCGCCGGCCGAAGCGGGCCACGAGCCGCGGGCGTGGGAGCCCGACGAGGACGCCACCTGCTCGGTCAACTACACGTCGGGGACGACGGCGCGGCCCAAGGGCGTGCGGCTGACGCAGCGCAACTGTTGGCTCAACGCGTCGGTGTTCGGCTGGCATACCGGAGTGGGCGACCGGGACGTGCTCCTGCACACGTTGCCGATGTTCCACTGCAATGGTTGGGGGATGCCCTACGCCGTCACCGGGATGGGCGGGATGCACGTCGTCCTGCGCAAGGTCGACGGTGAGGAGATCCTCGCTCGCATCGAGCGCCATGGGGTGACGCTGTTGTGCGGGGCCCCCGCCGTCGTGGCGGCCATCCTGGCCGCGACTGAGAAGCGGGTGGCGGACGGTCGTGAGGTGCCGGGGCGGAGCACGGTGCGCATGGTGGTGGCCGGCGCGCCGCCGCCGTCGAAGACGATCGAGCGGATCGAGCGCGAATTGGGGTGGGAGTTCATTCAGATCTACGGGCTCACCGAGACGGCGCCACTGCTGACGGTCAACCGTGCGCCGGCCGAATGGGACGCGCTCGACGCCGAGGAACGCTCGGTGCTGCTGGGCCGCGCCGGGGTGCCCGCCGTCGGCGTGCGGATCGCCGTCGACCCCGAGGGCGAGGTGCTGGCCCGCTCGAACCACGTCTTCGGCGGGTACTGGGAGCAGCCCGAGGCCACCGCCGACGCGCTCGAGGGCGGCTGGTTCCACACCGGCGACGGCGGCTACCGCGACGGCGCGTACCTGGTGATCTCGGACCGCAAGAAGGACGTCATCATCACCGGCGGCGAGAACGTCTCCTCAATCGAGGTCGAGGACTGCATCTATCAGCACCCGGCCGTGGCCGAGGTCGCCGTGATCGGGGTGCCCGACGAGAAGTGGGGCGAGACCATCCTGGCCCTCGTCGTGGCGCGAGAGGGGACGTCGCTGAGCGAGCGGGAGATCATTGAGCACTGCCGGGCGCGACTGGCGCACTTCAAGGCACCCACCCGGGTCGAAGTGCGCCGTGCCCTCGACCGCACGGCCACCGGCAAACTGCAGAAGTACAAGCTGCGCCAGCCGTACTGGGCGGGACGCGAACGCGCCATCAACTGAGCCGCCGGGGGGCCCCGGGTGGCGATCGGGCTCGCCGGCCGTCCGGTGCGGGCGTACCCTGGCGCCGTGGCCGCTCGGCTCCGCCCGGTGGCCGTCCTGGCGGGCGGCCTGGTGCTGTGGTCGCTCGTCCCGACGACGGCGGCCGCGGCGCATTCGTCGGGCTTCGTGTTCCAGGTCGACAGCACGGCCGACGTCCACGACGCCAACCCGGGTGACGGGCTCTGCCAGACGTCCGTCGGGACGTGCACGCTGCGTGCCGCCCTCGAGGAAGCCGACGCCCTCCCGGCGGGCAGCACGATCACCGTCGACGTGCCGGCCGGGACGTACGACCTGACGCTCGGCGGCCTGGCGGCAACCGCCAACGACGTGACGATCTCGGGCGCGGGCCGGACGGTCACGGTGGTGAGCGCAGGCGGCGCCAGCCGGGATCTCTTCGTGGGAGCGGGCGCCACGGTCACCGTCGAGAGTCTCACCATCACCGGTGGCAACGCCGGGAACGCCGGCTACGGCGGTGGGATCGAGAGCGCCGGCTCCCTCACGGTCGACCGGTCGGTGATCAGCGGCAACGAGGCCACCGCCGGCGGGGGACTGACCAATGCCGGGGGCACCCTGGTGGTCACGCGCAGCGAGGTGTCGGACAACACCGGTGTGGACTACGGGGGAGGCGGGATCAACAACGGGGGCATCCTGAACGAGCCAGGCACGCTCACGGTCGTGCACAGCACGCTCGACGACAACGTCTCGGGCGGTGACGGCGGGGCGATCCTCAGCGGCCAGAACGGACATCCCGCGACACCACGCGTTCCGGCCGCGGCGCTCGAGCGCGACCGCAGCGCGCCGCGACGGCCGGCGGCCGGCCTCGTTTTGACGGTGAAGGACAGCACGTTCACCGGCGATCGCTCCGGCAACGCCGGGGGAGCGGTGGCCAACGACGGCGGCATCGCTTCGGTCACCGGGAGCACGCTCAATCTGAACTCGGCGGCCCGCGCCGTGGGCGGGGCCATCTCGAGCTACGGCTCGTTGAACGTCTCGCTCAGCACCCTCGACGCCAACTCGGCGTGCTACGGCGGAGGGATCGAGCTGTTCACCGGAGGCGTGTCGGGAAGCAACACGGTCTCCCGGAGCACCCTCTCGGACAACCGCGGGTGCGTCGGCGGCGGCCTGGACGAGACCGGATCCGTGACCGTGACGCAGAGCACGTTGTCGGGTAACAGCGCCCCGTCCGGCGCCGCCATGCAGATTGAGGGCTCGTCGACCTTCTCCCTGGAAGACAGCACCGTCAGCGCCAATACTTCCCAGCCTGGTCAGGGCGCCGTGGCCACGTACGCCTGCAGCTCGGGCACGGTGTCGTTCGTGACCTTCGCCGGCAACTCCAACGCGCTGGAAGTCTCGTGCCCCGACGTGAGCCTGACCGGCACCATCCTCTCCGGGTCGACCGACGGCGCGAACTGCGTCGGCTCGGCTCCGGTGGAGACCACCGGATACAACCTCGACAGCGGTACGTCGTGCGCGCTCGCTCTCCCGACGGACCTGTCGTCCGCGCACCCCAAGCTGGCACCCCTGGTAGACCACGGGGGTCCCACCATGACCATGGCCCTCCGGGCCGACAGCCCCGCCATCGACCACGGCGGAACCGCGATGACCGGGTGCCCGGCCACGGACCAACGCGGCGTGCCGCGTCCGCAGGGTCAGGCCTGCGACATCGGCGCGTTCGAGAAGAGGGTCGGCGGCGCGAACTGAATCGGGGACGGCCCCGGTTCACCCAACGGACGGGCGGCCGGAGCGCTCCTCGAGCACGAGCGTGCCGCGCCGGGTGAGCGCCGCCGCCACCTCGCCCGACACCAGGCGGCGCAGCGGGTCGCCCACGATGTCCCGGCGCCATCCCGAGTCGAGGCGGCCGGGATCGCCGCAGAGGAGCTTGGCGACGTCGGCGCGGGTGGCGAGGAGCGCCTGGTCGAAACCGAGATCGTCGGCGATCTGGCGGACCAGTCCCGAGCAGACGGCGAGGGCGGCGGGTGGGGCGGGCGCCTCGCGGCCCTCGCTCGGCAGGCGGAGGTTCTCGGGTGGGAGCTCGCGCCCGCGGTGCACGGCCTCGAGTATCTCGGCGGCCCGGCCCCGAGCCAGGTGCCGCCCGTCGACGCCGCGGGTACGACGCAGCTCGTCGGCGTTGTGCGGGGGGCGCTGCGAGATGGCCAGGAGCCCGAGGTCGGACAACACGGTGCGACGGGGCCGGTTCGACGAGGCCGCCGTGCGCTCGCGCCACGCCGCCACCTCCTGGGCCACCCCTCGGGAGCGCCGGGACATGCTGCGGATGTCGCCCAGCCGCCACCATGCCTCTTCGGGGTCCCGTGCCGTGGCGCGATCGCCCAGGACCTCGTCGCACTCGGAGAGGGCCCACTCGAGGCGGCCTATATCCTGCAAGCGCTGGGTGAGGACGGCGTGGAGCTCCAGGAGGTGGGCGACGTCGCTCACGGCGTACTCGAGCTGGCGCGGCGACATCGGGCGCTCCATCCAATCGGACAGGCGGTCGGCCTTGGGCAGCGACAGGTCGAGGACCGACTGGACCAGGCGGGACAGCGACGGTGACGACATCCCGAGGAAGCCCGCCACGACCTGGGTGTCGAAGACGGTGACGGGCGCGACGCCGCACGCGGCGGCGAGGACGTCGAGGTCCTGTCCGGCGGCGTGGGCCACGGCGACACCGGCTCCGGCGAAGACGCGGGCGAGCGGGGCGGGGTCGACGGCGAGCGGGTCGACCAGGGCCACGCCGCCGGCCCAGGCGAGCTGGATGAGCGCGAGGTGCGGCACATAGGTCCGCTCGGTGTGGAACTCGGTATCGAGGCCGTAGGAGGGCTGAGCAGCCAGCTCGACGCACAGGTCTTCGAGCGCGCCCGGGTCGGTCACCACGCTGAACGCCGGAGGCGTCGTCCGCCGGTCGCCGTCGTGTGCGCTGGTCATCGTGTGGTCGGGGCGCCGAGGTCCGACACCCCCGCTTGCTGGTGGTGCACGGTTCGACGAGATGGTAGCGCGATGACGGCGTTCCCCCCCACGGCCGGTCGGCCGGGATCAGGGGTGATACCGCTCGTGGGCGACAGAGCCGGGCAGGGATACCGGGCGCAAGTCGGGAGAATCGGCTCTAGTGGTCCGAGCTGGCTTCCGTTCATTCTGTGAACACGTGTCGATCTACAGCGAGCTGCTCGTCTGCCTCTGCGCGGATCTGGACCCGGTCGGCCTGCCGCCGGGACGAGGTGAGTTGGTCGTGATCCTGCTGCAGCGTCGGCGACCCGGACGCGGCCATGAGATCGACGGGCGCCACGACATGGCCGAGGAGCTGGCGCTCGAGCTCGACCGCGACCTGATGCTGCTGCGTCTGTGCACCGCCGTCGGGATAGAGACGGATCCGGCCCTCTTCGCCTGCCCACTGCCCGAGCGCAAGCGCCTGGAAGGGTTGCTCGGCGAGGCCGGGGTCGACTTCTGGACGCTCGACGACAACCGTCAAGCCGTGGTCCGATGATCGTCAGGCCGGGCGCGCGCTGGCCCTGCGTTCGGCCAGGACCGCGGCATAGACAGCAGCCTCGGTGCGCCGGCGCATGCCGAGCTTCGAGAGAAGGCTCGACACGTAGTTCTTCACCGTCGCCTCGGCCAGGAAGAGCTCCTGGGCGATCTGCCGGTTGGACTGCCCTTGGGCGATGAGCTCGAGCACGCGGCGCTCCTGCGGTGTCAAAACGGCGAGGCGCGACTCAGCCTCCTGGTCCTTGCGCAGTCGATCCAACAGTTCCTGGGTCAGCACGGGGTCGAGCAGCGACGCTCCCTCGCTCACGCGCCGGATGTCACCGAGCAGGTCGCCGCTTCCCACCTCTTTGAGCACGTAACCGGACGCACCCGCCATGATGGACGAGAACAACGCGTCGTCGTCGGAGTGTGAGGTCAGCATCAGGCAGTGGACGAAGGGCGCGCTCGATTGGACCTCGCGGCAGACCTCGACGCCGCTGCCATCGGGCAGGCGGACGTCGAGGATGGCCACGTCAGGCCTCAGTTGACGGATCAGCCGCAGTCCGTCGGCCACCGTTCCGGCCTCTCCGACCACCTCCATGTCGTCTTCACCCTCGAGCAGCGTGCGCAGACCCGTGCGCACGAGCTCGTGGTCGTCGAGGACGAACACCCTGATTCCCATGGGCCAATTCTGCCACGGGCACCAGCGGTGCCCGTCGATTGCACGGGACGATCTCCCTGCTCGTGCGTGTGGGTGTGGTGCCGGCACCGAACCTGGACCGGCACCGGCGAGCGGCCTCGCGTCAAGCGTGCGTTTGAGCGGGCCGGGCACGCCCGGTGGCTAGCCTCCAAACGTGCAGCCGTTCGACCGGATCGCCGACCCCGCGAAGCTGCGGCGGCTGGTCCAGGCGATCCTCATCCTCGACGCGGAGCTCAATCTGCCCGTCGTACTGCGCCGGATCGTCGAGGTGGCGTGCGACCTCGTGGACGCGCAATACGGCGCGCTCGGCGTGCTGACCCAGGACGGGCGTGCCTTGGAGCAGTTCGGCACGGTGGGGCTGAGCGAAGCGGACGAGCTCATGATCGGACCGCGCCCGACCGGTCGCGGCGTGCTCGGCACTCTCATCGCCGACGACAAGCCGCTGCGATTGGCCAACATCGCCGACCACGAGGACAGCTTCGGGATCCCGACCCACCATCCGTCGATGTCGTCGTTCCTCGGGGTGCCGGTGCGCGTGCACGGGGCGGTGTACGGGAACCTGTACCTCACCAACAAGACGACGACGGCGGAGTTCTCCGAGGACGACGAGGAGCTCGCCCTCGCCCTGGCGTTCGCGGCGGGCATCGCCATTGAGAACGCGCGGCTGCACTCGCTCGTAAGGGACCACGCGTTGATGGAGGAGCGCGACCGCATCGCTCGCGACCTTCACGACTCGGTGATCCAGAGGCTGTTCGCCATCGGGCTGTCGCTGCAGGGCACGGCCCGTCTGGTGGAGCGCACCGAGGCGGCGACGAGGATCGGTGAGGCCATCGAGAGCGTCGACGAGACTATCCGCGAGCTCCGGAAGGCGATCTTCGACATTGAGCTCACCATCGACAAGGAGGGCCTCTACTCCAAGGTGATGGATCTCGTCCACGAGCTCAGTCCGGTCCTCGGCCTGGAGCCGCAGCTGTCCGTCGTCGGCCCGGTCGGCCGGGTGGCCATGGGTCCGCTCAGCGATGCCGTCCTCGCCGTCCTGCGGGAGGCCCTGACCAATGTGGCCAAGCACGCAGACGCATCCCGGGTCTCCATCATGATCTCCGCCGGGGACGAGCTGCGTGTGATCGTCGCCGACGACGGCAATGGCATCGGCGGGCGCTCCGGGGAGGGGCTGGGCCTCAACAACATGCAGCAGCGGGCCGAGAAGCTCGGGGGCGGCATGGAGATCGGAAGCTCACGCGAGGACGGCACTCGCGTGGCGTGGCACGTGCCGTTCGACTCGTCGATGGAGGCCCTCGGCGGACCGTCCGCGCCGTAACCGGGCTCCTCCGTTCGACCAGACGTAGCATGAGCCGAAGGGGGCCTGCTGGAAAGGGGAGGGCATGACGTCGACTGCGGAAACGGCACCGACTCCGTCGCCGGGCCGTATGAAGAAGGCGCTCGTCACCCGGCAGCTGTCGCACTACCCCGACACCTGGCCGCGCATCGGCTACCTGGCCATCGTCGTCCTCACGACGATCATGCTCTATTACCTCTATTACGTGGAGGGGGCGGTCACCCCGCTGCTGCTGCCCTACTACCACATGTCGTTCCAGTTCTTCTTGTACCTGCTCGTCGTTTCGAACGCCATCGGCGCCTTCAGCGCCTTCATCGGCGGGCTCTCCGACAGGATCGGCCGCGCCAACCTGACGATCTACGGGACCCTGGTGGTGGCGCTGGTCCAGCTCCTCGCCATCCCCCACATCACCGACAAGTGGGGGTTCGCCGCCTCGTACTGCGTCATCGGATTCGTGGAGGGCGTCATCCTGGTGTCGACCCCGGCGCTGATGCGGGACTTCTCCCCGCAACTCGGCCGCGGGGCCGCCATGGGTTTCTGGGCCCTCGGCCCGACCATGGGCGCCCTGGCGGCCAGCCTGGTGGCCACGCACACCCTGACCCACCTCTCGCCGTGGCAGGACCAGTTCATCATTTCGGGGCTGGCCTGCCTCGGGGTGGTGGTGATCGCGTTCTTCTTCCTCCGGGAGCTCTCGCCGCAGCTGCGCGACCAACTCATGGTGACCGAACGCGAGCGCGCGCTCGTCGAGGCGCGGGCACGGGGGATCGACGTCCAGAAGGCGACGACCCACCCCATCCGCTCCATGATGAAGATCGACCTGATCGCCTCGTCGGTGGCCATCTCGGTGTTCCTGCTCTTCTACTTCGCCTCGGTCAGCGTCCTGACCATCTACTGGGTCGTCGTCTTCAACCGCTCCACGCCCGACGCCAACGGCATCAACGTCTGGTACGCCGCCTTCCTCTCCGGCGGCCTCGTCCTGGCGGGGGTGCTGTCCGACCTGGCGCGGGTGCGCAAGCCGTTCATGATGCTCGGCGCGATCGGGGCCATGGTGATGATGGTCTTCCTGATCATGCAGATCGATCATCCGCACACGAGCTACTACGCCAACGTGCTCGTGATCGTGCTGCTCGCGCTCGCCATCTCGTGCGCGTACGCACCGTGGATGGCGAACTACACCGAGCAGGTCGAGTCGCACAACCCGGCGCTCACCGCGTCGGGACTGGCCATCTGGGGATGGATCCTGCGCATCACGGTCGCCCTCTCCTTCTTGGTCCTGCCGTATGTCATCACGACGTCGACCGTCCTCGTGGACAACCAGACTGCAGCGACGGCGCTCCAGGCCATTCAGACGGCGCAGCCCTATTCGCCCTCGACCACCGCATGCGCCAGCTCCCCCGCACCCGAGACGGTGATCGCGGGCCTGCGGGCCACGAAACAGGCGGGACCCGTCACGCTGGCCACCGTCCTCGAGGCCTGCAACAGCACCCACAACCTGCTCAAGGCGGTGGCTGCCGCCGGGGGCCTGACGAACCCGCAGGTGCAAGGCCTGCTGGCGTACCAACCCCTGGCCCTCGACATCGTCCATGGCACATCGGTCAGCCAGGCCACGATCGCGGCCAAGGTCGGTGTGCACTCGCAGGACCTGGCGAACCTGCTCGTGGCCGAGCAGAAGCTGGTTCCGGCCCAGAAGGCGTCACCGGGCGAGTGGAAGCGCTGGTGGGGGGTGTGCCTGGCCGGCCAGGCGGTCTTCGCGCTGCTCATCTTCGCCATGCGAGGGCGCTGGAGCCCGCGGGCGGCGAGGCGCGACTTCGACGAGCACGAGCAGATGGTGAACGAGGAACTGGCCAAGCTCGTGGGCGAGCCGGCGGGGGCCGCGGTGGGCTGAGCGCAACGGCCGGGCCGTTTGGGCAGACCGTAGGGTGGGGGAGTCGCCGAGCAGGGGAGGCAGGATGGCGCTCGCACTGGACGGGCTGCGTGTCATTGACGCCGACACGCATCTCACCGAGGCCCACGACCTGTGGACCCGCCGCGCGCCGGCGAAGTACGCCGATCGGGTTCCCCGGGTGGAGGAGGTCGACGGCCGCCCCATGTGGATGGTCGACGGATCCGAGCTGGGTTTCGCCGGAGGCGGCGGAGTCATCGATCGCGACGGCGGCAAGGGCCGCGCGCTCGAGGCCCTCTACGAGTGGACCATCGACCGCATCCACCTGGGAGCGTTCGACCCCAAAGCGCGGATGGAGGTGATGGACGATTCAGGGATCTGGGCCCAGATCTGCTTCCCCAACTCCATCGGGCTGGGTGGCCAGGGGATCTCCGACGTCGTGAAGGACCCCGAACTGCGGCTGTTGTGCGTGCAGATCTACAACGACGCCATGGCCGAGGTCCAGGCCGATTCCGGCGGGCGCCTGATGCCCATGCCGGTGCTGCCCGCCTGGGACCCGGAGGCCTGCGTGCGCGAGGCGCAACGGGTGGCCGGCCTCGACCTGCGCGGCGTGAACATGACGTCGGACCCGCAGGACCTGGGAGCTCCGGACCTGGCCAGCCGGGCCTGGGACCCGCTGTGGGACGTGTGCGCCGACCTGCAGCTGCCCGTCCACTTCCACATCGGAGCCAGCCTCACCACCATGACCTACTTCGGGACGTACCCGTGGGAGTCGCAGAACGAGGACACGAAGCTGGCCATCGGTGGGACGCTGCTCTTCATCGGCAACGCCCGCGTCGTGACGAACATCATCCTGAGCGGCATGCTGGACCGGCATCCCACGCTGAAGATGGTCTCGGTGGAGAGCGGCGTGGGGTGGATCCCCTTCATCCTCGAGACACTCGACTACGAGATGTCCGAGAACGCCCCCAAGGAGCTGGAGCACATGTCGATGCTCCCGTCGCAGTACTTCCGCCGGAACCTCTACGCCACCTTCTGGTTCGAGAAGACGAACATCCCGGCGCTCGTGGCCTCGGTCGGAGAGGACAACATCCTCTTCGAGACCGACTTCCCCCACCCGACGTGTCTGTACCCCAAGCCGCTCGACTCGGTGGCCGAGAAGATGAGCGAGCTGACGCCCGAGGTGCAGCGCAAGATCCTGGGCGAGAACGCGGCGAGGCTCTACCGGGTCTGAAGAGGCCGGCGTCCCCGCCGTGCGCACCGTCCTGGCCGCCTCGCTGGTCGAGGTGGCGGTCGACTCCGATCCCTGGGTGCTCAGCATCCTCGGTCCCGACCTGCATCAGCCCGAGCCCATCGCCTTCACGACCAGGGGTCGCTGGCCGCCGGGACCGCTGCCCCCGGGCGATGCGGACCCCGACCCCGGCGGGGAGTGGCGCCAGCTGACGCGGGTGGTGGACGAGGTGGTCGGGGACCGGGTCTACCGGGCCACGCTGACGACAGGGCCCTCGCCGACCGGCGCGCCGGCGGCCACGGCGCGCGTCGCCATCCGGCTCGTCGACGAGGGGACCGTGTCGGTCTCGGCCGAGGTCGACGGCGCCGCCGTCTGCCGGCAGACGTTCGTGGCCGAGGCGGGCGAGCGGTTCCTCGGATTCGGCGAGCGCTCCCACGCCGTGAGCCTCGAGCGGGGCGTCGTCGAGAATTACGTGGGGGAGGGCCCGTACCAGCCCGACGAGTACCAGTTCCTGACCGGGACGGTGCCACCGTGGGGTCTGCGGCGGCGGCCGGACGCCACCTATTACCCCGTCCCCTGGGTGCTCTCGACCCGCGGCTACGGGCTGCTCGTCGACCGCGACGAGGTGAGCTACGCCCGGTTCCGCACCGAGGCCGACGACCGCTGGAGCGTCGAGGTCGAGTCGGGCACGCTCGACTACGTCGTCTTCGCCGGTCCGACCCCGCTCGACGCTTTGGCCCGGTTCACGGCGCGCGCCGGCCGCCAGGCCGCGCCCGAGCGCTGGTGGTTCGGTCCCTGGTACCAGAGCGGCCATGCCAACCACGTGGCGCTCGAGGAGGAGATCCGCCAGGCGGACGTCGTGCTCGGCGCGGGCGCCGCCGTCTCCGCCGCGGAGACCCACTGCCGCTACCTCCCGCTCGGGGAGGACCGGGGCTTCGAGGAGAGCGAGCGGGTCCGGACCGAGATGTTCCACGAACGAGGGCTCGCCGCCCTGACCTATCTCAACCCGCTCGTGGGCACCGAGTACGCCGAGGCCTTCGGTGCGGCAGAGGAGGCAGGTGCGCTGCTCCGCCGTCCCGACGGCGAGACCTACCTCTTCCAGGCCTACGCCGGGGGCCGCCAGCCGCCGCACGCCGACGAGACCCACTACGACTTCACCCACGCCGCGGCGCGTCAGGCCTGGGCGCGGGTGGCGGAGCGCGCCGTGGCGGCCGGGTACGACGGGTGGATGGAGGACTTCGGCGAGTACACACCTCTCGACGCGGTGGCATCCGACGGCTCCTCCGGGACCGCCCTGCACAACCGCTACCCGGCGCTGTTCCACGCCGCGGCGGACGCGGCCGCACAGGAGCTGGAGTCGAGGTGGGGCCGGAGGCTGGCCCGCTTCGCCCGGTCGGGGTGGACGGGCTCGGCGGCCTCGACCCCCATCGTCTGGGGAGGAGACCCGACGACCTCGTGGGGGTTCGACGGGTTGGCCAGCGCGGTGATGGAGGGCCTGACGATGGGGGCGAGCGGCGTGGCCATGTGGGGGAGCGACGTGGGTGGGTTCTTCTCGCTGGGTCATCAGCTCACACCCGAACTGCTGATCCGCTGGATCCAGTTCGCCGCCTTCAGCCCCGTGATGCGCACCAAGGCGGGCGGGATAGAGGTTCCCGCCTACCGGCGCCCGCAGATCTGGGACCCCGACATCCTGCCGCACTGGGTGCGGTGGAGCCGCTGGCACACGCGGCTGAACGATTACCTGATGGCGGCGCACGAGACCTACCGCTTTAGCGGTCGCCCGATCATGTGTGCGCTCGAGCTCGTGCATCCGGCCATCGGTCCGGTGGACGACGAGTACTTCCTCGGGCCCGATCTCCTCGTCGCACCCGTGCTCGAGCCCGGAGCCGTCGCCCGCCGGGTGGTCGTGCCGCCCGGGCGCTGGCGCCCGCTCTTCGTCGACGCTCCGCCGCTCCAGGGTCCGGGTGACGCCGAAGTGCCCGTCACGCTCGAGCAGATCCCGGTCTTCGTCCGGGAAGGTGCGGAGCTGCCTCTCCTGCCCGACGACGGCCGGTCGCTCAGCCCCTACGCCCGTCGCCCGCCCGGGTGAGGTTTTTTCAGCCGCGGCCGGAAGCCTGACGGTCGAGGTACGCCGCCACCTCCACCACGAGGTCCTCGGCGTCAGCCCGCGACCCGTCGATGAAGCTCGACTTGCGCCGCCGCAGGAACGGGGTACCGATCAGGTACATGCCCGGGGAGTCGACGACACCTCCGTCGTGGCGGACCATGCCTTTGTAGTCGAGCACGTCGACGTCGAGCCAGGAGTAGTCGGGGCGGAAACCGGTGGCCCAGATGACGGTCTCGATCTCCCCGCGGTTGAGGTCGAGGCCGAGAGGCGGCGCGGCGTCCACCATCGTCGGCTCCAACCGGTGCGGTGGGGGCACCTCGTCGTCGACGCCGTGGGCGACGGCCCACTGGTCGAAGGTGTCGAGGAGGCGGCCCAGTTTGAGATCGGCCAGCTCGCACTTGTTGCGCAGCGAGCCTGAGAACTGGGCCCGGCCGTCATTCACGCCGGCGAGCTTCCCGACCAGCTTGACCCCGAGCGCGGCCAGCGCGTTGAGGTCGTAGGTGGCCCGCTCGTCCGAGCCGGCGAGCTGCATGGAGGGGACGCGCCGCGCTCTGACGATGTCGTCCACCTCGTCGTAGCGCTCGTCGAGCACGCCGGACGCCTCCATCCACCAGTGGATGTCGCGGTCCCGGTAGAGGCGCGGCGCTCGCACGTGCTCGCCGACGGCGAGGACCACCTCGCGGCCCGAGCGTCGAATTTCGTGCGCGAGCTGTACGCCCGTCGCCGACGCGCCGACGACCATCACGCCCCCTTCGGGCAGCTGCTCCGCGTTGCGGTACTCCATGGGCGTCACCGTCCCCACCGCCGACGGCACGGCCGACGCACAGTCCGGCCGGTGCGGCAGGTTGAACGCACCGGACGCCATGACCACGGCCGTGCAGGACCATTCCCCTTCGTCCGTGGTCACGCGGTAGCCGTCGCCGACGCGGCGCAGCGACGTCACGGTCGCACCGCACACCACCGGCGCGTCGATCGCCTTGGCGTACCCGCTGATGAAATCGACCACCTCGGGCATCGTCATGAAGCCGTCCGGGTCGGACCCGTCATAGGCCTGGCCGGGCAGCCGGCACTGCCAGTTGGGAGTGAGCAGCCGGAGCGAATCCCACCGCTCCCGCCGCCACGAGCTGGCGACCTCGTTGCGCTCCAGGACGACGTGGTCGATCGAACGATCGGCCAGGCACCGGCTCATCGCCAGCCCGCTCTGTCCGGCGCCGATCACGACGGCCGTGGTGTGCATGAAACCCCCGAAGGAGCAGGAACCCGAGAGAGTCAGGCGACCTCGACGCTGACGTTGGTGGGGTTCGTGATGATGTCGTAGACGGCGGAGCGCTTCTGCGACTGCGCGATCAGAGCCTTGATGTCGTCCTCTGACGCGTCGGCGTCGATCTTGTACGTCACCTTGATGTCGTTGAAGCCGTTGCGGACGTCGCTGTCCGCCCCGAGGATCCCCCGCACGTCCATGCCGCCCTCGATGGTGGCCGAGACGCTGCGCAGCTGGATCTCGCGGTTCTGCGCCACCGCGGCGACGCCGGCGGTCAGGCAGCTGGCCAGCGCCACGAGCACGTATTCGACCGGCGTGGCGCCGTTGTCCTCCGACGCGAAGATCTCGGGGTGGTCAGCGTCGAACGTATAGGTCGTGCGGTGGGTCTGCTCCTCGCCCAGCCCGAAGAATCCCTCCACGGTCGAGCGACTGTGCGTGCCGTTCTTCCACTCGCAACTCGCCCGCCACTGGAACTGCGCGGCTTGGGGGGTCTCGGTCAGAGCCGTCCGGGCGCCGAGCAGCGCCTCGACGTTGACGCCATTGTTCACTGGGGTATCCGTAGCGGTCATTTGATCAGCTCCTTGGGTCTCGCCCCTCACCTGTTACGGCCGGTCCGCACAGCTTCATCCGGGAACTCGCCTTCACCCGGGGGCTCGCCGCCCTTACGAGCAGTTCGGATGATCTCTGCTCCCGCGATCGGTGCGGCCGGTGGGGGGCCAGGTTACCTCCGCAACGGCGAGCGGAAAAGTGATCTTTCCATCGGCGCATGATGCTCCGGGCGGGCCCCGCCTACTCGCCGGCCGCCTCCCCAGCCCTGGCCCGGGCGGCCACGGGACGGCCGAAACTGACCGCAGCGCGGACCGGCTCCGGGGTGGACGCCGCCAGCTGCTCGTCCGGCTGCGCGCCCAGGGCGTCGTTGACGGTGGAGAACGCCAACCGGAGCGCGACGTACGCCGTGATGGCGAAGATCTGCCCGTCCTCGAAGCCGGCGTCGCGCAGCGCCTGGACGTCGTCGGCGGTGACCGCATTCGGGTCGGTGGCCAGCGACCGGGCCCACCGGGCCAGCGCCTGCCCGGGGCCGTCGAGGCCCTCGGTTTCGCCTCGGATGACCGAGGCCGCCACCTCGGGACCCGCGGCGGCGGCCAGCTTCTTGCCCCAGGCCAAGGCGCAGTAGGAGTCGCCCAGCGCGGAGGCGGCCGCTGTCACGAGCACGCTGCGCTGCGCTGCGCTGAGGGAGCCGGCCCGCGTGACCGACCCCATGAGCTCGGACAGCCCGTCCAACACCTCGGGCTGGTACGCCCACAGACGAGACACGTTCGTCACGTAGCCGTCGGCGCGCGCATCGTCGTCGAAGAGCCGCTGAGCTCCCGGCGTGTGCGGAGGGGTGGAGAGGTAGCCGGCGGAGGAGCGCGCCACTCCGACGTCGTCCTCGGCCGGCGGGGCCGCGGCTGTGCCCGATCGTGCCGGCTTGGCGGCGAAGTAGCCCACGAGCAGGATCGGGGCGCGCAGGGGCAAGCCCTCCCGGACTCGTTCCCGCCCCAGCTCCACCGCCGCCTCCAGAAAGGCTTCCTCTCCGACCGACATGATCGCTTCGTAGGCCGGACCGGTCGAAGCCAGCGCTCGCGCGTAGGCCTCCGGATCGGCGAATTCGAAGACGAAGGACAGGTCGACCCGGTCGACGTCCGTGAAGCCGATCTCCTCGAGGAGCGCCTCACCGGCACCGGGCCGGCCCAGAGCGACCATGTTCGCCTGGTTCTGGACCTTCGCCTCGCTGGCCAGCGTGAACGGCGCGAACGCCCACGCCCCGGGGGACGCCTTGATGTGGCCCCAGACGGTGAGCCCCACCCGGCCGCCCGGGACCAGGACCCGGTACACCTCGGCCAGAGCGCCGGGGGTGGTGCCCCAGATGCCGCGGAAGCTGGTGACGACGTCGAAGGAACCGTCCGGCCACGGCAGCGCGTTCATGTCCCCCACCCGCAGGTCGGCCTCGGGGCTGCGGTCCCGGGCGACGGCGAGGAGGCGCGGCGACGCATCGATGCCGGAGCAGCGCGCGCCGCGCAGCCCCGCCAACTCGACGGCCAGGCCGGAGCCGCACGCCACATCGAGCAGGCGGTCCCCGGCCCCCAAGGCCAAGCGGTGGTGCACGGCGACGTACTCGCGGACGTTCGTAGGTTCGGCCAGGGTGGCGAACTCGACGGCACGCCGGCCCCAGCCCTCGTCGACGACGCGCCACTGCTCCTCGGTACCGGCCGGGCGCGGTGTCTCGGTCATGACGGCGTGCCGCTGGTCTCGCTTGTGCGGGTCCGCGGCAGGGAGGGGCCGGGGATGACCGGGAGCTCGGACAGGCCGCGCAGCACCAGGCCGTCACCGTGCCCCCAGTGCAGGTCCTCCGAGGGGACGGCGAGGGCCAGCTCCGGGAAGCGTCCCAACAGCGAGGCCAGCGCCACCTGGCCCTCCATACGCGCCAGCGGGGCGCCGAGGCAGTGGTGCACGCCGTGCCCGAAGGCGAGGTGACGGGTCACGGAGCGGTCGATGTCGAGCGACTCGGGGCTCGCGAACTTGTCCACGTCGCGGTTGGCGGCCGCCAGGCAGATGATCACCTGTGCGCCCGCCGGGATGGTGACGCCTCCGAGGGTCACGGGCTCGACGGCGTAGCGGAACGTCGAATGCGGAACGGGCGCGTCGTAGCGGAGCAGCTCCTCGATGGCCGCGGCCATCCTCTCGGGGTCGTAGCGGAGCTCTGCGAGCTGGGCCGGGTTCCGGAAGAGGGCGACGACGCCGTTGCCGATGAGGCTGGCCGTCGTGTCGTGGCCGGCGACGATCAACTGGAAGATCGTCGAGAGCAACTCCTGGTTGTCGAGCCGCTCGTCACCGTCGCGGGCGCCGATCAGCGCGCTGACGAGGTCGTCGCCGGGCGCGCCCTGCTTGGCCGCGACGAGGTTCTCGAGCATGCCGACGACGGCATCGGAGGCCTTCTTGGCCGCGGCGTACTCGGCCGCGGTCGAGGTCGGGACGAGCAGCTTCGTGAACTCCCGTGCCAGGGGAGCCCGGTCCGGTTGCGGCACGCCGAGGAGCTCGCAGATGACGGTGAAGGGCAGCGGCAAGGCGAAGGTGGCGACGAGGTCGACGCGGCGATCGGCCCTCTGGGAGGCGATGCCGTCGAGGAGGTCGTCGGTGATGGTCTGGACATGTGAGCGCAGGGCCTCGACGCGCCTCGGGGAGAAGGCGGACGACACGAGCCGCCGCAACCGGGTGTGGTCGGGCGGGTCGACCGTGAGCATGTGGCGGGCGAAGTCTGGGCCCGGGAGGCCCTCGGCGACGACCTCCGACCCGGTCGCCAGGGCGGCGTGCATGTCCTTGGAGAGCCGCGGCTCGTTGAGCGCGACCATCGCCTCGTCGTAGCGCACGACCAGCCACGCGTCGTGCCCGTCGGCCAGTCTGGCCGGATGCACGGCGCCCAGCTCGCGCAACTCTGCGAAGAGGGGGAACGGGTCGTCGAGATCGAACGACCCCCACGACCCGAGTGCCTCGGGTGTCGTCACCTGGTCACCTCGGCGATCAGCCTAGCGACGACGCCACGTTCGCTGCTTCGGTGGGCGATCCCGGCGCTCCTACCCGGCGGGACGGCGCGTCGTGGCTACTGGGCACGGTGGTGCTCACCCGAAGGCGAAAGGTGCAGACTCGCATGGTCGCTACACGAGCTCGCGATCCTCGACCCGTCGCCGTCACCATCTATCGGGGGAGTCGGCGCTGATGTTGCGGGACTCGCTGCTCTTGCACAGCCAGCTTGGTGACCGCTGGCGCGTGGCGAGCGTCCTCGAGGAGATTGCGGGTTCGCTTCTGCTGCGGGCCGAGCCCCGCCTCGCCGTCGAGGTTCTCGGTCGCGCCGAGCTGCTCCGGGAGCGCATGAAAACGCCGATCCCCCCGGTTGAAGCACGGCCCGGGCCGCGGCGCTGGATCGACTCCAAGCGAAGCTGAGCCGAGCGTCGTTTGCTTCGGCTTGGTCCCAAGGGCGGGAACTCCAGCTCGCCCAGGCGGTCGATCGCGTCCTCTCGACGATCGAGCAGCTCGACGTGAGCCCCGGTGGCGGGCCCAGGCAGCGATCGACGGCGATCTTGACGCCGCGCCAGCTGGCCGTCCTCGAGCTGCTCAGGAACGGTCTGACCAAGCGCGAGATAGCCGCCTCGCTCTACATGAGCGCGAGCACCGCGGGCGTTCACGTGTCGAACATCCTGCGCAAACTCGGCGCCAGGCGGCGTGCCGACGCCGCCGCACTGGCCCACTCGCTCGGCCTGCTCCGGATCGGCTGATTGCGATCCTCTACCTGTGTCACCGGCGGCGGCGAGACCCAACTCCCATTGGATGCGCAGGCCAGAGAGGGCGGGCGATCACCAGGTCCACCGCCGGGCGCCACTGGGCACCGCCATGGAATACCGCCACTCGGCTCGTTCCACTCGCAGAGCCGAAATGCGGCCCCTCGGGGGGTTGTCATGCTCTCTCGGTGGGCGAGGGGGGACTTGAACCCCCACATCCTTTCGGACACAGGAACCTGAATCCTGCGCGTCTGCCAATTCCGCCACTCGCCCGAGTGACCGGGCAAGAGTAGTCCCTGGCCCAGCCGGCCGGGACCCGCCGGAGACGGTCTGGCGGCGTCCCCGGCGGTAGTTGACCTGGTCAGACGCACGCTGGCTCCCAGGTTGGGGTAGGGGGCCGGTAATCTCTGGGAACCGTGGGACTCCAGCAGTTTGAGGAGCGCATCGAGCGTCTCGTGGAGGGAACGTTGGCCAAGCCGTTTCGGAGCAACCTCCAGCCGGTCGAGATCGGCCGGCGCCTCACCCGTGAGATGGACTTGCACCGGCGCGTAGGCGTCCGGGGCCTCATCGCGCCCAATGCCTTCGCCGTGACCCTGTCGCCGGCCGACGTCAGCCGGTTCGCCAATTTCGTCGACGCCCTGTCGCGGGAGCTGGCCGACGCCGCCCGGGAGCATGCCAAGATCGAGTCGTACTCCTTCGTCGGCCCGGTCGAGGTCGAGATCTTCGAGGGGTCGAACCTCAAGCCCGGCCGGTTCACGGTGACCGCCGAGGTGCACGAGAGCGAGGACGGGGGCTTCCTGGCCGAGATCGTGCTCTCGGACGGGCGGCGGGTCCCGGTGAGCTCGGAGCCCCTGATCATCGGGCGCCTGCCCGAGTGCGGCGTCGTCCTGTCCGACTCCAACGTCAGCCGTCGTCACGCCGAGCTCCGCCGCAAGGGCGACGGTGTCTTCGTCACCGACCTCGGATCGACCAACGGCACCCGGGTCAACGGTGCGCCGGTACGTGAGCAACTCCTTGTCAGTGGCGACGAGATCAGCGTGGGGACGACGAGACTCATCTTCGAGATGACGTGACGGACCCGCGGGCGGTGGCGATCGTCGTCGCCACCCAGAATCTGAACGCTGTCCTGCGCGTGATGCAGTGGAGCGTCGTGGCGCTGATCTTCCTGTTCTTCCTCCGCGTCATCAGAGCCGTCTGGGTCGAGATGAGCCCGGCCGTCGTGCGGAAGTCGCGGGCCGAGCGCCGGCAGGAACGGCGTGACGCTGCCACCGTCCGCCCGGCGAAACCGGCGAAGGAGAAGAAGCGGCGGCAGCTGTTCCTCTCCATCGTCGAACCGAGCGATCACAAGGGCCGCACCTTCGACCTCGACGACGAGCTCACGGTGGGACGCTCCCCCGGCTGTGGTGTGTCCATGCCCGACGACGTGTACACCTCGACGGTGCACGCCCGGCTGTTCCGTCACAACGACCAACTTTGGGTGGAGGACCTGGGTTCGACCAACGGCACCTTCCTCAACTCCGAACGAATCTCCCAGGCGGCGCGGCTGGGCAAGGGGGATCTGTTGCAGGTCGGCTCCACCGTGTTCGAGGTCACCCGTTGACGGTCCTGCGGTCGGGCTCGGCCACGCACGTCGGACGGGTGCGACAGATCAACCAGGATCTGCCGTTGGAGCGGCCGAACCTGTACGCGGTTGCCGACGGGATGGGCGGCCACGTCGGCGGTGAGGTGGCGGCGCGGGTGGCGGTCGAGACCCTGGAGCAGTCGTTCGGGCGCGAGCAGACGGCGGACGGCCTCGTCCAGGCCTTCGACGAGGCCAACCTCGCCGTCTGGCAAGAGAGCCAGGTCAACACGGAGCTGCGCGGGATGGGTACCACGTTGACCGCCGCCGCGCTGGTGGCCGACGCCGACGGGCACGACGTCCTGGCGCTGGCCAACGTGGGCGACTCCCGGGCTTACGTGTTCTCGGAAGGACAGATCTCCCAGGTCACGGCCGACCACAGCCTGGCCGAGGAGCGCGTGCGCCACGGCGAGATCACGGAGCAAGAGGCCGCCGTGCACCCGCAACGCCATATCCTCACCCGCGCTCTCGGGGTGTCGCCCGAGGTCGAGACCGACATCTGGGAGCTCCAGCTACGCACGGGAGACCGCCTCCTCCTGTGCAGCGACGGCCTCTCGAACGAGATCGACATGGAGGACATAGCGGCGGTCCTGGCCGAAGAACCCGATCCGGGCGAGGCGGCGAGGCGGCTGGTCGACGCGGCCAACCGTCACGGCGGCGCGGACAACATCACCGTGGTCGTCGTCGACGTGCTCGTGGGTGAGGACACCACCGGTTCGACGTCGGTCGTGAGGCCGCTCCACGTCCCGGCGGCCGTGGTCGCGACGCAGGTCGCGGCCGGAGCGGCAGGAGAAGACGAAAACGACCGCGGCGACGACGACGACGGCGACGGCGACGAACCCGAGACGCGGGAGGGGGATGGAGTTGCCGCGCCACCGACGCCACCCCTCCCCCCCCCGACATCCCCCGGCGTGACGGAGGGCGCCAGCGCCGCCACGATCACCGCGGTCGTCCCGGCGATCGACGACACGCTGGCGCCTGGCTCGCGCCTCGGCTTCGACGGCGATAGCTCGTTGGCGGACTCCGGGCCGCACAGCGACCAGTTCTTCCTCGGCACGGTCGACTCGGCGCCCCTCGCTCGCGCTTCGGCTCGCGTTCCTCTTGCACCGAGCGAGCCCGTGGACAAGCCCAAGGTGAAGGAGAGCCGCCGCGCTCGGCGGCGCCGGCTCGGCATCCCGCGGCGCGTGACGTTCCGGGTCTTCTTGTTCGTTCTCCTCGTGGCGGCCGTCCCGGTGGCGGCCTACTTCGTTCTGAGGTGGTACGCCTACGACAACTGGACGGTCGTGTTGCGGGGCGACCAGGTGGTGGTGGTGCAGGGCCAGTCCGGGGGAGTGCTGTGGTTCAAGCCGAAGGTTGTGGACCACACCGGCATCACCACCGCGCAGATCCTCCCCCCGGCAGTCGCCGCCATCGGGACCGGGGTCCAGGAACCGTCGCTGGCCAGCGCGCGGAGCTACGTGCAGAACCTCGTCAGCCAGTACAACCAGCAGCATGCGCCGCCCCCGACGACGACCACCACGACCACGACCACCACCACGACGACCGCGGGGGGCTCGACCACGACGACCGCGCCGTTAGGGGCTCCCGCGCCGTGACCAATTACCACCCCGTCCCCGAAGACGCCGTCGCGCCACCTCGTGGCGCGGGACGCCCAGCGTAGGCTCAGGGCGCCATGCAGCCGGTCGACACCCCGCGGATCTACTCGGGCCGATACGAGCTGACCCACCTCGTCGCGCGCGGCGGCATGGCCCTGGTGTATCGCGCCGTCGACCGCGAGCTCGATCGTGCCGTGGCGCTCAAGGTGTTGTTCCCGGAGCTGTCGATCGACCGGGCCTTCGTCGAGCGCTTCCGCCGGGAGGCCCAGGCAGCCGCCAACCTCTCGCACCCCAACATCGTCCCGGTCTACGACTGGGGCGAGGACGACGGCGCCTACTTCATCGTCATGGAGTTCGTCGAGGGCAGGCCGCTCTCAGCCGTGCTGCGGGAAGATCCGCCGATGGAGCCGGAGCAGATCGCCCGCATCGGGGCGGGAGTCGCCGCCGCGCTCGCCTTCGCCCACCGGCACGGCGTCGTCCACCGGGACGTGAAGCCGGGGAACATCCTCATGACCCCCGAGGGGGACGTGAAAGTCACCGACTTCGGCATCGCCCGCGCCATCAACACGGAGGAGAGCCTCACGCAGACGGGCGCGGTCATGGGGACGGCGGCCTACTTCTCGCCCGAGCAGGCCGAAGGAAAGGGTGTCGACGCACGCAGCGACATCTACAGCCTCGGTGTCGTCCTCTACGAGATGTCGGTGGGTCGCCCTCCGTTCACCGGTGACTCCCCGGTCGCCGTCGCCTCCAAGCACGTGCGCGACCACCCGGTGCTGCCGCGGGTGGCCAACCCGGCGGTGCCCGCCGCGTTCGAGGCCGTGGTGATGAAGGCGCTAGCCAAGAACCCTGCGGACCGCTACTCCTCGGCCGAGGAGCTGCGGGCCGATCTCCTGCGCTTCGCCGACGGGCGGCCGGTCGAGGCCGTCGACGTGGCCGCTACCGGCGTCATGGGCGCGGTCGGCGCCTTCGACGCCACCGAGGCCGTCATGACGACCGGGCAGACTCAGGCCATCCCGCTCGACGGCCGGACCTACCCGGGCGGCGAGGACGAAGAGAAGGAGCGCAAGCGTCGGACGCGCCGCCTCGTCGCTCTCCTTGTCGTACTCCTGGTCGCGCTCGCCGTCGTCGCGTTCTTCCTGGTGCGCGCGCTGGGCGGCGGATCGAACGTGAACGTGCCGGATGTCGTGGGCCTGCCCCAGGCCGTCGCCATCCACACACTCCAGGACGAGGGGCTCGTCGTCGGCCAGATCACCTCCCAGCAGAACCCCCGTACCAGGGGCACCGTCTTGTCGACCGACCCGACTTCGGGGGCCTCGGTGGCGAAGAGCTCAATGGTCGACCTGGTGGTCAGTGCCGGCCCGAACGTCCCGATCGTCACGGTGCCGCCGGTCAAGGGCGACCCGCTGGCACAGGCCATTCAGGCGTTGAACGTGGTGGGGCTGGCGTACACCGTGCACAACGTGCCGGGCGGTAACCAGCCGGAAGGCACCGTGCTCGGTCAGTCGCCACCGGGCGGGAGCAAGGTCAAGCAGACGACGAAGGTGGTCCTGACCGTGTCGGCCAGCCAGACCTCGGTCTCGGTGCCGTCCGTCGTCGGGCAGACGCCGACGGCAGCCGGTGCCATCTTGAACCAGGCACACCTCAACGTGGGGGGTCAGACGGGTGCCTGCTCCGACCAGTACGCCGGCGGGCTGGTCTCGGCCCAGAACCCCGGGGCGGGACAGACCGTGCCCCCGAACACGGCCGTCTCGGTCGTGATCTCCACCGGGCGTTGTGCCACCGTGCCCGGCGTGGTCGGTCAGGGCGCCTCGGCGGCCCAGCAGGCCATCTCGACCGCCGGGCTCGTCGCCAACACCACCTTCGACACCGCGTGCCCCGGCGGGGCCAGCCCGGGCTTCGTCGACGCCCAGAACCCGGCCGCCAACACCCAGGTGGCCACGGGGAGCACGGTCACCATCTCGGTCTGTCAGCCCTCGACCACGACCACCTCGACCAGCACGACGACCACGAGCACGACGGACCTCCCGACCACGACCTCTCCCACGACTGGGAATTCGGGCGCTACCGGTCAGGAGCCCAAGGGCGGTCGCTGACGGTCGCTCCGTCAGCCGGAAGCGGGGGTCACGGCGAGCGTGCCCAGCTGAGCCAGGAAGTTGGCGAGGAGGGCAGGGCCGGAAGCGGTCAGGACGGACTCGGGGTGGAACTGCACCCCTTCGACCCCCAGCGATCGGTGGCGCAGGCCCATGACCACCCCGTCGCGCGAGGTAGCCGTCACCTCCAGCTCGCCGGGTACCGACTCGGGCCGGACCACGAGCGAGTGGTAGCGCGTGGCTACGAAAGGGTTGGGAAGCCCGGCGAAGAGGCCCGTTCCGTCGTGGTGGATCTCGGAGGTCTTGCCGTGCATGAGATGCGGTGCGGCGACGACCTCGGCGCCGAAAGCCTGGCCGATGCACTGGTGGCCCAGGCAGACCCCGAGGATCGGCACCTCGCCGGCCAGGTCCCCGATGGCACGGAGGCTGACGCCGCCGTCCTCGGGCCGGCCCGGGCCGGGCGAGACCAGCACGGCGTCGGGTTGCTCGGCCCGGATGCCGGCCACGTCGATGGCGTCGTTGCGGAAGACGACCGGGTCCGCGCCCAGCTCGCCCAGCTCCTGGACCAGGTTGTAGACGAAGGAGTCGTAGTTGTCGATGACGAGCACGCGGGCGCCCATGGGTGGCCGATCGTACCGGAGCCCGGTCGGCTGGCTAACCTCTGCCCTCGTGGCAACGAGCACCAAGGGACCGGGTGGCGCTTCGCGCAAGGGCAAGTCGGCGGCCGGCCGCACCTCGACGTCGAAGGTGGGCCGGTACAAGACGGCCGAGGAGAGCGGGCGCTACACCGCGCCCATCCCCAAGAGCGTCCGTCACAGCCCCCCGTGGTTCGGCGCGCTCATCCTGGTGCTGCTCATCGGCGGGGTCGCCGTCATCACCGTCAACTACCTGGGCCACCTGCCGTTCATGGCCCACGGCTCGCCCTGGGGTCTGGTCATCGGCCTGGTGGCGATCTTCTCGGGTTTCCTGCTGGCCACCCGCTATCGCTGAACCGGGCCGGGCCGGGCCGGGCCGCGTCGACGCGCCCGCGCCTGCGTCAGCCCAGCCGCTCGATGACGGTCGCGTTGGCCAGCCCGCCGCCCTCACACATCGTCAGGAGCCCGTAGCGCCCGTCGGTGCGCTCGAGCTCGTTGACGAGCGAGGCCATGAGCTTGCCGCCCGAGGCGCCCAGAGGGTGGCCCAGCGCGATGGCCCCGCCGTTGGGGTTGACGAGGTCCATGTTGGGGTGGTGCTCCTTCTCCCAGGCCAGCACGACCGAGGCGAACGCCTCGTTGATCTCCACTGCGTCGATGTCGTCGAGCGTCAACTTGGCGCGCTCGAGCACGGTGGTGGTGGCCGGGATCGGACCCGTGAGCATGGTCACCGGGTCGACGCCGGCCAGGGCGAAGGCGCAGAAGCGCGCCCGTGGGGTCAGCCCCAGCGAGCTGGCCTTCTCCTCGCTCATGATCAGCACTGCCGACGAGCCGTCGGTGATCTGCGACGAGTTCCCCGCCGTGACCTTGCCGTCCTCCTTGAAGGCCGGCTTCAGGTTGGCGAGCGCCTCCACGGTCGAGTTGGGCCTGATGCCCTCGTCGGCGGCGAACACCTCGTCGGTGTCGTTGCCCTCGTCGTCGTGGACCGAGACGGGCACGATCTCACGCTCGAACCGGCCTTCGGCCGTTGCGCGCGCCGCCCGCTGGTGGCTGCGCACGGAGTAGGCGTCCAGCTCCTGGCGCGAGATGCCCCACTGGTCGGCGATCATCTCAGCCCCGATGCCCTGTCCCTTGAGCCGGCTGTGCCCCTCGTCGTCGGTGTAGCGGGCCATCATGCGTGGGCCGAAGGGAAAACCGAAGTCGCGCACGACCGACGAGCCCATCGGGGTGTGCGTCATCGACTCGACCCCGGCCGCCACCACGACGTCGTAGGCGCCGGCGATCACGCCCTGGGCTGCGAAGTGGATCGCCTGCTGGGACGACCCGCACTGGCGGTCGATGGTGGTGGCGGGGACGGACTCGGGCCAGCCCGCGGCCAGCACGGCGTTACGCCCGATGTTGAGCGACTGCTCCGAGACCTGCATGACGCAGCCCATGATCACGTCGTCCACCTGGGCCGGGTCCAGGCCGTTGCGCTCGGCCAGGGCCTTGAGCGTCTCCGACGCCAGGTCGACGGCGTGCCAGTTGCGAAGCTTCCCGTTTCGCTTGCCCCCGGCGGTGCGGACGGCGTCGACGATGACTGCGGTGGTCATGGCGTGTCTCCTCCCAGCTCCGGCGGCGGGCAGTCCCGGCCGGGTCAAGATCGACCCAGTTTACCGGCCCCGGGGAGGTCCCCCACCTGGGGGCCGCGACCGGGAGGATTAGGGTCTGCCGGCGATGACCGGCAGCGGGAGTGACGAAGGGAAGAAAGACGACACCCGCCAGGCGGCGGCGGCGGCGGCCAAGGACATGGACCGCTGGCTCGGCGACGGGGGCATGCCCATCATCGACGTGGTCGGCGGCGCGTTCACCGGCTACGGCGTCGACGGCGAGGACCTGGGCTGGGTGGACGGCACCTTCACGCCCACGGAGATGGCGTGCAACCCGCACGGGATCACCCAGGCCGGTGTGCACGCGTTGCTGCTCGATGCGTGCATGAACTTCGCCATCAACGCCGCCTTGCCCGGCAGGGCGCGCACACGGGGAACGCTCGAGATCAAGACGGAGACGATGCGGCCGGCTCTCAAGGGCGAGCCGTACGTGCTCCGGGGCGAGGTGGTGAGGTTGGCCCGCCAGGTCGCCTACGCCGAGGGCGCCGTGCGTGACGCCGGGGGCACGCTCCTGAGCCGGGCGACCGGGACCTTTCTCCTGCATCGACCGGAACCCGACCCCTCCCCCTGACCCCTACTGGGTCCCGCCGCCCGGACCCGGCGTCTGCCGTATCTGCTGCGGCCCGGCCGCCGGCCATGCGCTGTGCTTCGCCTGTGGCGTCGTGGGGCGGCGTCTGGGCTTCCCGCTGACCCCGGTGGTACCGCTGCGGCTGTGCCCGATCCCCGGTCCGCTCTACACCGTGCTGATGGGGTACAAGGAGTCGCCGGTCGCCGAGGCCCGCGCCCGCTATGCCACCATGCCGGCGCGCCTTCTCCGCGAGTTCCTGGCGGCCCACGCCGGCTGCGTCGCCGCTGTGGCGGGAGGACCCTTGGGCGTCGCCCTCGGCGTGCCCTCGACCGCCCGGCCCAACGGTGCCCCGCTCACGGCGCTCGACGGGATGGCCGGGGCAGCCGAAGCGGGCGGGGCCTGCTGGTCGCCCGCCGTGCTTCGCCGCGCCGCCGCTCCAGTCGGGCATATGCACCCCGATGCCGGCGCCTTCTCGGTCTTGCCGGAGGCACACCGGCGACTGGAGGGAGAACGCGTGCTGCTGTTCGACGACACCTACGTCAGCGGGGCGCGGGCGCAGAGCGCGGCGGCCGCGCTGCGGCGGGCCGGTGCGGCGGCGGTGGTGGTCGTCGTGCTCGGGCGCGTCCTCCGGCCCGACCGCGCTCCCTCCCACGCCGCTTTCCTGCGAGCGCACCGGCGTGCGGGGCCCGAGGCGGGCCGCGCCTGCTCACCGTGCTGCCGTTGCACTCAGGCCGGGACGCCCAGCGAGTAGCGCACTCCGGTCAGCTCCTCCGAGGTCGTCCAGAGCGCGGCGGCGTCGGCCCGGTCGCGAGCGTGTCGCGACGGCGTGACCACACGGGGCGGCCCCCAGAGCTGGAGCGGACCGCCCGGCCCGACGTACTGCCCACCGTGCACGGACGATGAGGTCGCGGCGCAGAGGACGGGCAGGGCTCCCGCCGCCGTGGCTTGCCCGATCGTCGCCCCGGCGGCGCGCGCCAGCTTCCGTCGCACCCGGCCGCCCTTCAGGTCGGCACCGTTGCCGGCCAGGTTGCTCCGCGTCCAGCCGGGGTGTGCCGCCACGGCGATGGTCCGCAGCGCGGCCGCGGCGAGCCGGCGTTGGAGTTCGGCCACGAAGAGGAGGTTGGCCAGCTTCGACGTGCCGTACGCCTCCCAGGGGTTGGCGATCCGGACTCCGGCGACGTCGTCCGCGCGCAGGCGCCCGATGCGGTGCACGTGCGAGCTGACGCCGACGATCCGGGAGCGCTCGGTAGTCACGACGCGCTCGAGCAGCAGGCCGGTGAGGGCGAAATGCCCCAGGTGGTTCGTGGCCATGTGCAGCTCGAATCCGTCCGCCGTGAGCTGGTGCGGCGCGCCCATGACGCCGGCGTTGTTCACGAGGAGGTCGAGGCGGGCGTGGCGGGCCAGGAACGAGGCGGCGGCATGGCGGACCGAGTCCAGGTCGGCCAGGTCGAGCGTCAGCACCTCGAGCGAACTGCGACTCAGGTCGTTGTCGAGCTCGTCGTAGGCCCGCCGGGCCCTCGCCTCGTCGCGGCAGGCCATCACCACATGCGCGCCGTGCTCGGCCAGGGCACGTGTCGTCTCGAACCCGATGCCGCTGTTGGCCCCGGTGACGAGGGCGACCCGTCCGGTCAGGTCGCCGATGTCGTCCTCGGTCCAGGTGCCGCCGGTCGCCACGGTCGCTACGCGTTGCCGATGTGGTCGGCGGGGACCGTGCCCAGGCGGCCCGCCTCGAAGTCCTCGAAGGCCTGCACGATTTCCGCCCGCGTGTTCATGACGAAGGGGCCGTGGGCGTACACGGGCTCGCCGATGGGACGGCCACCAAGGATGAGCACGTCGAGCGCCCGGTGTCGCGATTCCTGGGTTGCGTCGGCGCGCACCGCCAACGCCTCGCCGGGGCCGTGGACGATCAGCTGGCCGGTGTGGACCGGCCGGGCGTCTCCGCCGACCGTCCCGGCGCCCGAGAGCACGTAGAGGAGCGCGTTGAAGTCGCGCGGCCACGGCAGCACGAGCTCGGCTCCGGGCCCGATGCTGGCGTGGACCATGGAGATCGGTGTGTGCGTGGCTCCCGGGCCCCGGTGCCCGGCCACGTCGCCGGCGATCACGCGGACCAAGGCGCCGCCGTCGGGCGAGGTCAGGAGCACGATGTTGCCCGCATCGAGGTTCTGATAGCGCGGGTCGATCAACTTGTCCGCTGCCGGCAGGTTCACCCAGAGCTGCGTCCCGTGGAAGAGGCCACCGCTCGCGATGAGCTGGTCGGGCGGGCGCTCGATGTGCAGGATGCCCGAGCCCGCCGTCATCCACTGGGTCGACCCGTCGGTGATGAGGCCGCCACCGCCGATGGAGTCCTGGTGCTGAAACGTGCCGTCGATCATGTAGGTCACTGTCTCGAAGCCGCGGTGGGGGTGCCACGGTGTGCCCTTGGGCTCACCGGGCGCGTACTCGACCTCGCCCATCTGATCCATGTGCACGAACGGGTCCAGGTCGGAGAGGGACACGCCGGCAAAGGCGCGTCGGACCGGGAACCCCTCACCCTCGAAGCCCGAGGGGGCATCGGTGACGGAAGCGATAGGGCGGACGGCCGCGGCCTGCTCGGCCGTGGTCTCGATCCTGGGCAGGGCCAGGGTGTCCGGAACGGTCACAGCGGGCATGGTGTCCTCTCCTCCAGTCGCGCCGTCATAGCGCGACACCCTTACAACGCGCCGGCGCGCTGTTCTGTTCCGCTCCTGTCCCGCCGCTCAAGAGGCGTCGAGGCGCGCCACCTGCTCGGCGCTGAGCTGAAGGTCCGCCGCCGCGGCGGAGGCCCGGGCCGACTCAGGCCGGCTGCTTCCGGGGATCGGGACGACGCGCGACCCCTTGGCCAGCATCCAGGCCAGGGTCACCTGTTGGGGCGAGGCACCGACCTCGGCCGCCACCTGGGCGAAGGCCGAGTGGTCCTTCTGAATGCGATCCGCCCGGCCGATCCCTCCCAGCGGGCTCCAGGGGATGAACGCCACCCCGATCTCCTCGCAGTGCTCCAGCTCTGGCTCGGAGGAGCGGAAGCGCGGCGAGAACTCGTTCTGCACGCTGGCCAGCCGGCCGTCCAGGACTCGCTGCGCCTCGTCGATCTGCGCGACGGTTGCGTTCGATACGCCGGCCATGAGGATCTTGCCCTCGTCGAGCAGCTCGGCCAGTGCGCCGACCGATTCGGCCCACGGCACCGAGGGATCGGGCCGGTGGTACTGGTACAGCCCGATCGCCTCTACGCCGAGCGCTTTGAGCGACGCTTCGCAGGCCTGCTTCACGTAGGCCGGGTCACCGTGAACCGTCCAGGTGCCGTCCCCTGGGCGGCGGTGGCCGCCCTTGGTGGCGACGAGCACGTCGTCCGTCGGTCCGCCGTAGGCCGCGAGCGCCTCGGCCACCAGCCTCTCCCCGTGCCCGTGTTCGTCGACGCTGAGCGAGTAGGCGTCCGCCGTGTCGATGATCGTCACGCCCGCGTCGAGCGAGGCGTGGATGGTGGCGAGGGCACGGGCACGGTCAGGTCTCCCTTCAATGGAGAGCGGCATCTCCCCCAGGCCGACGGCGCTCACCGTCCGCCCGCCGATCTGGCGGTGTTGCATGGCTCCTCCTCACACTGGTCGAGATCCTCGAGCGGGCTGAGGCCGACCTGCTTCGTCAGCATCCCGGCGACGTCTGAGACGATACCGCCGGCCGGCTCCGGCGAACACGGCCTCGAGCGTCACCGAGTCCGGGCTCACGGTCCGCGCCGCGATGGTCGCGGGCGGGGATGGTGGCGGGCGGACGATGGCGGCGGGTCACATGACGACGTGAAATGCCACGCGATACACCATGGTGTCGTCCGCGATAGGTCCGGCGTGAGCCGCCCGGTGGCGCAGCTCTTCGAGGTCGGACTCACCGGACCGTCGTACGTCGGCATCCGAGATCGACGCGAAGGGCACGAGCTCGATCCGGTCGACTTCGATCGTCGCGGGCCCGACCCGATACCGCCCGCCAACCTTGACTCGTGGTCGCTTCCACAGCCGGAACGAGACGGTGATGCGGCCCGCGGCGACGTCGTTGCGCAGCTCTTCGCCGAACTCCACCGCCGCGAGGCTACGCGTCTCGGGACGGCCTCTCGCCTCCCGGTCTCATCGTTGGTGCGCGGCGAGATGCCTCCGAAGGGTGTTCTATTGCCTTCGCCTGCTCAGGAACTCCAGCGACCGTCGCGCTCACCCCGGCGGGTGGCGGCCGGCGCGTACAGCTTCCTCGACCAGTCCGATGAGCCAGGTGAGCGCGTCGCGGGCCTGCTGATGCGGCAACTGCCAATCGACGGTCATTCGCTCGAAGGAGCCGACGCTCCACAGGACGTCGAGAAGAGCAGCGACGGCCGCCGCCGTCGGCGCCGGCCACTCTGTCGTCCACGGTTCGAGTGCGTCGTGCAGCGCCTCGCGCTCGGCGCAGGAGAGCTTCCGTCATCGTCGGGTCCATCGGACGCTTCTCGAACGTGTACGAGGAGACGTGATCGAAGATGCGCCCGGCCACGTCGCCGACATCTTCCAGCTGGAAGTTCGCCAGGTCGATTCCTGCGTCGCGCTCGAGGTCGCGCATGACGGCATCGCGAAGCCCGCGCTCGTCGGTGAAGTGGCGGTACACCGTGCGCTCGTTGACCTCCGCCTCCTGGGCCACGGCGCGGATGGTCAGGGATTGCCAGTCTCTGACCGACGATTTGCGCAGAAGCTTCTTGGCTGCGCCGACGATCCGCTCGCGGGTCTCCACGGACTGGGCCCGCCGGGCCGGGCTGTTGTAGGCCCGAGATCCCCGCGGCTCGTCACTCACCGGCGGAACCCGCGTGCGGCGAGGTGAAACTCGCGTCAACGTGGCGGAGCATCCGCCCGACGTCCGTCACCCCGGTGGTCATCGGGGGATTCCCCCTTCGCGAATTGATGTCAGAGTATGACGAACGGGTTTCGGCGTCGTCAAGCTCCTGGGCGTGTCACGCCCCGAGGCGCTGAAGGGCGTCCAGCGAGCCATGGTCCATGAATGCCGCGGCAAAACGCTCAATCAGGGCGCGGCAGACCTCTGGACTCTGGGCTCGATCGGAGCGGTGGGTGGCCAGCCAGACGGCGAGGCCGTACGGGTGGGACGAGGCGTACCTCATGCAGGTTTCTGCCTCCGAAGGCCGCTCCCCGGCGGCCACGGCCAACGCGTCTCGGTATGCCGCCACGAGGTGGTGCTCGGAGGACCGCCGGTCCTCGACCGTCAGGGCGGACACCAGGAAGTAGGCGACATCTTGCGCCCAGCTTCCCCGCCGGCAGACCTGCCAGTCCAAGAATCCGACGCGGTTGCCGGGAAGCAGATAGGTGTTTCCGACGTGGGGATCGGCGTGCAGAAGGGTGAGGTGGCCCGTCCCGAAGGAGTCCATGGAGCGCAGCGAGGAGTCGACGAGGGTCTCCATGCTGAGGGCGCGCACCGCGTCCGGAAGCAGATCACGAGCCCGTTCGGCGCCGATGGGCACGCTCGACCGGAAGGAATCTGTCCATCCGGGTGTGGCTCGCCAGGTCTGCAGCCATCGGAGATCCGCCAGCTCGACGCTGTTCCAGTACAGGCTGTGGAGCGCCGCCAACGATCTGAGTCCGTGCTCGACCTGCTCCACGGACACGTGGCACGTGGCGTCACATGGTTGGCCATCTCGGAGCGTGACGTCCTCCATCACGATGGCGTAGTCGAGTCGCGTCCGGTCGATGGCGACGTAGTAGGGATGGGGATGGTCGACCGGTATGGGGAGGGAAGATGCGTAGAGCTCGGGCTCGTTGAAGAGGTTGCCGTTCTTGGCATGTGACTCGCGGAAGGATCCCTCGCCCTTGACAAAGACGACCGGTGGGCCTGTTCCCTGGGCGTAGGTCACTCCGAGTCTGGCGCGGCGGTTGGTTCCGTCATCTCGCTCGAGCACCTCGACCGCGGCAACCTCGACGTCGACCAGGTCTCGCTTTAGCGCGGCGGTCATCCAGGCGGGTGAGACCTCCGACCAGTCGCGAGGCACCGCCGGAGGCTCACTCCGGGATGGAATCCGCGGTCTGTCACTCCGCCCTGGGACCACGCGCAGACCCTACAAGCGGGCGCGACGGCCAGCATTCGTCCGACGCTCTTCTTGCGAAGGACCCGTTGTCACCGATTTGGAGATCGAGTGACAACGACAGAGCACGGCGCGTGACGAACGACATAGTCGGAGACCGAGCCCAGGAACGCCCTTTTGATACCACCGCGACCGCGTGAGCCGAGGACGATGGCCGCCGCGTCCGCCTGAGCGGCGAATTTGCAGAGGGCGGGTCCGGGCTCGCCCTCGACCACGAATGTCTCGACCTCTTCGCTTCGTGGCATGTTCAAGGTTGCCAACGCCTCCTTGGTGGCCTCCACGGCTGCCTGGCCCTGGGTTCGCGCTTCCCGATGTTGCTCATCGATTTCGTCGTACGTCATCGTCGCCCCGGCGTGGCCCGTCGCGTCCTCAGCGAGGGAGGGGTCGACGGTGTCGGCGACGGCCACGATCATGATGCGGTCTGCGGACCCCATGAGAGCGATCCCGGCTGAGGCCGCTTGGATCGCAATGTCCGAACCGTCAGTGGCGACAACCAGGGTGATCATGGTCTGGTCACGACGGCTTCCGATGCCACAGGGCGGCCGATCTCGCTGCGACCACGCTCACGGCCTCCTTTGGGCTCATCGACTACGGGGCTCATGAGGATTCCGATCGGCGTACTCGCACGTTTCGATCGTAGGCAAAAGATCCATGATGTGACGCCTCGAGGCCCCTGTCCTGGCGCAGCTTCTGGACAGCGTGAGGCCGCAGGAAAACTCAACTGGCTACGGCACTGCCGAGACAGCCCCGGTGATTGTCGGTTTAGCCCGGGTGATTGTCAGGACAGCCCGACGAACTTTGGAACCTGACGCAGCACGAAGCGCAGCATTTGACGTTCACGGTGGAGGAGGCCGGCCGATTCGGGCCGGCCTGGACGCCCGCAGGGTTCCAGAGGAGTCATATGGCTCTCCCGCGACGGAATGAGCGACCACACGATCGGCGAGTCGGCGCCTACGTCGTCGCACGCCTGGGCGAGACTTGTGACGGGCAGTGGCTCCGGGGATCGCGACCTTTTAGAGCGCCGGCGAGCTGAGGCCCCCGTGCACGACTTTGCCCTTTCCTACGAGCAGACGTGGTCGTGGCCGAGCACGAGCGACGCCTCGATTCGGGCGATCTCGGCCGGGTTGAGGTGGCGGGCGGCATCGCCGATCCAGCGCGTGAGCCCGGTTCGTTCGCCCGCCGCGGCGAGCGCCCGGGCGCCCGCCTCCCAGAGCGCGAAGTCGTCGGGGCCGGCGCCGCGCAGCCCCGCCACGGCCGCGTCGAACGCACCTCGGTAGTCGCCCGCTTTCAGACGATCGGTGGCGAGCGAGAGTGCGCAGGTGGCGACGGCGACGGTCATCTGGGTGTCGAGGTGATCTCCTCCTACCCACTCGTAGAGTTCGATGACGTCTTCGAAGGGACGGCCCCGCACCAAGGCCAGGGCCTGGCCCCGCAACTCGCTCGCTCGGTCTCCTCCGGTGGCGTCGGCCTGGCGCACCAGGTGCTGGAAGTTCGCCCAGTCCGAGGCGACGCCAACGAGCAGGTAGCCCTCACGGCCGGCCTCGGGCAGGTGGTTGACCCCGACCTCGGCGCGCAGCTCGGACAGGTAGTTGCCCAGCGTCTCCTCAACGACCCCCTCTTTGGTCGAGCCCGTCGGCCACATGCCGAGCAGGATCTGGCCGGCGGACAGGTGCCGGCGGTCATGGCAGACGAGGTAGACCAAGAGCTCGTCGACGATCCGGCGGTCGCTGCGACGGCGAAGGCCGGTGATCTCGACCGGCCCGAGCACGTTGACCACCGGGTCGACAACGGCGGCAGCGTCGGTGACGTCCGCCGGGACGAGGATTGGCTCGGCTCCATTAATCGATCTGAGATCGCGCTCGGCGTCCGCCTCGACGAGGTCGACCGGATCCTGCGGTATCGGGACTCTCGGCGTATCGGTTTCCGTAGGCACCGCAGGTGCGACGGGAGGATGGCGGCGCCGGCGCTCGAGGACCAGTGCTCCAGCGGCGAGGACCGCCAACCCGAGCACGGTCAGCCAGATTGGGAAGGCGCCGCCCGCCGAGCCCCCTGCTTCACCCGACGCCGAAGCAGTGGCCGACGCCGTCGGGGGCAGCGCTGCGCCCACCCACGGCGGCGTTGCCTGGTGGGCTTCGGCGGGAAGCGCCGGAAAGGCAAGCGGGATCGTAACGGGAGCGGTCACATCGAGCGTCGCGTTGCCCGACTCGGCCGTGAACCGCGTGAACTCGGTCCCACGGAAGGCCCCGGCATTGACGCTCAGTGTCCCGTCCGTCAGCGCCCCGGGGACCACAAACGAGTACTCGGCGTCGAAGAGACCGTCGTCGTGGCTGCCCTTGCCGCTGTTGTCGCCCCCATTGCTCATGGTCGCCGTGATCGCTGTGCCGCCGGCGGGGGTGAAGCTCAGCAGCGAGCCCGGCAGCGGGGACGGGGCGCCGAGGTAGTGACCCGAGCCGCTCAGGTCGTTCGGGTCGAATGGGTACTCGGCGTCGAGCACGACGCTCAGCACAGCCTGATCGGGATCCGACGGTGGTGCTCCGGTACCGCTCGGAGGGAACTCGCCGAGCGTGGCGCTCTCGACGCTGACCGCGGCGGTGTCGGAGAACCCGTCGGCCGGATTGGACAAGGTGAGCGTCCCGGTGGCGGTGGAGGTGGCCGCCAGTGTGGGCATCGTGGCATCGCGATAGAGCACGACCGGTGCGGGTGCCGTGCGCGTCAGCCTCCACAGATCGAAGCCCTGGGAGAAGGATCCCTCAGTGATGACGAGATCCACGTCGTGCGTGGTATTTGGCACCGAGACCGTGAACCGGCCCGAGCCGCTGCCCCAACCGGTTCGCGCCCCGGAGCCGAAGATCTCCTTTCCGATCGCCGTCAGCGACAGCGGCTGGGACTGGTTCCCCGCCGCCACCAACGCGCTGATGGGCAGGGTGCCCGACGCCGGAATGGCGTCGCTTTTGACGCTCAAGCTCAACGCGAAGACCACAAAGCGGTGACCGGGCAGTGCTTCGGCGCGATTACCGCCGATGCTGGCTTCGGCCGGCCAGGAGACAGATGTGACAGTGGCCGCGAAATCTTGCTCGCGCAGGCGGCCGTCGACCGGAGTGACGCCCGCATTGGTCTCCCGTCCGCCGTCGTGGCGTGCGTCCTGCGCCTCGGCCGGGCTCGACGAAAGGACTAGGTATGACGCCAGTCCCATCGCTGCGAGCGCGGCGCGCTGACTCCGTCTTCTCCTCAACATGCGCACAAGGTAACCGGGGCGGAATGCATCTTTGGATCGCGCACACTGCTGATGCAAACAGTTCCGTCAACACGATGCGGAGCGGGTCTGAATGAAACGCAACAGGGACAGGGATTGATTGCTGCCCAGCCTCGACCTTTCGGAGATGACGTGCGAGGCACGACGGCCCTCGTAGGCGGCGTGTGGCCCGGCGGTGCCGTTTACACGCTCTCCCATACGGTGGGGCTTGGCTAATCCTTCGACTCGTATGCGATCAGGGACTGGTCACCACCGTTAACGTAGAGAGTCCCAGAGCTATCCATCGCCGGGGAGGGAGGCGGATTACCGGCATCGGGATACACATTCGTGGTCCACACCAACGAACCTTGTGGACTGAACGCGGAGACAGCAGAGTCATTTTGGATGTAGATGTTGCCGCCGGCGTCCGATACTGGCGACGAGAAATAGGTGAAGCCGGTTTCAGGCGGAGCAGAGTAGGACCAGGCCAACGTGCCGTCTGATCGTCGGAGAACGACGACGGTACCTCCATCGCCGACGTCGAGGCAGGCGACGACTTGTCCAGCTGCGGTGACGGTGGCCGGAGAATTGGGGGCGAAGGTACCGTCGGGTGATACGTAGGACCACTTCAGCGTGCCGTTGGCATTGATCGCGTCGAGAGTCCCTCCAGATGTCACGTAGATCGTGCCGTCTGGACCGACTGCTGGGACGTCCGTGACCGCTATCGGATACGTCCATTCCACTAGTCCGCCCGTCGGACCGGCGGAAAGTGCGTAGAGATCGACCCTTCCGGCAACGTAGAGCGTCGTGCCATCAGGTGAAAGGGCCGGTACCGTGGAAGCGTACGCGTCGGCAGAAGACCAATAGCGGTCTCCGTTCTGCGGGTTCAGTGCTTCCAGACCCTTGTTCTCGTTCCAGGCGTACACGGTCCCGTCGGGGCCGATCGTCGGATCCAACGTGCCGGCGAAGCCCTTTCGCTGCCACAGCGTTCGGCCGTCCTTAATGGCGTAGAGGGTGTTGGTGGCCAGGTAGACCACACCATCAGCTGCGACAGCAGGCGTGGTGTTCAGTGCACCCCCGGCCCCTCTCACTCCCGACAACGACCACGTCCACAGCGTCTTGTGCGTGCTCGGAGATATGGCCACGACGTGCGTACGAGTAAAGGGTGGAGTTGCTGGTGATTGCACCAGATAAATGGTCCCCTTGCTTCCGACAACAGGAGAGTTCCCCCAATCTACGTATCCCTGCGGTTCGGTGCGATTCGGATTGAGCTCCCAACCGGTGGCTGGCGACGAAGGTCCGACCGCTTGGCTCGCACCCGCATGTGTGAAACCGCCGCCCAACATGGGCCACTCTTCTCCCCCAGCCAAGCTGGAATTCGACGTCGCACCAAGGACGGGTGACGACAGGCCCACGGCAACGACCGCCATCGCCAGGCCGACAGCCGCAACGCGCATCCGTCCCATTGGGGCCTCCTTGACCTACCACAACTAGCCGCAAGCTAACACCGGGTCTCCGCACACTCAACGAACCGACAAACGGGTGATCGCACCGTCACCGAACGTGAACCAGCGCCACGGTTCCGGCGTTGGCCGCAAGCCAAGGACAAGCGCTTGGCTTGCCCGGCTGAATCAGTGCGTCGGCGCGCACCGGCCACGGCCGACATTGAACCACGTGTTCTGCCAGTCGCTAGACACCTTCAGGATCGCACGCCCCCTCAGCGCGAGCCTTGTCGTAGAGGCGGTCGGACACGTCTGGGCTTGAAAGGTCGAGTTTCGCCAGCATCTCGACTGCGTCATCCACCTTCGCGCGCACCGTTTGGGGGTCCTCCCGGCCTTCGCTGAAATCAGAGAGAAGCAAATCGAACCTGCGCTTCAACGATGCGTATTCGGCTCCAGCCCAACGGTGTTTTTGTGCTTCCTTACTCGCCAGATACTGAGCTCTGGCGGCCCGATGGGCCCTGATACGGTACCGGCCAGCAAGGACGAGCAAACCCGTGTCCACGTAGCCACTTCTCCACCTAGTTTCCTTTTGTTCGTTGTTTGTCGGACAAATTAGTTCGGATCAAGCTGAGAACGCGTTGGCGAGCGCGTTACGTACGACGGATCTCGGGTGACTCGTTGTTACTGAACGGGAGCGCCGGAGCAGGAACCAGTCAACGCTGGCGCGAATTCCTCCGTATCAGCGGCGTGTCTGTGGCCGAGCCGTTTTGCGGCGACCTGACTGCGAACGGTGCAGCTTCCGTCCCGAATTCAAACAGGGATCTCGACTCTGCGGACGACGGCGGTCGACTTCATCGACTCCATTGCCCTCATTGTTGGGACAATAGTTCCGACAGAATTGACAGGTCGGTTCGGAGTTCCACAACACCCCGTCCTGAACAGGGTTTTCGGTGGGGCTAGCTGGAATCGAACCAGCGACCTCAGCATTATCAGGGAGATCGGCGAGAATCCCACTGATTCCCAGTGCGTCCCACTCGGTCCCATTTTCGCTGTTCACGGGTACAGCCGAATTGTGAGCGCGGGACGCAGCGGGACCAGACGGGACGGGCTGGGACCCAATTGTTGGGACAGAGTTGGGACAAAATGGCCGCCGGCACCACCGAATGCTGCGTTTCGTGCTGCGCCTAGTCCCAAAGTCGCCGGGCCTGTCCCAACAGTTGCCGGCTGTCCTAACAGAGGCTTGCCGAGTGTCGCTGTGCGGCAATCTGGTCGCTGCTGAGTGCAATGAGGTCTGAGCTCGTACGATCGGGGCAGGGGACTCCGTGCAGACACCGGCCAACCCGAGATCCGCCAGGATGGTCAAGGGTCGGCTGAAGGCCGAGCGAGAAACGGAGCGAAGTGGAGTCTCGGAGCGGACCCTTGACCATCCGGGCACGCACCGCGATCACAATGGATGGGGCTGGCCGGATCCCGGCCGGCTTGGTCGACGGATCGATCTCGGCAGTGTCCGCTTCCGACCTCGGCGCGGACGGGAGGTCAACCGACGAGGCGGTGGAAATGAGTCACAAATCTTCACGGTCACGCTGCCGGCGTTGTCGCTCGGTACCCTCAGGCTGTGACGCCGAGTTCGGGGTGCGAACGAATCAAGCCACGTCCTGCGACTCCGTGTCCCGCCGCTTGGCGCCGACGATGGTGACCCTAAGCGACGATTCCGTACAATCACACAGTGCCACTCTTCGAACTGACCAAAGGTTCACTCGAACGTGTCGATCCGACCACCTTTGCCGATGAAGCCGTCGTCGAACGCCGAGACCTCGAGGCCGCGATCAAGCACAACGTCTCCCTGCTCGGCGACGAGCTCCACTGGGCAACAAGCAGCTCCGACGCGTCATCGAGTTCAGGCCCCCGGAGCCGGCCTATCCCGCTCCGGCCGCCATACCGGTCCCACGCCAGGCGGCCGTGGCCTCCGCTCGTCGCGGTACATCGAGTCCGTCGTGCTCAAGGTGCGGCACCGGCACCTCACAGTGCACGCTCGGTGGCTGCTCTATGCCACCTGTACCCGCCGCATAGAGCGCCGAATTCAGATGCAGGTGTCCCGTACGAGCCATCAGTAAGATGCCCTTGATGCCCTGGACACCGCAAAGTGTCAGCTCAGAGCTCGGGCGCCACTACGAACATGCGCCAATAAATGAAGCTGTGTTCGCTGTTGCATTCGAACACGACCGGAACTGAGTTTGAACACCCTTGAGGCGATTCGAGACACAGAGCAGGGCTCCTATCCGAATGTCATGCAGGCCCTTACTGTCGGAAACCAGATCTCCCTAGGACCCCTGCAAGTTTCGTCAGGCGTTACCCAGCAGATCACAGGCTTTGCATGCCAGTCAGCCGACGGGCTCCAAGTTTTTCAGGCTCAAATGGAAGTGTTCACCTTTAGCAGGCTTCGTCCGTACGACACTTGGGCAACCTTTTCCACGGAGGCTTTCCGCTTGCTCGACGTCTATTTGAGATTGGCACAACCTCGAGCAATTACCCGGCTCTCACTCCGCTATATCAACCAGATTGACGTGCCCGTTGCGTCAGCGGAACATCTCGATCTGTCTCAATACTTGAAGACAAGACCTGAGATTTCGGATCAGCTCCCGCAGACCCTTGATGGATTCTTTTCGACGATCCAACTCCAACTTGAGGAGGCGGGGCCTCGACTTCAATTGACTCAGACAGCTATCAATCTCGATGGCGCACTCGGTTTGATATTGGACATCGACGTCATATTTGAAGATTGTGTCGATTTGAGAAACTCTCAGTCGATGGAGTTCGTGAGCGAGCGGTTTAATCAGCTCCGAGACAATAAGAATGCAGTGTTTGAGGCCTGCATCACAGATACCTCAAGGGAGATATTCAAGTAGATGGCGCAGACCTATCAAAGAGTAGATCGGCGTGCAACGCTGCCCGTTAGCGAGTTTCGGCAACTGACGGCGTTCAGCGATCCCGCACAGACGATTGTTGAACAGGCGGCAAGATTCGCTGGATATCTCGATCAGTCGATCTACTGGAAACACTACGCAGACAATTATCGCCTACTCACCGAAAAGATCGGCATGGAACTAGCGCTCATCGATTCCAGACTCAATGACTTCTCAAGCTACGCAAAGGGCTGGCTGGATGGTGAGGGGGAGGAAATCGCCGCACGGGCCATAAATCGCGCCGCGGCGATTGCGGAGCAACTACTCAACAGAGAAGTTCCACGGCCTCGTGCTTCCCCACCTCGGAGGTGGGGTGCAAATGGAATGGACCCACGAAGACGACCAGATCAGTGTCAACATTCGACCCAACAACATGATCTATGGACTTAGGGTCCGGGTCGACGGAGACGAGATCGTTGAGCGGGAATCAAGGACATGGGATCAGAAGAAATTCCTCCTCATTTTGGACAGGTGAGCGCTCAATCTTCGGACGGCAATGCCATTGAGCGTGTCTACGAAACGATTGCGAATCACGAAGAGATGATCTTTCGCCAAGTTCATCCCAACTGGGTTGACCAAGGAATACCCAGTGCCCAAGCATTTGAGCCTCACGGTAGCGATATGAAAATGATGTCAGTTCGCGTGGATCTCTCACCACGGCCGCGGGGGCATTTATCACCCATACACAAGTCTACGAACTGAAGTCGGCGGGTACTTGGGGTTGCACAGTCGGAGAGATCTTCACGTGTCCATCGGCTGTTCCTCCGCAGATTCCGCCGTCGGGCGGTACTGCGGTTCAGCTTCCGCAATCCATTCAGACTTGTAGCGATCCGCAAACACAGGATTCCGCGCACGCGTTTGTTGATTTCCGAGGTCTATCGAACAAAGCGTGTTCGCTTATAGCTCGGGTACTTCTTAGTCGAGCACTTGGTCATGGATGTCTCTACGTTTCCGTTTGAGCGCCCGCGCTGGGGGTTGCCTACAGTCGCCCGGTCACGAGAGATCAGGTGGCTCGTTGCCGAGCTGCCCCGCGCGGCACTTCGTTCCTCGGGCCCTCTCAAGGCCCCTCCCTCTCGTCCCGCCTCCGGCGTGCCCCGTTTCTCGGGTGGCGCCCGGCGCCCCCGGTGCCGGTGCGTCCGGGCGTGCGCGGCGGTTCCGGTGTCGTCCTGCTGTGGGGCCCCTCTCCCCATCAGTGTTAGCACCGCGCTCATGGCAGGCTTCGAACCTCGGTTGTACACCGATACCCAATATCCAGCTCCTTTGGCGCCGCGACCGCCCGCTTGTCGGCGACCACCGGGCAGTAGCGCTCCCGACGGCTCGCGATCGTGGCGGCACGTGATGGCCAGTGTCCATTGGACGCCTCCCGAGTCTCCGTCGGGTCGTACGGACGGTCGTCGGCGTAGGGCTCGTTTAGGTCTTCGTCATCGAGTCCAGGAACCCATTCGTGCTGGGTCACCAATTTGCGGGCGTCGCCGTACGTCCGGCATCCGTAGACCAGTGCTCGGTCGTCGGCGATTGCTCGGGCGAGGTCTTCGGGCAACAGGACGAGGTTGTCGCTCGGAACGCCGTACACGAAACCAGTCCGCTGTCCGGATGGCGCATCTGCGTCGATGACGATGATGCCGCTGATGCAGGTGAAGCCCGATCAGAGAAATGGCTCCAAGCGACAGGCCGGAGGCCAGTAGACGTGATGTGGCCGGCCGTTCGTGTGTATCTGAATGGACAGCGGCGAACTCCTCGACGGCTGAGCAGTAGCCCGCCAGGGTCAACCTTAGTGACGTTCAGCTTGGCATCTGTGTTGTCATCTTGGCACGAGACGGTTCAGACCCTTCCACTAATCTTCTACCCTCGCATGCGCTGATCTATTGACTTTACTGTACCGATAGAGGATCGTGGCTGGCAACATGTCTCTGATTGCTTCATCCTACGTTCCTTGGGCTGTAGCACTCGCTTGGCCTTTAGTGGTGCTCGTTGTTGTGGCGATAATTGTTTTGACGCCAGGTGGGAGGAATCTGGTTGGAAATCTTCGGAAAAACGTGGAACAGGTGAGCGCTTTTGGCATTTCTGTAGAACTGACCCAGGAGGGCGCCGAGGAGACGCGCAAGAGCTTCGAGGAGGCATTCGCACAGCTCAGATCAAACCTTCGAAGGGAGATCGACGCCTCAGCGCGGGCCACCGGAATACATCAGCGCTTCGAGGCCCTCGTCGAATCCCTTATAGACATCATTGGAAGAGACAAAGCAAATCGAAATAAGCTTAGGGCTACGATCTGGATTAAAGACCTTCTCTTCTCACAATCCTTGTACCAGCTCCTTGACTACTATCCGCTACAAGCGGGCCATGAACGTGGGCGCACAATGTCCCAACGTTTCGGAATCGTGGGCCTGACTTGGCGACTTGGAAAAGATGATGTCCGGGGCTCAGTGGGTAGATCAAAAGAAGACTTGATCCGTGATTGGGCCATGACAGGAGAAGAGGCCTCAAGGCAAGGGCAGGGTCGCTGTTCGTTCGATGCGATCCCCCTTAAGGACGAAGGTGTGTTGCGTGGAATAGTCTACATGGACGCGGTAGAACAAGATGTCTTTGAGGAAAAGAAGGACCAACTTCTAATAGAGGTCATCAAGCAACGTCATCGCCTTTGCCAAAGCATCGAGTTAATCCGCTCACGAGTAGTAGATCGAGCGCCAAATCTTCCATCGTTTGACTTCTGAATATTGTGTGCTCTTATGAGGATTTAGCCGTTGAATATTATGACCCGAAGAGACACCCAACCTGCAGCAACTTCCGGGATGCGAGCCGGACCATCGTCATCGGATTCGTCAAGACTTGGCTACGGCTAGCTTCGTCAGCGCCAAGATGGCTCGACGTAGGAGCCGGCAAATCTGTGGCAGCAGAAGTGTTGCAAGATTTCCGCACCCCGAGTCATTTCTTGATCGCAACAGACGAATCCCTAGAAATGTTGAGGCATACACCTAAATCAGCGAAAGTGGGCCTCGTTTTGTCCAGTGCATATGCCTTACCTTTTGCGCCAGAATCCCTTGACGGAGCCATCATCTCGCTAGGTGACCCTTTCAACAAGATTGGCTTTTGGAGTGAACTCAATCAGGCGCTCGCCCCGGGATCCCCTGTCTGCTTCACGACGCCCAGCTTTGGCTGGTGTGAGACCTATAGGTTGCAGGAGGGATCACCTATCGATATCGCTCGATTCTCGCTTGAGTCCGGCGACCTAGTCGATGTCGAATCTTACGTGTATCCCGTCGAGCATCAGATCGCTATCTTCAAAGACGCGGGGTTTGAGATCCTAGATGTGAAAACCGTTGAACCGAACGAATTCCTGGACCCTTGTCCTCAAAGCTTGTCGCGACGGAAAGCGTCATAACTGGTTATGAGTTGCGCCGCCCATAATCTTTCGGTACCTCCTTTGGCTCCGACCCGACGAGATATCGATCTTGAGCAGGGCTCGGTCAACATCGACAATTCCCCCTGGGCTGAAGAGTGGTGAGGGGATGGTCGGCGCCCCGAAGACAAAGGCCGGGATTCGAAAGGTGTACGTGCCCGCTCATGTCATGCCAGTGCTCCGGGCGCATCTCAAAACGCTTCAGTGGACCTTGGTCTGACGACAGCATTGGCGGATGTCGATCCGGACAGGTCGGTCAAGGGGCAGGGGAGGGCTCAGCGAGCACGCTGAGTGCAGCGTCCTGTCTGCGGCCTGCCCCTTGAGCGGCGGGAAGGTCCTCCGGATCATGATCAGCTCGCCCATGTCCGCACGGCGTGGTTCGAGTGAATGTGCTCGCTCCTGGTCCGTTCCACATTCTGGGACGGAGCCAGCTGACAAATTAGAGACGAAACGGAACTCCTGCGCCGCACGCTCGATTCAACACGTGTGGCAGCCGAAGTGATTGGCTCGTGCTCCCAGACCCGAACGACACACCACCCCGCAGCCTGAACGCGGCATCCGTATCGCGTCTCGCGTTCGACATTGCTGGCCAACTTCTCCGACCACCACTCCCTATTGGCGACGGGCATGGTTCCGTGTTGAGGGCACTGGTGCCAAAAGCAGCCGTCGACGAAGACGGCGACGCGAGAGCCTCGAAACACGAGATCGGCTCGTCGCCGAAAACCCGGGAGCGGCGCAGTGTCGACTCGATACCGCAAGCCTCGGCGATGGAGCTCTCGACGAAGGTCGAGCTCTTGGGCGTGTCTCGTCGGCGGGTGTGCTTCATTCGCTTCGACACGGCGGGCGTTGACGCGACCGGTCTGGACATGTGCCTATTCGGGAGCTTCTGGTTCCGGCTCGGCCCAGTCCGGCGCTGCAGCGCCTACACCCTCAAGGTAGATGCGCACCCAGTCGTGAATCAGCTCGTCGAGCGAGGCCGTGGTTTCGATTGCGGTCGGCCACGCCGAGGCGGGTCGACACGCAAGTCGACACAGCGCAGAACCCCTCGAGCGCAGCGATCCTCCGCTGCTGAGCATCGTGTCCACTGGCGCGTAGAGCGCGACCCCTGCGCCGTCGAGTCGGCCAGGGTCCCGGGCGGTGCCGGGTGCTCCTCGTGGACCCGGGCACGTAGGTGGATGAGGGTCCGAGCGAACGAGCTCTCGCCACTCGCCTTGTCGGTCGACCCAAGGACCGGCATCCAGTAGAGCGCGAAGACAAATGCGGAGGGCTGGAGCCGGCGTACCTGTCGTAGTTCGTCCTCGATCTCGTAGGTGCGCCCAGTCAGGTTCTTGTCGTAGTGGTCGCCCCTCTTGTCCCTGAAATTGAGACCTTTGAATGACAGGTCGATGCGCAATCCGCCCAGGCGATGCACGACGGCGACGTCGATGCGCTTCCGACTACCCTCACCGAGGACGACGGGTGGCTCGGCCGTCCCTCCCGCTGTCGGCAAGACGACGAGATCAGGGGGTGCCCCGAGAGTGCCTAGGCCTTGGCGGACGATCGGTGCCGCCAGGTACGCGCAGGCATCGGCGAATCGATTGGACCAGTTCCGCTTGTCATCAACCGTGCCGTTCTCGGTGCACCACTCGTAGGTCTGGACGGAGTCGGCCTGATCGAGAGCCGAGACGAGGCGAGGATCCGGTGCAAGCGGAGGACCAACGCAGGACGTCGGACGTCATGCGACTTCATCCTCAAGATCGTGTTCCTCCAAGGCCATGTGTACGGCGTCGAGCAGACCGTCGGGAAAGCGTAGGGTCGACGGCTGGCACGAGACAAGAACCCAGACAGCGCGCGCTTTGAAGGGGCATCATGGGATATCGAAGGAACTGGTCGAGGTGTCGATAGGGACGGCGTTCGGGCCACATCCCGACGTCGACTTCGTAGGCGACACCTCGACTTCCGAAGGCAGCCTTCGGCCATGGACCTCCCGTTCCATCTGGCGCCCTAGCGGTACTGATCGCCGGTCGACGGTTCGGGCAGCCGGCGGCCGACCCATTTCGCCAGCGGAACGCTGACCGCGTTACCAACCAGCTTCCATCGGGGCCCGTTTCGTCGTTTGGGGTCGTCGACGGCGGGCGCGGTCCAGTCGGCAACGAAGCCCTGCGAGCGCTCGGCGTCTCGAATCTCGGGCGTCTTGATGGAGCCGTCCGGGAGCCACACGGCGGCGGCGATGGGATCCCGACGGTCGATCCACCCTTCAGGGTCGGGACAGCGTCGACGGCCCACCCGAGCCCCCGAAGACCCTTCGGTCCAGTAGAAACCACATGCCCCGTCGGTCGGGTCGAGCTGCTCGTTGCTCCTTGCTCCTGGCTCAACAAAACCGGCGCGGGATCCTCGGTCTTCGAGGCCAACATGATGACTCTCTGCCGGCGCTGCGGAAGGCCGAATGCCCGGGCGTCGACAACTCGATACGCCCAGGCGAATCCGAGATCCGCGAGCCTGCTCGGTCAGGTGGTGCCATGGCCCGACCACCATCGAGGTGGAGCATGAACGAGACGTTCTCGATCAGTAACCAGGTGGGAGCTCGTCGACGGTCGACCAGGCGGAACACCTCCTCCACCAGGTCCGGACTGGCGACCGCTGATCCCGGCGGTCCTACCGGCTTGAGAGAGGTCCTGGCATGGGAAACCGGCGGCGACGAGATCGACCTTGGGGAGGCTCTTGAGCTTCGCACGTCGGCGACCGACGGGAACATCGGGAAAGCCGGCCGAGAGCACTCGCTCGAGCGGACTCGTCCAGCTCGCACAGCAGCTCCGTGGTCCAGCCGGCTTTCTCGAGTCCGAGTCGATACCGCCGACCCCGGCGAACAATCCGGCCGCTCTCATGGAGCCGAATCTGCCATCGGGTCGCGACGCCATCAGTGAGGCGCAACGATCGGTCGGATCGTCACGAAGCGGTCACCATGTACGCCCTAGGCGGACTTGTGCGTCAGACGTCGTCCAGAGGGGGAAGCTGTTCAGGTGCTTCTTGATCGCCCTGATGATCAGAAGGTTCACCGAGATCTCCCGCTCCTCGGCCGCCGCCTGAAGTTGCCGGTGGAGTGATTCGGGGATCCTGACCGCTGTCGGAATTCTCTTCTCTTCGTAGAGCTTCGGTCGAGCCATACCCAGGGTAGGAGGTAAGCGGGCGTTATGGTGGATAGTGCGCGCGCAAATGCGGCCTGGTCAGAAGTGCTTTCAGGAATTCTCGGAATCGGCAGGGTCAACCACTAACGGACACCCCTTTCGTACGCATGTGACCAGCGAGGACGTGAAGAGGTGACGAAATGGTTGACAGACGCGCCGGTAAGGGCCCCTACGTCCGCGACTCGGGCGGAGGCAAAAAGCCCCGAGCCCGGAACAAGGACGGCAGCTGGAGGGCGAAGCGATCAGGCTCCAGAGTGCAGCTCAACGAAACGGAAGTAGGGCTGACGGGACGGCGTACCAGCACGTCCCATCAGCCCCAACTTCCCGCCCAAGGAGGCAGGCCGTGACCTACCCCGCTCAGCCACTGCGGATTATGTCCCGGCTTCCTCCAGTCAGAAACCAGAAGAGGAGGAATGCCAATGGCTACCACCTACGCACCAGGCGAGGTCGTTCCGAAGAACGGCACCGTTGAGTGCACTCAGTTCCACGGGACTCGCGACCGCATCATTACGGGGGAGCCGGTTTGCACCGTGCGACCATTGGGGTGACCACCAGCCCAAGAAGTGCACCTGGCAGTACGTGTAGATCACGGACCGCCTTACGATATCGGTCGGCCCGGGTCGGCGGGTCGCAGACATCAGCGACAGTTCTAGGTATTTCATGCAGCAGAGTTGTCAGGGAAGAATTTCATGACGACGGCTTAGCGATGAAGAGGATCTCTCTCAGCACGAGGGTCAATTCATCCAAGCTGGGGTCACGATCCCAGTTCCCGGACTGAGGACAGGGAAACATCTGAGAGACGGTGAACCCTCCGGTCGCTAAGAGCTCCGAGAGTGTGTGCATTGAGTAGCGACGGTCTCGAACAACCAGCTCTGAGGGGAGCCTCCAAGTTACGGCGTCGAACTGCTCTTTTCGGTAGTAGATCTCCTCGAAATACAGCAAGAGGTTCTTGTCAAAGATGGCCCCACTCTGTTCCCATGGTTCGTGAAGGAGAAAGCGCTTCGGAGCAGGAAATGAACTCTGGCGTGCCGCTTGGAACAGCGGAGTACTTCAGAACCGGGAGGATGTTCGCTGTGTTTAGTACTGAGCCAACGAGGAATCCGGAATCGATCATCTGTGTTCTCACAGCTCGCAGGAGCCGCACGTCATCATCGAATCGTGCCGATGATCCGAGCACATCGTAAATGCAGAGCACCAATCCAAATGGACCTGGCGGAATCTGTTCTTCATCTCGACAGTCTCCGACGGAGAAGATGTCGAGCGTTCCCTGACTCGCAGCTCTCTCAATCAGGGGCGGTGCGAAATATCTACTCCATACGCAATGTAA
>CAWHFM010000016.1:0-56204 GCA_963828505.1 uncultured Acidimicrobiaceae bacterium
GACGACCTGCGCATTACGAGACGGGTCGACGAATCCCTCTCGGTCCTGGACGGTCCCATTCCGTCCCAGTCCGTCCCGGTCAAGGAGCCGTTCGATCTGACTGTCGGGACCGAGTGGGACTGGGCGGGACAGACCGGGACCCAATTGTCGGGACGGTGTTGGGACAGATTGTTGGGACAGATTGTTGGGACAGGTCGAGTGACTCGGCCTCGTCCCGTAACCCGGTCATGCTGCGACATCAAGCCGTGCTAGCGTTGCTAGCAGAAGGCGAGTGTATGGCTGATCTGAGCATCCGAAACGTCGATGAGGACGTGAAGAGGCGTCTGCGCGTTCGTGCCGCGCAGCACGGCCGCTCGATGGAGGCAGAATTCGAGCCATCCTCGAAGAAGCGGTCAAGCGGCCAGAGAACTCCGACACCCTCTTCACTGCACTTATCAACCGTTTCCCGACCTTGGGGGAGTCGATCTGGAGCTGCCTGCCCGGTCTACCCCGGCTCGCTCTGCTGATCTGACCTCTTGATTGTCATCGACACCAACGTGGTGTCAGGAATGATGAAGCCCAAACCAGAGCCGACGGTGGTCACCTGGCTGCGGTCCGGGATGGGCAGGACCTGTACACCAGCTCGATCACGGTCGCAGAGAGCCTCGAGCCTCGCGCGACGTGCCCTTGGCGCCCGTCGCGAGCAGCTGGCCCTCGCCGCCCGGGACCTCTTCGGCGGCTTCGTCGAGCACGTTCTGCCCTTCGATGTTGCCGCCGCCTCCGAGTACCACGGCCATTGCGAGTACCCGAGAGCGGGCGGGAACACCGATCAGCAGTCTTGATGCACAGATCGCGGCTTACTGCCGAGCTCACCAAGGCATCCTCGCCACCCGCAACGTCAAAGACTTCAAGGTGCGGGCGTTGATCTCGTCGACCCGTGGTCACCGAGGTGAGCTGGCTAGCCGGACGGAACTGGAGCCTGAGAGGGATTCGAACTCCTGACCTGCGCATTACGAGTGCGCTGCTCTACCGACTGAGCTACCCAGGCCTGCAAGACCACCGAGGCCGCGTCCGGGAACCGGCCCGACCACGGTCTTGAACCGGGACATCGTAGGCCCTGGCGGCACGGCCCCGTCCCCGGCACGCCGCTTCAGGCACGGCCGCGCTACCGGTCGCAACCAGGGCCTCTGACTCAGGAACGGGTATGTCGTCCCACCCCGGACCGGAGCCCGGGTAGATATCCGTCATATCAAGCGCTTGTTGGGGGCGGAAGTTTGCTGGGAGACACCTGAAACGCAGGGAATCGGCTTGGCCGTCGGGGCGAACCCCTGTTTGATACGGAAGAATTCGGCTGGGCTTAGGGTTGTTTTTCCAGTTCACAGGTACTGTGAGGGTCCAGATCGACCCTCCGCCGAAATCGTAAGGGGCTGCAACCGAGCTGTAATGTCGGTGTAAGCCGTTGAGCCCATACTCTGGACTTGCAGCCGTTACGTCCATAGGCGGCGGCTGCACGTTGAGCTTGAAAAATCAGGCGGAGCTTGGAAATCGAAGGAAGTGGCGAATTGGTATCGACCCTAGGGCGTGAGGCGACCGTCGACTGTCTGAAGTTGGTGGACCACTTTCGGGACTGCACGCAGGCCCAGCTCGAGGAGGTGGCCCGCCTTTCTGAGCGCGTTCAGGTGGGTGGGGGCGAGGTCTTGGCGCGCGAAGGCCGCGTCGGCCGCGAGTTCTTCCTCATCTTGTCCGGTTCGGTGGCGGTCACCCAGCAGGGGCGCCGGGTCAACACCCTCGGCCCCGGGGACTTCTTCGGCGAGCTGGCCGCCATCAACCCGGGACCTCGGAACGCCACGGTCACCGCCCTCTGCGACCTCGACGTCCTCATCATCGGCCCGCGTGAGTTCAACGCCATGGCCGAAATACCGGGTTTCCGTGACGCGCTGCTGAGGAACATGGCACGGCGACTGCGCACGGTCGACGCCCGGCTCGCCGCCGTGCTCGAAGAGAGAGAGCCTCGGCGCACCTCGCTCGACGATCCTTCGTGAACACGGCGCGAAGAGCGCGCACAGGTGGGCCTCGCATAGCCTGAGCCCGATGCTCCCGCCGGGAGACGCGTCCGGGCGCGTCGAAGTGCCCGATCCGGCCCCCCTCAAAGGGGTGCCGTGGTTCAGCGCCTTCACCGAGGAGCAGCTGGCCGACGTGGCGCGGCGTGCCGAGCGCCTCCATATCGAGGCCGGCGAGGTGATCCTGCGCGAGGGCCGGCTCGGCCGGGAGCTCTTCGTCATCCTGGAGGGCACCGCGACCGTCAGCCGCGGCGGCCGCGTCGTGAACGGCCTCGGCGCAGGCGACCACTTCGGTGAGTTGGCCGCCATTGAGGCCGCGCCGCGCAGCGCAACCGTCACGGCGACGACCGACCTCGAAGTGCTGATCATCGGCCCGCGCCAGTTCGACGCCATGACCGAGATCCCGGGCTTCCGCAACGCTCTGCTCGCCGGGCTGGTCAGGCGCATCCGCGAGGCGGACGACAAGCTCGCCGCCTACGCCGAGAAGGACGAGCGGCGGCAGGCCGAGGGGGGCGCCGCTACGCCTTGATGGGGCGGAGACGGCTCAGCCCGGTTCCGCCGCCCGGCGGACGAGCCGGTGCAAACCCAGGGCGACCGCCGACTCCTCGGCGTGGCGCAAGAGGACGGCGACGCGCTCCTCGTCCCCTTCCCGGCCGCGCTGGCGGAGCGCGCGGGCGAGCTCGACCTCGGCCGCCACGAGGAAGGGCTTGGCGCGCATCCGCAGCGCGAGCCGCAACGCCGCCTCGAAGTGCACCTCGGCCAGCGCCAGGTCTCCCATGGCCGCGGCGAGCAGCCCCAGGTATTGGTCGGCCGGACCCACGCACGCCGCGGCGGGGGACCGGAGGACAAGCGCTGTCCCGGCGTAGGGCCGCAGCTCTTCGTACACGTTGAGGGCGTGGCTATGCGCCGCCTGGCCCAGCGTGCCGCACGCCGCGGCGGCGAAAGCCAGGGACGCCCCTTCCGTGAGGTCGTCCCCGACCCGGTCCCAGCCCAGATCGGCCAGGAAGTCGAGCTCTGCCAAGGCGGCTTCGGTGTCGCCGGACTCGGCGCCGACCAGCGCCAGCGCACCACGCAGGATCGGGAACTCCTCCGTCGATCCGGCCAGGACGGACCGGACGGTCTCACCAAGGGTGGTCAGGTCGTCGCGCTGCCACCACGTCCACGCCATCAGCACGCCGTAGAAGCTGAGCGCCATGTCGTTGTAGCCCTCGCCCGTCTCGAGCGCCGTGCGGGCGAAGCGGTCGGCGTCGTCGAACTCCCCTGTGACCAGTGCCATCATCGCCGCCAGGTTCGAGGAGAGCGAGACCACGAGCGGATGAGGCGGGGCGGTGTCCCTCGCCGCGAACTGCGACAGCTCGTCGCTCACCGCGTCGACGTCCCCGCGGGCGAGCAGCTCGCGCACTCGCCACATGTGGCCGTGCACGGCCAGCAGCTCGTCCCCGACGTCCTCCGCGATCTCACCGAGCTCCCGCCCGGCGGCAAGACGTTCGGGCGCCGCCGCGATGCCCCAGAGCGCATGGATGCGCGCGTTGAGGGCGTAGGCCAGCGTGCTGCGGTCGTTCAGACGGCGCGCCATCTGGACCGCTTCGGTGTCGAGCTGCAACGCGTGCTTCACGACGGTCGGCCCGGGGACGGCGACCGAGTACACCAGGACGAGGCCGAGGCGGGCCATCACCATGGCGCGCAGGTGCGAGTCCTCCTCGGGCAGCAGCGCCAGCGCCTCCTCGAGCAATCGGACCTGTTCTGCGTTCGTCACCACGGGGCCGAGCCCGTTCAGCGGCCCGGCCCGCAACGCGGCGGAGGCCAGACGCTCGGGGTCGCCGATGGCACGGGCGAGGGTCGCCGCTCGCTCGAAGTTCGCCTCCGCCGTCTCGTTGTCACCGGCGCGGTTCTGCGCCTCGGCTAACGCGATCAGCGCATCGCAGCGCAACGACTGGTCGTGGTCGCCGAACTGCTCGGCCACCTCGAGGCTGCGCGCGAAATGCCCGACCGCCTCCTCGAAGGCCAGCAGGCGCAGCGCGCGCGCGCCGGCGAGCATGCCGTAGCGGATGGCCTTGTCCGCGTCGTCGAGCGCGGCACCCATGTAGAAGTGGTGGGCCAGCTCGTTGACGTAGTTCTCGAGCTCGGTCTCGTGGGCCCGCTCCGTGGCCACCGCCACCTTGTGGTGGTAGCGCACCCGTCGCCCGCGGAGCAGCTCGTTGTAGATGGCATCGCGCACGAGGGAGTGACTGAACGCGTAGAGGTCGCGCCGGCTCCCCAGGTGCCGGAGCAGCTTGGACTCCTCCGCCCGGTCGAGCGCATCGAGCCGCTGCTCGGCGGTGAGCTCCGCCGCCTCGGCCACGATGGCGGCCTCGCACTCGTTCCCCGCGACCGAAGCGGCCTGGAGCAGGTAGATAACGTCCTCGGGCAGACGCGACACCCGTCGCGCCACCAGCTCGCGGATGGCCTCGGTCGGGTTCAGGTTCGGCGGCACGGACGTGTCGCCGTTGTCGCCTTCGCCGAGCTGGCGCAGCATCTCCTCCAAGAACATCGGGTTGCCGTCGGTGGCCTCGAAGAGCTGCGTGGCCAGCTCGGGCGCCGAAGCGGACTCGGCCAGCTCCTTGACCGCGGCCTCGCCCAGGCCCTCGAGGTGCACCGTTGCCGCGCTGCGGTCGGATCGCAGATCGGCCAGCACCGGCCGCAGGCGGTGCTCCGAGGGAACTTCGGAGTCGATGTACATGGCGATGACTCCGATGTTGGCCACGTGTGCGCTGCGCAGCACGTGGCGCAGCAGCAGCAGCGTGGGCTGGTCGGCCCAGTGCAGGTCGTCGATGACCAGGAGCACCTGACCGCGCGCCGAGAGGCCGTTGAGGGTCTGGGTGATCGCACCGAAGAAGCGGTAGCGCTCGGTCTCGGGGTCACCGGGGTCCTCTTCGAGCACCGGCACGTGCTCGCGCAGCGGCAGCACCAGCCGCGCCAGCTCCGTGATCTGCCACTCGGGCACACGCGTGATCTGGTCCGCCGACACCGATTGGAAGTAGCGTCCGAGCGCCTCGGCGAAGGGTTGGAAGGGGGCGACCGGGTCCTCGTCGCAACGACCCCAGAGCACGAGCGCGCCTTCGCTCTCGAGCGAGCGGGCCAGCTCGGCCACGAGCCGCGTCTTGCCGATTCCCGGCTCGCCGTCGACCAGGAGCACCTGGACGTCACCGCGGCACGCCGCCTCCCACCAGTCCCGGAGCTGCGCGCATTCCCGGTCACGTCCGACCAGCGGTCCCTCGTTGGGACCAGACGGCACCCGTGCCTGGTACGAGGGCACCGTCACCTGAACCGGCTCGTCGGACTCGGCCCGCTCCGGCGGCACGGGATAATCGAGGGCCGCATCCTGTTCGAGGATGGCGTGCTCCAGCCAGATCACGTCGTGGCCGGGGTCGATCCCGAGCTCGTCCAAGAGGATCGACCGCAGCTCGTCGCAGACGCGCAGCGCTTCACCCTGGCGACCGCAGCGGTAGAGGCCGAGCATGCGTTGGGACCACAGCCGCTCGCGCATGGGGTGCTTGGTGGTCAGAGTCTCGAGCTCGCCCACCAGATCGTCGTGGAGGCCCATGGTGAGCCCGGCGTCGATGCGGGTCTCGATCGCCGTGAGGAGCAGCTCCTCCAGCCGGCGGGCCTCGGCCCGGGCGAACGGCTCGTCGCACACGTCGCTGTAGGCCGCGCCCCTCCACAGCGCCTGGGCCTGGACGAGCAACCTCGTCGCCTCCGTCGGACGGCGGCGTCCGAGCTGGCGCCGGCCCTCGCTCACGAGTTGGTCGAAGCGGTGCACGTCGGTGGCCGAGGCCGGAACGTCGAGCACATAGCCGGGGGCGCGCGTCGTGATGAGCCCTTCGGGGACATCCGTCTCGCGCAGCCGCCTGCGCAGTCGCGAAATGGTGGAGCGCAGCGCGTTCGCACCGTCCCCTTCGTCGTCGGCCCAGAGCGAGTCCACCAGCCGGTCCGCTGAGATCACGAGACCTCGGTCGACGAGCAGGCGGGCGACCAGGGAACGCGCCTTGGGGCCGCCGATGTCGACCACCGCCCCGTCCCACACGACCTCGACGGGTCCGAGGACGCGGACCTCGAAGCCGGCGCTCGTCCCGACGGGGGTGCTCACCTGCTCCTCGACGTCACTGCGTGCCTGCCCCCGTCTCGCACCCCTCGCCCCGAAAGGCCAGATGCTACGCCGAGCGCCCACACCACACCGATTCGGGCATGACGCACCCTGTGACCGACCTCCAACCCACCGGACCTCCGACGCACCCGGCCGAACCCGACCGGACCGGACCGGACACCCCGGGGGACCTCGGTACCGCTTTTCAGGCGACGAGCGCGGCGAGGCGGGTGAAAAGCGACTGGAGCAGCAGCGCCTCGTTGGGGTTCCGAGGGAGCGCCTGCACGGTCTCGCTGATGAGGCCGATCGCCGCGGCCGACGCCGCGACGTCGGGATCGCCCACCTCCAGCGGGCCGTCGAGGGCGGCCGCCGTGACCCGTCCCCCGTATGTCCGCGCCAGCACGCCGAGTCCCGCCCGGAGCGCGTCCGTGCGGAACCTCCGCTCCTGGCGCGAATGCTGCTCGACGATCTCCCGGCGTCCCGGCAGCCCCCGTTCGCCGAATTCCTTCGCCGTCGCGGTGAGTGTTTCGATCTCCCGGGCGTGTGCCGCTTGGAGTGGTGCCACGGCCCGGTCGGCGGACTCCATCACCCGGCGTGTCAGCGCGGCCGCCGCGGCACCCGTGCCGTCTAGCTGGTCGGGGACGGACGCCCACAGCGCCACGCGTGCCGCCACGTCGGTGTCGTCCACCATCAAGCGTGCGCGCTCTGGGTTCCCTCCGCTGCTGTCGGCCACGACCGCCGCCAAGTCGGGGGCCACACCCGACGCGGTCAGCCAGGACACCAGCTGCTGGCGCGGCACCGGCGGGAACGCCACCTCTATGCACCGGCTGGCGATCGTGACGAGCTCGGGGATCACCTCGTCCGCCAGGAGCACGAAGACGGTGTCGCCGGGAGGCTCCTCCAGCGTCTTGAGCAGCACGGGGGCGCGGTCGAGGACGAGGTGCATGTCGGGCACGACGATCACCTGTCGCGCCGAGGCCAGAGGCCGCCGGTGGGCCAGCATCACGATCTGGCGGATCGCTTCCTTCGAAATCGAAGCACCACTGCGCCGCACTACATGGAGATCGGGGTCGGTGCCGGCCAGCGCGGCGACACACGTCGCGCACTCGCCACAACCACGGCGCGGGCAGAGCAGCGCGGCCGCGAAGCCGTGCGCCGCCACGAGACCGCCGTTGCCGGCCGCGCCCCGGAACAGGTAGGCGTGGACCGGGTTCGCCGCCGCGGCCACCAGCGCGGCGACCGCGTCGGGCTGGCCGACGACGCCTTCGAAGAGCTCGGGAACGGGCGGCGTGCCGCTCACCGTTTCACCGTCGCGGCCAGCCGCTGGGTCACGGCCTGGAGGATCTCGGCCGCGACGGACGCGGTGGGTCGGGCGCCGTCGACGACCACCCAGTGTCGGGGGTCGGTCGCCGCCTGGGCCAGGAACCCTTCGCGCACCCTGGACGCGAACTCGTGCCCCAGCGCCTCGAGCCGGTCGGCCCGGCCAGCACCGAGGCGGCCCGCCGCCACCTGGACCGGCAGGTCGACCAGCACGGAGAGATCCGCTGCCACGCCGCCACAGGCCCACTCCACCAGGGCGGTCAGTTCGGCCACGTCGAGGCCGCGGCCCCAGCCCTGGTACGCCAGCGTCGAGCCCGAGAAGCGGTCCGTCACCACCCACTCGCCGGCGGCGAGTGCCGGCTCGACCACCTGGGCCACGTGCTCGGCCCGGTCGGCCGCCATGAGAAGCGCTTCGGTGCGGGCCGAGATGGCCGGCGTGTCCGGGGACAGCAACAGCTCCCGGAGCCTCGCCCCCGTGGGCGTCGCGCCCGGCTCGTGGGTCAGCCGCGCCCCGAGCGCCGCCGCCAGCGCGCTCGCCTGCGTCGACTTGCCACAGCCGTCGATGCCCTCCAGCGCGATCAGCCGGCCCCGCGCGGGCACGTCAGAAGTCGTCGGCGGTCTGCGCCCTCGTGGCGGTGGAGGCCTTCTTCGCCGCCGACGCTTTCCTCGTCGCCGCCGCCTTCGTCGACCCGGCGGCTTTCTTCGACCCGGCCGCCTTCTTCGTCCCCGACGCCTTCTTGGCCCCCGACGCCTTCTTCGCCGTCGCCTTCTTCGTCCCCGACGCCTTCTTCTTCCGCGTCGACGGTCCCGCGGCGCGGCGCTCGGCCAGCAGCTCCGAGGCCCGCTGAATGTCGATGGCTTCGACCGTGTCGCCGCGGCGCAGGCTGGCGTTGGTGGTTCCGTCGGTCACGTAGGGACCGAAACGACCTTCCTTCAGCACCACGGGAAGGTCGGTGAGCGGATCGCTGCCGATCTCGCGCAGCGGGGGCGCGGCCGCCCGCCCGCGACGTTGTTTAGGCTGGGCGAAGACCGCCAGCGCTTGGTCGAGGGTCACCGTGAGGAGCTGGTCCTCCGACGCCAGGCTCCGCGTGTCGGACCCGCGCTTGAGGTAGGGCCCGAACCGGCCGTTGTGCGCCACGACGTCCTCGCCGGTGCCGGGGTCCAGCCCCACCGTGCGCGGGATGCGCAGCAGATCGAGCGCCTGCTCCAGGGTGAGGCTGGCCGGGTCCATGGACGAGAACAGCGACGCCGTCCGCGGCTTGTCGCCCTCGGTCGCCCCGTCCACCTGGACGTAGGGCCCGAAGCGGCCCGCCTTGACCTGCACCTCGCGGCCGCTCTCGGGGTCGGCACCGAGCACCCGGTCGTTCGAGGGTGCGGCGAGGATCTCCTCGGCCCGCTCCATGGTCAGCTCGTCGGGAGCGAGGTCGTCGGGGATGGAGGCCCGCCGCTCCCCGTGCTGGAGGTAGGGCCCGTAGCGTCCGACGCGGGCCACGACCGGCTCGCCGTCTTCGCCCAGGCCGAGGGGGATGGAGTTGATCTCCCGGGCGTCGATCTCGGCCAGGTGCGACTCCACCGTGGCCTTCAGGCCCAGCGCCCCGACCTCGTCGACGTCGCTCCCGGTCGCCGAGGCACCCGGCGTCCCGCGGCCGAAGTAGAAGCGGGTGAGCCACGGCAGCACCTCCTCCGTGCCGGCCGCGATCTCGTCGAGGTCGTCCTCCATGGTGGCGGTGAACCCGTAGTCGACCAGGCTGGCGAAGTAGCGCTCGAGCAGGCCGACCACCGCGAACGCGGTGAAGCTCGGCACGAGTGCCGAACCCTTCTTCCAGACGTAGCCGCGCTCGAGGATGGTGGCGATCACGCTGGCATAGGTGGACGGACGACCGACCCCGAGCTCCTCCATCGCCTTGACGAGCGACGCCTCGGTGTAGCGGGCCGGCGGCTGGGTGGAGTGCGAACCGGGATCGAAGGCGGCGCCGTCGACCACGTGGCCTTCGGACAGCGGGGGCAGGAGGACCTGGCGGTCGGCCAGTTCCGCCTCGGGGTCGTCCTCGCTCTCGACGTAGGCGCGCAGGAACCCTGGGAACGCGATCACCCGCCCGCTGGCCGAGAACTCGGCCTCCAGGCCCGACGCCGGGCCGTCGGGAACGTCGGCCACCAGGCGGAGCTGCGCGCTCGTCCCCGTGGCGTCGTTCATCTGGGACGCCACCGTCCGCTCCCAGACCAGTCGGTACAGCGCCAGGTCGTCCCCGGACAGCTCCGCACCGACTCCCTCGGGCGTGCGGAAGGTGTCCCCGGCGGGGCGGATGGCCTCGTGCGCCTCCTGGGCGTTCTTCACCTTGCGCTCGTAGCGGCGCGGCGCGTCGGGGACATAGGCGTCGCCGTACATCTGGCGGGCCTGGGCCCGGGCCGCCGTCAGCGCCTCGTCCGAAAGGGTCGTCGAGTCCGTCCGCATGTACGTGATGTAGCCCTGCTCGTAGAGGCGCTGGGCCACCTGCATCGCCCGCTGGGCGCTGAAGCGCAGCTTGCGCCCGGCCTCCTGCTGCAGGGTCGAGGTCATGAAGGGCGCGGCCGGCGAGCGCCGGAAGGGCCGTTCCGTGAGCGAGCGCACGGTGAAGGGGCGTCCGACCAGCGCGCCGGCGACCGACCTGGCCTCCTCCTCGCCCAGCACGCGCGCGCCGCCTTTGCCCGTCTGCTCCCCTTCGTCGTCGAAGTCCTTGCCGGTGGCGATCGCCGTGCCACCGAGGGACACGAGGGTGGCGCCGAAGCCCGCCGGCGCGGCGTCGTGGGTGAACGTCCCTTCCACCCCCCACCAGGTGGCGGAGCGGAAGCGCATGCGGGCGCGCTCGCGCTCGACCACCATGCGGGTGGCCACGCTCTGCACGCGGCCCGCCGAGAGGCGCGGCATCACCTTGCGCCACAGCACCGGGGACACCTCGTAGCCGTAGAGGCGGTCGAGGATGCGCCGGGCCTCCTGGGCGTCGACCAGCCGGCGGTCGAGGTCCCGCCAGTCCTCGACGGCACGGGCGATGGCCTCGGGCGTGATCTCGTGGAACACCATGCGCTTGACGGGCACCGTCGGCGACAGGACTTCGATGAGGTGCCACGCGATCGACTCCCCCTCGCGGTCCTCGTCGGTGGCGAGGTAGAGCTCGTCCGCGCCCTTCAGGAGCTTGCGCAGGTTGGAGATGACCCCCTTCTTGTCGGGGGGGACGATCCACAGCGGCTTGAACCCGTTGTCGACGTCGACGCCCAGGCGGGCCCAGCTCTCACCCTTGTACTCGGCCGGCACCTGGTCGGCGCCGTTGGGCAGGCCGCGGATGTGCCCGACCGAGGAGTCGACGATGTAGTCCGAGCCCAGGATCCCGCTGATGCGCTTGGCCTTGGCGGGGGACTCCACAATGACGAGGGCCTTACCCATGGCGGGCCTCCCCCACGGTGCTCCCATCGGGGGTCGTGAGGGCCCAGCGCGGCCAGGCCGTCGTCCGACATGCTCGTGGGGATTGGGTCATCGAGGGCAAGGTTGGGGGTCGGGCCTGCCCCGTGTCAAGACCCCATGTGGGCGGGCCGGCGCAAGGAGCGGGGGCGCTCAGGCCGCTGACCAGGTCAATCGACGGAAGCCACCGCCGCCGTGCTGGCCGGCGTCGAATCGGCCGCGTCGGCGTCCATCGCCTCGGTCCCCCGCTTCGAGAAGGCCAGGGCCACCAGCAGGACCACCAGGGACACGCCGGCGATGGCCAGGCGCGCCCCGGTGTCGTTGCGCAGCGCGATCACGGCGGGGAGGATGAGCAGCGACACCAGGTTCATCACCTTGATCATCGGGTTGAGCGCCGGACCCGCGGTGTCCTTGAAGGGGTCGCCGACGGTGTCGCCGATGACGGCGGCCTTGTGCGCCTCGGAGCCCTTGCCTCCCTCGTTGCCGTCCTCGATGTACTTCTTGGCGTTGTCCCAGGCGCCGCCGGAGTTCGACAGCGTGTTGGCCAGCAGCTGCCCGGTCAGGATGGTGCCGGCGAGGAACGCGCCCAGGGCGAAGTAGTTGATGCCGAAGCCGATGATGACCGGCGACAGGATGGCCAGCAGGGCCGGGGTCGCCAGCTCGCGCTGGGCGGCGGCGGTGCAGATGCTGATGACCCGCCCGTACTCGGGCTTCTCGGTGTAGTCCATGATGCCCGGGTGCTCGCGGAACTGGCGGCGCACCTCGAGCACGACCGTGCCGGCCGAGCGGCCGACGGCACGTATGGCCAGCGACGAGAAGAGGAAGCCGATCGACCCGCCGATGAGCAGGCCGATGAACGTCTTCGGGTTCGACACGTTGATCTGCGTGAAGGGTGAGACGAGGATCTGGTTGGCCCGCAGGTGCAGGTTCAGCTGCGAGTTGATGGTCTCGATGAACGCCGAGAAGAGCGCCACGGCGGCGATGACGGCCGAGCCGATGGCAACGCCCTTGGTGATGGCCTTGGTCGTGTTGCCCACGGCGTCGAGGCTCACCATGACGCGCTCGGCCTCGCCGGTGAACTCTCCCGACATCTCGGCGATGCCGGCCGCGTTGTCCGACACCGGGCCGAAGCTGTCCTCGGAGACCACCATGCCCGCCGTGGCCAGGAGGCCGATCCCGATCAGGGCGATGAGGTAGAAGGTCAGCTCGATGTTGCCGTCGCCGAGCCCGATGGCGATGCCGATGGCGATGGCGATGGCGACGATCGCCCACACCGATGACTCCAGGCCGATGGAGAAGCCCGACAGCACCGTCGTGGCCGGCCCGGTGCGGGCGGACGCGGCGATCTCCTTGACCGGGCCCCGCTCGGTCGAGGTGAACTGCTCGGTGATCTGGCTGGCCGCGAGCGACAGGCCCACGCCGGTCAGCACGGCCCAGAAGACCTTCAGGTCGTGCACGTAGTACTGGGCCACCAAGAACGCGCCCACCACGGTCAGGGCCGCCGCCAGCCAGAAGCCGCGGTTGATGGGCGCGAGCGCGTTGCGGTCGCTCTTGCGGGCCTTGACCACGAGGACGCCGACGATGGAGGCGAAGATGCCGATCGCCGGCACGATGAGCGGGTAGAGCACGGCGGGGGTCGGGTTCTTGTGGATGGAGAGGAAGGCCGAGTACCCGAGGATGAGCGAGGAGATGATGGTGATCTCGTAGGACTCGAAGAGGTCGGCGGCCATGCCGGCGCAGTCGCCCACGTTGTCGCCCACGTTGTCGGCAATGGTGGCGGCGTTGCGCGGGTCGTCCTCGGGGATTCCCGCCTCGACCTTGCCCACCAGGTCGGCGCCGACGTCGGCCGCCTTGGTGAAGATGCCTCCGCCCACCCGCATGAACAGGGCCAGCAGCGACGCGCCGAAGGCGAAGCCGATGAGGACGGCCGTGGCCGAGTTCTGGAAGATGAGGACGATGGCCGTCGCTCCGGCCAGGCCGAGACCCACGCAGAGCATGCCGGTGACGGCGCCGGTCCGGAAGGCCACTCGCAGCGCGCTGGCCATGCCGCCGCCCTGTGACGCCGCGGCGGCGGTGCGCACGTTGCCGCGCACGGCGATCGACATCCCGATGAAGCCGGTCAGGCCGGAGAAGGCGGCACCGAAGAGGAAGCAGATGACGCGGTAGATCCCGTCCTGCTGGAAGGAGAGGGCGACGCCGCCGTCAGGCTTGACCACCTTGGTGGCGGTGAAGAAGATCAGGATGGCCAGCGGGATGATGATCATGGCGATGGCGCGGAACTGCCGGGCCAAGAAGGCCTCGGCCCCCTCCTGGACGGCCTGGGCGATCTCGCGCATCTTGAGCGTCCCCTGGTCCGCCCCCAGCACGCTGCGCGCCAGCAAAAGGCCGGCGCCGATGCCCACGAGGCCGGCCGCCAGACAGATGTACAGCCAGGTCTTGTCGGCCCCGCCCAGGTGGAAGGCCTGGTAGCCGCCCTCGGCTGCGAGGAGTCTGATCATGCCCCGTGTGCCCTTTCTGTTCCGCTTCGTCTGGCCGAGCCTGCCGGCGCCGGGTCCGTCCCGTGGTGCCGCGTCATGCGTCCCTCGGTGCACGCAGCGCTCGGACGCCACCGCGGTCGGATGTGTGCGCCCGGAACACGGCGCGCCACGAGGCGCACCCGGCACCGGGCCGGAGGGGACGATAGCGACTCCGACCCGGCCGTTCCAAATCGTCCTCCGGGATGGCCCCCCGGGGCGACGGCCGCGCTCGGGTCAGGTTTCCGTGGGGTCGCTCGGGGCGCCCTGGACCAGCTCGAAGGAGGGGTTCAGCAAGGCGGGCCTCCGGCCCCACGTCCCGACCATGCCCTCCACGACGAGCCGTGCCCCCGGCTCGATGCCGGCGATCTTGGGACGGCCCTGGAAGACGAGCAGCAGGACCCCGGAGCCGTCGCTCAGCACGCACTCGAGGTTCTGGGTGCCGGCGCGGGGCTGGACCCGCACCGATTTGACCCGCCCGGCCACCCGGACCCGCTGGCGCGGCACGACAGCGGCGATCGGGGTGGCCGCTCCCGCTCGCTCGGCCAAGGTCTCGTCGGCCGCCAGCAGGGGGACCCTGGCCCGGCGGGCGCCGTCGCGCCGGCCCTGGCGGTCGTGGCGGTCGTGGCGGTCGTGGCCGGTCCGCCCTTCCGCCGTCGGGGCTCCGTCCCCACCGGCCGCCTCGGCCAGATGGGCCTCTTGCACGGAGCGGCCGTAGGAGCGGACGCGCTCGCTCAGGCGGCTCGGCAGGTTGAACGGGATGATGGTCGCGCTGACGTGGGGCACCTGGCTCAGGACGGCGGCGAGCTTGTCCGCCGTGCGGTCGTGCAGGAAGCGCTGCCACCCGCCGCCGTAGCCGCGCCGGGGCAGCAGCACCGAGCACTCGGTGTCGCCGTCGATCGTGGCGTCCGCCACGAGCTCGACCGCGGCCCGCAGCAGGCGCCGGTCGGGGCACTCGATGATGTCGAGGGGAACCCGCGCCAGACCGACCCGGGTCCAGTCCTGCTCGAGCAGCCGTGCCTCCTTCGAGTCGATGTCGAAGTGGACGGCGCGCATGTCGTCGGGGGTGAGCGTGCGCGCGTACTGGAGGGCCCGCACCGTCGCCATGTCGAGGCGGTCCACCAGGACGACGACCACATGGCGGCGCAGCAGCGGTTCCTCCGACGCCTCGGCCACGCCCGACTCGAGCGCCTCCTCCTCGCGCTGATACTGCGCGTGCGTGCGGATCAGCCCGAAGTACAGGAGCGGCGCCACGACCACGATGAGCCACGCCCCCTCGCGGAACTTGGCGAAGGTGAAGATCAGCACGACGCTGAACGCCAGGAAGGCGGAGAAGCCGTTCACGGCCACGCTGCGCCGCCAGTGGCTTCCCTTCTCCGTGAGGTGGTGCTTCACCATCCCCGAGCCGGCCATGGTGAAACCGGTGAACACGCCGATGGCGTAGAGCGCGACCAAGCCGTTCAACTGGGCCCGGTAGACGAGGATGAGGGCGAGGGCGACTCCGGCCAGCACCAGGATCCCGTTGGAGAACGCCAGCCGGTGGCCGCGCCGGGTCAGCTGGCGCGGTAGGAAGCGGTCGCCGGCCACGAAGCTGGCCAGGTAGGGGAAGCCGTTGAAGCTCGTGTTGCCGCCCGTGTAGAGGATGAGCATGGTGGCCAGCTGCACGATGTAGAAGGCGAGGTGCCCGAGGGGGCTCGTGCCGAAGACGGCCTTGGTCTCCTGGGACACCACGGTGGGCGACCCGATGGCGAAGGGCACGGCGTGGGTCCAGCGCGCCAGCAGGGTGACCCCGAGCACGAGGAAGGCCAGCGTCGAGCTCATGACGACGAGCACCTGGCGCGCGTGCTTCGCCTCGGGCTTGCGGAAGCTGCTCACCCCGTTGGAGATGGCCTCGAGCCCGGTCAGGGACGAGCCGCCGTTGGCGAACGAGCGCAGCAGCGAAATGAAGGCGAGCCCCATGAGCCAGCCGCCGCCCGGGGACCCGATCTTCCCCCCGAAGAGCTCGTTGGCCGGCGGGAGGGGGATCGGATGGAGGAGGCCGAGGGCCTCCTTGGCGAATCCGACGATGATCACCGAGGACAGGCAGAAGATGAAGAAATAGGTCGGGATGGCGAAGTAGCCCGCGGCCTCGCGGATCCCGCGCAGGTTCCCGAAGAGGAGGAGGAGCACGACCCCGACCGTGATGGCCACCGTGTCGGTCGTGTTGGCGAGCGACGGGATGGCACTGGTCAGCGCCGCGGTGCCGGCCGAGGTCTGCACGGCGACCGTGACCGTGTAGTCGATGAGCAGCGCCACGGCGGCGATCTGCGCCACCTTGGGGCCGAAGTTGTCCCGCGCCACCACGTAGGAGCCGCCGGCCTTGGTGTACAGCTGAATCACCTCGAGGTACGACAGGGTCACGAAGAAGAGGACCCCGAGGATGGCCAGCGTGATGGGCACGACCAGGGTGAAAGCGGCCAACCCGACGTAGGGCACGAGCTGGGTGAGCATCTCCTCGGTGCCGTAGGCCGAGGACGAGATGCAGTCGGGCGCCAGCACCCCGAGCGCACTGGGCCGGCCCAGCCGTTCCGTCGCCAGCTGCTCGGTGACGAGGGGCGGACCGAGCAGCTTGTTCTTCAGCCGGTAGCGGCGGCGCTCGGGGACACCCTCGGGCACCGACGGCGGCGCCGGAGCACCGTGGGCGCCGTGTGAACCCGGGCGCGCGGCAACGCCCGGCGCGCCCTCGGCGGCCGGGTCGTGGGGGTCGCTGGTCGTGGTCTGGGCCACGGCCACACAGTAGGAGCCCGAGGAGCCTTTGCACCGCCCGACCGGGCGTGTTGCACTGTGGCGTGCACGTTGTCGTGGTGGGCTGTGGCCGGGTCGGCTCGGGCTTGACCCTCTCCTTGAGCGCCGAAGGTCACTCGGTCGCGGTCCTGGACAGGAACGCCCGCGCCTTCCGCCGCCTCAAGGACTGGGACGGGCCCCGCATCGTGGGCTCGGGCTTCGACCGCGACGACCTCGAGAAGGCGGGCGCGCTCGAGGCCGGCGCCCTGGCCGCCGTGACGAGCGGCGACAACACCAACATCCTCACCGTGCGCATCGCGCGGGAGACCTACAAGATCCCCAACGTCGTCGCCCGCATCTACGACCCCCGCCGGGCCGAGATCTACCAGCGGCTCGGCATCCCGACCGTCGCCACCGTCACCTGGACCATCGATCAGGTCCGGCGCCGTCTGCTGCCCGACGCCGACGTGACCGACTGGTCCGACCCCTCCGGCCGCCTGACTCTCCTCGACCGCTCCCTGCCCGACGAGTGGGCCGGCCGCGCCCTCTGCGAGCTGGAGCAGCCCGGCCGCCTGACCATCGTGGCGGTGACCCGTGGCGGGGTCCCCCGGCTCGATGCGCGCGACCTCGTGGGCCAGGAGGGCGACGTGCTGCACCTCGCTGTGCTGAACGACGCGCGGCGCGAGCTCGACGAGACGCTGTCCAGGGCCCAGGCGGCCGGCTCGTGACGGGCGCCCGCGCCGACCGCATGAAGGTCGCCATCGCCGGTGCCGGCAGCGTCGGCACCGCCATCGCGTCCGACCTGCACGCGAACGGCCACGACGTGCTCGTGCTCGAGCAGGATCCCGAGCTGGTGGAGCGCCTCCGACCCACCCTCGACGTGACCTGGGTGGCGGCCGACGCCTGCGAGGTCGCCTCGCTCGACGCCGCCGGGTTGGCCAGCGTCGACGTGGTGGTCGCCGCCACCGGTGACGACGAGGACAACCTCGTGATCTCGTTGCTGGCCAAGCAGGAGTTCGCCGTCCCCCGAGTGGTGGCCCGCGTCAACCACCCCAAGAACCAGTGGCTCTTCAACGAGAGCTGGGGCGTCGACGTCTCCGTGTCCACGCCGCAGCTGCTCACGGCGCTCGTCGAGGAGGCGGTCTCGGTCGGGTCGCTCGTCCGCCTCCTCCAGTTCCAGGGCGGGGCGGCCCACCTGGTCGAGATCACCCTGGCCGAGGACTCGCCCGCCAACGACACCGCCATCGCCGACCTGGACTTTCCCCGCGACGCCGTCGTGGTGGCCGTGGTGCGGGGCGAACGCCTGGTCGTCCCCCGCGGCGACACCACGCTCCAGTCCGGGGACGAGGTGCTCGTGCTCGTGGGTGCCGACGCCGAGGACGCCGTCCACGCGCTGTTCATCAGCGCCTACGAGGAGGACTCCGGGACGACCTGACGCCGCTGTCAGGCACGGTCCGCCGCGCTCGGGGCACCGACCCGGCGTGGCGCCCCTGCTCAACGGCCCGGGACGTTCACTGTCGCGTCGGGCAACCGTCACGGGCGAACGGGCGCGACGCCGCCGCGCCCGTACAATTGCACCATGGAGGCGGCCTTCTTCGACCTCGACAAGACGGTGATCGACCGGGCCTCCATCGCGGCTTTCGGCCGCCCCTTCCTCAAGGGCGGTCTCATCAACCGCCGCCTCGTGGCCCGGGCCGCCGTCTCTCAGCTCATCTACCTCTACTTCGGTGCCGACGAGGAGCGCCTGGCCCGGGTCCGCGAGTCGATGCTGGCCGTGACCAAGGGCTGGGACCGGGCCCAGGTGCGCCAGATCGTGCGAGAGACGATGCTCCAGACGATTGAGCCGATCATGTACGCCGAGGCGCTCGAGCTCATGGAGCTGCACCGGGCCGCCGGCCACCGCGTCTACCTGGTCTCGGCCTCGCCCGAGGAGATCGTCCTCCCGCTGGCCGACCTGCTCGGGGTCGACGGCGCCGTCTGCTCGCGCGGCGAGGTGGACGAGCAGGGCCGCTACACCGGCCGTATGGCGTTCTACGCCTACGGCGAGTCGAAAGCCATCGCCATGCGCGAACTGGCGGAGCGCACCGGGATCGACCTGGCGGCGAGCAGCGCGTACTCCGACTCGGCCACCGACCTGCCCATGCTCGAGGCCGTGGGCCGACCCGTGGCGGTCAACGGCGACCGTGCGCTGGCTCGGATCGCCCGCGAGCGCGGGTGGGAGACGCGCCACTTCACCAAGCCCATCCGCTTGCGTGACCGCGTGGGGCGCTCGACCCCGGTCGTCACCACGAGCCTCGCCGTCGCCGGGGCGGCGCTGCTGCTGTGGCGACGTGTCCTGCGTCTCCGCCACGCGGCGAGCCTCGCTGCGGCCGGGCGCCCCGCCTGAGCGGCCCGAGGCCGTCGCCGCATCTCAGCCGGCCGTTCGAGGCGCCGTTTCCCGTCCTCGGGGTTTCCGACTTCCGGTCTCCGCCTCCGGTTTACGCCTCGCGCAGGCGACGGGCGGCGACGAAGCCGACGCCGAGAGCGACCAGGAGGGCGACGATCAACAGTTTCTTCATGGCCCGCCAGCCTAGACATCGCGCCACCGCCCCACGACCGCCCGGAGGTTCGTGACGATAGGGTGAGCCGACCCGGGGAACCCATGGAACCGAACCAGTCGCCACCCGACGTTCCAGCGGGACGTCGAGGCCCATTGGAGCGCATGCTGCGCTGGAAAGGACTGCGCTGGGCCGCACCGGGGGCAATGGGCGTCGCCGCATTGATCGTGGGTCTGCTTCTCATTCCCGATCGCGCTCCCGTCGTCACACAGGAGTTCAACCTGTCCGTCGCACCGCAGGGAACGGTAGGGCTGGTGACGGTGCGTACGACGCAGACATCTGGAGACCGGTACGACGTCGAGGTCTCCGACACCGACGCGTCCGCACCGGTCGGCCTCCAGTTCCTCTATCAGCCCGACGTGACGAGCAGCTGCCCGAGCTCACCCTCGGTCCTGGCCTGCACTCCCCCATCGAGCGCTGACGGAGGTCTCCTGAGCCTCACCATGAGGCCGAATGCCTCGGTCGACGTCGGCATCGTCGCCCCGATCTTCACCTTCAGCGCCAACGGGGAATCGGCCGAAGGGTGGCTGCCCTATGTGGATTGCCCCGTCTGCGACAACTCCACCGTGTTCAGGTTCGAGTACCAGGTCCCCGACATCAGCAGCTACGACTGGACCTCGGGCATACCGCCCGGCTCAATCGCCGGTCAACCCGTCTGGCAGCAATACGCCAGCCAGCTTCAAGAACCGGTCATGATCTCCGGGACCGATGCCGGAGCTCAACAACACGACCAGATGTTGACGCTCATTTCGGGAATCCTCATCGGGATCGCGGTGGGGCTGCTCGCGACGTTCCTCCAGGTGATCCTCGAACCGCGCCAGTGATCCTCGAAACGAGCCCGACCTGACTCGGCCAACCGGGCGCGTGCGCCGGTCTGCTCAGACCGTGAGCAGGTCGCGCGCCCCGGTGTCGGAGGAGGGATGGCGGAGCTTGGACATCGCCCGCGCCTCAATCTGGCGGATGCGCTCCCGGGTCAGGTTGAAGTGTTCCCCGACCTCCTCGAGCGTGCGGGGCTCGCCGCGGTCGAGGCCGAAGCGCAGGCGCAGGATCTCGCGCTCGCGCTCGTCGAGCGGCGACAGCAGGCGGCCGATCTCGTCGGGCAGCAGGGATACCGCGGCCACCTCGAAGGGCGACTCAGCCGAGCGGTCCTCCACGACGTCGCCCAGCTCGGCGTCGCCGTCCTCGCGCAGCGGCTCGGAGAGGGAGAGCGGCTCGGCGCGGAAGCGCAGCGCCTCGACGAGCTTGTCCTCGGGCATCTCGACCTCGATGCCGAGTTCGGCCAGTGTGGCCGGGCGCCCGAGCTTGAGCTCGAGACGGGCCTGCGCCTTCTGCACCCGCGCCAGCGTGTCGCCGGCATGGACAGGGAGCCGGATGGTCCGCCCCGTGTTGGCGATGCCACGGGTGATGGCCTGACGGATCCACCACGTGGCGTACGTCGAGAACTTGAAGCCCTTGCGCCAGTCGAACTTCTCGACGGCGTGCATCAGGCCGAGGTTCCCCTCCTGGATCAGGTCCAGCAGGGGCAAGCCCGAAGCTTGATACTTCTTGGCGATCGACACGACCAGGCGCAGGTTCGACTGCACGAAGGTCTGCTGGGCCTGCTCGCCCTCCATGACGGCCCGGCGCATCTCACGCTTTCGGGCAGGCGTCAGGCCCTTGGGCGCCTTGGCCACGTCGGCCTCGGCCTCGCGGCCGGCCTCGATGGCCTGAGCCAGGCGGACCTCGTCGTCCTTGGTCAGCAGCGGGTACTGACCGATGTCTGTCAGATAGAGCCGGACGAGGTCTTCGTCGTCGCGCTCGATTCGTTCTTTGGCCAAGGTTGCCTGAACCTTCCGTCCACAGCCACGACGGACAACACCGCCGGGCAAGCTCGCCTCAATGAATACGCAGCAGTACGCCCAATTCCGGCGGCAAGGGCTGCAGAGACAGTGTAGTGGGCCTGTCAAGACGCCCACACAGCAGGGCGGATGCGCTTTTACGGGCTGATTCGCGTCCCCGCAACCCCCCTCACGCCTCGCCCGCAGCCGGCTCCTTCAGCCCGGTCGCGCCCAATCGCTGGAGCAGCTGACGGCCGCCCCGCATCTCGCCCACGGCCACCCGGCGTGCCTCCACCAGCACCTCCATCACGGGGGCCTCGGACACGGGGGACGCCGTCCGGAGGTGCGCGCCGTACTCGTCGGCGAGCCAGGGCAGCACCAGCTCGACCAGGGCACCGAGGCCTCCCGATGCGGCCGTCCCGGTCCCGGAGAGCTCGGCCGAGACTTCCCGGGCCAGGCCGGGTGGGCTCTCGACCAGCGCCGGGGGGTCGACGCCGGCGCGCACGGGCAGCCGCGCCGCCCAGCGCTCGGCCAGCCATCCGTGGCGGCGTGACGCGGCGGCGAGGAAGACGAGCACCTCGGGCGGAGCGGCTCCATCCCCGCCGGCCGACGCCCAGCTCCCCGTGAGCTCGAAGAGGCGACGCTCGAGCCAGCAATAGCCGCCCACCACCTCGCCCAGGGCCTCGATGCCGCGCCATCCCGGCGGCCAGGTTCGATCGGCGCTCAGGTCGGCGCCGGCCGCGGCGACGTCAGCCACCCCCGGACTCCTCCACGGCGGAGGAGCGGTAGCGGTTGGTGATCGGCATGCGGCGGTCCTTCCCGAACGCCTTCGTCGTGATGCGCACACCGGGCGGGTTCTGGCGGCGCTTGTACTCCGCGCCGTCGACGAGGCGGACCACCTGGTCGACGACGGCCGGATCGAAGCCCTCGGCGACCAGGTCCGCCGCCGTGCGGTCGCGCTCGACGTAGCCCTGGAGCACCGGGTCGAGCTCCTCATAGGGCGGGAGTGACTGGTCGTCACGCTGATCGGGCCGCAGCTCGGCCGAGGGCGGCTTGTCGAGCACGGCGTCGGGGATCGGACCCACCAGCCCGTCGAGCACGGCCTGGGTGTTGCGCCAGCGGCACAGCTCGTAGACGAGGGTCTTGGGCACGTCCTTGATCACGGCGAAACCGCCGGCCGAGTCGCCGTAGAGGGTGGAGTAGCCCGTGGCCATCTCGCTCTTGTTCCCCGTGGTGAGGACGATCCAGCCCTTGGCGTTGGAGACGGCCATCAGGAGGACGCCGCGCAGGCGCGACTGGAGGTTCTCGTCGGTCAAACCGAACGGCTCGCGCCCGAGCACGCCCGCCAGCATGGAGGCGAAGGCCACGTGCGCCGCCTCGACCGGCACGACGCGCAGGTCGATGCCCAGGCGTTCGGACAGCGCGGCAGCGTCGTCCCGCGAGCCGTCGCTCGAGTAGCGCGAGGGCATCGCGATGCCGTGCACGCGCCCGGACCCGAGAGCGTCGACGGCGACGGTGGCGACGAGCGAGGAGTCGATGCCGCCCGAGAGCCCGATCACCGCATCGGTGAACCCGTTCTTCGACAGGTAGTCGCGCGTCCCGAGCACGAGGGCGGCGTAGACCTCCGCCAGATCGCCCAGGGGTGGGTGCGGCGGGGGCGGCCGGAGCGGAGGGCGCTCGCCCGTCGTGGGCGGCGTCACCACGATCCTCGGCCCCAGCTCGGTCACCTCCCCTCGCCGCCGGTGGTCGATCCCCACCGGCAGGTCGACCACCACCAGGTCGGTCTCGAATTGGGCGCCGGTCGCCACGAGGGTGCCGTCGGCGGCGACGACGAGGGAGTCGCCGTCGAAGACCAGCTCGTCCTGGCCGCCGACCTGGTTGACATAGACCACGGCGCAACCGGCCTCGGCCACGCGCTGGCGCAGCAGGGCCACTCGCTCGGAGCGCCGCCCGCGGTTGTAGGGGGACGCGTTGATGTTGACGACGACATCTGCACCGGCCCGGCCGGCCTGGGCCACCGGTCCGCCGTCGAGCCAGACGTCCTCGCAGACCGAGACGCCGACCTTGGCGCCGGCGACGGAGTAGAGCGTCGTCGGTTCGTCGCTGGGGACGAACCAGCGCTGCTCGTCGAAGACGCCGTAGTTGGGCAGGAAGTGCTTCCGATAGACGCCGGCCACCCGTCCCCGGGCGCAGATGGCGGCCGCGTTGGCGAGACCCGTGCCGCCGGGGGCCGCTCCCACGAACCCGACGACGACTGCGCACTCCCCGGTGGCCGTGGCCACCTTCTCGAGCGCCGCCACATTGTCGGCGACGAAGCCCGGCTTGAGCAGGAGATCCTCCGGCGGGTACCCGGTGATGGCCAGCTCCGGTGTCACGCAGAGGTCGGCGCCGGCCGCCTCGGCGGCAGCGAGGGCCCGCAGCACGCGGTCCACGTTCCCCGGCAGGTCGCCGACCACCGTGTTCAACTGCGCCGCGGCGATGCGCAGGTACGGCATCGACTCAATCTACCGGCACCCCATCACGGCCCCACTCGGGATGGCCGCTTCGCGGCGGGGCGATGCCCGGGGGACTCTCGCCGTGCGGTCGTCGCCGGCCCCGCACCGGCCCGGTGACCGCCGCCGCTCGGAGAGGGTGCGGACGGCGCGCGACACTTGAGCGGTGCAGAGCCAGCGTGACTACGTGCTCCGGACCGTCGAGGAGCGGGGCATCCGCTTCGTCCAGCTTTGGTTCACCGACGTGCTCGGGACACCGAAGGGGTTCAACATCACCTCGGCCGAGCTGGAGAACGCGCTCGACGAGGGGATGACCTTCGACGGTTCGGCCATCGACGGCTTCAGCCGGGTGCAGGAGGCCGACGTCCTGGCCCGTCCGGACCCCACCACGTTCCAGCTCCTCCCGTGGCACCACGACGACGCGCAGGTGGCCCGGGTCTTCTGCGACATCGCCAACCTCGACGGGACCCACTTCGAGGGAGACCCGCGCCACGCCCTGCGGCGGACGCTCGAGCGGGCCCACGCCGCCGGGTACACCTTCTTCGCGTCGCCCGAAGTCGAGTTCTTCTACTTCGCCAGCGCGCATCCCTCCGGGGGACCGGTCACTCTCGACACAGGCTCGTACTTCGACCTGAGCGTGGCCGATCTCACGAGCGACCTCCGCCGACGCTCGGTGCTCATGCTCGAGGAGATGGGGATCCCCGTGGAGCACACCCAACACGAGGACGCCCACAGTCAGCACGAGATCGACCTGCGCTACACGGACGCCCTCACCATGGCCGACACCGTGATGACGACGCGCATGGTCATCCGCGAGATGGCGCGCCGGGAGGGGGTGTTCGCCAGCTTCATGCCCAAGCCGCTGGCCGACACACCGGGTTCGGGCATGCACACCCACATCTCGCTGTGGGAGGGCGAGCGCAACGCCTTCGTCGACGACTCGGACCGGTACGGCCTCTCCGACACGGCACGGCGGTTCATCGCCGGGCTCCTCCACCACGCCCGCGAGATCACCGCGGTCACGAACCAGTGGGTCAACTCCTACAAGCGCCTGGTGAGCGGCTCCGAAGCGCCGGTCACCGTCAGCTGGGCCCGCAACAACCGATCGGCGCTGGTGCGGGTGCCCGTCGTCAAGCCGGGCAAGACGGAGTCCACCCGGCTCGAGTACCGCTCGCCCGACAGCGCCTGCAATCCCTACCTCGCCTTCGCGGTGATCCTGGCCGCGGGGCTGCGCGGGCTGGAGGAGGACTACCCTCTGCCGCCCGAGGCAGACGAGAACCTCTTCACGCTCTCCACCAAGGAGCTGTCGCTGAAGGGGATCGAGCCGCTGCCCTCGAGCCTGCACGACGCCGTCAACGAGATGGAGGGTTCCGAGCTGCTGGCCGACACCCTGGGAGACCACGTCTTCGAGTGGTTCATCCGCAACAAGCGGGCCGAATGGGACGCCTATCAGTCCGAGGTCACGCAGTTCGAGCTCGACCGCTACCTGCCGCTGCTCTGAGCGCCCGCCTCATGGACCCGCTCCTCACCTTCCCGAACGACCTGCCCGCCGAGGTGACCTTGGCGCTGCAGAGCGCGGGGCTCGGCCACCACGGCGTGGCTGCGCCCGAGGAGGTGGCGTCGCCCGGGCAAGACGGCCGCACGGCCGGGTACTCGGGCGCACTGGTCGTGGCGGGAGACGACATGACGCCCGCCGTCGCCTTCTGCCGTCACGTGCGCCTGCGCGAGGTGCCCCTGACACCGCTGCTCCTCGCCATCCGCGCCGAGCAGGTCGGCGAGCTCCTCCTCCGCGACGACCTCTTCGACGACTTCTGCGTCCTGCCCGCCCGGCCCGAGGAGCTGGTGGCTCGCCTGCAACATCTCTTCTGGCGCAGCGGGCAGAGCATGCGGCCCGACATCATCGAGTACGGACCGCTCATGTTGAACCTCGAGACCTACCAGGCGGCGGTCTCGGGCCGGGTCCTGGACCTGACGTACATGGAGTACGAGCTGCTCCGCTTCCTGGCCGGGCATCCGGCGAAGGTGTTCACGCGCGAGACGCTGCTCAGCCGGGTCTGGGGCTACGAGTACTACGGCGGCGCCCGGACGGTCGACGTGCACATCCGGCGGCTGCGGGCCAAGCTCGGCGAGGAGCACGCCCATCTCATCCAGACGGTGCGCTCAGTGGGGTACCGGTTCGGCCAGGTGGCCTGGCATCCCGGATCGCCGCCCCGCAACGGGGTGCCCCCGGTTCGCGGGGACGACGGCACAGGAACACCCAGAACGAGCAGGACGAGCGCCCCGGGCGCTTCTGCTCCTCAGACCGCGGGGGCGTAGGCCCAGGCCTCGACCTCGACCCTGGCCCCGACGGGCAGGGCGGCCACCGCCACGGCGGAGCGGGTCGGCCTCTCGCCGGTGAAGTACTCCATCCACACCTCGTTGACCGCCGAGAACTCCCCCATGTCGACGAGGAAGAGGGTGGTCTTCACCACGTCGGTCGAGCGCGGCGCCCTCACTGGCGAGCACCGCCTCCAGGTTCTGCAAGGCCTGGCGCAGCTCGGGCAGGGTCCCGCCCGGCGCCAGCACGGTCCGGCCCGAGTCGTCGGTGGCCAGACCCACCTGACCCGACGTCACCACCCAGTCACCCACGCGGCGGACGGGAGAATAGGGACCGACCGCAGGGCTCATCGTCTGGCCTCCTCTCGAGTCCGCAATGGTGTCATGTCGCGCCGCGGCGAGCGCACGGCCTCGCGCCGGGTCGGCCAGCGCGGCGGGCGCCCCTCGGCGACCCACGCCGCCGCGAGCGTGGCGGCGAAGACGGCGTCGGAGCCGTTGACCGGCCAGTGCCCGTCGTCGTGGACGGCCACGCTGACATCGGGCATGTCGCGGGCGGCGAGGATGCCGAAGGAACGGATGGTGAGGTCCACCGGCTCGCCTGCGGCGTCGACCGCGATGCCCTCGCTCCACACCAGGCCGAGCGCCTGGTGGACGGCTCCGAGCGCGTAGGAGCGCAGCGTGACCGGGTCCAGCACGGCACCGGCCCAGACGTCGACCGCCACCCGCCCGCGCCCGCCTCCTCCGAGGTCGACCTCGACCGTGGCGCGGCCGGCCCCGGGCACCGAGATGGTGACGCGAGACGAGCCGGAGGGTGTCGCGGGGGCTCGCAACGCAGCGGCGGCGGCCAGGACCTCGGCCCAGCCGGCACCACGCAGATCCGCCGACACGGTCGGCCCGACGATCGGCACCTCCTCGATCTCCAGGTCCGGAACGAGGGTGCGGAGTGCCGAGACGAGCGGTGAGAGGTCCGGCGATCCGGCGCTGCGCCCCACGCGCACGTGGCCGGAGCCGTCGGTGCGCAGCGCGATGGCCAGCGGTGGCCGCTTGGGGCCCGCCCGGACGACGTCCTCGCGCCGCCAGAGGACGCGCGCCGGGCGACCCGTGCGCTCGGCCAGGCGGCGGGCTTCGTCCGGCGCCGCGCTGGCGCGCTTCCCGCCGAAGGCGCCGCCGTTGGCCAGGGGCGAAGCCGGCGCCCCGGAGGGGGCGCACCAGCTGGCGTCCGACTCCACATAGGCGGGCTCCGACCACGTCGTCTGCAGCGTGAGCGCCCACGAACCCGCCGGGACCTCGACCGGATGGGACAGCGGCACCGTGCTGTTGCGGCCCTGGACCCGGTCGATGCCGGCGCGGGCGGCGCGCAGGTCGGGTGCGGCCGCGGCGTCGGTGCCGAGCTGCACCAGCGCGTCAGGCGGCGCGGTGTCGTCGGCGAAGCCGGCGCGACCGAGCACCGCCTCGGGCCCCGAGACCTGGCCCGAGCCCCCCTCGAGCTGGGCGCGCCACGACGCCAGCACCGGGTCGCGTCTGGGTCCGTCCGAGGCCACGGACGAGCGCTCGGCCCCCACCGCCGGCGTGCCCGGTGCGCCGAGCGCGGACAGCGCCGCCTCGACGATCGACTGCCAACCGGTGCAGCGGCACAGGTGCGCCCGGAGCGCGGCCTCGACCTCGTCGCGACCAGTCGTGCCCGGGCCTGTTGCCGCCTCGCCCTCCTCGAGGGCGACGAGACGCATCAGGATCCCCGGCGTGCAGAACCCGCATTGGCTGGCCCCGGCTCGAACGAAGGCGGCGGACCAGCGGTCACGCTGCTCGGCAGGAAGCCCTTCGAGGGTGGTGACCCGGCGCCCAGCGACGCGGCGCACCGGGGTGACGCACGAGACCCGGGGCGCCCCGTCGACCCAGACGGTGCAACAGCCGCATTGGCCCTGTGGGCTGCACCCGTCCTTGACCGAATGGCAGCCGAGCTCGTCGCGCAGCGCGTCGAGCAGGGAGATGCCGTCCTGCACGCGGACTGGATCTCCGTTCAGGACGAAGGAGACGTCGGGACGCGTGTCGATCTGGGCCGGCGGGTCCGGAGCGCGGGGACCCGGGATGGCGGTGCGATCGTCGCCGGGGCCGCTCAGGGGAGCCGGTGCCGGGAGCTCAGCTGAAGGACGAGCCGCAGCCGCAGGTCCGGGTGGCGTTGGGGTTGGTGATGTTGAAACCGGCGCCCTGGAGACCGTCGCTGTAGTCGAGCGTCGAACCGGTGAGCAGCTCGGCGCTGGCCGGGTCGACCACGACCTTGACCGGCCCGAATTCACGGACCACGTCGTCGGACATCACCTCGGAATCGAAGAACATGTCGTAGCTGTAGCCGGAGCACCCGCCGGGCTTGACGGCGACGCGCAGGGCCAGCGCCTCGCCCTCTTCCTCGGCCAGCAGCTCGGCCACCTTCGCCGTAGCACGGTCGCTCAGGGCGACCGGCGCCGGCTTCTTGGCGATGTTGACGGACGTCGAGATGGTCGTCACTGCTCCTCCTGATGCGCTGCCTGGGCCGGGCGAGCGTTCCCACGGGCGCGGTGCCCTGTCGCGTCATGATACCGGCGCACCGTCGGAGGGGAACACCGCGACGGAGCGACCAGGCCGGAAAATGGTCCCACGCAGGTAGAATCGCGCCATGGCCTCTGGGTCCACCCCACCCCCCTCGCTCGTGGCAGACGCGCTCGGACCACGCGAGGCCGAGGCGCTCGATCGGCTCCGCGCCGTGATCGACCCCGAGCTGGGCGACAGCGTCGTGGACCTGGGCATGGTCCGGAGTGTGTCCGTCCGAGGGGGGGACGTGGTGGTCGACGTGGCTCTCACCGTCGCCTCTTGTCCGTTGCGGAGCCAGATCGAGCGCGACGTCGTCGGCCAGCTCGAGGCGCTCGAATGGACCCGTTCGGTCGAGGTGCGCATCGCCGCCATGGACGCCGACGAACGGGCCGCCGTCATGGCGCGGGTCCGCTGGAAGGCCCGCGAGGACGCACCTGAGACCGAAGTGCCCGCCTCGGCCCGGGTGCTCGCCATCGCGTCCGGGAAAGGGGGTGTGGGCAAGTCCTCGGTCACGGTGAACCTGGCCGTCGCCCTGGCTTCCCGCGGGCTGACGGTGGGGATCCTCGACGCCGACATCTGGGGTTTCTCGGTGCCGAGGCTCCTCGGCATGGAGGGCGACGTCGAAGCCCGCCAGGGAAAGATGGTCCCGCTCGAGCGCAGAGTCGGCGACGGCCTCGTCCGCGTGCTGTCGATGGGTTTCCTGGCCGACGAGGAGAAGGCCATCATGTGGCGCGGCCTCGTGCTCAGCCGGGCCGTACAGCAATTCCTCCAGGACGCCCACTGGGGCGACATCGACTACCTCCTGATCGACCTGCCGCCGGGAACGGGCGACATCCAGATGGGCCTGGCCAGGTTGCTGCCGCGCACCGAGATGCTCGTCGTGACCACCCCGCCCGTGGCGGCGCAAAAGGTCGCAGCGCGCGCCGCCGACATGGCGCGGCGCGGGTACCTGCGTGTGGCCGGGGTGATTGAGAACATGAGCGACTTCACCTGCGAGCACGGCACGACCTACGCGCTCTTCGGATCGGGGGGCGGCGAGCGCCTGGCGCGCAGCCTGGGCGTTCCGCTCGTCGGCTCCATCCCGCTGCACCCCGACATGGCCGCGGCGGGCGACGCGGGCGAGCCCGTCGCCCTGCCGGACACGGCGAGCGAGCTGGCCGGCGCGTTCGCCACCCTGGCCCGGACGATCGCCGAAGACGTCGCACCGATCGTCGCGACCGAGGGCTGCACGGCCCGGATGATCGAAAGGGTGGAGGCGGCGGTGGCCGCCGGCGAGGCCCACGACCAGGACTTGCTGGAAGGCCCGGTGACGGCCCCGGCCGAAGCGCCGGCCGAGGTTCCGACGGCCTGAGCCGCAGACGGCGCGGCCAGGAGGCGCCGTGCCGCTCCACCCTCAGCGTGGCGACCAGTGGCTCTCGATCGTGTCCTCCCCGACCGCGGCGTCGACCTTTGCCCGCCCTTCCTGCACCAGGGCGCGCAAGTGCGCCCAGAGTGAGAAGCGCGCCACGGGGAGCTGGCGATCGGTGACGTCGCCGTAGGCCGATGGCAACAGCTCGTCCGCCGTGGCGCTGCTGTCTGCGGAAAGAGCGGCGAGGGTGTCGGCCACCCGCTCGTGGCGGGACAGGCGGTGGGCGATCAACGCGTCGGCCATGTCGGCGACGTGGTCCATCACGCGGCCGTGGCCCGGACCGAGGGTGCGCCACGGAGGACCGCCGTCGCGCACGAGCAGCAGGCTCGAGAGGTATTGGTGCAGATCGCCGTCCGGAGGCCTGATGACGACGGTCGAGCCGTGCATCACGTGGTCGCCCGTCAGCAGCATGGCGTGCTCCTCGACCGACCAGCAGAGATGGTCCGACGCATGGCCGGGGGTGTGCACCGCTCGCAGGGTGAGGCCACCGGCGGCCAGCTCGAAACCCTCGCCGGCGCGCTGGTCGGGCTCGAAGGCCTGGCCCGGGCCGAAGCCGATCAGCGGAGCACCGGTCGCCGCCGCCAGCGCGGCGGAGCCCGGGGCGTGATCCGGATGCGTGTGGGTCACCACGATGGCCCGCACCGACCCGAGAGGCGCGGCCGCCGCCACGATGGCATCGGTGTGGGCGGGCAACCCGGACGGGCCCGGGTCGACCACGACGGGGTCGACGTGACCGACCAGATACGTATTGGTCCCGGGACCGGTCATCAGACCCGGGTTGGCTGCGGTGATCCGCCGCACGCCGGGGATCACCTCGACCACCCCACCCGGGAGCGGGACCGGACCGAGGCCGAAGTCCGGGACCGCCGTGATCACGGCGCGGGCGCGGCGACAGCGACGACCACCTGGCTCAGTCGCCCGGTCGGGGCCCCGGCGCGGTCTCGGGCCCCTCGAGGTTGGCCTCCATGGAGACGGCGCGGACAGCGGCGTTGAAGTCGCCCCGCGCCACGTCGCCCGTCGGGTCGGAGACCGGAGCCGCCTCGTAGGAGGAGTCACCGGGGAGGACGATGCGCATGCCGTTGCCGTCGGCCACCACCCGAGGTTCGATGATCGGGACCGAGCTCGAGGCGCGGGCGGCCGCGGCCAGGAGCTCCGCACTGGCGGCGAAGCGGCCGATGACCTGCAGGTTGCGGATGGTCGGAAAGATGATCTCGATGTCGCCGGACCGGTGGCGGGCCAGCGCCTCCTCCGGCGTGATCCACACCTCGGCGATCGTCTCGCCCGCGGAATGCGCCGCCCTCTGACCGGGCGGCGCCGCAGCGACGAAGAAGCGGGTGTCGTACCGGCGCGGTGCCCCCCGGGGGGTGATCCAGTGTGCGAAGTAGTGGATGTCGCCCACCTGCATGGCCAGGCGCTCGGCGCGGCAGAGGTCGAGGAAGCGCAGGGTGCCGGCGTTGACGTCGGCCCGAGCGGCGGTGAAGCGCGCCTCCTCGGCGGGATCGCCCGACAGGAGGGCCGGCCCGCCGGGACGCTCGGCCAGGAGCAGCCCGGCCTCCTCGAACGTCTCGCGCACGACCGCGACCCAGTAGGCGAGGCCGCCCGAGCCCAGCCCGAGCAGGGCGCTGGCCTGCGCGTCCGAGCGGCCGGTGCACGCCGCTTCGGCCTCGGCCCCGCCGTCGTGGGGGTCCACCGCACCCCCGGGGAAGACGTAGGCGCCGCCGACGAAGTCCGAGCGCAGGTTGCGGCGCACCATCAGCACCTCGAGCGAGGGGGAGCGCCCGGCGCCGGCGGCGGCGTCGCGCACGAGCATCACGGTCGCGGCCGGACGGACCGGCACCTCGGTGGGGGGTCCGGACTGGGGCCCGGGTGCCGGCGGGGTCGTAGTCGGTGGCACGCCGGTGAGGCTAGCGGTGGAAGGGCTCGGCGCCCCCTGAGCCCAGGCACCCCTTGGGTAACCTGACCCAACCCATGAGCGTGCCCGCCAGCGAGCCGACGTCCGCGCCCGTCGGGCGCCGCATTCCGCGCCGTTTGGTCGCCCTCGGGCTGATCGGTCTCGCCATCGTCCTCCTCGGTGCGCTGGTGATCCAGCGGGACGCGTCGGGACCCGGCAGCTCGTCCACGGTCGAGACCTTCGACCCGGCGCCCTCCTCGCTGCTGACGTCGCTCAAGACGGTGCCCGCGGCCGTGTTCGACACCGTGGGGACGGACTCGCCGACCGTCCCCGTCGAGGCTCCGCAGCCGACGGGCAGCCGCGGCATGTGGGCCGCGTCCGACCCGTCCGGCTCGCTCAAGCCGGTGGTGTTCTTCTACGGTGCCGAGTTCGCCCCCTACGCGGCGGCGGAGCGGTGGCCGCTCGTCGTCGCCCTGTCGCGCTTCGGCACCTTCACGCAGCTGGGCCAAGTGCAGTCGAGCCTGACCACCGCCTTCTCCGACCTGTCCACCTTCACGTTCTGGCAGGTGAAGTACTCGAGCCCGTATCTCGCACTCCAGAGCGTCGAGCGCTACAGCGCCCTCAGCCCGACGGGGGTGCGCTACCTCGGACTCGAATCGCCCGACGCCCGGCAAGCTGCGGCGGTGGCGGCGTTCTCGCCCCACGGGTCCCGGACGTTCGCGCTGGTCGACGTGGGCGGCCGCTGGGTGCTCAGCGGCGCCAGCTTCACCCCCGGTGCCCTCGACGGGCTGACCCAGGACCGAGATCGCGGGCGACCTCACGTCACCGGCCAGCCCCTTGGCGCAGGCCGTCGTGGCCTCGGCCAACGAGATCTCGGCGTCCATCTGCTCGGTCGACCGGGAGCAGCCGGGCTCGGTGTGCCACAGCCGCGGCGTGGAGGCGGCGGCCCGGCTGCTCGGCGACGAGAGCCTGGGCTCGAGCTCGAGTTCGAGCGTGGCCTCTGATTCTGGCTCTGGCTGATTCTGGCTCTGGCTGATTCTGGCTCTGGTTCCAGATGAGCTGTGGGCTGAGCGGAGGGACGCCGGGGTCTGGCCGCCGCCGGCGGCGTCAGCTGGCTCGGCGGTCCAGCACCACCTTGCGCTCGACCTCGTTCATGCCGCCCCAGATGCCGTGGGGCTCACGAATGCGGATGGCGTAGTCGAGACACTCGCCCCGGACGCGGCACTCCTCGCAGATGGCCTTGGCCCGGATCTCGCGGGCAGCCTTCTCCTCTTTTCGCTCCGGATGCGAAGGCGGGAAGAACACCGCAGACTGCGGACCCCGGCACGCTGCCTTCAACTGCCACATCTCAGATCCCTGGCGCATGAAACCCCCCGGTCGGCACCGACACCCACTCCGCGGCCAACCTATCGCCCGGCCGTCTCCGCTATCAAGGGCCTTGACCAGGAATTTCCCGCGATTTAGCGCACCTCAGGGAGGGACGCTGCGAGCAAGGACCACTACGCTCGGCCACGCATGGACGTGGCGACCTTCTGCGCACAGAGCCATGTTCTCGTCATCGCCGGCAAGGGAGGGGTCGGCAAGACGGCGATATCGGCGGCCCTGGCTCGCCTGGCGGCGGGCGCCGGCATGTCGGTCCTCATCGTCGAGCTCGAGGGGAAGTCCGGCATCACCGACGCCTTCGGCCACGGGGAGGATCTCGGCTACGAGGAGGTCGAGCTGCTGCCCCGGGGGTCACCGGGAACCACGGGCCGAGGATCCGTGCGGGCGCGTCGGCTGACGCCCGACGACGCGCTGGTCGAGTACCTCGAGGATCACGGGCTGCGACGCGTCTCCAAGCGCCTGGCTCGCTCCGGGGTGCTCGACGTGGTCTCGACCGCCATCCCCGGTATCCGTGACGTGCTCGTGCTGGGCAAGGTCAAGCAACTCGAGCGGGGGAACGCCGCCGACCTGATCGTCGTCGACGCCCCGGCCACCGGGCACGCCATCACGTTCTTGACGTCGGCCGGCGGGCTGGTCTCCGCCGCCAGGGGCGGACCGCTGCGCACGCAGGCCCAGGACGTCGTCGAGCTCCTCTCCGACCCGACCCGCTGTCGCGTGATCCTGGTGACGTTGCCCGAGGAGCTTCCGGTCAGCGAGGCCATCGAGTCGGCCTTCACCTTGGAGGACCGGGCCGGGGTACAGCTCGGTCCCGTCGTCGTGAACGCCGCCGACCCTGAGCCCGTCGGCCTGGACCGGCCGGCGGCCGACGTCGTGGCCGCCGCCGGGGTGACCCTGCCGACGGCGCACGTCGAGGCGCTCGAGGCGGCGCGCCGATTCCGCCTGGAGCGCCACGCCGTCTCCGCCGAGCAGGTGGACCGCCTCGCCCGCGAGCTACCGCTGCCCCACCTGATCGTGCCGGCCTTGACCGCCGAGACCATCGGGCCGGTGGAGTCCACGGCGCTGGCCGAGGCGCTGGGCGCCGCCGTGGCCGGGCTCGTGGCCGAGGGCGCCGAACGGTGAGCGCGGACGGCGACCCCACGCCGGTCGCACCCCACGGCGATTCGCTGCGTTCCATCGTGTCCGAGCGGACGGTGGTGGTGTGCTGTGGATCGGGGGGCGTCGGCAAGACGACCGTGTCGGCCACTTTCGCCCTGGCGTCGGCGCGTGCCGGCAGACGCTCATGCGTGGTGACGGTCGACCCGGCGCGGCGGCTGGCCGACGCGCTCGGAGTCGAGAGCCTGCCCAACACGCCGACCGAGGTGGCGGGACCGTGGCCGGGCGAACTCCACGCCCTGATGCTCGACGCCAAGGGGACGTTCGACGACCTGGTCCACCGGTATGCCCGCACCCCCGAGCAAGCCGACACCATCCTCGGCAACCGGCTGTACCAGAACCTGTCGGGCGCGCTGAGCGGCACCCAGGAGTACATGGCGATGGAGAAGTTGTACGAGCTGGTCAACTCGGGCGAGTTCGACGTGGTCGTCGTCGACACGCCCCCGACGCGCAACGCGCTCGACCTGCTCGACGCGCCGCGGCGCCTGACCCGGTTCCTGGAGAACCGGCTCTTCCGGGCGATCCTCGTCCCGACGCGCATGTCGATGAAGGCGGTGGGCGTGGCCACTCAGGCGCTCCTGCGCACGATCGCCCGGGTGGCGGGCGCCGAGATCGTGCAGGACGCGGTGACCTTCTTCCAGGCGTTCGACGGCATGGAGGGCGGCTTCCGCACGCGGGCCGCAGCCGTGCGCGAGCTGCTGGCCGATCCCGGCACCGCCTACGTGCTCGTGACCTCGGCCCGTCCCGACGCCGTCGAGGAGGCGAGCTTCTTCGCCGAGAAGCTGGCCGAGCGCGATGTCGCGGTGGCCGCGCTCGTCGTGAACCGGATCGCGCCGCGGTTCGGGGACGGCGACGGCGACGGCGACGGCGGCGTGAGCGGCGGCGAAGCGGATACGAGGGGGCCGGCGGCGGAGTCGGACCCGGCTGAGGCTGACCGCGGGGCAGGCGATCTGGCGGCGCTGGAGGAGAACCTGGCCATCCTCGACTCCGTGGCCGCCAGGGAGGAGTCGGCCTACGGGGAACTGGCGGCGCACCTGGCGCCGGCCCCGATCGGTCGCATCCCGCTGTTCGGTCATGATGTGCACGAGCTGGCCGCACTGGAGCAGGCGGCAGACTGCCTGTTCGCCTGAACCGCTTCCCGTCGCCCGATCCCGCCGTGTTGGCCGAACCCGGAAAGGAGCGTCGCCGCCGACCGGTTTTCGAACGGGCCGCGGCAGTCCGGTAGTCTCCGCTTCGTGCAGACGATCCTCGTCGCAAGCGACGCGCCGACGCTGCGCAAGGAGATCGAGGCGGTCATCAGCGGTCCCGACACCGAGGTGCGGTCGGTGACCTCGGGTCCCGAGGTGGTGAGCTTCGTCGCCGAGGAGTCCCCCGACTTGGTCATCGTCGACATGCAGATGGGCAACATGGGCGGGATGGCGGTCTGCCTGGAGCTACGTCTTCAGGAGTCCTACGACGCGCTGGACCACATCGCGGTGCTGATGCTGCTCGATCGGCGCCCGGACGTGTTCCTGGCCCGCCGCTCGGGGGCCGAGGGATGGCTGGTCAAGCCGCTCGACCCGCTGCGGCTGCGCCGGGCGGTGGCCACTCTCCTCGACGACGGCACGTACGCCGACGACTCGTTCACCCCGATGCCGGTGCTGGTGGACGCCGGGCCCCAGGTCCAACCGGGATCTCAACCGGTCGCCTGACGCGGCGCGACACGGTGCCTCCCGGCCGGCACAGCCCCGACACTCCGCCGGCCCGACGAACCCGCAGGCTCTGGCGCCGCGCCACCGACGGCCGGGTGGAGGATCGGGCCGGCCGTTCCGGGCAATCCCTCCAGGCTGAGGCCTCCGAACAGGAGCGGATCATCACCGAGGCGCTGGCCGACCTGCGCGACATGGACGTGCGCGAGGTGATGACGCCACGGGTCGACGTCACCTACCTGACCATCCCGGTGCATGCCGATGACATCGCGCGTGCGGTGCGCACCTCGGGACACAGCTGCTTCCCGGTCGTCTACGACGACCTCGACGACCTCGTCGGGATCCTCTTCGTCAACGACATATTCCGCACCGGTGACGGCCGACGGCGCGACGCCGACGGGTCGGCGGCGCGCGATGCCACCGACCCGAGCCCGCTCGAGATCTCGCGCAAGGTGCGCCAGCCTTACCTGTTACCCGAGTCGCTGGGGGTGCTCGAGGCGCTGGCCGACATGCGCAAGCGCCACCGCGCCGTCGCCGTCGTGGTCGACGAATACGGCGGGGTGGCGGGACTGCTGACCGTCAAGGACCTCCTCGAGCCGCTCGTGGGTGACCTGCACGACGAGTTCGACCAGGACCAGGAGGCACGCATCGTGCGCGTGGACGGGCAGCGCTGGCTCGTCGACGGGCAGACCAATGTCGACGACGTGCGCGAGCGTCTGGGGGTGGAGATCCCAGACGGCGAGTACGTGACGCTGGGCGGCTTTCTCTTCACCCGATTCGGCCACATCCCCGAGGAGGGCGAGGAGGTCCGGGTGGGCGACTGGAACCTCAAAGTGGTCGAGATGGACAAGCGCCGGGTGGCTCAGGTCGTCGCGACCTTCGCCGGGACCGGCGAGGGACCCCCCGAATCGGATCCCGCCTCAGCCGGGCGTTCCGACACCAACGGTGGCAACCCCTCGGGCTCCGGGGAGGCGGTTCCGCCCGCCTGACGCCGGAGTAGAGTTCGGACCTGCCCCTTTCGGGGGACGGACGGGCTGTGGCGCAGCTTGGTTAGCGCGCTGCGTTCGGGACGCAGAGGTCCCCGGTTCAAATCCGGGCAGCCCGACTCGAATGGCCCTGGTCAGGGTCTCAGTGACCTACAGGACCCGGATCCTCCAGGGCGGTTGGCGCGGAGATGGCGCGGAGATTTCGTGCCTCTGCCTTTTTGGCCTTTTTGGCCTTTTCGCCGAAGAGGCGCTCGCCAATGACGTCCGCTGCGGCCCGGTCGATTGACGCGGGGGCCGAGGCGTAGACGGCAGGCGTCGATCTCGGGTCGGCATGGCCGAGCCGGATCTGCGCGGTCTTCACGTCGACGGTCCGTATTTTGCGGGCGCCGTGTCACAGAGGACGCACCCGCCTCGGGGGAGACCCGGTTGGGCATCCAGGCCGGGCACCGGATGCCCGGCCAACTCCATTCTGGGACCGACGGGTGGGCTTACTACGCAGCCCTCAAGGATCCGCTTCGCCGGCCTTCGGCCGTCCTTGACTGCTGCCCGTTACTCGTGGGAGAAGCGGTGGCAGAAGATGGAAGGTGAAGCCGACGAGGCGATCACTGCCGGGCGGGTGGAATCCTTCGAGAACGTCGATGACTTCCTCGACGATCTCGATTCGTGAGGTTCGAGCGTACGGATCACTTCAAGGCTGATTACCGACCACTTTCGAAGGGGAATCAGGAGCTCTTTCGGGAGGCGGTTCGGGCGTTCAACGGCGGATGCGACGTCTTCATCGATAGCAACGATCCATCGTCATGGCCCGGCCGCCGGCGAGCGAAGCCTGTCGTCAACGCTCCCGGCATCTTCGAAATGACATGGAGCTTCAGTGGACCTGACGGCCGAGCGACGTGGGAATGGACCACCGTCGGCGATTCCGAAGGATCGCAACACCCAGCCGTGCGCTGGCAACGGCTGGACGAACACAAGATCTTTCGATCTTTCGAAATCCGTAGCGGTTACGCAAATTGAGATGCGCCTACTACGGACAGCGTCGGAGAGGTTGAGAAAGCTGACTGCGTGTCCAGAAGCCGGGACTGGGACACTCAGGAAATCTGCTTGAGGGTTGCCCCACCCCAATGATTTATGCGAACAATTGAGCATGCATCGAACTGCCGAATGCGCTTGCGGGCGGGTGCAAGTCACGGTTGAGAACGAACCGGTCGCCGTAGTGACGTGCCACTGCGATTTCTGCCAGAAGCGGACGGGGAGTGTCTTCCAAGTCAGCGCGGTCTTCCCCAGTACTCAGGGCATAGCGATCACGGGCGATACGAAAATCTACAACGGGCTGGAGATAAACGGCGTAGGAACAGCCAATGGAGACGAAATCAAGTACCACTTTTGTCCAACGTGCGGATCGACGGTTTTTTGGACTTTCGAAGGTCGTCCTGTCCTGGTAGTGGCAGTAGGTAATTTCGCTGATTCTGACTTCCCGGCGCCCACGGCTGAACTGCATGCGCCCTACAGACATCATTGGCTGCAGCCGGTTGCAGGGGCCGAGCAGTTCGAGGGATTCCGGCCCAGATAGAGAAACGCGACGTAACCATTCACCTGCTTGATCTCCTGCACGCTGAAATGTGCCCCTGACCTCGCGATTCGCGAAGTCACATCGATGTTGCTTGAATTTCGGGCATGTCGGATGCAAGCCGAGAGCAGCTCGAGGCGCAGATCGAATTGCTGCGGGCCGAGAACGCAGTGCAAGTTCAAGAGATCGAAAGGCTGACCCGCATGATCGCCGAGCTCGAGGCGCGCATCAACCAGAGCTCGAAGAACTCGTCGCGTCCCCCGTCGAGCGACTCGCCCGCAGACCAGGCCGAGGCGACCAAGACCCGAGCCGAGCGCCGGGCCGAGGCCAAGGAGCAGCGCAAGGACGAGGTCGCCCGGCGTCGCGGCAAACAACCGGGCGCGGCGGGAAAGAACCTCGCCGTCGTCTCTTGTCCTGATGTGGTCGTCGAGCACGAAGCGACGACGTGCGCCTCGTGTGGGGAGGACCTCGCGGCAGCCCTCGTCGAGGGGATCGAGCGACGCCAGGTCTTCGACACGCTCGAGCCGGTCCTCATCTGCACCGAACACCGCGCCTTCTCCAAGCGGTGCAGCTGCGGGATGCTGACCAAGGCAACATTCCCCAAAGAAGCCACCGCACCCACCAGCTACGGGCCCAACGTCCGGGCCGCCGCGCTGTACCTGCTCTTCGGCCAGCACCTCTCGGTCGAGCGGGTGGCCGACGCCATGTCGACCATGCTCGGGGCCGAGGTGTCCACCGGGTTCGTCGCCTCCTTGGCCAAAGAGGCCGCGGGCGGACTGGTCGGGTTCATGAACGTGGTGCGCGCTCGGCTCTCCGCTGCCCCCCTCGTCCACGTCGACGAGACCTCTGACCAGGTGCGGAGAGAGAAGTGGTGGTTCCACGTGGTCTCCGACGTGCTCTACACCTACCTCTTCGCCAGCGCGACCCGGGGCAAGGCGGCTCCTGATGAGGCCGGGGTTCTGCCCGAGTACCGCGGCGTCATGGTGCACGACCGCTTGGCCATGTACTTCAAGTACGACCAGGCCGACCATGCCATCTGCGGCTCTCACCTCTTACGCGACCTGGCCGCGGTCGGGGTCGGCTGGAGCCAGGGTTGGGCCATCGACATGGCCGCGTTGTTGGCCGAGATGAACGATGCCGCCCACACGGCCCGCGCCGGCGGGCGCACATCTTTGTCGAAGCGGGTGTTGGCCGACTTCCTCACCCGTTACGACGCCATCGTCGAAGCGGGACTCCTCGCCAACCCCGCCCCCGTCGGACGCCAGCGCGACTACCTCGAGCGCAAGTCGTTCAACTTGGTCAGCGCCCTCGAGATGCTCAAGGTCGAGGCCACCCGCTTCGCTCGCGATCTGCGTATACCGATGACCAACAACGAAGCGGAGCGCTCGTTGCGCATGGCCAAGCTGCACCACAAGATCAGCGGCTGCTTCCAAAGCGACGACGGTGCCCGTCACTTCGCCACAATCCGCTCCTACCTCTCGACGGCACGAAAGCACGACGTCGGCGCACTCGATGCCCTGGCTCAACTGTTCCGCGGCCAGGCGTGGATGCCGCCGCGGACTACCTGAGACGAAGCGGCGTCGCTGCGCTGCGGCGCCTACGTTGCACGCGTCTGTGGCACACCCGAACGAGAGAGACCATTCGCCGGTGGTTTCTCGTTCCCTCCTGCCACCGTTTGGGCACGTCAAGACGTCCAGGTCAGGTGGGGGGGTGAATGTTTACAACGCGACGGACCCTCGACGCTTGTCGACGGCCTGCCACATGGTGCCGTTACCCTGCGCATGCAAATCTCGCGAGCGGCGGTATTCATTGCCCGCCTTGCCAGGGTCTTCATCAGTCGGCACCGGTCAAGATTGGGATCGTAAATGCTGCCCCTGGATATGAGTAAATGGCATTTCTACGCTCGGATACTTTGTAAACATTCACCTCCCGCAGGCTGCGGGCTGAAACAGGGCCCTGACCTCGCGATTCGCGAAGTCGGCTCGGACGTGCTCGAATTTCGTCCGTGTCGGATGCGGATCGTGAGCAGCGCCTTGGAACCGAGAACGAGGCGTTGCGTGCGGAGAACGCGAAACAGGCCGAGCAGATAGAGCTTCTGACCCGTAAGGTCACCGAGCTCGAGCAGCGGTTGAACCAGGGCTCGAGGAATTCGTCTCTTGCGCCGTCGAGCGACAGTCCCAAACAGCAGGCCGAGGCGACCAAGACCCGGTCCGAGCGACGGGCAGCCGAGAAGGCGAAGCGTAAGGACGAAGTCGAACGGAGGCGGGGCAAGCAAGCGGGGGCTCCGGGGAAGAACCTCTCGATGAGTGCGGTGCCCGATGTGATCATCGATCACCTGCCAACCAACTGCGAGTCGTGTGGGGAGAACCTCGCGTCGGCCGAACGCCAAGGGTTCGAGCGTCGCCAGGTCCTCGACACCCCCGAGCCGATCATCATCACGACCGAGCACCGCTCGGTGCGCAAGACGTGTCGCTGCGGCACGGTGAGCGCCGGGACGTTCCCGAAGGAGGCCACCGCACCGGCTTGCTACGGGCCGAACATTCGAGCAGCCGCCCTCTACTTGCTCCACGCCCAGCACATCCCGGTCGAGCGGACGGCCGAAGCACTGTCGGCCGTGCTCGGCGCAAACGTGTCGACTGGGTTCGTGGCCTCGTTGGCCAAGCAGGCCGCGGGCGGACTCGACGGCTTCATCGCCGAGATCTGCGCACGCCTGAGAGCAGAGCCCTTCATCCACGTCGACGAGACCTCTGACCAGGTACGCACCGACAAGTGGTGGTTCCACGTGGCCTCGAGCGAGCTCTACACCTACCTCTTCGCCAGTTCGACCCGGGGCAAGGACGCCCCCGACGCCGCCGATGTGCTCCCCGGCTTCGACGGGGTCATGGTCCACGACCGCCTGGCCATGTACTTCAAGTACGACGACGCGGCCCATGCGATCTGTTTGGCCCACATCGTGCGCAACCTGGCCGCCGTCGCGGTGGGCTTCAACCAGGGGTGGGCAGCCGATATGTCCAAGCTCTTGATCGAGATGAACGAGGCGGCCCACGAGGCCCGCCGGGCCGGCCAAGTCAAGCTGCCCCGCCGCCAGCTCAGCGCCTTCCTCGCCCGCTACGACGCACTCGTCGAAGAGGGCATCGGCGTGAACCCCGAACCGAGGGGCCGCGACCGCGACTACATCGAGCGCAGGTCGTTCAACCTCGTCAGCGCGTTGAAGGACCTGCGCACCGAGGCCACGCTCTTCGCCGTCGACCTCCGCATACCCTTCACCAACAACCAGGGCGAGCGCGACCTGCGTATGGCCAAGTTGCACAAGAAGATCAGCGGCTGCTTCCAAAGTGACGAAGGCGCGCAGCATTTCGCCAAGATCCGCTCCTACATCTCTACCGCTCGAAAGCACGGGGTCGGCGCGCTCGCCGCGCTCGAAATGTTGTTCCGCGGCGACGCGTGGATGCCGCCGATCATCGCTTGACCACAAAACCCGCGATCGCCCACATTGGCGACGAGCCGATACGAGATCGCAACCGGTTCCACACAGCACGTGTCACCCAATTCTGCGAGCCCGCCACCGCAACCCTCCCGATCGTGCTTTCAGCAATCCGAAGTCCAGGTCAGGTGGGGGTCTGAATGATTACGATACTTTGGCGCGGAAATGGCGCGGAACGCCGGAGAACTGCGGTATCTGATGGTCCGCAACGGTCGGCCGAACGCCGCCGAATTAGGACCTCTAGCTGGATGTTCTCTGAGATCGCTCGTCTGACCGCAGTTCGCCAATTTACGCTGGGCTCTGTTCGGGGCGCAGAGGTCTCCGGTTCAGATCCGGGCAGCCCGACCCGAAAGTCCCTGGTCAGGCGGTACGGCAGTAAAGTCTTCCAAGTTCCCCGGGGCAGTCGGCGCGGAAGCTCTCGGCATGTTCGGCACGCACGTTCGGCACGCACGTTCCGCGGTCACTTTCGGCACTCGCCCCGCAACCTGGTCCGGAACGGCGGATAACGGTACTCACACGGAGGAACAATCGATGGAGGAGACCGACGTGGTCGAGCTCTACCAACTCTTCCGTTCGCAGGGCCTCGACGTCATCGTCGACGGTGGCTGGGGTGTCGACGCACTGCTCGGCTACCAGAGCCGGCCGCACAGTGACCTCGATATCGCCCTCTCTCACGAACAGGTTCCGCTGCTCCGGAGACTCCTGGGCGACTTGGGCTACGTCCCCGTAGACAGAGTCGACACCACTGAGTGGAACTTCGTGCTCGGAGATACGGCCGGGCGACAGGTCGACGTCCACTCATTCACCTTTGAGCCCCGTTTGGATCTCACCGCGGTCGAACTGTCGAGCGTTCCTGACGACAAGCCCGTCAGCGGGGTCGACTACCCACGTCGGTCTCTCTACGGAGTCGGCATGATCGCCGGCACGGCCGTGCGCTGCGTTCCGCCCCAGTACATGGTGCTGTTCCACACCGGCTATCCACTCGACGAGGACGACTTCAGGGATATGAGCGCACTGTGTGCAAAGTTCGGGATGGAGTTGCCGGCCGAATACAGGTCATTCGTACAGCGAGGTGGCGCGGAGCGTGGCTAAGACCGGCAGCCGAGCATGGTGCCTACGCTCCGACGGCAGGACTGCGGGGGGGGGGGGGGGGGGGGACTCGCCGATCCGACCGACTACGGGCCGAGAGACAGGCCCCGGCGCGTTACTGTCACCGTTTGCGCAAGGCTGGTGATTCCCAAGGCTTGATTTCCGAAGTTCAGGCTGGTCGGACTTATGGAAAGTGCGGCCCGGGGTCGCGGCGCTCGCAGCCGAAGTGAGGCCGAACGTCACTCCAGCGCAAATTACACCGACGGATATCGCCGTTCTCAATAAAAGCGACCGAGTGAAGATCCACTTCGATCGCGACCGGTCCGGGACAGCGTGATTCGACCCGTACCTTCGCATCCGCGTCGGCTGCGCCTTTCAACTCCGCGGCGCAGCATTCGCTAGTTCGGATACCAGCGGCCGCAATATGTCGGGGCCGCAGCCGTTCATGCAACCCGGGAAGCACCCCCGGGATTGTCCAAGATGTCACTCGTCGGGCTGCATCAGGGTCCACAGGGCGAGGAGTGCGCAGAAACCTGATGACGGCCGTCCGATCGGAGCAGCGCACACCGACAGCCCGACCTCCCCGTCCCGGGAACCGGCGAGTCGATTTCAACAAAGCCGCAATACGTCGCGAGGTGAACCATGTCGGAACACGTGCCACGCACCACGACGGCAACGAGGGCGCGGGCCCGAACAGGACCTCAGGACCTCAGGACCTCAGGACCTCAGGACCTCAGGACCTCAGGACCTCAGAGGAGTCTTGCCGGAAGATCCCGCATGTCGGCAAATGGCATCGCATCGCCAATTGAGAGTGATTCGGCACTGGTCACGCCGCCGACGAAGGCAAAGACCGCCATTCCCGCTGCCAAACCTGCCGTCACGCCCGAAACGCTGTCCTCTATCACCGCACAGCGGTCCGGTGATACCCCCGTCCTCGCGGCAGCGAAAAGGAAGATGTCGGGAGCCGGTTTTCCGTGTGCCACCTCATCGACGCTGAAGATCCGCCCTTCGAAGCGATCGAACAGTCCGGTCTTTCCCAGGGTAAACCGCATCTTTTCGTGGCTTCCGCTCGATGCGACGCACACCGGCGTCGTGATTTGAGTAAGTGCCTCAACGACGCCCGGCACCGGGACAAGCTCCCGCTCGAATACGTCCCGGTAGCGGGACTCAAATTCAGAATCCCAATCGACGCGCCGGCCCAGATGGCGCTCGATCTCCTGATGCATATAGGTGGCCGACCGACCCACAAACCTCTCGACGATCTCGGACTCGGAGAGTGGCCACCCGAGATCGGACAGGATCTCTGCCTCTGTCCGTACGGCGAGGCGCTCACTGTCAACCAGCACTCCGTCGCAGTCGAAGATCACCAGGTCGAAGCGGCTCATTTTCAACCAGCCTATAAAGCAACCGTCCGTGCCCTGGATGAGGTCGTCGAGGCGCTCGCCCCACTGCTCTCGGCCGTGGTTGACGGCGTCGTCTCGCGTCGCCCGACGATGGTGAGGAACGGTGGACCCGTCTCGAAGAAGCCCCGGCGATTTCCTCGATATCACGTCGACTTGATACGTCATCGCCCCGACCCCGCACGACCGCGTCAACGGGCACGAGCCGCTGGATTCTCTCGCGGTCGGCGACAGCGCCGCCGGCATCGCCGAGTGACGGACAAGGAGCTCTGTCGGCCTCGGCACGGGCATCGAGAGGCCAATGGTCAACGGGTTCTCGGCGACGTCCGTCAAGACGACGTGAAGATCCTCGAGCTATTGAACGTCATCGACGATTACACGAATGGGCGACCGACCATCGGGTTCGCCTGCTCAATGTGGCGCCGACGGGGGTTGCTCAACAACGAGGCGAATGCCCGTTTTATCAATCCCGGTTCGCGGTGGCACAATATGCTGCTCGAGGGCGTTTAACGACCCGCTGGGAGCGGGATCTTTAGCGGCCCGCTATCGAGTCCGTTCTCGAACCGAGGTGCTACTAAAGAGCTGGAAGATCGACTACGACATCAAAAGACCCCTCGGCGCTCACAATCAGGGCTCATGACGCCCACAGCTGACTCTCACCGGCCGAATTCGTCGACGTGTGACGCAACCGACAGGCACGGCTCTCGTAAAGTGCTGCTCGACAAGCTGGTCGCCTCAATATGATCGTAGCGACCACTATTTGGTAGCAAGGGAGTGTGTGAAAGTGGCACGTATTGAAGAATTGACTGTATCGATGATTGATGATCTCGATGGGGGCCGAGCGACGGAGACGATCGCCTTTTCCCTGGAGGGAGCGAATTACGAAATCGATCTCTCGAAACGAAATGCCGATAAGTTGCGGCGGGCACTTCGCCCCTACATCGAATCGGGCCGAAAAGCTCGGCGAGGATCCGATCGTCGTACGACAAAGCGCGCACGTGGTTCAGCCACTGGTCATTCGGAGGACTACGACCGCGCCGAAGTTCGAGCCTGGGCCAAAACTCATCGCGTGAAGGTTGCTCAGAGAGGGCGTATCGCAAACGACGTGGTAGAGAGGTGGCGTCAGTCGAACGGGAAGTAGCGCGGAGGCTGTCCGGGCCCGAAGACTGCACGCGCTTCAGAAGTTTGAGACCAAGGGGACAGCATTTCTGGGACCAAGCTGAGCTGATTACGAGTCTTGCACTCTCCTCACGAGGAATGGGCCGCGTAAACTCGTGCGTATGCGGCGGACCGCCGAGCGATCCAAAGTCTCGATTCGGTGGGTAGTTGTGGCGGTCGCGATGAGTACGGCATTGACAACAGTCTTTCTGCTATCCCTGTTGGGGACGGCCTCAGACAGTGCGATGGCGGCCGCCGAGCTGCCAGCGACCAATACGGCACAGCCCGACAGCTGGGAACTTGGTCCCGTTGGGGGCTCCCTCGCCGATTCTCGGTTGGATAACTACCATTCCGGGCTCGCTCGATCTGTGGGCAGCGGGCTATCAGTTGTCCGCGCACCTCCAAGCGGAAACTGAACTTTGGGACGGAGGCCAGTAGAACGCAGTCCCGACACCGATCGTCGACGGCTCGCCTCTCAAGGCGATCGCCGCAGTCTCAGCGGACGACGCTCGGGCTGTCGGAGCATCGGGTGCAGAAACGAACACTCCTCAAGCACTGATCGAAAACTGGAACGGAAGTAAGTGGAATGTCGTATCCAGCCCAAGTGCGGGTGCCAGCAGCCAGCTCAATGGGGTAGTGGTCCTCTCAGCAAATAACGTATGGACCGTCGGAAGCTACTCCTCCGGTGGCCTGATCGAACATTGGGACGGAACCTCATGGTCCGTGGTCCTGATCACCAATTGGGTCGCAGGTGGTTACGGGATTTCTGCAGTGCCGGGCCACAACGAGCTTTTGGCGGTCGGAGGCGCCAACGGGGTCGTGGAGACATATCGCTACCTCCGCAGAACACGGACATCCGTTACCGCTATATCGCCAGGTGCGCTTTACAGCGTCGCAGGAACGGCAACGAACAATACGCGGGCGGTAGCCGTCTCAGCGACTCACCAGCGGAGCAGACTTATCGAACATTGGAACGGCCATCGATAGAAGGCCGTTCCGAGTCCCGATCCTGTTGCAAACGGTGATGACTGGCTCAACTCCGTGGCGGCATCGAACGGCTCCAATGTCTGGGCAGTTGGGTGGACTGACAGCCCTGACACCCAATACAACAGGCTCACAATGCACCTTGTAAACGGTGAATGGAAAGTGGCGCCGTCACGTTCGGGCTTCTCTCAGCCGTGCTCGCTCTGCATAAGAAGGCCGTCAGGGCCGTGGGTTACGCCCCAATGAACAATGATCAGGAATCTCGGCCATGTATTCCTGATCGTCATGTCACTGGATGACCTTTCGGAAGCCGATCCTCTGGTGCCGCATTTGCTCCCCCGGCTGGGCCATGGGCGTGACGGTACGTTTTGAGGTTGTTCGCATCTCTGCACGACACAAGTGAGTCATCACGCTTGCCAATCCAGTAGCCCATCGTTTGGTGGCCCTTCCCCGCGACGATCCCTTGGGGAACGTTCGCTCACACAGAGGCGGGCCATGGTGCGGGACGGTCCGAGCATGCCTTACCGACACTGACGCGTTCCGCGCAAACCGTCGCGCGCCGTGGGTGCCTGCGCGCGACCCCTTTACGACAGTGACCTGTGCTCGGGCGGATCGCTGACCGTCTCGCTGCCCTCGGTTTCAGGCAGGTCGTCGTGCCGGCCGAGGGCGTGGAGGAGCCGGTCGAGGAGGGGACGCTGTCCTTCGAGGAGCCTGACGCGAGCGGTGGCCAAGGATGTCCATTCGACCCGGTCCACCTCGGGGTAGGTGCGGACGACGCCCGAGCCACGCGGCCACTCCAACTCGAAGGTGTTGCTGGTGCCGCCAGCGGCGTCGATGTCACCTTCGACAGCCCATGCCGTGACCTGCTTCCCCCCGGTCTGGGTCACTACACCCAGGGACATCCGCGGCCCTTCGGGCGGTTCCTGTCCGACCTCCTCGCGGAATTCGCGCTCGGCCGCATTCAGCGGTTCGTCTCCCGGACCATGCTCGCCCTTGGGGATCGACCATGCCCCCTGCTCCTTCTTCGCCCAGAACGGGCCGCCGGGATGCACCAAGAGGACCTCGAGGGCGTGGTCACCGAGGATGCGGTACACGAGCAATCCGGCGCTGCGTGCCGGCATTACGTCGCCTCCTTCCCGGCTTCTCTCGGGCTGGCATGCCCGCCAGCTTCGCGACCCATGATGCCCCAAGCGTCTGACCCCCATGGCCGAGGACCCGGGGTCCGGGGACGGCAACGACCACGACTGTGCTGAGGACCACGACGACCACGCCTTCACGGACCGGGAGCAACGCCTTCACCGCGTCGACGCCCGCAATCGACGCCCCGGCACCGTGGGACCCCCGCTCGTGCAAGCCGAGCGGAGGCGAGGAACCCTGGGCTTGACCCGATCCCTCGCGACCACGGCCCGCTGTTCGGCCAGTTAGGCGAAGATTTCGCCGCCGTTGGTGTCGAGCGCCTGCCCCGTCATCGCCGATGACAGGTCAGAGGCCAAGTAGACGATCGCTCCGGCCACATCGGCGTCGCTCGGAATGCGGCCGAGCGGGACGCGGGTGTTCAGCTCGTCCGCCACGACCTGGGCGGGCACGCCGCGCCCGGTGGACGTCATCTCGATATAGATGTCCACGGACGGACCCGCCATCCACCCCGGCACGACCGCGTTGACGCGCACGTTTGACGGGCCGAGCTCGTAAGCCAGGACGCGGGTGGCGGTGAGCAACGCGCCCTTCGAAATGGCGTACCCGCCCTGCGCAGGCTGAGGCTGGCGGGCGACCATGGAGGCGACCATCACGACGGACCCACCGCCGCGCTCGCGCATGGCTGGGAGGACAGCTCGGGTCATCTGGAGTGTGCCGAAGAGGTTGATGTCCATGATCTTGCGCCAGAGGGCAAGGTCGACCTCCTCGAAGCTCTGGAAGACGTCCATGCGGAACGCGTTGTTCACGAGCACATCGACACCGCCGAACTCCTCGACGGCCGCCGACGCGACTCTGGCGCAAGCCTCGGGGTCCTTGATGTCGGTCGGAACCACGAGGGCACGGGCGCCCATCTCCTGGATCTCGTTCCGGACTTCCTCGAGGGAGGATTGCCTACGGGCTGCCAGGACCAGATCGGCCCCGTGTGCGGCCAGCGCCCGGGCAGCCTGACGCCCCAGGCCCGGCCCGACGCCCGACACGACGCACACCTTGCCGGACAGGATCCCGGCTCCGATAGGGCTTCCCGCCCCCTCCATGCTCTCGACTGTCGACATCGGCGCAGCGTAGGACACCACGACCTCCCCATCCGCCCCGCCGTCGCAACGGGCTGAGATGATCGGCAAATAACCGGTGGAAAGGAGCGACATGGCCATCTGCACTCACTGCGGCGGTGAGATGACCGAGGGCATCAGCTGCCTGACCGATCCCATCATCATCGGAGGAAAGGCCTACGCGCCCATTCGCTGGGGACAGGAACGACGGCCTCGTCACCGCTACGAACCGGACGAGTGCGGCGACTGCGGGACTCCCCTGGGCGGGGTGCATCATCCCGGCTGCTGCGTCGAGCGGTGTCCAGCGTGCGATAGCCAGGCTCTGACCTGCGGCTGCTTCGCCGATCCCGAGTGCGAATTCGAGGGCACCCGGACGTCTCGCTGCCGTTCCCACGAGTTTCGCCGAGCCGGCTGGGGCTGAGCCCTCGGCCGTAGGAACCCGCGCCAGCTTGGCCACTTCGGCGTCCGACTTCGGGCGACGGCGGCGAGGGCGGACGACCTAGTAACTGGACTTGACGATGACGGTGCTCGGGACCTGCGTGGTCGAGCGCAGGAAGGCCGAAGCCCTTACCGGATGGTGCCGACGCCGGGTATGAGCGGCAGGTCCAGCGCGGTGACCCAGCCGGGCGGGAGGTCGTTTACAGCCGGGACGGCGTTCAGCGCCCGCAGCCCCGTGGCGATGCATCCGGCCGCAGCGGCGTCACGACCGGAACCGTCGGTGAATCGGAAGGCGGTCTCCTGACGGATCGACGGCGTGCCGTCGATCTCGACCCGGTACACGTCGTCCTGCGTTCCACGCGGCCAGTCCGGAGCCGAGCCGGCGCCGACGCGGTTGACGTGCTCGAGGGCGATCCTCACGTCGTCGCCGACCATGCCGTTGATGGTGAAGTGGATGGCGGCCACCCGGCCTGGCTCGACCACGCCCTTGGCGGTCTGAATGGGATGCGGTGTCACCCACTTCTCCCAGGTGGTCGTGATTCCACTCAGTTCGACTCCCACCGCGTGGGCGATCATCGGGACTGTCGCGCCCCAGGACATGACGAGGATGTCGGTGTGCTCCAAGAGGGGAGTGAACTCAGGTGGGCGCCCGATCCCCATCTCGTGCTCGTAGTCACCCTCATAGTTCGTGTAGTCGAGGAGCTCGAGCGCCCGGACGGAGCGCACTTCGCTGCACAAACCCATGAGCGTCATCGGGAAGAGGTCATTGGCGAAGCCGGGGTCGATGCCGGTGGTGAAGCAGGACGCACCGCCTTCGGCACAGGCCTGCGCGACCGGATCGATCCACGAAGGTGGGTTCTGGGCCATGGCGGGCCAGACCCAGGGCGTCATCGCGGTCGAGCAGACGTCGACCCCAGCACGAAGAAACCGGGTGATGACGCGGATGTTGTCGTCCGCCTGAGCCGCCGTGGGCCCGTAGTGCACAAGAGCATCGGGCCGAAGGGCGATCAGCTGCTCGATTTCGTCCGTCGCAGCGAGGCCCATGCGAGCCGACCCGCAGATCTCGCCAACGTCACGGCCGGCCTTTTCCGCTGAATGCACGCCCACTCCGACGAGCTCGAATGCGGGATGGCGGACGATCTCCGGGATTACCATGCGGCCGACGAAGCCCGTCCCCCATACGGCCACCCGTTTCACCTTCACGCAAACACCCTCCCCATTGAGAATCCGCCCTCTGACGGCGGTCGACGCCTGAGAGTACGGCATGCGGGACGGCGAAGTCAGGGTCCTGCTGGGCCCGGTGCTGAGCGGCGGCGGCGCGCTGACTTGACCGGTCGTGGGAGCCGCAGTAGCTGGCCCGACCGTCTGGATCGAACCCGCCTCCACATTCTGTGGGACTTCTTATGCGCATTATCCACTTCTTACGCCCAAATCACAGATCCATGATTCGACGAAGAGATGATGTCGCCCGTTGGGTCACTATGAGTTCAGAGGAGAGACTATGAACAAGAGAATCATCGCCCCGCTCGTAATCGGCGGAACGATGCTCGCCGGACTTGGGGCGTCGACGGTCGCTTCCGCTGCCACGCCGCCCGCGAACGCGTCGACAGGCCACGCCAAAGGTCACATCGCCGTCTGGGTGCGCGAGCACCGAGCGGAACTCCGCAAAGATGGCCTGGCGATCAGCGCCAAGACCATCGGGATCACACCGCAGCAACTCGCGGCCGACCTCAAGGCTGGGAACTCCATCGCCGGCGTCGCGTCCCAGCACAACGTGCAGGCTCAGACGGTGGTCAACGCACTCGTGACGGCAGCTGACGCCAAGATCAACCAGGCTGTCGGCGCCGGGAAGCTCAACGCCACGGTCGCCCACCGGGTCGAGGCCAAGCTTCCTGCTCGCGTGACCAAGGTGGTCGACCACACCTTCTAACCCGATCAGTCGTCGTTCAGAGCCATTCACCCCGGGGTATCGAGCCCCGGGGTGAATCGCGTCCGTCCCCTGTCACCACAAGAGGAGCCGCCACCGGTCTTGCTCCATTTGCGTCAATGGGAGCGAAGATGTCGCCGGATCCGGCGAGGGCGACGGTGCAGCGGGACGATGAAGTAGAGGGCGACGGCCAGGTAGCCGGCGATGGCCACTTCCGGCACGAAGAGCCCGACGATGATGAGGACGCCGTACCCGGCCAGACCCGGGGTGAGCCGGACGGTCAACTCCGAGATCTCGACGTCGTCCGCATCGGGTCGGACGAGTCCCTCCCGGACGGCATATCTCCACAGCACCCACAACAGGAAGACGGCCACCAGGAGCGTGAGCCCGTAAATCGTGGTGGCCACCCGTTCGTTGTGCCTGGCTCCGAGGTATTCAGACACCGGCTTCGTGGGGAAGGGCAGGAATGAGACGAACAGAAGAAGGAGCAGGTTAAGTCGCAGTAGCGTCGAATCTGCTCGATCGAGATATTCGGTGATCACGCTGTGACCAAGCCAGATGGCCCCGATGGACGAGAAACTCACTACATACGCCAGGTAGGCGGGCCACTCCCGAAAGAAGGCGTGGAATAGCTCTTCCCGCGTTCCGGGCACGGCCAAGTCCAAAACGAGCAAGGTAATGGCGATGGCGAAGACGCCGTCACTCAGGCCCTCGAGGCGGTGCGTGCGCACATGTCCACGCCGATCTCTCGGGCTGGCAGCGTCGTCAGGATCGTCGCTCAAGTGTCTCTGGTCCTCCGGGGGTCCCCGGGATCGCGAACTCAGGTGGACGAGATCTCGGCTGGTGGAGGCTTTCCCCCGCCGAGGTTCGGGCCTCTTGGGGCGACGCGGTGAGCCCACGTTCTCGACATTCCCGGTGAGTTCGAACGCCGACCGGGGCCGCTGCGTACAACGTCATCGGCCTTGAACGCCGAACCGGCCGGCCCCGATGGGACCGGCCGGTTCGCGTTGCTGTGCTTCGTTACCGCTACGACGCCCCGGCAACGTCCTCAAGGAAGTCGGGACCCAGGGTCCCGAGGCCGGTGAGGCTAGTGAAGCCGGGCCCGGCGGACTGGGTGTCCGGCCGGGTGACACAGTTGTTCGTGCCGTCGCAATACTCCTCTTCGAGTGAGGCGCCGATGATCCGCACCGCGTGTTCCAGTCCCGTGCCCGTGCCATAGATCTGGCTGACGTAGTCGTTGCGGAACTGGACCTGGTCCTGAGCCACCGGCACGTTCGCAACGGCCGTCTCGGTCACCTGGCTGAGGTGGTAGACGGTCGGATTGAGGAATCCGCTCGCCACTCCTCCCGCCTGGTCGGCGTCAGCCACGATGCCGGCCAGTATCGGGGAGGCCAGGCTGGTACCCCCATAGCGGGTGGTGCCGTATTTGGTAGTCCCGTTGGGGAACTGTTCGGTCAGACCGATCAGGAAACCTGTCGCTGGGTCGGCGTCGAGCGAGATGTCGGGCTCGACCCGCATCGGCACGGGTCCGTCGATTGCGACGTTGCGCTCGGACAGGGTGGTCGGAACTATGCCGGCCTGGTACCACGGCTGGCTGTAGTTGTAACTGGTGAATCCCCCCGACGATCCGTCGTAGCCGGCAGGCAGCCAGGTGCCGTAGTGGCTGCGGTTGCAGCCCTGGAAGAAGGGAGCGACGTTGGCCTCGCACTTGACCGCTTTGCCGGTGGACCATCCGTACGACGTCATCGCGTTGCCGCTGGCGCCGATCTCGAGTGAGGTGCCCCCGACGGAGGTGACATAGGGGCTCTCCGAGGGGTAGTTGGCCCCGGAAATCCCGGTCAGGTCGAAGTTGTCGCCGTCGTCACCGGAAGAGAACTGGACTCCGATGCCGGTCGCGTCGGCCAGCTGGAACAGGTCGTCGTAGGCGGTCCGGGTCGCGACATCGGTGAAGAGGTCGCCGTCGGTGTCAGCCCACGAGTTGCTGATCACATTGGCCAGGTCCCCATCGACGACCGTCTGCTCGGCGTTGAAGAGACTCTGGTCATAGCAGTCTTTGGCGCCCACGAAGACGATGTGGGCGTCCGGAGCCAGGCTGTGCGATGACTCGACGTCGATAGCCTGCTCGTCGCCCCAGTTGCCGCAGACGTCCTGGGCGTCGAACGGGCCCTGGTTGATGGCCTGGTAGTCGGCGGCCGCGAACGGGGCGCTCGGATCGCTGGTGTTGAAGTACTCGGTCGCGTCTGACGGCATGGTCTTCATGTCGTAGGCGTCCACGATCGCGACCGTGTAACCGGAGCCGGTCTCGGAAGCCGGGATGTCGTAGGCCGAGCGCAGCTGAGTGCCCACGTAGCCGCACACCGTGTCCGGCATCGTGTCCGGGTAACCGGGATTCTGGTCACCGTAGGTCGTGGTCTTGCTCGAACCGCCGAAGTAGCTCCCACAGGGCGGCGCAGTGATGAACGCGCCCGGCGGAGGCTCCGCCGCCTTTGCGGCGATCTCGTTGATGCCCATCACCCCACCCACGAAGCCGGCGATCGATCCGGGTATGTGCACTTGCCCGTCCGCTTCGCGCAGCGTCTTTCCGGCCACGGTGTACTCCCCGAGGCCGGTTCCGAAGACCTTCTCGACCCGGGCCGCCGTGCCCGACGCGGACACCGTGATTCGGTCCGCCGGGATGGAGCCAACGCTGAAGCCCTCGGACTTCAGCCAGGCCACCGCCTGGTTCGCCTCAGAAACGGTCGGCGAGAACTGCGCCTCCCACTGCTTGGCGGTCACGTAGTGCCGGTAGCTGCTACTCGTTGGGTCGCTGACGGACTTGACCAGCGCGGCGGCCCCAGCCGCGTCACGGAGGTCGAGCACCAAGCTGAAGTTGACGGAGCTGGACGCCGGCGCGTCACCGACCCGGTGGCCGTACACCGCCGCTCCACTCTGACCCGCCGCAGGTGCAGCGGCGCTCGTCGCCTGTGGCAACGCAACCAACATGGTCAACGTCATCAGCCCCGCACCGGCTGTCGCCGCCGCTACGGCCCTCATACGACGCCTTCTCATAGCCGCCCTCCTCATCGGGTTCCTGCCGGCTTCGGTATCCGGCGCCATAAAGGTAATGTGGCGCCGAGCAGAGGCGCAATGGCCTGATTTCGGCTCGGATCCTGTCTTCAAATCCGGTCTGCTGTCGAGCGCCTCGACGCCGTCTTGAGTCCTCGAGGGCCACTTCATCAACCCGGGGTGCTCCCGTTCTGCGCGTCGGATGCGGCTTTGAGCTGAGAACGGTGCGCAGCGAATGCAACCTTCTGGAATCGACCACACCTCAAATGAAGAACCGTCGTCGCGTTCGCGATGACTCTGGTCAGGGCGCGGCTACCCACCGAAATCCGATGAGCCATCCAATCCGATCATGCGGGAATGGAGTGGAGGTGAAGGGACTCGAACCCTCGGCCTACGGCTTGCAAAGCCGCCGCTCTGCCAACTGAGCTACACCCCCGGGGATGTCGAGGAAACCTCAGACGCCGGAGCCGACAGGATGTGCCGGACCCTCAATTGTAGGCCCAGGGGCCGATGCGGACGTCGCGAGCCCTGAAGCCGTCGAAGTACACGCGTGATCCTTCTCCTCTATTCCTGACACGCCATTAGCGTGCGCCTCCATGGATGCTCGGACGTTTCTCGGTATGGAACCCACCGAGGACGACCTCCGCTGGCGCATGCAGGTGTCGCCGCGGCTCACGACACCAGGACATTTCCTCTTTGGCGGATGCGGCCTCGGAGCCGCGCTGGTCGCGCTCGAAGCAGCGAGTGGACGACCGACGATCTGGGCAACCGGTCAATACCTCTCGTATGCCCAGACCGATTCGTGGGTGGAATGGGAGGTGACCCTGGCGGCGGTCGGGGCACATGTGACCCAAGGCAGAGCGGTCGGCAGGGTCGACGGACGCGAGATCCTGACGGTGAACTCGGCTCTGGGAGCGGACGACCTCGACGTGGAGGGCGTGTGGGTCGAACAGCCGGTAGTCCCGAAGCCCGAGGACTGCCCGCCTCGGTTCCTCCCTCCGCTTTTCCGGAACACCATCATGGACAGCATCGAGGTACGGCTGGCACGCGGTCGCAGCTTCGAGGAGATGGATGGGACGTCAGGCGATCCCGACCCAGCCATGTGGGCACGGATCCCAGGGCACCTCTCGATCTCCGCGGCCACACTCGCCATCGTCGGCGACTACGTCTCGGGCCAGGTGTCACAACCGATCGGCCGACGCGCCATGGGGCGGAGTTTGGACAACACCCTCCGGATGGTCCAGATCCAACCGACGGAGTGGGTTCTCTGTGACATTCGCATCTATGCGCTACTCGGTGGCTACGCCCAAGGGACGGCTTTCCTGTGGTCCCAGGAAGGGGCACTTCTCGCTACCGCAAGCCAGTCCATCGCTGTTCGTCTTTGGCCGGAGGATGTCGTTTTTCCCGAGTAAGCAAGCCGGCGCGACCCATACCAGTGCAGATCCCGCGAGACTGGTTTCGTGTCCGACGCGCCTGCCAGCACCGAACCGTCCGGACGGCGGCGGTATCGGCCCGCGGTGCTCGTAGCGATCTCTGCCCTTATCGTCGCTGCTGGAGTCGCCGTGTTCGTCACGCTCGGAAACTCGTCGACGCCGCCTTCCGGACACCACCAGCTCGCCGCGAAGCAAAATTCGACGACAACGAGTGTGAGGTCGACAAGCACCAGCCTGAGTCCGACCACCATCCGACGGCGCCCGCCGACCACGCGACCAGTGAGCGCCGTTCCGCCTTCCTCCACGGTGCCTTCCACCTCGACGACCACCGTGCCAACGCGGACGGCCGTGCCCCCGGCACCGGCCGCTCCGGGCTTCGTCGCCGGCCGGGTCACCGCGATCGGCGACTCGGTGATGCTCGACTACCAGGACCCCCTGGAGGCAGACATACCAGGGGTCTCCGTGGACGCAGCGGTCAGCCGCCAATGGGGGGACGGCGAAGCGATCCTCCAGCAATTGAAGGCCGGAGGCGAACTCGGCGCCGAGGTCATCGTTGCCCTAAGTACCAATGGGCCGATCACCTCGGCTGACTTCGACGCCATGATGTCAATCCTCGGCGGCGCCTCTCGCGTGGTCTTCGTGAACATCCACGTCGACCAGCCGTGGCAAGACCCGAACAACGCCGTCCTGGCAGCGGGTGCGGCACGTTACCCGAACGTCTACATCGCGGACTGGGCCTCCCTGGCGGCACAGAATCCCGAGTGGTTCGGACCCGACGGCACCCACCTGGCCATCGACGGCCCCGGTGCGGACGCTCTCGCCTCCTTGGTGACCTCCACACTGTCCAACGGCTGATGCGTCGACGGGGCGCGGATCGGAGCGGCGGGCCTGGTGTAGCCTCGTCGTTCCTTCGGGGCTATAGCTCAGTCGGTTAGAGCGCAGCACTG
>CAWHFM010000017.1:0-42023 GCA_963828505.1 uncultured Acidimicrobiaceae bacterium
AGGGAAAAGGGCGGAGCGCCTCCCTGTCTGTCAGGCTGACGTGAGACACCTGCAGTAGCCCACCATCGCACCAGGGCGAGTCAGGAACACGTAGACCAATGACCATGACAAACGCAACCTTGGCCGCGCGCGCCCAAAATGGCGGGGTGAGCGACGGCGACCCTGCGGCGAAGCCGGTGAGGCGCCGGTTCACGTCGGAGTACAAGCTCGCCATCTTGGAGGAGTACGACCGGCTCAGCGACCCCGGCTCGAAGGGTTCCCTACTGCGCCGTGAGGGCTTGTATTCGAGCCACATCGTCGAGTGGCGCCGAGCGCGAGACGTCGGGTCGATCGCCGGGCTCGCTCCCAAGCGCCCCAAGAAGCGCTCCGACGCCGAACGCGAGCTCGAGAAGGCGAAGAAGAAGATCGAGCGCCTCGAGGACAAGCTCGACCGGCACCGCAAGGCCCTCGAGGCCCAGGGAAAAGCATCGGAGCTCTTGGCGCGGCTGCTGGCCGAGGGCGCGGACACCGAGACGGAGCAGCAGCCGTGATCGACGAGTGCTTCGACGAGGTCGAACCCCTGCTCGGCACGGCGTGCGCGTGCGCGGCGGTCGGCCGGGCCCGGGCCACCCACTACCGCAGGCGCAAGCCCGGGCGCACCACCGAGCCCAAGGCCCGCCCCTCGCCGCCGAACAAGCTCACCGACGACGAGGAGGCCGCCGTGCTCGACGTGTTGCGCTCGGAACGCTTCGTCGACTGCTCGCCGGCCCAGGTGTACTTCACCCTCCTCGACGAAGGCACGTACCTGGCGTCCGAATCGAGTTTCTACCGGATCCTGCGGGCCAACGACGAGGTGCGCGAGCGACGACGCCAGGCGACGCACCCGGCGAGGGTGAAGCCCGAGCTCATGGCCGAGCGGCCGCTCGTGGTGTGGTCGTGGGACATCACCAAGCTCAAGGGCCCCACCCGCGGTGTCTACTACCAGCTCTACGTCGTGCTCGATATCTTCAGCCGCTACGTCGTGGCGTGGCGGCTCGCCCCCAATGAATCGGGCGAGCTCGCCCAAGAGATGATCGCCGAGGCCGTCGCCCGCCACGAGGTGCCCAAGGGCCAGCTGTCGGTCCACGCCGATCGCGGCACCTCGATGACCTCCAAGCCCGTAAGCGACCTGCTCACGCGCCTGGGCGTGGACCGGAGCCACAGCCGCCCCCACGTCAGTGATGACAATCCCTACAGTGAGGCGCAGTTCAAGACCCTCAAGTACTGCCCGGCGTTCCCCGAGCGGTTCGGCTCGATCGAAGATGCCCGGGCGTTCTGCGAGGCGTTCTTCGCCTTCTACAACCACGAGCACCGCCATTCGGGCATCGGCTACCACACGCCAGCGTCGGTGCACTACGGCACGGCGGCCGAGGTCCGGGCCCAGCGCGCAGAGACCCTCGAGGCCGCCTACGCGCTCAACCCGGCACGGTTCCGCCACTGTCGGCCGCAGCCGCCGAAGCTGCCGACCGTGGCCTGGATCAACGAGCCGGCGCCCGTCGAAGGGCCCGCTTCGGCGGCGCACGACGGCGGGGAGCAGGCCCGCTCCGCCGCCGAAGCAAGGAGGGCGTCATGACGATCGAGCCGATGCGCTTGGATGCTGAAGACGCGATGGAGCTCGGCGAGCTCCTGGGGTTCATCGCCGGATGGCTCGCGAGCGAGCGGCCCGCCCTCGGACCTTCCCTTCAGCGCTATGTCGGCAATAGGAACTTCGGCGTCGAGGAGCTGCGGACCGACCTGCGGCGCTTCGAGTTCCTGCTCGGCGGCGGCGACGGCCGCTCCCCATTCGAGGACGATGAGTCTTGACCCGCCACGGCACAGAAGCTGTCACAAGAAAGTGTCTCAGATTGCTTGACAGGTTCCGCCTCGACACCGCGTGTTGGCGTGCGGTCGGGCGCGGGCTAAGCATTGCCGGGAGGGAGGGAACGGGATGGCGCCAGGGATCTCATATGCACAGGGTGTCTCGGACACCGCCTTGTTGTCGGAGACAATTGGTTCGAACCTCCGGAGTACTACCGCGACTTTCGGAGACAAAGAAGCGCTTGTGGACTTTCCCTCGGGCAGACGTTGGACCTACCTCGAGCTCTTGCGTTGGGTTACCGGCATGGCCCAGGGTCTGCGCCAACGGGGGATCGTAAAGGGCGACCGGGTCGGAATCTGGTCTCCGAATTGCCCGGAGTGGGTCGCCGTGCAATACGCGACCGCGATGATCGGTGCCATCCTCGTCAACATCAACCCTGCCTACCGTCAGTCGGAGTTGGAATATGTGTTGCAGCAATCCGGTGCGCGCATGCTGGTGAGCGCCGACAGCATCAAGGGCACCGATTACCGGTCGATGGTGCATCAGGCCGCCCAACGAGTCCCCTGCTTGACGGATGTGACCTTCATCGGCGACGAGAGCTGGCACGACTTTGCATCCACGGGCTCCGGCAGCTCGGATCACGACATCCACGGGATCGAATCAACGCTGTCCTTCGATGATCCGATCAATATCCAGTACACATCCGGTACAACGGGGTTCCCGAAGGGCGCGACGCTCTCACATCACAACATCCTCAACAACGCCTACTGGGTGGCAGAACATCTTCGCTATACGGAATCAGATCGTGTGTGTCTACCGGTACCCTTCTATCACTGCTTCGGCATGGTGATGGGCAATCTCGGCACCATCACCCACGGAGGCACAATCGTCATTCCGGCTCCGCTCTTTGATGCTTCAGCAACCCTGGCATGCGTCGAGCAAGAGCGCTGTACATCCTTGTACGGAGTTCCGACCATGTTCATCGCGGAACTCGCGGCGAAGGGATTCTCCCAGTACGATCTCAGCTCTCTTCGTACTGGAATCATGGCCGGGTCTCCCTGCCCGGTTCACGTAATGAAGCGCGTGATCACCGACATGCACATGTCGGAGGTCGCCATCGCCTACGGGATGACCGAGACGTCTCCGGTGAGCACCCAGACCCGTTTTGGCGACAATCTCGAGAGGCGCACCGAGACCGTGGGCCGGGTGCTCCCCCATCTTGAGATCAAGATCGTTGACCCGTCGACCGGAGTGGTCGTGCCACAGGGCGAAGCCGGCGAACTCTGCACCCGTGGATACTCGGTGATGCTCGGCTACTGGCACGAGCCAGAGATGACGGCTGAGGCGATCGACGCTGCCCGCTGGATGCACACCGGAGACCTCGCTGTCATGCGGTCTGACGGCTACGTGAACATCGTAGGACGACTCAAGGACATGGTGATCCGAGGCGGTGAGAATATCTATCCCGCGAGATCGAGGAATTTCTCTACGGGCACCCCGACATTGAAGAGGTCGCTGTCATCGGTGTCCCTGATCATCGCTATGGCGAGGAGCTCATGGCCTGGATCCGCCTCCGATCTGGTGCCCCGGAATTCGACGTCGAGGCGCTTCGAGAGTTCTGCACCGGCAAGATCGCTCACCACAAGATCCCCCGGTACATCCGATTCGTCGACAGCTTTCCGATGACAGTGACGGGAAAGGTCCGAAAGGTCGAGATGCGCTCCGTCAGCATCGCCCTACTCGGGCTGGAGGATTCTGCGGAGATTCCAACGGCGTGAATCCTTCGGAAGGCCCTCTGATCGCTCGACGTGCTGTCGCCGAAGAGGGCAACTGTTGAGACGTGTCAGTGGGCGGTCATGCCTCCGTCCAGCACGAGCGTCTGACCGGTCATAAAGAGGGAAGCATCACTGGCCAGAAAGAGCGCGCCGGGAACCATCTCCTCGGGCTGAGCCATCCGCTTGATCAGCTGTGAGTCCACCGCGGCCTGTTGGAAGGCCTCGGGCATCCCGAAGACCATCTGTGTCGCCACTGTCCCCGGAGCGAGGGCGTTGACCCGGATCCCGTCTGCAGCCAGTTCGCTGGCCATTGATCGTGTCAGAGCAAGGAGCGCCGACTTCCCCGACACGTAGAGCGCGACATAGGTCCCGTTCGTGAAGACGCCCGCGGTGATCACATTGATTATGGAGGGTGACGGGCTCTGTTTGAGGTGCGGAAGGGCCGACTGAACCAAGAACAGCGGAGCCCGGACGTTGACGTTGTAGGATTTTTCGGCGCTTCCGGGTTCTCAGTGGGTAGCCACGTGACCTGAGCGTCCTTCGGCGGCAAGATGCCGTCATGCGCGATACCGAGCTCTACCGGCAGGTGTTGGGTCTCGAGGCCCCGTGGGAGGTGGATCGGGTCGAGCTGTCCACTGAAGGCGGACGGGTCGACGTCTGGGTGAACCACCCGAGAGGGACCCGGTGGACCTGTCCGTCTTGTGAGCGGGTGCTCCCCGCCTACGACCATGGCGAGGAGCGCGAGTGGCGTCACCTCGATACGTGCCAGTTCCTCACCTACGTGCACGCCCGGCCGCCACGGGTCGAGTGCCCCGAGCACGGGGTGCGGCGCGTCCGCCTGCCCTGGGCCGACCCCATGACGCGCTTCACCGCGTTGTTCGAGCGCCTGGCGGTCGACGTGCTGAGGGAATGCGACGTGGCGGGTGCGAGCCGGCTGCTGCGCACCAGCTGGGACGAGACGTGGCATCTGATGGAGCGGGCGGTGGAGCGAGGCCAGGCGGTGAAGGAGACGATGGTGCCCGCGCTCGTGGGCGTCGACGAGAAGTCGGCCGGCCGGGGCCAGGACTACCTCACCGTGGTGAGCGACCTCGGTGCGGGCACGGTCGAGTACCTGGCCGACGAGCGCCGTCAGTCCAGCCTGGACAGCTATTTCGACCAGTTCGACGCCGAAGAGCTGGCCGGGATCGAGGCGGTGGGCATGGACATGTGGGAGCCCTACGCCAACTCGGTGCGGGCCCACCTCGAGGACGCGGACCAAAAGATCGTCTTCGACAAGTTCCACATCATGAAGCACATGGTCAGCGCCGTCGACACCGTGCGAAAACGGGAGAACCGTGCCCTCTCAGCCACGGGCGACAAGTCGCTCACGGGGTCGAAGTACCTGTGGCTGTACTCGGCGGAGAACCTCCCCGACCGCCACCACGAACGCTTCGGTGTCCTGCGCAACGGCGACCTCAAGACCAGTCGAGCCTGGGCCATCAAGGAAAACCTGCGGTTCTTGTGGGACTACCGTCGGCGCGGTTGGGCCGAGAAGCACTGGAAGAGCTGGTACTTCTGGGCCACGCACTCACGACTCGATCCCGTCATCGAGGTCGCCCGCACCTTCAAGCGTCACCTCCCCGGCCTGCTCTCTTTCTTCGACCACCGGATCACCAGCGCTGGTGCCGAGGGGCTGAACTCACGCATCCAGGCGATCCGCGTCTCCGCACGCGGCTATCGCAATCGGGAGCACTTCAAGACGGCCATCTACTTCCACCTCGGCGGGTTGGACCTCTACCCTCAAACCCACTGAGAACCCGGAAGCGCCGATTTTTCGAAGGCCTCAGCCGTGATGGATCCCACAGGTTGGGTCAGTGGATTCGACGCATTGTTGACAACCACGTCGATCCTCCCGAAGGATTCCATCGTGCGATCGACCAACTGAGCCAGATCCTCGAGGTGGCCGACATGCGTCGGCACGGCTTCAGCAATTCCACCGGCGGAACGGATCGTTCTCACCGCGTCGCCACACGCTTCCGCCTTGCGAGCGGCTACGACTACTTTTGCTCCTGCCTCGGCAAAACCAAGCGCCATGGCCAAACCGATGCCCCGACTGCCCCCGGTGACAATGGCCACCCGATCAGCAAGATTGAATCTTGCAGCCGATGCGACCTTCTCCTCGACCGACAGCCCAGCCAAGCTCTCCACCCGGTGGGTCATCACGGCTCCCCGAGAACGGTCCGGTACGAGCGGTTCGCCAAGTCGGCGAAGGCACGATCGATATGCAAGTGCCGCTCCGTGTAACCGGCCTCGGCGGTCTTGCCGTGAGTGATCACATAGCGGCGGCCGGCCAAGACGGCCTCCACGATTGGCCGCGCCGCGTCCTCGCCTGCCGCGATGTCGGTTGCGTCATGGATCATCTCGTCGGCGATCGCCATCTGTATGTTGGAGGGGTCGGCTCTCAGTTCTGGCGGTGGGTCCAGCGCGAACGGAATCAACTCAGGAGGCAGCATCCCACTGGGGATTGCGATGGTCGTACCGATGCCTTCGTCTTCGAGTTCGAGCGCCAGGGTCTCACCCAGCGACATCACTGCAGCTTTGGCGGCACGATACGGACCTTGATAGCGACCCGGGACGAGCGCCGCCACCGACGACGTCAGGACGATTCTCCGCAAACCTTCGGATCCTTGCATGAGCGGGAGGAAGGCATGAATGGTGGCCACCGTCCCGGTGACCATCAGTTGCATCGCATCCTGCCAGGCCTCGATCGGCAAGTCGAGGAAGCGTCCCTGCCCTCCCCCACCGACGTGGGCACAGAGGACGTTGCAAGAGCCAAACGTGTCAGCCACACGCTCCGCGGCGGCCCGGAGGCTGTCCGGAGCCGTTACGTCCGCCGCAAGTGCGAGGCCATTCCCGCCCTGTCCTCTCAGTTCATCGACGACGCGAACCGCCGCGGCGTGATCGATATCGATGACGACCACGTTCATTCCGGCAGCCGAAAACCGTTTCACGAGTCCTCGGCCGAGCCCAGCGGCTTGACCGGCGCCTCCGGTGACGACAGCGGTGCAGCCGGTGAGATCCGTCATCCGTTCAGTCAATGCCGTCCCGTGTGGGCCTATTCGACGGTACATCGGTGAGCGGCACCATCACAGAATTCGGTATTCGTAGCCTTGGAGGATTCTCGGGGGCCAGCGGTCAAACGGCGCTTCACCCCGCACCCGTGGGTAGGGGTCGGCACCGACCTCGGGAACGAAGAATCCGAGCTGCAACTGGGCGTACCCATCGATGCGCCAGGCAGTCGGGGTGATCGTCTCGATCACTCGATTTTGCCGATACAACAGGTCCGAGCTCTGCTCCTCCTCTCGACGACGCTCGGCCAGGGAGGCTTCGCTCTGCGCTTCGAGGCCATCGAAGTGTCCGGCGTGGATGAACCAGTTGCGGTCGAAATGTGCTCTCGTCGTGCCGTCGAGACGCTCGATGAACACGATCTGCGCCGGCGACCGAGAGGACTCGCCGATCGTCCTCGGTATCGTCGAGTCGTAGATCAGCGTCGGCTTCACCCGCCATCCCTGGACATGCAGCCAGGTGCGCCTGAGATAGGCGTGAAGATCATCGAGCGGTGGGCTTTCTTCCTCGGTCTCCACTTCGATTACGGCGTCGACACATCCTGACGTAGTGCTCGTTGCGATATTCGCTCCGGAATACTGATCCCGCTGTTGGACTGTGACGTGTGCTTCAACGGCCGAAGGCACCAGCGTCGAGAGGATTGCCGGTAGTTCATCGTGTAGCTGGGCCGGAAGTGCCGATCGCGAAGGTACGCAACTGCCGGCCACCGTCCATGTGCATTTGTCCACAGCCCTTCGGGACACGCCTGACACGTCCCCATCCCCCTTCAGGTTCGTCATACGGAGCGGCGCAACGGCACCTCGAAAAAAGCCACGCCAGCTGGTGGTCAGACGACTCGAGACCTCCACCTGGCTTGCCGACTTCCGCTTTGATCAATATAGTTACTGACCAGAACATAATTCGGTCGGGTGATTGCGTCAACTCGGGACCACCTGCAACATCGAAGAACGGGGGAGGACGCAGCGAGCGGTGGGTGGCGTCCAGACAAATGCTCTTGCCGATCGGGACGTTGCCTGCCGACCGGCAGTCCCTCAGGTCGAGCCGAGTCGATGAGCACGGGAACCCTCGTCCTGGGCCTGATCAACGGACTGACCATCGGACTGCTCGCCGTGGGATTCGTGATGGTCTTTCGGGCCAACCGCTTTCTGAACCTCGCCCATGCCCAGCTCGGCGCCGTCTCCGCGCTACTGCTGGCCAAGGTCGTGAACGACTGGAACTGGGGCTGGTGGCCCTCGCTCATCGGATGCATTGCGGTCGGAGTTGGGACTGGCCTGATCGTCGAGCGGTTCGCAGTCTCCGTGGTGCGACGGAAGTCCAAGGCGCCCGTGCGCTTGATGATGCTCACGATCGGGGTGAGCGACATCCTTCTCGCGCTTACCTACATCCCATGGTTGACGCCGACGTCGCAGGCGCCGTACCCGGAGCCATTCAGCTCCGATTTTGCTCTGGGCGGCGTTGTCCTCTCCGGCATGGCGGTATTGACCATCATCACGGTGCCGCTCCTCTTGGTCCTTTTGACGCTGTTCTGGTACACATCACTCGGAAAGCAGATCAAGGCGGCGGCGAACAATCCGGACGCAGCACGATTGTGCGGTATCTCCGTCAACCGTGTGAGCCTGATCGTCTGGGGGATCGCCGGCGGCCTGTCCGCACTCTCGGCCATCTTCAGCGGTCCGACCACGTCGAGCTTCACCTCTCAGGCCGCCGGCCCGTATCTGCTCATGCTCACAATGGGCGCGGCGGCGATCGGCGCTTTCGTGTCGATCCCCGCAGCCGTCGGAGGTGGCGTGGCTCTCGGAGTGTTGTACCAAGTCGTCTTGGCACAGACCACCAATGCCGGAACGTCGGAATTGGTGATCTTCGTTGCGATCTTGCTCGTCATCTTGCTGCGAGACCGGGCCATCGCCCGCGTCTTCACGGCTGAAGGTGCCGCCGTGCCGGATCTTCGGGGAGTCCGAATCTCGGGGGCGATTCGGCAATCAGCAGGAGTCAGATGGGCTCCGAAGATCGCACTGACGGTCGTGTTGCTGCTCGCGGTGTTGTTCCCGCTCTTCCCGTACTTTTCCGAGCCGGGCAACCAGTTCTTGCTCGTACTGGTGCTGATGTACGCCCTTATCGGCGTGTCGCTGACCATTCTGGCCGGGTGGGCCGGTCAGATCAGCCTGGGGAGCTTCGCCTTGGTCGGCATCGGCGCCTTCCTCTGCGCGCGCGCTGGGCCGGACAAGCCGGCTGGAACCTCGTCGACATGCTCGTCGTCACCGGGCTCGCCGGCGCAATCGTCTCCGTCGTCATCGGATTGCCGGCTCTGCGAGTACGCGGCGTAACGCTTGCGGTGGTGACCTTGGGACTGGCCATCGTGGCACCCGACTGGCTCTTTCAGCAGTCCTGGTTCGCCGGACCTACTCCGTTCACGACGGTCGTCACCCCAACCGTCACGCTGCCGGGCGTGTTCCATCTCGACTCGCAACTGGACCTCTACTACGCCGCCTTGGTTGTTCTCACTCTGACAGTCCTGGCCACTCGCTCGCTCCGTCGATCAGCCGCCGGACGCGTCATCATCGCCGTTCGGGACAACGAGCGAGCCAGCAGCATCCTCGGGATACGACCCAGCATCGTGAAGTTGCGCGTGTTCGCAATCTCCGGATTCATCGCGGCCTCGGCGGGCGTGTTCTGGGCCCAGACCTGGCAGAGCATCAATCCAGCCCAGTTCTCCGCCAACGCCTCGATCGCATTGCTCGCCCTCCCCGTAGTAGGCGGAATCGGATCGTTGGGTGGCGCAGTTGCGGCGGCGGTGGTGCTCTACATGGGAACATTCTTCGTCGGGCCGCATGTGAGTGGGCTCCTCGGCTCGGTCGGTCAGAACGTTGGCTTCCTCCTGTTGCTGGGCGGGTTGGCTGTGGTGGGAACGATGATCGCGTACCCGAACGGACTTGCTGGTGCAGCCGAGGAGAATTGGCAAGCCTTCCTCAACCGCCGAGCCGCGCGCCGCGTCGCCACCGGCTCGCCAGAACACTCGGATGGTCTCGGTCGCGCCTCCGCCACCGTTGTCGATATCGTGCGCTTGCCTGCGGTCGCACTGACCTCTGACAACGGCCCATCCCGGACGGCGAGGCGATTTCGGCGGCAGCAGCCGAATGAGTTACCGGCAGAAGTACCGCTCGAAGTACACGACCTCGCCGTGCGCTTCGGTGGCATCGAGGCACTGCGTGGCGCAGATCTCACGGTAAATCGTCGCGAGATCGTCGGCCTCATCGGGCCGAACGGCGCGGGGAAGACGACGCTGATGAATCTCGTCAGCGGCGTCATCCAACCCGATCGGGGTTCAGTGCGCGTGTTCGGTGCTGAACTGGCCGACCAGCCACCCCAGCGGAGGGCGGTGCTCGGGCTGGCCCGCAGCTTCCAGGAGGCCACGCTGTTCCCGGGCCTGACGGTCACGGAGACGGTCCAGATCGCGTTGAGCAAAGGGACCACCCCGCACCTGCTTCCCGCCATGGCCGGTGCACCGTGGATCCGGGCGGCAGAGAGGGAGAGTCAGCGGCGCGCCCTCGACCTCGTCGAAGCTTTCGGCCTCGGCGCATGGGCTGGCAGCCTTACGGCCGAGCTCTCGACCGGAATGCGGCGAATCTGCGATCTGATGGTCCAGGTCGCCGCCAGGCCGCGCCTTTTACTCCTCGACGAACCGACTTCAGGAGTCGCCCAGCGCGAAGCGGAGTCGTTCGGCCCGCTGATCCGTCACGTCCACGAGCAATTGGACTGCTCCATCTTGGTCATTGAGCACGATATGCCGCTGCTCATGGGACTTTGCGATCGGGTCTATGTTCTCGACGCCGGTCAGGTGATTTCGGTCGGTACACCGAAACAGGTGCGCAACGACCCTGCAGTCATCGCCAGCTACCTCGGAACGAGTGTTCAGGCTTCGGAACACTTCGATCAGACGCAGACCACAACCGTTGCGCACGCAACATTACAGGAGGGATCGGCATGAAGGAGTCGACAGTGACCGGACGGAGCCGAGCTCGTCGCATCGGGACGTGGATCGTAGCGGTGCTGGTCGCCAGCATCTCTGCATTCGCCTGCTGCGAGGTGTCGGTCGCGACGCGCTCTCCCGCGGGAGCCACAACCTCGACAGTTGTCGACGGGACAGATGCTGGAACGAGTCAGTGTCCCAAAGGAACTGGTCCGGGCATCACGGCACACCAAGTCACGGTCGCAGCCACCGTGATCAACATCTCGGGCGGTTCACTCAGCAACAGCACGGTGGGACTTCCACCAGCAGCCACTCAGAGCGCGGAGTGGAACTTGGTGGCCCGCAGTCTCAACAAATCCGGGGGAATCGGGTGCCGCCAAGTCGTGATGCACATTTACAACGTGAATCCGGTGGACGCGAGCGCGGCTCAACAGACTTGTCTCAATATCGCTGCCGCTCATCCGTTCATGGTCTTGGATAGCGGTGTTCTCACGGAAGTCGGCGCGAGTGACTGTCTCCCGGCGCACCAGGTTCCGGTGGCTTCGACCTACCTCACAGAGGAGCAACTGAGCCAATACCACCCGTATTACCTGCAAATTGGTGATATTCCCGAGGACATCGTCTACAACGGCGTACTCGGCCTACACCAGCTCGGCTACTTCAAGGCCTCTCATGGTTTCCGAAAGATCGGCGTGCTGTACCACGCCTGCAGTTCGGCACTGGTGAACGCGGAGCGTAGGGCCTTGGCGGCCGCGGGTGTGCCCGGGAGCAAGATCGTCAATTACAGCCTGGGATGTCCTGCTTCGGGGACCGACACGCCCGCAGCGATGGAACAGGCAGTCCTGAACTTCAAGAGCGCGGGGGTGAGTGACGTCATGATGCTCGAAATCATCGATGGTGGTCTTTTCACGCAGATTGCACAGCAGCAGGGCTACAAGCCGCAGTATCTCTACGCCGAGAACGACGCAGCCACCGATGTCACCACGGGCGCCAACGCACCCAACGCGACGAACTTCAACGGCGCCGTGGACGTGTTGGGAGGGGCCTACGGAGAGCAATCCACGCCTGGGTATGTGCCATCGGGCGGAACCAAGAAGTGCAATGCCATTTATGAGGCAGCAGGCAAGCTTTCGGTCTACTCGCAGACGACTGGGTATCCCGGCTTGGTATGCGACTACCTTTGGTTCGTGCAGGCTCTACTCGCCCATGCTTTGACCGTTCATGCCAGCAACTTTCCGCAAGACATGAAGTCGATGGGAACGGTTTCCTTCTCGTATCCCTTCGCACCGACGGATTTCTCCGCCGCTCCCAAGGGCGCGACCTACGGAGTCGCCTACTGGAGGGCCGCGTACTACCACTCCTCGTGCCGATGCTGGCAGGTCCCCAACCCGACATTTCACCCTCCGTTCGTCAAATGAACGTGACCGACTCCGAGGGCCCCGTGCTCGTCGTCAACGACGTCGAGTTTGCTTACGGGCAGTTGCAGGTGTTGTTCGGTATCTCATTGGAGCTTCACAACGGTGAAGCGTTGGCCTTGCTCGGCACCAATGGCGCAGGGAAATCCACCCTGCTTCGGGTCATTGCGGGACTGGAGCGGCCTTCTCATGGCCGCGTCACGTACATCGGCGAAGACATCACCAGCGCGGCGCCCGAGGTCCTGCCGGGAAGGGGGTTGATGCTGATCGTCGGAGGCAAGGCCGTCTTCTCGGACATGACCGTTGTGGAAAACCTTGAAATAGCCGGCGTGAGCGCCCGACTGGCCTCAAAGGAGATGAGGATACGACTCGACGACGTGTACTCCACCTTTCCGACTCTCCGTTCTCGCCGCAACCAGAAGGCCGGCAGTCTCTCGGGAGGCGAACAGCAGCAGGTCGCCTTGAGCAAGGCGCTGCTCCTGCGGCCCAGAGTGCTGTGCATCGACGAGCTCTCCCTCGGACTCGCACCCGTCGTGGTCCGGCAGCTGATTGAGCTCGTCCAAAACCTCCATGAAGCGGGGGTCTCATTGCTCGTCGTAGAACAGAGCCTCAACATCGCGGCAGAGATCTGCGAGCGCTCCGTGTTCCTCGAGAAGGGTCAGGTCCGTTTCGAAGGATCGACTCGAGAGCTCCTGGCCAGAAACGACATCGCCCGCGCCGTCTTCCTCGGCGGCGCCATGTCGGCGACCGCTGAGTCCCACACCTGAACTGGACTTGAGGTATGGCTGGGGCGGACTCGGCGTCCGTCGGACGGGCCGGCGTTACGAACCGATCTGAGAGGGTTCGAGAATGTCGTCGTCTTCTGGGGATGATCCTGAACGGCGACGCAACTCACGGCTCGTGCACCTGCCGGATCGACGGAGTTAAATACGAGTGGACTTCAGCACCAGGTCGATGACATTGCGGCGCGCTTTGACGTCCGTTTCACCGCGGATCCCAGCAAAATAAAGGGCACTTCCGGCAATGGTGCTGAAGATGGTGTCCGGGTCCGGCTTCCTGGCTACCCTTGCTTGCTTGAAGGCGATGGCATGAACATGGCGGAAGACGAGGCGCGCCGGGATCTCGATCCGCTCCGTCAAGGCTTCATAGCGGCTTGGATCTCCGTTATAGGCGGCGAGCAGGCCCGGGATCGCCCGTCGAGCAGCGGGGTGTCCGTAGAACTGGAAGGCTCCCTCGACGACTCGGCGGACGACGTAGGGGAAATCCCCGTCGTCCGGCGGTACCTCGAGCACCTCCTCGGCAAAGATGTCGTCGAAGACCGTCTCGATGAGTTCGATCTGGGTCGGCCAACGTCGATAGATCGTGGGTGCGCCGATACCAGCGCGTCTGGCCACCGCAGGAATCGTGGTCGCATCGAAGCCGTCTTCAATCAGTGAGTCCCGGACTGCGGCCCGCACGACGACATCGACGGATGGATCGCGTGGGCGCCCTGGACCCCGACGGGACGGGTCGTTGGTATCGTCAGGGCGCAATGTCGTGGTGGACAAGGACGTTGGCTCCTTGCGTGGGAAGTCAGCCGGACGGTGTCATGGAGCCTACCGACGGCTCGTTGGATCGGCGAACGATTCGGTTGGATCGATCTCTTGGAGCCTAGGCTCTATTCTCCGACCGTCGGCGGCCGTTGCAGCCATGAGAGCGATGGCGACCACCTTGTACATAGAGGCGACGTCGCTCCTGCGTGCCCGTGCCAGCGCCGGGGCACACGGCGCGAGGAACCGACCGACATGCCCGCTCGACGGGCGACCGCCAGCGTGGTGGTCGCTTCGATCCCCACACGAAACCGATGTGCAGCCGGCGGTCCCACGGAATCCTCGCCACGCGAGCCAGAACCGAATCATCACACTGCGGCAGCGGATCAGTGCCTCAGAGGGAGCCCGGGTCCTGTGTCGGAACCGGCTGGTTGCCCGTGTAGAACTGCGAGTACCAACGTCGGAAGGCGAGGATTAGACGCTCACTCGAGTTGAGGACGGGGCGTGCACGGTATCGCTTGTGCTCCCAGATCGGGATGTCCCTATCCCAGTTCTCTATGACCGCCGGAGCAATAACGTCGGCCCATTGCTCCGCGGCCGCGCCGTCATCGACTACATCGACGTTCACGAGGCCGCGCAGCTCGATGCGCTCGCCGTCGACAGGGGTGGCGTAAAGCCGTTGGAGCGTGGGCATGCCGACACCCGGAACTCCGAGGGTCGCGGCGGCCAATCCTGGCCCATGGCAGAGACTCGATCCGGCGAGCTCGACTGAACCCTCGAGTCGAAACGCCTCGATAGCGGCGGTCGGGTCAGAGACAATGGGAAGATCGAAGGTCGGTCCATCGAACTCGATGGCCACGACTGGACGGATCATGTGCGATTCGTGGACGAACCGGAAATGAGCACAATCGACAGTGTTCTCGAGAATCTCTTGCGGATGGCTCTCAATCAGTCGAGTCATGGTGCGCGGCCTGGTCCAAAATCGATCGGCAAAGGAGGGCATGAACCAACTCGGGTCGGCGCCGTCCGGGTCGTGCCAGACGAGGATCACGTCGTCTTGCTCGACGACCGGCCACGAGCGCACCTTGGCCGCCGGTGGCACGCGTCCTCCGTAGGGCATCCGCACGCAGACGCCGTTGAGGTCGTACTCCCATCCATGGAATGGGCACCTGATACATCCGTCGTGAATCGTGCCCCCATGGCCCAGGTGCGCCCCGAGATGGGCGCAGTAGGCATCCAACACGGCAACGGAGCCACCTCGATCTCGAAAGATGGCGAGCTCCCGGCCGAAGTACTTACGGGGAAGGATCTGCCCGGGAGTCAGATCCTCGCTGAGTGCCACGGCGAACCAGCCGGTTGGATAGGGCGGAAGATCGATTCGACTCACTGGGCGGCTCTCTCAAGTTCGGTCCTCGCGGAGGGTCTACCACATTATATATCTCCGCTTAACGTAATTGGGGAAAGGCGATGGGCGGCGCGGCATGGGGTTCACGTCATGGGATAACCGGTAGGTCTGCTGCCCGAGGCCGCGCCGAACTGGGCCCGGCGCGCCCGCTCATCCGATGGCGGTGCGGAGTGCGTCGAGCTTCGACTGGTTGAAACGCACCATGCTCGGCGCCTTGGTCACGCCGGGGATGGAGTCGGCGCCGTGGTACATGCCGGGCACGACCACGAGCTCCACCTCGACCCCCGCTTCTTGGAGCCGCTGGGCGTACGCCACGTCCTCCGCGTGGAACAGGTCGATGCTGCCAACGCCGATCCACGTCCTCGGTAACCCAGTCAGGTCGTCGCGCCGGGCCGCTGCCGCGTAGGCGGGGGCAGCGTCCGCCACGGGCGACCGCCCGAGGTAGCAGGTCCAGCCGAACCGGTTCGAGCGAGGATCCCAGACGAAGTCGCCGGTGTCACCGTGGTCGGCCCTCAGTACGGACCGATCGTCGAGCATCGGGTAGACGAGGAGCTGAAAGCACACCGGGACCTCGCCCCGGTCGTGGGCGACCTGCGCCAACGACGCGGCGAGCCCGCCGCCCGCACTGTCTCCGCCTATGGCGATGCGCGCCAGGTCGATGCCGAATTCGTCCACACTTTGGCGGAGCCACCGGAGCCCGGTGTAGGCGTCCTCGAGCGGCGCCGGAAAGGGGTGCTCGGGCGCGAGACGGTAATCGACGGAGACCACGAGTACGCCCAGCTCGCGGGCGACACGGCTGCAGAACTCGTGGCCCATGGCGGGAGTTCCCATCACGAACCCTCCACCGTGGATCCAGTAGAGGGCGCCAGTCGGTCGGCCGCGGTCCGTCGGCTGGTAGATGTGTACGGACACGGGCTCTCGCCCTGCCACCGTCGCCGTGCGGATCTCGTGTTGGATCCCTAGTGGCACTGTGCCCGGCATAGGCAGTGACCTGACGAACCGGAGCGCGCGGCGACTGGTGAAGTGAAGGGAGATGGCGAGCATCGGGGAGCGCAGCTCCGCAGGCACCCGCTGTTGGATCAGTCGCCATCGAGTCCTCATAGCCGAATTCACGGCTCCCAGGATGCCCACGACGGCGACACCTGCTCCGAGTCCGACGATGGTGCTCCTCTTCAACGCGGCTCCTGTTCCGGTGGCGGATTGAGATCCCATCACAGTCGGTGACAGGCTCGTGGTGCAAGACCGCGACGAACCTCATGAGGTGGTAATCGAACCGGTTGGACGCACCTGGCGGCTTGTCGGCGCCGGTGAGCACGGCGAGGTGCGATTGAATCCTCGACGCAGTGCCTCAGCATGACCGAGAGTCGTCGGACATCGGGGCACCCAGGACCTGAGAGTTGGCGGAGCTGGTTGCGTTCGCCGCCGAGACTATCGACGACGCCGCAAGTTCGAGGCACCGGGACCGAAGGGCAGCCGGCCTCGCTCCGTCGGTGACGCCATGATGATCGGGTGGACGACTCGCCGGTCCCGCTGCGCATCGTCCACGCCGCCGCGCCGATCCGCATCTGCGACAACGGCGGCTGGACCGACACCTGGTTCGCCGGGCACGGTCAGGTCTTCAACATCGCCGTGTCGCCCTTCGTCGAAGCGGAGCTCAGGGTCTACCGGGTCGATGACGTAGCCGATCGCATCATCCTTCAGGCGGAGAACTACGGGGAGCGCTACGTCCACGATCCGGCCGCCCCCTCGGCGCGCCATCCCATCTTGGAGGCGACCCTCGACGAGATGGGCGTGCCCGACGACTTGGCGGTGGAGCTCTCGGTCTTCTCCGAGGCTCCGCCCGGTGGTTCGACCGGGTCGTCCGCGTCGGCGACGGTGGCGCTCCTGGGCGCCCTCGATGCGCTGACCCCCGACCGGATGACGCCCTACGAAATTGCCGTACTGGCCCACCGCATCGAGTCCGAGCGGCTCGGTTTGGAGTCAGGGGTGCAGGACCAGGTGTGTGCGGCCTTCGGTGGTATCAACTACATCGAGGTCACTTCATACCCCCAGGCGTCGGTTTCGCCGCTGACGCTCCCCGAAAGGGTGTGGCAGGAGCTCGACCGCCGGCTGGTGCTCGTGCACCTCGGGCGCGCTCACGTGTCCTCGGAGCTCCACGACCGGGTGATCGCCACGCTCTCGTCCAACCGCGAGGAGTCCGAGGACTGCCTCGAGCAGTTGCGGTGTGCCGCAGCCGACGCTCGCGACGCCGTACTGGCTGCGGACCTCGTCGCACTCGGGCGCGCCATGACCCGCAACACCAACCTGCAGCGCATGCTCCACCCCGGCCTGGTGGGCGATCGGGCGGAGGCGCTGATCGACCTGGCCTCGGCCCATGGGGCGCTGGGGTGGAAGGTGAACGGCGCGGGTGGTGAGGGTGGCAGCGTCACGGTCCTCTGCGGAGCGGACCTGTCGTCAACTCGCCGCATGTTTCGGTCCTTGCCCGAGATCGATGCGTCATTCCATGTGGTGCCGACCGCGCTCAGCCGGGCGGGCTTGCGCGTCTGGGATGCATGAGGATCACGGCTCCACGCCCGAATGCGATGGGCCGGAACGGAGGGATTACCCGGTCTGGGACAATGGCCTCGGGAGGTGATCGGGCGTGGACACTCCGACCGTCGCCGAGGCGTTGGCTGTCTCGGTCCAAGCAGGGATCCCCGTGCTCCTCTGGGGGAGCCCGGGAACGGGGAAGACGTCGGTCGTGCGCGCGCTCGGAGAGAGCCTGGGCTGGCCCACCGAGGTCGTCATCGGCTCCATCCGCGAGCCGGCTGACTTCGCCGGCCTGCCGGTGGTGATCGACGGGTCGGTGCAGATGGCCCCGCCCCTCTGGGCGAGACGCCTTGCCTCCGCCGGGCATGGCCTGCTCTTCCTCGATGAGCTCACGACGGCGCCGCCCGCCGTACAGGCCGCCATGCTCCGGGTCGTGCTCGAGCGGGTCGTCGGCGATCTGTCCCTACCCGAGGGAGTCCGGGTCGTCGCCGCGGCCAATCCGCCCGAAGAGGCGTCCGACGGCTGGCAACTCTCGCCCCCGCTGGCGAATCGTCTCGTTCACCTGGACTGGCCGGTCGAAGCCAGTTCCGTGTCCCGCGGGATCTCCCTGGGGTTTCCGCCACCCCCCTCCTTCGACGGTCACACGCCGACAGAGAGTCAGTTCCTGGCGGCGCGAGCTGCTGTCGGGGCATTCCTCGAGGTACGTCCGGCGCTCGTGATCGACGTTCCGACGTTGGCCGACCAGGCCGGCAGGGGCTGGCCGAGTCCGCGGAGCTGGGAAGCCGTCGCCCGGCTACTGGCCGTGAGTGATGCCGTGGGAGCTTCGGAGGACGCACGGACGCTCTTGGTCCTCGGCGCGGTCGGCGAGGGGGCGGGCATCGAGTTCCTGTCGTGGCTGGCCAACATGGACCTGCCCGATCCCGAGGCTGTCCTGGCAGACCCGACCGGCTTCGAGCTGCCGGAGCGCAGCGACCGGGCCTTCGCCGTGCTCACAGCAGTCGCCGCAGTGGCGATCGCCCACGGCGACCCTGAGTCGTGGTCGGCGGCCTGGCAGGTCGTGGCGCGCATCGCCGATCAGGCTCCCGACGTGGCAGCGCTGGCGGCAAGGACCTTGGCGAGCGCTCGCCCCAAAGGAGCCGAACTGCCGGGCGGCCTTTTGAAGATGGCCCCCGTGCTGCGTGCGGCTGGGCTGATCCGAATGGAGGGGGAGGGTGATCCTCGGCCCGCGTGAGATGCTCGGTCCCGAGAAGCGCAGCATCTGGGCCGCCGCTCGGGTGTGGGCGGCCCACCAGGTGCCCTACATGGCAAGCGCGTTGCTCGCTCTGGAGCCGGTCGTCGTGGACCAGTCCGAGGATCCGGCCGAGCAACGCCTCGACCTCAGTGCGCTGCCGGTCGACGAGCGTTGGCACGTCTACCTCGATGTGGATGTCCTCGGGACGATGGACGTGCCGACGGTCGGCTTTTGGTTGGTGCATCAGGTCAGCCACCTGCTCCGTGACCATGCCCAACGATCCCCGGTCCGCGACCCCGAACGGGCTCTGGGCCCGGCCGCACACCGGACGAAGGCACAGCGGAATTGGAACCTGGCCGCCGACGCCGAGATCAACGACGACCTGGTGGCGGGCGATGCCGTCAAGCCGGCGGCGGCCGTCACGCCAAGCGCCTTGGGTCTCCCCGACGCTCTGACGGCCGAGGAGTACTGGTCCGCACTGGGCGGGCCAGAACAAGGGGACGCAGCCCCCGAGCCGAACGGACAGACCGAGGGATGCGATTGCGGCAGCGGCTGTGATGGCGCTCAGCGGCCGTGGGATTCGACCGCCCCCGGGGTAGGCCGAACTGGCCGAAAGCTGCTCGAGCGTGACGTCGCCCAGCGGATCAGGGAGCACCAACGCCGTTATGGGACCACACCTGCCGGATGGCAGAGATGGGCCGACGACGTCCTCGAGCCCACCGTCAGCTGGCAGAGGTTGCTGGCTTCCGCGGTGCGCAGAGGCGTCGCCGACGTGGCGGGGAGGGTCGACTACAGCTACCGCAAGCCGTCGCGTCGAAGCTCGGTCGTGCCGAACGTTGTACTTCCGAGCCTGCGCCAGCCGCTGCCCAAGGTGGCCATGGTGCTCGACACGTCGGGCAGCATGAGCGACGAGATGCTCTCCCAATCCCTGGCCGAGGTCGAGGGCGTGCTTCGCGGGCTCGGGGTCGGTCGGCGTCACCTCCGCATCGTGTGCTGCGACGCCGAGGCCTTCGAGGCCCAGAAAGTCATGAAGGCGCGCGATGTCGAACTGCTCGGGGGTGGCGGCACGGACATGGGGGCGGGGCTGGAGAAGGCGGCCGAGCTCCGGCCGCGTCCCGACCTGATCATCGTGCTGACCGACGGTTACACCCCATGGCCGTCGGCGCCGCCTCCCCGTGTCAAGGTGATCGTCGGCCTGATGGACCCGATGGGGGTCGTACCCGACTGGGCCAAGGCGATAGCGATCGGGCCGGCAGCGTGAAGCAAGGCGCAGTCTGAATGCCGCGCACGGGTTTCGACGACGCGGAGGAATCGGACGGCGGCGAGCCGGAGGAGCTGAGCGCGTGGCTGGCCAGCGGTTTCGACCGCCAGGGCGCCGAAGTGTGGCGGCGTTGGCGCTTCACCCTTGCCGTGGCAGAGGCCTGGCAGCGTGAGGGAATCGCCGACGGCCTCCTCGCGGCTCAGTGGCAGACGGCGGCAGCCACCCCGGACACCGTACGGGACTGGCAATCAGCGGGAATCGATGCTGCCGAGGCGGTCCGCTGGCACGAGTTCGGTTTCAATCTGGTCGACGCCAAGGGCCACAAACAGAACGGCCTCGGCCCGGATGCGGCATTCGCTCGTCAACACCCGGCGCCCACCGCGAACGTCGTAAGTGTGCGAGCCCGTCGTGGCTGGCCTGGTGCGGTTCCGGGCGGACCACTGGCACGCTTGCACCAATCTGGCGTGGACCCCCGGATCATGCATGGCTACCTGCAGCACCAGTGGGCCGACGATGGGGCCGAGGAGTGGGCGCGGCAGGGGATCGAGGCGCAGGACGCTTACGTCTGGTTCGACCTGGGCCTCACGGCGGTCGAAGCCGGCCGTCTGGCCATGCAGGGCCGCACTCCTGGTGACGTTGTGCGGGAATGGTGGACCGCCGGCATCCCCTTCGACGAGATGGCGGAGTGGATCGGTGCCGGCCTCGGTGCTGGCGAGGCGGTCGAGCAGCGGGCGAAGGGCATCACCGTCGAGCATGCCGCATCGCTTCGTGCGCTCCGGGTTGGGGAAACGCCGGGCCCTCGGAGCGATGCCTTCCCGGCTCGGCTGCTCGCTCGCTTGGGACCGCCCCGCTCGGAGCCCTTTGGACCGCCACCCGACGATGAGGGCGCAGCCCGGCAAGAGATCCAAGACGCGTTCAGCAGGATGCTGACGCCTGCGGACAACGACGATCTCCCCGCCGTCGCTGGAGGCCAGGGGTTGGGACGATGCCTCGCCGAAGCAGCGCGGCGCCACGGCATTCCAGTGGGCGAGCCGGGTGACGGTGCGACCGTGACGGCTGACTTCGTCCGATTCGTGAACGATCACGAGGCACGCGTGTCGTTCACGGTGGTCGTCGGTCCCCCCCGGGACATGCATTTGGGGGGCCGCCTCGGTCGGGCGTTCCTGGTCGACGGGGTCTGGAAGGTCGCACGTGAGACCTTCTGCGAATTCATGCAGGTCGCTGGTGTCGAGTGCCCACCCGTCGAATAAGCGACACCCAAGCGCCACCATCCCTCGAGGGCCGAACAGATACGATTTCCATACCGTGGCGCGAACGCACTCAAAGCGTCGAGCACAGCCGACGAAGAGCGCGCCAGACGCCGTGTCGAATTGTCCCGATCCCGGTTCGGTCAGGTTCCCGCGGCTTGACCCCCGTCGATATGAAGCGTCTCTCCGGTCACAAATGTGGCCCGTTCGAGATAGAGGATCCCGTCCACAACGTCGCCAATTTCGCCCAGCCGGCCGAGAGGGTGAAGCTCTGCCATACCCGCATAGGAGACCGGGTCGTCAATCGTCCTGATTACCCCGAGAGCGACAGCGTTCACCCGAATCCCGCGTGGCGCGTACTCGATGGCCAGCGAACGCGTTGCGGCGACCAAACCGCCCTTGGTGAGAGCGGGCAGCGCGGCGGGTCTGTTGCTGTCGGGATTGTCCACGAGGCTGGTGCTGACGTTGACCACGTGGCCGCTTCCCTGCGTGACCATCTGACCAATGACGCGTTGGGTCAGGTGGAAGAATCCGGCCAGATTCACCGAGGTGATGGAGACATAGTCGTCAAGTGTGTAATCCGTGAAGGACTTACCGATGAACACTCCTGCGTTGTTGACCAGGCAGTCGATCCGTCCGAACCGATTGAGGGATTGCTCCACCACGTTCCGAGCGGTCCGATCCTCGGCGATGTCACCCCTTACCGTGAGATAGTCGTCCTCGTCGGCGATTCCGATGGACCGTGAGGTGGCGACAACGGCATACCCCTCGCGTCGGAACCCTGAGACGAGTCCCGCGCCAATGCCCTGTGAGCCGCCGGTGATGATCGCGACCTTCCGGACCGGCGGTGACGAGGCCGGTTGCGCTGTGCTGTCGAGTGATGAACTCATCCGACGAGGTAGACCTCGTAGATCACGCCTCCGGCTTGACGTCCGCCGACACTGATGAACACACCCTTGTTCAACCAGTCGAAATCGGGTGCCGCCGTCTCAATCTGTGTTGACGTGCGAAATATGTATTCACTCGCGTCGACCTCCTCATCGCGACCCAGACGGGCGAGGACTTCCGCGCTGCCGTGGCGAACTGATTGTGAACGGACATAGAGCAAATCACCGCGGTCGGCCTGCAGGGTGTAGCGGATGTCTCCGAGTGCTGTGCCGTCGGGCAGAACGATCTGCCAATCGGCGCTTGCTCCCGGGAGAAGCCTACCGTTGAGCTCGGGCCCGGCAAACGTGCCACCGGTCAGGGGGACGATTCGCCGCCGCCCCTGCGCCACGTTCCCCACATCGACAGCTTGACCCACAGTCGCCTCCAAACGGAGGATCTTGGTCAGGCGAGGTTCGGGAAGCCGCGTGGTCATGATGCGCTCCTTCGGTGTCGGACTCGACCGACCGGTCGAAGATCTTCATACTCTCGAAACAAGCCCGAGACAATCCGTGCCTACGGTCGTGAAGATCCACAGACCGCAGAGGAGGCGCGAAATGAGCGGTAGCCAGGCCCGCCTGCTGGCCGTTGGGACAGTTATGAGCTATAGGCCGCCCGAAGCAATTCTTTCCTCTTCGGAGAGACCGGGAGACGTGTTCGGGCAGAACGTCTTCACGAAGGCCGTCATGAAATCACGGCTTCCCAAGGCGGTCTACAACTCGCTGCTCGACACGATCGACCACGCGAAGCCGCTAGATCCGGCTGTCGCTGACGTGGTCGCCTCGGCCATGAAGGACTGGGCCATGGAAAAGGGCGCCACCCACTACGCCCACGTCTTCTATCCGCTGACGCATCTCACGGCGGAGAAGCACGACAGCTTCCTGGAGCCAGGAAGCGATGGATCCTCGATCGCCGAGTTCGCCGGCAAGACCCTCATCCAGGGCGAACCGGACGCGTCGAGCTTCCCCAATGGAGGTTTGCGCAATACGTTCGAGGCCCGCGGCTACACGGGCTGGGACGTCACCAGTCCCGCATACATCATAGAGAACCCGAACGGGAACACCCTCTGTATCCCGACCGTGTTCATATCGATGACCGGCGAAGCCCTCGATCACAAGACACCCCTGCTGCGGTCCCAGCAGGCCATGGCTACACAGGCGGAACGGGTGCTTCGACTCTTCGGCCATGAGAACCCTGACGCAGTGGTCTCGTTCGCCGGTGCTGAACAAGAATACTTCCTGATCGACCGCAGTTTCTTCCTGGCGCGTCCTGACCTCTTGAACGCCGGGCGCACGCTCTTCGGTGCCAAACCGCCAAAGGGTCAGGAATTCGACGACCATTACTTCGGAGCGATTCCGGAACGAGTTCTCGCTTTCATGCTGGATTGCGAGCGGGAACTATTCAAACTCGGGATACCAGCCAAAACCAGGCACAACGAAGTTGCTCCTGGGCAATTCGAGATAGCTCCCGTTTTCGAGCGCTCCAATGTGGCGGCCGATCACCAGCAATTGCTGATGACAACACTGCGTCGGGTGGCCCAAAAGCACCAGATGGATTGTCTCTTCCACGAAAAGCCCTTCGAAGGCATCAACGGCTCCGGCAAGCACATCAACTTTTCCCTGGGAAACACCACGGAGGGAAACCTCCTCCTGCCGGGCGACAACCCCCACGACAACGCCCAGTTTCTCGTGTTCTGCGCAGCAGTCATCCGCGCCGTCCATAAGTACGCGGGACTCCTGAGATCGTCGGTTGCATCGGCGAGCAATGACCACCGGCTGGGAGCCAACGAGGCCCCTCCGGCAATCATCTCGATCTTCCTCGGCGAGCAGCTGACTGATGTGTTCGACCAGATCGCTCATGGGGGCGCAACGAGCTCCAAGGAGAAGGGGCACCTGTCGATCGGTGTCGACACTCTGCCCATCCTGCCGACGGACCCCGGTGACCGGAACCGGACCAGTCCCTTCGCATTCACCGGAAACCGGTTCGAATTCCGCGCTCCAGGTTCGCTCCAATCGATCGCGGGACCGATGGTGATCATAAACACAATTCTCGCCGAGGCCCTCGACTACATCGCCGGCCAGCTCGAGGCACAGCTCGCCGAGGGCACGGACTTCAATGTCTGCGTACAGAAGGTGCTCGAGGAGATCATTGCGGCGCATGGCAGCGTCGTGTTCAACGGAGACGGGTACTCCGCGGACTGGCCAATCGAGGCGGAGGCCCGAGGGCTCCCTAACCTGCGGGCAACGCCGGATGCCCTCCCTCAGTTGGTGACGGAAGACTCTCTTGAACTCTTTAGGCAATATGGGGTTTTCACCCACCGTGAGATCCACAGTCGGTATGAGGTTGCCCTCGAGCAGTACATTCTGACTGTCGACGTCGAGGCCCGGCTGACTCTGGAGATCGCCACCACGCTTGTCCTTCCAGCTGCTCTCCGCTACCAGACGGAGCTGGCCACGAACATCGCGACTCTCAAGGACATCGGGATGGACGCCGAGACCGGCACCCTCGATGAGGTCTCCTCCGCGATCAAGGCACTGCGAGAGGCGATCGACAGGCTGCGGCGAGAAATCCGCCACGACCACGATGGCATCATGGAAGAGAGAGCGGCCCGACTCCAACAAGCCGATCTACCGGCCATGGAAGCGGTCCGAGCTGCGGCCGACGAGCTCGAGAGCTTGGTGGCTGACGACCTTTGGCCGCTTGCCACCTACCAGGAGATGCTCTTCATCCTTTAGCCGGACCGTGACTGACTCCAACCATTGGCAAGCTGACGGTCACGTGATCGTCTGCGGACTACGGGGCGTGGGCCTGCGGACAGTCGAACAGCTTCACCTGAGCGGCGTCTCCGTCGTGATCGTGGACGACGACCCGGACCTTCGTCTGGCCGGGATCGTGGAGGATTGGGGCATACCGCGAATCCACAAGAGCGCCCATCTGGGGGACGGACTGACCGAGGCCGGCCTGGACCGGGCGCAAGCAGTCGTCTGCGTGGAAACGAGCGAGGTGACCACCCTGGAGATCGCCCTCCGGGTGCGCGAGCTCCGTCCCGACGTGCGCCTGGTCGTCCAGATGGCCAATCCTGCCGTCGGTCGCGCCCTCGAGAGCGCCACCGGAGCCGGCAGCGTGCTCGACGTCGCCACCTTGGCGGCGCCGTCATTCATAGAAGCCTGCCTGGGACTCTCGTCCCACGAGATGACGCTCGGAGGCGAACGGTTCGCCGTCGTGGATGTCACGGTCAACGACCAACCCGGCTACAACGCGACGTTTCGTAGCCACTTCGGCGACCTTGCGCCCGTGGCGGTGGTACCCGCTGCAGGCGAAATTGTGTGCTGTCCGGGTCGTGACCATCCGGTGGAGCCCGGTGATCGGGTCGCAGTGCTCGGGCCAATCGATCAACTGGAGCGCATGGACATATCGGTGAACTCCGCCGAGGGCAGCGCATCGCCGTCAGCATCATTGTTCCGGATACTGCGAGGTCACCTCCGGGCCTTGATGGAGACCAACTCCCGAGGCCTCGTCTTCTCGGTGACGGGACTCCTCGTGCTGTTGATCGTCTCGACCGTCGCCTTGCGGTTTGCGTACGTCGTCCAGCAAGGGCGGGGGCATCTGAGCATGCTCAGTGCTGCGTATTTCTCAGTCGAGACGGTGGCGACGGTAGGCTACGGCGACTACTCCTTCGCCGCGCAGGATGTCTGGCTCCGGGTGTTCGCCATCGTCCTCATCGTCTTGGGGGTCACGCTGGTCTCTACCAGTTTCGCGCTTTTCACGAACATTTTGGTCAGTCGACGCATTGAGCAGTCTCTCGGTCGTCGACGTGTACCCGGAATGGTCGGACACGTGGTCGTCGTCGGACTCGGTTCGGTCGGCATCCGAGTCGTCGAGGGCCTGCTCACCGCAGGGCGGCGGGTGGTCGTGGTGGAGCAGGACGACACGAACCGCTATCTGGGGCGCGCCCGGGCGCTGGGCGTCCCGGTCGTTATCGCGGACGCGACACAACGTCAGACCCACACCACTGTCAACCTGGCTGACGCTTCCGCCGTCGCCGTGCTCACCAGCGGGGACTTGACGAACATCGAGACAGGGCTCGCCGTTCGAGAATCGCTTGGTCACCGTTGGCACGAAGTACCGGTGGTTTTAAGAGTCTTCGACCGCGGCCTGGCCCGAATGATGGAGCTGAACTTCGGCTTTCAGCACGTGCGGTCCACGTCCGCCCTCGCCGCTCCTTGGTTCGTCGGCGCATCACTCGGCCTCGACATCATCGAGACCTTCTACGTCGACCAGCAGCCGTTCATCGTCGGCCGACTTGTGATCGCCCCCGGTGGTGGCCTGCAGGGACTGGCCATGCGGGACCTCTCCGCCAGGACACGGGTCATCGCCCTTCGTAGAGCCAAGAGCCCCGACGTGCTTGAGCATCCGCCTCGACGCGACACCCGCTTCGAGGCCCGAGACGAGGTGTTCCTGCTCGGACCCTACGAGGAACTCCTCCGGGTCCTGCGGCGTGACCAGATCTCCGCGAGCTGACTCGCCTGACCTGTCGAAGACCGAACGGCTGCTCGTAGGAGTCGACCACTCGGCTACCCCACCACCCGCTCCTCTAAGTGCCGAGAGTGTCGAGCAGCTCTGGCAAGCGACCTATTCCTTCGATGACATGATCAGGCGCGGTACCGCCTCGCACCAGGTCATGTTCGCGGAACTTCCCTGTCCGGACCAGAACACCGGTGATGCCGATCTTCTGCGCGCCGAGCACATCGGCTTGGATGTCGTCGCCCACCATCACCACCTCACGCGCCGACAAACCCAGATCTCCCAGGGCCGCCTCGAAGAACGCCCTGGACGGCTTGCCGAACACGGGTATCTCGATCCCAGCCGCTGCCTCCAAACCGACGATGAATGCCCCCATGTCCAGGGCCGCCCCTTGCGAGGTCTGATAGCGCGTATTCCGATGGAGTGCCACGACCGGTACGCCGTCCTGTGCCAACTTGAAGACGGTATCGAGCTCCCGGTAACCCACGCTCGGACCAGCACCCCCCAGAAGTACGACCCCCGCAGAGAGAGGGTCAGATGTCTCTGTCACACCGACCAGGTCCTCGTCGAGAAGCCCGTCGTTCACCACGAGGCACACGTTCCCGGGGTAGCGCTCCGAAAGGTATTGCGCCGCGCTTGAAACCGCCGTCGATATATCGATGGGATCGACCGGTATGCCGGCGTCGGTAAGGGCTTCCGCAATCTGCCCGCGAGTCTTTGACGAGGTGTTGGTGACGGTCCTGAAGCGGATGCCTGCTTCCCGAAGCCGCACGAGGCATTCGGCCGCCCCGGGCAGCGGTTCCCACGACACAACAAGCACACCGTCGATGTCGATCAGTACGCCTTTCATTGGTTTCATGTGGCCTCAGTCGTCTCGGCTCCTCGAGTATTCGAAGAATGACTTCTGCTTGATCAGCTCGGCGACCTCGGGAGGGACCATCCTCTCCCAAGCATGGTCCCCCGAGGCGATCCGCTTGAGAACGTCGCGACTGAAAATGTCGAGGTACTCGTCGTGATAGTTGTCCAATGGAACAAAGCTTCCCCTCATGGCAAGATAGTCATAGAGCGGACGAAGTCCATCGCCGACCTCGATGGTGTCGACGGTTTGAAGTTCGTCAACCGCCGTGCGACGTAGCGGATAGACGTAGATCCGAAGGTCGTTCTTGAAAAGTCGTCCGAAGCTTTCGAGGATTCCACCGGGCAGCTGGGCGTAATTCGATTCATCGAACAGTTCGATAAGACTCGGGACTCCCATCACGATGCCGATCCGCGCATCGGTTCGCTCAGCGAGATAAGCCGCCAGCCGGTAGTACTCGAAATAGTCAGAGATCACGACGGTCATTCCGCACGCAGCCATCAGATCCGCTCGAGCCAGGAAGTCGCGACGATCGACGTCCTCTCCGTCAGCCAGAAGGTTCCGCATGGTCAGCTCGGCGAGCGGCAAGACCGGGACACCGCCGACGCCGGGGTCCGACTCGAACTTCGCCAGAGCACACTCGAGCATGTCGATGTTCACCAGCGTCGTGGGCCGAAAACTTCCCCGCTCGACGAGAAGCGCCCGTTTGCGGAGGGCCTCACTCGGTTGAAGCACCGTCCGATCGGGCCCGAACATGGCGAGCCCACTGAGACCAAGTTGGACCAGCTTCAGCGCCATCAGCCGATTGTCGACATGCCGAAATTCGATGCCGCGAAACTCGACCATGTCGATTTCGATGCGTCCGGTGGTAAGGCGGTCCAACAAACTTTCGAGCAACGCCTCAGGCTCATGATGCTGGAAGAACGCTCCGTGCAGCAGATTGATGCCCACGACACCGATGGCTTCTTGCTGCAGGGACGCCTCCACGTCGAGCATGCGAACGTGGAGGATGACCTGGCTGGGATCGTCTCGTGGATGGGCCTGGAATTTGAGACCCATCCAGCCATGACATTCGTTGTTCCCCTTGTAACTGCGCGCCACAACGGTATTGGCGAAGGCGAAGAACGACGTTGCGTCGCCGCGCTTGTCACCGAGACGGTCGAGGTTCAGTTGGTACTCGTGGTCGAGCATCGCTTGGAGGCGACCAGCCGAGACATAACGGTCGGCCTCACCGTAGATGGCGTCGCTCACGGCCATGTCGTAGGCCGAGATCGACTTGGCGATGGTGCCCGCGGCGCCCCCAACTCGGAAGAACCAACGGGCTACCTCCTGGCCCGCTCCGATCTCGGCAACGGTGCCGTACCAGCGCGGGTCCAGGTTGACGCGGAGCGCCTTTTGGTGGGTGTCCTCGCCGATATCGATCGTCACAGCATCCCGAATCTTCTGGCGTGTTTGAGGTTTCAGGACCACCCTGTCCTGCCTTTGTTTCAACCGTGTTGGATTCCCGTGAACCCCGCGTTAACTCAAATGGCGATTTCACCTGGACTTTTGCGGCCGCCCCCGGGCAGTGTCGATCCCAAGACATCGGAAGCGTCCCCGCAACGAATCGAACCGCTCGTTGAAGCACTTCGGTCGCGTCGGAGGTCCGACTCCTTCGGTTCGCTCAGAAGCGGCCCCCTTGCGCCCCGCTCTGCTCGTCAGTGCCGGACTCAGGAGAGTGAACACAGGGCCATCCGAGTTCTACCCCTGAGCGCGCGACCCACCCTGCCGTCGACTCGCCCATGACGTGAACCAGTGGCTCCCGCCTACCGACCTACCCCAACTCGACCGCGGGTTCCAAGGGAGCAGGTAGGCCCGCTAGGTGTTGACCTCAATCCTCGCGAGTTGGCTCTCCGTGCTCGGCGTTGGGCAGACCCCGTCGCCAATACGCTTTGGCCGAAATCTGATCTAGCTGGAAACCGCGTTCCACCAAGTTTCGCTGGATATTCCGTACCACTCCGGCCTCGGCCGCGACGTAGGCATGTCCGAGGCCGGCGGGTTGGGCGAAGTCGCCAAGTGCTTCGAGGAGTGGCGAAGGATCACCCGGCACCGAACGACCATGTCGGTGAACCCAACCTAGGTCCAACCGCTGCACCTGGCGCGAGTTGGGTTCCTGTTCATCGGCAGCAGTGTCGATCTCGAATAACGCTTTCGCCGTAGATGCGGAGGGGAGGGCTTCTATCATCGCGAGCGACCCGGGCATCCCTGTCTCGTCCCCGATGAAAAGATGCCAGTCAGCGTCTGCGTGCAGCATGATCTTGCCGCGTGGGCCAATTGCGTCGATGCGATCACCGACCCCTGCGGCGCGGATCCAATCGGTTCCCGGTCCTGCGCCGTGGAGCGAGACGTCGATGACCACCGCTGAGCGTGTCGCATCGAAGGAGCGGATCGTATAGCGACGATTCACCACTCTGTTGCTGACCTGTGGCACCCGCAACATCAGGTCCTGACCTGCCACGTAACGCAGGCCATCGAGGCCAGGACCGGTCAGGACGACGCGGTGCAGAGTCGGGGTAAGCCGCCCGGCCTCAATCACCTCGAGATGCCAGAGTGCGGCGTCGGCCAAAGGCCCGCCAGGGAGGCCCACCAGGTCCAGAAGTCGATCAGTGGTCATAGCGAGGAGGTTTACCAGGAGATGATCCGTTGGTATGCGGGAGCTCGGGAAGCGTTGAAGAGCAAGTGCGGCGCGGCTGCCTGGAGCATCCTGGCTGGGCGAGACGGATCCGGGATCAGACTGGGTGAGATGGGCTCACCCAGTCGGGGCGATCGGTATCGACGTCCGTCGCGGGCATCCCTGCCTTCTGCGTGCTTGGCCGGGCCGTTCTCGCTCCGACCCAGCCCGTCTCAACCGGCATCGGGCCGGACAGGGAGTTCTCGGTACACCTGGTCAAGAGACTGTCGAAGCGCGTCCCACCCGCCATCGACCCGCTGACGACCCGAACCGACGCCACCCCGTCTGCGGATGGCGTCGGTTCGGGTCGAGTGTCGCCGGCGTCAGGCCGGCCTGTCCTGCTGAGGCCGGTCAGTCGCTCCGGCCGGCCCGCGAACCCCAACGCGACGAGGCGTTCCAAGGGAGCAGGTAGGCCCGATAGGTGTTCACCCCGGCGGGAAATTCGGCGTTGAAGAGCAGAGCGCCCGACGGGCTGAACTCCGAGAAGTAGGGCAGTATCCCCCACCCCACGAAGAGGTTGTGCTCCTGGGTCGTCTGCGCATTGCCCTGGGATGCGGCCGAGAGGCCTCCGGGCTGATCATCGGACGCAACGAGCGTCGCCGTGCGCTGCTGGAAGTTCAACTTGACGGTGACGGCCCGACTGTACGGGAGCAACGGCACTCCAGACGACTCGTTGTCGAAGTAGGTATAGGTGTCGTTGCCGAGGGCTTCGGGATCGTGCTGCCAGGCGAAGATCTCGTTGGCACTGTCGAGGACCTGTCCCGGGGCCGCCTGTTCAGTGAAGCTGCTGTCCTTGCCACCCAGCTGCCAGAGGATCCGACCCGACCAGGGGCTGACGTCGTATGTCGTCCAGGTGTCACGGGCATCGATGAGGAGATTGCCCTGAGGGTCGAGGTGCACGGCATTGATGTGGAACCAGTCCCACGGTGTGCTGGCCGAGGACGGCAATGGTTGCTCACTCTGACTGAAGGGGACGTGGTCCTCGCTGTTCCATTGGAAGAGCACCTTGCCGGTCCTGATGTCGATCTCTTGCACCACGCCGTTGATGACCGTCTGGTCGGCGGGACCGCCTATGGAGGTGAGGTCGGCGGCGGCAGTGGTGTACGAGAGGATCAGCGCGGTGTTCCACGGAGTGATGAGGAACTCGTGGCCATCGGCCGACAGTCCGTTGCCGGCGTTGACGGTCGCGATCTGCTGGTAGTGGTCGTCGTAGATGTAGTCGGTCCCAGTGGAGAGACCTCCGAGGCCTGTCCCCTGCCACCAGGTGAGGACCGGTTGCCCGTCGTAAGTCTGGGTCCGGAAATCGGATGCCGTCTCACCCGCAGGGATCGAGTGGAACCAGACGACCTGACCCGACGGGCTCAAGATCTCTGGCCCGTTGGCATAGGTCCCCGTGTCTCCTGTCGGGGTGATGAAGATGTCGCCGTGGCCGACAGCTCCGTTCGGGGTGAGGAAGGTCACCGGTGGCGGTGCGCTGGGCGTGGTGGCTCCACTGGCGACGAAGCCAGAGAGCGCGAGCCCGAGTGCGCCCGCCAGCCCGACCGCGCCGGTAACGGCCCTTCGCCGGCGCCTGCGGAAAGAGGGTAGGGATGCGTCTGGAGATGCCTGGGTTGACATCGCGTTTCCTTTCTTGGCTGAGGGAGGTTCGTCCGCCGCCGATCGGCGGCGGCCGGCGGCGCTTGTGCCGTCGGTGACAGGAGAGTAAAAAGTAATTCCTACAAAGTCAATGGGTTTAGTCATATTTTCGGATCGGGCGGCCCGCTCCTCGACCTTTCGCCCGTTGGCTTGCCATTTGGCGCCCGGATTGGCCTTGACTAATATTCTTGATTTAGTCCATCGGAATAATCGAATTTGCGAAGGCCCGCCATGACCATCACCCCGATCGGGACCTCGGCTGAGGCCAGCACCGCCCCATGAGCGTCATCGTGGAGGAGGACAACCCGAAGACCCGAAGCGCTGACGCTGGGGTCCGAAGGGCGGAGCGGTTCGGTAGGGGCCGTCCCAAATTCGTCATCGACGTCGTCGGGGCGGGCTGGAGTCGTGGCGTTCAGGCTCATCTTCGGTGGAACGTTGCTCCACTCATCGACGCCGGAGGTCTTCCCAGGACCGGTGCTGGTCGAACTGGGTGCCAACTTCCGGGTCCGTCTGTGCGTGCTGGAGACCGACTACGAAGACCCGCGGGTGTGGAGCAGACGCTGCGCGATGATCGGACGTTCCTGCTGTGAGTTCCTCATCCCGACTCCACCTGGCGGTGGCGCTCGATGGCGCCGGCTGGCATCCCGCCGCGTGGCGGGAACCATCGGCCCGTCCAGCGGACCTGTTCACGGCCCGTTACTGGGCCGACTTGGCCCGTATGGCCGAGCGCGGCCTGCTCGACTTCCTGACCATCGAGGACGCCCTCGCCTTCCAGTCCACTGGCGCGACCTCCCAGGACGATCGGATCGACCAGGTGCGGGGACGGTTGGACGCGGTGATGGTGGCTGCGCGGGTGGCCCCGTTGACGACCCGGATAGGCCTGGTGCCCAGCGTGACGGTCACCCACACCGAGCCGTTCCACATCTCCAAGGCCATTGCCACCCTCGACTACGTGAGCGCAGGTCGGGCCGGAGTGCGCGTTCAGGTCTCAGGCCGTCCTTACGAGGCCCGCCACTTCGGCCGACGGTCCTTCCCAGTCGACCTCGCCGACGACAACCCGGCCGCTGCAGAGTCGCCGGCTGCCGATCTGTTGGCGGAGGCGGCCGACTACGTCGAGGTTCTGCGGCGTCTATGGGACAGCTGGGAGGACGACGCCGAAGTCCGGGATGTGTCCACCGGGCGGTTCGTCGACCGGGAGAAGCTTCACTACATCGACTTCCGGGGCCGGTGGTTCTCGGTCAAGGGACCTTCCATAACTCCCCGTCCGCCACAGGGGCAGCCCCTGGTGGCCGCCCTGGCTCACTCCACCCGGCCGTACCGGTTCGCCTTGGCCAGCGCCGACGTCGTCTTCGTCACTCCGCAAGATGCCAACGGCGTCCGGGAGATCGCGGAGGAACTGGCCGGCCTCGCTCTCGAAGGCGGCTCGGAGATGGCGGTCACTGTCCTCGCTGACGTCGTCGTGTTCCTGGGCTCCACTGCAGCCGAGGCCAGGAGTCGGAAAGCGCGTCTGGACGAGCTCCTGAGTCGGACATACCGCAGCGACGCCGCCGTCTTCGTGGGTACGCCTACCGAGCTGGCCGACCTGTTGGAAGACTGGTCCGCAGCCAAAATTCAAGGGTTCCGGCTCCGTCCGGGAGGATTGCCCCACGACCTGAAGCTGATCTGCGAGGAGCTCGTGCCCGAGCTGCAGCGCCGCTCGCTGTTCCGCACGGCCTACGGCTCGGGCACGCTGCGTTCGCGCCTCGGCCGGTCCCGACCGGCCAGCCGCTACACCCTGGCCGAGGTGGCAACGTGACGCCGAAGCGGCAGATCCATCTGGCCGCCCATTTCCCGGGCGTGAACAACACGACGGTCTGGAGCGATCCTCGCTCCGGCAGCCACATCGAGTTCGCCTCCTTCGTCCACCTCGCCCAGACCGCGGAGCGGGCCAAGTTCGACTTTCTCTTTCTGGCCGAGGGACTGCGCCTGCGGGAGCAGGGAGGCAAGATCTACGACCTCGACGTCCTCGGCCGCCCCGACACCTTCACCGTCCTTGCCGCTCTGGCGGCGGTGACCGACCGGCTGGGATTGGCCGGGACCATCAACTCGACGTTCAACGAGCCCTACGAGGTGGCCCGCCAGTTCGCCACGCTCGATCACCTCTCCGGCGGGCGCGCGGCCTGGAACGTGGTGACGTCGTGGGACTCTTTCACCGGCGAGAACTTCCGGCGCGGCGGCTTCTTGCCCCAAGAGCAGCGCTACAGCCGGGCCCGCCAGTTCATGCTCACCGCGTGGGAGCTGTTCGACTCCTGGCACGGTGGGGAGATCGTGGCGGAAAAGGACTCCGGGGTCTTTCTCTCCGATCCCGAGGTAGGGACGTTCGACCACAGCGACGAGCATTTCGAGATCTCGGGCCGCTTCAACGTTCCGCGGGGTCCTCAAGGGCGGCCGGTGATACTGCAGGCGGGAGATTCGGAGGAGGGGCGGGAGTTCGCAGCCGAGACCGCGGACGCCATTTTCACGCGGCACAGCAGCTACAAGAGCGGTCGGGCCTTCTACGCCGACATCAAGGGGCGCTTGACCCGCTACGGGCGCGGCCCCGACGAGCTGGTCGTCCTGCCGGCGACCACCTTCGTGCTCGGGACGACCGATGCCGAGGCGGAGGAGCAGTCCCGCCACGTCAGGGAGCAACAGGTGAGTGGTGCAACCGCCATCAAGCTGATGGAGCAGGTGTGGAACCGCGACCTGTCCGACCACGACCCGGACGGACCGCTTCCCGATGTCGAGCCTCTCATCGGGGCCGAGACCATCGCCCCGGGCCGCGCTTCGGTCCGCATGAACAAGGACCCCATGGGGACCGTGAAGCAATGGCGGGAACTGGCCGCTGCCAAGAGCCTGTCCATTCGTCAGCTGATGATCGAGGTCAGCGCCCGTCAGTCCTTCGTGGGATCCGCCACCACGATCGCCGACAGCATGGAGCGGTACGTGCGCGACGAGGTCTGTGACGGCTTCATCCTGGTGCCGCACATCACGCCGGGAGGCCTCGACGATTTCGCGACGCACGTCGTCCCTCTCCTTCAAGAGCGCGGTGTGTTCCGGGCCGACTACGCGGGCACCGCGCTGAGAGATCACCTCGGCCTGCCGCCGCTGCGGCGCGATCTGGCCGCGGCGCGATCTTCGGAGAACTCCGGGACGCGCTCGTCGAGCGCGACCCGGGTCCCTCTCTCAGTGCTCGACCTGGTGCCGGTAGCGTCCGGATCGACAGCCACCGAGGCGGTCCGGAACTCCATCGATTTGGCTCGACGGGCGGAGAGCCTCGGGTACCACCGCTACTGGTTCGCGGAGCACCACCTCGACCAGGGGGTCGCCGGAACCGCGCCCGCGGTGATGATCGGACTCGCCGCGGCGGCGACCAGCACCATCCGGGTGGGTTCGGGCGGCGTGCAGATGGGGCATCGGACGCCTCTCTCCGTCGTCGAGGAATTCGGGCTCCTCGATTGCGCCTTCCCCGGCCGACTGGACCTTGGGCTGGGACGCACGCGTGGCACTCCCCGACGGCGTCCTGAACGTGACAACGGCGCCGCTCCGTCCCGACTGCCGCCGGAGAGCAGGAGGGAGATCGTCGAGATCGGCGGGAGGCGGGAAGAGACGGCCGACCGCCCTGGCAGGTCCCCGGACGACGGTGAGGCGGCTCACTCCGGTCCCAAACCCGAAGCCCGTACGGTCGGGGGCGTTCTCATCCCGTCACCGCCGTCTCTGGGTCGGCTCATGCGTTCGCCCCGCGTGGCGTTGGCCCGGGGTCTGCTCCAGCAACCGGAGGCGATAACTCCCGACTACTCCGAGCAGATCGACGAACTGTTGGCTCTGCTGCGTGGCGAATACCGATCCCCTGACGGGCTCAGTGCCCATGTGACTCCGGGCGAGAATGCGGACGTGCAGGTCTGGATTCTCGGAAGCGGCGGCGGTGAGAGCGCCGAGGTGGCCGGGCGGAACGGGCTGCGCTTCGCTGCCAACTACCACGTGAGTCCGGCCACCATTCTGGAAGGAGTGGCGGCCTACCGGGAGGCGTTCCGACCGAGTCGCGAGCTCGATCGTCCCCATGTCTGTGTCTCGGTCGACGCCATCGTCGGCGAGACGGAGGAGCAGGCCAAGCGCCTGGCTGTGGGCCACGGCCTCTGGGTGCTCGGGATCCGGTCGGGAGAGGGAGCGATTCCCTTTCCGAGCCCTGGCCAGTCCCGGTCGCACGCCTGGACGGAGGACGAGGAGCACCTCGTGGCCGACCGTGTCTCAACCCAGGTGGTGGGCTCCCCGGAGCAGGTGGTGGAGCAGCTCGAACGGCTGGTGCACGTGACGCAGGCCGACGAATTGGTCGTGACCACAATGACTCACGACTATGCCGACCGGGTGCGTTCCTACGAGCTCTTGGCCAAGCACTGGGATCGTTGCCCGTGAGTGTCCGCGCCAGCGGCCACGTCCTCGACAACCCCGTATGGACCTCGCTCACCGGAGTCCACAGCGGGCTCGGCGAGGTCGCGAACGTACGCGGCGCCGGGGCCGGGCGCTACCAGCGCGACGTCTGCCCGTTCGGCGCCTTAGAAAATCCGCGCAGTCCGGACTGCTGGGAGGCCCTCGCGCAAGTCATCGACGGCGGCGCCGTGTGCATACTCGTCGATGCCGCCGCCGTCCCCGACGGTTGGGAGCTGATCGCCAGCGTGCCGGGCGTCCAGATGGACGGGACGGCGCTCGAGCAGGCTACCGACGAGGAGGCCGTAACCCTCACGGAGGCCGACGTCTCCGAGATGCTCGAGTTGGTGAAGCGGACCCGGCCCGGACCATATCTCCGACACACGATCAAGATGGGCCGCTATCTCGGCATCCGGAGTCGTGGTGAATTGGTCGCCATGGCCGGCGAACGGTTGCGACCGGTTGGTTGGTCCGAGATCAGCGCCGTGTGCACCGACGCGTCCCATCGCGCCCAGGGCCTCGGGACTCGGCTGGTCCGAGCGGTCGCGGCGGGAATACGGGAGCGTTCGGAGCGGCCCTTTCTCCACGCCGCAGCCGACAACACCGCCGCGATCCGTCTCTACCAGAGCCTCGGGTTCGAAGTACGGGCGACCCCGACCTTCACCGTGCTGCGCAGGCAGTAGTACTAGAACCTACGGAGAGGAGGCGCAATCATGACAATCGCACAGACAGAGACAGCCCTCACGGTCGATCGTCTCGCCGGCCGCATCGGTGCCGAGATCGGCGGCGTGAACACCGGCGAGCAGCTGGACGACAAGACCATCACGGAGATACGCCGGGCGCTCCTCGCCCATCGAGTGGTCTTCTTCCGCGACCAGAGCCTCGACTACGACCGTCAGGTAGCCTTCGCCCAGCGGCTCGGCCCGCTCACACTCGGCCACCCGACCATCCCGTCGCCGGAGTCGCATCCGCACCTCGAGGAGATCGACTCGGCCACGGCCGCGCCCGCCAACCGTTGGCACACCGATGTGACCTTCTGCGACCGGCCGCCCGCCTTCACGCTCCTTCACGGCGTGGTGATGCCAGAGGTGGGTGGCGACACCATCTGGGCCAACACGGTCTCGGCCTACGAGAAGCTCCCCAAAGAGCTCAGGGAACTGGCCGACACGTTACGCATCGTGCACACCAACACCCACGACTACGCCAAGCCGTCGAACCGCGAAGAGGCGGCGAACGAGGTCATGAGCGCCCATCGCCGCAAGTTCGTGTCCAAGGTTTTCCGTACCGAGCACCCGGCGGTTCGTGTGCATCCCGAGACCGGTGAACGCTCTCTCGTGCTCGGCGGCTTCGCCGAGACCGTGGTCGGCCTCGGCCCGCAAGCATCGCGAGACCTGATCCGGATCCTGCAGGACTACGTCACACGGCCCGATCACACGGTGCGCTGGCGGTGGAAAGCGGGCGACCTCGCCATCTGGGACAACCGCGCCACCCAGCACGTCGCCGTCGTCGACTACGGCAATGCCCGCCGTCGGGCCGAACGGGTCACGGTCGCAGGACCTGTCCCTGTCGGCGTCGATGGCCGCGAGTCGGTGGCGCTCGAAGGCGACGCCTCGGAGTACTACGCCGGCGGCAGCTGAGCTCGCACCCACTTCCCCGCGTCGGGCTCGGGGAGGTTGGTCGGGCAGGCTACCGGCCAGCGACTCGCCATATGTGCCGCCATGTTCGGGTCGGACTTGGCGACAATGCTCAGTTTCCCGATAGGTGGTCGAGATGCCCGAAGAGTCGTCGAAGGCCTTCTGCCTCCTCCGTTGTGAGCGGCGGGGCGTTGATTGAGGAGATGTTCTCCTCGAGGTGGGCTGCGTTGCCGGTACCGGTGAGAACGACTTGACAGCCTGGCTCGTGGCGGGCGAACCGGTAGGCCGACTCCACCACCGACCTGTCACGGCCTGAACGAAGAAGGAACCCCAGCGGGTCATGGAGGTCGATGGAGCCTTCGGGGATACGGCCTTCTTCGACGAGCTGGCCGGCCACTCGACGCAACTCGTCGGGCTGGCTGAGGGTCCGCCGCACGGCGAACATGACCTCGACGCCGATGTCCTTGTCTCGAGTCTGGGGGAACACTCGGTGTCGTGCGCTCGGGTTGAGCAGGTTGAACCCGACCATCATCACGTCCCAGCAGTCGTCGAGAAGGGCACGCTGCAACATGGTGTGCCCGGGGTCAGCACCGAAGCGCTCGGATATGGCCAGGAACCGCAGCGCCCCCTCGGCGCGTAGGCGCTGTAACTCAGGAACCAGCTCGCCCACGCAGTGCTCGTAGAGGCCCACATCGACACCGTGCAGGTGAAAAACGTCAACCCGGTCGGTCCGGAGACGACGGAGTGAGAGCTGGACCGAATCGCACAGTTCTCGCGGCGTGAGAGGTTGGCCGCCAGCACCGAGGGGATGGGCCTTGGTCGATACGACCACCTCGTCGCGCTGTGCCGCGAGCCCACGCCCCACTATTTCCTCGGTCCCATAGGACCGGGCCGTGTCGATATACGTGACGCCCAGTTCCAGGGCTCGGTGGACCAGGCGTACGGACTCCTCTTCGGTGGCCCCCGTGGCCTGGCCCAAGCGGCTGTGGCCGCCACAACCAAGGCCAGCCACGCTTACCGTCAGGCCGGTCCGACCGAGCACGACAGTGTCCATGGCTACGCCTCCCCATCGTCTTTTGGGTCTCACGCTGTCGCGCCATTGGCCCGGACGGCGAGATGCCCGGTTCCCTGGCCTGCCTCGAAGTGTCGGCACCTGAGGGGACTCTCATTTGACGTCCGATGTCAGGATCCGACGGTCGTGATAGCAGCCTACGGCCGCGCCGGCGGCGATCCCGAACTTTGACCGAGCGACAGCCCCGCGGTGACGTCGATGCCCCGGGGATGAGGTGTAACTGTTCAGTACCTACTTCGGCCTGAAGTGGACGAACACCCGACCGAAATTATGCGAGTCCTTTTCGACTCGATCGTAGAGCACCTTTATGTCCTTTTGGTCCAGGAATCGCAGCACGCGCTTCTTGAGCCGGCCGGTGCCCTTGCCGGGGATGATCTCAACCAACCGAACCCTTTTCTCAATTGCTTCCTCGATGATCCCTCGCAGGGCACGATCGATATCGTCGCCTCGGTCGTAGATTTCGTGCAGGTCAAGCTTGAGCTTCACGACACACGGTCTACACCGGCCGTTCGACCACGAGTCGAGGGGACCCCAAATACGGGTGTTCGGTCGCCGGTGCCAGCCTGAACGACCGAACACCGAAAAGTATTGCTGTCCTCCTTTCAACAGAAGGCTGATCTCTTCGATGAAGCTCACTCCTGGTGGTGGTCCTCGGCCACTCCTACGGCGGAGGCGTGATCTCCGAGACCGCGTGGGGAAGACCGAGGATCACCGCCGCTTCCCGGGAGGTGGCGACGGGCCTCTTCGCCTCTCCGCACAGTTCGACGGCTCTGCCGACCAGTTCAGCGTTGGTGGGTGTACCAGGCCCGCCGTAGAACTCGAGGCCTAAGTGGAGATGGCCTCCACGCTCGAGGGCGACCGGAGCGATTTCACTCTCGACCACGTCTCCACCAACCACCGACACGGCCCATGGCAGGTCGCAGCCGGCCAGCATTTCCAGATAGACATCAAGCGCCGACACGGTCGGGGGAAGGCCGAATGGTGCGCCCAGGAGGCCACGTTCGGCGCCGAAGTACAACTTGATCATGGCGCCGGCGGGCAACCGCCCCGCTCGCCACCACGCGAGGGTGGTACGTAGGAACCCAGGCTCGTAGATGGCCAGGCTCGGTCCGAGCCGATGGGTCGCGTAGATCTCGAAAGCCCGGGCGATCACATCGAAAGAATTGGCATAGACGAATGGGCCGCGCGGTACGTCGTCATCGCCAACGCCACCGAGATTGACCGATCCCGGATCGGTGAGGCCGATACGCAGCACTCCGCTCGCCGCCAGCGGAATGAGATGCTCGTAGTTCATTGAGCTTCCGAAGTGGATCGTCGGGTAGAGCAAGGCGTCTGGTCGAGCCACCAGGACCGCCCGCCACCCTTCCAAGTAGCGCTCCGCAGCCTCTTCCTCGCTCACTCCAAAGAGGTCGATGTGATTGTGGATGATGGCAGCACCGGCCTCCAGGCAGGCGAGTGCGTCGGCGCTGACCTCCTCCGGGGTGCGCGGGACATTTGGGTTGCGTTCCTTCGTGGTCACGCCGTTGATGGCGGCTTCGATGATTACCGGCAGGGCGGGCATGAGGGGAACGTAGCCCGCGGCACGCGTGCCGCTCCCAGCTCGGTGTTCGAGACAAGGACCGGCGTAAGGTCAAGAGGAGAGCCCTCGTTGGTCAGTGTTCATCATGACCTGGACATCGAGGGACGGCCGAAGTGCACGAGCGGCCCGCGCCCAATGCGCGGAGCTCGGGCAAGATTCGCGGCGCCAACCAGAAGTCGCCGGCCCACGTGAAGTGGACCCCGTCCGGCGAACGGACCGGGACCCCGTTGATCACTGCCTGGTAGTGGCCTTTGGGATCGACGATTCGGTTGAGGTCGAGGACACTCACCGTCCCAGGGTGCGCCGCGGCCACTTGGCGGAGAATGACGTTGAACTGCCTGACCCTCCACGGCGCGTCCTCGGGCCACGGAGTTCCATTGAGGGTCTCTCCGCTCGAGTAGTACGGCGTCGTCGCGAGCACCACCCGAGCACCCGTAGAGGACAACCGGAACAGTGTCGTCAAGGAGAGTGCGCAGAGAAGCGTCGAACGCGGGCTCACCGATATGGACCCACGCTCCCTGCTCGAACCGGTCGACGATGTCCAGGCGGGCGAGGAACACCACGACCTGAGGCTTGAAGAGGTCGAGCTCGAATGTTGAGGCGGCGGGACGACCCACACATTGCGCCGGCGGCGAGGCGACGAAGTTCTGGATCCGGTATGAGGAATCCTCCAATGAGCACCCGGGCAGACCCATGTTGTGCAAAGTGATTCCGTACTGATTGCCGACGAGCTCGAGCCCATTGCCCAGCATGTACGCGATCGAATCGCCCACAAGCAGGACCCGGACTGGTGGACCGGGTGTCCCGGCGGCCAGCCGCGTACCTGGCCCGCGAAGAACCTGAGGCCGGCGGTCCGGTCGATGAGCGGCACGCCTGTTGCGGCCGTTGGTTGCAACAGGGCGGCCACCAGCACAACCGCGGTGATGAAGCCAGCCTCAATCCGCACTTCCCGCGAGCGCCGTAGAGCGCCGCGCCCGATGGGCATCTCAATCAGATAGAACGAGGCGATGGCCGCGGCGAAGGTAGCGGCAAGGCGCAACGCGAACAGCTCGGGCCCGTCGAGGCCGGTGCGCGACCCGTCGAGGACCACAAAGATCGGCCAGTGCCACAAATAGAGCCCATAGGAAATGCGGCCGACGTAGCGAATCGGCCCGAGCGAGAGGCACCGAGCGGGGAGCGAGGAACCCGCCAGCGTCACTCCTCCGATGACCGCCGCCGCGAACAGGGCGGCAAGTGTCAGACCGCCCTCGTAAGTGAAGCTCCCGCCGATGGTCATGGTGGCCGAGAGCGCCACCACGCCCGCGTACCCGACCGCGGCGAGGCCGCTCCACAGTCTCGCTGGAAGCCGGCGGGCGGCAGGAGCCCA
>CAWHFM010000018.1:0-193362 GCA_963828505.1 uncultured Acidimicrobiaceae bacterium
CCACCCCGGGTGCGGCGCAGAGCGTCTCGACCACCGTGGTCACGACCGACTCGGTGGGGAACGTTCTCTCCTCCCAAGACGCCGAGGGCCAAGTCACCGACACGATGTACAACGACGTGGGAGGCAACGATTTCGACGAGCTCTGTTGGAGCGCGAGACCCGGCGTCTCGGTTCCGGCCAACGCCACGTGCAGCACTCCGCCGGCCGGGAGCACGCATTACACCTACGACTCGAACGGCAACCTGACCTCTGAGACCGACCCGCTCGGGAACACCACCCGCTACGGCTACTACCTGTGGGGCACGGGCGGCGACTATTACCAGGGACTCTTGTGCTGGGTGGCGCCGCCCAGCGTCACCGGAACCGGTGCCCCCTGTACCGCCAGCACCCCGGGTGTCAACGCGCCGACCGGATCGACGGCGTATTCCTACGACGAGTACACCGACCTGACGTCGAAGACAGTGAACTGGAACGCCAGCCCGTCGTTGACGACGACGTCGGGCTACACCACCGCCAACATCGGCCAGCTCGCCTGGACAATCCCACCGGCGGGACAGTCCGGAACCCAGGCGTCGACGAATCCATATGCGACCAGTTACACCTATGACGCATGGGGTCAGGTCAAGACCACGACGGTGCCTGACGCTGGGGCGGTCACCGACAGCTACGACGCAGACGGCAACTTGATCAGCGTTGGCGGGCCTATGAACGAGGCCGCGAGCTATGGCTATGACGTCGACGGGCGCCGCTGTTGGAGCCTGGTCGGCACGTCGGGTACCACTGGAAACTGCACGACCACCGTGCCGAAGTACAGCACGGTGACCACCTATGAGCCCGGGACCGATGCCCCGCTCAGCGTCGCGGACCCGAACGGGAACACCACCACCTACACCTATGGGGACCCGGCCTATCCCACCAGCCCCACCGAGGTCAAAGACCCGCTGTCCCAAGAGATCACCTACACGGCGTACAATGCTTACGGAAATGCGTGTGTCAGCCGGACCGGTCCAGCCCGCCTTCGACACGACGACGCAGTGCAACCAGATCTACGGCGACACCGCCGATCAGTACAACGCGGACGGGACTCGCTTGGCCAGCTGGGACGCCGACGGCAACCAGACGACCTACGGCTATGGCGACCCCGGCTACGACGACGAAGTCACATCGGTCACGACACCGATGAATCAGACCACCAACTACACCTATGACAACGACGGACGGTTGGTTCTCACGTCGAATCCGAACGGCACGTACACCTTGGAGAACTACGACGCCGACAGCAGAGTCTGCGCCCAATCGACGAACCAAACCCAAACCCTCGGTTGTGGCAGCTCTACACCGACCGGTAACGGCGTCACCAGCTATACCTACGACGGCGCGTCTGAGCTCACCGCCATGCAGGACAACTACGGCATGACCCCGGCCACACCCGAGACCCAGTACACGTACTCCAACGGAAACTTGACCCAGGTGACCGACGACAACGCCAAGACCGTCTCGTACCTCTACGGCTACGGGGGCGAGGTTCTCTGCGTCGCCTACCCGATGTCAAGCGGGACGTCGTCGTGCGGGACGATCTCGAGCCGGGGTACCCCGAGCAGTAGCAACATGATCGCGAACTACGCCTACGACACCGCCCTACGCGTCCACACCATTACCTCGTGGGCCTCGACGAATCCCATCACCTACACCTACGGCGACGCGTACAACCCTGACGACGTGACCAATATCGCCTACCCAACGACGAGCGCAGAGAGCCTGGCCTACACCTACGACAAGGCCGGGAATCTGAGCAGCGCCACCTACAGCGGTCCGGTGCTCAACGGAAAGGCGGACACCTTCACCTACGATGCCGACGAGCGACTCTCGACGACGTCGCTTCTCGGAGGCACCACCACGCCTGCTGTCGGCTACAACTCGTACAAGCAGATCACGAGCGCCGAGAACCCAGGCCAAACCAGCGCGGACGCCTACGCGACCAACCCAAACGGGGAGATCCTCCAAGACGCCGGAACCTCAGGAGAGGGTACGACCGGCTACTACTACAACACAGATGGTGGGGTCTGCTACTCGGTCCCACAAACAACAGGACCTCCTCCGTCCAATGCCTGCACCAACCCGCCGTCCGGAGCCACGACTGTTAGCTACGACCAGAACGGCCAGCGCACCTCTTCGACCAATGGCACCACAACGACCTCGTATGGCTGGAACTCATTCGGCCAGATGTGCTGGGTCGCACCCACGAGCTCGTCGACCGAGTCGTGCAGTTCGGCGCCAGCTGGTGCCACGTCGTATACCTACGGTGGGAACGGGCTCAGGATGACCTCAACCTCGAACTCGGTCACTACGGATTACACCTGGGACACTGTTCGTGGAGGAACCATCCCGCTCGATATCTCCGACGGCACCAACGACTATGTCTATGGCCCGTTGCTCTTCGGCGGAACGGCACCAGTGGAGCAGATCAGTGGCTCCTCGGCGTCGTTCTTGGCGAGTACCCAAACCGGGGTTCAGGACGTGTTCAACTCATCGGGTACCGAGCAGGAACGAGCCTCCTATTCGCTCTACGGAATCCAATCGATCGTCGCCGGATCGAAGGCCTCCCCGTTCGGATTCCAAGGCTCCTACACGGATTCATCCGGGCTGATCTATCTGATCAACCGCTACTACGACCCGAGCACCGATCAGTTCTTGAGCATCGATCCGGATGTGGCCGAGACCGGGCAGCCGTACACGTTCACCGGGGATGACCCATTGAATGCGGCGGATCCGACGGGTCTCAGGGGTTGGTACTGCATGGGTGGCAGGTCCGTCTACTACAAGGGAAACAAGTACGGTAGATCGGGCACAGGCCGGTGCGAAAAGACCCTTCAGTCAGGCGCTAAGCCCAAGGATTTTGCGAAGGTCCTGTTGTACAAAGAGAAGGCACCCTATACATCGAAAAACATCAAAATCGTAGTGGCGTGGGAGCGCGCCGAGAGCGGTAACGATTGGAACACCTACGTTCCCCAAGCAGTTCCTACGAAATTCAATCCCCTGAACGCTACCCAGCGTGAACCAGGCTCAAGCGCTACGGCCGGTGCGGGCAGCCCTCAGAGTTACACGAGTTGGGCCGAAGGAATCGATGCAACGTCCTCGACGCTGAATGCGGGAGACGACGGATACCCAGCGATTGTTTCTGCTCTGCGGGCGGGAAATGATCCACTAGCAGTTGAGGAAGCTGTGAATCAGAGCGGATGGGGCACCCATTCTCATTTCTACGACTGGTACGACCAGGGATACAACTACACACAACCTTCATGGAACCAGCCCTGAAATTCGGACTCTGCAGAAGACGATTCCTCTCGCTTTGTGCGGTGGTCACGGCAGCCACAGTTCTCGCGGCATGTTCGACTTCAGCTCCCTCGACGATTGCGGCGACGACATCGCCGCATCTAGAACCGCTGCTACCGGCCGCCGTTCCACCGATCTTTGCCACCTGTCAGCGTCCCTTAGATCATGAGGCGGACGGGAATGTGGGCCCTCTATTGTGCTCGAAACATCAAGTGAACGCTCTGGCATGGAAGTACTACGCGCAAACTGGGAGTTCCCCAATCCTCGGGCTTGGGCGAGGTGCAACGGCTGAGGCTGTTGAGAGGGCGCTGTGCGTAACCCAGATCGCAACCCTGCAGGAAAGGATTAGCCAAGCAACGCTCGCGACCGCCTATTACGGCTGGCATTTCAAGACTCAACCGGAGAGCATCTTGGATGGCTCTGGGTGCTTCAAGTTCAGGAAGTGAACTTGGTGGACACAACCGGTCCACGTTCAATGCCGCGAGTCGGAAATCCCGATAGCCGCCTGTCGCACGGTCGTAGTAGCCGCCTACTACTGAGGCCATGAAGCAACATCGAAGATCGAATCACTCCGGGGCATGAGGGTGCACAATTCAGAGGCCATGGCGACGTCGAGACCCGCGGCGGGGTGGGCTGAACTATGAACGGCTCGAAGGCGATCGATGCTCACCCTGGTGTAGCGCTGGGTGGTCTCGAGTCGGGCATGACCCAGCATCTCGGCGACGTAGCGAATGTCGGCGCCGCCCTCGAGCATCAGGGTGGCCACGCTGTGACGCAGGAGGTGACAACTGCCCCGCTTGGGGACCGCCGCTGCGGCAAGCTGGGTCCGCACCTTTCGACAGAGCCAGTCCGGGCAGATCGGAGTCCCCGCCGAGGAGAGGAACATGCGATCACCCGAGCGTTCAGTGACCCAGCGTGGCCGCACCATGCCGAGATACAACCGAACCCAAAAGAGCGCTCGCTCACCGGCGGGAACGTAGCGGTCCTTCGACCCTTTTCCCTGGTGGACGAAGACAGTACCTCGCTCGAAGTCGACGTCGTGGAGGCGGAGGGAGATCAGTTCGTTGCGCCGCAGTGCGCTCGAGTAGAAGACCTCCAAAATGGCCCGGTCACGCAATCCCAAGGGCGTGGCGACGTTGGGAACTGTCATCAGGCGAGCGAACTCCTCGGCGCTCAGCGTCGACTCGGGAAGGGTGCGGTTTGGTCGTGGCATCAACAGGTCGGCGACAGGGTTCGCCGGGATCCGTCCCTCTCGGCGCAGCCACCGAAAGAACTGGGTCAGCGGCACCAGGCGCTGGACCTGGGTGGCCACCGAGAGGGGCGCTCCATTCGTCTTGCGATGCGCATGGAGGGACTCTTGGTAACCAAGGGCCAGCTCGTAGCTCACCTCGCCAGGACGCTCGACTCCCATCGAGCCAGCGAAGCTCTCGAAGTAGCCGAGGTAACGCCGCCGATTCTCCACTGTCGTTGCGGCGTAGTTGTGCACCGCCATCCAGTCCAGGTATTCGTTGATCTCAATCGACATCGACGCCATGGTGGTCCTCCCTCACGGCATCCGATCCGGAGCTTTGGCCCAAGGGCAGGACCGCCGGCGTGCCGTCGTCGCAAACGAGCTCCGTGGCAGCGAGGCTGTCACGGGATCTCGTGCTGTCCAAAAGGCGTCTCACTGCCTACATTTGGTTCCTCAGTCAACCGCTACTACGACCCCTCGACCGGGCAGTTCTTGAGCATCGATCCGGATGTGGCCGAGACCGGACAGCCATACACATATATTGGCGACGATCCGCTGGATGGTACGGACCCTCTTGGTTTGTGTAACGGTCCCGATGGCATCTGCAGAAACCAGGCGACCGGACAAATGAACATGAACTCATCGAATGATGCTTCGGATTGGGCTCCTCGTGCTTCTTCAAGGGTCAATACTGCCCACTACACGCCCCCTACACCTCCCAAGTACCAGTACAGCGCTTTAGACGAGTTTCTCACTTGGCTTACAGCCGAGCCCCATTCGGTAACGACCTACTTCGAAAGGCGCCAGTCGGCCGCGAGAATCCCAAGACCTGCCTCCGCTAATACCGGATCTGCCACTCCCGTACCATCCCAAGTGATGGCAAATCAAACATATCAACGAGAGGTCAATAGCACTCTTCAGGGTAGCTTATGTTACGTCGGAGTCACCGCAGGCGCCGCAGGTGGAGCGGCGGGTATTGAGCGGCTATCGGCGGGTCTCGGTAGACCGGGGGTCGAGAGCGATGAGGCAAAGCCAGCCTTCTCGAACCCCGGACCCCCTGGTTGGACGCAGCAGCTTCAACAAGAAGGTGATGGACTAGACACCACCGGAGAAGATGATGCGGGGCCTACCGATGGTGGTAGCGCGCTCCTGGTAGCCCTTGGCTCGACGATGATGGGCGTCGGCGGGTTGTTCTCATACGTGCTGGCGTCACACTGCTAGATGCATCTGGCTCTTTACATCGTCGTGGTGATTGGATCACTCTCTTTAACCTTGCTATTTCAGATGAGGTCGCTCAGAAAATGGGAGCGAAGAGGCATGAAGGTGGACTACAAGAAGGCTCTCGAGTTGCCCATCTTGCTGTGGTTCTCAACGGTTCTTGCCATTGGTTTAGCGCTTCTATTCGACCGCTTTGCGTGGGCAATCATGGGTTCGTGGTTGGTATTTGTGTGGGCACTGTCCTTCGGACTTCTTATGCATAAGAAACGGCAGCGTGGCACAGGCTCCCGATGAGAACTCGACTAAGTTGGACGTCATGTTCGGCCGTTTGGGTGCAGCCTTCTGCGAAGGTGCAAGTTGCCAAGATTTCTAACAATTTCGACTACGAACTTCACCCGCGGAGGCTCGCGACTGTTTTCTCGCCAATGGATGAGGTCGTAGTAGCCGCCTACCAATGAGATTCGATCTGACACGGCCTCCAGCGACGATTGCGCTGACCTGCGACTCGAGGAGCCGCCGGCGAGCTCTGTCGCGACGACGCTGCTCGCGTCGGGTCGTGTTCAACCGCTACTACGATCCGACCACCGACCAGTTCTTGAGCGTCGATCCCGACGTGGCCGAGACCGGGCAGCCCTACACGTTCTCGGGCGGCGATCCGCTCAATGCCTCGGACCCGCTTGGGCTCTGTAACGGTCCCGATGGGATGTGCCGCAATGAGAATGTCGAAGGCTCTCATTACACCCTCAACTCATCAGTTGAACGCTCTGACCGCACCAGTTCATCTGTTCCGATAACCCCCATTTATGGCTCGCGGGGCGCGCCCGCCCGGTTGATTGAACATGCAACGGAAACAGAAGCGAGGCACGGTCAGACCCATACGGCTCAGGAGGGATCGCGCGCATACAACGCCGTCGAAAACATCCCTGGAGTCCAGCAGGGAATCGAGGTGAGCGAAGCGCAGGACGAAGCGCAGTTCGGCTGTCATGGTCTGCCGGCAATTAGTTGCATTTCGGACGCTTCCGCGCTGAGTGTCACCGAAAACACGATTCTTTACCGCACCAGCAACGGCGAATCGATTCGTGAATATGTGGATGCGATAGATCCCGAAGTCAGCATCACTGAGCTAGCACTGTTTGGCGGGGCGGCGGATGATGCGATGTACGGAGGGGACCCAACCGCTGATTCGCTAAACTTTACCGAAAACGAAATAGACCTTCTTAATGACGTGTCCGACTTTCCGGATATATCACTGCCCGGTGATGACGGAATATCGACGTCTCCGAATACTTTCTACGTTGCCGTCGGCTACGCAGTGCAAGGGTGAGAGAGATCAGTTCATGATTGCAGCTGCGTTCTTAGTCCTTCTGCTGAAAAGCGGTGCGTCCGCTCCATTGTCCGCCCACCTCCCGACAGCCACCGAGCTAGGGGCTGGCTGGCATGAGCTTGGCGCAATGGAAAGGTTTAAAGGAACGGGAGAGAAATCAAGTTCATGCGAGCGCGGATTCGCGCTTCCACAGGGAGCGGAGGAAGTTCTGGCGCAATACCAATCGCCTATTGGCTCCTTTAATGAATCTCTTCTGAAATCGACGAACACCTCTGAGACATTTAAGGAAATCGTCGCTTTTGACGGAACGTGCCATGCGAAAGGAATACGTATGGGCACGCTAAATCGCGCCGTGAGCGGCACTTCCGTAAAACTTGTAAAGCCGTTAGGAATCAGCAAGTTGGAGCTTGGTAGTCAAAGCGAACTGCGGGTTGGCACAAACCATTATAATGTATTCGTGTATGCAGCTGTCAAGAACGGCGTACTCGCCCAATGGACCTACCAAGGTCCTCTTACAAATTCTCGAGTTGAACACCTTATCCGATCCACGGTTAAGAGGCTTTGAGTTGTGCGGATCTGAAAAAAGCTCCAAAGTCCACTGGAATTACCTAATTGTGAAGTGTGGTGTCAGAATGGAAGCTACACCACTGAGTCAGCAAGATCTTTCCCTAGGCTGCTCGTTTATCTGAGTGACCATTCGGTTTAGGCTCTTGAGCAGTGGCGGACGAGGGTGGCGTGTCGGAGCAGGTTCGCCATCTGAGCAGCCCAGGACGCTAATGACGTCCGATTCGGCTGCGATCGAGGCCCAGTTCAACGAGAGCTTCGGTCATCTCAAGGGGAGCAGCTTGGTCAGCACACGTAAACCGACACACGTGAACGGGAGCGTCCGCTCCAGTGGCAGTGATCAGACCTCCAACCATTGAGTCGTTCACGGTGATGGCTCCCGCCGTGAATTCGACTTTCGTACCCGTCCGTCCCCACCCGGTGATTTGGCCAATGGGAAAGGTTCGTCGTTCTTTCGTCGGGATGACTAGCCCGGAGAGACCCCGAGGTCGAATCGTGACATGGATTCCTTCCGCATCGATCTCGACACGCCCTTTCCCGCGCAGATCGTGAGGGCCAGAGCCATAACTTGGAGTCTCCAGCCAGAAGTCTGAAACTGACCAGCCCTGAGACGGCACAATCAAAGGATATGGGGATCGATGGTTCGGTGCAATGGTGATTGTCCTGATGATCGGTGACTCCGTTGTCCTCGGGTTAGAAACGAACCAAAGATCAGACCTCCCTGAGCGTTTGGAACAGAAGGGAGCTGATCTTGGGGACGCTCGGACGTCCATTAGCGATATTCGCCGCCGTATCTTCACGATGTGGCATCTATGGGTCGATCGAGGCAGTCCGGTGCCCACCGAGGTGTTCGATCCAGCCGAAGACCCTCCTGCTCTCGGATGTCGCGGTCGTAGTAGCCGCCTACTGATGAGATTCGACCTGACACGACCTCCACCGACGATTGCGTTGACCTGCGACTCGAGGAGCCGCCGGCGAGCTCTGTCGCGACGACGCTGCTCGCGTCGGGTCGTGTTCAACGCTACTACGACCGAGAGAGATAGTTTAGAGCGTCGACGTTCGATTGATAGAGGACAAAACTATGTATTCTTGGGACTGCTCTCAACGACACAGAGTTGGCTGCGGAAGGATGGTATGTGCAGAAATATGTCAACTGGTCAGTATGTAATAACGATTGCGAGATGCGTGAACGATTGCTGGCGTCATCGGCTCTGTGTGCGATATGTCAAACGGTTTCACAACGGAGGTACTGGAGGCGCAGGTGGCAGTTGGGGGTCAGTAGGTGATGTGAGGGTTAGGAGCGCTGAGCTCAGGCGCAGCTAAACGGGTGTACGATTACATCATTACGGTAGACGTGCGCTGACGCATTCACGGGTGCAGGTTGGCAACTTTGTAACGTCGATGATGTCAATATTCGGACTGGCATTCGGCGCAGGAGGGGACGAGGCTGGCGCTGTCGCTCGACGGGAGGACAGAAGCTGGGAGATGATAGAGCAACTCGCAATGCAGTCTGCTCAATCTGAGCCCGAAGCAGGCACGTGCTCTCGATTGGGATGTCGGATAAGATGGAAGCGTGGGAGGTTGGGTGAAGATGGCTCAGAACATTGCGAGGGTAGAGATATATACGTTTACAACGTGGGATAGACGGAGCTCTGCAACTTCAAGTTTGTTCTATGAATAGCATAACGCGATATGCTATGGAAACAAGGGGCTAATCTAGACATTCCAGAGAGAGCTATTTCCACGTTCCGCGAACAAGTTTAATATCACGGTAGGGCGACTAATGCAATTGTCCGAGGGGCTGTGGGGAACGTATTGCTTGTGTGATCCATGACGACTCAAGTAATCCGAGCTGGTTACAGATAGGACTATTTGAGGTTAACTCTCTGGCATTCCTGATGAGTGGGAGTTTGTCTTATTGGACAGAAGGGGTACATCCAGTGATACGACTGATTCTTGGGTAGCAATGTGGGGCTACGCAGCACTGACACGTAATAGGGATCACAGTGATGAACTCATTCAACGAGATGAATCTGCTCTCGCCGAATTTGCTCGGCAGCTAGCAATGTGACATGCCCATGAAAATCGTCCCGAGGGCCTGTGATCGAGTCTTTAGGCGTGAGGTCGGTTCGGTTCCAACTGGCAGTTTCGACGAGTTGCAGGCGAAGTCGTAGTAGACGCCTACTACTGAGGCCATGAAGCAACATCGAAGATCGAATCACTCCGGGGCATGAGGGTGCACAATTCAGAGGCCATGGCGACGTCGAGACCCGCGGCGGGGTGGGCTGAACTATGAACGGCTCGAAGGCGATCGATGCTCACCCTGGTGTAGCGCTGGGTGGTCTCGAGTCGGGCATGACCCAGCATCTCGGCGACGTAGCGAATGTCGGCGCCGCCCTCGAGCATCAGGGTGGCCACGCTGTGACGCAGGAGGTGACAACTGCCCCGCTTGGGGACCGCCGCTGCGGCAAGCTGGGTCCGCACCTTTCGACAGAGCCAGTCCGGGCAGATCGGAGTCCCCGCCGAGGAGAGGAACATGCGATCACCCGAGCGTTCAGTGACCCAGCGTGGCCGCACCATGCCGAGATACAACCGAACCCAAAAGAGCGCTCGCTCACCGGCGGGAACGTAGCGGTCCTTCGACCCTTTTCCCTGGTGGACGAAGACAGTACCTCGCTCGAAGTCGACGTCGTGGAGGCGGAGGGAGATCAGTTCGTTGCGCCGCAGTGCGCTCGAGTAGAAGACCTCCAAAATGGCCCGGTCACGCAATCCCAAGGGCGTGGCGACGTTGGGAACTGTCATCAGGCGAGCGAACTCCTCGGCGCTCAGCGTGGACTCGGGAAGGGTGCGGTTTGGTCGTGGCATCAACAGGTCGGCGACAGGGTTCGCCGGGATCCGTCCCTCTCGGCGCAGCCACCGAAAGAACTGGGTCAGCGGCACCAGGCGCTGGACCTGGGTGGCCACCGAGAGGGGCGCTCCATTCGTCTTGCGATGCGCATGGAGGGACTCTTGGTAACCAAGGGCCAGCTCGTAGCTCACCTCGCCAGGACGCTCGACTCCCATCGAGCCAGCGAAGCTCTCGAAGTAGCCGAGGTAACGCCGCCGATTCTCCACTGTCGTTGCGGCGTAGTTGTGCACCGCCATCCAGTCCAGGTATTCGTTGATCTCAATCGACATCGACGCCATGGTGGTCCTCCCTCACGGCATCCGATCCGGAGCTTTGGCCCAAGGGCAGGACCGCCGGCGTGCCGTCGTCGCAAACGAGCTCCGTGGCAGCGAGGCTGTCACGGGATCTCGTGCTGTCCAAAAGGCGTCTCACTGCCTACATTTGGTTCCTCAGTCAACCGCTACTACGACCCCTCGACCGGAGCAGTTCTTGAGCATCGATCCGGATGTCGCGGAGACAGGGCAGCCGTACACGTTCACCGGAGACGACCCACTCAATGCGACGGATCCGACGGGTCTCAGGGGTTGGTACTGCATGGGTGGCAGGTCCGTCTACTACAAGGGAAACAAGTACGGTAGATCGGGCACAGGCCGGTGCGAAAAGACCCTTCAGTCAGGCGCTAAGCCCAAGGATTTTGCGAAGGTCCTGTTGTACAAAGAGAAGGCACCCTATACATCGAAAAACATCAAAATCGTAGTGGCGTGGGAGCGCGCCGAGAGCGGTAACGATTGGAACACCTACGTTCCCCAAGCAGTTCCTACGAAATTCAATCCCCTGAACGCTACCCAGCGTGAACCAGGCTCAAGCGCTACGGCCGGTGCGGGCAGCCCTCAGAGTTACACGAGTTGGGCCGAAGGAATCGATGCAACGTCCTCGACGCTGAATGCGGGAGACGACGGATACCCAGCGATTGTTTCTGCTCTGCGGGCGGGAAATGATCCACTAGCAGTTGAGGAAGCTGTGAATCAGAGCGGATGGGGCACCCATTCTCATTTCTACGACTGGTACGACCAGGGATACAACTACACACAACCTTCATGGAACCAGCCCTGAAATTCGGACTCTGCAGAAGACGATTCCTCTCGCTTTGTGCGGTGGTCACGGCAGCCACAGTTCTCGCGGCATGTTCGACTTCAGCTCCCTCGACGATTGCGGCGACGACATCGCCGCATCTAGAACCGCTGCTACCGGCCGCCGTTCCACCGATCTTTGCCACCTGTCAGCGTCCCTTAGATCATGAGGCGGACGGGAATGTGGGCCCTCTATTGTGCTCGAAACATCAAGTGAACGCTCTGGCATGGAAGTACTACGCGCAAACTGGGAGTTCCCCAATCCTCGGGCTTGGGCGAGGTGCAACGGCTGAGGCTGTTGAGAGGGCGCTGTGCGTAACCCAGATCGCAACCCTGCAGGAAAGGATTAGCCAAGCAACGCTCGCGACCGCCTATTACGGCTGGCATTTCAAGACTCAACCGGAGAGCATCTTGGATGGCTCTGGGTGCTTCAAGTTCAGGAAGTGAACTTGGTGGACACAACCGGTCCACGTTCAATGCCGCGAGTCGGAAATCCCGATAGCCGCCTGTCGCACGGTCGTAGTAGCCGCCTACTACTGAGGCTGAGTAATATCGAAGATAGAATACTGGGGTATGAGGGTGCCAATTAAGAGGCTATGGCGACGTCGAGACGCGGCGGGGTGGGCTGAACTATGAACGGCTCGAAGGCGATCGATGCTCACTCTGGTGTAGCGCTGGGTGGTCTCGAGTCGGGCATGACGAGCATCTCGGCGACGTAGCGAATGTCGGCGCCGCCCTCGAGCATCAGGGTGGCCACGCTGTGACGCAGGAGGTGACAACTGCCCGCTTGGGGACCGCCGCTGCGGCAAGCTGGGTGCGCACCTTTAGACAGAGCCAGTCCGGGCAGATCGGAGTCCGCCGAGGAGAGGAAGATGCGATCACCGAGTGTTCAGTGACCAGCGTGGACGCACCATGCCGAGATACAACCGAACAAAAGAGCGCTCGCTCACCGGCGGGAACGTAGCGGTCCTTCGATCCTTTTCTCTGGTGGACGAAGACAGTACTCGCTCGAAGTCGACGTCGTGGAGGCGGAGGGAGATCAGTTCGTTGCGCCGCAGTGCGCTCGAGTAGAAGACCTCCAAAATGGCCCGGTTGCGCAAGCCCAAGGGCGTGGCGATGTTGGGAACTGTCATCAGGCGAGCGAACTCCTCGGCGCTCAGCGTCGACTCGGGAAGGTGCGGTTTGGTCGTGGCATCAACAGGTCGGCGACAGGGTTCGCCGGGATCCGTCCCTCTCGGCGCAGCCACCGAAAGAACTGGGTCAGCGGCACCAGGCGCTGGACCTGGGTGGCCACCGAGAGGGGCGCTCCATTCGTCTTGCGATGCGCATGGAGGGACTCTTGGTAACCAAGGGCCAGCTCGTAGCTCACCTCGCCAGGACGCTCGACTCCCATCGAGCCAGCGAAGCTCTCGAAGTAGCCGAGGTAACGCCGCCGATTCTCCACTGTCGTTGCGGCGTAGTTGTGCACCGCCATCCAGTCCAGGTATTCGTTGATCTCAATCGACATCGACGCCATGGTGGTCCTCCCTCACGGCATCCGATCCGGAGCTTTGGCCCAAGGGCAGGACCGCCGGCGTGCCGTCGTCGCAAACGAGCTCCGTGGCAGCGAGGCTGTCACGGGATCTCGTGCTGTCCAAAAGGCGTCTCACTGCCTACATTTGTTCCTCAGTCAACCGCTACTACGACCCCTCGACCGGGCAGTTCCTGAGTATCGATCCCGACGTGGGCGATACGGGTCAACCGTACGCCTTCACAGGTGACAATCCGCTGAATGGTACGGACGCGCTTGGGTTGTGCAGCGGTCCCGATGGGATGTGCCGTAACGAAAACGTTCCGGGGAGTTCGTGGAATATCCGCTCTTCAGACGACATGCTCGATTGGTCACCACAACCCCAGGGATCCCGCGGCGGGGGATATGTCAGCGGGGCATACAGCGGCGGTCGTAGATCTGGGAGTGGGCACGGCCCGTCGACAGTTCCCTGGGCATCGAAAGCTGTTCTTGCAGAATTCGAGCTTTTTGGGGATGTGCGCTCACAAAATGAGCAGCTGCGGGCAGTTGTGGGGGTCGTCGAATGTTCGTCCCAGCACAACTACTAATTTTACTGCGGTCGGTGGCGAGAGTCCCGTACAGTATGAAGCTCAGAATCCAGGGCCGCCCTCCAGCGACGGTTACTTTGGCAACAACGGACCTGGTGCGCCCACTCCGAGTGAAGCAGCCGCCTGCAACCGGGCTGCGGGAATCTCGATGGATGGCACGGTTCTGTCGGCCACAGCCGGCGGAGGGGGTCTCGGTGCTGGAAGCATCGGAACCGGCATATCTTGGGTCGGACAAGCAATGAAGTTGGACAGCGTAATAGCGGCTGGAGACAGCATTGAAACGATGGGAATCGGCGCGTTTGCTGGCGGCGTTGCGTTCACCATACTTTTCGTGATGAGTTGGGCGGCGTCAGGCGTGGCGTGCGGATGATTAGACGCAAATGACTTCGTATCAATGCTTTAGGACGCTCTCTTTTGTCGGATTTGGAGCTGCTGCGGTCGGGATTCTCATTGCGTTGCTCGCAGTTCCGGTGGGTGCGTTCTTCGCGACCGCCGTCATCGGTCTTTCTATGGGTCTCGTGTTGAGCGCCTTGCTCTTTGCACTTTCGTCCTTCATCTTCGGCAACCGATGGAACTTTCGCGGCGTCAAGGACTCCATCGCAGCTTTCGGAGTATCTATCGTCGCGGTCATTGTGATGGTATTTATAGTGGCGAGTACGATCGACTCGCTTCCTCACAGTGGAACTGCTGCAAACGTGGCCGTAGTTGTCTGCATTGTGTTTGTGGCTGCTGTCACGATCACATGGTCGTCATTAATGTTGATGAAATCAATCCGAGATTCGGCATGGACAACCGATCCTCGCACACGCTTAAAATGACGGGTGACGCCACCGGACAGTGGAGCGTCGCGATAGTGGTGTCATCTTCGGCGCGTTGTTCTGCGTCTTTCACTAATCGACGAACCTCTGCGATATATGCAATCCCGCGGGGCGGCGGAAGGGTGAGAGGTCGTAGTAGCCGCCTACTGATGAGATTCGACCAAGGACACGACCTGCCAGCCGACGGATTGCGCTGACCTGCGGCTCGAGGAGCTGCCGGCGAGCTCAGTCGCGACGCCGCCGCTCCCGTCGGGTCGTAGTTAACCGCTACTACGACCCCTCGACCGGGCAGTTCTTGAGCGTCGATCCGGATGTGGCCGAGACGGGACAGCCATACACATATATTGGCGACGATCCGCTGGATGGTACGGACCCTCTTGGTTTGTGTAACGGTCCCGATGGCATCTGCAGAAACCAGGCGACCGGACAAATGAACATGAACTCATCGAATGATGCTTCGGATTGGGCTCCTCGTGCTTCTTCAAGGGTCAATACTGCCCACTACACGCCCCCTACACCTCCCAAGTACCAGTACAGCGCTTTAGACGAGTTTCTCACTTGGCTTACAGCCGAGCCCCATTCGGTAACGACCTACTTCGAAAGGCGCCAGTCGGCCGCGAGAATCCCAAGACCTGCCTCCGCTGAATACCGGATCTGCCACTCCCGTACCATCCCAAGTGATGGCAAATCAAACATATCAACGAGAGGTCAATAGCACTCTTCAGGGTAGCTTATGTTACGTCGGAGTCACCGCAGGCGCCGCAGGTGGAGCGGCGGGTATTGAGCGGCTATCGGCGGGTCTCGGTAGACCGGGGGTCGAGAGCGATGAGGCAAAGCCAGCCTTCTCGAACCCCGGACCCCCTGGTTGGACGCAGCAGCTTCAACAAGAAGGTGATGGACTAGACACCACCGGAGAAGATGATGCGGGGCCTACCGATGGTGGTAGCGGCGCTCCTGGTAGCCCTTGGCTCGACGATGATGGGCGTCGGCGGGTTGTTCTCATACGTGCTGGCGTCACACTGCTAGATGCATCTGGCTCTTTACATCGTCGTGGTGATTGGATCACTCTCTTTAACCTTGCTATTTCAGATGAGGTCGCTCAGAAAATGGGAGCGAAGAGGCATGAAGGTGGACTACAAGAAGGCTCTCGAGTTGCCCATCTTGCTGTGGTTCTCAACGGTTCTTGCCATTGGTTTAGCGCTTCTATTCGACCGCTATGCGTGGGCAATCATGGGTTCGTGGTTGGTATTTGTGTGGGCACTGTCCTTCGGACTTCTTATGCATAAGAAACGGCAGCGTGGCACAGGCTCCCGATGAGAACTCGACTAAGTTGGACGTCATGTTCGGCCGTTTGGGTGCAGCCTTCTGCGAAGGTGCAAGTTGCCAAGATTTCTAACAATTTCGACTACGAACTTCACCCGCGGAGGCTCGCGACGTTTTCTCGCCAATGGATGAGGTCGTAGTAGCCGCCTACTGATGAGATTCGATCTACGCGACCTCCAGCGACGATGGAGCTGACCCGCGATTCGAGGAGCTGCGGGGCGAGTTCTGAATCGTCGGCATCGAGGGCCCCGACCTCTTCTTGCATCGCTCACTCGACCTATCGTCCCGACGGACCTCAGTAATCCTTCGAGACTCACTGAGAATGGGCATTTGAGGAGTAGGAACCGGGGCTCACTAACGTTCGCCTCACACACATAGTCACGACTGTCCGCGGAGGTCGGGTCCTTGGCAATAACCGGACCGGTCAGCGGCTCGCGCTGGGTGACGCGGCTCCCGGCACGGAACCACAGCAGATGAGGGCGCAAGGGGCGGCCTGTGATCGCGTGTCTGCCATCCGGTAGACGTTCGACAACGAACCAGGGAGGTCACCGTTGGCGACCGAATCACATTTGGCGGCCATCAGAGTCATGGCGGTCCCGCCCAAGTCGCCCGACCGCAGAGTCGGTGCCGATGCTCACCAGAACCGCGACCGCGTCACGTGGGGAGAACCGTGACCCTGGCCCGCGAGATCGTGCCGACGGCGATCGACCGACGCGGGTTCACCACGGACGCGCGCTGGCTCAGCATTCGAGAGATCGCCGCTGACCTCGGTGTGTCCAGTTCGACGGCCTACAAGTGGTCGGCCCGGGGAGCACCGTGGTTCCCACGGTCCATCCGTCTGCGCAATGGGGATATCCGCGTGCGGCGGGACTGGTACGAACAGTGGCTGGACTCATTGGAGCAGTGACGGCGAGAGTGGCAGCGACGGCTATGAGCCGAGTTCGACAACGTCGACGGTCACGTCCACTGAGACGGCTGCAGCGGCAAGGAGCGGTGATGCGGTGGAAACGGCGATCCTCGCACCAAGGACCACGGCGGAAGCGACGGCCTCGGCGGTAAGAAGGTTGAGCTGGCCCGGCAACGCCGCCATGACCGGGACCAGTCGTCGCATGCTCAAGAGGCCGATTTCGGCGGGCAGCTGGTCCAGGGCGTTATGCACCCGGCGCTGCTCGTCCTCAGAACTTGTTGCCAGAGCACGGGACAGCGCGCCCTGACCTGGTCGAGCCACGACCCGGGCCAGTCGCCAGAACCACGAACCGGTCGTGAATACCTCGCCGGCCTCAGCGGCCGTAATCAGGAGAGCGTCTGCCGCACCTCGCTGCTCTGCCAATATGGCTAGCAAAAGCGCGTCATCGACAACGATCACGCCAGAGAATCTGGGCGATCAGCCCTGAGCCAGGTCGGGGTCGCCTGCGACGGCCTCTCGTGCTGCTTTCTGGTAGGCGCCCGATGCCAGGTCTTCACGGATGGCGGCTCGGATGGCCTCGGGGATGTCGGTGGTCACTTTGCCGATGCGGGCAGGCCGAAGTTCGCCCGCCGCCGACGCTGCAGCTCGGGCTCGCTCTGCTGCTGCCTGCAGATCCCCGGTGGATATGGCCATCTCTGAAGATTACTGCTTTCCCTAGATCCAGAGCTACGGAGTAGTGACAGGGAGCACGAAGGAAGGTCCGCGCACCCCCAACTATTGACCACTCATTTGGGGACCGGGGAGGCGATCGTGTCGTTCAACACGTGATGTGGCGACAAGTCCTTTTCAATTCAACCCAGATTCAACCTCGCAACGCAACCGGCGGCCATTAGCGGTAACGAACCGCCACCGTCCTGGATGTGCAACATCGCATCTGAGCAGCGCCTATGCAAAAGGTGCTGGTTACACCGCTCTACCCGATAGGTCAACGAGGGCGTTACAAGTGAAGTGCTCTACCGACTGAGCTACTCGGGCGACACACCCATTCTAGGTCGAAGTGGCATGTAGACGCCGGGGCAACTCAGTCGGCACCCCTATCCGCCCAGGCGGCTACGAACCCTTCCAAGGCCCAATCAAGATAGGAAGGAATTCTGTCAGCTATGAGTGCTGCACTTCGCCGTTTGGGGTGCCACCCTGATCGCACGTCGAGGGCACCCGGTTTCGTCCGTTCCTCGGTCTGTCGCGGAGGTGCGGCAGTGTCACCGCAATTCGTGTGGAAACCGGGTGAAACCGTGTCGAGTACAACGACGCCGTTACCCGAATGGCGCGCCCTCGACCTCGAGAAGGACTGAACCTCAGAGGCCGAGTAGGCCCTCGACGGTGTCGAGGACCTCGGCCATCGGGGTCTCGGCGGCCGGCAACGCGAAGAACAGCTCAACCACGCGGAACGAGTGGCACAGATAGCGAACGAGCGCCTGCGCCCGCTCGGCCGCAGCCGGGTCGTCGAACGCGGACGGGTCGGCCAGCGCGAAGCGGGGTCGATCACGGCGTAGTCGGCGATTGCGGCGCGGGCGGCGCCAGCGATGTGCCCGTGGCGCTCGTCGGGGTACGTCCGTACGCTGGTGCGGTCCGGATCGATGGCGGGCCAGCGGCGGGCGCGGGCACGGGCCCGGTCGAACGTGATGCGGGCGTCGAACCCTTCGGGGAGCGCCTCGGGGACCGGCGCAGGCTCAGGCGTGTACGGGGCGACGACGACGGTTGCGAGCACCGACGGGTCGGCCGCGAGGCCCGGAAGGGCGACGGTGACGTCGTGCTCGTGCCCGGGTGCGGGCACGCACGTGACGACCTTGGGACCGGGGGTGGCGGCCAGCCGCTCGAGGCTGTCGGCAAACTGGCGGCGGCGGTCGGCCGGATCGCCCGGCCCGATCAGGTCGATCGTCGCCGTCATGGGCCGCTGTCGCGCGTCTCGCGCTCAACTCTGCCGGCTCGTAGGGTCCGTGCTCGAACCCGATCATCCACCAGTGCGCGGGCGAGAGCGTCGACCACGCCGAGCACGGTGACGATCGCGCCGAGCCCGTAGGCGGGCGGGATGTGCACCAGCGCCCCTCGCCGCAGCGGTGCGAACAAGTCGATGGCCCGGATCCGGGTCCACAGGACATCGCCGTCGTGCGCCTCGGCCGGCGGGCCGCTTTGAGCGGCACCCCAGTCCGCGGCGGTGCGGCCGTGGGCGTCGGTGGTGGCCGGGTCGGCCCCGGCGGCCAGCAGCTGGCGCACGAGATCGTGCCGTTCTCGGTACACGGCGACATGGAGGGCGGTGGACTCCCCGTCGAACGCCCCGCCCTCGGCGGAGGCGCCGTGGTCGAGCAGGTAGTCGACGACATCGGTGGCGCCGATATTGACCGCCGCTCACAGCGCGCTCTCGTGGCCGGCGCACGGGCAGAGCGTCAGCGACGGGTGCGCCGGCCTCGACCAACAGGCGCACCAACCGGAGGTCGCCGATGCCGGCCGCTCGGACCAGCGCCGTCCCCCGCTCCGAGAACCCGAGCCGGGCGTCGAAGCCCTCGAGGGGCGACCAGTCCTCGGTGGCGGTGGCGAGCGACGGGTTCGCGGGCCAAGAGGCGGGCCAGCGCATCGGCGTCTTGGGCGCGGAGGGCCTGGAACACCAGGATCGTGTCCCGAAACGATTCGGTACGTGAGGGGCGGGCGGCGGCGAGGGCGTCGGCGACCATGGGGAGCAGCTCCTTCAATCGGGCGCGGGCGGACCACGCCCGCTTCTTGGCGGCCGCGACGGTGATGCCGAGGAAGGCGGCGACCTCGGCGTAGGGCATTTCGGCCAGGTGATGCAGCGCAACTACACATCGCTCGCCCTCGGGCAGGCGCTCGACGGCGGCCCGGACCGTGGCCACCTCGACGCCGGCGAGCACGACCTCCTCGGCCCGGCGGCCGGGTCCACCAGCACACCGGGCCCGTCGTCGCGAGGTACGGCGTCGAGCGACACGGTGGCGGGCCGGCGGCGGCGGGTCCTGCGGCTGGTCGCAGTGCGGACCAGCCGCAAGAGCCAGGCCGGGAACGCGGCCGGGTCCTCGGAGGCCGGCGATGTGGCGAAAGGCCAGGACGAACGCTTCCTGGGCGATGTCGGGGGCCTCGTCCAGATCGCCGCACAACCCGACGGCGGAGGCGACCGCGATGTCCTCGAATCGGTCGATGAGCTCGGGCCAGGCCCTGGCATCGCCTCGTTGGGCGGCCCCGACCAGCGCCGCCCAACGGTCCCGATCCTCGAGCAGTGTCATCACTAGAGAGGAGCCTGCCCGCGCCGGTCCGGTTACCGCACGATTCGAGCGGAGACGCCGCCCGACCGGCCGAAGCCCGGGTCCCGATAACTGCCGACATGGGCTGGGATCGCGGCCGAACGAGTTCGGCACGGGCGGCGTGCTCCCCGCTGTTCTGCTGCGGCCCTGCGGCAAACATGTGCGTCAACTGGCGGCACGGCCACCGGAGCCCATTTCACGACGGGAATGCTCCGCTTAATGTTCTGATGTTTGAGCAAATGCAGAGTGGTAACGAATGGATGGCTGCGAACAGAGTTGAAACGCCGATCGCTTGAGGGCTTCGCAAGCTCTCGTTCGACTACTAGGTCGTTGGATCGGTCCTCGGCGTTCTTGTCCTGTGGGTCGTTCTGTTCGTTCTGTTCGACCTGCTGAACTGTGGCAGGTCTAAAGCCGGTCTCATTGCGATCGTTGCGGTCGGTTTCGCGATCTCGATGTCATGGTTCATTCTGTTCAATCGCTGGCGGGTACAAGACGGCGGGAAGTGAATCTAGGAATCCGCTCGCTGACTTTCGCGCCGAACGGCCCGCCAGCGCGGCGAACTGCGCTGATTAGACGCTTGTAAAGGTTCCCTCCTCGGCCTCCAAGGCGTCCTTCAGACTGCGGGCAAATCGTCCTTCCATCCGTTCGGCAATGCACTCGAGCGTGCTGTCGTGGAATGTCACCACAAAGTGACGGCCGCTACTCTCTGATGCAGTCGGGTTCGGGTAGGACACCACGTTCTGATCCGAGAGCGCCTTGCTCCACGACGAATCGAGCACCTCAAAGACGCCGTAGTAACTCAAACCGTTCGAGTACAGCGGATGACGTGGCAGCGCTTCATCGTTTGGATAGCCGAACTTAACGATTGTGCACGACGGGAATCGCAGGACGGCCAACGGCTCTTCTGTAGGTGCAACGACCGCAGGGCGGAAAATCACCACCGTCGGACCTGTGTCCCCTGCCCAGAGGTGAGGTGCGGGGACGGCTGCGTCAGGCAACCAGGGGACATCGAGTTGGACTACCTCGTCCATCGTGCAATGTCTACATCTACGATCGAGACCCTGCTCCCCTTGGTGCATTTCGGCCGGACTCGACCGCCAGGTTTTCGAGCAGTCGGAACTTTCGTGGGCAAGCCGAGCTCCGAAAGGGCAGCAATTGACTACACTCACAATCTTCGCCACCAATCCCCTCGGGCCGACAAGACGAGCGGTACTGGTCTGGGTCTGAATGGACGGGGCACGTTCCTGGCGGTGGTACTCGGGCACCGACCCACCTCCACGCAACACTGGTCACGAGGCGTCCTCGTAGTCCTGGGACCCGTGTGCGTCAAAAGCCATGAATCCCTTGGCCAGAACGCCGCTGAGGAAGCTGAAGACTCATTGCACCCGACCGGCGGACTAGGGCAGTAAGCCTGGGTCCCTGGCCGTTGACTCTTACACTTTCCGATGTATCCTTGCTGGAGCCACCAGGGTCCGCCGGGAGGTCGGCATGAGCACGGAAGGCATTCGAGGTTCGTCTGATCGAAGCGTGCTCGTGTTGACGAGTCTGGCGAGTGGCCCCAAGCACGGGTATGCGCTGATCAAGGACATCGAAGAGTTCTCAGGCGTCAAGATGGGACCAGGAACTCTCTACGGCTGCCTGTCGAAACTCGAAGAAGCGGGCCTCGTCGGAGCGCTCCCTGCCCAAGACCGTCGCCATCCCTATCGGATCACTTCACAAGGCTCGGCGATGCTAGGGAACGGCTGTCCGAGTCGGCCCGGATCGCCAAGCTCGGTTTGAAACGACTCGCGGGTGCGACGATGACCCGTCATTCGTTGGGCGATTGGATCCTCCGCCTCTACCCCCGTGCCTGGCGGGACCGCTACGGCGACGAGGTGCGGGATCTGGTCGAAGAACTCTCCGCGAAGACGAGTTTCAACGCTCAGAGTGGCCTCGGGCCTGGTCGTCGGCCGCCTTGGTTCAGCGAGTCCGATCGTGGCGATGGTCCTGGAAAACTCTGGCGGTGCCGGGGACAGCGCTCGCCTTCGTCGCAACGCTCGTCATTGTCTTCACCCCTCTGACCGAGCCACCCGAGCGGCACAAAGGTTGGAGTGACCAAGGGAACGATTCCTTCATCGACCAACGGCGCCATCGACTCCAAGAGAGTCCCCGACTTCATCAGCGCCTTGGGACGAGACGGCAAGATCGTGGGATACATCCCGAGGGCGTACCTACTCCCGGCACAAGCAAATCAACCCATCAGCTCCGAGGTCGGGGCGGTCGCTCCGGTCTATGCCAGCAATCTCAAGACACTCGAGGGGCACTTCTACCCCGGGGTCGGGTTCGTGCCGCTCGGAGCACCGCCGCCGTCAGAACCCTGCATCCCGGAGCAAACTTCCGGCCGAACCGCCAACGGCCAAACAGTGGCTTCGACTATTGCCTGCCCGTCGGCGATCGAGACCGTCCCGAACGTCATCGGTACATACCTGCCAACGGTGATGGGTCAGTTGAGCAGCGACAGCCTCCAGGCGAACATCAGCTACGTGCATTCGTCGTCGGTCGGCGAAGGTCATGTCATAAGCGTGTCGCCCGCACCAGGGTCCAAAGTCCCGGCACGATCGGTGCTGACTGTCGTGAGCTCGCTGGGACCGGCTCCGAACGGGGTTCCCGCTTCTCCACCCGCCATGTCGCAGCCCAGTCGGATTACGGTTCCCAACACGACTGGGCTGACCCAGGCCGAGGCATGTGCGACCCTCCAACGTGCTGGCCTCTCCTGTAGAGCACAGACGGTCTCGTCTTCGTCGGTTGGGCTTGGCCACGTACTCTCTCAAGCACCGGTCTCTGGTGCTTACGTCACGCCACAATCGACGGTTGTCATCTCCGTCTCGTCGGGTCCATGACCCTCCGGTTTGCCGCATGAAGAGGTCGTAGTGGTGATGTCGAAGTCAATACGTGCGGGTTTTTCGATCTGGTCGAGCTTCACGGCCCTGACGTTGGCCCCCTGTGGTGGAATCCAGTCCTACGCCACAGGCGGCACGGTGATTAGGCTGGCTTCAGCTTGCGGCCGTCGGACCATGCCTGCCGTGCTCGGTCGGACTACTGGTCGAGATCGTCCGGAACGAAGTCGACCTATCCGCGTGGCTCCAGCGCCACTCGCCAACGTCGACCGTGCTCTACGTTCCGAGTGCCTGTACATCGCTTGACATCGTGTGTCACCAAGATTCGCTCGGCAGATATGGCGACGATCCGAACTCTGCGGGAGCGGTGGTTATCGCTCACGGCCGGAGCCGGAACCTTTGCTAACCGGAACATTTCGCTGGAGGACTGAAACCATAAACCCACTGCCCTTTGAACAGTCGAGGTGGCCGATTTGAAGACTCTTATTTCCTGTTGGAGATGCGCCTGGGCCAGCCACGCTTGAATCGTTCCCATCGAGTCTGCATCGGGCGGCTTGGCATGACGTCGACGGTACACCCGGCCGTCACTGATACGGCATAGGGTTTGCCGATTGAATGAGACCTGGTCGTGGCATTCCGAGTCACCATCGACCTCGAGGTTCCTCATATCTCTCGGATGTCCCAAATCAAGGGGTGTCTGGGCCAGAGGTCGCCGTCATCGTCGATCTTCCACCCTTGTCGCCTCGGCCAAATGCCGTGGCAGCGGCTCAGATGTGAACGGGCCCATCGCACGTGGTCTGAGAATCTGAAACGCCACGGGGTCGTTGCAACCTTCGTGATCGCAAGCAACGCGATTGCCGTGCGCTGTTGTGAGAAGACGATTCCTCTGCGCTCAGCTCCCGTGCGCTGCGCCGAGTTGGACGGTGACGCTCCTCGTGGCTGGTGACAATCTCACAGTCCCGGTCCCTTGGTCGATCCGTCCGGCCGAGGTGGTCTCGATGTTGTCGATGAACTGCGGCAGCTGGAAGAGCACTGGCCCTGAGGGTGGATGGCCTCGCAGCGTGAGCGATACCGACCGGCCTCTCGACGAAATCCTGAGGCTCAACCTCCGACCGTCGGTTGTCGGGAAGTTTGTAACCGAGATTGGCCGGTCATTGCTGAGCCACTGGGCGGGGACGCCTCGGCCCACGACGAGGGCGCCGTCGGTCCGCACGGCCACCAGCGACGCCAGAAGCACGCCCGTCGGCCTGCTACTTTCCCCAGGCGTGAGGGGAGGCGCCCTGCCCGGTCGCCGGGTGCCGGCCCAGCCACGGGGTACGGGTCGAGGGAGCAGATGAACTCTCCCACCATGAGAATGGGCCGCTCTGGCTGTTCGCGATCATGAACTCGTAGCTCAAAATCCCCTGGTCCCGGTGATGCTGGCTGGCGAGGCCCGGCTGTCCCGTAGCCGGCGTTGTAACCCGTCGAGTAATAGTCACCGGGAAAACCACCAAAGGTGTTGGGTGGGAGCTTGCCCTTGAGGCGAGCGAAGCCGTAGTCGTAGGTGGCGTCGATCATGGTTCGTCCGGGCCGTTGGTCGTCGCCCCGAAAAGCGATGTGTCCCAGGCCCAGGCGCCGAGCGGGGACATCCAGTTGGCGTCCTCGGGGTCCTTGCACCGGTTGGCCACGTTGGGTCGGAGGATCGAGCAGGGTACGTAGTCGAGGTGGTAGCGGGCGATGGTTGTGCCCAGCGTCTCGTTGGTCGCCGAGAGGAGGCCGGCGTACTGTTCGGCCGCCCAAGACGCCTGGCTGGCGTTCCCCACGTGTGGGCCAGGTAGCGATAGGCGGCCAGACCGATGAGCGCCGAGTAGTCGTCGGTCGTCCAATAGCCCTGGGTGTCGATGTCGTCGGTGGCCGCCATGATCCCCGTGGGGCTGGTCCTCCCCGCGGCGATTCGCGCGCGTCTCCTCGATGCTCGGCTGCGCAGCACCGAGTGGTCCCTCCGAATCGAAGTTGTCCTTCACGAACGCCAAGTCTCCGGTCTTCATCAGGTAGATGGCCCAGGGCACCGAATACGTCCAGACCCCGTCGTCGTAGAAACCCTGACCCGGCGCTTCCATGGCGTTGCGCGCTTCGAGGAGGAGCGTGTGGGCGTCGGTGAAGTAGCCCTGGTTGAAGAGGTTGGACAGGATGCCGATGACGTCGTGGTTGTACTCGGCCTCGTAGCCGTTGACCCCGTCGTGCAGCTCGTCGCCACTTCGGGCGATCTGGGTGTAGATGAACCCGCTGCGGTAGGACCTCGAGGGACCGATCGGGGACGTTGATCCCGGTGATCGCGGCCAGCTGGTCGTTCCAGAAGCTCGCCATGTGCAGAAAGTGCTGGTCGAACGTACCGGCGCCGATCAGCGCGGCCGCGCTGGGCGACGGGTAGGTTCCCCCGAAGCGGTCGGAGGCGATCACGTAGTCGTGATCGACCGAGGTGTGGGGGGCCACCGCGTCAGGCGCCGCGTCAAGCTGCACCAATCCGGGGGAGGCCTCGGGGTTCGCCTTGACCACGTGGTCTGTCGGGTTCGTCACGGCGACCCGGCTATAGAGGCGACAAAGGCGTCGCCGCCGAGTACCACCTTGTCGCAGAACTCGGTGATCGAGACCCGGGCGCCGTCCTGGCTGAACGACGTGATCTGTGCCGGGAGGTAGCCGTCGGCATCGGTCCAGGTGGTCGGGCCACCGTCGTAGATGCCGAAGCCGTAGTTCTTGCCGAAGCCGATGCCGAAGTTCTTGTAGAGGACGTCCTGGATGTAGAACACCCCGCCGAGGCAAGTGACGACGCCCTGCTGGTTTCCCTCCCAGCCGATTTCCGACGCGGTGCCGTCGGCGCCGGTGAAGGCGGCGTCGGCGGGTCGCACGCTCAAGGCGCACTCGTACTTGCTCGCCGGTCCGCTTCCGGCCGTCGGCAGCGACGTGTCCGCCGCCGGCGCTGCCGACGCGTGAGATCCGATACCAATCCGGCGAGGGAGCCCACCGCGACCACGAGGGCCACCACCACCGCCACCCTTTTCCCCCAACCATGGCCGTAAACTCTGGCATGCCGCGCCGCCCAGACAGCACCGCGAGGCGAATCCGCACTCATTCAAGCTGCGAGAGCCCGGGATAGCGCGCCCTGAGCGGTCGAGCCTGAGCCAGCCGCCAGAATCACGAACCCGGGGTGAACACTTCGCCGCCTTCTGCCGCTGTGATCAGAAGTTCCTGTGAAACGCCTTCCCGTTCAGCCAAAATGGCCAGCAATGGGGCGTCTCGACAATGAGCAAGCGAGAGAGTCGGAGTGCTCAGCCCTGAACCAATTTGGGGCCCCCCGTGACGGCCTCTCGTGCGGCCTGCTGATAGCCGCCCGACGCCAGGTCTTTACGGATGGCGGCTCTGATGGCCTCCGGGAGGTCGGTCGTCACTTTGCCGCGGGCAGGCCGAAGCTCGCCGGCCTCCGCTGTTGCAGCCCGGACTCGCTCGGCTTTTACGTGCAGATCCCCGGTGGATACAGCCATCGCTGAAGATTACTTCTTTCCCCTGAGGTCGAAAGCGACAGAGCAGTGACAGGGATGCTCGAAGGAAGGTCCGCGGCCTGCCGACTATGGATCATTCAATTGAGTCAATCAAGGACGCGGAAAGCCACGGTGTCGTCAACACGTCGGGTGTCGACAAGCCTGTTTCGATCAACGCAGATTCAATTCAGCGCAGATTCGACCTCACAACGTAATAAGTGGCATGGAGTGGTGATCAACCGACACGGACTCGATGTGCATCTTCGCATCAGAACTGCAGAGAACATGTTTTGCGCGACGAAGCCACGGTGGGCCTGACGAGTGAAGTGCTCCACCGACTGAGCTACTCGGGCGAGAGCGCCCGGACTAAGTGCGCCCCTACCCCGGCGGTGGCTCCACCAGCGAAGATGCTTGCGCCCGGCTAGGGCACAGGGCAGGCTGGCCGCCATGGATTCCGAGCCGCCCCCGAGCGAGCCACCCCGGGGCGAGCCACCCCCGAGCGAATCGCCGCTCTCGCCGCTGAAGGCCGCCGCCATCCTGGTCGTTTTCGTCGTGGCGACCATCGTGCTGGTGGCCTACGGCACCCGCGCCGTGACGGCACCCAGCGGTACGCCCAGCAGTGCGGCCACCACCAGCACGACCACGGTGCCGGGGAGCACCACGACGACGGCGCCGGGGCAGACGACCACCTCCACCAGGGAAGGGGAGACCGGCGCACCACGGGCACCGGACCGGCGCCACGACGACCACGACGACCGTGCCCCATTCCGCCGTCAGCGTCGTCGTCGCCAACGCCACCACCGTCAACGGGGTGGCCGCGGACTACTCGACGGTGATCGGTGCCGGAGGGTGGAACATGAAGGCGCCCACGGACGCCGACACGAACGAGGCGACCTCCGCCGTGTACTACGCGCCGGGTCAACAGCAGGCAGCGGCATCCATCGCCACGGCCATTGGCGTGAAGCCGGCACAGGTGCTGCCGATCAGCTCCGCCACGCCGCTCAGCTCGACGACCGGCCTCGATGTGATCGTGATCGTCGGCCAGGACCTGGCGACGGCACCCGGCGCCTGACGCCGGGCGGGACGGTGTCCGAGCCGCCCCCACACCCGCTCCCCGCCGCGCTCGAACCGCTGGCCGCCGACCCGGCGCACAGCGCGCTCTTCCTCGACTTCGACGGCACGCTGGCGGCCATCGTGCCTGACCCCGTCGGAGCACGCCCCATCGCCGGCGTGCCGGCGCTCCTGGCCGCGTTGGCGGCGCAGTTCGCGCTCGTGGCCGTGATCTCGGGCCGGCCCACCGCGTTCCTCCGGCACGTGCTCGCTTCGCCCGCCGGGGTGGAGCTCGTAGGCCTCTACGGCCTCGAACGCGCGTTGTCGGGCTCTGAGGAGGCCGCCCGCTGGGCGAGCACCGTCGACGTCGTGGTGGCGGAGGCCACGGCCGAAGCGCCCGCCGGCGTCTACGTGGAACCCAAGGGCCTGACCGTCACGCTGCACTGGCGCCACGCACCGGCGGCGCGGCCGTGGGTGGCCGAGTTCGCCGAGCGCCAGCGCGTCTCGCGCCGCTTCGTGGTTCATCCCGGGCGCATGGAGCTCGAGCTGCGTCCGCCGCTGCACGTCGACAAGGGGACCGTGGTGCGGGCTCTGACAGCCGAGCACCGCGGCTCGGTACGCCAGGTGGCGGTCTTCGGGGACGACATCGGGGATCTGCCCGCCTTCGCCGCCGTGGGCGAGCTGGGCGAAGACGGTCATCCGGTCGGCGCGGTGCGCGTCGCCGCCGTCGACGACGAGAGCCCGGCCGCGGTCGCCGACGCGGCCGACCTCACCGTGGCGGGCGCCCTGGGCGCAGTCGAGGTGCTGCACGCGCTGGATGCCGCCGCCGCCGGCGGCGCCGGACGCAGCTGACGCCACCGGCCGGCCGGGGCCCGAAGAGGTTCAGGCCAGGGTGTCGGCCGCCGCGATCTGGTCGGCCCACCAATCAGCCGACGTGCGGCCGGCGACGCTGGCCCGCAGGGCGCCGGCGCGCTCGGCGCGCTCGGAGGCCCCCATGGACAGCGCCTGGTGCAGAGCATCCGCCGTCGCCGCCACGTCGAAGGGGTTCACGCCGATAGCGCCGCGGTCGGCGAGCGAGAGCTCCTCCCACGCGCCCGCTTCACGTGAGAGCACCAGCACCCCCTCGTTGCGGTTGAGGAGGGGGCCTTCCTTGGCCACCAGGTTCAGCCCGTCGCGCACGGGGTTGACGAGCAACACGTCCGAAGTGGCGAGCGCGGCGAGGGAGCGATCCCGATCGTCCTCGACGAAGAGCATGATGGGCGTCCACCCGTCGGGACCCGACGACTCCTTCGACCCCGAAGACCCGGGCGCCGGCGCTGGCGAGCCGGAGGCCGACGAAGAGCCGAAGGCATGGTTGATCTGCGCCGCCGTGTGCTCCACCTCGGAGGCGTAGGCGAGATACTCGGCCAGCCCCTGCCGGCTCGGGTACGCCATCGCCACGTGCACCACCCGGCCGCGCCACTCTGGGTGCGCGTGCAGCAGCTCCTCGAAGGCCAGCATCCCCCGCACGATGTTCTTCGAGGGCTCCATGCGGTCGACCCGCACGACCGTGCGGCGCCCGCCCACCGCGGCGCGTAGCGCTTCGGCCGCCGCCGCGCTGCCCGGTGACGAAGCCTCGGACTCGAGCGCCGCGGCGTCGGGCCCGAGCGGCGCCACGAACGTGTTCGGCGCAGGGAGGCCGGCGTCGGCGAAGCAGGCGCGGAAGCCCGCCTCCCATCGATGGCAGTGGAAGCCGCAGGTGCCGTAACCGGCCATGCCGTCGAGCAGCTCCGCCGCGGCGTCGTCGGGCAGGACGCGCAGCATGTTCGGATCGGCGAAGGGCGTGTGCAGGAAGTGCACCGTGCGCAGGTCGGGTCGGCGCTCGGCCAGCATGCGGCCGAGCAGCGAGAAGTGGTAGTCCTGCACGAGCACTGTGGCGCCCTCGTCCGCCCGTCCCGCCACCGCCTCGGCTACGGCGAGGTTGTACTCCCGGTAGCCATCCCACGCCGTGCGCCAATGGCGGTCGAAGCGAGGCCGGCGCGGCAGGTCGAAGAGATGGTGGTGGCAGTACCACAGGGTCGTGTTCGCCACGACGTCGTAGGCCTGACGATAGGTGTCGTCGTCGACGACGACGGGGACGAGGTCGAGGCCGTCGATCGTCATCAGGCCTTGTTCGACGGCCTCCCGGTCGGCCGACCCCATCGTCACGGAGGCCCACGTCGTGCCGCTGCCCTCGAGCAGCCGGTACAGAGAGGAGGCCAGCCCGCCGCCGACGGGCACCGGGACGAGTGCGCCGTCGCTGCTCCGGCGGAACGAGAGCGGGCCCCGGTTGGAGACGACGACGGTGCGGCTCACGGCCGGCGCGCCAGGGCGCCCGGGGCGGCGCGTTCGAGCGCGGCGCGCAGCACGTCGACGGCCTGGGGCCGCAGCTCGTGCAAGGGCCGGTTCCGGTGGATGCGCTCGCCCAGGTCGACCTGGGCCACCCGGTCCACTCCGAGGGTCCGGGCCACGTCGATGAGCAGACCGAGCTCGACGGCGTAGCCGCGGTCGAAGCCGAGTTTCTCGAAGACCCAGCGGTGGGCGGCCGTCTCGCCGGCCAGCGGCTGGCGGATGCCCGAGAGCTCGGGGAAGAGCAATTCGAGCGCGGGGCGCGCCACCAGCTCGGTCACACGACCGCCCCCGGTCGGTTCGCCGTGGAGCGGACGGGTGTAGAAGCCCTTGACCAGCGCGGCGCGCTCGCCGGTGAGCAGCGGCCCGAGCAGCCCCGTCACGAAGGCCGGGGTGGTGTTGGCTACGTCGGCGTCGAGGAACACCACCACGTCGCCTGCGGCGGCATCGAGCGCGGCCGCCATCGCGCCGCCCTTGCCATCGCTCCCGCCCGGCCCCGCCACCACCGTGGCGCCGGCGCCCCCGGCCTGCTCGGCCGTGTCGTCGGTCGATCCGTCGTCAATCACGATGACTTCGTCGACGAGCCCGTTGCCACCGTGCTGGGCGAGGAAGGGCTGGACGACGGCGCGCACGACGGACCCCACGGTCGAGCCCTCGTCGCGCGCCGGGATGCAGACCGAAACAGTCCGCCCGGTACGCCCCTTGGCCGCGGTCACCAGGTCGATGGGGAAGTCCCCGTGGGAGAAGGTGTCGGGCACGCCCCCGATTCAACCAGGATCGTCTCGGCCTACGACACCGGTGCCCTCGGCCCACGGCGCTCGTGCGGGGCGCTACCATGGTGGCCATCATCCAGAGCGACTGAGGGACGGGCCCGTTGACGTCGCGGCAACCAGTGCATCCGGTGTCCTACATAGGGCGCCCAGCACCTGGTGCCAATGCCCGATCGATGAGGAGGACCCATGGTCGATTTCGTCACTGGCCTGCGCTGCCGTGAATGCCAGCGAGAATTCCCGGCCGAGGCACTGCACGTGTGCGATTACTGCTTCGGCCCGCTCGAGGTGGCCTACGACTACGAGCGCATCGCGGCGAGTATCAGCCGGGAGCGCATCGAGGCCGGGCCCCGCACCATCTGGCGCTACCGCGACCTGCTCCCGGTCGACGACGCCACTCCCGTGGACCTGGGCGCTGGTTTCACCCCCCTGGTGCGGGCGGACCGGCTGGCGGCCGAGCTCGGCCTCGGTGAGCTGTGGATCAAGGACGACACGGCCAACCCGACCGGCTCGTTCAAGGACCGGGTGGTCTCGGTCGCGCTGACCAAGGCACGCCAGCTCGGCTTCAAGGTGGCCGCCTGCGCCTCCACCGGGAACCTGGCCAACTCGGTGGCCGCCCACGCGGCTCGGGCCGGCATGGATTCGGTCGTCCTCATCCCCCATGACCTCGAGGCGGCCAAGGTCACGATGACCACCGTCTACGGCGGGACGGTGGTGGCGGTGGAGGGGACCTACGACGAGGTGAACCGGCTCTGCGCCGAGCTGACCAGCGAGCGCCCGAGCTGGGCCTTCGTCAACGTCAACGTGCGGACCTACTACGCCGAGGGCTCCAAGACCCTCGCCTTCGAGGTGGCCGAGCAGTTGGGGTGGCAGGCCCCCGACCACGTCGTCGTGCCCATCGGGTCGGGCAGCCAGCTGACGAAGGTGGCCAAGGGCTTCGCCGAGCTGGGCCGGGTGGGCCTCCTGCCCGAGGAACCATCGGTGCGGATCTCCGGAGCGCAGGCCGAGGGCTGCTCGCCGGTCGCCACGGCCTTCCTGCAGGGGACCGACGCCATTCGGCCGGTCAAACCCAAGACCATCGCCAAGTCGCTTGCCATCGGGAACCCGGCCGACGGCTGGTACGCGCTCGAGACGATGCGCCGGTCGGGCGGCTCGTGCGCCGCCGTCACCGACGACGAGGTGCTCGAGGCGATCGGCCTGCTGGCGCGGACCGAGGGGATCTTCGCCGAGACAGCCGGGGGCGTGACCATCGCCACGCTCTGCAAGCTCGCCGCTTCGGGCGCGGTGCGGCCGGACGAGCGCGTCGTGGCTCTGGTGACCGGACATGGGCTGAAGACCGTGGAGGCGCTGACCGGGGCGGGGGCCGGCCCGTGCGGGCCGACGGCCACCATCGCGCCGACGCTCGCCGCATTCGACGCCGCCATCGAGGTGGACGAGCCGGAGGAGACGAAAACCCGATGAGCCTCACCGTCCGCATCCCTACTCAGCTGCGCGCCCTCACCGGGGGTGCCGGAGAGGTCGAGGTGGAGGGGGCCACGGTGGGCGAGGCGCTCAAGGCCCTCGACGCGGCCCATCCAGGTATGGCCGAGCGGCTCTTCGACGATTCGGGCGGATTGCGCCGCTTCGTCAACGTGTTCCTGGCTGACGAGGACGTTCGCTTCCTCGAGGGGCTCGACACCCCAGTGGCGGAACGTCAGACCCTCTCCATCGTGCCGGCGGTCGCCGGAGGCTGACGGGTCCGCCTCGGGTGCCCGGCCATCCGCCGACGGTCGGTTCCGCCAAGAGCATGATCGACAAGGTGTAAAGGCGCAGCAGGCATTCGCCGATGGTCTCGAGCACGACCTGCCGCCGAGTAGCGGCGTTCGCGGCGCTCCAGTGGGGGCTCGTCACGCGCCGCCAGGCCGAACGGGCCGGCGTGGCGCCCGCGACCCTGAACAGGATCGTGCGAGGCGGCCTTCTCCGACGGGTGGCCCACGGCGTGTACCTGGTGAGCGGTGCTCCGACCGCGGACCACCTCGATCTCCGAGCTGCGTGGCTACAGCTCGCCCCGCAGGTGCCGGCCTGGGAGCGAACCGCTGACCAGGGAGTGGTCTCGCACCGGTCGGCTGCCGCTATCTACGGAATCGGCGGACTCCGTCCCGATCGCCACGAGTTCCTCATGCCTGGGCGCCGGCAGTCCCGCCGCCGCGATGTGCTGCTTCGAGTGGGGAGCGCGGAGGACGCGGAGTTGGTGGGTCTTGGTGGCCTGCTCGTTACCCGTCCGGCCCGCATCGCATCGGATCTTCTCGTCGCTCGGGCCGATCCGGAGGAGGTGGGTCAGGTGATCGCCGGGGCCTTGCAGGGGGCCTTGGAGTACCGGTGGGCGTTCGCCAAGCTGCTCGCACCCCACGCGGCACGTCTCGGCCTCAGGAGGGGCGACGGGTTGGGGGCGTTGCATCGGCTCCTGGACCTGAGCGGAGAACGGGGTTCGCCGGGCGCCCCCGCTCGTTGACCTCGGGCACCTGCCAGACGAGGGGGAGGGGCCGCGTTCGGCCTTGCGCTCGAGCCCATAAGGTGGTTACCTATTGGCACTCACAGGACGAGAGTGCTAACGGAGGAACACACCAGATGGCCAAGATCATCGCCTTTGATTCGGATGCCCGACGCGGCCTTGAGACCGGGATGAACAAGCTCGCGGACGCGGTCCGGGTCACCCTCGGCCCGAAGGGCCGCAACGTGGTGCTCGACAAGAAATGGGGCGCCCCCACCATCACCAACGACGGGGTCTCCATCGCCAAGGAGATCGAGCTCGAGGACCCCTTCGAGAGGATCGGCGCCGAGCTGGTCAAGGAAGTGGCGAAGAAGACCGACGACGTGGCCGGCGACGGCACCACGACTGCCACCGTGCTGGCGTGGGCCATGGTCCGCGAGGGCCTGCGCAACGTGGCCGCCGGCGCCAACCCGATGTCGCTCAAGCGTGGCATCGAGGCAGCGGTGGACACCGCCGTCGGCTCCATCCACGGCATCGCCAAGGAGACCGAGTCCAAGGCCCAGATCGCCCAGGTGGCCTCCATCTCGGCCGCCGACGACGAGATCGGCGAAATGATCTCCGAGGCCATCGACAAGGTCGGCCGTGACGGCGTCATCACCGTCGAGGAGTCGCAGACCTTCGGGATGGACATGGACCTCGTCGAGGGCATGCGCTTCGACAAGGGCTACATCGCCCCCTACTTCGTGACCGACCCCGAGCGGATGGAGGCCGTGCTCGAGGACGCCTACGTCCTGCTCGTGGGCTCGAAGATCACCGCCGTACGGGACCTGCTGCCCGTGCTCGAGAAGGTCATGCAGAGCGGGAAGCCCCTGCTCATCGTGGCTGAGGACGTCGAGGGCGAGGCCCTGGCCACCCTCGTGGTCAACAAGATCCGCGGCACCTTCCGCTCGACGGCCGTCAAGGCGCCGGGCTTCGGCGAGCGCCGCAAGGCCATGCTCCAGGACATCGCCATCCTCACCGGCGGCCAGGTCGTGACCGAAGAGGTCGGCCTCAAGCTCGAGAACGTGACGCTCGACCTCCTCGGCTCCGCCCGCAAGGTCGTCGTCACCAAGGACGAGACGACCATCGTCGAGGGTGCCGGCTCCGAGAGCGACATCAAGGGCCGGATCAACCAGATCAAGACCGAGATCGAGAACACCGACTCGGACTACGACCGGGAGAAGCTCCAGGAGCGCCTGGCCAAGCTGTCCGGCGGCGTCGCGGTGATCAAGGTCGGCGCGGCCACCGAGGTCGAACTGAAGGAGAAGAAGCACCGCATCGAGGACGCAGTGTCGACGACGAAGGCTGCCATTGAGGAAGGGGTCGTCCCCGGAGGTGGGGTCGCCCTGCTCCGTGCCCAGGCCGCCATTCTCGAGACCGCCGAGAAGCTGCCCGACAGCGACGAGGCCACCGGTGCCCGCATCGTGGCCCGCGCCGTCGAGGAGCCGTTGAAGCAGATCGCCGTGAACGCCGGCCTCGAGGGCGGCGTCATCGTCGACAAGGTGCGCAACCTCAAGGGTGCCCACGGACTCAACGCGGCTACCGGCGAGTACACCGACCTGTTCAAGGACGGCGTGATCGACGCGGCCAAGGTGACCCGGTCGGCTCTCCAGAACGCTGCCTCCATCGCCGCCCTTTTCCTGACCACGGAGGCCGTGATCGTGGACAAGCCGGAGGACGATGGCCCGGCGATGCCGGGCGGCGGCATGGACGACTTCTAGAGAAGACTCCTCCACGGCTCGCCCTTCCGGCGAGATACCGAGGTCGTTGCCCCTGGGGTGGGGAGGTCGTTGCCCTGGGTGGATGTCACTCCGAGGGAACTAGGGTGTCATTCGCTTGCCACTCGGCTGCAACAACTCCGTGTGACAGTGGGGATCGCCTCACCCCAACCCCGAGGCAAAACGGTGCGCCCGGCTCCCCCCCGCCGGGCGCACCGGCCTTTTCCGGGGCCGGTCGCCGGCGCTCTCGCCGGTCCCGGGCTCTCCGGGGTCTCTCTAGGATGACCGGCGTGTCTCTGACCCCGACCACCGGCTGGGGCGTGCTGCACCTGTTCTGCCGGTTGGAACCGGGCTTCGACGCCGACACCTTGCGCAAGGCGGTCGCCGCCGCCGAGGGCGACGGGTATCAGGTCGTCCCGGTCGCGCTGCTGGGTCACAAGGCGGACCTCGGCCTCATGGTGCTCGGTCCCGACGTGTGGCGGCTGCGCCGGTTCCAGACCGAGGTCGCCCGCGCCGGCGTAGCCCCGGCGCAGTCCTACGTGTCGCTCACGGAGGTGTCGGAGTACGCCGCGGGCATCCCAGACGCCATGCGCGAGGCGCGTCTGTTCCCCAGGCTCCCGCCTGAAGGCAAGTCGGCTTTCTGCTTCTATCCCATGTCGAAGCGCCGGGACCCCGCCCACAACTGGTACGCACTCGACTTCGATGCCCGCAAGGAGCTCATGCTCGGACACGGCAAGGTCGGGCGTACCTTCAGCGCCCGCATCCTCCAGGTCATCACCGGCTCGGTCGGTCTCGACGACTGGGAGTGGGGAGTCACGCTCTTCGGCGTCCACCCCGACGATCTCAAGGACTGCGTCTACGAAATGCGCTTTGACGAGGCCTCGGCCCTCTACGCCGAGTTCGGGCCGTTCTATGCCGGGATGGTGGGAACGCTCGACGAGGTGCTGGATGTGCTCGGGGGATGACGAGCACGCCATCAGCCCGGACCGTTCCCGCCGGGTCTGTCTCTCCGGCATCGGTGTCGCGCCCACGTCCGCATCCATCGCCTTGCTCCGGCGATCCTTGCGCCGTCTGGGGCGTGTGGTCGTCGCCTTCAGCGGCGGCACCGACTCGGCGCTGGTGGCCCGGGTGGCCCACGACACCCTCGGCCGCGACTCCGTGCTGTGCGCGACGGCGCTCTCGCCCTCCCTGGCCGCAGCAGAGGAGGATGACTGCCGAACCCTCGCCGCGGAGTGGGGTTTGCGCTGGACCGGCGTGCCGACCCGCGAGATGGACGACCCGGCCTACGTGGCCAACGGGGCCGACCGCTGCGCCCGCTGCAAGACGGCGCTCATGACGGCGCTCGGCCCGCTGGCCGCCGCCGAAGGGGCGACGGTGGTGCTGGGCGTGAACGTCAGCGACCTCGGCGACCACCGTCCGGGGCAGGCAGCGGCCGCGGCCGCCGGCGCCGTGTTCCCCCTCGTCGAGGCTGGTTTCACCAAGGCCGACGTCCGCGCCTGGTCACGGCGCCTCGGCCTGCGCACGTGGGACAAGCCCGCCGCGGCCTGCCTGGCCTCGCGCCTGCCCTACGGCACGCCGGTCACCCTCGGGCGGCTGTCGGCGGTCGACGCTGCCGAGTCGGCCCTCCGCGCACTCGGCTTCTCGCAGCTGCGGGTGCGCCACCACGGCGACGCGGCGCGTCTCGAGGTCGAGACGGACGCGCTGGCCGAGGTGCTGGCCCGCCGCACCGAGGTGGTGGCGGCCGTACGCGGGGCCGGCTTCACATTCGTCGCACTCGACCTCGAGGGGTTCCGCTCGGGCAGCCTCAACCGGGCCCTCACTCAGGAGGAATCAGTTCGGAAGGGGGGGGGAGGGGGGGGGGGGGGAGGAGGCGGGGGCGCATGGGAGGGTCGATCGATGAGCGTGGTTCGGGTCAAGGTGAAGCTGACGTTTCCCGAGTCTGAAGTACGCAAGGCGGTGTTGGCCACCCTCGTCCGCCGGTTCGACGTGGAGCCGAACATCCGCCGGGCCGATGTCGAGGAGCACCGCGGCTGGATCGTCTGTGAAGTCGACGGCGAGGCAGCCCAGGTCGAGGCGGCGCTGGACTGGCTGCGCGACGAAGGCATCACAGTCGATCTGCTGGGAGACGTCCTCGAGGGTTAGTCCCCCTGGTCCTCCCGGGGCACATGCCAACCCGCCGAGGAGACCTTGCGGGGCTCGTAGAAGAGGCAGCCCTCGGGGCAGCCGAAGGGCAGCGGATCGTTGGCGTCGACCTTGCACCGCTCGAGCCGCTCCCCGCGGGTGTCGTCCGCATCACGTAGTGGCGGCAATCCTCGTTGACTGACACACCCCATTCTGGCCCACCGGGCGGGGCGCGGTAGCGTCACCGGCCGTGGAGCCCTCTGACGACCGCGACGTCCCGCTGAAGACGCTCTTGCGCTGGAGCGAGGCGCTCGCCGGTATCGCCCGCACCGGCCTCGGCTTCACCGAGAGCCTCTACGAGCGTGAGCGTTTCGAGGAGATCCTCAAGGTGGCAGCGGACATCAAGGCGGAGGCCGAGGGAGACGAAGACGACGACTACGCCGGGGGCCTGGTGCAGGAGTGGATGGACTCGGTGGGGAAGGGGGTGCCGGGCTACGTCACACCCAAAGTGGCTGTCGGTGCCGCGGTCGGCAATGAGAACGGCGAGCTGCTGCTGATTCAGCGGGCCGACTCGGGCATCTGGCTCTACCCGACGGGCTGGTGCGACGTGGGCTACTCGGCCGCCGAGGTGGTGGTAAAGGAGGTCGAGGAGGAGACCGGGATCCTCGTCGAGCCGGTGCGCCTCATCGCGGTGCTCGACGGCCTGCGGCTCGGCTTCACCCGGGTCCCGCTGTACTCGCTGCTGTTCTACTGCCGCGCCCTGGGCGGCGAGATCACCCCCCATCCCCTCGAGACCCGCGCCGTGGGATGGTTCACCCGCGAGACCCTGCCGCAGCCGCTCGTCGGCTCGGAGCGCTGGGGCGAGCACGTCTTTGCCGCCATCAACGGCGAGCACCGCGACGTCCTCTACGACAGCGTGCGCCAACCGATGTGGCGGGGCGGATCGGCCGACTCGTCAGACTCTGCCGGCTCGGCCGGTTCGTGATCACCGTAGAGCCCGCGGCGTCGGTCGACGACGACCTGGTCACGGCGGTCACCGTCCTCATCCCGCAGCTCTCGCGCTCCTCGCCGCCGCCGTCGCGCCAGGCGCTCGAGCGCATCGTCGCCGAGCCGGGCACGACCCTCTTCGTCGCCCGGGACGCGGGCCAGATCGTCGGCATCCTCACCCTGGCCGCGTTCTTGATCCCCACGGCGTACCGCGCCTGGATCGAGGACGTGGTCGTCGACGAGGCGGCGCGCGGCAAGGGCGTGGCGGCCGCCCTCGTCCGGGCCGCGCTCGACCGCGCGGCCGATCTCGGATGCCGTACCGTCGATCTGACCTCGCGCCCCGACCGCGAGGCGGCCAACCGGCTCTACGCGCGGCTGGGGTTCGAGACGCGCCTCACCAACGTCTTCCGCTATGACTTGGAGGGGCCGTAGGGAGGTCCTCGCTGACGAGGCCGATCGGCGGCACGTAGCGCGCGTGCTGTCTGACGAGCAATCCCGCTCGCGTCGCTCGAGGTCGCATCAGCTCAGTCACAGGTGGCCCGTCGGCGCAACCCCGCGGGGCGGCCGGCCGTTATCGTTGCCGGTGGCGCCGAGCTGGGGGTCGACGATGGCTGGGAACGGCATGCAGGGAAGAAACTGGGTGCTCGCCGCGATGATCTTCGCGGTCTCCATGACGTTCATCGACCAGACGATCGTCTCCATCGCCGTCCCGAGCATCCAGCGCGAGCTCGGCCTCAGCTCGACGGGCGTCCAGTGGGTGGTCAACGGTTATCTGATCGCCCTCGCCGCGCTGTTCGCGCTCGGCGGGCGACTCTCCGACATCTTCGGACACACCAAGATGTGTGTGATCGGCGTCATCATCTTCGTCGTCGCGTCGACTATGTGCGGCCTGACACCTACGGGATCGGCGGCAGAGGGTTGGATCGTCGGCTTCCGCGTCCTCCAGGGTGCCGGCGGCGCGCTGATGTTCCCGGCCGCCCTCGCCATCGTCGTGAACACGTTCCCGCTGCGCGAGCGGGGCAAGGCGCTCGCGCTGTTCTTCGGCATCGCCGGTGGTCTGACCGCGATAGGGCCGATTCTGGGCGGGTACCTCACCCAGTGGACGTGGCGCGCCATATTCTGGGTGAACATCCCGGTGGCGCTCATCGCGCTGGTCCTCATCGCGGTGTCGAAACCCAAGACGCAGTACAAGCGCGCTCCATCGACTACCGGGGCGCCGTGCTGATCGCCGCCGGCATCGCGTTGACCATCTTCGGCCTGCAGCAATCGGCCCTGTGGAGCTGGAGCAACCCCTGGACGTGGATCTGCATCGTCGTGGGCCTGGCGATCATCGGTGTGTTCGTCTTGGTCGAGCTCCGGACGGCCTCTCCCCTCATTCAGGTCTCGATCTTCCGCGTCCGTGCCTTCTCGGTCGAGAACCTCGTCCTGTTGATCGCCATGATGGCCTTCATCCCGATCTTCTTCTTCGCCAGCGAGTACGCGCAGATAGCGCTGCACAAGAAGGCGTCGCAGGCCGGGATCTTCCTGCTCTTCTTCTTCATCGGTTTCGTGGTCATGGCCCAGGTCGGCGGTCGCATGCTCGACCGACAGGGCGCCAAGCGCGCCGTCGTGCTGGGGTGTGCCCTGGCTGCCGTCGGGTTCGGCATGTGGGCCTCCAAGGTCACGACCCTGTCCTTCGACCAACAGAGGATCTGGGTGATCGTGGCCGGGGCCGGGATGGGATGGATGTTGGGCCCCGCCAACACGGACGCGGTGAACCGGGCCGGGAACCTCTCCTACGGCGAGGCGACGGGCATCACCCAGACCATCCGGAACTTCGGTGCCAGCCTCGGGCTGGCTGCCCTCGGGACCATCCTGCTGTTCAACTTCCGCTCGCACCTGACTTCGTCCCTGCAGGCCGCCGGGGATCCGCACGCGGCGAGCACGGCCGCCGCTATTACCCAGTCCCAGCAGGGACGCGGTTCGGTGGCGTCCATTCCGCACTACGTCTCGCTCGACTTCGCTCATGCCACCGAAGCCGTGCTCTTCGTGATGTGCGGGATCATGGCGTTGGCCGGCCTGATCGCGCTCATCGGACTGGAGCGTGGCCGCCAGGAAACAGTTCCCGGAGTCGAGCGCGGGACCGAGGCGACGCCGGCTCGGGCCGTTTGATCTCTGCGAGCCGGCGGCCGACACTCGACGACGGAGCTTCGGCATCCGGCGGGTTGAGTGTGGTTATGAGGTACGGCGCGACGATCCGCCCTCGCCGCGGTGCCGTAGCCTCGCACCTGTGTCAGGCGTATCCGGTCTCCGCCGTGGCTGGTTCTGGAGGCTCGGTTCGGGTCGGCCCACGCCCCGGCTCGCGGTCCGGGTGCTCGCGCTCAGCGCCGCGGCGATGCTGGCGGCGGGTTGCAGTGCCGTCACCCGGGTGAGCGGCGCGGTGCACAACGCAGAGGGGAACAAGGCGACCGTCGGACGCGTTCGCCCAGAACTTCAACCGTGACCAGACGGTCTCCTTCGAGGCGACGTACACCACCACGGGGAGCTCGCCGGCCACGATCGTCTATGCCGTCAACCCGTCGAGCAACGAGGTGGCGTTCCGCTCGACCACGACGGCGTCCGACGGGTCGAACGTGTGGGCCTTCGCGAACTCGTCAGGGGCCTACGTCTGCAACCAGAGCAGCCCGGGTGAGGTTTGGAGCTGCTCAAAGGGCAGCCTCCACTCGGCGGAGGTGAGCAAGCTGGCCGACATCTATACGCCGTCGCACTGGATCAACTTCCTCAAGGGATTCTCTCTGGTGGCCGGTCTGACCGGTGACAAGGTCACGTCTTCGACCATGTCGCTCAACGGTTTCGACATGGATTGCGTGGACGTCGTGGCCAAGGGGGTGCCGGGAACCAGCACCATCTGTTCGACCTCCCAGGGGATCCTCGGGTACGTCAAGGTGGCGCAGAACTCGACGAGCTTCGAGATCACGAACTACTCGTCGTCGCCCAACCCGGCGCTCTTCCAGCTTCCACCGGGCGCGACCGTCACTTCGACCACGACGTGACCCGGCGAGGGATCCGGGTCGGGTCTCGAGGTGGGGAAGACGTGGGTGTTCGCTTCGGCGCTGGACTGGCCCGGATGGTGCCGGCGAGGTAAGGGCGAGGAGGCGGCGCTGGCCAGCCTGATGGACTACACCGACCGCTACGCCGCGCTGGCCGGCACTGAGTTCCGCGGCGGCACGCCGCAGTTGGTCGGTCGCGTCCCCGGCGACGCCACGACCGACTTCGGCGCTCCGGACGTCGTGGGTCCCTGGGACGACGAACCCTGGTCGGGCGCGGAGGCGGCGCGCCAGGTCGGCCTGCTCGAAGGTTGTTGGCGCGCCTTCGACGCCGCGGTTTCGGCTGCGCCTGCGGCGCTCCCGAAAGGCCCGCGTGGAGGGGGACGCGACCGTGACGGCATCGTCGATCACACGCGCGAGGCCGAGCGGAGCTACGCCCGGAAGGTCGGGGTCCGGTTGCCGCCGCGCACACCGTGGCCGGAACAGCGGGCGGCCATCAGCCGCGCCCTCCTCGACGAGAAGGGTCCGGCGGAAGCGACGCCTTGGCCACCGCGTTACCTGGTGCGCCGCGTCGCATGGCACGTGCTCGACCATGCCTGGGAGCTCGAGGACAAGAGCGTCCGATGACCACCTTCATCACGCGGTACGACACCTCGGGCACGGGCGTGAGGCTCGCCGTCAAGGACCTGATCGACATGGAGGGAGAGCCGACGACCGCCGGCTGCCGCGCCGTGGCCAAGCGGGCACGACCGGCCGAGCGCGACGCCGCCTGTCTGGCGGGGGCCCGCGCCGCCGGCGCTGCGCATCGTCGGCCGTACCAACCTGCACGAGCTGGCACTGGGAGTGACGGGCATCAATCCGTGGTACGGCACGCCGGTGAACCCGCTCGATCCGACCCGGGTGCCGGGCGGGTCATCGAGCGGCTCCGCCGTGGCGGTCGCCACCCACGAGGCCGACGTGGCCTACGGCAGCGACACCGGTGGCTCGGTGCGGATCCCGTCGGCGTGTTGCGGCACCGCCGGCTTGAAGACGACGTCGGGCCGCATTCCCCTGGAGGGGGTGTGGCCACTCTCGCCGAGCTTCGACACGGTGGGACCGATGGCGCGCGACGTGGCGGGCCTCGTGGCCGGCATGGAGCTGCTCGAGCCGGGCTTCGCCGTTGCCGAGCTCGGCGAGGTGAGGATCGGAAAGCTTCCGGTCGAGGCCGACCCGGCGATCACGTCGGGGATTGAGCACGCGTTGAGGCTCACCGGTTGGGCTTGTGCCGAACTGCCGGTGCCGGGCTGGGACGACGCAGGGATGCAGGCCGGCTTGCTTGCTGGTCGTCGAGGCCTGGCACACCGACCGGGCGCTGGTGGCCGAGGACCCGGAGGGCATCGGCGACAACGTGCGCGCCCGGCTGGAGCTCGGCGCTGCGTTCGACGACGCCGCCATCCGCCACGCCTGGGCGGTCCAGCGGGACCTGACGGCGGCGCTTCGGCGCGCTTTCGCCGAGGTGGACTTCTTGGTGACGCCGACGCTCACCATCTTCCCGCCGCCTCTCGAGGACGGGGACGATCTGCTCGTGGCGCGTTGCACCTTGCCGGTGAATCTCGCCGGCGTTCCCGCGCTGTCGCTCCCGGTGCCGAGCGACGGGGCCTTCCCGGCCAGCTTGCAGCTGATCGGTCCGGCCGGGAGCGAGGAGCGGTTGCTCGCCGCGGGCGCCGTGCTCGAGGCGGCGGTGGCCGCAGGCTGAGCAGAGCCCGAACTACGGCGCTCGTTGATGCCGCTCGAGGCAACGGGAGGATTAGAAACCGGTCGCTCCGTGCTCCACCCAGAACCGGTTGAGCGCTCTTTGGTTCTTGATCACCCAGATGAACCACCCCACAATCGGGAGGAAGACCCAGAATCCTGTCTTCGCGCTCACGGGTCGCTGCCGCCCCTCGCGCGAATAGAGGTTGCCGATTTCGGCTGGCAACAGGAAGATATTGACGATGCCGACGAAGATGGCGAGGACCAGCCCGATCACGCCACCGATGCCCTGACCCGAATAGGCGTTCGTCTCGTCGAAGCTGGCGTACTGCCAGTAGAGCCCGTAAATGCCGAGCGTTATCACCGTCAGGACGGCGACCACCCAAGGGCGCCTGGGCGTACCCAATGCCCCTGTTGGAACTACCGCCCGAGGCCACTGGTCCACGTCCGCCGCCGTCGAGGGCGCGGCACGTGACGTGCCCGGACCCGTCGACGGTGACGTTCCCGAAGCTACGGATGCTTGATGCAGCTGGTAGATCGGGTTTTCCTCGGGTGGATACCACTTGCCGTCATTTGCGAGCCACCAGCCTGGACCCTGCGATGCGTCAGACATCGGGAAGCCCCTTTCTTGAAATGCCCCGTCCGGGTTCTCCCGCGTCCGGCCCGGAGGCCGTGTCAGAAGGCTGCGCAAGGTTCCGTGCCTTTCTTCTCTCCGGTCGAGCCCGATAGCCGCTGGTAGAGGTGTCGAGACGAGGGTAAGCGGGGCCGGTTGCACCTAGGTGACGATCTTGTGACACCGCCGGTTCGCCGTTCTCTCCCGCGCTCATGGCCTGAGCGGAGCCGGATCTCAGGCCGTGCGCCCGTCACGCCGGCGCTCTCGGAGCGTCACGCTGGCGCTCTCGGAGCGCGACAGTGTGTGGCATGGAGGCGTCAGGAATGGAGATCGAGGTCTGGTCCGACTTCGCGTGCCCGTGGTGCGCGCTCGGCCTGGCCCGGCTAAGAACGGCGCGGTCCCGGCTCGAGCACGGAGACCAGCTGCGGGTCGCCCACCGCTCTTACGAGCTCGACCCCCGGGCGCCCGCCCGCCGGGAGCTCTCCATGGAGCAGGCCGTTGCTCGCAAGTACGGGATGGGCCCCGAGCAAGCCCGGGCCGGCCAGGCCCGCCTGGCCGAGCTCGGCCGGGAGGACGGCATCGTCTTCGACTTCGACCGGGTCCAGCTGGGCAGCACCTTCGACGCCCACCGGCTGGCGCAGGCGGCTCGCGGTCAAGCGTGCGAAGAGGCGCTTCTCGGGACCCTCTTCGAGGCGTACTTCGCCGAGGGACGGCTGCTCTCGGACCATGGTGTCCTGCGGGAGGTCGCCGCCGCAGCCGGCCTCGACGCGGAGCTGGTCGACCGGGTGCTGGGCGGGTCCCTGTACGCGAAGGAGGTGCGCGACGACGAGGCGGCGGCTTACGAGCTCGGGGTGACCGGCGTGCCCTTCTTCCTCGTCGACGGCGCCTGGCCCATCCCCGGAGCGCAGGACGTCGACACGATGGTGACGGTTCTGAAGAGGGCCTGGGCCCGCTCGGCGCGCTGAGTCAGCGCATGGTGTCGAGGATCTCGTCGACCATCTCGATGGTCGTATCGGGGTGCAAGAAGCAGAACCGCGCCACCGTTTCACCCTCCCAGCTCGTCGGGGTGACGAAGCCGATCTGCGACTCGAGCAGGCGCGCCGACCAGGCGTCGTAGTCCGCCTTGGCCCAGCCGGGCCGGCGGAACAGCACGATGGAGAGCCCGCGCTCGCGGACGAGCTCCACGTGTGATGCGCCGGTGATACGCCCGACCGCCCGCTCGGCGGTGGCGAGTCCCGCTTCCACGGCGTCGCGGTACGCGTCGAGGCCGTTGACCGCCATGGAGAACCACAACGGCAAGCCGCGGGCGCGGCGGGTCAGGTGGAAGGCGTAGTCGCTCGGGTTCCACTCTTCGGGGTTCTCGCTGTGGAGGACCTCGAGATACTGGGCATCCTGGGTGTGGACCGCCTTGGCCAGGTTGGGCCGGCGGTAGACGAGCGCGGCGCAGTCGAACGGGGCGAACAGCCACTTGTGCGGGTCGACGATGAACGAGTCGGCGCGCTCGAACCCGGCGAAGCGCCACCGTACAGAGGGCGCGAAGAGTGCGGCCGCGCCGCCGTACGCACCGTCGATGTGGTACCACAGCGATCGCTCGGCCGCGACGTCGGCCACGCCGGCGAGGTCGTCGACGATGCCGGCGTTGGTGGTGCCGGCCGTGGCCACGACACCGACGACGTCGTCGGCGCGCTCGTGCGCGTCCAGCGCAGCGCGCAGCGCCTCGCCGGTAAGGCGATGGTTCTCGACCGGCACGGACAGCGACCCGACCCCCAGCACGCGCAGCGCCTTGCCCACCGAGGAATGGGCGTCCTCGCTGTGCGCGACGAGCGGTCGCAACGGGGCATCGCCGCCGCGCCGGTGCCCGGCCGTGTCGCGGGCGACCATCAGCGCGGAGAGGTTTCCCGCGGAGCCTCCGGAGACGAAGCAGCCTCCGGCACCGGCGGGCAGACCCGCCTCGGACGAGAGCACAGCCAGCGCCTGGTTCTCGGCCACGACGACGCCTGCCGCCTCCAACCAGGAGGTGCCGTGCAGCGAGGAGCACGAGACGAACATGTCGAAGAGGAGGGAGGCCTTGGTGGGAGCAGCGGGGATGAACGAGAGGAACCTCGGGCTGTCGCAGGACACGACGGCGGTGGCCAGCTTGTCCACAAAGAGCTGGAGCACGTCGGCCGCGTCGTTGCCCTCGGGCCGCATGAGGCCGGCCAGCTCGGCGTCGAGCGACTCGACCAGACCGCCGAAGTCGAGCGACACCGGGTCCATCGACAGGCGTTCGCGGCACGCCTCGAAGATGAGGTCGGACATGCCCTCGTCGTAGTGGAACATCCTGCTGGCCATCAGGGTGCCTCGGGCGTGGAATGCCGGGCCGCCCGCCAGGCCTCCTCGGCCCGGCTGGCCACGTCGTGCAGCGGTGCTCCCTTGCTCGCGGCCACCTGGGCGACGTCGTCGAACTCCGGCTTCGCCCGGTCGCCGGTGACCTTCATCCGCACGGTCTCGCCGTCGACGGTCACCTCATGGAGCTCGCGGGCGAGCGGCCACCGTTCCACCGTGGCCGCCCGCACGCCCAGAGTCCCGGTGGTCCGGTGGATCTCACGCCGGAGCGAGTCGGCGCGCGCCGAGTCGGCGAGCACATGCAGGACATTTCCCGGCCGCCCCTTCTTCATCGTGACGGGGCTCACCCACGCGTCGAAGGCACCGGCGTTGAGCAGGGCCCCGATGGCGTAACCGAGCTGTTCCCCCGTGGCGTCGTCGAGGTTCGTCTCCAACAGGAGCGCCGGCTGCCCCGGACCGACCTCCTCGGGGGCGCGAGCGCGGCCGACCACGACCTGGGTGCAGTTGGGCAGGCCGTCGAGCTCCGCTGCTCCGCCTCCGAAGCCCGAGGAGGTCACGGTCATGGGCGGTAGCGGTCCGTAGGACGTGCAGAGCGAGGCCACGAGCGCCGCCCCGGTGGGCGTGGTCAGCTCCACCCCGACGTCGCGACCGTACGTGGGGACCCCTTCGAGCAGGCGTACGGTCGCCGGTGCGGGGTTGGGCAGCCACCCGTGCGCGGTATGCACCATGCCGGTACCCGTGGCCACCGCGGAGGCGCGGACGGAGTCGACCCCGAGGACCTCGAGGGCGGCCGACGTCCCGACGACGTCGACGACGGCGTCATGGCCGCCGACCTCGTGGAGGTGCACCTGATCGACAGGTTGGCGGTGCAGCGCGGATTCGACCTCGGCGATCGCCCGGAACACGGCCAGGGACCGCTCGGTGACCCGATCGGGCAGCTCGGCCGCGGTGACGAGCGACACCAGCGCGGCGTAGTCGCGGAACCCGCCTTCGCCGCGCACGAGGGCCCTGGTGCAGGCGACGCCGCCGCGCAGGCCGGCCTCGAATCGGAGCTCCCACCCGGGCAGGTCCAGGCGACCGAGCAGGCGCCCGATCTCGTCCGGGTCCGCCCCGGCGTCGACGAGCGCGCCCAGGGCCATGTCACCGGCGATGCCGGCGAAGCAGTGGAACCAGGCCACCGTCGTTGCGCTTGTTCCGTCCCTCAGGTCGGCCTCGCCGGTCGCGCCGGCCCCCACGGGAGTCATGGGAGCAGCCGGGCGACGGCGCAGGCGGCCCCGTAGCCGTTGTCGATCCCGACGACGGTCACGCCCGACGAGCACGACGAGAGCATGGCCAGCAGCGCCGTCACCCCCTCGAGCGCCGCGCCGTAGCCGGTGCTGGTCGGCACGGCCACGACCGGTGCGGGCGTCAGCCCCCCGATGACGCTGGCCAGGGCGCCTTCCATCCCGGCGACCACGACGACGGCCGCTGCCGCCGCGACGGTATCGACCTCGGCCAGGAGCCGGTGCAGCCCGGCCACGCCGCAGTCGGTCAGCAAGGTGGCGCCGAGGCCGAGGGCGGCGAGGACGGCGACGCATTCGGTGGCGACGGGCAGGTCCGCAGTCCCGGCGGTCACCACCACGACGTCGTCCCGGCGCTCGGGGGCAGGGCGGAACACGACCGTCGAGAGCGAGCCGGTGCTCGAGAGCACGCCCGGGCCGGCACCGATGGCCTGGGCCACGGCGGACGCTGCTTTGACCTGGTTTTCGTCGGCCCGCGTGAGCAGCACCGGTCCGTCGCCCCCCTTGAGCAGTTCCTCGACCACCGCGGCGCAGTGCTCGGGCGTCTTGCCGGGCCCGTAGACGGCCTCGGGCAGGCCCAGGCGCAGGTCACGGTGATGGTCGACCCGGGCGAAGCCGAGGTCGGCATAGGGCACGCGCCGCAATAAGCGCACCGCCTCGTCGGGCGAGCATTCGCCTCTGGCTACCTGTTGAATCAGCGTACGAAGGGAGGAAGCGTCCATGACCTGCCCTATCCTGCCCAACCGTGACCCCGCCTGCGACCACGGTGGCCTACCTCGGGCCGGCAGCCACCTTCACCGAGGAGGCGCTCCTCACCCAGCCCGACCTGGCCGACGCCGGCTTGGTGCCACTCGTGACCATCACCGCGGTGCTCGACGCGGTGGCTTCGGGTGAGGTCGACCTCGGCTTCGTGCCCATTGAGAACGGTATCGAGGGGACGGTCAGCGCCACCGTCGACGGGCTCATCCACGACGTCGACCTGCGGGTCCAGCGCGAGGTCGTGATGGACATCCACCTCCATCTCATGGCCGCCCGCGACACGACGCTGGACGAGATCCGCCACGTCTCGTCGTACCCGCACGCCCTGGGCCAATGCCAGCGGTTCCTGGCCCGGGCGCTTCCGGGAGCGGAGCAGCGAGCGGCCAACTCGACCGCCGACGCGGCACGGGTGCTGGGGGCGTCCGGAGCCCACGACGGCGCAGCCATCTCGCCGCGTCTGGCGGCCGAGCGCTACGGACTCGAGATCCTGGCCGAGGACGTGGAGGACCACCCGGAGAACCAGACGCGGTTCGTCCTGCTGGCCCAGCACCGGGTGCCCAGGCCCACCGGCCACGACAAGACCAGCATCGTGTGCTTCCAGCGGGCGGACCACCCCGGGAGCCTGCACGGGATCCTGGGCCAGTTCGCGGCGCGCAACATCAACCTGACCAAGCTCGAGTCGCGCCCGACCAAGCAGGCACTCGGGGACTATTGCTTCGTCATCGACCTCAACGGCCACGTCGGCGACGAGGTGGTCGCCGACTGCCTGCGCGACCTGCACGCCTCGTTGGCCGGCGTGAAGTTCCTCGGCTCCTACCCGGCGGGGGGAGAGCACGGTCCGGAGCAGCGACGCCAGGCCGACGCCGCATGGCAGGCGGCGGACGAGTGGCTCCGCGAGCTGCGCGACGCCATGGGCTGAGTCCGGGGAGGCGGGCTCCCGGGCGGGTGAGATGGCAGCCGCTGGTACTGTGCCCCTCCGGGAGGGCGACGTGACGCTGCAGACCATCGACGTCGACCAGCATCTCTTCGAGTCCAGGACGACCTGGTCCGACTACATGGAGCCGTCGCAGCGCGAGGACGCGCTGTCCATCACCGACGACGACGCCGGGTGGCCGTGGCTGACCTGGCGGGGCGACAGGCTCACCCGCCTCGAAGTGCCGGTGCCCGAGCGTTCGGAGCTCATCGGCGCGGACCGCCTACGCCCGCTGCGGGGTGAGCGGGCCCCGGCGTCCTTCGACGAGCTGGTGCCCGACTCGTACCGTCAGGCGTCGTCCCGGTTGGACTCCCTCGATGAGTTCGGGATCGACGCCGCCGTGCTGTTCCCCAACTACGGACTCCTCTGGGAGCAGCGGCTGGCGTCGGACCGGAACGCGCAGCGGGCCAACGCCCGCGCCTACAACCGCTTCGTGGCCGAGCGCTGCTCCGACGGTGGAGGCCGGCTTTTCGGCGTCGCCCACGTGCTGCTGCACGACCCGGCGTGGGCGGTCGAGGAGATCCGGCGCGTGCGCGCCGAAGGCGTCCGGCTGGTCATGATCGCCCCGGCGCCCGTGGACGGGAAGCCGCTCTCTCATACCGACTTCGACCCGGTTTGGGCGGCATGCAGCGAGGTCGGGGTGGCGCCGGTCTTCCACGTCTCGGAGTTCGAGAGCCCGATCCACCCGGCCTGGCGCGAGGGAGAGCGCGACAACGGGGAGCAGCTCTTCGACTCCATCTTCTTGTACCTGGCGCCCGCGGTGGCCCTGGCCAACCTCATCCTGCACGGCGTGCTCGAGCGGTTCCCCTCGCTGCGGATCGGGGTGGTGGAGCTCACGGCGAGCTGGGTCCCGAGCTTCCTGCTTCACCTCGACGGTGCGTCGGACTTCTACGCGCAGCGCCACGGCGAGCCCTTCCGGCGACTCGGGGCCAGGCCGTCGGAGTACTTCCTGCGCCAGGTCCGGGTGGCAGCGCTGCCCTACGAGATGCCGAACCGCCTCGTGCCCAAGGTCGGCGAGGACACGTTCATGGTCGGGAGCGACTGGCCGCACGCCGAAGGCGTGGCCGACCCCATGGGAGCCGCCAAGCGGGCCACATCCGGACTGTCGGAGCAGGCCCGGGCGAACCTCCTCGGTGCCAACGCGAAGTGGCTGCTCGGCCTGTGACGATCGACCTCGAAGCCGCCGCCGAGGAGCGCGAGCGACTGCGCGTCGCCTACCTGCGCCCGCCGGCGGATCGGCCCGCCTCAACTGCCCGAGGCGTTCACCACCTCGCTCTCTTGTGCTCCGACGTCGAGCGGACCATTCGCTTCTACCAGGAGCTGCTCGGGTTCCCCCTGGTCGAGTTGTTCGAGAACCGTGACTACAAGGGGTCGACGCACCTTTTCTTCGACCTCGGTCACGACAACACCCTGGCGTTCTTCGACTTCCCCGGACTCGGGCTCGGTCCCTATGCCGAGGTGCTGGGCGGGTTCCACCACCTGGCCATCTCGGTCGACCGGGCCCAGTGGGACGCGGCCCGGTCGAGGCTGGAGCAGGCCGGCGTCCCCACCCAGATCGAGAGCGAGGTCTCGCTCTACTTCTCCGACCCCGACGGGGCGAGGCTCGAGCTGATCGCCGAGGACCTGGGCTCGCTGTACGGAACGCCCCTGCACTAATGGCGGTGACCGGCCTGGCCAACCTGGCCGTCAAGGTGGCCGACTCCGACCTGGAATCCGCCTGCGCCTGGTATGCCGCGGCGGGCGCACGCGTGAGCGAGCCGGTTCATTGGGAGAACGGTCGGCGGGCCGATATCGAGCTCGGGGCGCTCTCGCTCACGCTCTTCACCCGTGCCATCTACGAGGACGCGTGCACGCTGCCCGATGAGGGGTTCCTGCACCCGGCGCTCTTCGTCGACGACCTCGATGCCGAGCTCGCACGACACCGCGTCCTGTGGGGTCCGCGCGTCGTGAGCGGCTCCTTCGGAACCCGGCGCATCGCCTTCGTCGAGGCACCCGGTGGCATCCGGCTCGAGTTCATGGAGCAGCTGGCGGACCCGCAGGACTGAGGCCCGGCTCGCATCGACTCCCCCTCACGGGCCCGTGTGAGAATCCGGCGAAAGGATCCACACTCCCTCAGGAGGGCGCCATGACCACGACGGACGCGAACAAGACGGCCACGGGGGCCGTACCGCCGGGACCGAAGCTCGGCTACACCAAGGACGGCACCCCGGTGTGGCCCATACGAGTCGTTTCGCCAAGATGGACACCTCCGCGCAGCGGTTCAACGCGGCGGTCGGGCTGAGGATCACCGTCCTCGTCGGGACGATGTGGGCCGCCTACGTGTTCGCCGCCGTCGCGCTGATCAGCCTGCCGGACAACATCCACAGCACGCAGCTGCTCATCCTGTGGATCAGCTCGAGCTTCCTGCAGCTCGTACTGCTGCCGATCATCATCGTCGGCCAGAACATCCAGGCGCGCGCGGCGGACGCCCGGGCCGCCAAGACGTTCGAGGACGTCGAGGACGCGCGCAACGAGATCGCGCGCGCCATCGACCTCCTCGACGTCCACACCGCCGGCGGCCTGCACGACGCGGTGCAGTTGATCATTCAGGCCATGGACGCCCGGGGGACGCCGGGCGCCGGAGCCGGGACGCCGGTACCGGCGATCTGAGGCGCGCCGGCCGCGTCGGGGATCAGCCGGCTTCGAGCGCTTCGTCGAGATCCAACAGAGCCGGACGATCGGAAGTCCGGGGGGCTCGGAGCGAGGGCAGCGTGAGCATGGCGACGACCGCGGTGGCGAGAAGGACCACGGCGGCCACGGCGAAGGCGAGGGTGTACCCGTCGCTGAGTGCGGCGGCCGCGTGGGCCGGACTGGCCGCAGACGTCAGGACCCCGGCCGTCCGTTTGGCGGCCAACGTGGCCAGCACCGCCAGCCCGATGGATGCGCCGACCGTCCGCGAGGTGTTCAGGAGGCCCGAGGCGAGACCGGCGTCGCCCTGAGGCACGCCGGCCGTGCCGGCGACGGCGACGGGGGTGACGGTGAGACCCATACCCAGGCCGATGAGGACGAAGGGCCCGAACAGGTCGGCCAGGAACGTGCTGTGCGGTGTGATCCGGGTCATCCAAGCCAGGCCCGCGGCCGCCACCAGCGTTCCGATCAGGATCAGAGGCCGCGGACCCATTCGTGAGACGAGCCTGGAGACAATCTGGGCACCGGCCGCGATCAGGAGAGTCTGGGGCAGGAAGGCGAGGCCGGCCTGGAGGGGGCTGAAGCCGAGGACGTGTTGCATGTAGAGGGTCTCGAAGTACCAGGACCCGAACAACGCACCGAACAAGAGGAACATGACCGCGTTGGCTCCGCTGACCGATCGGGACCGGAAGATCCGCAACGGGACCAGGGGTGCCTTCGAGACGCGCGCTTGCAGCAGGAGGAATCCGGCGATGAGGGCCAGTCCGATCGCCATGGGCACCAGCACCTGCGGGGAGCCCCACGGATAGACCTCGGTGCGCACGATGGCGTAGACGAAACTGACGAGGCCGGCCGTGACGGTGACGGCGCCGGCGAGGTCGAGGTGCCGGTGGGCCAGCTCCGCCTTCGACTCGGGGACGTAGCGTCGTGCCGCCACGAGCGCGACGGCGCCGATGGGCACATTGACGAAGAGGATCCAGCGCCAGTTCAGGAACTCCGTGAGGATGCCTCCGAAGAGCGCACCGGCGGAGGCTCCGGCCGAGGAGACCGCGCTCCACGCCCCGAGTGCCCGGGCGCGCGCCGGCCCCTCGGCGAAGGTGGCGGTGAGGATGGTAAGCGTCGCCGGGGCCAAAATGGCCGCGCCGAGCCCCTGGATAGCTCTGGCGGTGATGAGCCACGCCTCGCTCTGCGCCATCCCGCCGAGCAGGCTCGAGGCCGTGAACACACCCAGGCCGAGGAGGAAGATCCGGCGCCGCCCGAAGACATCCGCCGCCCGGCCCCCGAGCAGGAGGAACCCGGCGAAGGTGAGCGTGTAGGCGTTGACGATCCACTGCAGACCCGAGGTGCTGAAGTGCAGGTCGCGTTGGATCGAGGGCAGCGCGACATTGACGATGGACGCATCGAGGACGACCATGAACTGGCCGACGAGCACCAGGCCCAGAACGAGCCACGGCGGGACGATCCTGCCGGGCGCGACCTCTATTACTCCGCTCGGGTCCACTTCGCCGCGCACGCGTCTCCCTCTCGGCTTTTCAGATCGTCACCGTTCCCCCGTGAGGTCAACGCGCACTGAGGGAGGGCTATTCCGTCGGTCGCGCCATCACGAGCCGGACCCGGCACATCGACCGGCGGCCGTCGCCGTTCCTCGTCCGGCCACTCCGTGTCAGGATCGGCGGCGTGACGGATCCACCGGTCCTGCCGGTCCCACCGGACCCACCATCCGGGCTCGCACCCGGCGTTCCCTATGCCTACGCATCGGTCGTACCCGCAGGCCGGCGGTTGATCTTCACGGCGGGATCGTGCCCGCTCGATCCCGCCGGTGCGACGGTGGCGCCGGGCGACGTAGCCGGGCAGGCCGAGCAGGTGATGGACAACCTCGAAGCCGCGTTGCGGCAAGCGGAGGCCACCCTGAAGGACGTGGTCAAGACGACCGTCTTCGTCGCGAGCGCGGCCCGCGAGGATCTGCTCGTGGCGTGGGAGGTGGTCCACCGCCGCTTCGTTGACCACGAGCCCTCGAGTACCCTCCTCGGCGTCGAGCGCGCTGGGTTGGCCCGGCCAGCTGGTCGAGGTGGAAGCGGTCGCGGCCGTCGAGAGCCGCGACGAGAAAGTCTCGGGTTGACGTCGAAACGGTGGTCACCCGTTCGTGTAGAGGGTGACGACCGGCGACCGGCTGGTTCGAGACCACGAAAGAGGTGTCATCGATGACGCAATACCTGCTCAGCGTTCCCATGACCGAGGGCGCACCTGCTCCTGACCCTGCGCAGATGCAGCACGCATACGACCAGGTGACACTCTTCAACACCGAGTTGCAGTCGGCCGGCGCCTGGGTGTTCGCCGGGGGCCTCCTCCCGGTGTCGTCCGCCACCGTGGTGCGCGCCGAGGGTGACCAGGTGTTCGTCACCGACGGCCCCTTCACCGAGTCGAAGGAGCACATCGGCGGTGTCTGGGTGATTGAGGCGCCCGACCTCGACGCGGCTCTCGCCTGGGCGACCAAGGCGACCCGGGCCTGTGGTCAGCCGGTCGAGGTCCGTCCCTTCCAGGAGATCCCCGAGGGCTGACGGTCCGGCGATGGAAACGGGCGTGCTCGACGTCGCGCGGCGTTCCGGGCCGAGTACGGGCGCGCCGTCTCCGTCACCCTCATCGGCCGCCGCACCAGGTCCTCGTTCCACGCCCGGGCCCGCCCACCGGTCAACATCTCGGGCTCGGACCGGGCAAGACTGGGATCGTGACCCCAGGTTGGCGGGTGCAGCGTGTGGACCATCGGGACCTTTCGGTTCCCTTGGAGGACATCGTGCGCCTCATCGACCTGGCCGGCACCGCCACGGCGGCCGCCTACAGCCGCAGCGACGTGGTCGAGGCGCTCAACGACCAGCAGCCGGCCGCGATCGCTCTCGCGTCCGGGCAGCTCGTCGGAGTCGCCGTCGCCTGCATGGCCGGCCGCGACGCCCACCTGGTGGCCTTGGCCCTCCACCCGAGTTGGCGGAACCGGGGCATCGGCTCGTCGCTGCTTCGCGAGCTGGACCAGGAAGCGATCCATCGAGGCGCTCTTCGCATGCTGGCCCTGGTCGTGCCGGGTCAGGTCGGGGAGATCGCGTTCGCGCACCAGGGCTTCGATCGGGTGGACGGACTCCACCTCTACGTCAGGGCTGCGTCCATGGTGCCCGAGGAGCTCGAGATCGTGGAGCGCTTCGGCGGACACTTCCCACCCACTGGTCTTTGGGAGGAGATGAAGGGCTTCTCGAAGACCAAGGACCTCCTGGAGCGCCGCATCGTCGCTCCGCTGGCACACGCCGAGCTGGCGGACAGCGTCGGGCTGCGGGCACCAGCGGCGGTCATGCTCTTCGGACCACCCGGGACCGGCAAGACTTCGTTCGCGCGTGCCATGGCGTCGCGACTCACCTGGGCGTTCGTCGAACTCCACCCGTCACTCCTCGGCCACGGCACTGCCGCAGCAGCGACGTTACGCGCCGCGCTGGACGAGCTCGTGCACGTGGATCATCTGGTGTGCTTCATCGACGAAGCGGACGAAATCGCCTCGGCGCGTGCCTCCCGGCCCGAGAGTCAGCCCATCGTGAACGAGCTCCTGAAGGCGATCCCCGTCTTCAAGTCCCGGCCGGGACGCCTGATGGTAATGGCGACGAACTCCATCGCCTCCATCGATGCAGCCATGCTCCGGCCGGGACGCTTCGATCTCATAATCCCGATCGGCGCGCCCGACGGTGCCGGCAGGATTGAGCTGGCGGGGGAGTTCCTCGAGACGTGTGATCCGGAGGCTGTCGCCGAGCGTACGGAGGGATTCACGCCTGCCGACTTCGCATTGGCCGCCCAGCGTGCGGCGCAATCGGCGTTCGACCGTGCGCTCGCCGGCGGTGCGCCGGAGGTGACATCCGCCGACAGTTTGGAAGCCGTGGCGCGGACGCGTCCCAGCGTCGACCCGGTCGCGGCGGCTGCGTTCGATCGGGAGTCGGACGCGTTCGCCAGACTGTGACTCGCATCTGAAAGGATCGATCCCACACTCGTGTTCGCGAAGTCGCTCCAGACGCAACTCGCTACGACGTGAGACAATTCTCCATGCGCGTCCACCTGGTCGACGGCACCTACGAGCTGTTCCGCCATTTCTTCGGGGCCCCACCCCATCGCAACGCGGCGGGCCAGGAGGTGGCGGCGGTCAGGGGCGTGCTGGGCTCCGTGCTGCAACTGCTCGCCGATGGTGCGACCCACGTGGGCGTGGCGACCGACCACGTGATCGAGTCCTTCCGCAACGACCTGTGGCCTGGTTACAAGACCGGAGATGGCGTGGACCCCGACCTGCGGTCCCAGTTCTGGCCCCTCGAAGATGCCCTTGCTGCCATGGGCATCGTGGTGTGGGCGATGGTCGACGACGAGGCGGACGATGCGCTGGCCAGCGCGGCGGCGGTCGCCGACGACGACGCGCGGGTGGAACAGGTCGTCATCTGCACACCGGACAAGGACCTCGGTCAATGCGTCCGTGGCACCCGGGTCGTCCAGATGGACCGGCGCAAGCAGGTCGTGACGGACGAGGCGGGGGTGATAGCCAAGTTCGGGGTGCCGCCCGCCTCCATTCCCGACTACCTCGCCCTGGTGGGCGACAGTGCCGACGGTTTTCCGGGGCTGCCCGGGTGGGGGGCCAAGTCGGCCGCGGCGGTGCTGGCTCGGTGGGGGGGCATCGAGTCCATTCCCACGAGTCCCGACGCCTGGCAGGTGTCGGTCCGAGGTGCAGCAAAGCTCGCGGCCGCGCTCCGCGAGGGGTACGACGACGCGCTCCTGTTCAAGAAGCTGGCGACCCTGCACGTTGACCGTTCGCTCGTCGACTCCGTCGACGAGCTGAGTTGGGGAGGACCGACGCCCGACTTCGCTCGGGTGTGCTCCGAACTCGACGCGGACACGCTGGCGCGGCGGACCGAGGCCGTGGCCGCAGGTCGGCGGTAGAAGTACTCCTCGAGTCGCAGAGCTGGACTGCTCAGCCTCGGATCCCGCGCAACGTTCGTGCGCGACCGTTTGCCGGTTTGCGAGGCGGGTATGGCCAATGTGACAAAAGCGAGGTGGTTCTCGGTGAACATGGTGAGTGGTGTGGTCATTGGCATCGTGGTAGCTGCGGTGGGCGCGATTCTCGACTTCGCGGTCACGGCGAGCCCGTATCAGCATGGGCTCAACCTGAACACCGTCGGAGTGATCCTGATGGTGGTCGGCATCGTCGGGATCGTGCTCTCGCTGGCGTTCGGGCTCCGCACTCAGGTCGGATACCGCGGATGGGGGTATCGTCGCCATCGCACGGTCGTCGACGACGGACACGGCAACGTCGCCTCGCGGGAGGACAGTTACCTCTAATCCTCTCTGAGCACGTTGCAGGGAAAAAAGCGACAACCAAGATGGCAGCGATCCTCTTGGTGTTGTTCGTCGCGCTGATCCCGGGTGGCGGCCTTGCTGGCGGGAGAGAGACGGCTCAGCCGTAGTGCTTGGCCGAGGGCCAGGCTTTCGACCACGCCACGAGCTGTCCGCGACACACGAAGATGGGATCCCCGCGCTCTTCCGTCCACACTCCGTCCGGCGTGGCCACTGATCCGGCGGCCGTCACCTGCGAGAAGATGGTGCGCAGGTAGGAGCGTGGAAGGTCGACGGCGATGGTGGTGGCGCCGGTCCTCGCTCCGCCTGGCCCCCACCACCAGTAGGTGTTGTGCCCGCTGATCGCGTGGGGCAGGCCGTAGCGTGATCCCCACAAGTCGATCGCACCTGCTGCGCCGTAGTCACCGGTGAAGACGACCAGATGGGCGCGTTGGGCCTCGGGCAGCGTGTCCGCGACGTGCGCCACCTGGGCGACCATGTAAGGCCAGCCCTCCGTCGCACTCAGGTCCTTGTTGATGTTGCCTTCCCAGGAACCCTTCGGGAGCGAGCTGGCGGGCAGGACCGGCAACGCCAGCGGGAGCGAGACGAGCGCGCCCAGCACCATCAAAACCACCCAACCCCAGACGCCGCGTGGCGGGGCGTGAGCAAGCAGCCGTCGCTCGGCCCACACACCGCCGGCGGCGAAGAGCAGGTAGTACATGCCCGCCACGTAGTACGGCTTCCCGGCGGTCAGCGTGAAGACGGTGATCAGGAAGAGGTAGGCCACGCCCAGTGGCCGCCACGATGGCGACCGCAGGAGGAGGCGCAATCCGCACACCCAGAAGACCACGAGGACTGGTCCGACCACGATGAATTGCGACGGGAGGAAGGCGATCGATTGTCCGAGGCCGCCGTTCTCGGTATGCAGGCTGTGTGTCATGGCCACTTCGGCCCATTGGTGCTGCGCGTTCCACACCAGGTCGGGCAGCCAGAGCAGGATCGCGAGCGCGGCGCCGGCCCACGGCCACGGCCCTCGTAGGACCGCGGCGCGTCCTCCCGCGAGGAGCCCAACGCCGATGGCGATGGCGAAGAACCCGATGTTCCACTTGTTCATGAGCCCGAGTCCCATCACCAAGCCGAGGAGCAGCCAAAGCCGTTGGGAACCGGTGCGGAGGATGCGGACGACGAGGAACGAGGCCGTGCACCAGAAGAGATCGTCGAACGCCGCGGTCGACAGGAGATGGAAGGTTCCGAGGAACACAGGCGAAGTCGCCGCGGCCAGAGCCGCCAGCACCTGGGCCCTCCAGCCGCCGTCGAGCTCCCGGGCCATGAGTCCGGCCAGCAGGACCGTTGCGCCTCCGGCCAGCGCGGGAAGGATCCGGAGCGCCTGCGGTGAGGTGCCGAGCAGGTGGACCGACAGCCAGGCGAGCGCCGGGACCAATGGGGGCTGGTCCACATAACCCCACGCCAGGTGACGAGCGCATGCGAGGAAGTAGAGCTCGTCGCGATGGAAGCCGTAGCGGCCCGAGACCAACAGCTCGACCGATGTGAACGCCACGGCGATCGCCGTGACCGGGCGGGTGTGGAACGCCGGCAGGCTCTTGGTCGGCGCTGGTGTAGCGGTTGCCTGCTCCCGCTCTGCGGTGTGGAGGTTCACGACGGTCTCACGAGTGAGGTGCAGATGAACTCCACCACAGTGGCGCGGGACGCGGCGTCGTCGTAGAGCGATGCGTCGCGGCCTTCGTGGCGCTTCCAAGCGAACCAGGCGATGGACTCGGTGATCACCCGCGCCGTGAGCGCGGCGTCGTCGAGGGCCCGGATCGATCCCTGGGTGCTCCGGGTTTCGAGATAGCGAGCGAGTTGGTCGAAGTATCGTCCGCGCACGCTCCCGAAGTACATGTGCTCGATGTCTGGAAGATCGACGGCACATCGCTCGATGACGGCAAGCATCGGCCAGCGTCCCGCCACGATGTCGTAACGCTCTTCGACGATGCCGCGCAGCTCCGAGGCGACGTCGCCTGGGTCATCGTCGTCGAGGGCTGAACGCAGGCGGGCAGCCGGGATCTTGCGCAGTCCTTGGCGGATCAGCTCGACCGTTTCCCCCGGAGCCGGCGTGGGTAGTGGCAGGGGCGGGACCACCTCGCCGAGCGTGCCGAAGCCGTGGTCGAAGACGAGGTGGAAGAGGGCTTCCTTGCTCTCCACGTAGGTGAACACGGAGCCGGACGAGATCCCCGCTTCGGTGGCCACGTCCGTGACCCGGGTCCTCCGGTAGCCCTGCCGGCCGAAGATCTTCGTGGCCGCGGTGGCGATCGAAGTGAGACGCTCCTCGGGCCGTACACGCGGCATGCTCCTAGTATTGACTGACTGAGTCAGTCAGTCAATAGATCGAAACTGTCCCCCTTCACACTGGTGCTCCGACGACCGGGAGGGGACCCGAGAGCGAGAGGTGTCTGATGTAGAGGCACCGGCTGTTCGGGAACCCGACTGCGCCCGGGACCCAAGCGTGGAACGCGATCCAGTACGAACCGGAAGCGTCGGCGAAGACGGACTCGCCGCCTGGACCAGCGACGCCGTTGCCGTTGGCGAGGATGGGGGTCGGCGAGGCGTCCGTGCACGGCCCGACGGGCCCAGTGCAGATCGCCACTCCTACGGCGTACGCGGCGCTGTTCCAATTGTTGCCCGAATAGAAGAGGAAGTAGCGGCCGCCGGCGGTCACCATGGAGGGGGCCTCGACTGTCCCGCCCTGCCAGGATTGGTCCGGCACCAGCGTCTCAGAGGGTTTCGAGGCGAAAGCGAACCCCGTGCCGGCCGGGTTGAGTTGCTGCGACCACAGGATGGAGTCGCCCGGTCCGCCGGATTTCCATTCGAGGTAGAGCGTGCCATCGGTGTCGATGAACGGGGACGCGTCGATGGAGCCTCCGAGCGCCATTTGGCATTCGAGGGGTGCCTTGGAGTTGTCGACGAAAGGTCCTTCAGGTTGTTGGGCCGTGGCCACCGAGATGCACTCCTCGCCGGTCCCGGCGACCTTCGCGGCGTAGTAAAGGAGAAACTTCCCACCGAATTGCGCGACAGCCGGCGCCCACGTGTCGTGTGGAGCCGCCCATGCGGGCAGGTTGGGCAGCGCGTTGCTGACCGCGGCCCAGTGGGTCAGATCGCTCGATTCGATGATCTGGATGCTGCCGCCGACCGAGTTCGTCGCGTACCCGAAGAAGGTCTGGCCCACCAGGATCACGTCCGGATCCGGGAAGTCGAACGGGTAGACCAGGCCACTGCCCGCCCCGCCGACGAGCGCGGTGCAGGGCACGGACACGGCGGAGATGTCCTGGGCCGCCTGGTTGTTGTTGTTGCGGGAGATCTGGCCGAACGCGCTCTGGACACCCGCCAAACACGCCTGCAACGTCGAGATGCCGGCTCCTTGGGCCAGGGCTTGCGCATTCGTGCTCGCCAGCGCGGAATTGGCCGTGGCCAGCTGGCCCAGCGAGGCGGCGATGCTCGTCTCGAGCTGGTGCCGTCGGTAGCCGGTGACCGCCGTGGCGTATCTGGTCACGGCGACGTCGTGGCGCAGTGTGGCCAGCTGGCGCTGCGCCGCCGCGAGCGAGTCCTGCTCGCGGCTGCTCCTGGTCGTCGACCGTACGTCGGCCCACGTCGCCGCCGTCAGGACCACGGCCGCGAGGACCACCACCCCGGCGGCGAGCCAGCGCCGGCTAGCCATCGGCCGTCGTCGCTGTTTTGCAGCTGGACGTCACAGCCTGGAGCGCCGCGATCGCATGGTCCGTCCGGCCGACCGACAATGCATTCAGGGCGCGCTCGACGCCCCCGAGACAGGTCTGGAGCGAGCCGATCAGGGCCGTCTGCTCCGTCACGTGCGCCTGCAGGGAGGCCAGCGCGGCTTGAGCCGCCTTGAGCTGGTTCGTGTCCTGGGTGTCGGCAGCGCTGTCGCTGGCCACGCGCGCCGAGAGGAGGGCCAGCGCAGCATGCAGCTGGGCCAGCGTTGCGGAGACCGACGTGGTCTTCCGTCCGGTCGTCTCGAGTGCCGAGTGGGCGCGGTCGTAGCTGGAATTCTCGTGGACCGTGTCGTTCACCACATAGCCCAGTGCGGCGGCGAACAAGACGCCCAGGGCAAGGCCGATGACCAGCCCCAATCGGCGTGCGGGCCGCGGAGGCGCGCGCCGGGGCGGCGGCGGCCCAGGCACGATGTCCGTCACCAGGACGGCGCTTCCGACGCCGCGTGCCGGTTCGAGCGCGCCATCCTCGTTTTGGAGAGTCTGGGCCGTTTCGAACCCTCCTGTGTCCCGCAGCACCATTTTGAAACGACCGGCACACCGCCTGTCGGCAGCACCACTATCTCAGTTGGCTGCCCGCGCGACAAGGCAGGGCTCCGGTCGATCGGCGCACCCCCGCCTGCACCGCATGACGACCCAGTGGCTCCGCAGGAACGACGGGACTGCGCTCGGGCCCTTGTGTGTGGGCTGCTGCCCGCTCAGCTCGACGGACCACCGGCGACCGTGATCGGGATGCGCACGGTCGCAGACGGTGACTCGAGCCCGGCGTCGTTGACCAGCACCTGGCAGTGGGGATGGGCGGAGTCACACATCCCGTCACCGACGGCACCCACCACAATGTGGAAGTCGACCTCCCCACTGCCCTTCGGATCGGGGACGAGGATCTGACCCGCGGCGACGTCGCAACCCGCCTCGCTGCCCGACGAGCACTCCACCACGTTGACCACCTTCCCGGGCAGGTATCCCTTCCAGGTCACCGTGACCTCGTCGCCGTCGGTCAGGTTCTTGGTGGAGGTGAGCGACGCGCGGCGATCCGTCTTGGGCGGGGCAAGAGCGGCGCTGACAGTGATGAGCCAGGAGCGGGTGCAGAGTACAGCTCGCTCACCCCCGGCTTCGTGTCATGTGCCAGGCGCTGTGCCGCGGTTGAAACGTGCTGAAGGTGGGCGGACCAGAAATCCGTCGTCGTCGCAACGACGCTGCCGAACCACTTCGCGGACGGCTGGTACCAGTCGGTGTGGTTCGCACCGGTAAGCGAAAGGAAAGCCTTCGGTCCTTTCATCTCGTTGAAGAACGTGACCATCTGGTCGTAAGGGAGCAGCGGGTCCAGTGTGCCGTGGACGAACAAGGTCGGAGGGTTTCCGCTCCGGCGATAGTGGCCGCCGGGATAGGACTCGGGGTCGCCCGAGAGCACCTCGACCGCCTTGACCCGAGGATCGGAGCAGCACGTGTTGAGGAAGGCGAGCGTCGTCACCGCTCCGTCGGAGTGCCCGGCCACGCCGATCTCTGTGGGCGACACCGACCCGGCCAGCGGCGCCGGGAGGCCGGCGAGCATGGAGGTGATGACGAAGCGCATGTCGGCGGGTTGGTTGAACTGGTCGTCCTGGTCGACGCCGCCTGGCGTCCCGCTGTGGGTCAGCGGGAAGAGCGGCGCGGCCACGACGAAGCCGGCAGCCGCCCACGAGCTGAGCAGGGCCGCGTAGTCCTGCGGCGTGCCGTCGAGCCCGTGGCCGAACACGATCAGGGGGAACGGGGCGCCCGAGTGGTCGGGTGTCGCGCCCGGGGCCGGGGTGGCGCCCGGCTTGCCCCGGGCCGGGTACCAGACCGTGGTGATCAGGGTGCGCGAGGGGATTGCCGGAAGTCCACCGTGCGCCGGTGTGGGCCGGGAGTGGTCGACGAACGTCTCGGTGACGACGCCGACGGCGTGCCGGCCCGACGTCGGCAGCGCGCCCGATGGCGAGCCGACTGCGAGCGGGATGGCGAGCCCGCCGGCCAGCACTGCCACCGCGAGGCGTGACCGGATCCTGGTCCCTCCCCACCTCTCAGCCACCGGATTCGAGCCGGGCGCTCTCGCTTTGATTGGCGACGTCGAACATGAGGCGGACCGAGTTACCGTCCGCTGGTCCCTCCCGCCGCGTCTCGGGATCCCACATGCTCCGAGGCCGCGTCATGAAGTCCCCCCCATAGACGTGGATCGCACCGGTGTAGGCGCGGGTCAGTGGGTTGGTCACCGAGTGCACGACATCGTCGCCCAGGAGCAGGACTTCGCGTTGCCCGATGGACCGCCCACCGGACTCCACGATCGTCTCGTCCCGGCGGCGCCAGAACACGTTGTCCTCGACTCCTTGGTAAATGCCGATAGCCGCCCACATGCGGTGGTCGTGGGCCGGCAGCGTCATGCCAGGCGCCCAGACAACCTTGACGATCGTGACTTTCTCTGAGGAGTAGAGCGGCTCGAGCTCCGCCTTCGTCGGGGGCAGCGCCGTCTGCACCCCCGAACCGGACGAGACCGCTCGACCGAGAACCTCCCGAATGGCGATCGGCCCGTCCGAGCCGCTGGCTGCGGCCACGCACTCTCCGAGAAAAGAATCGACATCGAACATCCGAGCCTCCCGAACGAGCCCATTCTCGCGCGCCGTCGGGCGAGTGGGTTACGTTCCGGCCGTCTTCGGGGCCACGTGTTCGCGGCCCCGAGAGCCCGCTCCCTAGCTGTGGAGCCAGGTGACCGTGAAGTCCTTGTTCTGGGTCAACGCCGAGACCGAGTCCTTCTGAGTGGAGCCGGACGCCATGATGATCTCCGTCGGGCTGTGCTTGCCGATCCCGTTGCCGTCGACCTTCGCCTTGGTGAAACTCACGGTGTGGAAGTCCGCGAGCGGCAAAATACCGCCTGAGCCCGTGCAGCACGGCGCTTCGACGATGACCTCGGCCGATGCCCTCTTCGCCCCGCTGACACTCTTGGTGACCGTGTGGGTCCAGCCCGCGGTGACGTCGGAGATGGTCATGGTGAACGAGGTGGCGCTGTTGGCCGTCACCGAAGCCTTCATCTGGTCTCCGGGCGTGAGCACGCTGGAGAAGTACACCGGCGGGTTCGGGTAGGTCTCATACCACTCGCCGTATTCAGCTGCACCGCCGGAGCATTCGGCCAGCGTGCCGGTCTGCTCCACCGTGCTGTTGTTGTAGCCGTCGAGCCCGACCCAGTCGGCCGAGTAAGTGGTGGCCGACGTGCAGCTCACCGACGGCTGGACCCAGCTGGAGGAGACGTCGTTGAACTTCGCCCCGGTCGCGGCGTAGCCGGACCAGTTGGGAGACGACACCGTGTTGGCGGGCAGGACCGCCGAGCCCGGGGGATTGAGCCGCATCGGGGCCCCGTGGAATGTCGTGGCGGCCTCCACCGCGGGCTGGGAGACCACGATCATTCCAAGCAGCGGAACGACAGCGACAGCAAACAGCTTGACGTACTTGACGAGGGACATGGTGACCTCCCGCTCGATATTTCCGCTCTTATGTTTGTGCGGCGGGAGCGTAGCACCGGTTCTCGCTGTTGCCGGTGCGCGTCGGGGAACAAACGGCGTCCGGCGACGTCCACACCGGAGCTCAGGTGGGCGATTCCTACGGTCGCGGCCAGCGCCTGGTCGAGTCCTCGGTATCGGGCCGACTCGTGGATCGTTTCCGATCTCGCGCGACTTCGCGTCGCTGCGCTCGCTGCGTTGCTGCGCTCGCTCGCTGTACGCAAAGAAGCAACCCTCGACGATCACCCTTCCCGCGGCGTGGATTGTGGAGCTCCGCTCGGATTCGTAGTTACGAGCCAAATGTGACGAACTCACGAATCACCAAATCGCCGCCGGACGACCTAGCCGAAGGTGGCCGAGCCGGACGCCAAATGGACCTTGGCCACACCTGCGGCGGTGTAGCACGCCTCATCCAACTCGCTCCAGGTGTCCTGCGAGAGGTTGGTCATGGTCGAGGACTCGCCGCTGTCGCTGCCTGGGAAGGCGCCGCTCACCGAGACCGTACCTGTTCCAGGGTAGGAGTAGGTCTCGTACTCGGTTCCGCTGACCGTAGTCGCACCGATGGCCACCGAGTTGTACTTGACCGTCGACGTGCTCGGGACGAAGGTCTCGCCGTGGACCGGCGAGGTCCACGTCACCGTGAGCTTTCCTCTGAGCGTTCCGCCGGCAGGCGGGATGTCGCCGTTGTAGTAGCCGCAGTTGTAGAACTGCGACGGCGAGTCGGACGGGTCGGTGACGGTGACGGTACCTCGGACAGTCCCGTCAAAGGTCTGGTGGGGGACCCGAGAGCTGGTGCAGCTGAGGTGAATGTGGTCCACCGTGATGACCTGACCGTTGTTGACCGATGGCGGCACGTAGCTGCTCGAGGATCCGGGGATACCGATGGGGTACTCGAAGACGTCTTTGCCTCCGCTGGCCGTACAACTCGCCGTCGCAGGCGCTCCGACATTGACGGTCGTGGCCGAGGCAGAGGGCGCCGCGGCAGAGATGGCTACGAGCGCCAGAGCGACGAGGACTGCGCACGAAGTGCACCGCATGATCATTCCTGGCTCCTTCCGCCAATCGAGCGCACCCAGGGGCACCTGGCGCGACCCTATCAATCGGCTCCTTCGATGTCGGTCGTGTGTGTGTCAGGGTGACGAGAGATAGCCTTGGCGTGGCGCCCGGTGAGCGAGTGCCGAGGCCGGTGCATGGAGCGCCGCCTCACAGAATCGAAGGGAGTCGGTATGCACCGAGGTCCCAAAATCCGGTCGTTGGCGGGCGTGGTCGCGTTCTCTGTCGGGAGCATCCTTGCCCTGACCTGTGTCCCTGCGAGTGCTGTCGCACCCGCCCACAGCACCGTGGGCACCTACACGTTGAAGGTCCATTGGACGAACCCGGTCATCAAGGACACGCTTTCGATGACGATCAACGCGGACCATACGGTTGACTTCGGCAACGGGGACGTCGGAACCTGGTCGACCAAGCACAAGAAGATCACGATCTTCGTCTCGCCTGCCACCTACTTGGGCACGAAGACGCCAACCGGGTTCAGCGGGACGATGAGCAACACCGACGGTAACAGCGGCACCTGGACCGCACTGTTCGTATCTTCGGGCCCGTTGACTTCGGTCGTCAGCCCGTCCGCGGCGGTCACCGGCCGATAAGCAGCGAGGGTATTCGCGTCCTCCTGACGGACTCCCGCTCACGAGGGGTTGAAAGAGGATGGTGTGAGAAGAGCAGGGATTCACAAGGCCCGCTCGACGCTCAGGAAGATCCCGAGTAAGGCCAGGATCACTCCGGCCGGATCGAGCCCTTCTTCGGCCAGTCGACGTTCCCGCAGCCGCACCATTCCCAGTTGGTGATCCTCATCTTCGACAACACCCTCCGGCCCCACGTCACCGTCGCCACCACGACGCTCAGCAACGGTTCGCGGACATCCAACCAGAAGTCGTCGGTAGACCCAGCAACGCCGATCGTACTCCTGCGAGGAGAAGATCCGCAGGTGGATCGTGACGTTGGACTGACTCGCCGACGAGTCGTCCGAGCTCGCTGCCGATGTGGCAACTCGCCCCAACCCCCTGGGAGGAGGTAGACCGTTGCCATGCCGGGGGTTGAAACGACCAGCCAGCAGAGGACTGTTGGGCCGGTTCACGAGCTGACGCGATCGCCCGTCCGGACCGACACCACCCTGGCGGCCAATCTCCCGGAGAGCCTTCGTTATCGCATGAAGCGGGTCCTCCTCGGGCCGCCCCTGGTCAGCGACGAGCTTCACGGCCAGCGGTTGGGCAAGCCCACGGCCCTCGCCGTGCTGTCCTCTGATGTCATGTCCTCCTCGGCCTACGCGAGCGAAGAGATGTTGCGGATCCTCGTGCCGATCGCGGGGTTGGCCGCCTTCTCCATCGTCACGCCGATGACCGCCGCCATCTTGGCCGTCCTCGCCGTCGTGACGATCTGTTACCGGGACGTGGTCCGTTCCTACCCGAAGGCGGGTGGCTCCTACGTCGTGAGTCGTGACAACTTCGGGCCCAACCTGGCCCAGATCGCCGGGGCCGCGCTGCTCATCAGCTACACGATCACCGTTGCCGTTTCTGTGGCGGCTGGGGCCGACGCCATCATCTCGGCCGCACCATCCCTCGGGCACTATGCCGTCCCACTGTCGATCGCCTTCGTCGTGATCCTGGCCTTCGGCAACCTGCGCGGCATCCGCGAGGCCGGGCGCGTGTTCGCCGTGCCCACCTACTTCTTCATCGCCAACATGGTCGTGCTGATCCTCTTCGGCCTCGGGCGCGAAGCCGCCGGCACCCTCCCCAAGGCGGCTCCGACCCATGGCGCGCTGCCCCTCGGGCACGCCAGCGGAGGGCTGATCCTCGGCGTCTCGGCCTTCTTCTTGTTGCGGGCGTTCGCCAACGGGAGTTCGGCCATGACGGGCACCGAGGCCATCTCCAATGGGGTGAGCATCTTCCGGGAGCCGCAAGCCCGAAACGCTCGCACCACCTTGGTGCTCATGAGCACCATTCTCGGCGTCATGTTTCTCGGAGTGTCAGTGCTGGCTGCATTGACTCACTCGGTGCCGTTCGTCTCGGGAACGCCGACGGTGGTCTCGGAGATCGCCCGCCTCGTGTACGGCTCGAGTTCTGGCGGCCACGTCCTCTTCTATTCACTGCAAGCGGCCACCGCCCTGATTCTCATCCTGGCGGCGAACACCAGCTTTACGGGATTCCCCTTCCTGGTGAGCTTCGTAGCCGACGATTCGTTCTTGCCGCACAAGCTCACAGTGCGAGGACACCGGTTGGTGTTCTCCAATGGGATCCTGCTGTTGGCTGGGGCGTCGATCGCTCTGTTGCTGGCCACCGACGCGAAGGTCGCGGCCCTCATTCCGATGTACGCCATCGGCGTGTTCACTGGCTTCACCATGGCCGGGGCGGGGATGGTCGTTCACCACTGGCGACACCGGGACCAGCACTGGCGCAAGAGCGTCTTGGTCAACGCAATCGCGGCGGTGGTCTGCGCCATCGTCGTGGTCGTCTTCGCAGTGGCCGAGTTCACCCAGGGGGCCTGGGTCGTCGTCGTGGTCATGCCCCTGATCGTCTTCGCACTGGTCGGGATGAACCGCGAATACCGGGCCGAGGACGCGGTCTTGGAGGAGGGAGCGGCGGTCCAGGCCTGCGAGGCCACGGTCCTGCGCCGACACGCTCTTGTCGTATTGGTGGAAAGGATGGATCTGGCCACCGCCCGGGCCATTCAGTACGCCAGGACCCTCACACCGGACGACCTGCGTGCGGTGCACTTCAACATCGACCAGAAGCGGGCGGACCTTCTCATCACCCGCTGGCGGCAACTCGGCCTGGCACGGCTCCCACTCGACGTGATCGACTGCCCGGATCGTCGCCTCGGGAGGGCCGCATTGGAGCTGGCCGCCGAGCTGGCCGACGGGGAGACCGAGGTCAGCATGCTCCTGCCGCGGCGCTCGTACGGCAAGGCATGGAGGCGGATCCTGCACGACCAGACGGCGGACCGGATCGTCGACATCGTGAGTCAGCTTCCGCACGTCAATGCCACGATCGTTCCCTTCCACGTGGCGCCCGGGCTCAAGGAGACCCCTTTGGTCATCGAGACGGTGATTACGCAAAGTTCTCCCGTCGACGAGCAGGCGCCCGTACTCGGGGCGAAGCTCCCCTCGGAACCGATTCTGCCGGTAGCCGAACCGATCTCCAAGCTGCACTGGCGCACCCGCGCCAAGGTCTCGGGGCGGGTGAAGTCCATCAGGGTGCAGCCTCTTGCTGATGCTCCGACCCTCGAGTGCGTCCTCGTCGACGGCAGCGGTGAGGCGATTACGCTCGTCTTTTTGGGAAGGCGTTCCATCGCCGGGCTCCAGAGCGGAACGCAGCTGGTCGCCGAAGGTATGGTCGGAAAACACAAGGGCAAGCTGGCTGTCATCAACCCGGCCTACGAGTTGCTGTCAACGTCCGAGTCGTCCGGGCGGTCCTAGCTCATGTCATTCGGACATCCCCGTGACCTGAGATCCCTTGGTTCGATTCGGATTTGGATCTGGATCGCTGCGGTGGCCACGCCCATCGCCGTCGCCTTGTTGTTGGTGCCGAGCCGAGGTCATCTCAGCGCCGCCGATGACGCTCTGATACTGGTAGTGGCGACGGTTGCGATCGCCTCGTGGGGGAACCGGGCCGCGGCGGCTCTCGCCGCCGTGGTGTCGGCGGCCTCGTTCGACTATCTCCTTACCAGGCCCTACGGATCCTTCCGGATCAGTCGTCAAGCCGACCTCACGACTGAGATCCTGTTCGTCACCGTCGGATTGCTCGTCGGGGAGCTGGCGGCACGGGGCCGTCGATACCAACAGGCGGCCGCCCGCGGACGCCTGGACCTCTCCCGAATTCACGACTTGGGGGAGCGCATCGCGGACGGAGAGGACCCAGACTTCGTGTTGATTGCGGTGGCCGGCGACCTCCGAGAGCTCCTCAGCTTGCAGGACTGCCGCTTCGTCCGTGACCAGCCCTCGGGAAAGGGGGCATGGATCGCCAATGACGGCACCGTGCGGCTGAATCCCCTTCGCTGGCCATCGGCCATCGCCGGTCTGCCGACCAAACATGTCGAGCTCCCAGTTCGAGGTGGCGGGCGTGTGCTGGGTACCTTCATCCTCACGCCGACTCCCGCCGCGCCGATCAGCCAAGAGCAGTGCGTCGTCGCGGTCGCACTCGTTGATCAACTTGGAGCGACGCTGGCTGCGCACGAGGAAACCTGAACGTCATCGGTCTGCTGTTCGCGAGATGCTTTGAGAGGCGATCAGGGCTTGGCCGAAAACCCCTCCCATGTCACACCTCCTTTGGCAAGAGCTCGCCTTCACTCGGGCGGAACGGCTCGTCGTCGCGTCGTTGCCTCGACGCCGCTGAGGTCCCCACCGCGCCTGGAGCCGGCACCCCTGTGGAAGTCTGTCCCCCCTGAGAGGGACAGGCCGGCCCGAAGATCCCCCTGCTGGGAGACGAATTGCCCGCACTTGTCGCTCACACTCGGAGGAGAGCGGCGGAGCGCCGCCAGAAGACCCGAACAGGAAATGAGTCCTCCACAATGATCCGGACCCAGAAGCCCCTCGTCGCCTCGTTGGGGATCCTCACCGCCTTCGACTTCATCGCCTTGGACGTGGCCTCACGCCTGCGGAGCTGACGGGCCGACCGTCCCAGGGCCACATGGGCATTGCCATCATTCGAAAAGAGGACAACACTTTCATCGTCACCAGAGGGGTGGTCATGAGTACTACGCAGAAGTTGGCCAGAGTCGTCACCGGTCCGATCTTCGGCATCACCGACATGGGGTGGGGCGACATCGCCCTGGCCCTCTTCCTGAGCGCCTTCGCCATCGCCATCGTCACCCACGGAACGAGCGGTGGTCGCGTCCTCGACGCGGGCTGGACCGGAGCGCTGGCCGTGCTGCTGATGACGCTGCCGGTGGCCTTCGCCCGCAAGTGGCCGCTCGCCGCGGCCGGCGCACTGTTTGCCGGCGCCCTCGTCAACTGGGTGTTCATCGGCCATTACGTCCGGTGCGGCGCGGCGCTGCCGGCAGCCTTCTACGTCGCCTTCGTCATCGGCAGTCGTTGCGAGGGTCGAGCGAGAATCATCGGTGTCGCACTCGTGGCGGGAGACCTTGTCGTCCAATGCGCATCCGACCCCCAGATCGGGCCTGCCTTCCATGCCATCCTTTTTTTCCCCATCTCCCTCGCCTTCATGGGAGCCGGGTATCTCTTGCACCGCCGCAATGTCACGGTCGCAGCCCTGCGGGCCCAGACGATGCAGCTACAGGAGCAGCGGGAGCGCAACACCAACCTTGCCATCGAGGCGGACCGCGCCCGAATCGCCGGGGACCTCGACCAGTACCTGCACTCGCAGGTGCAGGACATCGCCGCCGCGGCCGCCGCCGGACGAGCGTCGCTCGCTGCCGGACCTGACCAGGCCACCGACGCCTTCGCGACGATCCAGGGCACCGGCCGGGAGACGCTCACCCACATGCGCCAGGTGGTCGGCAGCCTGCGTGAGGAGGCACCGACGGGCCCCCAACCGGTGCTGGCCCAACTCGGCCGTCTACTCGACGAAACCGACGAACTCGACGTCCGCCTTCAGGTCACCGGCGACCCCCGCCTGCTGCCCCCCGGCCTTGAGCTCTCCGGTTACCGCATCGTCGAGCATCTCCTCAACACGTTGGCGAAGGACCCGGCGGCCGATGCGACCGTTGACGTGGTGTTCGGGCTGGACGCGCTCGAGTTCAAGGTGGTGGGCGCCAGCGTGCGCGAAAGCACGGCCCGACCTGCGCTCGCCGCCGCGACCGAACGGGCTCACCTTCATGGGGGGACGGTTCGCTCCACCACGCGCGGTGGACTCCGGGAGACCCTGGTGCTGATCCCGCTGGCCGCCAGGGCGGTCTAAGGGCGTGCGCCGCCTGTGGCGGTACTGCCGCCATCGGCCCGATCCCTTCGTGGCTGCGCTGTTGACCGCCGGTGCGGCCGTCGCGCTCGGCGTCCAGGGACAACTGGGCGCCTTCCCCGGCTCCATCTGCGTGTTGGGCTTCTGTGCCCTGGTCGCCCTGCGACGGTGGCGTCCGGTCCCTGTGGCCGTGGCGGCCGGCGTGCTCATCGCCATTCCCTACTTTGCCCACGATGCCCCGACGGTGTACGCCAATGCCACCTTCTTCAGCGGGTGGGCGGCGGTCTTCCTTTACTCCTACGCCTTGGGGTCGGACGAGGCGTTTCCGTTCTCCCTCTTGGGCCTCGCCGCCATCCTGGTCGGCGTCAACCTCAGCGACGGCGGGTGGAACCCCGTCCCCGAGATGCTGGCCTTCGGACCATACGCGGCCGGCCTGGCCGTGGCGTCGCGCCGCCGAGCGTCGGCCGAGCTCGAGCAGCAGGCCCGCGAGCTCGAGGAGGAGCGAGAGATCTTCGCCATCCAATCGGTGCGCTACGAACGCGCCCGCATCGCCCGCGAGCTGCACGACATCGTGGCCCACAGCGTGAGCCTCATGGTGGTCCAGGCCATCGCCGGCGAACGCCTGGCGACCGTCGACCCCGAAAGCGCCGCCGAGGCCCTCTCCTCAATCAGCGAGGCGGCCGAACTGGCCGAAGTCGAGATCGATCGACTGGTCGAGCTGCTCAGCGAGAGCTCGCCCGCCCCATCGGCCACAGGACTGCGCATCGTCGAAGAACTCGTCGCGCGGGCCCAGACCTCGGGTGTGGCCATTTCGTGCCAGCTGCGTGGCGACATCGACGACCTCACCGAGGGGTGTGCCGACGCCGCCTACCGCATTGTGCAGGAGGGCATCACCAACACGATGAAACATGCTCCCGGAGCGTCCATAGACGTCGTGGTCCGTGGCGGCGACGATGGAGTCGAGGTCCGGATGGTCAACGGCCCGGCCGCCTCGGATTTCTCGGGTTTGGAGCGCGCCGGGGGCGGCCACGGCCTGGCCGGAATGCGCGAGCGGGTGACCCAGTGCGGGGGCACATTCGTCGCCGGTCCCACGCAGGCGGGCGGTTGGCAACTGGTGGCCCACTTCCCTCATCGCACCTCCGTCTTGCCCGCGATGCGGCGCCAGGGTGCGTGACGCCGTGACCGACTCCGCTGTGTCCGCCGTCACCACCGCCCCGGGTGAGATCTCGGTGCTCATTGTCGACGATCAGCGGCTCGTGCGTTCCGGCTTCGCTGTGATCCTGGGTACCGAGCCGGGCATCACCGTGGTGGGTCAGGCCGCCGACGGCGAGGAGGCCGTGGCGCTGGCGCGACAGTTGGCGCCGAACGTCGTCCTGCTCGATATCCGCATGCCCAACATGGACGGCCTGACCGCCGCTCGCCACATCCTGACGGAGACGGCGAGCCGAGTCCTCATACTGACGACCTTCGATTCCGACGAGTACGTCTACGCTGCATTGCGCGCCGGAGCCAGCGGCTTCTTGCTCAAGGACGCCCCGGCCGAACAGCTGGTTGGTGCCGTACGCAGCGTGGCCGCGGGCGACGCACTCATCGACCCCTCCATCACCCGGCGGCTCATTTCCCAATTCGTCCTGGCAGCCCGGCCCGACACGGTCGATCCGCCTGGGCTCGCCGCGCTGACTCCGCGCGAGCGCGACGTCTTGCGTCTGGTCGCTCAGGGGCTTTCCAACGCCGAGATCGCGACCGAGCTTGTGGTCGAGGAATCCACCGTCAAGACGCACGTCGGCCGCATTCTCATGAAGCTCGACTTGCGCGACCGGGTCCAAGCCGTCGTCCTCGCTTACGAGAGCGGGTTCGTCGTGCCCGACACGGCCTGAGCTTCGACGGGCGGACCCTCCCCGGGTGCGTCAGTTCTCGCGGCTCCAGAACACGGAGAATGCAGACGAGGCACCCAGCCCGTGAGCAGTGGCCAACGGGCCGGGTGTCGTGTCGACGTCGCCGTACTCCCCGAGGGCGATGCCTTCACCGGTCTTCCACGCCTTGGCGTCCGCCAGGCCACCGATGTTGCCGGCGCTGTCAGTCACGGTCACGTCCTCGTAGTGCTCGTCGCCGAAGTCGCTCGTGCCGGCGTAGCGCTGGTTGAAGTAGTAGGCCTCGGTGATGGTCTCCGCCGAGGAGTTCTCACAGGCGGACACCGGACAGTTCCGGACTACGTCGAAGCCCTGACCGCTGGTGACGTCCTTCAGGGAGAGTTCGTACTTGGCGTGGCCGAGATAGTGAACGGCAGACTCGATGGCGTCGCCCGGGTCGACGGCAAAGCTGTACTTGAAGTTGGCCGGGTACATCTCGAACCAGGCGGCATACTGCGCCGTCGTCCCGTTGCAATCGGCGGCAATACCGTCCTGTTCGACGGTCTGGTCGGCCCAGCCGTCAAGACCGATCCAGTGGTAGGAGAACGTATTGGGTGTTGTCGAGCACACCACAGAGGGCACGTTGTAGTTACCGACGATCGAGGTGAAGGTGTCTCCGGCCGCCTTCGGCAAGGCCGCGTATCCGGACCAGTTGCTGCTGTAGGTGACGTCGATGCCGTGGGGTCCCACCATCGGCCTCTCCCCGCCACTGACCGGGATCAGCGGACGCGACAGGTTGACTCCTGGCGTGGCAGCCCGGGCCGTTGGCGTAGCGGCGTTGGCCGTCACCGTGGTGAGGGCCATGGACGCCACGACGGCCGAACCGATGACAGCGACCATCCGGCGAATCTGCATGGTGGAACGCCCTTTCGTGTGGCCGGTTTCGCCCCGCGCGATTCCGGCTTCGGCACGCTAGCACCGGGTTCGAGCGTCACCCACCTGCGCTGGGTGCGTCTTCACATCACGACCTGGGTCGTCAGCTGATGCGGTGCCGGACCCACCAGGCGCACCCGCCGGTGACCGCCAGGGCGAGCAGCACGAAGAGCGCGGTCTCCATTGTCTGGAACGTCCAGAACCGGTTGGCCGGCTGGTAGGTGACGACCTCGTGGTACTTCGCGCTGAGTGTGTCGAAGCACTGGCGGAAGGAGTCCTGAAAGCCGGGTGCCGTCCGGCCCACCACCGTGTGCTTCCCGAAGATCCCGCCGCCACCCGTGGCGCGACTGATGGAGCTGGCCGGCGGCGGCCCGCCCGAGATGAGGCTCGGGCACGCTTGCTTGATGTACGCCGACGTCGGCGGGCGACCCGCCTTGTCGACGATGCTCGTCCCCGTCACCCACGCGTTGGGAATGTTCGGAGTCGTTGGGATGACCGAGGCCACGCCCGGGGATCCGGCCGGACCGGTGTAGGAGAACCCGCCGCCTGTGCTCGACAGAGGCAGCGTCGTGGTGACCGGGTTCATGTAGTGCGGCCGCACCCAGAAGGTCACGGCGAGGCGCACGGCGATGAAGCCGACCAGCGTCACCACCATGGCGGGGAGGGTCCGGCGTATGAGGAGTCCGGCGGCGGCGCCGAGAGCGAACGCGAACACGGCGTAGCCGGCTGAAACGAATCCATGCAGCGCAAAGTTCGACGGGCTGAACCGGTTCTGGCTCACCTTGTCGAGCGGGCTGGCCCACCAGGTCACCATCAAGCTGAGCCCCCCGGCGACGACGATGCTGGCCAGGCCGACCAGTCCCAGCTTCACGAGGAGCCAGCGCAGGCGGCTCACGCTCTGAGTCCAGGCCAGGCGGAATGTGCCAGATTCGAGTTCGCGGGCGATGATCGGCGCCCCCCAGAACATCCCGATGAGGACAGGCACCACCAGCACGAGAAGCGGGACCGCGATCTGCAGGGCATGGAAGGTGTTGGTGACCGGGTTGTTGCACGCCGAGTTGGTACCGCCGGACGCCTTACAGGCGGCGACCGCCGTGTCGTAGACGCTCGTCAGATGTGGTCCGGTGACCGCCAGCACGAGGGCGACCACGACGAGTCCAGCGGCACCGACCATCGCCTGCCCGCGGAACTGGCGCCATCCGAACACGATCATCGGCCGACGTCCAGTTTCGTGAGCTTGTTTCGCCGCGCTGCTCGACCGCCGCCGGGTGCCGCCTCCCGCCTGTTCCATGTAGGCGAGGGCGAGATCCTCGAGGCCGAGCGGCTCGACCGTCCAGGAGGGGTCGAGGACCGGGCCGTCGCAGCGCACGACCAGAGTGCTCTGGCGGTCGGTATGGCTCTCCCCTATCACGTGCTGGTCGCGAGGAAGCGCGTCGATGTCGTGGCGCGGCCCGGTGAGCCGGTGGTGCGTGGCCAGCAGCTCGTCCACCTCGCCCGCAACCTGGACGCTCGACGCGACGAGGACGACGAGGTAGTCGCACACGCGCTCCAGGTCGGCCACGAGGTGCGACGACAGCAAGACGCTGACGCCGTGCTCCGCCACGACCTCCATCAGGCTCTGGAGGAACTCACGCCGGGCCAGCGGGTCGAGGCTCGCCACCGGCTCGTCGAGGATGAGGAAGTCGGGGCGCTTGGCGACGGCGACCGTCAACGCCAGCTGGGCGCGTTGGCCGCCCGAGAGCGTCCCGGCGCGTTGCTTTGGGTCGAGGTCGAGGTCCTCGAGCCGCCGTTGTGCCATGGAGGCGTCCCAGAGCGGGTTCATGTGCGCACCGAAGGCGAGATGGTCCTCAACCGTGAGGCGGGCGTAGGTCGGGGTGTCCTGGGCCACGAAGCCGACGCGTGCCAGCTGGGCCGGGTCGTCGCTCGGCCGGTTCCCGAGGACCTCGATCCGGCCTGCCGTCGGGGAGAGGAGGCCCACGGCGAGGTGCATCAAGGTCGTCTTGCCCGCGCCGTTCGGGCCGACCAGGCCGACGACGTGGCCGGCGGGGATGTCGAGGTCGCACTCGTTCAGTGCCCAGCGGCGGCCGTACCGCTTGCCCAGTCCCTGGGCACTCAGGACCGCGCTCACGCTATGTCCTCCTCGCCGGCGGACCGAAAGGAGTCGCGGAACAGCGCTTCGATGCTGTCGTCGTCGAGCCCGGCCCGGCGCGCCTTGACGATCCAGCGCTGCAGCGCCTGGCGTAGCGGTCCGTGCGCGGCGAGCGACTCGCCGCCGAGTGATCCCGTCACGAACGTCCCCACACCGGGCCGCGCGCTGGCGAGTCCTTCGTGCTCGAGCGCGCGGTAGGCCTTCAGGACAGTGTTGGGGTTGATCACGAGCTGAGCCACGACCTCTTTGACCGTGGGCAGCTGATCGCCCTCATGAAGGAGGCCCAGCCGCATCGCCTGGCGGACCTGCTGCACGATCTGGAGATAGGGAGAGACGCCGGAGCGGCTGTCGAGATGGAACTCTATCACGGTACCTTATTCATCTAGTTGACTAGATGAATATGACCATCCGGTCCGACGGTGTCAAGTCGTCTCAGCCCGGCGGCGGTGACGGACAGCCCGTTGTGGATTGACGGGCCAGAGTTCAGAACCAGCCCGGCCAGGAGCGGAAGGGCCTGGGACATCGTTCGAACCACCGCTGTCAATCCAGAGTTTGCGCCATCTTCTTGGGGTAGGCGCCTGAGCGTCAACCGCCACTTTTATCGTCGAGTTCACGCCATTTGAGGGGGCTGCGTAACCGAACCGATAGGCGTTGTGATTCAGTTAGGAGCTTTATTCGAGCTCAACGGTTCGAACGCGACCTACAAGAAGACAATGTCTTGTTGGCCGGCCCGCCACAGCCCAAGCAAGAGCGACCATTCGCGCGCTAACCTGCCGATTGGTCAACCTCGAACAACTTCGGTGCGCGAGATGACCATACGGACTCGGCGGCCCGCGGTCTGGCGACCCGCCACGACGAATAGGGGGAAGACCAATGAGAAAATGGGTCCTTTGTGCGCTTGGTGGGGCTGTTCTGTCGGCGGGCGTCACTTTTGTCGGCACCGGAACCGCCTTTGCGATGCCGCTCCCCGCAAACGGGTCGGCCAACTGCTCAATCACGGGGAGTGGAACGTTCCATCCCCCCCTGACGGCTGCCGGATCGAGCTTCGGTGAGAAGATCAAGTTCCACGGAACGACCGGTTCGTGCAGCACGAGCGCGGTGGTGACGACGGCCGGTACGCCGGTCACCATCACCGGGATGACGGTGAAGGGAGTGGGCAAGCTCGTCGACCCCAGCACCGGGAGCTTTGCCAACGGCTGCACGGGCTTCAATACGCAGGACAGGATCGCGAAACTGAAGTTGAAGGTGACATGGACCTCGGTTCCGGCCATCGCCGCGACCAAGGTCACTTACGTCAACGGGACGGTACCCCTGGTTACCCCCTCGGGACTGTTCGACGACGTGTCCGCTCCCTCGGGGGCAACGACCACCATCGTCGGCTCATTCGCCACGTCACCTTCGGCGCCCCTGTCGCTGATCACAAACGTCGTGAACGCGTGCTCTTCGACGTGGGGGCCCTATGCCGGTTTCACCTTTGGCAGCGGGTCGTCTCTCGACTTCACCTGACGAGTCCCGGGGTCTCGGTTTGTGGTTCCGGTCCGATCCGCTGAGCCAGTTGGCGGACTCAGCTTCAGAGCCGGGTGATGAATTCCTACCTTTCGTTAGCTTTGGCCTGCCGTTGGTTTGCGCTCTGTCCCAACCGAGAACTCCGATGAAGTCATCGCGCCCCGGTACGCCACGGTGACCGTGACCCGCTAGCCCTGCCCCGGGGTTTGACAGTTCGCAACCTGCCGTGCCCGACCGGCGGACGTCAGAAATATGCCCTCCAGGTACACACCGGAATATTCGACCATCGTCTATGACTATGCGAGCGGCACCTTTATGCCGATGAATCGTCGTTCTGAATTCGGTCCCGAAGCTGTCTCTCTGGTAACGAACTTTCTGTCGTCCTAATGCGCTCGCGGGCGGATTGGCAACCCGATCGCCTTCCAGGCAGTTCGTTTATCGGGTGGGTTGGGCCGATGGTGGTGACCTGTTGGCGGGGAGCTCAGGCACTAACGTTTTTTTACTGTGGAGGATTCGGCCGATGGGACGACCGTACAAGCCACCACCACCACCACCACGAAGAAGCCGTCCAGCATCGAGCGCATTCAGCGCCTGGAGAAGCTGGAACAAGAGCGCCTCGAAGAGAAAGAGCGCCGGGAAGAACGCCGGCGCCAGGTAATCGCCGGGGCGAAGCCGTCGGGCGGGCGCCACGATCTCGTCGACAGAATCGAACGAGTCACCAGGTTCCCGATGACCCTCCTCGGTGTCACCTGGCTCGTCCTTGCTGTCGTCGTGCTCGACACCGGTGTCAACGGTTCCGCCTCGAAAGTCCTCGTTGGCGCCCTCTTCGTGCTTTGGGCGGTCATGCTGGTGGAGTACCTGGTTCGCCTTGTGATCACCCCTGACACGCCCGGCTACGTCAGGCGGCGGTGGGTAGAGCCGGCGACCGTGTTGGTGCCCCCTCTCCAGGGCTGGCACGTCGTAGGAATCGAGAAGATGAGCCTCCTTTTGCATGAGGGGGAGCTGCGAGCCGAGTCCATCCTGAAGCACCACAGCCTCTTTCGGGTGCTCATCGCCGTCGTGGCAACCCTCTTCCTCGGGGCTTGGCTCGTGCTTCTCTTTGACGAGAACGCCAAGGGGAGCAACATCCACGACTACCCCGACGCGCTGTGGTGGGCCATCGTCACTGTCACCACCGTTGGTTACGGGGACCGGTATCCCGTCACCGAAGGTGGACGGATCGTGGCCGTGATCCTGATGCTGGTCGGAATCGGCCTTATCGGCGTGCTTACCGCGACGGTTGCGTCCGTATTCATCAAGGAACACACCGACGCCAACAAGGAAGAGTTCAAGAAGGGCCATGCGGACCTGGGCCAGCAGCTATCGGTGATCAGCGACCGGCTCGCTGACGTCGAACGCCGGCTCGGCGCCACGACCGCTGAGGTGGCGGCAGTGGATGCGGTGGCTGACGCCGAGGCTGCGACGAACGGGCCGGTCCAACCAGATTCCTGAGCGTCCTCACTCGCCCACTGCGCCATGGTCGGGATCAGCCGTTGTGTTGTTGCGCCGCCGCAAGGTTCCTCGAAAAAGGTCGATGCGAACGCCAGGTATTCGGATATCGATGACGTTCAAGAAATCCCGTGTGATACTTCTCAGAGGGTGATGGGGCTGGCCTCTGAATCATCGGTATCGGAGAGGTCTCTGGAGCAAATATTGAGCGAGAGGTCGGGAGTACGGCTATGAAACGAGGTCTCACTGTTGGATTGCCCCTTGTCCTCGCTGGTCTCCTGACACTCGTCGTTCTCTTCTGGGCTGACTCTGCTCATTGGTTCCTGCGCTACACCGGGGCGGATGCCGAGTCCGGAACCTGGTATGGCTTCTGGTCCGGATTTGGTGGCGCGATTCCTGACTTCCTCATTCTTGGCAGCATCATCACTGTCTACCGCCACCACAATTGCCACGTGAAAGGTTGTCTAAGACTGGGCAAGCCGGTCGAAGGCACCCCGTATCTTGCTTGCCCGGCGCACCATCCGGCACATGAAGGCAACAAGCGCTCAGTGTCAGAGGACATCATCAAGCTCGCTCACAAGGCCCACCTGGAGGAGCGAGCAGCATCATGATCCGAAAGTCCATGGGACTTGGAGTCTGGTTGGATGACAGACAACTGGGTCAGCCCAGGGGTGCAAAGAACGGCAGCAATCTCTCCTAGGCCGGTCCCGGGCTTGGCGCGGAGAGCCGTTCGGCAAGATACGCGAGAGCCATCGGGTAGCGATACTCGATCCGACCGTGGGACCCTTCGAACAACTCGAAGTGCACGTCAGTGACGCCGATGGCCCCCAAGGCGTCGCGGAACGCCTGGCCCCCGATCTCGAGGAACCACTCGTCACTGGTGCCGCCGTCGATCCAAATGGCCCGCTGGCCCCGGAGGGCATCGGCATAGCGGGGCACCATGCGCACCGGGTCCCAGCCGAGCCATCGCTCCCAGACGTCGGGATCGAGTACCCCGTTCTGAGGGTCGAACGGTAGGCGAGGGGTGCCGTCTGGGTCGGCCGAGAAGCAGGCGGAGACGCCCAGCATCATCAGAAGGATCTCGTCGGCCGGTTTCGTGAAGGCGATCCGGTTGCGGAAATCCGACCACCACCGGTCGATCGAGCCGTCGTAGTCGCGCAGGTGGCGGACCGCGTTGCCGAATTCGGGGATGTAACAGTACTCGTACAACGCGTCGCCGGCGTGGGAGGCGAGACCGCCGAACAGGTCGGGACGGAGCATGGGCGTGATCATGGCGCCGAAGCCCCCGCTGGACTTCCCCTGGATGCCCCGGTGTTCAGGGGCGGCCAGGGTCCGGTAGTTCGTGTCCACCCAACCCACGACGTCCTCGCACAGGTAGGTGTGGTACTTCCCGGTCCCCGGCGAGTCCACGAACTGCGACCCCCCGTAGAGCGTCCAGGCGTCCACGTACACGACGATGCAGGGTGGGGCCTGCCCACGGGCGAAGAGCTCGTCGGCCATCTCTGGGAACGTCTGACGATAGGCGGTGCGGTTGGCCCACATGGGGAGGGAGCCGGTGTAACCCTGAATGACGTAGACCGCCGGGTACCGCGCTCCGGGATCGTCGTCGTAGCCCGGCGGGACGTACACCCACAACGGACGCTCGGCCGGATCGCCGAGATGGTTGCCCTCGAGCGCCGCGGAATGGATCGTGTGGCGGTCGAGCCGGCCAGCCAGCTCCGCTCCCCAGGGCCATGTCACGGACCCGCACCCTACGAGACGCGGGCAGCCTCCCGCACCAGAAGCGAGGCCGAGAGTCTGAAAGGACCCTACCTACGCCTTGGTCCGCAATCTCCTCAGCCTGCAGCACACCGACCTTTGGCACGAAAGGTCGGGTTTGGAGCGACGCGTCAGATGAGCGCCGAAGTCGATGGGACCTACCTCTTGACGATGACTTCGCTTAGCGATGCGTTCGGGTTGCTGGCCAACGTGAATTCGTCGGGACTCGTGCCTACCACGTCGACGCAAGCTCCTCCCATGCCTCCTGGGGGGATAGGGGAGCCGAAGTCACTTCCGCCATGCCGGGGTGAGAATTTCACCTGCTGAGCGACGGACGTGGTGTTGGTAATGGTGAACGAGACCTTCGGAAGGTTGCAATGGTTGAAGGCCTTCTTCGAGATCTTGTAGCCCGTCACCGTCGTTGGATCGAACACGTAATGACCAGAAGTCTTGACGATGTTGTCATTGGGCACGTTGCTCATGGGAGTAGGTACCGACGCCTGAACCGCCGAACCGCCCGTACTGGCAGCGGCCGGCGCCACTCCTTCCGCGCCGGCCGCCACGGCGAGGCCAAGCGTCGCCGTGGCGAGCGCAGCCATCCCGGCGAACGCAGCTGAGAGCCTTGCGACCGGTCCAAGCCTTCGGATGAGCGCAGTTCGATTGATCATGCGTGTCCCTTTCCGTTCATTTGCAATGGATCGCCCCAAAGAACATGAGTTGCACCCGCCTACATATCCCTTCTACACCCCACCATCCCGTGTGTCCATCGTCGCCTCGGGATGTCGTGGAAGGTTCATGCGGATGTCGCGATCAGACGGCCGCTCGCGCGGCGACTCGGTCGCCAGGACGGGCGGACATCCAAATGGACCCCGTGCCAAGGAGTACATCGACTATTTCGTCTCGGTGTCGACTTCGTCTCGGTGTCGACTTCTTCTCGTGTCGATGTGCGGAGGGAGTGGGATTCGAACCCACGGAGGCTTGCACCTCGCAGCTTTTCAAGAGCTGTGCATTCGTCCGCTCTGCCATCCCTCCAGGTGACTCATGGTAGATGCGGCACCGACGCCCCACCGACGCCCCACCGACGCCCCACCGGTTCCCTGGCGTCCCGGGCGCGCCAGCGCAGGCGCCCGGGGGGTGGCCTGGTCCAGGATCCCTCTGCGCAACCGGACCGCCTTTGGCGTCACATCGACGTACTCGCCCTCGGCGATGAACTCCAACGCGTGCTCCAGGGAGAAGGACAGACACGGCTCCAGACGTCGCCGCGAGCCCTCCTGAGATGCTGTGGCAGCTCTCGTAGGGTTGCGCCGATGGGAGGTCGGACCGGCATAAAGAAAGGGAATCGAACCCACTAACTCGCTCGTCGCCTCTGCAGTCGCGCCCGAGCGGTTCGTCGACGCACTCGGGCGTTCCGCGGCCGCCCTGGACGTCTTCGACCAGCGGCGGTATAACTCCAAACACGCGGTGGACCAGCGCGCTGCAGTTCGAGGACTGAATTGCCTGTGTGCGAATGAGGGGGGAGGTACCTCGAGGTGGCCAAGTTTTCCCACCCGCGTCTCGGAGGGCAGACCACCGTCGCCTTGCTCGCTCTCTTTGCCTTCGTTCTCGCCGCAAGCCCTCCCGCCGCTGCCTCGCGGACGACCTGGTCGGCCACTGGCTTGACCTCGACCTACATGAACGACGACAGCCAGATCACATCGATCTCGTGCCCCGCGCCCGGCAATTGCACGGCCGTGGGCTCCTTCTATGACGTGGCGGGGAAGAACGAAGGACTGCTGCTCGACGAGTCATCGGGGGTATGGGCGCAGGGCATCGCCGCACCCGCCCCGCTTCGCGCCGTCTCCTGTTCCGCACCCGGAGATTGCACGGCGGTGGGGAGCCGTTTGCTCCTCACGGAGACCTCGGGCACGTGGAGCGCCGGAGTCTGGGCGAAACTACCGGCGGGAGCGTACGGGGCCAGTCTGGGTTCGGTGTCCTGTTCGGCACCCGGAGACTGCAGCGCCGTCGGGTCTTCTGAGTTCAGCACGTCCCCTGGCTCGCGGGGCCTCCTTTTGACCGAGACGTCGGGGGTCTGGTCGCCGGGTGTCACGATGACCCTGCCCGCCAGCAAGCCCCAACAGGCCTGGGTGGGTGCGGTGTCGTGCTGGTCGCCTGGCAACTGCAGCGCGGTCGCCGAGTTCAACCGGAAGCCGACCCATGTCGGAAGCCCGGACCAGCCTCTGCTCGTCACCGAGACGTCGGGGAAATGGCGAAGAGCCGTGGCGCCCCCCTTCACACCGGCTCCTCGCGCCGGCGTGGATCTCAACTCGGTCTCGTGTACAGGGCCAGGGGACTGTAGCGCCGTCGGTGCAGTCACCGGCATCAAGCCCAACACCGTCATCGCTTTGAACGAGGTTTCGGGAACGTGGGACCTCGCCGAGGCTTCGGGGCACGGGGGCCTCAATGCTGTGTCGTGCTCCGCGCCAGGGGACTGCAGCGCGGTCGGGTACCAGAACCGAGGCAGCCACCCATACTCTTCCTCGCAGGCGCTCGTCATGACGGAGACGTCAGGCGTGTGGGGACCCCGGATTCACGTGAAGTTCTCTTCGTACGAGTCCTACGAAGAGCAAACCCTCGATGAAGTCTCGTGCTCCTCGCCGGGCAACTGCGCCGCCCTCGGCGACGAGGACGGCAGCCAGGGCGGCGAGGCGGTGCTCGTCACCGAGTCGGCGGGAACGTGGGCGTTCGCCGGCACCGCGCCCGTGCCGTCCGCTGGACCACCGAACCCTGGCTATCCCACGTCCGAGCTCGCAGACGTCGCCTGCACGAGCGGCGGCTGCACCGCGGTCGGCTCGTACTACGACGTCATGGACGACAAACACGTGCTCCTCGATTCGGAGAGTTCGGGCGCCAGTTGGGGCGCGGACCCGGTGGCGCTGCCGCCAGCGGCACCATGGGGTGTCTCTCTCTTGTCCGACTCCTGTTCGACCACACAATCGTGCGTCGCGGTCGGGGACGTCCAGGGAGGGGAGGAGGCGTTCCCGGCCATCGCGACCGGCACGGGCGGCAGCTGGACCCTCCAGACCGTGACCGACCTCCCGACGAACGTCTACGGAGAGCCCGGGACCGGAGGGCTCAGCCTGGTCTCGTGCGTCTCGGCTGGCAACTGCAGCGCGGTCGGGGGGGTCAAATTCGAAGGCCTGTTGCTGATGACCGAGACTTCTGGGGTCTGGGGCCCTCCGGTGATAGGGACGATGCCGCCAGGCGCACCCCCTCCCCCGACTGTGGCCCCGAATATGACCGCGATATCGTGCTCTGCTCCGGGCGACTGCAGCGCCGTCGGCTGGTTCGACGACAGCTCGGGCCACCAACAAGGACTCCTCTTGACCGAAACGGCGGGTGTTTGGGGACCAGGGATCGAGGCAGCGCTGCCCGGCGATGCCGAAGCGCAGCCGTACGTTGGGGTCAACTCTATCTCGTGCAGTGCGCCGGGCGACTGCACAGCCGTCGGGTCCTATCACTCCTCTGGCGGCACGGGAGCACTGCTTCTGACCGAGACCTCTGGAGTATGGGCCCAAGGGGTGGAGGTGGCCACGCCCGACGGATTGAGCGGCGGGTTCAGCGGGATCTCCTGTGTTGCTCCCGGTGACTGCAGCGCCGTCGGGTCGTACGGGACGAGTTCGGGTGCCGTCCAAGTCCTACTGCTCGACGAGACATCGGGTGTGTGGCAGCCTGCGGTGACGGCCGCGATCTCAGGCAGTGGGACAGTCGGAGCCCTATACGCCAGCGTGTCGTGCTCGGACCCGGGTGATTGCAGTGCCGCAGCCACGTACAACGACTTTGATCGCAGCTTTGAGCGGGGCGTCTTCTTCGTCGAGACGTCGGGCACGTGGGCGGCGACGGGGGTGAAGGCAAATTTGGCTGGTGGAGGTAACAAAGTCGACCTCACGTCCGTCTCGTGCTCGGGTCCGGGAGATTGCAGCGCAGTCGGCTCGCCTTTCGCGACCCCTCATCGTGTGGGTTTTCTTTTCTCCGAGCGCTCGGGCGTGTGGGCACAAGGCATCGACGCGCCCCTTCCGCCCGGGGCGTCGAGCACCTCGGACATGAGTCTCTCTTGGATCTCGTGCCCCTCGCCCGGCAATTGCAGCGCAGTCGGCACCGACGACTTGAGGGGCGTCATCGAATCGAGCGGGAGCCTTGCCGGCGGAGTGGGGCGTCAACCATCTCCCAGGGAAGGAGTCAGCGCTCCCGGGTCGTGAGACCGACGAGACTTGCAGAAGTCGGGGCTTCGTTCAGAGCGGAGGGAGTGGGATTCGAACCGCTTTGCCATCCCTCCAAGAGGCCCATGGTAGGTGCGACGGGACGCCGAACCGACCGACGCCCTACCGAGGCCGAGCGCCGACGCTTCAGCGGCGCCCCACCGCGTCCTTGGCATCCCGGGCACGGGAGCGCTGTCGCCCGCGGGTCGCCTGGTCCAGGATCACCTTGCGCAGCCGGACCGCCTTCGGCGTCACCTCGACGCACTCGTCCTCGGCGATGAACTCCAACGCGTGCTCCAGTGAGAACGACAGCGCCGGCGTGAGGCGCTCGAACTCTTCCGCGTTCGCGGAGCGCATGTTGGTCAGCTTCTTCTCCTTGGTCGGGTTGACGTCCATCTCTTCGGCGCGGGCATTCTCGCCGACGATCATGCCTTCGTAGACCTCCACGGACGGGTTCACGATCAGCGTGCCCCGCTCTTGGAGGTTCATCAGCGCGAACGACGTCGTCACACCCCGCCGGTCCGCCACCATGGAGCCGTTGCGCCGGGTCCGTAACTCGCCGTGCCATGGCTCCCACCCGTCGAAGACGTGGTGGAGGATGCCCGTCCCCCGCGTCTCGGTCAGGAATTCGGTTCGGAAGCCGATCAGACCGCGTGCCGGCACCCGGTAGTCCAGGCGCACCCATCCCGACCCGTGGTTGACCATCTCGAGCATGGTCCCCTTGCGCAGCGCCAGCAGCTGGGTCACGACGCCGAGATACTCGTCGGGCACGTCGACCGAGACTCGTTCCACCGGCTCGTGCACACGTCCGTCGATTTCGCGGGTGACCACCTGGGGCTTGCCCACCGTGAGCTCAAAGCCCTCCCGCCGCATCGTCTCGACCAGGACCGCCAGCTGGAGCTCACCGCGTCCCAGCACCTCCCACATGTCGGGCCGGTCGGTCGGGCCGACCCTGATGGCCACGTTGCCCACCAGCTCGGCGTCGAGGCGGGCCTTCAGCAGCCGTGCCGTCAGTTTCGACCCGTCGGCCCCGGAGAGCGGCGACGTGTTGATGCCGATGGTCATGGCCAGGCTCGGCTCGTCGACCGTGATGGCCGGGAGGGCCGCCGGCGCGTCCGGGTCCGCCAGGGTCTCGCCGATCGTCACCTCGTCCAGGCCGGCGACCGAGGCGATCTCGCCCGGCCCGGCCGACTCGGACGGCACCTGCTCGAGCGCCTCGGTGACGTAGAGCTCGGTGATCTTCGCCTTCTCGACCGTGCCGTCGAGGCGGCACCAGGCGATCATCCCGCCCCTGACCAGGGTGCCGTTGTGCACACGGCATATGGCCAGCCGGCCGACGTAGGGCGAGGCCGACAGGTTGCACACGAGGGCCTGCGTGGGCGCGCCCTCGTCGAACCAAGGCGCAGGCACGTGCGAGACGATGGCCTCGAAGAGGGGCTCCACGTTCGCTCCCACGACGCCTGCCTCCGTGCTCACCCAACCCGCCCTGGCGTTCGCGTACAGGATGGGGAAGTCGATCTGGTGCTCGTCGGCGTCCAGATCGAGGAACAGCTCCTCCACCTGGTGCACGACTTCGGCGATGCGCGCGTCCGCCCGGTCGACCTTGTTCACGACCAGCACGACCGGGAGGCGGGCCTCGAGCGCCTTGCGCAGTACGAAGCGAGTCTGGGGCAGTGGTCCCTCCGAGGCGTCAACCAGGAGCAGCACGCCGTCCACCATGGTCAAGCCGCGCTCCACCTCGCCGCCGAAGTCGGCGTGGCCGGGCGTGTCGACGATGTTGATCTTCACCCCGTTCCAGCGGACCGCCGTGTTCTTGGCCAGGATGGTGATGCCCTTCTCCCGCTCCAGGTCGCCCGAGTCCATGACCCGGTCGGTCAACTCCTGGTGGGCCCCGAACGCACCGGTCTGCCGCAGCAGCGCGTCGACGAGGGTGGTTTTGCCGTGGTCGACGTGGGCGACGATGGCTACATTTCGGATGTCGTCACGCCGTCCCATGGGGGAGCCAACGATAGGCGGTGCGCGGCCCTCTCCAGGCAGCGGGCCCAGTTCAGGCGGCGCGCCGCAGCGTGGCCCGTCCGAGAGCCCCTGATACGCCGTCGACCCCGAGCGCCAGCGCCCGGGGCTCGGGCTCGAGCCGGACCGTGTGCCCTGAGTCGGGCCACCAACCGACCACCCGGCCCGGCGGTCCCGCGGCGGGCGCCCGCAACGACTCGACCAGGGTGACGAGCGCCAGCTCGGCCCGCACGGAGTCGCGCCGCGGGCCCGAGAGCAGCACCAGATGGGAGTGTCCGGCCCTGACTTCGGCCCGGCTCCGCAGCGCCAGCAGCGCCGAATGGGGGCTGTCCCACCAGCGGTCGCGGCCGATTATCGGGCGCGACCCGAGGGCGCTCCAGTCCAGCGCGCACCACAACCGGGTAGCCCAGGTGATCGCCTCCGCCGCGGCGGAGGCCCGCCCGGCCGGGGCCAACTCGGTCAGCCAGCGGTCCATGCTCGAGATCGGCTCCAGCTCGTCGCGCACCATCCGGGTGGCCTGCGCCACCCGTTCTCGCACGGCATCGGACGGAGTGCGCGACCGTCCCGCGGCGAGAGACCGCACCGCGGCCAGCCCCAGCACGCGCCGGGCCGTGCGCGCGCTCCACGAGAACGCCGCCGCGTCGGCGCCCTGCGCGGCCGCGCCGACCGGCCATGCGAGCCGCACCTCGTGGTCCGTGATCCGGAATGGCCCGGCGCCGCGCCGCCCAGCCGCCAGTGCTGCGAGGGCAGCGGTCGCCTGATCGAGCGCCGCCTGCCACGCCACGGGGTCGACCGGCACCAGCGGCGTCGCCAGGAGGTCGGTGAGCGACTCAGCCATCGCCCTCCACGCCGGCGACCAGCCACTCCACGACGTGCGAGGCCATGGATGCCAATTGCTCCTCGCAGACGTCGTCGACCGCGTAGCGCCCGCCGGCCGAATCCAGCATGGCCAGGCGGAACGGCGGGCATCCGCTGCGCAGCGTCTCGAGCAGGGCGAGGTAGTGCAGCGTGCGTCGCGCCCGTCCCCATGGCCCGTCCGTCGACAACCCGAGCGCGCACATGGAGGCTCTCGACCGACATGGCGTCCCGACGAGGAGGTCGAACACACCTCGGAGCACGACGCGTCCGCCGGCTAACGGGATGGCGATCCGGTCGTCGGTGCGCGGCAACCACGACGGGGCGAAGCGGGGGACGAGCGCTTGCAGGTGGCGCGCGTGGACGGCCAGCACGTCCTCGAGCGCGGCCCGCGACCCGGGCGCGAGGGCGCCAACGCGGTCGACCACGTCGTCCATCCCCGACGCCGCCAGCGCGTCGACGGCATCGGTCAACGGCGCCGTGATGGAACCCGTGGTCACGAGATGCCGGAAGAGGGCATGCACCAGCCGGCGCGTGACGTGGGTCGCCTCCTGACCGTCGTCGCCCGACCCGTCGGTTCGGCCGAGCAGCCGCCACGACCCCTGCGGTGTCCCGAGGAGGCGGCGCGGCCCGAGCACCAGTGGCGGTTGGTCGTCGTCCCGGCTCGACGTGACGCTCCACGCTGCGTCCTCGAGCCACGCCCGCAATCCCCCCGCCAAGCCCGGGTCGAAGCGTGGCCTGGCTGTACCGACACCGCGCAGCAGGGTAAGCACTTCGTCCGCTCCGCCCTTGCCACCAACGTCGGCCGCGCCTCTGGCTGCCACCCTTCGCACTGCCGCCCTCTCCGGCGCCACCGATGCCACCGGCGCCGCCGGAGCGAGGGTCGCTCTGGCGGGCGCGACCGGTGTGGGTGCCGTGAGAACCATCGAGGCAGTGTGGCGGCGTGGTGTGACATCTGAGCCATCCTCGGCCTCTACCCTGGCCGGTAGATGGTTACCGACCTCACGCCGACGCTCGCCACCAACGCCGCGTTCGTCGTCGTCTTCGCGGTCTTCGTGGTTGCCATGCTCGTCCTCGTCCTCGTCGCCGCGACGTGGGCCATCCGTCACGACCGGGCCGGTCGCCAGGCGTGGTTGCAGCGACGGCGCGAGGCGGCGGACGGCGGCCCGCCGCGACCGCCGTCGCCTTCGTGATGCCGCCGACCGGTCCGGAGGACGGAGCGACGACCGCCCCCCGGACGACCTTTCCCGAGCCCAGTCCCGCTGAGCCCAGTCCCGCTGAGCCCAATCCCGCTGAGCCCATGCCCACTCCGCCCGAGCCCAGGTCGCCCGGACGCACTCCGCCCGGGCCAACCTTGGGACAGCGACTCCGCACCCGTTGGCGCCGGTGGCGCGCCGGCGGCGACGGCGCGCCGCAGCTCCGTTCCGAACCACCCGGGCCGCCCCCGGTGCGGACCGCCTTCGTCCTCGCTGGTGGCGGTAGCCGCGGCGCGGTGCAGGTCGGCATGCTGGCCGAGCTCGTTGACCGGGGGATCCGGGCCGACCGCGTCTTCGGTGCGTCGGTCGGCGCCATCAACGGGGCCGCCTACGCCGGCCGGCCCGACGCGGAGGGTATGCAGCACCTGGCCGATGCCTGGCTCCGCATCCGGGGGACCGACATCTTCCCTCGCGGCACCTTCGACGGACCTTGGGCCTTCTTCCAGAAGCGCCCTGCCGTGCACGCCAACACCGGCCTTCGCGCCATCATCGAGACGGGCATCGACTACCCGAACATCGAGGACTCGGAGATCCCGCTCGAGGTGGTGACGACCTCGCTCACCGACGGTCGGGAGCGCTGGATATCGAGCGGCCCCGCCGTCGAGGCCATCCTCGCTTCGTCGGCGATCCCGTCGATCTTTCCGGCGGTCACCATCGACGGTGACGTCCTCGTCGACGGCGGCGTGGTCAACAACGTGCCGATCAGCCGGGCCCTAGAGGCCGGGTGCAACCGGATCTACGTCTTGCTCTGCGGCCCGCTGCACTACCGCCCGCGCTCGCCCCGGAGGCCGGCCGAGGCCGCGCTCACCGCGTTCTTCGTCGCCGTCCAGGCCCGCTTCGTTCGCGAGCTCGCCTCCCTGCCGCCGGGCATTGAAGTGGTGGTCTTCAGCGGGGGAGGTGAACCGGAGGGCCAGTACCGCGACTTCTCCGCCACGGCGGCGCTGCTGGAGGAGGGCCGGGCCGAGGTGGCCGCCGTGCTCGACCGTTTCACCGGAACCCCCGGGGAGGACGGACACGGCCCGACCGAGCCCGGCACCGCCACGCCGCCCGCGGCCGTGGTCTTCGAATCGAGCTCCGCCGGCCCCCGGGGCACCGGACAACCCGCCACCGGAGTCGATGCCGCCGCTCAGCGCACCGAGATGCCCGACGCCCGTGTGACCGCTGAGCCAGCGCCGACGGAGAGCTCCGTCGGCCAGCCGGCCACGCCTGGGCCGTGACGACCGGCGGCCGGACTCCCGGCGGGGGCGAAGCCGGGGGGTACCTGCTGCGCAACGACAGGCCGGCGGCCATGGATCGCTTCGAGGCGTTCGCGGCCCTCTTCGACCCCTCGACCTTTCGTCACCTCGACGGCCTCGGCCTCGCATCCGGGTGGCGCTGCTGGGAGGTGGGCGCCGGAGGCACCTCGGTCGTGAACCGCCTGGCGGGGCGGGTCGGCACGGAAGGCCACGTCCTCGCCACCGACATCGACGTGTCCTGGGCGGTCGGAGCGGAGGGACCCGCTGTTGACGTGCGCCTGCACGATGTGGCGCTCGATCCTCCCCCGGGACCCACGTTCGACCTGGTCCACGCCCGCCTCGTCCTCGTGCACGTGCCCGAGCGCGACGCCGCCCTGGCCAACATGGTGGCGGCCCTCCGTCCGGGCGGGGTGTTGCTGATCGAGGACGCCGACCCCGCCCTCCAGCCGCTGAGCTGCCTGGAGGAGACCGGGCCCGAGCAGGTCCTGGCCAACACGTTGCGCCGCGGCTTTCGCACGCTGCTGGCCGAGCGGGGGGTCGACCTGGCCTTCGGGCGGAGCCTGCCCCGCCGCCTCCGAGCGGCCGGCCTGGCCGACGTCCGCGCCGACGCCGCCTTCCCGCTCGCCGACCCCGCCTGCAACCACCTCGAGGTGGCCACCATGGCGATCGTCCGGGACCAGCTGGTCGAGCACGGCATCGCCACCGAGGAGGAGATCGAGCGCCACCTGGCCAGCGTGCGGGCCGGGCACCTCGATCTGGCCCAGCCGCCGATGATCTCCTGCTGGGGGCGGCGGCCCGCCTCCTGAACACGGCTTCGGAGGCCGCGCCCACCAGCCCCGCGCCGGCCCGGGACGTCGGCGGCGACCGGCTGGTGAACACGCCGGGCCCCCGGCCCGGCAGACCCGATAGACCCGATAGACCCGATAGAGAGGACGATGCCGGTGAAGGCGTCGCCGTGGATGAAGGGGCGGGTGAAGAAGCGGGTGAAGAAAGAACGGATGAAATGGTCGCAGCCGGCTGGTGAAATGGGGGGGTGAGCGAATCGTCACCTCTGTCCGCGCCTGCAGCCGCTGAACCGGTGGATCACGACGGCCGGCAACCGCCCGAGCTCGAGTCGCTGTTCCACCCTGCCGTCGCCGCCTGGTTCGCCCGCCGGTTCCCGGCCGGACCGACGCCGCCGCAGAGCGCCGCCTGGCCGCACATCGCGGCGGGGCGCGACGTCCTGGTCGCCTCGCCGACGGGCTCGGGCAAGACGCTGACCGGGTTCCTCGTCGCCATCGACGCGGCGTATCGCGCCGCCGAGGCGGGCACGCGCACCGAGTCGGCACCGGAGGTGCTCTACATCTCGCCCCTGCGCCGCGCTCGCCGTCGACGTGCACGAGAACCTGCACGTCCCGCTGGCGGAGATCCGTGCCGAGGCGGATCGATTGGGGTGCCCCGACCCCGGGCTGCGCGTGGCCGTGCGCACGGGTGACACGCCGCCCGCCGAGCGCGCCGCCATGCGGCGCCGGTCGCCCGACCTCCTCGTCACGACGCCCGAGTCTCTCTACCTCCTACTCACCGCCCCGTCCTCGCGGGCCTTGCTGCGCGGCGTGCGCACGGTGATCGTCGACGAGGTCCACACGCTGGCCCGTGACAAGCGCGGTAGCCATCTGTCCCTCTCCCTCGAGCGCCTCGACGCGCTCGTGACGGAGAGCGGGGGCCGGCTCCAGCGCATCGGACTCTCGGCCACCCAGCGGCCCCTCGAGCTCGTGGCCCGCCTCCTTACCGGCGTCCACCCGGAACGACCGCCGGCGGTCATCGTCGACTGCGGCCACGCGCGCGACCTCGAGGTGTCGATCGAGCTGCCGTCGTCCGAGCTCGAAGCCGTCATGAGCGGTGGCCAGATGTCCGACATCCTGGACCGGATCGCCGATCACACCCGGCACCACCGCACCACCCTCGTCTTCGTCAACACGCGCAAGATGGCCGAGCGCGTGGCCCATCAGTTGACCGAGCGGCTCGCGGCCGACGGGGAGCGTCGGGGCGACGACGTCGACGCGTCGCTACTGGTGGCCGCGCACCACGGGAGTCTGTCCGCGGCCCGCCGGCGCATCGTCGAGACGCGGCTGCGCGCCGGCGACCTACGGGCGCTCGTCGCGACCGCCTCGCTCGAGCTGGGCATCGACGTCGGGCCGGTCGAGCTGGTCTGCCAGATCGGATCGCCTCGCGCCATCGGCACCTTCCTCCAGCGCGTCGGCCGGGCCAACCACCACCGCGACGGCACGCCGGCCGGCCGGCTGTACCCGACCACGCGGGACGAGCTCGTCGAGTGCACCGCATTGCTGGCCGCCGTACGTGAGGGCCGGCTCGACCTGCTCCAGCCGCCGGTCGCCCCGCTCGACGTCCTGGTCCAGCAGCTGGTGGCCGAGGTCGCCGCCACCGGCGAGCGCGAGGTCGAGGAGATGTGGCACCTCGCCCGGAGCGCCGCACCGTACGCCGAGCTGGCGCGGAAGGACTTCGACGACACGGTCGCCCTGGCCACGTGGGGTATCGAGACCGGTCGGGGCCGCCGCGGTGCGCACCTGCACCACGACGCCGTGAACGGGCGCCTGCGCGCCCGTCGCGGCGCCCGCCTGGCTGCTCTCACCGGCGGCGGCGCCATCCCCGAGACAGGTGACTACCGCGTCGTGCTCGACCCCGACGGCGTAACGGTGGGCTCGGTGCACGAGGACTTCGCCGTCGAGGCCAGCGCGGGCGACATCTTCCTGCTCGGTACCCATTCGTGGCGGGTGGCCAAGGTCGAGGTCGGCACGGTGCGCGTGCACGACGCCGGCGACCTGCCGCCGACGATCCCTTTCTGGCTCGGGGAGGCTCCGGCCCGGACCGCCGAGCTCTCCGAGGCGGTGAGCGATCTGCGCGCCGCCCTCGAGCCGGTGCTGCGCGACGGCGACGGGGACGGGGCCCGGCGCCTCGTGCGCGCCCGGGCCGGCGTGTCCGAGGAGGTGGCCGAGCAGGTGGTGGCGTACTGCGCGGCCGGGCTCGCCGCGCTCGGACATCTGCCCACCCAGGAGCGCATCGTCGTCGAGCGGTGCTTCGACGACACCGAAGGGTCCCAGCTCATCCTGCACGCGCCGTTCGGGGGCAGGATCAACCGGGCCATCGGCCTGGCGCTACGCAAGCGCTTCTGCGTCTCGTTCGACTTCGAGCTCCAGGCGGCGGCCGACGACGACACCGTCGTGCTCTCGCTCGGGCCGCAGCACAGCTTCCCCCTGACCCGGGTCCAGTCGATGCTCTCGAGTGCGGCGGCGGCCTCCGTGCTGACCCAGGCCGTGCTCCCCCACCCGATGCTCGGGGCGCGCTGGCGCTGGAACCTGACCCGCGCCCTCGTGTTGCCGCGGATGAACGGCGGCCGGCGCCGCCCGATCCACCTGCAGCGCATGGAGGCGGACGACCTCCTCGTAGCGGTGTGGCCGGGACTCGCCGCCTGCCAGGAGAACGCGCCGGCAGGTCCGGTGGGCGTACCCGACCACGTGCTCGCCCGCCAGACGGTCGACGACTGCCTCCATGAAGGGCTCTCGGTCGAGGGCCTCGTCGACGTGTGGTCGAAAGTCGAGTCCGGGGCGATCGAGGTCCACACGGTCGAGTCCGCCGAGCCGTCGGTCTTCTCGCACGCCATCTTGAGCGGCCGTCCCTTCACCTACCTCGACGACGCGCCCCTCGAGGAGCGGCGCACGCGCGCCCTGTCCCTCCGGCGTGGGTTGGGCGAGCTCGGTGCCGACGGCCTGCCTGTTCCCGCCGACGAGCTCGCCGCGCTCGACCCCGACGCGGTCTCGGTCGTGCTCGACCAGGTGCGCCCGCGGCCGCGGGACCGCGACGAGCTGCACGACCTGCTGCTCTCCCTCATCGCGGCGCGGCCCGTGGCGGAGTGGAGCAGCTGGTTCGACGCCTTGGTGGCCGAGGGTCGTGCCGGGGTGGTCGAGGGCTGCTGGGTGGCCACAGAGCGTGGCCAGGTCGCCGAGGCTCTGGCCGACGACGACGAGGTGGCAGCCGCCTGCGCCGGAGGCCACCTCCAACTGGCCGGTCCCGTCACCGTCGACCAGCTCGTTTCGGACGCTCCCCTTCCCGCTGGTGTGCTGCGCGGCGCTCCCCTCTCCGTGGCGCGGGCGCGCACCGGGCTGGCCCGGCTCGAGCACCAGGGTTCGGCCATCGAGCTGCCCGACGGCCGCTGGTGCGCCCGCAACCTCCTCGTTCGGCTCCACCGCGCCAGCAGGGCGCGCCGCCGTGGTCTGGTCGAAGCCGTCCCCATCGCCGACTTCGTTCGGTTCCTGGTGCGCTGGCAGCACGTGACGCCCGACAGCCGGCTCCAGGGCCGGACCGGCCTGCTCCAGGTGCTCGAGCAACTGCAGGGGATCGAGGCGCCCGCGGCGGAGTGGGAGGCCCAAATCCTCCCGGCGCGCGTCGACGGCTACGACGGGCGATGGTTGGACGAACTCTGCCTCTCGGGTGAGGTGGTGTGGGCCCGGTTGACGCCGCGGGCCGACCGGCCGGGCCGCAGCGGCGCACCCTCGCCGGCAACGCCGCTCGCCTTCGTCGTGCGCGAGGACCTCGAGACGATGTTGCGTGCCGTGCGCGCCGGTACTGCGGCGCCGGAGCCCGAGGTCGGCGCGGCCCTAGACATGCTGGCCGCTCTCCGGACCCGCGGGGCCTGCTTCCGTCCCGAGCTGGCTCCGGCCACGGGGCGGCTTCCGGCCGAGGTGGACGAGGGCCTCTGGGACCTGGTCGCGCGCGGCCTGGTGACCGCCGACGCGTTCTCCGCCGTCCGCTCGCTCCTCTCGGCGCGCGACCGCTGGCGCACACGGACCGTGCGCCGCCCCTCGAACCGGCTGGGTCGCCGGCGCGCCGCAGTCGGGACGGGGATCGGGGAAGGCCGTTGGTCGCTCCTGCCCGGGCCCGAGGTCCTCGGCCCCGCCACACCGGCCTCCGCCGGACTGGGGTCGAGCACCCTCGTTCCCAGCAACGAGGAGCTGGCCGAGGCCGTGGCCCACCAGCTCCTGACGCGCTGGGGCGTGGTGGCGTGGGAGCTGTGGGGCCGCGAATCCTTCAAGGTGCCCTGGCGCGAGGTCGTGTGGGCGCTCCGCCGCATGGAGGCTCGCGGGGTCGCCCTCGGAGGCCGCTTCGTCGCCGGCCTGGCCGGGGAGCAGTACGCGCTGCCCGAGGCGGTCGAGGAACTTCGCCTGGCGCACCGCCGGGCGCGCGACGGGGAAGAGGTCGTCGTGGCCGGCGCCGACCCGTTGAACATGACAGGCCCGATCGTCGGCGGCTCCCGCGTCCCGACGCGGCGCCATCAGCGCGTGCTGTACCGCGACGGAGTGGTGGTGGATCACCTCGAGGCCGGGTGAGCGGGTGGCGCCCAAGAAGCGGATACGGACGATCGACCTCAACGCCGACGTCGGCGAAGCCGCCGACGAAGCGGGCGTCGCACGCGAGCGAGCCTTGCTCGCGCTCGTCACCTCGGCCAACGTGGCCTGCGGAGGCCACGTTGGGGACGACGTGTCCATGGCGGTCACGGTGGCCGCCGCGCTCGAAGGCGGCGCGCGTGTCGGTGCGCACCCGTCGTATCCGGACCGGGAGGGGTTCGGCCGCGTACCGGTCCGGATGGAGCGGGCTGAGCTCGGCTCTTCGCTCGCCGGGCAGCTGCGCGCCCTCGGTCGCGTCTGCCGCGCCGCGGGGACGTCGCTGGAGTCGGTGAAGGCCCACGGGGCGCTCTACGAAGAGGTCGCGAAGGGCGGCGCGGTCTACGAGACGCTGAGAGATGCCGTACACGACACGTGTCCGGCCGGCACCGTCCTGGTGCTTCCTTCGGGTTGCCGTGCCATGGCCATGGCGCTGCGCGACGACGTGGTGGCGAGGGAAGAGGGGTTCTGCGACCGGGCTTACCGGCCCGATGGCGGCCTGGTCGAGCGCGACCAGGACGGTGCCGTGCTGACCGGTCTCGGCGACGTCGCCAGCCAGGCGCTCAGCCTGGCGCGCGGCGCGGTCGTGGCCTCCGACGGCTCGGTGCTCACCTTGTGGGTCGACACGCTGTGCATCCACGGGGACTCCCCGGGCGCGGTGGAGATGGCGCAGGCCGTGCGCTCCGCGCTCGAGGGAGCACACATCGAGGTCGCCGCCCCGCCCCAGACCGCGTGAGCCGGACGGAGCTGTTGGGCGCGAGCGCTCCGGCATGAACCCGTCGGTACCGGTCGGCGAGGTGCGGGACCTCGGCGACCGTGCCCTGCTGGTGGGCGTGGCGGACCCCAACGCGGGATGGCAACTGGTGCGGCGTCTCGGTCGCGTCATGCCGGCAGGGTCGGTCGAGGTCGTGGGCGGGTTCGCCACGGTGATGGTCGCGTTGGCCGATCCTGGGCTGGAGCTCGACGCCGTGCGCGAGGCCGTCGACGTCGCCGTCCGATCCGGCGCGACGACTGCCGCGCCGGATCGCCCACTGGCCGGCCACGACGGTATGGGTCCATCGCAACCCGGTCGGGCCTTCACCATCCCGTGCGCCTTCGACGGGCCCGACCTCGTACAGGTGGCTGAGCACCTCGGTTGCGCGCCGGGCGCCGTCGTCGACCTCTTGACCGACCAGCCCCTCAGCGTGGTCGTCATGGGATTCTCGCCGGGCTTCGCCTATCTCGACGGGCTGCCCGAAGCCCTACGGGCTGTGCCCCGGCTCGAGAGCCCCCGACCGGTGGTCCCGGCCGGCTCGGTGGCGCTGGCCAACGGCCACGCCGCGGTCTATCCGGTCTCCTCGCCCGGGGGCTGGCAGCTCGTGGGCCGCACCGGGTTCCCCTTGTTCTCGTTGGCCGGACCTCCATATGCCTCGCTGGCGCCAGGCGACGTCGTGCACTTCTGTGTGGCCGGCGACGACGATTCGCTCGAGCCCACGCCCTTCGTCTTGCCGACGTGGGTTCCCCCCCGGGGTTCGCGCCCGGTCCTCGAGACGGAGGTACCGGGCTGGCGCTGCGTGCTCCAGGACGGGGGTCGAAGGGGGGTCGCCGCCATCGGCGTCCCCTCGGCCAGCGCGGCGGACCCGGACTCGTACAGGCTGGCCAACCGGCTCGTGGGCAACGCCGACGTCGCTGGCGCCGTGGAGATCACCGCCGGAGGAGCGCGCCTGCGCACGCTCGGACCGTGCCATGTCGCCGTGGTCGGCGGTTCTGTGGGCATCGGGGTCGACGGGACTCCGGCACCTTCGGACCAGGTCCTGCCGTTAGCGCCCGGACAAGTGCTCCAGATCGGCCCGATGACCGGGGGTGTGCGCTGCTACCTCTCGGTCGCCGGCGGGGTGGTCGGTCCGGCGGTGTTCGGGAGCTGCGCTACCGACGAGTTGTCGGGGATCGGGCCGGGTCCACTGGCGCGCGGGCAGGTGCTCCACGCCGGACCGTGGAACCCTCCGCTCGGCGATCATCTGGTGCCCGTGGATCGACCCGAGGTCGGTCGGGGCGGCCCGAGCGTCGCCCTGCGCGTCCTCCCGGGTCCACATCCCGAGCGGTTCCGGCCCGACGCCCTGGAGCGCCTGGCCGGGCAGCGCTTCGTGGTCGGCGACGACTCGAACCGGGTCGGGCTCCGTCTGCAGGCCGAAGGTGGCGGTTCCTTCGCCGGAGCGCGCGCCGACCGAGCCGAGCTCGATTCGCACGGCGTGGTGACCGGCGCGGTCCAGGTGCCTCCGAGCGGGGACCCGGTCGTCCTGATGCCGGACCACGCCACGCTCGGCGGCTATCCCGTGGTGAGCGTGGTGGTGTCGGCCGACCACGGGCTGCTCGGGCAGTGCGGCCCGGGCACGGCGGTGCGGTTCGTCCCGGTCTCCGGCGACGAAGCGATGGCGGCCCGGGTCGCGTGGCGTCGACGGCTCGACCATGCGGTCGTGGGGCACTACCCGCTGTCGACGGCGTGATGGGATGCCCCTGGGAGTGCGCCATCGGGTCAGCCGTGCTGGCGGCACCGACACCCTCACACTCTCCGGTCGGGAACGGCGCCGAACGACGGCTGCGTATGGCGCAACTCGAAGGCCGACGTCTACGCGTCCCACAATGGCTCGAGCACGTCCGTTCCCAGCAAGTCGGTCACCAAAGAAGTTGAGGGCACTCTGATCCGACGGGTCACACCAGGAGTTTGACTGCCGTGCCCACGCCCACGACGACGACAACCACGCGCAACGCGGGCGCGGGCAGGGCGAGGGCGAGGCGGGCTCCGGCGAACCCGCCGAACAAGCTGCCCAACGCGAGCCAGCCCGCCGCCTCCCAAGCCAGACCCCCGTGGATCACGAACACGACAGCAGCGATGCCGTTCACGATCATGGAGAGCACGGCGCGCAGCCCGCTGGTGTGAGCGATCGACAGCGGCAGCGCGAGTCCGAGGACGGCAAGGAACATCACCCCCATCGCCGCGCCGAAGTAGCCCCCGTAGACCGACGCGGCGAAGACACCCACCACCAGTAGCACCGGCCGCGTGCGCGGATGGGCCGAGCCGCGGTCCAGGGCACGCCGCAGCAGGGGCTGCACGGCGAACAAGGCGGCCGCCCCGAGCACCAGCCAGGGCACGACGCTCTCGAACGTCGCCTCGGACGTCGTGAGCAGAAGCGCGGCACCGGCGATGCCTCCGGCCAGAGCTACCGGTGAGAGGCGCAGGAGCCGGGAACGCTGGTCGCCGATCTCGCGCCGGTAGCCGGCGGCCGACGCCAGGTAGCCGGGCCAGATCCCGACCGTGTTGGTGATGTTGGCCGTCAGGGCCGGGTAGCCGAGTCCGAGCAGCAGGGGGAACGAGATCAGGCTGCCGCCCCCCGCCACCCCGTTGAAGATGCCGGCGCCCAGTCCTCCGAGCACGAGCAGGATGGCGTGCGATGTGCTCAAGGGCCGCGGTGCGGGGTCGGGGACACCGCCCGCCAGCGTAGGAGACCACTCCGTTGGCGCTCGCGGACGAGCCTCCGGCCTGTCGCGGCCGTCCAGTTCCGCGTATCGTCGGGATCCGCACGTCGCCCGTCGGTGACGATGTACGGGTCGTCACCGGTCACCTGACGGATCACCGGGTGGTCAAAAGGAGGTTCCATGGTCAGGCTCACCTGCATGCTCCGCCGCAAGGAAGGTCTCACCCCCGCCGAGTTCCATGCTCATTGGCGCGACGTGCACGGGCCGCTGATCGTGGCCAGCAAGAGCGGTAGCCATGTCGTGCGCTACGAGCAGCACCCGCGCCCGCTCGACGACTACTCCGGTGACGACGACCCGGGGTTCGACGGCGTGACCGTGCAGTGGTTCGAGAGCATGCACGACTACAGGGCCCACATGCGCGAGCCCGACTTCGGTGACATCTGGAATGACATCGAGCGGTTCCTCGACACCGAACGCATGCACTTCATCCTGACCGAACACCCGCGACTCGTGGTGGGCGCGGCCGAGGCGTTCCCGCTGGCGTAGCGGCCGGGGCAGCTCCGGCTCAGCCGTCGGTGCCGCGGCTGCCCGACGCCGGATGGTCGACCGCGGCGAGGCTGACCGGCCGTTCGACGGCCCGTGGTGCGGCCGGGACGGGGTCAGACGCGGGCGGACCCGGCACGGCGCGCAGCGTCCGCCGGACCGGTGGCAGGGCGGCTTGCGCCTCGGCCTGGCGCCGCTCCATGACGCGCAGCAGGTCCTGCCACTCCCGGCCGCCCGTGCGCGCCACCTCCTTGGGCAGCCGGCGCAGCAGCCGCATCACGTTGCGGTGGTGCCGCTCGGCCAGCGCACCCATCACGAAGACGGTCGGGTCCGGCAGATGCGATTCGCCCGCGGCGAGCTGGGCCAGCCGCGTCGCCGCCACCTCGTGGTCCTGCATGCTCCCGAGCCCGTCCTGCAACGCGGCCAGCTGTCGTACGAAGCGCGAGGTGGCACCCTCGTAGAGGTCCGCGCTGAACTCGAGCGAGTAGCGCAGGCGTTTGCAACGGATGCGCAGCCGGTGGAAGTCCGCTACCCGGCCTGACCTGCGGGCGCGCCGTGCCGCCTTCGTGACCGCGTCGTGCCGCTGGACGACGAGCGCGGGCATGCCGATGGCAGCGGCGCCGTTCCCGGCGGCCGACCGCCGCAGCGGACCCTGCCGGACCATGGCGGCGAGGCCCTTGGCCAGGCGCTCCCAGCGCACCGAATCGAGCGCGCTCAGCATGTCGGCGCGCGCCGCCTGGCGGTCGCGCTCGAGCAGCGCCACCAGGTCCTCGAGCGGAGCGTGACCGGCCCGGCCGAGGACCTCGTCCCAGGTCCCGCCTGCCCCCTCGTCGGCTCGCAGGCCTTGAAGCTGCACGTCGAGGTCACGCACCTCGCCCAGCACCCCGCCCAACCAGCCGAGCTCGGCCCGGTAGCTCCGCGCCCGGGCGGGGAGAACGTGCGCGAACAGGTCCAGCGCGGCGCGCAGCCGTCTGGTCGCCACCCGCATGTCGTGGAGCTCCTCGGGGTCCTCCCCCAGGCGCGTCCCGGGCTCCTTCTGGCGCAGCACGGCGAGCTGCCGGCGGATGACCGCGAACGCGAGCTCGCCCGTCGTCGAGGACGGGCTCACCTCGGTCGGCCCGAGGTCGGGAGGTTCCGGGAGGACGCGGCCCACCGCGAGCAGGCCGGCCTCGAACTTGGAGAGGCTCGCCGGCTGTAACCCGCACGAAGCGCGCAGCTCGGACACGAGAGGCTCGAGCGCCTCCTGCCACTCACGCCGGACCTCGACCTCGACGCGGCGCAATGTCATGGGCCGCTGGCCGTTTCCCACCACGATGCTGGTGTCGTCGAGCGCCACCTCCGCCACGTCGACGCCTCCGACGCGCAACGCGAACGGCCGCCGGCGGGTGCGTACCTGGAGCACCTCGTCCAGTCGGCGCGCGCCGGCGACGGCGCGCAACCGGCGGCCCACGGGACCTTCGGCGCCGAGAGCGGACACCCCGCCGGGAGGCAGGAGCTCGGTCACTTCGAGTCGTCGACGCAGGCCGCTCTCCTCGGCGGGCCGCGTGTCCTTCAGCGTCGCCTCCTCCTGACGGCCTCGCTTGCGGGTACGGAGGACGAACCCTGCTCGCGCCAGGCGCCAGTCGTCGGTGTCGAGGTAGGTGTCGACCAGTCGTCGAGTGGGCCGGGCCAGCGCCGTGACGGTCTCTCCCGCAGGTGCCGCCACGGAGTGCGCGGGCAAGGCGGCCAGCCAACGCTCGACCGGCCGGAGGTCGAGCGCGTCGAACTGCCACTCGATCTCCTCAGGCTCTCCCGCTGGAGCGCGGTCCGCCTCGTCAGCCATCTGGTCAGGCTACTTCGACCCGTTCCGACACGATGTGGTCACGTTCCCGATTGCCGCGGCGCGCCGCGCTTCCGGCGGTAGTGTCCAACCGGTGGCGCGACGAGCCATGACCGCAGAGCTTCCTTCACCGACAGAGGTTGTCCAGGCGGCGGGCGGGTTGCTCGTCCGGCGGGGCAAGTCGCTGCTCGAGATCGTCGTGGTGCACCGGCCGGTGCACCTGGACTGGTCCTTCCCCAAGGGCAAGCTCGAGGACGGGGAGACCTTCGAGGAAGCAGCTCTCCGGGAGGTTCTCGAGGAGACGGGTATGGAGTGCCGGCTCCGGCGCTTCGTCGGACACACCGAGTACATCGACCGCAAGGGCCGTCCCAAGGCGGTGGCCTACTGGGTCATGGAGGTCCTGGGAGGCTCGTTCCAGCCGAACCAGGAAGTGGACGAGCTGCGCTGGCTCAGCCTCGAAGAGGCCTCGAGCATCCTCAGCTACCCCCGTGACCGGGAGCTGGTCGCCGTCGTTTCCGCCGCTGACCAGGTAGAACCCCTGATCTGACCCCGGGTGAAAAAATCTCTTTTGATTTCATGTGTACTCACATCGACTTTGGTGAATAATGGTGGTAGCGATCTACCGCCTGATCGCAAAGTCGGCGTGCGTGCCCCAGTCGATAGCTCCAGGATCCCATCGCCAAGGGCCCTGAGACAGCGTCTCTGACGTCAATCGGCTGGGGCACCGCCGGCATTCTCGGCAGCGACCTCCGGCCCGGTGCCTCGTCGGGCCCGCGACCGCGGCCGACTCAATCAGGCACGAGCACCGCCGCACCGTTGACGCGGTCGTGGGCCAGGTCGGCCAGGGCCGTGTCCGCCTGCGCCATCGGATAGGGCGTCGCCGCCACCCGGATGGCGATGCGGGCCGCCTCCGCCAGGAACTCCTCGCCGTCGCGGCGTGTGTTCGCGGTGACGCTGCGCAGCGTTCGCTCCTCGAAGAGGTGGTCGGAGTAGCGCAGGGACGGGACATCACTGAGATGGATGCCGGCGACGGCCAGCGTGCCGCCGCGGTCGAGCGCCGCCAGCGCGACCGGCACGAGCGTGCCCACCGGCGCGAACAGGATGGCCGAGTCGAGCGGCTCGGGCGGTGGGTCGTCGGCCGCGCCCGCACTGGCCGCACCGAGACGCAGCGCGAGCGAGCGCGCCTCGGGCGAACGCGTCATGACGTGGACGCGCGCCCCCTGCGCCATGGCCACCTGGGCCGTCAGGTGGGCCGAACCCCCGAACCCGTAGATTCCCAGTCGTCCGCGGTGGGGGAGGTCGGCCAGGCGCAGCGCGCGGTAGCCGATGATCCCGGCGCAGAGGAGCGGTGCGGCCGTCACGTCGTCGAAACGGTCGGGCAGGAGGTAGGCGTAGTCCTCCTCGACGAGGGCGAACTCGGCGTAGCCGCCGTCGACATCCCAGCCGGTGAAGCGCGGGTCGAGGCAGAGGTTCTCCCGTCCGGAGGTGCAGAAGCCGCAGCGCCCGCAGGTGTGGGCGAGCCACGGGATACCGATGCGTTGTCCCTCCTTCCAGCGGGTGCAGCTCGGCCCGACCGCGTCGACGGTGCCCACCACCTCGTGGCCGGGCGTCATCAGGTGGCGGTGGGGTGCCAGGTCACCCTCGGCCAGATGCAGGTCGGTCCGGCACACCCCGCAGGCCAGCACCCGGACACGAACCTGCCCGGGGCCGGGCTCGGGCACCGGCCGGTCGAGTCGGACCAGCGGTGCGCCGTCCATCGGTCCGGGGCGGTCGACGGCCCACGCCGTCATGGTCGCGGTGGTCACACTCACGAATCAGCGTAGGTCGGCCCAGAGCGTGCGGCGTCTCGAGCCCGTAGCGTGGAGGCGGAACCGACCTGGAGACGCATCATGGCCGCAACTGCATCGACCGCCGCCTGGCCCGGGCCGCGCCGCCCGGCAGCCGGCAGCGCGCGGGTCGACGACGGCGATGGTGGGAAGGGAGGCGGGTGACGACGCTCGTCCTGGGCGGCCCGAGCGGGGACACCGCCCACGACGCCGGCCCGCACCATCCTGAACGCGGGTCGCGCCTGGCTGCGGTCATGGAGGGCGTCCGAGCCGTCGCCACCGACGCCGATCTCGTACAGCCGACCTTCGGCCCGGCCCCACCAGAGGCCCTCGCCCGGGTGCACGAGCCGTCGTATCTCGCCGAGCTCGAGGAGTACTGCCGCCGTGGCGGCGGGAACATCGACGCCGACACCTACGCCCGGGCCGACTCGTGGGACGCGGCCCGCCTGGCAGCGGGGGCCGGGCTGGCCGCGCTCGACGAGCTCGAACGGCGTGGCGAGGGGGTGGCGTTCGTGGCCGTGCGTCCGCCGGGACACCATGCCACCGCGGGTCACGCCATGGGCTTCTGCCTGTTGAACAACGTGGCGGTGGCGGCCGCCTCACGAGCCGCCATCGGTGAGCGCGTGCTGATCGTGGACTGGGACGTCCACCACGGGAACGGCACTCAGGACATCTTCTGGGACGAACCTGGCGTGCTCTACGTCTCGACGCACCAGCACCCGCTCTATCCCGGCACGGGGCGGGCGGACGAGGTCGGGGGGTCGGGGGCGCCGGGCCTGACGGTCAACATCCCGTTGCCGCCCGGGGCCACGGGCGACGTCGTGCGCGCCGCGCTGGACGAGCTGGCGGGCCCAGCCGTAGAGGCGTTCGCGCCGGACTGGGTCCTCGTTTCCTGCGGTTTCGACGCCCACGAAGCCGACCCTCTGGGCCAGCTGGAGCTCACCGGCAGCGACTTCGCCGAGCTCGCCCGGGTGGCGGCCTCTTTCGCGCCGCGGCCCGGACGCTTGGCGCTGTTCCTCGAGGGCGGCTACAACCCGGCGTCCCTCGAGGCGTCGACCGAGGCCACGCTGGGCGCGCTCGTGGGACGCCGTCCCGGCGGGCACTCCCCGGGCCCGACGGCGGGCGGCCCCGGTATGGCAGAGCTACGGGCGGCGCGAGCTCACCGTGAACGCGCCCTGAATCGCGTCTGATCCGGAAGGCCGCGGGCGCCCCCGTCAGTCCTGCCGCGGGCGGCCCCGTCAGTCCTGGTGGTGAACGAGGACCGGACAGTGCGCCCTGGTGGCGCAATACTCAGAAACGGACCCGAGCAGCATCCCGGCGAACTCCCCGTGGCCACGACTGCCCACGACGAGCACGTCGGCCCCTTTCGAGGCCTCCACCAGCACGGGTGCGGGGTGGCCGTTCGCCACCGTGGTCTCGATCGTTACGTCGGGGTGGCGCTCGCGCACGCGGGCCACGGCCTCCTCCAAGGCGCGCTGCACGTCGCTCTCAGGATCGAAGTCGTCGGGGACCGGCACGGACCAGCCGAGGCTCGGGGGCCACTCCCACGTCATGATCGCCTGGAGGCTGCTCCCGGTGAGCTGCGCCTGTCGCGCCGCCCACTCGAGTGCGCCCGACGAGGAAGGCGAGCCGTCGCAACCGACGACGATCCTGCCTCGGTCCGACTGCTCGGGTGCCATCGACTGCCTCCTTCACGGGCCGAACATCAAAGCGACCCGACCATTTTCCTCGGCCGACGAGCATGCCGCCATCGACCGCCGCGGGCCTCAATTGGAAAATGGCGACCGAGGGGGTTGGCCGCCATTCTCCAAGCACCGTTGTCTGGGAAGAGGAGGGTGTCATCCCAATTGTCGCGGTCCCCTCCGCCCGCCCGCTAGGGCCGAAAGTCATCGATTCACCAGGCAAGTCACAGCAGGTGGAAGAGTTTGGCCCGTGCCCGACGTCCTCACTGTCGAGGAGGCTGTCGCCCTGATCCGCCGCGCCGACAGCATCGGCTTCGGACTCGGCCCGGCGAACCCCGATACCTTCCTCGCTGCGCTCGGCCGGCGCGACGACTGGGAGGACCTCGTCCTCGGAGGCGCCCTCTGCCTGAACGTCTACGACGTCTTCACCAAGCCCGGGGTGCGCTATGGCTGTGGCTTCTTCGGACCGGCGGAGCGCCTCCTGCTCTCCATGGGTCACAACGTGGAGTTGGTGCCGGGAGGTTTCCGCCAGATGGCACCGATCCTCGCCCGGTTCGCGCCTCGGGTCATGGTGGCCCAGGCGGCGCCGCCCGCGGGCGGGACGGTGAACCTGTCGCTGCACGTCGGCGCGACCCGGCCCGAGCTGCTCCGTGCGGGCGGGGACCCCGAACGCCTCCTGGTCGTCGAGGTCAACCCGAAGCTGCCCCGCACGGCCAGCCTGCCCCCCCGCTTCGAGAACACCATCCCCTTGGACCTGATCGACGTGCTCGTGGAATCCGACGCCAGCCCGTTCGCGCTCGACGAGCCGCCCGCCGGTCCGGTCGACGCGGCCATCGCGGCACACGCCCTCGCCTACGTGCGCGAGGGCTCCACCCTGCAGACGGGGATCGGAGCCATTCCCAACGTGGTGGCGACCGAGCTCGCTCGCGGTCCGCTGGGAGGTTTCGGCGTCCACTCCGAGATGTTCACCACCGGGCTGATGCGCCTCCACCAGGCCGGCAAGGTGACGAACAAGGCCAAGGGCGTCTTCGACGGCGTCTCCGTCACCACCTTCGCCCTCGGCACGCCCGAGCTCTACGAATGGCTCGACGGCAACGCGCAGGTCGCCTTCCTCCCGGTGGAGACGGTCAACGACCCGTCGGTCATCGGGGCCAACGCCAACCTCGTCTCCATCAACGGCGCCCTGTCGGTCGACCTCTACGGCCAGGTGGTGGCCGACAGCATCGACGGGCAGCAGATCTCGGGGGTGGGGGGGCACGAGGACTTCGTGGCCGGTGCGGAGCTCCACCTGGACGCGCACTCGCTCATCTGCTTGCGCTCGACGGCCCAGCCCAAGGGGGAGACCGTGTCGCGCATCGTCGGGTTGTTGCCGGAGGGCTCAGTGGTGTCGACGCCGCGGCACCACACGGGCGTGGTCGTCACCGAGTACGGCGCGGCCGAGCTGACGGGGTTGACCGTCCGGGAGAGGGCCCACCGGCTGGCCGACATCGCCCACCCCGAATTCCGGGCCGGGCTCCACCGGCAAGCCGAGCTCCTCGGACGCCGCTGAGCACCCTCGACCGCTCGGCGAACTCCGAGGTCAGGGTCCGATCGTCACCCGCCGCTCACATGCCTCCCCCCGCCCGGCGCACCGGTACGGGAAGTGAAAAGATCGCGCCTGACAGCGACCCTCGGAGGACACTGTGGCGAGATGGCGGAATCTGACGGCAACGACGATCCTCACGCGGCGTGGTCTGGCCGGGCTGAGTCTCCTGGCCGCGGCGGGAGCCGCCCTCCCGGCGCTCCATGCCGTGCCGGCAGCGGCTCAGGGCAACCCGCCGGTGGTCACCGGCCTCGCCCCGAGCGCCGGGCCGGTCGACGGAGGCCAGGCGATCGACATCGAGGGCTCGGGTTTCACCGGCGCCACTCATGTCGACTTCCACGTGGGGTCATCGGACGTCAGCGTCCCCGTGTCGGCGGGGCAGGTCGTCGACGACTCCGACATCGACATCACGACGCCGAACGCGTCGGCGCTGCTGTCCGCGGGAGCTCAGAACGCGCTGGCCAACGTGACGGTGACCACCCCGAACGGAACTTCACAGATCACGACGGGCGACATCTACGTCTTCGGCCCCCCCACGGTGACGAGCGTCGCCCCCGACGCCGGACCGGTGGGCGGGGACTCCACCGTGACCGTCGCCGGCTCCGGCTTCACGCAGAACATGATCGCCTCGTTCGAGGGCCCGGGAGAGGCCAACCTGCTCGGGACCGTGCTCTCGGTGAGCAGCGACGGCACGAGCGCCCAGGTCCAGACACCCGACTACAGCCAGAACATGGGTGACTCGTCGAGCGTCACCGCTGACGTCGTCGTCGCCACCGGGGACGGCTCGAGCTCGACGAGCTCGGCGGACCAATTCACGTTTGCGTCCTCCGCCGTGACCGGCGTCGCGCCGTCTGCCGGCTTCATCGACGGCGGGGAAGATGTCACTGTCAGCGGCTTCGGCTTCAGCGGGGCGACGGCGGTGGAGTTCGTCGACGGAGCCTGCACCGGCGACGGTCACTCCGTCTCGGTCCCTTCCTCGCAGTTCGTCTCCTCGTCGGACGCCCAGATCGTCGTCGTGGCGCCGGACGACTCGGCCAATGCCGCGTCGTCGTGCAGTCCCGCCGGTCTCCCGACCGACGTCGAGGTCGTGCTGCCCACCGGTTCGACGCCCGTGGTCGGGTCGGACGGGTTCGTGGAACAGATCCCTGACGTCACGAGCCTCTCGCCCGGCAGCGGGTCCGGCGTCGGCGGGACCATGGTCACGATCGGTGGAAGCGGCTTCGAGGGCGGCGGCAGGTCGACGGCCAACGTCGTCGCCTTCACCGACGGCTGTGGCGACGTTGCCGACGCCACGAACGTCGACGTCGTGGGTGACTCGAGCATCACGGCCACGGCTCCGCCGGCAGTGGCGGACTTCAAGAACTGCGGCGGGGGCGCCGACTCGGTGCCGGTCGACGTGACGGTCGGGGTGCCCGATCCCGGCAATGGCGGGCAGGAGATCACCAGCGAGGACCAGTCGTCCGACCAGTTCACCTACGTGGTCGCGCCGCCGACGATCACGTCGGACGCGGCAGCCGACTTCACCGTGGGCCAGAGGGGGACCTTCACCGTCACGACCACTCCGGGCGTCGACCCGGCCGGCGACGGCAACGTCAGCCTGTCCGCCCCGGCGAACGAGCTCCCGAACGGCGTGACCTTCGCCGACCACGGGAACGGTACGGCCGCCATCGCCGGAACCCCGGCGTCGGGCAGCTCCGGTGTCTACGACGTGACCATCACCGCTTCCAACGGGGTGTCACCGGCTGCGACGCAGAGCTTCAGCCTCACCGTGCTCGACGTTCCCACGTCACCCCTGGACGTCTCGGCCACGCCAGGGGTGGGAGCCGCCACGGTGACCTGGACGCCACCGGCGTCCGACGGGCAGTCCACGATCGAGTCGTACACCGTGACCGCGTCGCCGGGCGGGGCCAACGCGAACGCCAGCGGGTCCGCCACCCAGGCGACGGTGAACGGGCTCACACCAGGCGACCAGTACAGCTTCACCGTGACCGCCACCAACACCATCGGGACCGGCCCGGCCTCGGCCCCCTCGAACAACGTCACCATCGACCTCGCCCCGAACTCGGTCGCGGTGAGCGGGCCGTCCTCGGTGACCGTCGGGAACAGTTACTCGGCCACTTCGGCCGTGGGGAACACCCCTGACCCGAGCGCCACCTACTCGTTCGCGTCGGGCGCTCCGAACTGGCTCTCCATCGACGCCAACACGGGCGCGGTGAACGCGACGTCGGTGCCCGAGGTGCCGGACTTCACCTACGAGGTCGTCGCCTCGAACGCCGCCGGGTCGGCCACGAGCCCACTCGTGGCAGTGACGGTATCGCCGGGCAGCACCCTGCTCGCCATCAGCCCGGCCCAGCCCCCGCCCGTCGAGGTCGGCGCCCACGTGACCTACACCGCCACGGTGACCAAGACGTCCGGCTCGGGCGCACTCTCGGGTGTGATGAGCTTCTCAGGCAAGGGCGCGTCCGTGCAGGGCTGCAGCAACCTGCCGGTCTCGGGAGAGAAGGCCTCGTGCACCATCACCTTCGGCACGCAGGGAACCTTCACCATCAAGGCGGTCTACAGCGGGGACCCCTACTTCACCAGCTCGTCGGACTTCGTGACCCAGAGCGTCTCGTCGTCCGGCGCGCCCACCTTCACGTCACCCTCGTCCGACACCGCCACGGCGGGGACCGAGTTCGACTTCGACGTCACCACGTCGGGCACGCCGGAGCCGACGATCACCGAGACCGGTGCGCTGCCCAGCGGGTTGCAATTCGCCGACAACGGGAACGGCACCGCCACCATCTCGGGTCCACTTGCGACAGGATCGGGCGGCACGTACCCACTGACGTTCACCGCCAGGAGCACGGGCGGTACGGCCAAGCAGAGTTTCCAGCTGACGGTGGACCAGACGCCGGTCTTCACCTCCCCCGCCTCGGAGACGGGGACCGTCGATGCGTCCTTCCACTTCAAAATCAAGACGTCGGCGTATCCGGTCGCGACGGTGAGCGAGACCGGCAGTCTCCCCGGCGGCCTGATCTTCAAGGCAAAGGGGGGCGGGAAGGCCGTGATCTCGGGGACCCCCGCGCCGGGTAGCCAGGGCACCTACGACATCACCCTCGACGCGTCGAACGGCATCGGCAACGGGACTTCCCAGTCGCTCACGGTGACCGTCAACCCGCGACCGTAGGACCAGACGGGGGGAGGAGAGAAGGCCATGGGTGACGTGACGGTCGAGCTCCGCGACCACATCGTGACCGTCACCCTGGACCGGCCGCCCGTCAACGCCGTCACCACGGCCACGCTGGCCGAGCTGCGGGACGTGTTCAGCGTGCTCGGCGACGACCGTGACGTTCGGGTCGCCATCCTGACCGCCGCGGGCACCAAGGCCTTCATGGCCGGGGTCGATCTCAAGACGGTGGGTGACCGGGGTCCGCTCGACGAGCTGCCGCCGGCGCTGGTGCTCGACCGCGGGCTCGTCGCCCGCGACGCCATGTGGTCCATCGTCGACTGCCCCGTGCCCGTCATCGGGGCCATCAACGGGCCGGCGCTCGGCGCGGGCCTGGCCATCGCCGCCTGCTGCGACGTCCTGGTGGCGGCGGAAGGGGCGCGCTTCGGCACCACCGAGATCAACGTCGGCCTTCTCGGCGCCAGCGCCCATCTGTCACTCCTCGTCGGCCGGTACAAGGCGCGCGAGATGTTCTTCACGGGCGAGCAGGTGCCCGCCGAGGAGCTCCACCGGCTGGGAGCCGTCCGGGCCGTGGTCCCGGCCGCGGAACTCGCCGGTACGGCACGCGCGCTGGCGGCGGAGCTGGCGGCGAAGAGCCCGATCGCACTCCGCCTGGCCAAGGAGTCGATGAACCGAGTGGAGAACCTGCCGCTGCGCGACGCCTACCGCACCGAGCAGGACTACACGGCACGGCTGTTGGGCTTCGAGGACGCGGCGGAGGCGCGCCAGGCCTTCCTGGAGCGCCGGGAGCCCGACTACCGCTGGCGCTGAGGCGGAGCGAAGGCCCGACTCACCCCACGAGATCGGCGCGCCCGAAGGCGTCGTGGCCGAACAGCCCGGGCATGCCGCCGGTGTGGACGAAGACCACCGGCTCGCCGGCGAGCACGTCGCCGTCGGTGACGGCGGCGATGAGGCCGGCCAGCGCCTTGGCCGTGTACACGGGGTCGAGGACGAGGCCCTCACGTCGGGCGGCGGCGCGGAGCGCGTCCGTGGCGCCCGGAGTGAGTATCCCGTAGCCGGGGCCGACCTGGTCCCGGCGGAACCGGAGCGGGCCGCCGACCGGAGGCTCGACACCGGCGTCGGCGAGCCCCTCCACCAGCTCCTGCACGCGGCGTTCGGGATCGGGCACCGCGCCGGCGTCGACGCCGAGGACGCGGTCCGGACCCAGGGCCGCCACGAGCCCGGCCATGGTCCCGCCCGAGCCCACGGCGACCACGACGTGGCGGAGCGCCGGCATCTGGTGCAGCAGCTCGCAGCCGCAGTCCACGTAACCGAGCGCACCGGTGACGCTGGAGCCCCCGTAGGGAATCAACGACACGCGCTCTCCCTCATCCCCAAGCAGGCGGGCCACCTCCTCGGTCCGCTCGACCAACTCGACGTCGTCCGCGTGGGGCACCCAGACGATGTCGGCACCGAGGAGGTGGTCCAGGGCGACGTTGCCCGTGGCCCGTGCGGGAGGCGAGCCGGCGAGGACGAGACGGCAGCGGAGACCGAGGCGCGCCGCCGCGGCGGCCGTGAGCCGGGCGTGGTTGCTCTGAGCGGCGCCGCTGGTGACGAGCGCCGTCGCGCCGGACCGGAGGGCCTCGGCGCTGAGGTGCTCGAGCTTGCGCACCTTGTTGCCGCCCCCGCCGAGCCCGGTGAGGTCGTCGCGCTTGACCCACAGGTCGCCTGGTCGAAGCCCCAGCATGGAAGCCAGCCGGGGCGCCGGTTCGAGCGGTGTGGGCCAGGTGCCCAGTGGCGTCGTCTGCGCCCGATCACCCATTGGTCGGGCGTGCGTACCGGTTTCGGTGGAGCTCAGAGGGTGCCGGCCGCCGCATACGGGTCGAAGGCGTTCTCGGCCAGAGTCAGCTGAGCCAGACCGTCGGGCTCCACCAGATTGAGGACGGCCTCGCCTTCGCCGTCGTCGGGGAGCTCGAGCGCGAGGACGCCGCACCGCTTGGCGCCGATGCTCGCCTGCATCGCCTCGGGCAGGACGGCCCACGATGTCGGCGCCCAGACGTGGCGCTGCGACCCGAGGCGGTAGGACCGGTGTTGGTGCACGTGCCCGCTCAGGACAACCTCGACACCGCCGCGGTCGAGGCGGTCGGCGAGGCGTTCGCGCCCCGGGACGGGGACGAAGCGGAAGGGCGGCGCGGCCGCGAGTTCGGCGGCGGTCGCGGTCACCGGCTTGTGCGAGATCAGGATCGTACGCGTCGAACGGGCGAGCTCGGCTTGGAGGAAGTCCCACTGCTCCGCCTCGGCCGCGAGACCCGAGCCGAAGAGCTGCGCGTCGAGGCCGAGCAGCCGCCAGCCGCCGAGCTCCACCGCCCAGTGGTCGGCGCCGACGTGCCGGAGCCAGTGCGAACGGCGATCCGCCGTGACGTCGTCATCGGGATCTGCGCCGACGAGCGGGTTGTCGCCGATGTCGTGGTTGCCGGGGACGGCCACCCAGGGAGCAGCGAGCCGGTCCAGCTCGCGGCGGGCGTGCCGGAGGTCGCCGGGATCGTGCTGGCCGTCGAGCGCCAGGTCGCCGACGTGCACGACCAGGTCGGGCCGGACGTCCTCCACGTGGCGGACGACCGCCGACCAGTTGCTGCCCGCTTCCGCCGCCGGCGGTGAGAGGTGGCTGTCCGACACGACGACGACACGCGACGTGCTCACCACCTCAGGTTAGACACAGTGCCGTGGAGCCGCCCATCGGCGATCGGCCCGCCGTCAGCTCTCCGTGACTCCCCGCCATCGGGGTGGTCGGTTCTCGAGAAAGGCGAGCACACCTTCGGCCGCGTCCGGGTCGGCCATGAGGCGGTGGTGGTACTCGGTCTCGAGGTCCTCGACCTGGTCGGCCGTGCACTCCCAGGTGTGCCAGAGCAGCCGCTTGCTGAGGGCGACCGCCAACGGTGCCGTATTGGCGGCGATGTCACGGGCGAGCTCCGTCGCCGCCGGCAGCACCTCGTCGTTCGGGAGCACCAGTCGGCACAGGCCCAATTCCTTCGCCTCCGATCCGTCGAAGGTCCGGCCGGTGAGCAGGATCTCGGCCGCGGCGGACATGCCCGCCAGCCGGGGGAGCGTCCAATGGGAGAACGCGTCCCCCATCACGCCCCGACGGACCTGGACCACCCCGTACTTCGCGTCGGCGGCGAAGATCCGAATGTCGCACTGCAGCGTCAGGGTGAGCCCGATCCCGATGGCATGCCCGTTCACGGCCGCGACGACGGGCTTGCGGAGCTGCCACGCCGGGACCGGGACGCCGGCCGCGCTGAAGGTCGACTCGTGGCGCGACCGGAACGTCGCAGAACCCTCGGACATGTCGGCTCCGGCGCAGAACGCCGGGGGAGTCCCGGTGAGGACGACGGCACGGACGGACTCGTCGGCGTCACACCTCCGGTACGCCTGGGCGAGCTCGCGGCCCATCTGCCCAGTGAAGGCATTCCGCTTGGCGGGATCGTTCAGCGTAAGGGTGGCCACGCCGTCGGTGACCTCGACGATCACACGATCGTCGGAGCTCATGACAGCGTCCTCACGGCATGGACGAACTCGCCGACCAGCTCGTCCGACGTCTGGTAGCCGGGAAAGTAGGCGCAGATGCGGTCGCAGTACCCGAACCTCCTGGAGATCTCCGCCGCGCACTCGGACGGGGTGCCCCGCACGGCGAGGACGCTCAGCATTTCGTCGTCGACGAGATCGACCATTCGGGCCCATTCGCCCCGCTTCGACATGGCGTTGAGCACGGGCTGGAGGTCGCCCCAGCCCTCGACGTCGAGAACGGGCCGGTACGAGGGCGTGGACCCGTAGAAGGCGAGGAGGTTGCGAACGCCTTTCGCCGCGGCCAGCTCCGCCTCGTCCCGGCCGACCGAGACGATGACCTCCGCCGTCAGCTCGATATCCGAACGTGTCCGTCCCGCGGTCGCCAACCCCGCCTCGATCGCCGGCATCGTGCGCGTCCTCATATGGCGGTCGGAGTTGAACGGCATCACCAGCACGCCGTCCGCGACCTCGGCCGCCATGTGCACCATCTTCGGCCCGAGCGCACCGACCAGCACCTTGGGCACCCCATGGGGGTTGGGCCCGGGGTCGAAGACCGGAGTCATGAGGGTGTGCGTGGTGTACTCGCCCTCGAAACGCAGCGGCGCCCCTTCCTGCCAGCACCGGAGGATGGCCTGAGTCGCCAGCACGGACTCCCGCAGGTGCCGGACGGGGTTCCCCCACTCCGACCCGTACCGCTTCTCGATGTGAGCACGCACCTGCGACCCCAAGCCGAGCCGGAACCGGCCGCCGGAGAGCGCATGGAGGTCGTACGCGGCGTGAGCGAGGTGGAGCGGGCTCCGCGGGAAGGCCATGGCGACGTTGGTCAAGAGGTCGAGCGAGCAGACCGGCGCCGCGGCGACGAGCGGGAAGAACACGTCGTGGGCGTTCTCGAAGCTGAACACGCCGTCGACGCCGATGTGCTCGAGCTCCCGGGCGCGCTGTGCCGCGTCGAGCACGGACCCCGACAGCATCACGTCGATCTTCATGCGTACGCATCCCTCCTGCGCGGTCGGGCCGGGTCCGGCCCGCTCGGCGCGTTGCTCAATCGACGCAGAACTCGTTCCCCTCGACGTCCGCCATCGTCCAGGTCCTGGCACCCCGGTCGTCGCTGTACCAGAGCCGACGCGCGCCCAACCGTTCCAAGCGATCGGCCTCGGCCTCGTGGCGCTCTGGTCCCACGTGCAGGTCGAGGTGCACGCGGTTCTTCGTGGTCTTCGGCTCCGGGACACGCTGGAAGAAGATCCTCGGTCCGTGCCCGGCCGGGTCACGGCAGGCCGAGACGTCAGAGAATTGCCGCGACCCGGCGACCACGACCGTCTCCTCGGGCTGAAGCTCGTCCCCTCGGAGCAGGCTCTCGACCAGCTCGGAGTGGTCCTCCTTCTCGTAGGCCAGCGCGGCGGCCCAGAACCGAGCCATCCCGTGGGGGTCCGCGCAGTCGAACGTCACCTGGACGGGAACGGTCACTGCCAGGCGACTCTACGTGCTGCCCGGGCGGCACCCGAAGGCCGAGTCAGGTCGAACGCCTCGGGATGTGGCGCCGAACCCGGACCAGCATTCGTACCAGCTCCTCGCCGATTTCCGTGGGTTCGGCGCGTGGGTTGTTGTACACGACGTACTCCTTGGCGACGAGCGTGGCCAGGTAGTCGAGCAACATCGGTTCCGCGTCCTTGACCAAGAGGTAGTCGGGATGGGAGTCGTTGAAGAACACGACACCGACATCAGGATCGAACCGGCTCCTGGCGTCTCCTGGGTCGGGATCCGGCAGGACGGTCGGAAGACGGCTGTTCCCGGACCCGCCCTGCGGCCCGGTGTCAGAACCTGCGCCTGGCGGCACCGGATCGCTGGGCGGAGGGAGCAGCTGGCCCAGGTCAGGAGGAGTGGACTCGCCCGGCCTCGGCGAACGCGCCCCGTTCGTCTCAGCGCTGCCAGGCGCGAGAGGTCCGCCGTCCCCGAGTGCGACCCCGGTGGCGGACCGCATCGGGTTGTCGAGGTCCTCGAGCTCCTTGAGCACGCGTCCGAAGATTCGACGGATCACGTCCGACAGCCGGTCCGCCGTCGCAGCATCCACTTCTCGCGCCACTCGTTCGATCGTCTGCGACACCGCCGGCTCAATGGCCTTGACTGCTTCCACGAAGAGGGGGAACGCAGCACGGTCTCGCAGAATCGCTCGGCGTCCTGCGGTCTGCTGCAACGACTCGAAGACGATCCGGCCGGAGACCTGGTCACTGTCCCACGGCGGACCTGTGAATTTCCTCCAGCTCGGAGAGATCGTCGAGGATGCTGGTTCCGGCCCGCCCGACGACCGAGACCCGTCGGCGGCGACCGTGGCCGGGCGCGACGTAGAGCACGAACTCAACCCGGCCCCACAAGGTCTGGCGAGTGGGGATCGACAATCTGACGCCTTCCGGCTTGTCCGGCAGCACCAGCTCAGAGGCGCGGCCCTCGACCACTTCGATCTCGTAGTCGCGGTTCGCCAAAGCTGCGCCGCGTCGGGAACGGAGGTAGTCGACGACTCGCCGCTGGGTGAGAACCCGCAGGACCTCGGGATCGAGGTCGCTCAGGTAGACCGTGGTCCCCGGCTCCTGACGTGCCCGCCGCCTCTCCCGCTCCAAGGTGGCAATTGCCTTGCCCCGCTCGAGGTGGAGCACCCAGCTGTCCGGACTCGACGCCGTGCGAGACACGACGTCGCACCTGCCGCAGAGCTGCTGGAAGGCCAGGACGCCGATGGCCTTCTCGCCGAGGGTCCGATCGTCGCCCGCTTTGGAGGACTCGAAGAGGTTCCGGGCAACTTCGCGTAGCCGATCGGGGCTCATGCCGCGACCCGAATCGTCCACGGCGATGACCGGGTACCGACCCTTGCGCCGCAGGACGACCCTGATGCGTTCGCCCCGCTTTCCGGCCTCGACGTACTCGTCAGCGCCGTTCGAGACGAATTCGTTCAGCGCGTCCTTGGGATCCTGGTAGGCCTGGCCGCTGACGAGCACGGCCTTCGCCAGGTTCCCGATGCGCAGACGGACTCGCTCGGCCGGCACAGACCGAGATCGTAGGGCCTCGCCGCTCGGATCAACGAGCTTGGTGCACGGATCGTCTCTCCTCGAGCCGGCGGAGCAGGCGGTCCATGGCCGCAGAAGCTTCTTCCTGGGCCGTATCGAATCCGGCAACCTGGTCATAGGCCATCGCAAAAGCCAAGCCCTGCATCGCCGCCGCCAAGAGTGCAGGCGGGAAGTCGACACGGTCGATGCCGTAGTCGCCGAGGATCTCGTCGAGAGCGCCAATCTGCATGCGGCGTGCTTCGCGGGCGAACGAGGCCACCTCGACCCGAAGAGCCGGCCGATGGTTGGCCGCCGTCGTGATCTCTACGAGGAGGCGGCTGCCGCGCCGGTCCGAAGCGAGCCGCCACCAGGCCCGCAGTGGCTCTGGTGAGGCCAGGGCATCGGCGAGACGAGCGATGTTTCCCTCACCGCGCCGGCGAACCATGGCGATGAACAGGTCGTCGATAGACCCGAAGTGGTAGTGCACCTTGAGTCCGGTCTCTGCCTCCAAACGGCGTGAGGTGACGGCGGCATAGCCGTCACTCAGCATGACCAACTCAGCGGAGTCGAGCAGTCGCCTTCGCTTCTCCGGGGTCGCTGCTCGTGGACGCCGGATCTGGGCCATGTGGGTGTCTTTCCGATTCTGGGAACGCATGTAAGAAGTTAGTACGTATGTTCGAAATACAGCTGAGCGGTCCGGACGAGAGGTTCGAAGTCCCACTCGTACCTAGGTCCTGACCGGGCCCGAGGTCAGTCTTCTTGACAGTAGGAGCAGGCTAAGTTAGAACAATCGCTCTAACTTCAGACGAGACCGAAAGCCCGGCCGTGACCGACTCCAATGCCTATTTCGATCCGTACGACGTCGACATCAACGCCGACCCGTACCCGACGTACGCGCAACTACGGGAAGAAGCGCCGATCTATCACAACGATCGGTACGGCTTCTGGGCGCTGTCTCGACACGAGGACGTCCAGAAGGCGTTGCTGAACTGGCAGGTGTTTTCGAGCACCCGCAGTGACATCCTCGACATCATGAGGGCGGGCATCGAGCTGCCCAAGGGCGTAGTCATGTTCGAAGACCCTCCTGTCCACACCGCAGTGCGAGGGCTCATGTCGCGCGTCTTCACACCGAGACGGATGGCACAACTCGAGGACGAGGTTCGCGAGTTCTGCGTCCGCTGCCTCGACCCGCTCGTCGGCTCCGAAGGATTCGACATCATTGCGGAGCTCGGATCGATGCTGCCGATGCGAGTGATCGGCATGCTCCTCGGCATTCCCGAGCAGGACCAGGTCGCCGTTCGCAACAAGACGGACAGCAACCTGCGGACGAAACCCGGTAAGCCGATGGTCATCCTCGAAGAGGAGGTCGCCAACGGCGACATGTTCTCCGACTACATCGAATGGCGGGCGACGCATCCGTCCGACGACCTCATGACCATGCTCCTCAACGCCGGGTTCGAAGATGTGACGGGGGAGACGCGAACGCTGACCCGCCAGGAGGTCCTCACCTATACGTCAGTTCTCGCCGGTGCGGGCAACGAGACCACGGGGCGACTGATCGGATGGCTGGCGAAGGTGCTGGCGGAGAACCCCGATCAGCGCCGCGAGGTGGTCGAGGACCGAGGCCTCGTTCCGGGCGTGATCGACGAGACGCTTCGCTTCGAACCGACCGGTCACGCCACCGCCCGATGGGTCACCGAGGACGTCGAGTACTACGGGACCACGGTCCCCGCTGGAAGTCCCATCCTCTTGCTCCTCGCATCCGCGAACCGCGATCCGCGGCGCTTCGAGAGCCCGGGCCGCTACGACATCCATCGCACGGATGTTCAACACCTCACATTCGGTTACGGCCTTCACTTCTGCCTCGGTTCACACCTGGCGCGGCTCGAAGGTCGGGTTGCATTGGAGGAGCTGCTGAACCGATGGCCAGAGTGGGACGTCGACTACAGCGGGATCAAATTGTCACCGACCTCGACGGTCCGAGGTTGGGAACGGATGCCGATCATCGTTCGATGATCGGCTGCTCGAGCCGCTCATGGTCGACTCGAAAGCACGCCTCGGCCGCTCTTCAAGGTGATCGACGTCGGCCAGGCGATGAACGACCTTCGCCGGGCCATGACGCCGGTTGCCGAGCATCGGCGCCGTGTCGGTACAGTGCCGGAACGGGTCTTGGACCCATGGGATGGAGGAGCAAGCCATGGACCGTTACACCGTCATCTCGTCGGACTGCCACGCCGGTGCCGACGTGGCCGACTACCGGCCCTACCTCGAGGCTCGATACCACGAGGAGTTCGACCGTTGGCTGGCTGGCTACGCCAACCCGTTCAGGGACCTGACGGCACCCGACGCGGACCGCAATTGGGACAGCGACGTGCGCCAGGTCGCCCTCGAAGCCGACGGCATCGTGGGCGAAGTCGTCTACCCGAACACCGTTCCGCCCTTCTTCCCGACGAGCGGCCTGGTGACGCCGACGCCTCCGGCCGCGGACTACCTGTTGCGCCTCGCCGGTCTCCGCGCCCACAACCGATGGCTGGCCGAGTGGTGCGCGGCGCTCCCGGGTCGACGAGCGGGCATCGGCCAGGTCCTGTTGAACGACGTCGACGAGGCCGTGCGGGATGTGAATTGGATCGCCGACCACGGCCTCATGGGTGGTGCTCTGTTGCCCGGCGTGCCGCCCGGCAGCGGGATCGACCCGTTGCTTTCGCCTGCCTACGACCCGGTCTGGCGAGTCTGCGAAGAGCGCGGCGTCGTGGTCAACGTCCACGGCGGGGGCGGCTCGCCGAACGAGGGTTACTTCCCCGCGACCCTGGCCTTGTTCGTGCTGGAGGCGAGCTTCTACTCCCATCGGCCGCTGTGGTCGCTCATCATGTCCGGCGTTTTCGACCGTTTCCCCGGTCTCAAGTTCGTCGTGGCCGAGGCCGGATCGAAGTGGATCTCGCCCACCCTTCAGGCGATGGACAACATCCAGGCCAAGCAGGACGAGGGACGCATCGGCGCACTGAATTTCATCGAACCGTTCAGGCTGGGCCGGAAGCCAAGCGAGTACTGGTCCACGAACTGCTGGGTCGGGACCAGCTTCATGACCCGTGACGACGCTCTGGACCGCGCCCTCATCGGCGTGGACCGCATCATGTGGGGGAGCGACTTCCCACACGAGGAAGGTACGTTCCCATTCACCCGCGAGGCTCTGGCCAACACCTATTCAGGCATGGATCCGGAAGAGGTAGCCAAGATGATCGGCGCCAACGCGGCGGGTGTGTACGGCTTCGACCTGGGCCAGCTGGAGCCGCTGGCGGCCGAGATGGGGCCGGAAGTCGAGCAGGTTGCAGGAGGTATCGACCAGGTACCCGACTCGATCAGCCTCGCCTTCGAACCGCGCCGGGCGACCGTGTCGTGACGATTGCCTTCAGAGGGGTGCAGAAGCTCGGGTGGCAAACAGCCGCAGGTTCTGCATCAAACCGGTCCAACCCTTTCCCGTCATCCCATCGGCAGGGAGGAACGATCAGCTCGGCGCGGGCACCCCGGAGGTCGTCGGGGCGAGGCCCTTCTGCTGCGCCATGATCGCCGCCTCGACCACCTGGAGGTCAGAAGGGTCGATGGCCAAGGGGCCACCGGCGACCGGAACCTGCCAGACGTGGGTCATGAACGGCGTGGTGGGATCGGCGTGCGAGCCGTCGTTGCAGGGCTGGAGGCCGTCGATCTGACCGGTCATGTCGCTCGTGCACAGGTTCGTGTGCGCATGCCATTGCACCAGGCAGCCGTAGGGCATGGGCCCGTCACCCCCGCCCGGCATCAGGAACATCGCCGCCACCAGCACCGGACCGTAAGGCGTCGTGGCATAGACGAGCGAGTCCACGGCATCGGGATTCAAGATGTCCTGCTGGTTCATGTACCGGAAGTTCAGGTAGTGCACCACCGGGTACCTGGTGTCCGTGATCGGGGCGTAGCCGGCGGCGAGGGCCGCGCTCGAGGTGCGCGTACTTGGCCACCGCGGCCGAGGTGGCCTGCACGTATTCGGTGGCGCCGAGAACCTGCTTGGCGGTGGGCGGAGCCGCGCAGTTGGGCGTCTGCATCTCGTGACCCTTGTCCTGCTCATCGCTCGAGACGGTGAGTTCGTTCACTTCGGCCGGCGGGAGTGCGGGCCCGGCGTACTTCCAATTGGTGTCCGTCACGCCCAAGCCGGCCATGGCCGCCATGTTCATGGAGTGAGCGGCCTTGGCGTCTCCGCGGCTTCCCACCTTGAAGGCCGACGAGACGAAGCTGGCCGAGCCGGACATCTTCATGGTGTTCATCGACGAGCTACCCGATGGCGAGGTCGTCGTCGCCGAGACCGCCGTGGCGGCATTCGACGTCGGGACGACCGCGACGGCCAACGGGACGACGGCAACAGCGAGGACCGTGAGGACTGCCGCCAGCGGACGAGCGGCCATGAGGCGGGCAGCGGGAGTGGTCTCGTCGATCCGGGCTGGGACGAGTGGGAGGACCGAGAGTCCGATCAGCGCCACGACGGGCCCGTTGCTGGGATCCGTCCCGGAGCCCGTCAACAGCTCTCCCAGACCCTCTCCGGTGACCCAATAGAGGAGCGCGAGGCCGATGCCCAGACCGATGAATACCTGGGGCCGGTTCGACACCAATGGGCCCAGGGCGATGACGAGCGACAGCGCGGCCAGGATCACCGCCACCCCGACACCGGCTCCCGTGAAGGCGTGCCCGAACGAGTTCAGCAGGTGCGCGTACCAGCCGGGCTCGCCGCCCGACGTCCCCGCCATCTGACTCGGGATGGCGTTGCCGGTCCGGTTGGACGGGAACATCCAGATGACGGCCTCGAACACCCAGATGGCCGCCCAGATCAGCAATGACCCGGTTCCACCGAAGAGCCCCCGGGCTGCGGCCGATGAATCGTTGCCGACGACGCCCTCGACGCTCGCCTCGGACCGGGGCCACAGCATCAGGCCCAGGACCATGTAGAAGCACACTGCACCAGGCGCACCGACCAGGGGCGAGGTGTTGCCCGTGAACACCATGCCGAGTCCCTCACCGAAGATGAAGATGCCGAGGCCCCAGACAAAAGACGCCACCAGTGCCGGCTTCAGCGATCGCCTGAACAGAATGCCTACGCCGATGCCGATCTCGACCAGCCCGAACAGGACGTCCCACATCGCCGCCTCATGCGAGAGGAAGTTGGCCATATGGCTGATGGAGGCGCCGAGCACCGTGGGTTGGCCCGCCGCCATCGGCCTGATGACCGTGGACACCAAGCCGGGGTTGAACAGCTTCGGCTGGAACTTCAGGAGCCCGTCGATGATCCACAGGACGCCCAGGGCGAGCTGCAGGGTGCGCTGGTTGACGTGGAGTCGAGCGGCCAGGGACCGCGCGGGAACCGTCGAGTCGGTTCGAGTTTCCATCGGACATCCCCTCTGGTCAGACCATCGACCTTGACGCCGGTCGGAGCGGTCGACCGGCGAGGAAAACGGTACCAAAGCGCATCTCGCAATCCATGGCGACCACCAGCCAGGTGGCAGTACGGCGCCGGACTCGGCCAGCCGCTGCCCAACCAGCCCTTATCGGAGACGAGCCAGCCAGCCGGGGAGCTGTTCGATCTGCGGCGCGAGCCCCGCCGACCAATGTCGGGTGTCAGGGTTCTCTTCGTGGGGATGCTGGAACATCCGCACGGCACGGCCGAGATCGTCGAGGTACCACCGCAGCTGGTAGAGGGTGATCACCCTGAGGTCCACCTCGCACCCGGATGCGTCCGTGTAGCGCTCGAAGCCGCCACCATCCGCCGTGACGATGAGCGCAAGGTCCCGCTCTCGAGGTGCCAGAGCGGTCGTATCCCAATCGATGAGATGCACTTGCCCGTTCACCGAGATCAGGTTCGCCGGGTGAGGTTCACCATGAGTGATCACCATGTCGACGCGGGCTGATGCCGTCTCAGCGGCCAGCTGGTCGAATCGGCTCATCAGCTCGGTGAGGGCGGTGAGATGCCCGAGCAGCAACAGGCGCGTCGACTCCGAGAACGGGCCGCCTTCCCAGCTCCGTCCTGGTTCCGCGAGAAATTGCTTCAGATCACGTTCGCCGCCGCAACGAAGAACATGCCGGGGAGCGCGGTCTCGAACCACGGCGGTGGACCGGTGCAGCGCCGCCACCAAGTCGAGGACAACGTCGCGGAGAGGTGCATCAGGGTAAGCGCCGAAGGGGTAGGAGTGCCCGGCGAGGAAGGGCCAGACGGAAATGGCGTAGCGATCCTGAAGGCGGCGAACGACGGCGCCGTCGCGGGCGGCGACAGGCGGCACGACGAACCCGAGGCCGGCCTGGTGCAGCGCTCGAGCGGTTCGAAAGGCCGAACCGAGACCGTCGCTCACTTCGCTCCTGATGTCGCCGAGCCAGTCCTTGTCGTCCAGATCATCGACCGTTACGAAATGACGCTGACTGTCGTCGTCCAGCACGCGCCAGTGGTGGCTTCCGTCACCCTCCGGGACGTAGTCCATCGACACAGGACGAACACCCCATCCTGCCGCCAGCTCCTGGCGGAGGCTCTCGTTTCCAAGGTCGGGTGGCGGGCATCGCACGTCCGTCGAAGCTACGTGCACCGCGGCCATCCCACCAACGTCATGGCAGAGCAAGGACGTCCCGGGGTCGCGGACCCTCACCCCGGGGTGAAAAAGGTGAGCATCATGGCTCCGACGGCCAAGATGACCGTGCTCGCTGACAACATTGCAAGCCTCCTGCTCCCCAGCGAGGGCGGGTGCTGGTGTCCACTCTGAAATATCCAAATGACGACGATCGCGACCGCCCAGATAATGGCAGACACGGCGACAAGACCCAGTGCTAGTAACTGATATCCGCCCCTCAGCGGCCAGAGGTGACGCAGCAGTACCGCAATGCACACGAGGATGGCGAGTCCCGAACGATTCCAGGCGAGGGCGGTTCGTTCGCGGGCGAGTCCGGTGTCGGATGGATGCCGCTCGACTGGCACTACGGTCAGGCCTTGCCCACGGCGGCGATGACGATCGCGAGTAGCCCGACGACGACGATGCCAACACACAGAACCAGGGGCATGATCGAGCGCGGCAATGGTTCACCTCTGCGCATGGCGCGCTCGTTCGAACGCCAATTGACAAAGCTTGCTACGGCGAGAACCGCCCCCAAGGCGATGAGAGGAAGCCCGAGAAGCCGTCTACCCCAGGCAACTTGGAATTTAGGGAGGAGCTGGGTGGCCGCGACTCCCGTAGCGATCAGGGCGAGCGAGGTCCGGTTCCATGCGAGAAACGTCCGCTCGTTGGCGTACGTGAAGCGAACGTCGGGCTCTTCATCGAGAGCATCCTCGTCGTCCATCGAACGTCGAGCTCGGTCAGGCGTATTTGAGTCCATGCTCCTGTCGATCGACCCAAAGATCGTCCGTCACTTGATCCGCTGCCATGGGGTTTTTCGAAATGCTCTTGGCGAGACGCATACTCGGGTCCTAGGTCTGCGCCGGCTCGATGAGATGCTTGATCTTCTCGGCGTCTGAGCCGGCGGCTCACGCCGTCCCAGGGTAGGCGGTGTCCGGGGGCCCGACGGGGAGTCTCCAACAGGTCCCTCGTAACCGCCAGGAGTCAGCGAAGCGGGCGCAGGGCGACGGACCGCCTGCCCTACCAGTCACCGCCGGGTGAGCGTCAGGTGGCGCTTCCGACACCGGATTCTTCGTGGCGAACCCCAGAGAGGTTTCGACGGGCGGGTCCGGCAAACTGCGAAGGTCATGCCGGGGCAGTGAGAGAGGGCGGAATCGAATCCGCCGCTCACCCGAATGAGCACATCCATTTGGGCGGCTGTTCACCGAATCCCCTCCCACCAGGGGATTCTTCCACCATTCCCCAGCCCGTGGTCGACTGGATCCTGCTCACCTCCTGCTGGCGGGTTCGCACAAGCCACCATCGTTCGTGCGGTTACGCCGCTGGTGCCTGCCTCCTCCGTGCTGCCGCGGAACTCTGAGCGTGCCAAACCCCGCTGAGGCCCGCCTCCTGACTGCAGCCCTCACTATCGAGCCACCGCCGGGATGGCACACTCAGCCCCGGCATCTGAACCACAGCTCGGCGTGAATGGGACCAGCTGAAGGAGGGGTCGCAATGGTCCACGGGGTCACGCCGCATCTGCTGATATTCCTCTGAGTGAAGGTGTGGTCGTTCGTAACCATCCGTTCCCGTTCTCCACAAATGCATACGTTGAAGGAGGTTGAAGAACATGGTCGATTCCCCAAAACCTGACGCATTCGGCGCGGCAACGAGATTGAGCCCGCGATCGGTCGGCGACACCGTTTCGCAACTCACCGAGCTGCTGCACGCGAAGGGGTTGAAGGTGTTCGCAGTGATCGACCAGCGGGCCGAAGCTCGGCAAGTCGGTTTGGACCTTCGAGACACCGTGCTGGTCATGTTCGGAAGCCCAGTCGCCGGCACGCCCGTCATGGAAGCCGTCGCGCTCTCGGCGCTCGATCTCCCGCTGAAGATTCTCGTTTGGGATGACCAGGGGCAGACCAAGGTGTCCTACGTCGCACCATCGGCGCTCGCCGCCCGCTACGGTTTGACCGCCGATTTGAGCCAGAGGCTGGCGGGCATCGACGCTCTGACCGACGAACTGGTGGACTCCTGAGCCTGTAGCTCCGCTGCCGGGTCCAGCCGTTACGTAATCGGGCGGAGAGTTCGAGTGTCCTGACCGGCGCTCACCGCGATGAGGTGGCGGAGAATCTCGCGGTAGGAACCGAACGGGCTGTCCTCGCAGTAGGGCAGTTCATGCCTGATGCAGAAAGGCTGCACGATTCGCTGCGCCTTCGCCAGGTTGAACCGGGGCATGGTGGGGAAAAGGTGGTGTTCGATCTGATAGTTGAGACCCCCGAACACCAAGGTGGTAAGCCGGCCTCCTGTGATGTTCCTCGCCGTCATGATCTGACGACGAGCAAAAGCGACGTGGGCATCCGCTCCGATAATCGGCATGCCTTTGTGGTTCGGGGCAAAGATGCATCCCAGGTACAAACCGAAGATTCCCTGCTGAACAAAGAGGAAGGCGATCGCCTTCGCCGGCGCGAGCACCCAAAACACGGCCGTCACGTACAAGAGGGAATGGACGGCCAAGAGCACCATTTCCACCCAAGCCGATCGTCCTCGCCTCCGAAGGATGTTCTGTACACCGGTGATGTGCAGACCCAGGCCCTGAATCAAGAGGAAGGGGAAGAAGAGCCAGGCTTGCCGCCGGGCCAGGAATTGAGAGACCGGACCGCGGCGTGCCGCTGTTTCGGGATCGTGCGTGAAGGCGACGATCCCCGCCCCGATATCGGGATCCCGGCTCACCTGGTTGGGATACGCGTGATGGGCATTGTGCTTGGGAACCCACCAACCAAAGCTCAGTCCGGTCAAGAGGTTCGCCACGCCCAGCCCCACGATCCGGTTGGCCCGGTGGGAGGTAAAAATCTGCTGATGTCCGGCATCGTGCCCGAGGAAGACCACCTGGGTGAACATCAACGCCAAGACGGCGGCGACTCCCAACGTGGCCCATGAGTCGCCGACGAGGAAGAACGCAGCCCAGGCGCCAGCGAAACAGAGGACGGTCAGTCCGATCTTGACCGTATAGGTCCAGGGTCGCCGGGCCAGCAATCCGGCCGTGCGCATCTCCTCGGCCAACTTGCGGTAGTCATCGAAAGGAGCGTCGAGCACGGCCGCCGAAGGGGGAGTCCCGACGCCGATGGATTCCAGTCGGTCGGGACTCCCGAGGCGATCTGCGCTGACAGGCATTGTCATTGGAACTGCTCTCTTTGACTTGGCCGGAGCCGGTTTAGGGATTTGTCGGCCAGAGCGGCCTCAACGAGGACCACCGTCAGGCCTCGCTGTAGGGCACCGGATGGTTGCCACCCAGTTCGACGAAGCGATCGTTAAGAGCCTGGGCGAGCAGATCGTGATCGTGGGCGCTGGGCACAAGGGTCCCGAAGAGGCAGGCTTCTACCTCGAGTGCATTGCTCATCCCGCCCACTTCGCAATAACGAAGCCACAGGTCGGTGTGAGAGAGGCCGACCCGTTGACGGTGCTGGTCGAGCGCATCCGCCGGTTGAATACTCATTGTGCTCGCCACCCGATCCGTGCCCGACCTCCCCGTCGATCGGATCGGATCGGGATCACAGCGCACCCGTGCCACGCCGCAAGGGCGTGAGCCGACATCGGGCACCCGAGAGGGAACCCTCCGACTGAAGCGAGGAGCCTGACATGAAGCCGCCTTCTGCGTGATGTGCAGGGGGCTGAGGTTGCCGTCTGCCGCGTCAATCCCTCGCTGTCGAAGGTCCTCGGATGTTACATCCAAACAGCGGGGTGGGGGATGGCGACCGATAAGGCACGGCCCGCCCGGAGTACTATTTGGACGGACTGGAACCGCACCCTGACCTGCTATGACGGGAAACGAGCCCCCGACCACCGACGCCGATCTCACAGCCGCCTTGACCGCCGATTTCTCCGAGACGGCCCGGGCGCTGTTGTCAGTCGCTGACGTCCACGACACTCTGGAGAAGGTCGCTACCCTCGCTGTTGCCACAATCGACGGATGTGACAGTGCCAGTGTCTTTCTCGTCGAACAGACGGTGGAGTCAGCACCGATCTCCACGGATTCTGTCGTCTCCGAGCTCGATGCGGCCCAGCGCCAGAGTGGTCAGGGGCCATGCCTCGATGCCATCGCCGAGGGGACGACCATCTACGCGGGTGACTTCGATGACGATCGCCGGTGGCCGGATTTCGGGCGCGAGGCCACAGCGAGCGGGATCCGGAGCATGTTGGCCTGCCCGTTGTTCGTCGACGGCACGCCCGGGGCGCTCAATCTCTATGCTCGCTACCCGCTGGCCTTCGGAGTCATCGACCGGGCGAAGGCCGTGCTCCTGGCGGGGTTGGCAGCCGTGGCCTTTTCGGCCGCCCTGACCCACGAGGAGGAGAAGCGCCAATCCACGAACTTGCACGCGGCTCTCGCCACCCGCGAGTTAATCGGCCAAGCACAGGGGATCCTCATCGAACGCGAGCGTGTCACCGCGGATCAAGCTTTTGACATTTTGCGGCGGGCCTCTCAGCACCTCAATCTCAAGCTACGCGATGTGGCTCAATCGCTTGTCGAAACGGGCGAAAGACCGAAGACCGGGCCCTCTCGGTAGTTGTCTGCGACCGTCCGCGGTCGGCCGCTTGCGCGTTCGCTCGAGCGAGAACCTGCAACAACCCCAATGCAATTACCGCCAACACGGTGACCAATCGCTCCGACCACCCCCGCACTGTCGTCGGGCTCATCTCGAAGAGAATGATGGCGCCGAGTTGTGCTGCACCCAGGACGAGAAGCAGTGTCGCCTTCTTCGTCGAGATCGAGTTACGGACGAAGTCCGAGCCGAAGACGAAGGCAGCTCCAGGCAGGGCCAGAGCGAGGATCCACGTTCCGACACTATGGACGGTTCCATCAACGGTTTCGGGGACTCGAGGGTGATCGGTATTGAACCCGGCATCGAGGAACAAGCCGAATGCCATGGCGGCCAGCAGAACCACCCCGATGCTGCACAGCTCAGACGGTCTGCTGCTAAAGCGAAGGCTGGCCGCCGTGGTCAGTGTCCCCACCCCCAAGGCCAAGAACGCCGTCCGCATGAGCCACCCATAACTACCGAGTGAGTATTCGCTGATGGTGTGCTCGGCTGGGTTCAAGTTCGCCCGGAGTCCATGAAGGGCCAAGATCGCGACCGCGAAGACCGAGAGCCCGGCGAAGCTCACCATCCGAAGCGGACCGAGCCAGACGGCACTCGCGGGAGGAGAGACGTCGGTGTACTCGGGTGCTGCGCCTACCGGATTGAGCTGCTCAATGCGATGAGGCGGAACGACCAGCAGATTGGGCGCCGACCGGTACCCCGAAGACGTCCGATCCTGCAGATCCTGAGGTTGGAGGTGCGCCGCGTCCATGATTCGGAACCTTGTAGAAATGGTTCCAGCTGGGGCTCTCGAGCGCAAGCGCCCATTTCTCTTTTGGAACTACTCCCGCCGATCGTTTCGGCGGACGAGTCGAACGTGCTTGCGTTTCCGGACCCTCCGGGGTTCCACCTCCCGTTGCCGTCAGCGGCCGCCGAGGACCTTCCGCAAGGCCCGAAGCTGCTCGGGTGCAGCGCGCCACCAGGTCCACTTGCCACGCTTCTCTCCTACGATGAGGCCCGCCTCCGCCAGGATCCTCGTGTGGTGGGAGACGGTTGGTTGGCTCTTCCCGAGCGGCGCCTCGAGGTTGCAGCTGCAGACCTCACCCTCCGATGCGACCAGTGAGAGCAGGCGGAGCCGCACCGGGTCGCCGAGCGCCGCCATGACCGTGGCCAGGCCGGCGGCGTCGTCTTCGGAGAGTGGGGCACGGGTGAGCGGGGCGCAACACAACGCCTCCGGCTCCACGCCGCTCACCGAGACCGTCTTGATCGGCATGATCGATCTCCCATTGACAGTTATCTATGTGAACCCTACCATTTGATATCGACGGATATCAATGTATGTACATGGGAGGTCCGCCATGTCCAGGGTTCAGCTGGCGCTCAACGTGAGTGACCTCGACTCCTCGATCGACTTCTACTCCAAGCTCTTCTCGACGAAGCCCGCCAAGGTTCGACCCGGCTATGCCAACTTCACCATCTCCGATCCCCCTCTGAAGTTGGTGCTGGTCGAAAAGCCTGAGCACGACGCGGTCGGCGTGCGGGACGCGCTCAACCATCTGGGCGTCGAGGTGACGAGTCCCAGCGAAGTGGCCGAAGCGAGTTGTCGGCTCGCCGGCGCGGGCCTCGACACCGTGGATCAAATCGGAACGTCGTGTTGCTTCGCCCTTCAGGACAAGGTCTGGGTCGAGGACCCCGACGGGGCGCCCTGGGAGATCTACACCGTTCTCGCCGACGCTCCGGCCGACACCGCTCTGGAGAGCGCGGACACGTGCTGCGGTCGGGGTACCGGCAACTGCAGTTGACGATCGGTCGTCGGCGCGTGGAACTGGGACGTGCACGGTGAGCGGCACCGCGCTGTGGCGCCGACTCACCGCGGAGCTCATGGGAAGCGCGTTCTTGGCTGCGATCGTTATCGGCTCGGGTATCGCTGCCCAGGAGCTCTCCCCGGGGAACACGGGGCTCCAGCTGCTCGAGAACGCCGCAGCGACCGGCGCCGGGCTTTTCGCCGTCATCTTGATGTTCGGACCCGTCTCCGGTGGACACTTCAACCCGGTCGTCTCCTTCGTCGACTCAGTCTTCGGTGGCCTGTCGTGGCGTGACGCCGCGGCCTATGTTCCGGTCCAGGTCAGCGGATGCGTGCTCGGTGCCCTGGTGGCCAACGTGATGTTCTCGCATGCGGCCCTCGAGATCTCGACGAAACACCGGGCGTCGCCAGCACACTTCGTCTCCGAGATCGTCGCCACGCTGGGACTCCTGTTGGTTATTTTCTCCCTTGCCCGTTCGGGACGTTCAGGGAGCGCGCCCGCAGCGGTGGGCGCGTACATCGGGGCTGCTTACTTCTTCACAAGCTCGACGAGTTTCGCCAACCCGGCGATCACCGTCGGCCGGATGTTCTCGGACACGTTCGCCGGGATCGCCCCCTCGTCGGTCCCGAGCTTCGTCGTGGCCCAGATCGTGGGTGGGTTGGTGGCCGTAGGGCTGATTGTGGTGTTGTACCCCCACTTCACAGCGCAGCAGGCGGGCGAGATCCTGGTCCCCGACCGGATCGGAGCCGAGACATGAGTGCCAGCCATCCTGGGGTGCTGTTCCTGTGCGTCCACAACGCCGGACGGTCGCAGATGGCAGCTGGACTGCTCTCCCAACGGGCCGACGGCCGTGTGGTCGTGCACTCTGCCGGCTCGGCGCCCGGAGAGGTACTCAATCCGGCAGTGGTGGCGGCGATGGCCGAGATCGGTATCGACATCTCGTCAGCGAAGCCGAAGAAACTGACGGAAGGAGTGGTCCCGCGTGTGGACGTCATCGTGACCATGGGGTGCGGGGACGCCTGTCCTGTGTACCCCGGTAAGCGCTACGTCGATTGGGATCTCCCGGATCCGGCGGGAAAGAACATCGAGGAAGTACGTCGCATCCGGGACGAGATCGCGAGTCGGATTGACAGGCTCATCGACGAACTGTTGGGACAGACCTACGGAAGGCTATGAGCTGACCTGGAGCAAATACCGCGTCAGGTCGGCAACCGACGCAATCATGTTCACCTCTGATCGTGATTCCGGACTCGATCGTCCACCTGACACCCGGACGTTGTGCATCCCAGCCGTTTCGGCGCCCATGACATCTCGTTTCCGGCTGTCTCCGACCGTGACCGATCCCACGGACGATGTGGATACACCCGCTCAGCGACGGCGCAGCCCGGGATTGGTGGCTGCAGGCGAGGCGGCGAGGTAATTGTCGTTGGGATTGAGCTCTGACCCGGGGGGAACGATCTCGTCGATGCGGTCCAGGATGTCGTCGCTGAGCACGACGTCGGCCCCGGCCAAGAGGTTGTCAAGCTGTTCAGGAGTCCGGGGCCCGATTATCACCGATGTGACAGCCGGATGTGATCTGACAAAGGCGGTCGCCAGGTGGGTCAGCGGGAGCCCGGCCTCCGCGGCCAGCTCGCTCAGCGCACCGACGGCCTCCAGCTTGGCCCGGTTGGCCGGGACGTTCAGGTCGAATGCCTGGGGGGCCGCGGTCGTCCGATGCCCGCGGGTGGGATCGTCCCGTCCCGACAGCCATCCGCTGCTCAGCGGCCCATAGGACAAGACGCCCATGCCGTGGCGCTGGGCGGCCGGAAGCACAGTGCCCTCGATGGTCCGAGTAAGGATCGAGTACCTGGGCTGCTCGGTTCGGAATCGGTGATGACCTCGACGTTGGGCCACCCATTGCGCCTCCACGACGAGGTCGGCCGGGAACATGGATGAACCGATGGCGCGGACCTTTCCCGCCCGGACCAGGTCGGACAGAGCACTCAGTGTCTCGTCGAGATCAGTGCTGTAGTCGGGTCGGTGTAGTTGGTAGAGATCGATGTAGTCAGTGCCAAGGCGCCGGAGGCTGGCTTCGACCGCTCGGGCGATCCATCGGGGTGACGCACCCTGCCGGTTGGGGTCGTCGGCTACCGGGAGCCCGAACTTGGTGGCCAACACCACGTCGCTGCGTCGCCCGCCAGACAGAGCCTTCCCGACGATTTCTTCGGACTCACCCCGGGAGTAGACGTCGGCGGTGTCCACGAAGTTGATGCCGGCGTCCAACGCCGTGTGGATCATTCGGATCGACTCGTCATGGTCGGTGTTGCCCATTGCCCCCAGCATCATCGTCCCGAGCGCGAACCCGCTGACGGAAATACCCGTACCACCGAGAACCCTGCGCTCCATCTCTTCTCCTTCGTCGGCCGTGTTCTCCCGTTCTAACAGCAGGAGGTCGTGCGGGCGGCCGTTGAAGCCGCGGATGGTTACGGGCGGTACGGGCTGCAAATAGCCCGCCTGAGGGAGCCTGCCGCGCGGACTCGTGCAGGTTTCAGCGATGCACTCGGCGAAGGATCGTGGCGGAACAAAAATCCCCAGATCATTCGCTTTCGCTCGCAGGTCCGGAAGAGAGGTTCACCTTGGCTTCCGGCAGATCCCGTCCTCGGACCAGCGTCCACGGGATTATCGCTGTTCGCACGGAGATCTCGCGGTCTTGATATGCGGGCACGGCACGAGATCGCCGAACTCAAGGACGCGGAGGTAAATCCACCCCTCCGTCAGCGGTGTCGCAACTCGGCCAAGCTCGGGCACTCAATGGAGGCGAGTACGACGCTCCTGACCGTCCGGAACCGCCGAATATCGCTCGGCACCCCTGCGTTGGCGGGACGGCCCCACTTGTACTGGCCGACCGCACCCAGGCTGTTTGGGGGCACGGATTCAGCGCCTGCGCTGGGCCTGCATGAGGGGAACCCCAAACGGAAGAAAGGCCACGATGGCGGCCGCGAGCGCGAGAAAGGCGCCCCACGACCAGCTGAATCCGGCCGGCTTGAGCAAGAAGCCCAGGACCACGAGAGCAAGGTTGATCCCTGTCAGCAGGACCAGGAGCTGATCCTTGGAGAGACGGCCCAGCTCAGCGAGGTCGCCGACTCCGAAGGCGGTGATCAGGACGTAGAGCACCAGCACAATCGAGTTCAACACGGCGATGAACAGCCAACCGTGGACGCTGAGCCCATCAGCGGACAAGGGGCCGATGCCGTACCAGGGGAGCCAGAAGGAGACCAGGAGGGCAAAGGTGGCCGGGCCCACGACCCGATTCTTTGCGTTGACGGCGTTCAGGCGTTGCCGCGATTTCCCGACCCGCTTGGGCGCCGGCCGTGGCATGACAAGTGGCCTGATCGCGGCGCCGCACTTCGGGCAAAGTGCGGTACCCGGGACCACTTCAACCAAGCAACGGGAGCATGCCGGCATCCAACCTCCTTCATGTGTCACGGACGCGCCCGCTCAGGCTATAAGCCGATCAGGGTGTGACTTGTCCATTCGAATTCCGATCAAAGGGCGATCAAGTCATCGGTCTGACGGGTAGGACATCGAGAACCTCGCGCTTCCGAGTTCTCTCGACGGCCGTAACTGCTTCAATCGGCCTGCCACCCGGCTCGGCCTGCCCGAACGCGATCTGGCGCCCCAGTGCAATCGAGCGTCTTTTGGCGAGACGATCACAATCGGTTCAGGACTCGCCTCATTCATGCCACGTCCGGCCCGGACTTCGGGGAGCATCGACATCAGCCCATCCGGCGACGCGAGAGTCGCTTCGCGTGCCACTTTCGCGTCGGATCTTGCATCGATCCTTCAGCCTCTCGGTCTTCAAGCAACCTGAAGGTCAATGAGGATTCGGGCGGCGCAGCAACGGAAGGGCGTTCGGCGTTCGGTCGACGACGTGCAGTGAAAGCTGCCGCGAGCCCCAGGCCAAGCAGTAAGAGAACCAGACCGACCGTACCCCCCTGGCTCTTGGGAGCACGGGTGCCAGCCAGCTGGCTCCCCGAGGCAGGGGTGGAGACAGCGCCTGGGGAACTCGAGGATGGTCCGGAAGTGGCCGATAGCACTCCCGTCGCCGTCGCCGTCGCCGTCGCCGTCGTCGCCGTCGAACTGAAGCCGGCGGCGGTCGCCGTCGTAGCTTGGTCGACCGTAATTGCTCCTTGCATCATGGCAGAGCCGTAGATGGCGCAGAAATAGTTGTACGTGCCAGGGCTGGTAAACGTGAAGGAGTAGGTACCTCCAGCGGCATTGATTGTCGGTGATGATGGCCCGCTCTGGCCGCCGTTGCCTGGGCCGTTCCCGGAGCACGTGGACGGGTCGCATCTGGTGACGGTGTGCGGTGCTGTGGAGTTGTTTACCCAAGTCACGGTGTCACCCGCATTTACTGCGAGCGATGAGGGGTTATAGCAGAACATCGAGGTCCCACAGTTGGGAGTGCCGTCGATGGCAATCGTGTACGTAAACGCACCCGACGACTGACGAGTCGCTGCTGCGTGGGTCGCGACTATCGTAGCAGAGGTGGGGGGAACGGGTGTCGGTGCAGTACTACCTGTGGCTACGGTCGTGTTCGTAGCCGCGACGACCGTAATCTTCCCGTGCAACATCGCGTGGCCGTGTATGGCGCTGTAGTACTTGTACTTGCCAGGTCTGGTGAAGGTGAAGGTGAAGCTGCCTCCGCTCGCATTGATTGCGGGTGATGACGGTCCGCTCTGGCGGCCGCCGCGGCCGGGCCCGTTTCCAGGGCATGCCGATGGGTCGCACGTGGTGACGGTGTGCGGAACCGTGGAGTTGTTTACCCAAGTCACGGTGTCTCCCGCGGTTACCGTGAGCGATGACGGGCTGTAGCAGAACATCGAGGTACCACAGTTGGGTGCGCCGTTGATGGCGATCGTATACGTAGCGGCGCTCGCCAGATCAGGATGAGCCAGCACAATTGGGGCCGTTTCGGACAACGCGAACAGAAGGACAATCAAAATTCGCCGCAGGACAACTCCTCTCGCGTCCTCCGAAGCCCTGAGGTTTCGGGCGAGAAGTGCATCCATCTACTCGCCATCTCGAAATCCGTCTATTGACAAAGAGACCGTCCTGAGTCGTCCCACCGTTCCTATGTTCGGGCTCGAGCGAGGTCGGCTGCGCACGGCGGTCTCTTCGGACACCAGGGCCTAAAGCCCCCATACAGCGAATCCGTCGTCACGCGAAGGTGAAAAGGGGTCTTCGCCTTGGCCAAGACGATCCCGGGCGCCGAAGTGACCTGATCGTGCGTGTTGTACGCGCCGCAGCACGTTGCGGATCTTTCGAACGGCGCGTCCTGGGCATCGACCGGAGGATTGGCGGTTACCTTCGCCGTGGCGCACCTAGTGGCCGCGCTTCCGATCGCTGGCGACATTGTTCCCACCTCCGTTTCGGTCGGTGAACAACATGACTTCCGCGAGAATTCGATTGTAGGGCTCGGCTGTCCGGGTGTCGACCAGGGCAGCTGAATGCAACGCAGGCGATATCTACGTGACCCCGTGACTTGGCGCAGGCACCCGTCTGGTCTCGGAAGGCCCTGTCAGAGCGGGACGAGCGGCCAGCACGACGAAGAGCTCGGCGGATTCCGAGAGGTCGGCCTGCACCTGGCCCAGACGGGCCACCACCGCGAGCCCGCCGATCAGGGCGAAGTGCTCGAGCGACACCGAGGTGACCAACGTTTCGAGGGCGAGAACGAGCCTGCGGGTCTCGCCGTACTCGTCCAGGAGCCGCACCTCACCAGACACGGATATGTCCTTCTGGGGTCCAAGCGTCGAGGATCTCCCGTCCTCGACCAGGATCCTGAGCAAGGTCAAGAGCGACAACGACGTGGTTGGCCACGGGGAATTCTTCGTGGATCCCGGCCTCGATGCTGAAGCCATGACGCGACGGACACAGGGCGACACTGGCCGCCGCAGGCTCCTCATCGGCCAGCCCTACGGATGACAGGAGGTGACGCAAGTTCCACCGGTCGTCCACGTAGATCTCGGGGGACCAGTCGGATGTGGCGACTACGGGGGCCTTGTGCCAGATGGCTCCCAGGGTGCCGCTCAGGCGGTACATGGATGCAGGCGGTGGGGTGGCGGCCAGGGGGTACCACCGGGGCGACCATTCGTCGGCAAGCGCATTGAACAGGTCCGGGATCAGGGGTTGTCCCGTGCGTTCGACGAGCCCGGCGTTGCGCATGGCGGCAAGGAGCTCCGATGCTCGGCCGGGCGAGCGCTCTGTGCGGCGGGCGATCTCCATGGTCCCAAGCCGCTCCGCCGGGGAGAGCAGCAGAGCTATGGCCACGTCACATCCCGTCGCCGAGAACAGGTCCACGACCCGGTCGGTGGGCTCGGCTACAAGCGGTGGGACGTCGGTGTCCACGAAGAGCCCCGGCCATCGGAGGCGAAGGTGACCCCTCCGGTCCAACCAGCCGATGCCGCTCGAACTGAGCACGTCGCGCGCCGGCATCGAGATGCGATCCGCCACCACCAAGACACCATCGGCCTTCGCCGCCCTGGCGTGCTTGCGCATTTGTGCCACGACCCCGCCGACATCGGATTCGGTGACGCGGTTCTTCACCTCAATGAGCAGGATCTGGTCGCCCACCTCCAAGAGGAGGTCGGGCCGGAGATGGGTGGAGATATCGAGATCGCTCAGGGTCCGCCGGACCTCGTCAGGTCCGGGGCCATCCTTCGTCCTTCGTGGCGCCACGAATACGAGTCTAGTTGTTCTTCAGTCTTCGTGGCGCCACGAATAGCGAAGAGAGGGTGGGCCAGTGGTGGCGGGTCCGACTGCATTGTTGGCGGACTCGCGCCGGTCAGCTAACCGATCCCGGCCATGCTGGCGCTGGCTCGGTTCCGACATGGCCCAAGCTGCGTAGAAGTCCAGTGCGCAGCTCGGCCGGCGAAGACACGAGTTGTCGCATGATTTGGAACGATCCCTCAGCATCCACGTTCGTGACGGCCAACGCGACATGTTCGACTTCACTAAGGCGATCTCCGAGGGCCAGGCGCTCCCGAAGGGCCATTTCCAACACCCGTGCGCCACTCCGACTCCACCGAACCGGACGCTCTGGGAGCGCCGGTCCGACGATCGCGATCAACCGTTCGACCTCGGCTGGGGTCACACGAGTACCGGCGAAGATCGTCGCTGGCCCTGGGGCGGTCGTCACAATGCCGAGGAGGAGGTGCTCTGAGCCGGCGGCGGGAGCGCCGAAACGGCGGGATTCCACGTAGGCGGCATAGATCGCGACTTTGGCGTTGTCACTGAACCCCTCGAACATCCTCATCAGCATCGCACCAGCGGCCCGCCTGCGGCAGCTTCAGGCCTATCGGCTGTCTCAGTTGTCGAACCCCATGCGGCAACGGCCCAAGTCAGCCAGGGTCAGGTGCCCGGAGGCGTCCCGGTTAGCCCGCCCGATGACGATTTTCGATGAGGAACGTCAACCGGTCAGCAGGTGTCCCCAATCCGCGAGCAAAACGTCGCCCGGGGGGTCGCCCCGACCGCCGGGCTGGGTGCACCTGGTCGGTACGTCGGGGCGGCTGCGAGGGCGATCAGGTCTTCGTAGCGCTGAACTTGATTCGATGAAACCCAGCTCGGATGTCCACGTTACGCAATCCGGCAGCGTGCAAACGCCACTCAAGGGTGTCGGGATCAAGCGGCACGAACGTGTCGCCGCTGTGGTGCAGTCGAGCAAAGGCACTGTCGAGAGGATCTTCCCCGAAGAGCCACCCTCCCTGGCGAAGCACCCGGTCGATCTCCATGAAGATCTGGTCTTGTAGTTCGACCGTCGGAACGTGGTGGAACATCGAGAAGCAGCAGACAGCGGAGAAACGGTCGGTTGGCAACTCGCTTCTTACGGCGTCGCCCTCGAGTACCGTGACATTGGTACCGGCGAGACGCGTCGCCAGTGCTTTGGCGAGGGCGGGATCGCTTTCGAGGGCCGTCACCAAGGCCGCATTCACCCTCAGGAGGTCGGTCGTGAGCCCCGGACCCGGGCCGATCTCCAACACGTCCTCACCAAGGCGCGGTGTCTCCTCCAACCAGGGCAGGAGTTCGGCTCGGAGCCATCGTGCCCGCTCTGGGCTCGACAGATTCCGAAGGTGTGAGTTGTTCATCGGGGCCACAGAGGCAGTCTGCCAAGGCGAGCGACACCACGGGGTTACCGCCCCACTTCGCCGGGCCGAGGTGCCACCCAGGCACTTATGGGCCTGGGATACCGACAGCCTTCCGTGAACAGAACGTGACGGCGACGCACGCCCCTTCCGCTCGTGGTGCACACTCGGGGAGAGCGGTGACCCCGCGAGCCGAATAGGAGATGGGAACCACCTGGTGAAGCGTGCCTCTCAGTGCCTGTGGACAGCCGCATTCCTTCTTGCGGCTCTGATCCTTGGTGCGTGCCGCACGACGACCGTAGCGATGGCACCTGTCAGCCATGGCTCCAAGCTCACGACGACGTCGATCGTCCATCCTCAACCCGCCAAAGGAAGCTCCGGCTCCTCAAGGCAGACGTTGCCAGCGCCGCCATCCCCCACATCGGGAGTGCAGTCGCCGACATCAGGATCGGTGTCGACGACGACATCCTCCCCGGGCAATACCACCACGACACTGTCGACCACCGACGAGGCGGACAGAGAGGCTTGTTGGGCGGCGACCGTCATCTACCAGCCCGGGGGGACCGTCCCGCCAGGTGGGTATCACGTGACGATCCCCGAAGCGCAGGCCCTTGAAGCCGACTTGCAACAGGGTTCCAGCGCATTTCAGATCGAAGCCGCCGCTCTCCAACAGGCCATCGACGCCAATGACGAATCCCAGATGTTCGCCATATTCCAGGACATCTTGTCTGAAAGCGAATGTGCGAAGTACGACGTTACGGTTCCTACCTGACGGGAGTCACCTCGCCGAGTGGGGGGACCCAGTCGCCGGGACTGGGTGACGGTCCTTACAGCTGGAAAATGAGATCCCGAGATGCTCGTCAAATCGCCGCGAGATGCTCTTCGACGGTCCCCGCGATCAAGGGATCCCGATCGTTGTCCATTAAGAACAGAGCATGCCGCAGACGAAATGCTGTTTCAAGCGGCGCAGGATCGGGGTCCAAGCCTCGTTCGATGGCATAGGGCTCCCATGCTTGTGCCCACAACTGCGAGAACTCAGCCCGGTGGCGACGCCAAAGCTCAGTTCCCCACTCGCTGAGATCGAAGTCCCAAAACGGATGGTCGATGCGCGCGGTCTCCCAGTCAAGGACGCCCGTGAGCTGCTCGTCGACGACGAGAAGTTGATCCTCATGCAAATCGCCGTGCACGAGTACATGGGAGAACTCAGAAGCCGCCTCCATGCGCGCTGTCCACCGCTCGATTCGGCCGGCGGATGCCAGACGATCGGCTGCTTCAGCAACGGCGTGTCGAGTTGTGGCAGGGTCCAGGGCGCGACGAAGCCAGCGATTGTCGGAGCGATCGTGGTGAGCGGGTGGTCGGGAGCCAGCGATCTCGGGGGGTGCCAATGCATGCCACTGAGCGATTGCGTGACCCAGCTGATCGAACAGATAACCTGCGTCGGTTGGGTGAGTACCGGGCAGTCGGGAGACAGCGGCGAACCGATGGGGATAAATGGTCTGGTTCTGCCATTCGCCCAGAAGTCGGGGCACAGCTTGAAGTCCCATAGGTTCCAGCGCTCGGTACGTTGCTAACTCGCGCTCGAACCACTCGACATCGGGGGCCTCTCGAGGAAACAAGAACGCGCACGCTTTGGATAGGAGCACAAACTTGTTCCAGCCGGTGAAGTCGACATCCAATTGCTCGTCCCCGAGGTGAACCAACTCGCGAAAACGGCTCAGACGCGGCGGGATGAGAACGGCCCACACGGGATCGCCCCTCACCATCGGCTGCGCCTCCAGAGGGCCGAGCGCGCCCAAGCGGCTGCCGGCGATGTCGCGGTTCACATTGCTAAGCATCTCAGGGTTCAGACTCCAGCAAATTGTGCCTCCGAACGCCGGGAGGGTATGCAGCTCGACAGCGTGTGGGTAGCGTCTCGACAGGCTTCAGAGGATCCGTTGCGGGTTACCTACTTCGACCGGAAGCCATCGAACTGCTCGGCCCCTGCCACGGGCTGCAACCAGTGATGGCGGTAGGGCAGATGGAGCTCCGCCGTGGGCGCCGGGAAGTCCGGATCAGCGAAACTGCCTACGGCAATTGCCAGGACCGGTCGACCCTCGAAGGTCCAGAACACCGTTGACCCGCACGTTGGACAAAAGTGAGAGCTGATCTCGTCACCGTTGGTCGTTCCTACGCCTTTGCTCTCCAACCCGTTGTAAATCATTGTCTCGCCCGTGATCGCTATGCCGTGAGCATCGGGGAAGACCGCGCTCACTTGGAAAACACTCCCTGTGCGCTTCTGGCAGAAATCGCAGTGGCAGGTCACGACGGCGACCGGTTCGTTCTCAACCGTGACTTGCACCTGTCCACACGCGCATTCGGCAGTTCGAGGCATGACTCAATTGTTCGCATAGGGCTGCGCGGCAGGCAACTCGCACGCAGGGTCCCTACGAGTACCCGAAGGCCGGGTCGGAGCCTTACGCAACTAAGAGTCGGTCGAGCGCGCGAAGATTGGTCGGTGGGATGGGAAGCACTCAAGCAGTGGGGAGACGACGTCGCTCGCATCGAGCCGCTCACCGGTGGAGTCGCCAACGACGTTTGGAGCGTGCGCGTGAGCGGGCAGCTCGCGGTCGGTCGTCTCGGTGCCAGGAGCGACGCAGATCTCGCGTGGGAGACTGAACTCCTCCAACACCTCGACCGTGAAGGTCTGACCGTGCCGCTGCCAATTTCTACGGCGGACGGGCGGCTGTTCGCCGAAGGTCTGGTAGTGATGACCTACGTGGAGGGCGGACAGCCCGAGACGCAAGCCGACTGGCGTCGCGTGGCCGAGACGCTCCGCCAGCTGCATCGGTTGACGGAGGACTGGCCGCAGCGCCCGGGCTGGCGATCGTCGACCGACCTCCTGCACGCCGAGACCGGGACCAAGGTCGACCTCGGCGCGATGCCGACTGAGGGCGTTGCTCGATGCCGAGCAGCGTGGACACGGCTCACCGGACGTAAGACATGCGTCGTCCACGGCGACCCCAACAACCTTGGCAACGTCCGCTTGACCCCAAATCGGATCGCGCTGATCGATTGGGACGAGTCGCACGTCGACGTCCCCGACCTCGACCTGGTGCTGCCCTACAACGCCGCCGGTCTCGACGCCGGGGCGTACGACATCGCCGCGCAAGCATCGGCCGCATGGGAAGCCGCCGTCTGCTGGGACGACGAGTACTCGGTCAAGCGGCTCGCCGAAGTTCGAGGGGTCTGAGCAGCGCCAGCGAGTGGTGTTCAGCCCACTCTTGGTGGGGCGGCTGCTCCATCTAGTGCTTCGCACGATCGAACCAAACTCCGGCAGTCACTGGCTGCCCCCGTGGCCGGAATGGTGGGGCAGTTCGGCACCGTGGGCGCAGCCCTTTGTTCCGATCGCGGCCTCCTGCCAGGATTGACAGGTGGCAGTCGAGGGTGGCCCTCCTGGAGACATCTCCGCGCTGTTCGGAGTTGAACGAGGGCGCTTACTGGACCTCTTGAACTCGCTTGAGCCGACGGACTGGTCTCGGGAGACTCCCTGTCCAGGGTGGAGTGTCCTCGGTCTCGTGAGCCATCTGGTCAACGGCGACCTCGGCGTCTTGTCACGTGACCGAGACCGCTATCTCGGAACTCCACCCCCCGATGGCGCCGATGAGTCCGAGTTCGTCCAATGGCTGGACGAACTGATGGAGGAGTGGGTTTCAGCGACGAGGGGGCTGAGCCCCAGGGTGGCCACCGGCCTGCTCGGCTGGAGCGGCCCTCAGGTCGTGGAGCACTTCGCGAGACAAGACCAAATGGCGCGAACCGCATCTGTCCAATGGGCGGGGCCTGAGCTATCCCCTGTCTGGTTGAACCAAGTTCGGGAGCTGTCGGAGTTTTGGATTCATCGTCAGCAGCTTCTCGATGCCCTCGACCGAAAGCCTGACCTGCGAAGTGACGTCCTCGAACCTGTTTTCGACGGGTTGCGCTGGGCCTATCCGTACCGCCTGGCCAGCCAGACGCGACCGCTCGGAGACACCGTGACGATTGAAATATCAGGACCGGTGGCAGCGACGTGGCACATCGTTGCGTCCGAGCAGGGTTGGAACTTTGCCGAGGTCACGGGCAACCAAGTGGCGACCATTGCCATGAGCACCGACGAAGCCTGGAGATTGCTGACGAACAACTTGTCGCCGGAACGACAGGCGGCGCTCACGACATCAGGAGATTCGGTCTTGCTCGAAGTCCTCCGCAACACTCGCGCCATCATCGGTTCAACCAAGTAGAGGTGTCCCAGTACGCCGGTTCGAGGGGCGTTATCGCACTGGAGACGCTTGCTGGGGGCCCTCAGTCGCCGAGTTCATCGGCTCCCTGTGGCGCCTCCCCAGCTGCTCACTGATCCCTCAGTTGACCTGCATCTCGGAGTACTTTCCTGTGGAGATGTCTGCCAGGCACAGGTCGCGTGCGCAGCGCCAGAGACAATGGATGATTGAGTCGTCGTCGCTGGCCGTGCTCGTGGGGATCGGAGTCACGGTCCTGATTGCCATCGGCCCGTCGCGTTCACTCCCCATGAACCGGGTCGCCGCCCAACACAGTCGCAACATCCCCGGCGATGTGACTGCAGTCAAGGAGGTGCCGACCACCGAGTCGACGACGACCTCGACAACGAACCCGACGTCGAACCCCGATGAGATGACTGGCCTGTTTGCAACTGCGGCCATCGGCGGTTACCTCCAGACTCAGGACAGCGATATCAATGCTGCCGTGTACAACCTCGACACGGGCCAGCTGTCGCTCTACCGGCCCGGCGCCGTCGAATACACGGCGAGCATCGTCAAAGTTGACATCCTGGCCACACTGCTCCACCAGTCCGAGCAGCAGGGGACAGGGCTGAATGACGAGGAGCAGAACCTGGCCACCACCATGATCGAGAACAGCGACGACGATGCCGCCACCGACCTTTGGGACGACATCGGTCAACAGACCGGTCTGGCTGGCTTTGACTCGCTCATCCCCTTGCCCGACACCGTCCCGGGCGCTGACGGGTACTGGGGTGAAACGACGACGACCGGCGCGGACCAGGTCGACCTCCTCCGCAACCTGGTGCAGCCCAGCCGCTTGCTCGAGCAGTCGGCGCAGTCCTACGAGCTGGGACTGATGGAGAACGTGGAGTCGGACCAGGCGTGGGGCGTGAGCACCGGGGTGCCGGCTGGGGTTACCGTCGCGCTCAAGAACGGGTGGTTGCCGCTCGAAGACAACGGCGACTGGCAGGTGAACAGCATTGGCTGGGTTGACGGCGAGGGCCGTGATTACCTCATTGCCGTCCTCACCAAGAATAGCGAAACCGAGGCCAGCGGGATCGCCACGATTGAGGGACTTTCGCCACTGGTTTGGAACGCACTTTCCCCATCGTCAGGCTGAGTCACTCATTGAGCTTTTGGCATGCTCTCGGAAGTTCTGGGATGTCGGTGGGTGCCGCCGTTCGCCGGGACTGGGGCCTCAGTTAGCGCGGCGACTGGTGCTGCCAGATAGCTTTTACTCTCCGAGAGTTGCCAGCCAAAGAGGTAGCATTCGCTGCGTCCACGAGGTGCGAAGGGGAGAAAAGAGATGCCTGAGTTCCCTGCGATTACTCACGTGGCGCTAACGGTTACGAGCCTTGAACGGAGTGTGCCTTGGTACAAGGATCTGTTCGGCTCGGACCCAATCCTTGACGAGGACACAGGTCCGTTCCAGCGCGTCGCTTGGCTTACCGGCGGCACAATCGTTGGCGTAACTCAGTTCCCTGACTTGGACAGCACTGAGCCGTTCAACGAGCGGCGGCCGGGGCTCGATCATCTGGCTTTCGGCTGTGCCAACCGCGATGAGTTAAAGGCATGGGAAATCCGTCTGAACGAACTCGGCATCCCCAACGGTGGCATCGTGGACACGCCTTACTACTCGGCCTTGTCGTTTCGAGATCCCGACAACATCGCACTTGAGTTCTTCGCACCCCGGGGCTAAGACCCGGCGGAGTATCCGACTGCTTATAGGCCATCCCCATACCGCCGGATCTGCATCACGTACTCGCCAGATCGAGAAGGTAGTTGCTCAACAACGCGGCCTAATGCATCCCCCGTGAAAGACTGTTGAAGTGACCGACCCGGAGCCATGGGCCACAGACCAGCCACCGAACCTGCCTCCACCCCCACGGCCTTCGCCACTCCCCCTTCCGGGGTGGTACCCGGATCCTTCGGGGCAGTCGACGCAGCGGTGGTGGGATGGAAGTGCGTGGACATCGCACACCGGCGAGCCGGCGTTGCAGGCCGTAAAGAAGCCGACCGTGATGACGCAGGCAGGGACCCTTCCTCTCGCCGGGTGGTGGCGGCGCTTCGGCGGCTACGTGCTTGATCTCATCATCGTCGGAGTCGCGAACGCCATGGTGCTCAAGATCATCGAGAAGATCGATGTTGCACTTCGGGCGCCCCTGTCCCCGGGACTCCACCCTCCCACACCCGGTGCACAGGTCGGCGAGGTCGTCGCCAATGTGGCCATCGTCGTCGGATTACTCGTTCGTCCTGCTGCGGTTCCGAGGCCAGACGGTGGGAATGATGGCCACCGGTGTCCGGGCGGTCGACCGGTCTTCGGGTGCTGCGTTGAACACCCCGCAGACTTGGCGACGCGTCCTGACCTTCTTCATGATCGTGATTTTGTGGGAACAGATCGCCTTCGTCATCAGGATCAACTACGTCACAGGTCCGAGCCCAATCGCGGCAAGCATCTTCATCGCGATTGCTTTGATCGGTCTGGTGACGACTGCTCTGTGGCCGACTGGCAGCACGCTCAACCAAACTCTCCAGGACAAGGCTGCGGGCACCATCGTCATCCGCACGCGCCGTTGACCGGTCAAGTGAACGCTCTCAGCCAGGGGGGTCCCCGTACGCCGGCTGCGGGCCACAGATTTTGAAAGACTGACGCCGTGTCGACGGCAAACCTGAGTGGGCGAGTCGCCCAGTTGGCGGAAGCGCTCCTTCCGACGCCATCGAGATCAATCCGCTGCGCGAGGATGGCGGCGAAATAGAAGGTCTCGACGCCATGGCGGTCTCGGACAAGGACGAGAAACAACAAAAGGAGATCGACCTATGAGGAGCAGCCTCCTCGCCGGCCGCACGGCCCTGGTCACCGGCGCCAGCCGTGGGATAGGAATGGCGATCGCGGAGCGCTTCGCCGCCGAAGGTGCCACGGTGGCGGTGACCGCAAGGACGGTCGAACCGGGAACCAGCCAATTCGAGGGCAGCCTTGAAGAGACCGTGCAGGCGATCATCAAGGAAGGTGGGCACGCGGTCGCCATCGCGGCGGACCTGTCGAGGCCGGCGGAGCGGGAGCGGTTGATCCAAGAGACCGAAGCCGTCATCGGACCCATCGATATCCTGGTCAACAACGCGGCCGTCACCTTCTTCACCCCGATCGCCGACTTCGCACCGAAGCGCCTGCGGCTGATGTTCGAGGTCCAGGTCTATGCCACCATTGACCTCGCGCAGAGGGTCCTCCCCGGCATGGCCGCGGCCGGCCAGGGGTGGATACTCAACATCTCTTCGGGCGCGCTCGCGCCACCCTTCGCTTCCGCCGGGCCCGATAGGTCGTGGAGGCGGCACGGCCTATGGGATGGTCAAGGCGGCGCTGGAGCGGTTTACGACAGGATTGGCCGCGGAAGTGTGGGAAGCGAACGTCGCGGTCAACGCGCTCTCTCCGAGCAGGGTGGTGCCCACGCCGGGCACAGTCTTTCACCATCTGGTCCGCCCCGATGACCCGAACCAGGTCGTCGAGCAACCCGAAGTGATGGCGGAGGCAGCGCTTGCGCTTTGCAGTCGCCCGCCTCAGAGCCTTACCGGCCGGGTCGCCTACAGCCAGGATCTGCTGGCGGAGCTGGCGGCCGTGGCCCCGTGAACCAGCGCCCCAAACCGCCCCACGAGCCGACGCCCGAGACTGCCCCCGTACGCCGGCTGGGGGGGGTTGGTTCGACGGCCTGCGCTTGCTGGTCGCCAGCTCATCTCAACCGGCACAACGGAGGCAGTTGATTGCCCGCCGAACGGACCCCGCGGTGCAAGCCCAGCACAAGTCCTTCCTATGACCAGCGGTCCAGTTCCTCGAGGATCAACCGTTGGCCTGCTGCGTATCGCGGACGAACCGATCCACAACAGGGTCGGATTCGTACATCTGTGCCAGGCGCTCGAGCGCATCCTGGTCACTGGCCCCGGACAGCACGAGGTGTAACCAAGTGGCGATGGGACCGGCACCGAAAGGTTGAACGTTGGTCACGATTTCCTGAACCCGGTCGTCGTCACCGCGAAGGTGGGCCAGGTAGGCGAAACCCACCAGGACGTCGGAGCGGATACTCGGTCGCCGAGAGATCGGCTCGCGCATGGTCGTCGCCAACGAGTGGGCTGCCTGCTCCGGTCCCTTTGTGTGGCCCGTGACGGTGTGGCCGACGATGGTATTGACATGACCCCATTGTGACCCTGGTGGCACTGGCGAATACGACTCGACAACTCGGTCGGAGAAGAGGAAAGTCATGGTCCCAGTGGGAATGCTACGAGGCTCGCCGGGCACCGCCACAAGCTAGCGGGGACAGCTGCCTGAAGTGGCGAAAGCGCTTGTAATCGCAGCATGAATCGATACCGAAGAAGCGCTCGTCATCACGGGCTACACGATGGGTGCCGAATCCGCGCCGAGTGCCCCCGTCGCCGGCTGTGGGCGTCACCTGGAGCGGCGACCCACCGGTAGCCTGTCGCATCATGACGCCTGGCCACACGATCAACATCGTCGCAACCGCCGCTCACGTGGAAGTCCGGCTTGGCGGCCGGCTGCTCGCCACCACCGACCGGGCGATGAAGCTCGACGAGACCGGGCTGCCCTCTCGCTATTACCTGCTGCCAGACGATGTGCAGACGGATCTCCTGAGACCCACGACGTTCCATACCAACTGTCCATTCAAGGGTGAGGCGTCATATTGGTCTCTCGACATCGACGGAGAGATCCACGACGGCATCGTGTGGAGCTACGAGATGCCGACGGCTCAGGCTGCCGAAGTGAGAGGGATGTTGTCTTTCTACCCCGACCGCACCGAGGTGACAGTCGACGGTCAGTCGCTTCGAGACTGACCGTCCTGTCGATTTCGATCTCCGGCCAGTCAGCCTGCCCACATGCAGGCGGTGGGCGGCGCCGAAGCCCCAACCCTTCAAGCGCCAACAGGTCCCTCTCCGCCCCAAAACGCCGGGTCGGTGGGACACCTCGGCACATCCGGGACGAGTCTGAGCCTCGTTCCATGCCCGGACCGAGGCGAGACGGGAAGAATCGAGCAATATGGATTTTGAAACGTGTGACAAGTGTGGGTTCAGCGGCGAGAAGTGGAGCGATGCCGAAGCCATCTCAGCGATAGCTGAGCTACCGGTCCGGTTCGTTGACGCTGCAGCAGGTCTCAGCCCTGAGAACCTACTTCGGCGGCCAGTCGAGGACCAGTGGTCAATCGCTGAGTACACAGATCATGTGCGAGAGGTTCTCTTTGGAATGAGGTATCTCCTGGATATAGTTATTTCACAGCCAGGAATCGACCTCGGAGACTCACCATCTTCACCATTCGAACCGGAGCCTCGGCATATCGACATCGACGTAGCGTTGCTCGGTATTGAGCGAGAAGCGACTTCGTTGCTCGGTTCTCTCACGGAGTAACCATTCACCTGCTTGATCTCCTGCACGCTGAAATGTGCCCCTGACCTCGCGATTCGCGAAGTCACATCGATGTTGCTTGAATTTCGGGCATGTCGGATGCAAGCCGAGAGCAGCTCGAGGCGCAGATCGAATTGCTGCGGGCCGAGAACGCAGTGCAAGTTCAAGAGATCGAAAGGCTGACCCGCATGATCGCCGAGCTCGAGGCGCGCATCAACCAGAGCTCGAAGAACTCGTCGCGTCCCCCGTCGAGCGACTCGCCCGCAGACCAGGCCGAGGCGACCAAGACCCGAGCCGAGCGCCGGGCCGAGGCCAAGGAGCAGCGCAAGGACGAGGTCGCCCGGCGTCGCGGCAAACAACCGGGCGCGGCGGGAAAGAACCTCGCCGTCGTCTCTTGTCCTGATGTGGTCGTCGAGCACGAAGCGACGACGTGCGCCTCGTGTGGGGAGGACCTCGCGGCAGCCCTCGTCGAGGGGATCGAGCGACGCCAGGTCTTCGACACGCTCGAGCCGGTCCTCATCTGCACCGAACACCGCGCCTTCTCCAAGCGGTGCAGCTGCGGGATGCTGACCAAGGCAACATTCCCCAAAGAAGCCACCGCACCCACCAGCTACGGGCCCAACGTCCGGGCCGCCGCGCTGTACCTGCTCTTCGGCCAGCACCTCTCGGTCGAGCGGGTGGCCGACGCCATGTCGACCATGCTCGGGGCCGAGGTGTCCACCGGGTTCGTCGCCTCCTTGGCCAAAGAGGCCGCGGGCGGACTGATCGGGTTCATGAACGTGGTGCGCGCTCGGCTCTCCGCTGCCCCCCTCGTCCACGTCGACGAGACCTCTGACCAGGTGCGGAGAGAGAAGTGGTGGTTCCACGTGGTCTCCGACGTGCTCTACACCTACCTCTTCGCCAGCCGCGACCCGGGGCAAGGCGGCTCCTGATGAGGCCGGGGTTCTGCCCGAGTACCGCGGCGTCATGGTGCACGACCGCTTGGCCATGTACTTCAAGTACGACCAGGCCGACCATGCCATCTGCGGCTCTCACCTCTTACACGACCTGGCCGCGGTCGGGGTCGGCTGGAGCCAGGGTTGGGCCATCGACATGGCCGCGTTGTTGGCCGAGATGAACGATGCCGCCCACACGGCCCGCGCCGGCGGGCGCACATCTTTGTCGAAGCGGGTGTTGGCCGACTTCCTCACCCGTTACGACGCCATCGTCGAAGCGGGACTCCTCGCCAACCCCGCCCCCGTCGGACGCCGAGCGCGACTACCTCGAGCGCAAGTCGTTCAACTTGGTCAGCGCCCTCGAGATGCTCAAGGTCGAGGCCACCCGCTTCGCTCGCGATCTGCGTATACCGATGACCAACAACGAAGCGGAGCGCTCGTTGCGCATGGCCAAGCTGCACCACAAGATCAGCGGCTGCTTCCAAAGCGACGACGGTGCCCGTCACTTCGCCACAATCCGCTCCTACCTCTCGACGGCACGAAAGCACGACGTCGGCGCACTCGATGCCCTGGCTCAACTGTTCCGCGGCCAGGCGTGGATGCCGCCGCGGACTACCTGAGACGAAGCGGCGTCGCTGCGCTGCGGCGCCTACGTTGCACACGTCTGTGGCACACCCGAACGAGAGAGACCATTCGCCGGTGGTTTCTCGTTCCCTCCTGCCACCGTTTGGGCACGTCAAGACGTCCAGGTCAGGTGGGGGGGTGAATGTTTACCTCACGGATCTGTCTCTCAACCAGTGGGATGCGATCGTGACGCTGGATCGGACCAACGTCGACCCGCATTGGATTGTTCGTCATGCCGTCCATGACTCGAATCATCACCTTCTTGACATAGAGCGCCTTCGCTCGGCTCTTTGAGGGTGGCTTGTCCCCATACGCCGGGCTGACGTCACCCCTAGACGGGTGGATGTTTGCTCCCGTTCACCTGCTGCCGTAAGGCACGAGTGGGGCACCCATACGCACGGGTCGCCGATATCAGCTCACCACCGTCACCCCCCACACCACCTCTTCGAGACCCGATCCGGGTGCCTGGTGCCTCGTCGTTGCTTGGAAAATGCGCAAGGGGGGCGGCGACTCTAGCTTTCGGTTTTGTAGCCTGCCGGACGGCCCTCGAGGATCACCGACTTGGTCTCAAGGAACGGAAGCAGCCCTTCGGTTCCCCCCTCGCGTCCTATCCCCGACTGCTTGAAGCCACCGAACGCCATAGTGAAATCAGTACGGAATGCATTGTGGCCGACCGTGCCCGAGCGCAGTTGCCGGGCTACGTCGCGGGCCCGGTCCACATCGTTGGTGAACACCGAGGCGTTCAATCCGTAGATCGTGTCGTTGGCGATGGCGATGGCGTCCTGCTCGTCGTCGGCGGGGATGACGCTGAGGACCGGGCCGAATATCTCCTCCTGAGCGATGGTGGAGGAGTTGTCGACGTTCCCGAACACCGTCGGCTCGATGTACCAGCCGCGGTCCAGATGCTTCGGGCGACTGCCGCCAGCCGCGAGGGTCGCCCCCTCGGCGAGGCCCTTGGCGATGTAGCCCTCGACCCGGTCCCGCTGGCGCCGAGTCGCCAGCGGGCCCATCTGAGTCTGGGGATCGAACGGGTCGCCCACCTGGACCTGGGCGAAGGACTCGGTTAGGGCGTCGACGAACTCGTCGTGCCGGTTCCGGGTGACGACGATCCGGGTGAGGGAAGAGCAGACCTGCCCCGACACGACGCACTCGTTGGCGGCGAGGGTACCGGCCGCGGTGGCGATATCGATGTCGTCGAGGATCACGGCCGCCGACTTTCCCCCCAACTCCAGGGTGCAGCGGGCGATGCGGTCACCACAGATCGACGCGATCCGCCGTCCTGCCGCCGTCGACCCCGTGAACGTGATCTTGTCGACCCGGGGATCCCTGACCAGCAGCTCCGACACTTCACGATCGGCGGTGACCACGTTCAACACCCCGGCCGGCAGTCCGATCGCCTGGGCGATCTCCGCCAGTACGTAGGCCTCACCGGGCGCCTCGGGGGAGCATTTCAGCACGACCGTGCACCCGGCGAGCAGGGCGGGGGCGACCTTGTAGGTGATCATCACCAGCGGACCGTTCCAGGGGATGATTGCCCCCACCACGCCGACGGGTTCCCGCACGATCAATCCAAACTCGCCCATCCACGGGGTCACCTGCTCCTCGAACGGGAAGGTGTCGGCCAGCCCGGCGTAGTAGTCGAATGCGCTCGCCCAGGCGGCCGCGAGCACTTCGGCGAAGGCGTGCACGACACCGGACTCCCGGGGCCATATCTGCCCGACATCCCCCACCCGTTCCTGCAGACCGGCCCCCAGCGCTCGCAGGTACCCGGCCCGCTCGACGTGGCTCATGCGGGGCCACGGACCCCTGTCGAAGGCCTCGCGGGCGGCGGCCACGGCCCGCGATATGTCGCCATCCTTCGCCTCCGGCACGCGGAAGAAAATCTCCTCGGTCCCCGAGTCGATGACATCGATCGTGGCCTCGGACGACGGCTTGACCCACTCGCCCCCGATGAAGAATCGGTCCGCGTTTCCGAGCGGTACCACGGCCTTGTTGGTCAGCGTCATCGTCGATACCTCCGGTAGAGACCCTGCGGCCTGTAGAGACCCTGTGGCCATTCGGCGGCCAGCGGCCACTACGAGAATACCCGGACGAGGCGGCGGGCGGCGGCTCGTCGAGTAGCCACCGCGTCCCCAAACACCGGCTTGAGGCGACACTCGCCACTGTTCATCAGGGAGCCGGACGTAGGCTCCAATTGTGGCAGTGCACGGCAATCGCGTCGCTTGCGACCATGAAGGTTGCGACTACTCCGTGGAGTTTCAGGATCTCAGACCACACGCGGTGGCCCGCTTCACCTCTCAGCCCTTGCCACGGCATTTCGCCAGGAAGGAGGGGTGGAGGATCGACGATGACGGCGCGATTTCTGCCCCAGACACACCGAGATCTGGGAGATCCGAGAGATATGAAAATCCGTAGATCCGTGCTGCCCCCGATCGCCGGAACGGTGGGCCAGTAACCAGAAGGTCCAAAATGCCCATGAACTGCTCGTCTCGCACCGTCGGGAGTGTCGCGGCCAGAAACGGGTATGTCTTGGTGCATGGACAGGCGGACTTTCGTAGAGCGGTCGAAGGTCTATTTTCGGCACTCCGATCCGTCAAGGTACATAGCCCGTAGTTGGATACGCCTTCTCATTGGGCGGCATCTGCATCGGCTTGGTGCTGCTCGGGTTTCCAAACGCAGCGTTCCTCTTCCTCTTGATTGCGGTGGTCAATGTGGTCCCCTTGATTTATCGTCTCGTGAGACCCAGGCGCACCAAGAGTTCAGAAGAGCCGGGGTGGCGAATGGACCCAATCGGAAATTACCGATGGTGGAACGGTTTAACATTCACGGACCCTCCGCTCGGTGAGACTCCCCGCAAGGTTGGACCAGAGATTGAGTGGTAGTCCCTGCCCCCGTACGCCGGGTCGGTGAGCACTCTATGGGGCAGGTGGTCGATCAGGTTCCAAGTCGTCTTCGTAGTGCTCTGCGCACGGGTTACCGGCCTTGTCTGGACGAAGGACGCATCCACAAGGCATCACAGCTCAACGTTGTGGACGGCGAAGGCGAGAGATCCGCTTAGCGATCGGACTCCAATCGGCGAGGCTCAAAACTACGTTCGGTGATGAAGCGGTGGATGGCCTCGTTGGCGTGGTCCTGAAACGACGGGTTGGCCAGGTCGGGGAGGAAGTCTGCTTGGTTGACCATGGGACCTATAAGCGTGTTGGCCGCGCTGGCGTAGAACACGCCGCTCGACAGGGTCGGGTCGGTGACGCCGTCGACCAGTCGTTTCGCGCCCACGTTAAGTTTGTGGGAGAGACCGAGTGTGGGCATGATGTATTTGGCCCCTATGCGCATCGGCAATGGGAGGTCACTGGCTGCTTGGGTGCCGGTGGTGTTGCCGGGGCTCACGGTGATGAAGCGGCGGTCGGGGTGTTGGCGGGCCAGATAGGCCATCCACAGGGCGCCAATGTACTTGGCCTGCCCGAAGGCCATGTTGAAGTCAGCTTTTTTGTCGGCGAAATAGCTGCCGTCGATGACGGTGGCGAACTCGTCGGCGGAATGTGAGGCGAACTTTGGCCCCTTCATCCGCAACTTCGGGACGCCCCTGACTGCTTCACTTCCGACGAAGACCGCTATCTCGCCAAGTCGATCTTCCTTCAGGAGCCCCTCGAGGAGGACGACGTGGCCAAGGACGTTCGCCGCGAACACGGTGGTGACCCCGTCAGCGGTCAATCCCAACGTCTGCGGGCCAATGACACCAGCGTTCATGACCAGCGCGTCGACGGATCCGTTGATGGCGTCAAGGCCAGTGCGGACCGAATCCAGATCGGCGACGTCCATGAGAACGATGTCGAAGATGTGCCGGCCGGTCACGGCTTCGAGGTCGGCCTTTGCCACTATCGCCCGATCTCTGTTTCGGCACGCCAGGTAGATCCGCTCCATCTCGGGACGTAATGCAAGTTGGCGAGCCACCTCCTTGCCGAGTCCAACGTTGGCGCCCGTGATGAGTACCGTCTTTCCTGGAGGTGCACTCATTGGGAGTCCCTCTCATCTCTTGTGGGCGTAGGCAGGCCGTCGAGCAAGCTGAACCGGGCATCCATCGCGACGCTTCGGACATCGATCAGCTGCTGATATTCAGGCGAGTTGTACCACTTGAGAACCGTCTCACGGTCGGGAAACCGCATTAGTGCTCCTGAAGTGAGCGAGCCATCGCCGTGCAGGACTTCCCAGTTGCTGTTGGCGAGAGCCTCGCCTCCGTGCTCTTTGGCCGTCTTCCCAGCAATTGAGGCGTATTTCTCACGGTACATTTCCGGGTCCTTGACTGTGAATTCGACAATTACGTATGCGCTCATGTTGATGCTCCTTCGTAGTTGGTTGTCGGTTGTGACCTGCGTTCTAGGTCTTTCACTCTTAAACGTCTCCGCCGACAGGCGTTACGTCGCTACTCGGCCACCATCGACCGCAAGTGTGACGCCGTGCACGAAGCTGGCATCATCGCTGGCGAGAAAGACGATCGCCGCAGCAAGTTCCTCGGGCTCAGCTACGCGACCTGCTGGTGCCAGTGCTGCGAGCTGATTCACCATCTCCTCGGGGACTGCTTCCATCATGCGGGTGCGCGTCGGGCCGGGGGCAACGGCGTTGACCCGAACACCACTCGGGCCGTATTCGGCGGCCCAGGCCTTCGTCAAGAGTTCAAGGGCTGCTCGGCTGGCGCCATACAGAGCCATGCCCGCCTGTCCAAAGCTGGCGACCATCGTCGAGACGTTGACGATCGAACCCCACCCGCGTTCGGCCATGGCTGGCGCCAGTGACGCGACGAGGAAGAACGGAACCTTGACGTTCACTGCAAAGCTCTCGTCGAACTCTGCTTCGGTGGCGGCGTTGCTCGATCCGAGCACGGCGAGGCCAGCGTTGTTGATGAGGATGTCGACGTGAGACTTGCCTGCGTCAGTGGCCCACTCGACCAGGGCGTCGGCCGATTGGAGGTCGCTCAACGTAGTGAGCCGGAACGATGCGCTTCCGCCGCTGCCTTCGATCTCGGCGACCACGTCTTTGGCTCGTTGTTCGTTGCGTCCGACGATCAGTACGTGAGCACCGCGAGCGGCCAAGGCGGTGGCCGTGGCCTTGCCGATCCCGCTCGTCGAGCCCGTCACCAGGGCTGTCTTGCCTCTCAGATCAGTCATGCGCTGGGTTGTCCTCTCACAAAAATGGGTTGTATAACTCAGTATTGCACGTAAAACTGGGTTGTCAAACCCAAAATCCTGTTAATCTGAGTGCATGGTCGACGAGACGAGTGACCCGCCGAGACTCACCCCCAAGGGAGCACGTACCAGGGCACGAATCGTGGAGGCCGCCGCCGCCCTGATGCATGAGCGCGGGGTGGCGGGCACCACCTTGGAAGACGTCAAGGTGGCGGCGGAAGTCAGCGGTTCTCAGATGTACCACTATTTTCCCGACAAGAACGAACTCGTGCAGGCGGTCATCGACTACCAGGCCGAGGCCATCGTCAATCGCCAGCGGCACACGCTCAGCAGCGCGAACGGAGTCGAAGCCTGGCGGAACATGGTGATCACCGCAGCGAAGCGCACCAAAGCAAAGGGGGGCTGCCAACTTGGCTCGCTCGTTGGTCAACTCGCTGAGAGCGACCCCGAGGCCCGAGCGCTCATCGCTGCAGGGTTCGATCAATGGGCAGCCGCAATCGGCGATGGACTCAGATCCCTACATGCCGACGAGAAGCTCCCGTCGGACATCGACCCGGACGACCTCGCCACCACTCTGCTCGCCACGCTTCAAGGAGGTCTTCTACTCGCTCAGGTGCAACGGAGTACCCGTCCGTTCGAAACTGCGATCAATACCCTCTTCGCCCTTGCCATCGGCAGATGAGCCCGAGACGGGTTCGTTCACAGTCATCGCCGAGGTCGGCTCACGGTGCTCTTGGATAGTGCATGTGCATCCGCACGATGCCCATGCGGACCCGCTGCCGTTCGTTATGCCATCGCAGCTGCCTTGGCTGGCGCCGAACCCGCGCACGGCAACTGAGTCGGAACCGCCTCTCTGACTCTGATCCCCAGGGCCACCGCCGTAGTCGCGAGGTGACCGGAGCGGACGGCACTTAGGGCTCTGACAACGAAAGGTCGCACCACGCGCACCAATCAAGCCTCGTTGATCACGGCCACCGTTAGTAGCAGATTCCAAGCCACCGGGAGTGCCGCAATTGCGGTCCGCCGAGCCCGAGCGGCCCAAGACCCTCGGGGCATAGTCGTCCATTGCGGCGGATCGCAGGGGTGGCGGCACAGGTCTGAAGGACCCATTTGCAGGGTGCCCCCTAACGCCGGCTCGGTGCGCACCTCGAACGCACCGGCGTCAGGTGAGAAGATAGGGCGATGCACGTGGAACTGCGTCCATGTACTGAGGCGCAACTCCCGCTGGTTGAACCGTGGTTCGATGACCCAGAGACCCGGCGATGGCTCGGAGGCTCCAGTTGGGCGCAGATGTCGATCGCACAGATCGAGGCACCTCTGAGCGAGTTCCGAGGCGCCCCTGGAGACGGGACGCCACCGATTTGTCGCGTGGGATGGGGAGTGCCCTGTGGGCTACATCGATTGCGGCACCTATGACCGATGGGCCACTTGGGACGGCAGCACCGGTGGTCGCGGGGTGACCTCCGTCATCGACGCGCCATCGGCGGCCATCGCTTACGTCGTGAATCCAATGCTGCTACGTCGAGGTTACGGAGTTGAAGTGATCCACGCATTGACCAGGTTGCCTGAACTCGAGGACATTGGACTATTCGGCGCAGGTGTAGAACCCCAAACACGGCATCGATTCGGTGCCTCAGATCTGCGGGGTTCAGTCCCCTTGATTCGGTTCCCGACTGGGATGGAATCGTCTACTACGTGGCGAAGATCTTGAGGCCGAGGGTCTAAAAGTTCCAAAGCCCAGGTAGCCCCGAACGCCGGAAGGCTGGGACATTTCAGTGATTTGTTACCGATCTCGGTAGAAGACAAGCCCGACCAAAAATGTCGCGGCTCCGACCGAACAAAAGAGAAAGAAGGGCCATGCCGAACTGCCGGTTGCGGTGGCGATCACGACGCCACCGACGGCCACGAGGACCATTACGTTTCCGGTAAGCGCCGTGGCTCGCATTCCGATGCTTGCCTGACGTTCGTCTGGCCTGGAGCCGAACAGCGCTCCAACGTCGCTGTCCCTCCCGCCGAGCAGGTAGTACCCGCAAGCACCGATAACTGTCACAAGCTCGACTGCGACGGCGGCCCCCCAACCAGTGCCGATCCAAGCACCGAGGGCAATGGCGGAACCGAGAACAACTGTGACCGCTGGCGCTACGAGCCGCGGATACCTCGTCGTAATCACTTGCGCACCTCCTGGGATGCATCGAACATCTCATCGACCGTCGAGTTGAAGAATCGGGCAATTTGAAACGCCAGGGGGAGCGAAGGAGAGTACCGACCGCCTTCAATGGAGATGACCGTTTGACGTGAGACACCAAGGGCAATCGCAAGGTCCGCTTGAGACAGACTTCGCATTGAGCGCATCTCCCGCACCCTGTTTCTCATGATGTAAAGGTAACTTGACTACCCAATCGATGTCAAGCACCCTTTACCGTCCCCATACGCCGGGCCGGGGTGCCACAGTTCGACACATGCGTGGCACGATCGACCCGCGTCGAGGAGGATGGGTTCGCCGGCGGACCCTCCGTCGGGTGCGCTGGCGGGCCATTGCCATGACCGGAATCGAAGCTTCGACTTCTCCCCCTGCCTTGCCGCGCTGGTTTGGACCTAGAGCCAGCCCAGATGATCCGGCCGTCTCGGCCCTGATCGACCGCGTCGCGCGCGGGGCCGGATGGGCAGACATCGGCGGTGGATTCAACCTCAACCTGCGGATAGACGCTGAGCCGCCGGTTGTCCTCCGGGTTCACAGGCCCTGGGTCCGCCGCGGGCGCGTCGCGGGACTGCGGCGCTTGCGGGAACGGCTCCAGCGGACGCAAGTCCGCGTCGCTCGGCCGATTTCGATTTCCGGCTGCGACCTCCTGAGGGTCGCTGATCGTTGGGCTGAGCTTGAGGAGTTCATCGATCACGTGCAGCCACGGACGGACGAGGACTCCTACGTCCGCGTATTCGAGGAGCTTGGACGCGTTCACACTGCGCTCAAAGCAGTCTGGGAGCCCAGTCCGCCCGAACCCCTCGACGACCACAGAACCTTCGGCCAACTGCGTTACTCGGTCGGCTTCACACGCCGCAGGCTCGGACCCCGCAGCGAGCCGGTCGTGCGTCGGATGGGCCAAATGACTGGCGAGCTCTCCAAGCTCCGGAAGGAGGTCGAACTGCCATGCACTCCGATTCATGGGGACTACAAATTGGGCAACGCGGGAGAACTGTCAGACGGCTCATGGGCCACCTTCGACCTCGATTTCGCGAGGGTCAGGGAGCGGCTGTACGACATCGCGGCCAGCCTGCACCAGGTCGCACCGAGCGGCGAATTGCTCGAGCCGCGTCGACTGCTCGACGCCTACGAAAGCACGGCTCCGGAACCGTTGACTCGCGACGAGTACCGATGGCTCCCCGGGGCTCTAGCCCTTGTACCCCTGCACTGGGCTGCCACCGCAGGGCTCGTGGGCGACGGCATCCGCGAGGCCGAAGGCGCGATGACCGCCGCCGAGGTCTGGTGGTCGCGCCGGGCTGAACTCTGGTCGTAGTCCGGCGGCCGCGCTAGGGGGACTGGAGTTTTGAGGCTACAGAACCGCACGGTATCGCTCCGAGTTGAACTGCCCCATACCGCCAGCCCGGAGACGCTTTCGCTGCCATCTTCAGCAATGATTGGTGCCGTGGCTTTGTCGAACGAAGAATTGAGAGCAGCGTGAGGGACTTTGTGCGGGCCCAACTTTGTGTGCAGCAGGGTGCCCCGTGACGTCGTCTTCGTCGACTACCTGCCGCGCAACCCCTCGGGAAAGGTCCTCAAGCACGAGCTCGAGGTTCGGAGGCCCGGTCCTATGGGTGACGCCTTGAACCCCGGGGCGGACCCGGAGCCCCGGGGGTAACGTCAAGGTCTGCATGGATCGAGTGGACCTGCAGTTCGAGCACCATAGAGTGCGCAGGACGCGCTGATGTGGGGGATCGAGCACGACCCGTTGTTGCGCTCGACCATCGCCGGCGTGGTCCTCCTCGACCAGCCTCCCGACCGGGAACGGCTGACCGAGCGCATCGACGAGGCGTCACGGCTGGTGGTCCGCCTGCGCCAACACGTGGTGTAGTCGCCGTTCAACTTGGCACCCCCCGAGTACGTGGTTGACGAGCACTTTGACCTCTCCTACCACCTGCGGTTCGAGCGGGCTCCAGGGCGGGGCACACTGCGCGACGTGCTCGACTACGCCGGGCCCTTCGCCATGGCAGGGTTCGATCGCGCCCGCCCGCTGTGGGAGTTCGTGGTCCTCGAGGGCGTCGAGGGCGGCCGCTCCGCCATGGTGCAGAAGATCCACCACTCCCTGGCCGACGGGATCGGCATGATGCGGATTTCCATGTCGTTTCTCGAGACCGAGCGGGAGTCCCGGGAGGATCGTGGGCCTCTCCCGGACGCACCGCCCGCGGAGCACCCTCAGACGCTTCGACGGGTGCGCCGTGGCATCGCCTACCGCGCCGGCCGCCAGCTCTCCGCTATCGGCTCGGTGCCGCCACGGGCGCTCGGGATGGCCCGGGATCCCCTGGGCGCGGCCAGGGGGGCGCTGCGGTCAACCGCCTCGGCCGCTCTCGGGCTGACCACCTCAGTGTTCGGGGGGATGCTCAAGGCCATCGACGTGGTCACCACCAACGTTCCGGGCGCGCCGTACCCGATCTACATCTCGGGCTCCGAAATGCTGGCGAACTACGGGTTCGGCCCGTTAAGCGGCGCCGGGTGCAACATCACCCTGTTGAGCTACGTCGACGAGCTCCACTTTGGCGTCAGCACCGATCCGGCGGCCGTCCCGGACCCCGAGACCTTTGTCGACTGCCTACAGGCCGGTATCTCAGAGATAGAGGGCCTGGCACGGCACTGAGATGCTTGGGGTAGATCTTGGCCATGGGGCTCGTGATCTTCATCGGCATACCCGTTGTCGGGACTGTCATCGGCGGAGCAGCATGGGTGTGATCTCGTCGTTCGTCCCTAGCAGGTCCCAGCAGCTAGTGGAATCCGACGGCCAGATCATTGCCCACGAAGAGCCGGGATCGGGTGGCTTCTTTTCCGGTCGGCTTCTACGTGCCGGACTGGTGGGACGTCAACGACGGAAGGGCATTGCCAAGCTCGACGCATTGGACGGAAGACCACGAGTGGCCGACTGGCGACTTCGGATTCGTGTGGGATTAGCAAAGGATTGGGACTAGCTAGTACCAGCGGCCAAGGGACTGTACCCGTCGTCTCCCTCGGCAGCCACGCTTCAAAATCTTTCACTGATCGCAGGGGGTGCCCCCGTTTGTTCCTCGTCCATGGCATCCCAGGGGCGCCCAGAACGCCGGAAGGAGGACGGCAACTCACTCCGTTGTTCTGACTCCTCGCGGGGTTAGAGATCGAGTTTGCTCTTGGCGATACAGATCGCGAGATGGGCTTCTAAGACGGCATCCCGTGTGGCGGGTGATACGCCCGGGTCCGCCTCCACCGCCACCTTGGCACTATCACCCGCTTGCTCCAGTTCAATGACGGCCACGCGTACGTCCTGCGACTGGGCTGCCTTCTCCCCCTTCTTGGCGAATTCGTTGACCACCGCCGCAAGCACCGGCGACGCTCCCTCGTCTCCCCGTACAGCGTCGCGCGCACTATTGATCTTGATCTGAGCTGCTTGAAGTCCTTCTGCCATTTTGGTCACAGGGGAAGGCTACGCCGGGCGTGTACCGCCTGCCCCGTATAACGCTGGGATGGGGTGTAAGCCGCGGCACTTCGAGGACAGCTATGCACTTTCTGGGTTCGCGTGCCGGTCTTAGTACGTGTTTCATAACTCATAGGTCGGTCGAGTTCGTTCGATGGGTTCCGTTCTGCCGTAGTGCGGGAAGAAGTTTCGAAACTCGCGGCGTGACCAGCGCGAATGCACCGGCGCGGTACTCGCGATCTCCGCGGTGACGTGGTGCACTTGTCGTTGTGGCGGCGAAGCGCCGGTACCCGAGTGATCTGACCGATCGCCAGTGGGCGATGGTGGAGCCCCTGCTGCTTCAGGTGAAGGGGAAGGGACCGGGAGGCCGTCCGCTCGAGCACTCCAAGCGCGAGATCGTCAACGCCATCTTGTACGTGACGCGCAGCGGTTGCTCGTGGCGCATGCTGCCCACGGACTTCCCGCCGTGGCAGACGGTCTACCGCTATTTCGCCGCCTGGCGTGACGACGGGACCGTCGACGTGGTGCACGACGCATTGCGCGCCGAGGTGCGCACGAGGTCGAAGAAGAAAGCTGGCGGGACTCGCGAGGTCACCCCGAGCGCTGGCATCGTCGACTCGCAATCGCTGCGTGGGGCCGACACCGTTGGGGCCGAGACCCGCGGCTATGACGCGGGCAAGAAAGTGCAAGGGAGAAAGCGCCACATCGTCACCGACACGCTCGGGCTCCTACTCGTGGTGATGGTCACCGCAGCGTCGGTCCAAGACCGCGACGGAGGCGCCGAGATCTTCAAGCGCGTCCACAAGCTCGTTCCTTCGCTGCGCCACGTCTTCGCCGACGGCGGCTACGCCGGAAAGCTCGTGGCCAAGGCCATGCGGTACTGGAAGCTCAGCGTCGAGGTGGTCTCCAAGCCAGCTGGCCAACGTGGCTTCGCGGTGTTGCCCAGGCGCTGGGTGGTGGAGCGGACCTTCGCCTGGCTCGTGCGATGGCGGCGCTTGGTGCGCGACTACGAGCGGTTCCCCGAAACTCATGAGGCCTTCGTCAAGTGGGCGATGATCGGACTGATGCTCAACCGCTTGGCACGGCCACCCGGTCCACGGCCATGGGCCAACAAGAGCCGGCGGAGGCGGTTATGAAACACGTACTTAGGCATTCGCTCGGCGGAGGCGTTCGGCTGCTTGTACTCGAAGGGCATTGCCGGACACCGGAGGGTCGCCGTGTAGAGCTTCCCATCGGGCGTTGTGCGCTGCCAACCACAAGCTGCCCGCCCACGCGACCTCCTGCTCTGCCGCCGTGAATAAACGCCCCCGAGTGTCCTGATACCTGGTCAGAAATGCTTCGGAACTTTCGATCGACGCCAACGTGGGCGCCCAGGTGCTTGAGAATGCCCCACTCGCCGTTCCCACGAGCGCCGCTTCTGGTTGCCACGCCAGGCTGTCCCAGTCGTGCACTGCCCAAACCTCGCGACCGTGCCACCGGAGGTTCTGTGCCTCAAAGTCAGCGTGCCCCAGCACGTATGGCAGATCTGCGGCCAATAGCCGTAAACGGACTCGCCTGGCTGTGTCAACGACGTACGCGGGCACGGCGTTCTGGTCCCGGACTTCGAGTGACTCAATCGTCGGCCACAACCCAGAGTCCGTGTGGTCCCAACGCACCCAGCGCGGATTTGGTAGCGGCGGCACGACGGTCAAGTCATTCAGTTCGTCCATCAGCCGGGCAAACACCTCGGCGTAGGACACGGCCACGTCCGGCGAGTCTCCGGGCAACACGTCTCCGCCGGTACGGAACTCCTCGGCATGCACGGCCAGCGAACCGACAGCGCCCGCTGCGGTGAGTGGCCGGGCACACGGGAATCCTCGCTCAGCCAACCAGGCCTGTGCCGCCACACACGACGCAGCCCTACCTTCACCAGCACGCGCCTTGACTACGATGTCGGTTCCATCGGCCAACCGGAGGCCGCACACCATCGACGTCTGGTGCAGCTGAAACAACACGTCCGCGGGTTCGCAACCCAGATGCTCGCCACACCAAGCCGGCAACCAGTCCGGCAGATCGTCCAACGCCACGCCAGATACTGTCTGTTGATCGACTTCAACGTCCAGAGATTTCTGGCTGCCTGGACGGCAGTCGGCGCCGGGGTCGGCATCGTCGTGGCTGTCGCATTGCTGCTTCTCGCCGGTCATTCGGACAAGCCTGACGGCCCGTGGCTCACCGGCTCGAAGTCGGATTCCTGAACGTTCGACGGTATGGACGGGGGGTGCCCCGAATGCCCGGACTGGGGACATTCGAATAAGGGTCGGGTTAGAGTTGTGGTGTGTGTCGGAAGTGACCCAAAGTGCGGAGCTGGAACCAACGGTCGCGTAGTCCAACCCGTCGGTTCCCGAACCACGTTCCCCAGCCCACCGTGAAGTTCAACCACCTGGGTTGAAACAGTCGACGACGACCGCGGGCGACTCCCATTGTGGCGAAGTCATGATGCGGTTCTAGAGAACGCTGCTGTATTGATTTCGGTTTTGCCTCGGCGGCCCGCTGTTCTACTCGCTCCAAGTGGTGAGCCACGAGCGAATAGCGCTGGTCGTCATCGAGTTCGAGTTTGTCCGAGACGCGCCACACCGCCCGTGTCTCCAGTCGGCGAAGAGCAAAATAGTGCCTTTCCCGGCGCACTTGGTTTAGCGGAAGGTTTTCCTGTCGCCAGCTAAGCAGGGACCATGCTCTTGCATCGAGCTCCTCCACGGGAAGAGGAGGACGACCAGCTGTGCCCGCAGGCGTGAGAGGAGGCATCGCAATCGGAGGAAGATCTCTCGGCGCCCCAAGTGCTTCGAGTGCGACCTCTCGTACGGCCATGAAGTCGAGACCTGCGAGGCGAAGGGATTCGAGGGCCTCCGGTTCTCCCTGGTCGAGCACTGCCAGCAAGAGATGCTCGGCGCTCGCGGCTTCGCCCCGCTCCGAGGCAAACCGGATAGCAGCACCCTGGGTCCGCAGTACATGAAAACTGGCCCGGCCACCGCGTCGTTGGGCAGCAGAAGCGGGACCGGGAACCGGGACGCCTCCGAAGGGTAGGTCGAGTGCGGCCGAGACCGGACTCTCGATGTCTCCTAAGGCAGACAGCAGGTGTACGGGCCGACACAGTTCATGGGTCGCAGCGGCGATCGCGAACGCACGATGAATGACATGGCGACCGAGATCAGACATAGAAGGCTTCACCATCGGAGAATGCTAGGACGTCTCGATTCCGGCCGTGAGAGTTCGGAGGTGCCCCCGTTCGCCGGTCAGCGACCGGGCCCGTTGAGTCATGCATTCCTCGTGAACCTCAAGTCAGAGGTCATGTGACGAAGGCTGTCATGCGGATCGAAACGAGTAGTCCCGGGAGCTCGACGCCCAGCTTTGCGACGTAGCGCGTCGGTGGCTCGGACGGAAACCATTGGGCGTACTCCTCGTTAAGCCCAGCGAAGTCGTCGGGGTTGGTCAGCAGTACTCCCACCTCAATGACGTCGCCCATACTGGCTCCTCCGGCCTCGAGAATGGCCGCGCAGTTCGTCAGCGCCTGTCGTGTCTGGTCTTGAATCGTGGATCCGGCCAAATCACCGGTGCTCGGGTCGATGCCGACGATGCCCGAGACGAGAACGTGCGGTCCAGCCTTGACGCCCTGGCTGTAGAGCGGCGAACTTGGCGCGTTCGCTGCAGTGATGATCTGCCGTGCCATCGTGGTGCTCCTTGTGGACAACCCAGGTGTGGGGTCTGCAGGTCTGCTTCCCATCTTGACCACTCGATTGTCTCTGGTCGGGGCAGAGTGACCACCGCCACCCCCATCATCGGAGAGTAGAACACTTGTCATGGGGGTGCTCGCGGTCATCGGTGCAGGCACAGATCGACGCAAGCCACATCCGTATTCTCTTCGTCGCTGGATCGCTCTCACCAACCCTTGTGCGGGTCATCGAGTTCCTCAGGCGGCAACTCCCAGTTTGTCCTCAATGGAGCGAGTGGACCAGTGCGATCAGACTGGGTCGATGCAGTACCGTCACAGAGCATGAGCTGACCGTTGGGAGTGCACCCTGTACGCCCGCCTTAGTGGCGATTGTCCTGCTGACGTCAACACGAGGTGGTCACGTCCAGCGTTGACGGGTTACGTCGCCCCGCCACTGACGGTCAGGGTATGGACGATGCTGGAAGGCAGATCGAATTGCCCTGTTCGTCTTGGTCGGCGAGACGGTGCCGGTTGTAGCCACCAGCCCCCCGGGTCAGACCGAAGGAAGGGGCGGTCCGGGAGACGGAATTCGAGTGGCATCTGCAAACGCGTCGAACCAGTCTCTCGGGTGCAAGTTGACAGCACCGATGATCGCAGATTCGGCAATTTCGCCGCTCTCTATTCCGTCGAGTTCGGGATCCCATAGCCATTCGACGTCGTAGTCCCAGCAGACAATCGTCTCGATTCGGTTGAGATCGAAGTCGAAGTCGTCGCCGTGGCCGGGCCACTCGTCAAAGTTCGGCGGAACCGCGAGTCCTTCGTTGAGCACCCGTGCACACTCGCTAAGGAGAATCCGGAAGGCTACTTCTTCGCCAGTGCACGCGAGCTCGAGATGACCGCTGGAGACACCCGCGGCGAGGTCGTCGAAGGAAGCGACAAAGCGGTAGAGCCAATCGGTCGTCCCGAGGCGGCGGGCGATAGGGGGAAGGTCGTCGAACCAGGGATCGAGCGCCGGACGATCAGTACTGGACAGGCCAGGGATGGCGAGACGCTCGCGCCACTGATCGGCGAGGACCTCGGCAGTGGACCACAGGGCATACGCCCCGCGGGGCGCCAGGCCTTTGTGGCTGTGGCGATCACACCCGTCAGGTTCACATGGCCAAGCGGTGACCAGGTCGGGTAGGTCGGAGAAATCAAGCTGCGAATCAACCCCGTTGCTCACTCGGTCAGTCTCGCACCCCGCGGCACGACTCTTCTCGGACCGATTGCGACGCGGGCACCGAGCGAGATCTCGGCGATAGGAGTACATGTCAACAGCAAGCAGAAGGTTCTCAGCGTCTGTCGGCAGTGACCGATTTTGGCCTGAACTGCATCGACGTTCTCAGCATTTATCAGTCTTCGTTGGGTTCTGCTGGGAGTTCTTGCCCAGATTCTTTGCCCAGGCTCTTGAGCCAGTGAGCTCAAGAGCTGAATCCGCCTGGCCGACCTTGACACCGGGTCTCACCGACGTGCCCCTACGGCATCAGGTAGGTGACGTCACGCCGCTCGCGAACATCGCTTCGCGCCGGATCGGTGGACATCCACCTTCGACTGATCAAAACTCTTACCTATGGCCACAGCGGTTCGGAGCAAGCTCGAAGAGCGGGTGGTCAAGGCGGCCGAGGCGGCGCTTGCCGATCGCCACTTCGTGACAGCGATCGACGTGCTGACAGGCATCGGCTGGTTGCCGACCTCCCAGGTGGATCGGTGGCGTCAGGGTCGCGTCGACTATCTGGAGCGCCAGGTCACGGCCAACCTCTCGAAGATCTCGATCGCCATGGCCGCCTTCCGCCATTGGGCTTGGAACCAGGGCCTGAACCCCAGCGAGACCGCTTACCAGTTGTCGCCCGCCACGCTCGATGACCACGAAGGCGACACGTTGCATGAGCACGAGTTCGTGAACGTGTTGTCGCCGTAGTCGACATTTCGACTGGCGGTGGTGGTCAGGCTGTCGCCCGTGACCGGAGCTACTCGGCGGTCACCTCGGTGACGGCGGCCCGGGTCGAGGACTCGTCGACGATGGCCTTGGACTCGGCGAAGGCGGCGACCAGGGACTGGACGGCCAGGTTGTTGACCGCACGCGGCAATCCCCTCGACACCTGGTGGATGACGGCGAGCGTGTCGTCGGAGAACAAGGTGTCGGCGCGCCCGGCGAGCTTGAGGTGGTGGGCGACGTAGTCGGCCGTCTCGCCCTGTTCCATCCCGGTCATCGAGTAGCGCAGGGCGACGCGCTGGTCGAGGGCGGCGAAGGCACCGAGACGGATCCTGCGGCGCAGCGTGGGCTGGCCGACCAGCAGGCAGGCGAAGGGGGCATGGCTGTCCATCTCGGCGTTGGTCAGCAGACGGATCCCCTCGAGCTGGTCGGCGTCCAACAGGTGCCCTTCGTCCAAGACGAGCACCACCCGGCGCCCGCGCTCGTGCTCCTCGGTGGCCAGGGCTTCTTGGGCCTGGGGGATAAGCGAGGCCCGGTGGAACCGGGGGATCCCCCCGAGCGCGGACACGATGGTCGAGTACAGGCCCCGGGCCCCGACGGTCGGGTTGCCGAGATAGACGACGGTGTGGCGGCTGGCGTCGATGCCGGCCAGCGCGGACCGCACGGCCACGGTCTTGCCCGCACCCACCTCGCCGGTGACCACTCCCACCACCTGCTCGTCGATGCACCAGGTGATCCGGGCCACCGCCTCGGCGTGGGAGCGGTGGGTGTGCAGCATCGAAGGAGCGAGATCCTTGGCGAACGGCATGCGGGTGAAGCCCCAGTGGGCCCGGAGGCGGTCGATGGTCACAGCTCGGTCTCCTCGTCGTCGTGGCTGGTGGTGTCGATCGGGTAGGGATGCTCGGAGCCGTCGAAGGCCAGCTGGGCGTAATTGATGGACCCGGCCTGCTCGGCGTCACGGCGGTCGGCCAGCAGGCCCAGGTAGTCGATGCCGGTGGACGCCGGGGCGGGAGCCGCCTCGGGACGGGCCTGGGGGTGCGAGTGCCGGCCGATGCTGACCGGGAGCCCCTGGCCCATCGAGCGCCCCTGGAAGCGGATCTCGACGGTGGTGAGGTCGAAGGGATCGAAGACCACGTCCACGCGCGACCCCACCAGGGCGGCGTCGACCTCAAAGGTGTTCGAGTGCAGCGAGACGGTGGCCGTCTTGGTCACCGTGCGGACTTCGGACCACAAGAAGGCCTCGTGGAGCGCCGCTGGGGTCGGCAGCGCCGCAGGAGGCGCGGACAGAAGACGCTCGATCGGGGGCGCAGCGGTCTCTGAGTGGACGCGGCGGTGATAGACGGTCTCGACCCATGCGCTGAAGAGCCGGTTGAGCTCGGCCACGTCGGCCGGTGGCCGGGCCTCGATCTCGACGAGGAACTGGATGCGCACGGTCTCGAAGACCCGCTCGAATTTTTCCGCGGCCCTGGGGCTTACCCGGCCGGCTGTGCACCAGGCGGATCCCGAGGCTGGCACACGCCCGCAGCAGCTGCTTGGAGACCATCGCGGAACCGTTGTCGAGATAGCAGGCGAGCGGCACGCCGCGTGCGGCGAGCGCCGCGCGCAACGCCGCTTCGAGCCGGACGGTGTCCTCGGAGAGCCCGAAGCGATAGCCGACCAGGGCGCGGCTGTAGTCGTCGATGAAGCAGAACAGGTAGGTCTTGCGCCCGGCGATGACCGGGCCGTGCAGGGCGTCGCCGGTCCAGAGGTCGCCCGGCGCGGCGGCCTCGAAGCGGCCGAAGGCCTGCGGTGCCGACCCGTCGGGGCGGGTGTTGAGCCCCAGGCGGGCGAAGTGCCGCTGCACCGTGCGCTCCGAGGGCCCCGTCGCCTCGGTGGTGGCGATGATCTGGGTCACCTGGGCTGCCGTGCGCCGCGGCACCTCGCGCTTCAAGGCCTCGGCCAGGTCCAGCAGACGCTTGTCGGTTGCCGGCTCGCCGGTGCGTGACGTCGGCGCCAGCGCCTCGAAGCCCCCGGCCCGATAGGCGCGGATCCAGCGATCGAGCGTCCCACGGCTGATGTGGACCGGTCTGCCGGCGGGCCCGGTGTGCGTCCGGGCAGTGAGCTCGCGCACCAACACGCCGCGCTGGCGGATGGTGAGCGCGTCGTCCGCCGCCTCGCGGATGAGCGAATAGCGGAAGAGCGCGACGTTTCGTTGCGCCTCGTTCATGAAGCCGATCCCTCCTCGGTTGGGTGAAAGGAAGGACCCTTGCCGCTCACACGGGCTGCAGCCAGGGTGAGCTCGTGTTGGAGAGCAGGCCCCCGCCCGTGACCACACAGGCGAGCGCCCACACCGGCCGGGGCCCGAACCGGCGGACCGCCACGATGCCGAGCACGCCGATGGCCTCGACGGCGTCGGAGAAGTCCGATCCGCCGGCGAAGCGCCGGTCGTGACCCGGGTCGATCGCGTAGGCCCAGCGGGTGAAGTGCTCGCGCACCGCGGTGGCCAGTAGTGCGAACCGACGCAGCCATCCGCGCACAGTCGAGGTCGGACGGTCCAGCTCGGCCGAGACCTTGCGGTGGCCGAGGCCCCGGGCCTTCATGGTCAAGGCGGTGCCGATGACCTCGGCTCCGTCGCGCCGACGGGCCAAAGTGTCCTCGGGCACCAAGATGTGGGTGCCGAAACACGATCTACAGATCGAACGGCGGAACCGGCGTCGCTCGGTCCGGACCAAGAGGCGAATCTCACGTTCGATGCCGTGCCCCCAGGGCCGGAGGTTGCCACCACAGCCCGGGCAGCTCAACCGGCCACCTCGGAGCTCCGTCTCGACGGTCGGCCCGTCAGTCCCTACGATGAGCACAGCGGAGCTCCGGCTTCGTCAGGAAGGACCCTCTCGTTTGTCCGTCGAAAGATTCGCGAGGGGGTCCTTGCGCGTTCAGATCGTGCTCACGCTGGCGCCAGAGCGCGATCCTCAGCAAGTCCGGTCGAGCGTCGGCGCGTGATCAGCGACCGCGGCGCCGCCACAATGCCCATCAAGTCATGGTCACGCTCGGTGGCGTCAACCTGCTTCTTCGTGACCAACCACCGCGGCGCTCAACACCAGTCGCGAACGAAGGATCATCGACCATTGCGGTTCTCAAAGAGCGGTGATCCAAGTATCGAAGCCGCCTACAGAACCCATTGGATCTCCCCGGAGCTCTCCGAGGCCAAGAAGGTGCGCCTGGCCGAGGAGCAGGGGCGGGCTCCCGATCTGGTCGTCATCTCAGCACTCAAGGAGTGGATCTGCACGGAATGCGCCGGCACGGGCGACCTTTTGTTCATGGAGGGCGACGGACCCTTGTGCCTAGAGTGTGCCGATCTCGATCACCTCGTCTTCTTGCCCACCGGTGACGCGGCACTCACCCGGCGAGCGAAGAAGGCGAGTGGACTTGCTGCAGTCGTGGTGCGGTTCAGTCGCTCGAGGGGCCGCTACGAGCGCCAGGGGATTCTTGTCGAGGAAGAGGCACTGGCCGAGGCCGAAGCAGCGTGCCTGGCGGACGAGGAGGCGCGGGCCAGACGCCGCCTGCGCGACGCCGAACATCGATCGGTCGAGGACAACTCCTTCAGGGAATCTCTGGGCAAAGAGATCGTTCGGCTCTTCTCGGGCTGTCCGCAGGAGAGGGCCGAGATCATCGCGGCCATGCCGGAACTCGGGGGAGTGGACGCGTCGGCCGGAGTGCGGCTGGCCGGGCGCTCGACCCCGACGCCGTGACGCTTGCCGTCGTGGCTTCGAGCGATACCGGCTATGACCAACTCCTGATGTCCGGGGTCCCACGTGCTGAGGCTCGCGATCGGGTGCGATCTGACATCCAAGGTGTTCTCGAAGGGTGGCGCACACCGGACAAATCCAGCTGATCCGCCCTCCGAGTGTCACCGGTGCGGAAGGTTGCAGCCGAGATGGCCGGACGACGCGTGCAGCTCTACGACTCGTGGCCGGGAACTCCACCGATGCCGTCGGGGTGCGAGCGACAGATCACACGGTGACCTTGGGTTAGCTGCGCCCATAGCGGGCGAACTGAGATACCAGGAGCCTTCGAATATCGGCGGGATTTCGCCCAGCGTACGTCTCTGATTCATAGTAGATCGATGTCCCGCTCGCGCCACCTGCTCTCGGAATACCCAGAGCTGTTCATCGTTCTCGTTGCCGCGGCCATTGGCTTGAGCGTCCAGTCGCCGCTGGAATGGCTGGCGTCCCACCAGGGGATCAATGCCTTGCTTGTTGTCCTGGTGTTCTTCACTGCGGTCACCATCGACCCGACGGAGCTTCGGCGCGCATCAAGATCTTGGCGACCACTACTCCTGACGCTCCTTGTCGGGGCGACAATCCTGCCCACACTATCTTGGCTTGTCTCCCGGATCGTCAGTGTGGGGTCGCTTCGTGACGGAGTGATGTGCGTCGGACTTGCACCGTGCGAGATCGCGTCGGTGGCGACGACGGCCATGGCCAAGGGAGAGGCTGCTCTTTCCGCGGGTGTCCTTATTGGCTCGACAATCATTACGGTCGCGATCGCTGGCCCGATCCTGGCGATCGAAGCGGGGCACTCCTCCGTTCACCCAGCTCACATCATCGTGAATCTAATCCTGGTCATTGCCCTTCCACTCGTTGCTGGATTGACGATCGGCGCGGTCCGTCCTCTCGGAGAGAGAGCACTCCGGGGTGCGCTGAACATCGCAACCCTGAGTGTCGCTGGCCTCGTTGCACTTATCGCTGCAGAGATTCACTTTTCGTTGGGGTACGTAGCCGTTGGTGGATCGTTGGTTCTCTTCTTGGCGGCCTCCGTGTTGCTGGGCAGGCTCATTGGAAGGTCCTCTCCGCGCCCGACTGCTGCGTCCATCCTGCTGACCACTTCAATGAGAGACTTCGCCATTGCTGCGGGTCTGGCTGCAGCGGCATTTGGCGCGGCCGCCGCCGCACCGCTTGGACTCTACGGCGTTCTCGTTCTGCTCTGGGGAACTGGCGCGGCGGGATGGTTGCGGGGGAGGTAGTGGTTCAGCGGGCCACGGAGGGTCAGATGCCCCACTTTGACGAATGTCATATTCAAGTGGGCATGCCTCCGATCCTCCGATCCTCCGATGCTCCGATCCCCCGATGCCCCGATGTGCGATTCCATGGGCGTAGGCAAGGCTGCCTGGTGGCGGTTCCGGGCCGCTCAGCGGCTGGCCACGGGGTCAAGCGCTCTCCCGGTGGTGAACCACCGCGGATACGGGCGCAAGGACGGTCCGTGATCGTGTGTCGGCCGACGGGTAGACGTTCGACAACGAGCCAGGGGAGGTCACGCGTCAGTGACCGAATCACATTTTCCAGCCATCGGATCCATGGCGCTCCCGCCCAATTGGCCCAACCGCACAATCGTTGGTGATCCTCACGAGATCCGCGAGCGCGTCACAATGGGGGAAACCATGACCCAGGCACGCGAGATCGCGTCGACGGCGATCGACAGACGCGGGATCACCACGGAGGCACGGAGGCGCGCTGGCTCAGCATCCGAGAGATCGCCGCTGACCTCGGCGTGTCCAGTTCGACGTCCTACAAGTGGTCGGCCCGGGGAGCACCGTAGTTCCCGCGGTCGATCCGCCTGCACAACGGAGACATCCCGGTGCGACGCGACTGGTACGACGCATGGTTGGGCGAGCTGGAGCAGTAGGCACGAGCGTCCCGAGTCCTCGGGCGCCGACTCGGACACGTCGGACCCGTGTCCAGTGACACCTATGCCGATCTGGCCAGGCTCCGGACCAGCCGCTGGACACCCTCGTCCTCTCGGCCGGGCGCCACGCCCTGGTAGATGTCGAGGAACACCGAAAGGGTCCGGTGCCCGGACCAGCGCTGGCAGACGACGGCATCGACTCCTTCCCGGAGCCACCATGAACAGGCGGCGTGTCGGAGGTCGTGCCGGCGCAGTTGTGACAGCTTGGGTTGGCGGGGATCGTTCGGCTTCAGGTCGACACGGCGGGGGAACATCTTGGACCGAGCCGGCTCCCAGACGCTGTAAGCGAACATGGAGTTGTTGAACGGCTGGTCGTTGCGGTGGAAGACCAGTCCGTCGGGCGCTTCGCCGTAGAGCTCCAAGTGACGTCGCAGCTTGGTGATCAGCAGTGGCGGCACCGGCACGCGGCGGGTTTCGGTGACGTCGCGGTCTTTGAGCGGCCCCCATTCGGGATCTTCGTCGGGGTCGAGCCAGCGCTCCTCCTTGGGGCGGTGGCTGCGCCGGACCACCAGCCACCCCGGGCCGTCCGCGTCGGGCAGTTCGACGTCCTCCCACAGGAGACCCGTGGCCTCGCCCCAGCGGAGGCCGCACAGCGCCATGACCAGTACGAAGCACTCGACGATGCCTCCCCAGGACCCCTCGGTGGCACAAGCCTCGGCCAGCGCGAGCGACTGGGGAACCGAAAGCACCATGTCGCCATCCACCGCCAGGGCGGTCCGGCCGGTCGCCATGTTCGCCTTGCCCTTGACCTTCTTCCGGGTCCGGACGACGACCCAGGGGCTGCGGTCGATCAGGATGTCGTCCCGGCTGACGGCCCAGGTCCAGCACTGCCGGATGGGTTGGAGGAAGCGTGTGATCGTTGCGGCAGATATTCGCCTCTCGGGGTCGCGCGCGCTGATCTCGAAGCGGGCGACGAATTTCTCTATCTGCGCCGGAGACAGAGAGTCCGCTCGGGCCGAGTGGGATTCCAACCACGCCTGCCCGGCGCGCTGGCGCTCCGTGATCGTCTCGGCCAGCCGCTGGGGCAGGAAGCTCGCATGCCGCAGGAAGTCGTCCACCCCCAGGGCCTCGGAGCCGGTCAGCTCGGCGCCCGGGTTCAGGAGCCAGCGCCGAGCCCGGTTGAACGACCGTGCCGCCGCCTCCTTCGTGGCCGGCTCCCACTCGGGGTGCTGGCGGAAGAAGAGCTCGGTCAGCTCGAACACGGTCGGTACCGCCGGCCCGGCGGGCGCTTCGGGAACCACGAACTGCTTGGTGCGGGCGTCGAAGAGCAAACCGGCGGCGAAGTCGGCCTCCATCCGGGCCTTCCAGGTCTGCGCCAGGCCGGCCTTACGGAAACGCTTCAGCCACTGGACGCCGTCGGCCCGCCCTTCCACGTCCCAGCAATCGACCGACCTCCGCACGACCGCGCCGGTCACACGGTCCGTGGTCCGTTGGTTGGTCGTGTGCTTGGTGATCCAGGCCGAGAACGTCCTCGGCACCCAGGGATCTGGATAGGTGCGGGCCACGCTTTTTTCCCTCTGCTCTGCCCCTCATCCACAGCCGACGGGAGACCACTGGGGTACTCAGGCACGAAATCTCAGACATCTGAATCTCTGAACAGGCACGACATGTGGCCATCGGATGGGGGCGGACCCGAAAATATAGGCCCACATATAGGCCGAGCCCCTCGGTAGCAAGAAGTGCTGCCGCCCGCACGCCAGCGGTGTTCTAAGTCCTTCTACGGCCAGCGGGACACTGAGAGTTGGCGGTCATCCAGCCGAATATGACTAGAATAATGGTCATGAGCAACACGCTGTCGTTGGCCGAGATCAAGGCTCGGCTGTCGGAGATCGTCGATCAGATCGAGCATGAACACGAGCGAATCGTCTTGACCCGCCACGGCCGCCCGGCCGCAGTGATCATGAGCCCCGAGGACCTCGCCACTCTCGAGGACACGCTCGAGCTGCTCTCGGATCCGTCGGCCATGGCCGAGATCGAGGCCGCACGTGACGACGTGGCCCAAGGCAAGACAATCGGGGCCGACGAATTCCGCGCCAAATATCTGAGTAGGTGAGCGGCGCAGGGCCGTACCGCTTGGTGGTCGCAGCGACGTCTGAACGCTCACTCTCGCGCCTTCCGGAAGCTGTCGCAGCGGCCGTGGTCGAGTTCATAGTCGGACCCCTTGTCGAGTCGCCGCGGCGGGTTGGTCACCCCTTATTGCGCGAGCTCGCTGGGCTGTGGTCGGCGCGGCGTGGTCCGTATCGCATCGTCTACGAGATAGACGACGAGCAGCGTGAAGTCACGGTGTTGCGAATCGATCATCGGGCTGACATCTACCGCCCACGTTGAGAGGAACCGGCTCCGCTGGTCGAGGTCGGGACCACGCCGAGTATTAGAACTCAAACACTTCGAGTTGGTCTGGCTTCAGATGAATTCAACTGCAGGAGGGAATCAGATGATCACGTTCGGAGACATTCATTGTGCCCCCCGTTCGATCAGGGATTCTACGCTCCACTAGCCCTCACGCGGGGAAAGGTCTGCACGAAGTCGGCCGCCACGGCGATGAGGCAGATGAGCTCGGTGGTAGGTGCCTGCTCAGGGGTGACCGCCACTTCGATGCGCTTGAATCCCGCGACCGTGTTCTTAGCGAACCGGGCCGCCACCGTTCCTGATTCATCGGCGGCCGCCATGACCCACAACCGCTCCGGACCCGGCTCGCGCCATACCGGGAAGCTGTAGCGCGCCGTTGAAGTGGTGACTCGTGAGCCCGCCGAGTACTCGAAGTGGACTCCCTCTACCGAGAGCATCCGCCGTCCGCTGAGCGCGTCGACCAGTTCGAACGCTTCCTTGTGGAAGACACTGCGGCTGATGTTGTGCAAGCTGACGCTCGTTCCAGGCAAGCGGCGAAGTCGCCGATCACCACGACGCAATTCGTAGGCACGGCCATTGACCATCAGCTGGCGGACTGGCCGATGTCCAGATGTTTTTCTCCAGGTGCACAGCGGTGATCCGTTCTCAGCCCACCAGTCACTGTGTGGCTTCCTCGACGCGCGCCAGGCACGAGTTCCAGCGAGCCTCGCAAAGGGCTCTGGTCCCGCGAGAGGATGTTGGGCGCTTTCCTCGGCGTCGAGCTTGTCGGCGACCATGTTGACCTGGGCTCGCGTGGCGTCCTTGACGACTTCGGCCAGGTTCCGCGATTTGCGCGAGGGGGGACCCAAGATCACCCCGCTATTGGCCAGTTCCAGGCGCACGCCGAGGTGGTCGCTCGCGACGCCACTCAGGTCACTCAGCGCGATCGTCCGCAGTGGCAACCCTCGCCTGTCGGCTGGTTCCTTGATTGGTAAAAAGATTGGGTCATCCGGGATTCGAGTGGGTACCTGGGTAAAGCTCTAACCCGCCGCAGTGGAAGAAGATGGCCGTCTTGAAGTGCTCGCGGTTCCGGAAGCCGTAGGCCATTTTCTTGATCGTTTGGATCTTCGAGTTCAGTCCCTCTGCAGCTGCATTCGTAATCCTCGCCGCCGAGAAGTAGTTGAGCACGCCGTAGAGGTGGCGCTTGATCATGTAGGCCACGTCGATTACCGGCTCGAGGCGCGAGTGCGTGGCCCAGAAGAACCACTGTGTGTAGAACCTGGTCGCCCAGCCGAGGCGGTGGTAGTTCCACATGACGGCGAGCGACTCCTTTATGGCCCAGGCCCGCGCCGTCTTGAGGTTGAGCGCCTTGAGGGCCCGGAACGGGCCCTTGTGCTTGGCCGGCAGGTTTCTCTCGGCGTAGAGCCAGAGGTACTTCGTTCCCGTCAAGGTATCGATGCCCTCGGCGCGCAGCTCTTTGTGCTCGCGCTTGCGCACGGTGTCGACCGCTTCTCCCATGTGCTTCATGATGTGAAATCGATCGAACACGATCTTGTCGTGCGCGTCGTCGAAGTGGGCCTCGACCGAGTTGATATAGGCCGGCCACATGTCCATGGCCACGGCTCTGATCCCGGCACGCTCGTCGGCGCTGAAGGCTTCGAAGTAGGGATCGAGGCTGGCCTGCGTGCGGTCGTCGGCGATGTAGTCGACGGTGCCGCCGGCGATGTCATAGACGAGCGTCAGATAGGAGTGGCCCTTGGCTACCGCCTTCTCGTCGACGCCGATCAGGGCCGGGACCTGGTGTTCTTTGGCGGCGAGTCCCCGGGCGACGGCGCGCGACATGATCCCCCAGCACTCGTCCCAGCTCGTCTTCAAGATGTTGGACGCCCCCGAGACGTCGGTCTCTTTCAAGACGTCGATGGCGAAGCGCTCGAAGGAGCGGGTGAAGCGGCTCTTGGGCTCGGCCCAGGGCAGGTGCACCTGGCGCACACCGTGGGTCAAGCACTTGACCCGAGGCGGACGCGCGTGGAGCCAGGTGGGCAAGCCCCCGGTGTCGAGATGGCGCCAGGCCCGCTCCTCGGCGTGGTCGTAGAGCGCGAGCTCGCTCTCGCACTCAGGACAAGGCCACAGCCGGTCCTCAAAGTGGGCGAGCGAGATGTCGACGCGCCGCTGCTCGATCGAGAGGTCCACGTCCTCGACGAACCACGGATCGACCAGGCCCAGCACCTGGGCGTAGAACTCGATGTCGCGCATGGCGGCCTCCTTCCCTTCGCGCTCCCAGCCCCCCGGAGCGACACTCCAGTGTCGCTCCCTCTCCGAGCCCTTGCCACAGACGAGCCCGGTGTCGAGGGACGGGCGACGCCCGAGCGAGAACCGGAGCGCAGCGGAGGCTCGCAGCGACCCTCGACACGGAGGGCGAGACCGTGGCATCGACGCGTCGACGGGAAGGAAGGTGGAAGGACGGGAAGAGCGCCACCTTTGCCGTCACGGCGTTGGTGCGGCAATCACCTCTTCAGGTGTCAAGACCGAGGAATAACGGGTGTTCCAACCCACGGGAATTCCGGAAGGACCAAAAGATTAAGCGACGATTCGTCACCACCACCTTCACCCTGCCGACCAAGTCGCTTAAGGGTCCCCATGTCTGACGGACCTCGAACTGCCCCTCGGTGACCGACGCCTCATCTGCGTCCAGGTGGAAGACCGCGCCGCTCCTGCTTCTCGAGCCTTCACTCATGGACATGTTCTTCGCCACATCATCAGGCTACAGCTCACATTGCTGCGGCAGCGTTTCTTCTGCTCTGCTCTGCTCTGGCCGCCCGGTCCATTAAGACTTGACAGGCTGCCGACGACAGGTCGTACGAAGACCCGGTCGGGTCTTCTTGCGCCTGGCGAGCAGTCTGACGAACTTGATTGGGTAAGGGAACTACTCACCACCCGACCATCGGCCGGCTCGTCGAACAAGGATCGTCAGTCCGTACTGGTTCGACCGAAGGATGTCGGACCGAGGGAGTGGCGCCGACGGCCCCCGAGGGCCGGAGGCGCCGACAGACCACTTGGTGAGAACTTTTTTTCGGGACGCATTTCTGTCCCGCTGTGTCTCACTGTGTCTCACTGCGTCTCGCTGTGTCCCGCTGGTGCGCCCTGTTTACGTACTCTGAGCTGGGGCGACGCTTGACAGGTGTCGCGACCGTTCGTCATGGTGGCGGCCTTGTTGAACGAAGACGATGTCGCCATGCTCCATGCGCTCGGTCGGCATGCGAACGGGCACCGCCTTGAGGACTTCTTGGCCCAAGGCGCACGGTGTCGCTGGTGCGCCCATCCCATTGGTCTGCGTGGCTACGTGCTCGGTGACCAAGGCAAAGTCGTCTTTTCGAGCCACAACTTCCCCGACAACGTGATCCTCAAAGCGTGTGGGTCGCGCAGCGAGCTGCGCTGCTCGTGCGCCACGCTCTATCGAGGTGACGCCCGCCATCTGGTGCGCGCCGGCCTCGAAGGCGGGAAGGGCATCGACGAGTCGATCGCCGCCCATCCGGCCGTGTTCTTGACCCTGACCGCACCGAGCTTCGGTGTGGTGCACCGTGAGAGCTCGACCGCCCCATGTCACCCCGGAGCACGTGGCAGACGCTGCGCCCACGGTCGCCCGCTTGGCTGTGAGGAGCGGCACGTTCGTGATGAAGAGGCTCTCGGCACGCCGCTGTGCCCCGAGTGCTACGACTACGTCGGCGCCGTGGTCCACAATGCGCTCAGCGCCGAGCTGTGGCGGCGCACCACGATCTACGTCGCACGCCGGCTGGCGAGCGAGCTCGGGCTCTCCCGTTCGGCCTGCGCCAAGGTCCTGCGTCTCGAGCACTGCAAGGTGGCCGAGTTCCAACGTCGGGGCCTCGTGCACTTCCACGCCGTCATCCGAGCTGACGGAGCAGCCGGCGGTCCACCACCGGTCGATGCAGCGGCACTCGCACGGTCTTGCGTTGCCGCACGCAGCGTCGAGGTCACCCACGCCGGACGAATGGCCCGATGGGGAAGCGAGCTCGACGTCCGACTCCTCTCCCGTGAGGGACCCCTGACACCCGTGGCCTCCTACGTGGCCAAGTACGCCACCAAGAAGCCAGCCATGCATCCAGAGCTCCTCGGGCGCATCCTCTCCGATTCGGACCTGAAGCGCCGTGGCCTTCCGCCACACCTCTTCGCCATGGTGGCGACGGCCTGGAAGCTCGGGTCCGATCCCCGGTTCAGCTCCCTCGGTCTTCGGCGCCACGCCCACCATCTCGGCTATTCGGGACACTTCCTCACCAAGTCGCCCGCGGCTACTCGACCACGTTCGGCGCCCTACGTGAGGCCAGGGCCACATGGTGCCAACGGAGTGACACCTCGGAGCTGGACAACACCACGACCCGGCGGCTCCGGGCCGTAGGACGTGGGTGGGCCAACGAGGGAGAGGAGCTCTTCGCCGCAGCCCAGGCCCGGCAGCGGGCAGAGGAGAAGAAGGAGGCCGACTTCGCGTGGTACACCCGATGCGAGTAGGCACTTCTTCAGAGGGCAAGCCGCCGGAGGCGGTGCGTCAGGCTTTGGACTCTTCCGTAGAAACCGTCGGCGGTGTCGTCTGCGTCGTCTCGCCCAGCGACCCAGAGGAACGTGCGTGATGGGCACCTACCCGCATCTCTCGGAAGTCCTCCCGCAATTGGCGACACCCGAAGAGGTCGCACCGTTGCTCGGCCTGAGCCCACTCGGCGTCGTGCGCCAGTGTCGTAAGCGGAAGCTGCCCGGCCTGAAGATCGGCAGTCGCTGGTACATCCACGTGGCCAAGCTCGCTGCCCAACTCGACCGCGAGGCGGCCGACACGGAGATCGCGGAACCGGTCGGAAGCTCTCGGGGACGGTAACGGAAGGGCGTGAAGTCGGCGAGAGCGTCACTCACCTGCAGCGACAGCCGGAGGTTCCAATGCCCGGGCCAGAACCTCAGCCGCCGTACGTTGGCGTTCCGCCGTGGCGTGGCCGTACAGGCCGAGCGTGAGGTTGGGGCTGTCGTGGCCGAGTATCTCGGCGGCATTGCGGGGATCGATGCCGGCCGCCAGCATCTCGGTGGCGGCGAAGTGCCGGAGCGAGTGCAAGTGCACGTGCGGCATGCCGAGCTGCGCGCACAGCTTGTGGACGACCGAGGAGAAAGTCTCAGGATTCACCGGCCGGCTGCCGTCGGGCACGGGTGAGACGACGAAGGCGTCCGGAACCAGACGCACGTCGACGGCAGCGGCGACCTCGTTGCAGCGGCTGCGCCAGGCCTCGAGCAGGGCCCGCCCGGTCGGCGCCACGACGACCCAGCGCTCACGGCCGCCCTTGGTGCTCTTCTCCCCTCGATCGGTTCCTGCCCGGTAGAGGGAGCGCCGGATCCGGATCGTGTCGGCATCGACGTCGGTCCAGCGCATGGCGCAGAGCTCTCCCCGACGGGCACCCGTCAGGACGGCTAGCGACAAGAGCATGCCCCAACGCTCGTCGCGTTCTGCCCCTCGGGCCAGCAGTGCCCGCATCTCGTCGGAAGTGGGGACCCGGAGCTCGGCCCGGCCCAGCGGGGGCGGCTCGGCCCGTTCAGCCGGGTTGCGATCCAGCCATCCCCAGCGGACGGCTTGGCTCAGTGCGGCGGAGAGCACGGCATGGTGGCGACGGATGCTGGTCGGCTTGAGCGGACGGTCCCGTCCCCCGCCGGTGGCCAGCTTGCCGTACCACTCGTCGAGGTGCCGGGGCGTCAGCTCGGCGATCGGGACGTCGCCGAACTCCGGGAAGATCGTTGTCTCGGCCGAGCGACGGGCGTCGTGGAGGGTCCGGGGGGCACGTCCCCGGGCCTCGCTGTGGCGGAGCCACTCCTCGACCAGGGAGCGGACGGTCGCCGACGAGTCCGTGGCGACCCGGTTGTCGTCCAGTTCCTTCTGCCAGGCCCGTAGGGCGGCCCGGGCCTCAGTCTGGTTTTTGGCCTCGACGGTCTTGGTGCGCTGCCTGGGGTGGCCCGTGACCGGGTCGGTGCCGACGAAGACCCGGAGGCGCCACGTCCGCGGGCCTCGCTGCTGGACCGACCCTGTACCCTTGGGTCGTCTCGATGGCCTGGTTTGTGGACCCCCACCCACAGTGGGAGATATAGACCAGATACAGGCCAAAGAGGCTAGGAGAGGTGCGAGAGCGGCCGAATCGGACTCACTGCTAATGAGTTGACCTGGGTAACTGGGTCCGAGGGTTCAAATCCCTCCCTCTCCGCTCCGGGGGTTCGGGCACGTGGCACGTCGTCGCGGGCCCGGCCGACCGGTCGAGACGGCTCGCTCCGGCGGGCCGGCCGCCCGCCAACACCGGCGGTGCGGCTCGTGCGAGGAGTGTGTGCATAGGTCGTGGGTCAGTACTTCCTCGAGACCCTTGGATGTCCGAAGAACCAGGTCGACTCCGACAAGCTCGAGGGGTACCTCGCCGCGAGAGGTTTTCACCCCGTGGGCACTCCCGAGCACGCCGACCTGATTGTCGTGAACACCTGCGCCTTCATCGACGCGGCGCGACACGAGTCGATCGAGGCCGTTCTCGATTTGGCCGACCGCCGCCGCGACGGGGCGCGGCTCGTGGTCACCGGCTGCATGGCGGAACGCTACGGCGACGAGCTCCGGGAGGCTCTACCGGAGGTCGACCTCGTGGCGGGGTTCGGCCGCGACATCGCGCCCGCAGATCACGCGCCGCCGCTCGCCGCGACCCGCGTCCCGGTCGCTCTCGCCCCCACCCGGATCGTTCCCGGGGCCGAGGTCCCCGACTTCGACCTCCTCCGCCTGCCGCGCCCGGCGGCCAAGGCTCCGTGGGCCTACGTCAAGGTGGCCGAGGGGTGCGACCGCATCTGCGGCTTCTGCGCCATCCCCTCTTTCCGGGGTCGCCAGCGCTCACGCAGCCAGGAGGACGTCCTGGCCGAGGTGGACGAGCTGGCCGCGGGCTCGCCCGGCGCTCCTCCCCTCCGTGAGGTCGTGCTGGTGGCCCAGGACCTCGCGTCCTACGGGCGCGACCGTTCGGTTCCGGGGAGAAGGGTCGCCGCCGGCCGCTCGCCCGTGGCCGCGCTCACCCGCGCCGTGGCCGAGCGCGTCGACCGCACCCGGCTGCTCTACCTCTATCCCTCGGGCCTGACCGACGAGTTGATCGACGCCGTCCTCCATACGGGCGTGCCCTACTTCGACCTCTCCCTCCAGCACGTCGCCCGCCCTCTCCTGGCGCGCATGCGGCGCTGGGGCGACGGCGAGCGCTTCCTGCGGCGCATCGCGGACATCCGCGCCGCCGAGCCCAGCGCCACCTTCCGGTCCTCGTTCATCCTGGGCTATCCGGGCGAGACCGAGCACGATCACGACCTGCTGCTCGAGTTCCTGGCCGAGGCCCGCCTGGACTGGGCCGGTTTCTTCACCTTCTCGCGCGAGGAGGGGACCCATGCCGCCGGCCTGCCCGACCAGGTCCCGCCCGAGCTCGCTATGGAACGGCTGCGCGAGTGCGCCGAGCTCCAGGACGCCGTCACCGCCGGCCGCCGTGACGACATGGTCGGCCAGGTGCGGCGCGTGCTCGTGGACTCGTCGGGGCAGGGCCGGACCGTGCACGAGGCCCCCGAGATCGACGGGGTGGTGCGCCTGCCGTCCGATCTGGTGCCCGGCGAGCTCGTCGACGCGTTGATCACCGCGGCGGAGGGACCCGATCTCGTGGGTGAGCCCGTCGAGCGGCTCGAGCCGGCTGCCGCACCCCACCGCCCGCGTGGACTCGCCGGGGTGGCACGGTGAGCGACGCCACCCACGAGCATCCCCGGCAGTTCGCCTTCGGTCCGAGCGCGTTGGCCACTCCCGCCAACGCGGTCACCGTGGCGCGCCTGCTGGCCGCACCCGTCTACGTCCTGATGCTCGTGGCCTGGGGTGCGTCGTGGCTCAACGTCGTGGTCGGCCTCGTGCTCGCCGGCAGCGACGGGCTCGACGGCTACATGGCCCGCCGCATGGGTACCACCCGCTCGGGTGCTTTCCTCGACCCCTTGGCCGACAAGGCCGTCGTCCTCGGCGCCCTCATCACACTGGCCGCCCAGGGGCATCTGCCGTGGCTTCCCGTGGGGCTGATCACCGTTCGCGAAGTAGGCATGCAGCTCTACCGTTCCTGGGTGGGCCGGCGTGGCGTCTCGGTCCCCGCTCGCAACTCGGCCAAGCTCAAGACCCTGGTGCAGGACATCGCCGTCGGGACCTGCATCATCCCACCCCTGGCCCATCACCACACCCTCCAGGTCGCCGCCATCTGGTTCGCCTGCGCCCTGACCCTCTTCACCGGCGCCGAGTACCTCCTCGACGGGCGGCGCGCCCTCCGCCCCGCCGGCTGAACGTCTCCGCCCGGCCCCGTAGTCTCACGGATCGATGAGAATCGAGATCGTGGCGGTGGGCACCGAGCTCCTGCTCGGGCAGATCGCCGACACCAATTCCGCCTGGCTCGGCGAGCACCTGGCCGCCGCCGGTGTGGTCTCCCATTTCCACCAGGCGGTCGGCGACAACCACGACCGCATCGTGCTCGCGCTGCGTACCGCGTTGGCCCGGAGCGACGGCGTAATCGTGTGCGGCGGGCTCGGTCCGACCCAGGACGACATCACGCGGGAGGCGATCGCCGCGGTCATGAACGTCGAGCTCGAACGCGACCCGGCCGTGGCGGACGTCATCGCCGGCTTCTTCGTCTCCCGGGGCCGGGCCATGAGCGAGAACAACTTGCGCCAGGCCGACGTCCCCAAGGGGGCCACGATCATCCCCCAGGTGGCGGGGACCGCTCCCGGGCTGATCTGTCCCGTGGGCAACAAGGTCGTCTACGCCGTTCCCGGCGTCCCCTACGAGATGGCCGAGATGTTCGAACGCGCCATCTTGCCGGACTTGCCGCGCCCGCGTGGCCGAGGCCGGCGAGGAGGCGGTCATCGCGTCGCGTGTGTTGCGTACGTGGGGCGCGTCCGAGTCCGGCCTGGCCGAGTCGCTCCAGAACCGCATCGACGCCCTGGACGAGGTGGACGCGGGTGGCGTCACCCTGGCCTTCCTCGCCTCGGGCATCGAGGGCATCAAGGTGCGCATCACCGCCCGCGCCCGGACGGCGGGAGACGTCGCCGCGCTGCTCGACAAGGAGGAGGTCGAGGTGCGCCGGGCCATCGAAGTCCGGCTCGGCGACATCGTCTTCGGGACGGACGACGAGTCGATGGAGGTGGCCGTGGCGACGCGGCTCGCCGCCCGTGGACTCACCCTGGGGGTGGCCGAGTCGCTGACCGGCGGTCTCATCGCCTCGCGCCTCGTCAACGTGCCCGGTGCGTCGACCTGGTTCCTGGGCGGGATCGTCGCTTACGCGTCCGACGTCAAGTACGAAGTGCTCGGCGTGCCTCCCGGCCCGGTCGTGACGGAGGCGGCCGCCGCGGCCATGGCCGAGGGGGCGCGGCGCGTCACCGGAGCCGGCGTCGGCCTCGGGATCACCGGGGTGGCCGGGCCCGACGACCAGGAGGGGGTCGCACCGGGAAGCGTCTTCGTCGGCCTGGCCCTGCCCGGGGAGGGCACCCAATCACTGACCAGGGAGCTGCGAGTCCCGGGCGACCGTGAGCGGGTGCGCCAATACGCGGCGATCTCCGCTCTCGACCTGCTCCGACGCGCTCTCGACGAGGTCCCGCCACCGGCCTGAGGCCGGCCTGAGGAGGTCCGTCGGCGCCCCGCACCGCCCGCCCGGCCCCGCTATGCCACCCCGTCGCCCCAGCCAGTGCGCCAACTCCGGCGCCTGCTTCACAGCAGCGCCACAGCCGGTTCACACTGGATGGGGAGCCGCAGGTGTGACTCTGTGACCCAGGAGGTGCCAACAGTGAAGCTCGACAGTGGACCCAGGGTCCTTGTCGTGGACGACGAACCCTCGATCGTCGACGCGGTGGCGACGTCGCTCCGGTACGAGGGATTCACCGTCGACGAAGCCATGACCGGCCGCAAGGCGTTGGCGCGGGCGCAGGAGGACCCGCCCGACCTCGTCATCCTCGACGTGATGCTGCCCGACCTCGACGGCCTCGAGGTGACGCGGCGCCTTCGCGCCGACGGGTTGCGGGTGCCCGTGCTCTTCCTCACCGCACGCGACTCGCTCCAGGACAAGCTGGCCGGCCTCACCGTCGGCGGCGACGACTATGTCACCAAGCCCTTCGCTCTGGCCGAGGTGATCGCCCGCGTGCACGCCATCCTCCGGCGCACCGGGTACGAGCCCGACGACGACGGCATCTTGCGCTTCGCCGACGTCGAGCTCGACGAGAGCGCGCACGAGGTGCGTCGCGCCGGCAGCGCGATCAACCTGACCGCCACCGAGTTCAACCTGCTGCGCTACTTCATGCTGAACCCCCGCCACGTGCTCTCCAAGGCGCAGATCCTCGACCACGTCTGGCACTACGACTTCGGCGGCGACGGCAACGTCGTCGAGACGTACGTGAGCTACCTGCGCAAGAAGCTGGAGAAGTTCGGCCCCCCGCTGATCCACACCATCCGGCTGGTCGGATACACCCTGCGGGAGCCCGAGCCCGCGACGAGCGGGACGGGGAACGGGAAGAACTGAGTGTCGCTCCGGCTCCGGCTTCTCTTCGCCGTCGGGCTGATCTCCATGGTCGCCCTGGTGGTGGCGGACATCGCCACCTACTCGGCGTTGCGGTCGTCGCTCTACAGCCAGGTCGACCAGGAGCTGGCTCAGCGCGTGGCGCACCTGAACATCAACCAGCTCACGAACCGGGCGGTCTGCCCGCCGGCCCCGGGGAACGAAGAGGGCTCGGGTCCCGTGGGCAACGGACCCGGGCAAACCACCGGAGGCACCGGCACGGGCAACACCGGGAGCGGCAACGGGGACGAGCAGAATTTCGGCAACCTGTTCGCCATCAGCTACATCGGCGTGGCGAACCTCGACGGCAAGATCGTGAACGGGTGGGAGTGCCCGGCCTACGTCGGGAACCACCCCTACCGCCCGCAGCTGCCCTCGCCGATCACCGGCTTCACCACCGAGCCTGACGGCAGCCAGGTCGCTCAGTTCACGACGGGCTCGACCACGCCGGGAGGTCCCGCCTTCCGGGTGCGGGCGAGCAAGATCTCCGGTCCCATCGCCCACGGCGACGTGCTCGTGCAGGCCCAGACGATCGTGGAGCAGACCAACACGCTGCACACGCTCCTGCTCATTGAGCTGGCCGTGTCGGCCGCCGCCTTGGTGCTGGCGCTGGCGGGCGGCTGGTGGCTGGTCCGCCTCGGCCTGCGCCCGCTCGAGGACGTCGAGGCGACAGCGGAGTCCATCGCCGCCGGCAACCTGGACCAGCGCGTGCCCGGCGCCGACCAGCCCACCGAGGTCGGCCGCCTGGCCCGAGCGCTCAACGTGATGCTCGAGCGGATCCAGACCGCGTTCACCGCCCGCCTGGCGTCGGAGGCCCGGCTGAAGGATTCGGAGCAGCACCTGCGCCAGTTCGTCGCGGACGCCTCGCACGAGCTGCGCACACCCATCGCCGCGGTGTCGGCGTACGCCGAGCTCTTCGAGCGCGGGGCGGCGCAACACGCCGAGGACCTGCCCAGGGTGATTTCGGGCATCCGCGCCGAAACGGCTCGCATGGACCGCTTGGTCAACGACCTGCTCATCCTGGCCCGCCTCGATGAGGGTCTCCCGATTGAGCGTGCGCCGGTCGAGCTGGTCTCGCTCGCTTCCGAGGCGGTCCGCACCGCGGCGGCCGTCGGCCCGGAGTGGCCGGTGACGTTCAGCGCCACCCGGCCGGTCGAAGTGAGCGGCGATCACGACCGGCTGCGCCAGGTGATCGACAACCTGCTGGCGAACGTCCGCGCTCACACGCCATCGGGGACGCGCGCCTCCGTGACGGTCGACGCGGACGGTGCCATGGCAGAGATCGTGGTGGCCGACGAGGGTCCCGGCATGCCGGCGGAGGACGCCCGCCGCATCTTCGAACGTTTCTTTCGTGCCGACCCGGCCCGGACCCGCACCAGCGGCGGCAGCGGCTTGGGGCTCTCCATCGTGGCCGCCATCGTCGTCGCTCACGGCGGGACCGTCGCCGCCAGCTCCGCACCCGGTGAAGGGATGCGGGTCTCGGTGCGCCTGCCGCTCGCCAGCGATCTGGTCGACGGGTCCGACGTGCCCGACGTGCCCGACCCGCCCGACCCCGAAGAGCCGATCGGTGCCGGCCGTCCGGATGAGTCCGCCCCGGTCGCCGGTCCGAGCTCCGGGGGCCCGCCCATTCCTGTCGACCGGGCCAACCCCGAAGGCGAGCCCAGCGTGCCCGCTCGCGCCAGCGGGCCCAGCTCTCCGGCGTCGGCGTGAGCCACAGGCCCACCACCTCGCCGGTCGCCGTCTCCGGCTTCGTCACGGTCTGAGGTGTCGCCGTGCGACGCCGAAAACTCACACGTGATCCACAGCCCGACCCAAACGCGCCGCAAGACCCGCAGGCCACGATGACCGCCATGACCACTTTGGCTCCTTTGGAGACGCCGCTAAATCCGCGCCGCCTGCCGGCGGACGTCGAGATCGTCGTGCCGGTGTACAACGAAGCGGCGCAGCTGGCGGAGCGTGTGCTCGCCCTGCGCCGCTTCCTCGACGAGTCCTTCCCCTTCCGGGCGATCGTCACCGTCGTCGACAACGCCAGCACGGACGACACCTTCGCCGTGGCCGCCGCGCTCGTGGACTCCACCCCTGGTGTGGCGGCCATGCACCTGCCCCGCAAGGGCCGCGGCTACGCCCTGCGCACCGCCTGGTCCACCAGCCACGCACCGGTCGTGGCCTACATGGACGTCGACCTCTCGACATCGCTCCCCGCGCTGCTCCCGCTGGTCGCTCCCCTGCTCTCGGGCCACAGCGACATCGCCATCGGCTCGCGGCTGGCCAAGGGAGCGCACGTCGTCCGAGGACCCAAGCGCGAGCTCATCTCCCGCGCCTACAACCTCCTGCTCCGGGTCGCGCTGCGCGGGCGCTTCAGTGACGCCCAATGCGGCTTCAAGGCGCTGCGTCGCGACGCGGCCGACCAGCTGCTGCCGCTCATTCAGGACAACGAATGGTTCTTCGACACCGAGCTCCTCGTCATTGCGCAGCGCCTGGGCCTGCGCATCGGCGAGGTACCCGTCGACTGGGTCGACGATCCCCACTCGAGCGTGCACATCGTCTCGACCGCGACCGACGACCTGCGCGGGGTCTGGCGGATGCTGCGGCGGCCTCCCAAGGTGAACACCCTCGCCGGCGCGGGTCAGGTGGCGGCCGACCAGCTCCTGCGCTTCGCCGGTGTCGGGGTGATCTCCACCCTGGGCTACCTGTTCCTCTTCCTCGCCTGGCGCCCGCTGCTCGGCGCGTTCGGCGCCAACACACTGGCACTCGCGCTCACCACGCTGTTCAACACGGCTGTACACCGCGAGCTGGCACGTGGCACCAACGGGCAGCCCCAGAAGGGACGCTTCCTCGCCATGTCCGCCGGTCTGTACCTGGTGAGCCTCGCCTTCACGACGCTCGGCCTGCTCGTGGCGCGGTGGATCGATCCGGGCGCGCTGATGCCCGAGCTGCTCGCGCTGACGCTGGCCACGCTGGTCGCCGCGATCTTCCGCTTCTCGGTGCTGCGGGCCTGGATCTACCGGCCTGCTTTCATCTCCTCCGGCGCGGCGAAAGGTGCCCAGTGAGCGACGTCACGCCCCCTCCCTCCCCGTCGGCGTCTGAAATGCCTCACGCCAGCGACGCCCCCGTGGCCCTCCTCGACCCGCCCGACCCGATCGACGCCCGCCAGACGGCTCCGGCCCCCGACAGATCGTCGACCGTCCCCGGTTGGCCCGGCGGCAACCGGCGCCGTGGCCCGGTGTCCCGCTTCTTCCGCGGCAAGGAGAGCGATGCGCCCTGGGTCCGACCCGCCCTGCTCGTCCTGCTCGCCGCCACCACCGTCCTCTATGTGTGGGACCTCGGTGCGAGCGGGTGGGCCAACTCGTTCTACTCCGCCGCCGTGCAGGCGGGGACGAAGAGCTGGAAGGCCTTCTTCTTCGGCTCGTCGGACTCGTCGAACTTCATCACGGTCGACAAGCCGCCGGTGTTCTTGTGGCCGATGGAGATCTCCGCTCGTATCTTTGGCCTGAATTCGTGGAGCCTCCTGGTCCCGCAAGCGCTCGAGGGCGTCGCCACGGTCGGCCTGGTCTACCTGTCGGTACGGCGCTGGTTCAGCGCGCGGGCCGCGCTCCTCGGTGGCGCGGTCGTCGCCCTCACGCCGGTGGCGGCCATGATGTTCCGCTACAACAACCCTGACGCACTGCTCGCCCTGCTGCTCACCGGCGCGACCTACGCCACCATGCGCGGCTTGGAGCGGGCGCAGACCAAGTGGCTCGTCCTGGCGGGCGCCCTCGTCGGTTTCGGCTTCATCACCAAGATGATGCAGGCCTTCCTGGTGCTGCCGGTGTTCGCCGTGGTCTACCTGCTCGCCGCGCCGACCGGATGGTGGCGGCGCGTGTGGCAGACGTTCCTCATGGGCGTCTCGGTGCTGGTCGCCGCCGGCTGGTGGGTGGCTGCGGTCGCGCTGACACCGGCCGCGGACCGACCGTACGTCGGTGGGTCGCAGAACAACAGCATCCTCAACTTGATCTTCGGGTACAACGGTTTCGGCCGGCTGAGCGGCAACGAGAGCGGGAGTGTCGGGGGCGGGGGCTTCGGAGGCCGCGGCGGCGGATCGATGTGGGGCCCCACGGGCCTGACGCGGCTGTTCAACTCTGACTTCGGCAACATGATGTCGTGGCTGCTACCCGGTGCGCTCGTGATGGGCGCGGTCCTCCTGCTCATCACCATCCGGAACCGGCGGACCGACCGCGAACGTGCCGGGCTGTTGTTGTGGGGCGGATCGCTCGTGGTCACCGGGCTCACCATCAGCCTGGCCCAGGGCATCATCCACCCCTACTACACGGTCGCCATGGCGCCGCCGCTCGGGGCGCTCGTCGGCATCGCCACGATCGGCCTGTGGGAGCGACGCGCTCGTTGGCCCGCTCGTCTCGGCCTCGCCGGCGGCCTGGCCGCGACGGTGTGGTGGAGCTACGAGCTCCTGGGTCGCACCCCTGACTGGTTCCCTGCGCTGAGGCCCTTCGTCGCCGTCGCGGGAGCGCTCGGCATCGTGGCGATCCTCGCCCTCCCGCTGTTGCGCTCCGTGCCGAAGCTGGCGATCGCTGCCGTCTCGGTGCTGGGGCTCAGTGCCGCCCTGGCCGCACCCTTGTTCTCGACCGTGGCCACCGCGACCACCCCGCACCAGGGCGCCATCCCCTCCGTCACCCCGACGCCGACGGGCGGGTTCGGCGGTCCCGGTGGAGGTTTCGCCGGTGGTGGTTTCCGCCGAGCCTTCGGTGGCGCCGGCGCCGCGCCGTTCGGTCGAAGCAGGACCGGGACCGGCGGCTTCCCCGGCGGCATCCCCGGCGGCCGCTTTCCCGGTCTCGGTGGCGGGACGGGCACCGGTGGGGGCACCGCCTCACCGTTCGGCGGGGGCACCGCCTCACCGTTCGGCGGGGGCACCGCCTCACCCTTCGGCGGTGGCTTCCGCCGTACCTTCGGTGGCGCCGATGGCGGGACGGGAGGGTTCTTGAACGCGAGCAGCTCGAACCCCGCACTGACACGGATGCTCAAGGCTGACGCCGCCCGGTACACCTGGGTCGCGGCGACGGTGAACTCCAACTCGGCCGCGGGCTACCAGTTGGCGAGTGACGAGCCGGTGATGGCGATCGGCGGCTTCAACGGGACCGACCCGGCACCGACGCTGGCCCAGTTCGAGCGGTACGTGGCCGAGGGCAAGATCCACTACTTCATCGCCGGCGGCGGTGTGGGATTCGGAGGCGCCGGCGCCGGCGGGACGGCCGACGACGCCTCGCAGATCACCTCGTGGGTCAAGTCCCACTTCACCGCCAAGACAGTGGGCGGGGTCACGGTGTACGACCTGACCTCCCCGGCCGCTTCTGCCTCCGCGGCGGGCTGACGAGCGATCCTCAGGCGAGGAGGGCCCGATAGAGGTCGAAGGTCGCCGAATCGAAGGCGATGAAGCGGACGAGGGAGACGGCGGTGGCCGCCGCGCCGACGGTCGTCACGGCGACGGCGGCGGCCAGCTCCGAGGGATAGCCGTACACCCCGGTCGAGATGGCCGGAAAGGCGACCGACGAGGCACCCACCTCGTCCGCCACCGCGAGCGAGCGGAGATAGCACGTCGCCAACGTCTCCGGCTCGCCCTCGCGACCGCCGCGCCATACCGGCCCCACGGTGTGGATGATGTAGCGCGCGTGGAGCTCGAACCCCGGAGTCGCCACGGCCTCGCCCGGCGGGCAGCTGCCGATGGCCCGGCAGGCGGCTCGGAGGCGCTCGTAGCCGGCGGCCCGGTGAATGGCGCCGTCGACACCGCCACCGCCGCGCAGCCCGCTGTTCGCCGCGTTGACCACGGCGTCGACGCGCTCGGCCGTGATGTCGCCGCGGGCGGCTTCGAGACGGGGCGCCACTCGGTCAGCCTTTCGACCGCACGGCGTCAGCTGTTCGACCGCACAGGGTTGCCTCTTGGACCGCACGGGGCCATGCGTCCGAGCGTACGGGGTCAGCCCTTCGAAGTCGTCGTCGATTTGCCCGACGTCGACCCATCGGCCACCTTGAGCAGCGAGACCGCGTGCGCGGGTGCCGTCACCGTCTTCTTCTCGCCCCAGTCCGAGAACGCCAAGGTGCCGTGGATGGCCGACGAACCCTTCGGTTGGCCGGGGTTCGTCTCCTCCTTCACCGGCAGGGCCGCACCGGTCGCGGTCACGTAGAGGATCTGGCGGACTCCCTGGCCGCTCTCGCTCGACACCGTGCCGCGGATCCCGATGGTCGCCTGCCCACCGATCGTCGTGCTCGGCACGTAGGAGTACGGCCCCCGCATCTGGAGCTCGCTGGCCACGTCCGAATTCAGCAGGCCGCCGATGAGTGCGTCCAAGGCCGTGTTCGAGGTCGGGAAGGACAGCCACCGGCCGGCGTACTTCGACGACTGGGCGGACGTGAGCCCGATCACGTTGCGGAGCGCGGCGTCGTTGGCGTCGACGTATCCAGTCGGCCCGACACGGACGACCTGTACGTGCTCGTCCACCGATCCCCGCTTCACCGTGATGGTCTGGGTGCCCGAGGTGGCCCCGGCGTCGCCCACGACGTGGATGGTGGTGCCGCTCTCGGTCGCGGTGGAGACGAAGTGGACGCCGTGGCCGTGGGTGGCCTTGATGGTGGCGGTGTACTCGGCTGCGGGGGCGGGCTTGCCGCTCGGGCTCGCAGCGGCGGGGATCTCGGCCGCGAGCGTGGCCAGCGCGAACGCCGCCACGGGGAGCACGACGGCGGCGGCGGTGGCGGTGGCGTGGCGGCGGATCGATGTGCGCGACATGACCTTCATTCTCCTGGGTCCCGGCGGGGGTCGGGGGGCGGTGCGTGCCGCTCCGCCGGGGGTTCCGGGTCCTGGACCGTGGCGTGTGCGCCCGAGCGGCCCAGCCCGGCGACCCCGACATCCTCGCACGGGCAGGCGGCGAAATTCGGGCGGTTCCGGGCGGACCCGTCCGACCGTTCTCTAGCGACGGCGCCGACCGTGGCCAGGGTCCGCGGCTGGCGAACACACGTTCGTTATAGTCGGACCCGTCGCCCGCCGCCCCGCCGAAGTCGTCACACCCCTGCCATAGGGTCACGAGCAGGTGACGAGCAAGGTCCACGAAGACGAGCAGGGTGACGAGCAAGGTCCCCGGCAGGCGAGTCGCCGGCGGGTCGGTCACAGGACAGCGGAAGAGAAGCGGATGACAAGAGGAGAGAACAGGATGGCCGGAATGGATCGGGAGAAGGCGCTCGACGCGGCGCTGGGCCAGATCGAGAAGCAGTTCGGCAAGGGCTCCATCATGCGCATGGGGGACAACGTGAGCATGAACATCGAGTCGATCCCCACCGGTGCGCTCTCGCTGGACCTCGCCCTCGGCATCGGCGGACTTCCCCGGGGCCGCATCGTCGAGGTCTACGGGCCCGAGTCCTCCGGGAAGTCGACCCTCGCCATGCACGTCGTGGCCGAGGCGCAGCGCAACGGCGGCATCTGCGCCTACATCGACGCCGAACACGCCATGGATCCCGTCTACGCCCGCGCCATCGGGGTCAACGTCGACGACCTCCTGATCTCGCAGCCCGACACCGGAGAGCAGGCGCTCGAGATCGCCGACATGCTGATCCGATCGGGCGCGCTCGACGTGCTCGTGATCGACTCGGTCGCGGCGCTCACACCGCGGGCCGAGATCGAGGGCGAGATGGGCGACACCCACGTCGGCCTGCAGGCCCGACTGATGTCCCAGGCCCTGCGCAAGCTGACCGGCACGCTGTCCAAGTCGAGCACCATCGCCATCTTCATCAACCAGTTGCGGGAGAAGATCGGTGTCATGTGGGGCTCACCCGAGGTCACCCCCGGTGGCCGAGCCCTCAAGTTCTATTCCTCCATTCGTCTCGACATCCGACGCATCGAGGCGATCAAGGACGGCACCGAGGTGATCGGGAACCGCACCCGGGTCAAGGTGGCCAAGAACAAGTGCTCGGCGCCGTTCAAGCAGGCCGAGTTCGACATCATGTACGGCAAGGGGATCAGCCGGGAAGGATCGCTTCTCGACGTCGCCCTCGACCTCGGCTTCGTCAAGAAGTCGGCGCGTGGTTCACCTATGAGGGTGAGCAGCTCGGTCAGGGCCGCGAGAACGTGAAGACCTTCCTCTCGGAGAACCCGCAGCTGATGGCCGAGATCGATGACCGGGTGCGCGCCCACCTGGCCCCGAAGGAGGACCCGGCGGCCGAGCTGGGCGTCGTCGATCCCGACGACCTCCCCATCACGATCGACAGCTGACAATCTGCCTCCCAGGGCACCGAAGCCTCCGGGCCGGTCACTGCACGGGTGACCCGTCCGGAGGGCTTCACGTCTGAGCCCTGGACGTTCGCCAGTGCCCTTCGACTGAGCCGCGGCAGCGGCTGGGTCATCACTGCCGGCGCCGCCGGGGACCTTTGCCACCAGCAACAATGGGGTGATGCCAAGCCGGGGTTGGAAGCAGCGCGCCTATCGGCTGCTCGACCGGCTGCCCACCGTGCCGTACCGCTACCTCCCACCCAAGCAGTCGGTGCGGCTCGCCTACAACGTGATCCTCGACCGCGAACCCGACGCTGCGGGCGGAGAGGAGTACAGCGCCCGGTTGGCCAACGGCGAGTTGTCGCGCCACGGAGTGACCGAAGCGCTCGTCCATTCCGAGGAGCTGCGCCGGAGTGTTCCGATCCGCGACGTCCTGCTCTCCATGCACGTGAGCCGGAGCGAGTTCGTCGCCGGATTGCCCACCGCCTCACGCATCCTGGACCTGGGTGGCACCCATCAGGGTTTTGCCGACGGTGCCCTGGTGCACCTCGGCTACCCCTACCCCTTCGAGCGGCTCGTCGTGGTCGACCTCCCGGTCGACCAGCGCCACCAGATCTACCGGGGCGGGTCGACCGGGGCGACCGTGCAGAGCGAGCTCGGGCCGGTGGAGTTCACCTTCCACTCCATGGTCGACCTGGGCCGCTACGAGAACGGCTCGTTCGATCTGGTCTACAGCGGGCAGTCGATTGAGCACGTGAGCGAGGCCGAGGGCGACGCCGTGGTGCGAGAAGCCTTCCGGGTGCTGGCGCCCGGCGGGTGGTCTGCCTCGACACGCCGAACGGGCCGGTGTCGCCGGCTCCGTTCGCCGAGCTGATGAACGACGACCACGAGGTGGAGTACGCCGCCGGCCAGCTGGTGGCCAAGCTCACGGCGGCCGGCTTCGAGGTCACCGAGTGCAAGGGGCTCAACCTGATGCGTCGGGGCGTCGCCGCGGGCGTCTTCGACGAGACCGAGGCGAGTGCGCACCCCGGCGTGTACTCCGCCGTCGAGGACTGCCTGCTGCTGGCGCTGGTGGCGCGCAAGCCCGGTGGCGGCTCAGCGGAAGGCTACGGCGTCGTGGTGGCGATGATGCTCGAGGGCACCAGCTCGACCCAGGTCTGGCCGGGCTGGAGCGGGATGACCTCGCCCGCCGCGTTCACGAATTTGTCGGCGAGGCGAGCGTCGAGCGGTGCCACGTGGCCACGAAGGCTTCGCCGTTGCGGTAGATCTCGGCCGTGCCGCTGGCGTCGGGGTAGAGGTCGGCCTGCACCTCGAGGCCGCCCTCGGAG
>CAWHFM010000019.1:0-138531 GCA_963828505.1 uncultured Acidimicrobiaceae bacterium
CAGGAGTTCGAATCTCCTCTCAGGCTCCAGTTCAGAGGCACTTTTTGCCGTGTCACACCCTTCCGATACGCTCTGTCCCAACACGCGTCCCAACAATTTCGTGCGGACAGCGAAATACGTGTCCCAAGGGGGCACGGGGAGGGAGAGCAATGGCGGGCAGTATCCGGCAGCGACCGGACCGGGGGAAGGACGTCTGGGAGGTGCGCGTCTATCTCGGGAGGGACTCCAAGGGACGGGTGCGGCACACCAGCAAGACCTTCCGGGGAACCAGGCGAGCGGCCGAGAAGGAGCTCTCCCGGCTGTTGGTGGCCCAGGACCTCGAGCCCGAGCGCCCGACCGAGCCCGAGGTCGAGCGCTGGGACGAGCGGACGACGGTAAACGACGCCATCGAGGGGTGGAAGGCCAACGGCTGGGACGACCTGAGCCCGGTCACCGCGCAGCGCTACGAGAGCGTCTGGAACGTCCACATCCGCAAGTCGATCGGCCAGGAGCGCATCGCCACCCTCACCCCCTATGAGTTGGAGCAGTACTTCCGCCGCCTCAAGTCACGAGGCGCCGGGCGGGAGACGGTTCGCTACGTCCGTTCGATGCTCAACCGGGCCTGCCGGCTCGCCCGTAAGTGGAGCGCCAACAAGCTCCCCAACCCGGTGGCCGACACCGAGCTGCCCAAGTGGAAGTTGGCCGAGACGCCCGAACCGGTGCGGGCCCCGTCGATCGAGGAGGTCCGCCGACTCCTGGCTGCCGCCAAGGGTCTCGACCCTCGGTATTCGGCGCTGCTCCGGGTCGTCGCGGCGACCGGTGCGAGGCGGGGCGAAGCGTGCGCTCTGCGCTGGTCGGACATCGACTGGGACGATGGTCGGCTGACCATCGACGAATCAGTGATCGCATCGGCCGGCGGTGCGAGCGTTAAGGCGCCCAAGACGCGCACGAGCATTCGTCGGGTGGCAGTCGACGACGGAACCCTGGGCGAGCTCGAGTCGCTGAAGGCGGCGCAGCTCCGGCTGGCGAGCGACGCCGGCGTGGCGCTCGCTGACGACGGCCTCGTCTTCTCGGCTGACCCCGGTGGTGGGACACCCCCGTACCCCGACGCCGTCACACACGCTTTCACCAAGGCGAGGAAGGCGGCTGCGCTGCCCTCCGACATCCATTTGCACTCGCTCCGTCACTTTCAGGCCACGTCGCTCGACACCGTGATCCCGGAACGCCAGAAGCAGGCCCGCCTCGGTTGGTCGACGGCCCACATGGCCCGCCACTACACGGACTCGATTGCTAGCGAAGACCACCGAGCGGCAGCGCACATCGGGAGCCTTCTGGATGACAGCCCGTGAGTCGTGGGCCCGGATGCTCATGCGGACGCCCGGTTGTCCGCCCCTTCCCGAGAATCCCCGGCCAAGAACCGATGGAGCGCAGCCTTCGGCACGTACGAGCGACCACCGATCCGGTGGACTGGGAAGGGCACCTGGCCGTCACGGGCGGCGCGGTACATCGTGGAGCGGCCGATGCCGAGTAACAGCGCGGTTTCCTCGAGGCTGAGCAGCGAGCGGTCCCTGTTCCGACTCACCGCAGCGTGCTTCCCCTTCTGTACAACCCCATCGGGTTGCAGCCCAGGGTCCGGGTGTCGAGAGGCGAGCCCATCAGTCGCTCCTTTTCGTAGTGGGAAGGAATTTCCTCCCCTACTTATGTAGGGACAGCGAGCAAGCCGAGATGGGACAACATCCAGGTCAGTGGCCCCGAAAATCGCTCAAATCAGGGCCCGAATCGACAACTCACTCGAGCATCACGGACGCGTGATAACGCTGGATCACGTGCTCACGAGCGAACGACGACGAACGGCCCCAAACAGCGAGCTACTACGACGAACTCAAAACAGGACAGTGATAGAGGGAGCCCAGGAAAGCGGTATTCGAGCTGGGACAAGGTCATGGATCGAAGTCCCGGGAGAGGAAGAGGATCTGCACGGAGGACCCCGAAGAGGAATGCCGAAGGAGGTGCTGGGAGGAGATGACGCAGGAGGAGAATTTGTCAGAGGTTTTCTATACTTCTTCAAGCCGCCCTCGCCTCGGCCGGCGGCTTCGCCGCCGCCTCGGCGGGCGGAGAGGGAGGCTGGGGAGTCTAAAGAGGCATGGCTAGCGGTATAGGGCGATCAGTCCCGCGGCGAGACCCGTGAGCGCCCCGACTCCGTAAGCGATTAGGCCTGCGCTTATCCACCAACGGCCCCTGAGCTGGCCGGCGACGCGAGTTCGGATGTCATCGACGTTGCCTTCAAGCTCCCACGTCTGCAAATAGGTGTCTGATGGCTTGAATAGCTCGGCCGCCGTGGTCCGACGGACGTCCGGCCCGGTGACGATGAGTAGTTCCTGGGCGAGCCGGTGACCTTTGGCGTAGGTGAGCGTGACAGTCGCTGTGCCGAACAGTTCAGCGAGCGCCGACACGACCAGCAGTATGAGGATCGCGATCGTCGGCATCGGGCGACCGTAGCGAAGCAGTCCTGGCCTGCAAATCAACTGGCCCCGCCGGACCTCCTGCCAGGGCATTCGCGCGTGGGCCGACACCTCTGAGGCATGATGACTGTTATGAAATCTCCGCTCACCTTGCTTGACCGCGAGGTCTACGACGAGCGGCTGGCGGCTGAGGTCCTAGACGTTGCTCAGCCCACGTTGCACTACTGGCTTGAGGGCGGAAACCAGCGCGGGAAGCTTCATGAGCCCGTCCTTCGGGCGGCGCCGACGGGTTCGAAAGAGGTCACCTGGGGCGAGTTCGTCGAGGCCCGATATCTGAAGGAGTACCGCCGCACGCTGGGTGCCTCGCTATCCAACCTCCGGGCCTTCATCCAATACCTGCGCCAGGAGCTCAGCGTCTCGTACCCCTTGGCGCGGGCCCGCCCTTGGGTTGGGCCGGATCGACACTTGTTCGTGGTGGCTCAAGACGAGTCCGGGCTCCCAAGCGACTTGTGGGCTGCGGTCGAGCCGCACACTGGCGTCACGATGCTTCTGCCGGCGGCTGAGGCATTCTTGGACCGGGTTGAATTCGACGATGATCAGACTGGGATGGTGGTTCGGCTCCGGCCTGATGGTCAAACGTCGCCGGTGGTTATCGATCCCGAAGTGCGCTTCGGGTCGCCGGCAGTGCACGGCATTCCGACCGACGCGCTCGCTGAGCAAGTGCGAGCCGGCGACTCCATCGAGAGCATCGTGCGGGACTTCAGCCTCGAGCTTGACGACGTCATTGCTGCGCTCCGGTATGAGTCACTGAGGCGCCAGCCGGTCGGATGACCGGAACCGACCGCCCGTGGCCGACATCCGCTTCTACGTCGACGCCGATGTACTCGGCTTGGCGAAGCTGCTCATCCAAGTTCGACCAGATATCACCTATCCGGGCGACCCTGGCGGCGTCGGCTGCGATGGCCTGACACGGCCGGCTTGTCCCACGAAGCCGGGTGACAAGGACCAAGACTGGATTCCGGTCGTCGCCAAGGCAGGTTGGGTGGTCATCACGCGGGACCGTCGGATGCTCAATAGGCCGGCGGAACGTCAAGCTATATTGGCCCACAGGGCCCGGGTCGTCCGCTTCGATGCCCGTCACGAGCTGAACAAGTGGCTGCAGCTGGAGATTGCCGTGACGCAGTGGCGCCGGATCGAGGAGCTGAGCGAGCTGCCGGGACCTTGGATCTACCGGGTCGCCCGGACGGCGCCACCGAAGAAGGAGCTGAGCAGATAATCGGGTCTTCTGCCGGATTCGTGGGTCATGACATGGTCGCCCATGGCAGCTGAGGGGCAATGCCGGCTCGGTCCAGCATGATCATGGTGATGAAGCTCTCGGGATCGTGGAAGCCCCGAGCAGCGGATCGGATCCGTCCGATGGCGGCGTTGTTGGCTTCGGAGATCCCGTTGGTCAGTTTCCATTCGATCGTCGCCTCGATGGAATCTCTGTACTTGCGGATCGTGCGGGCCAGCTTCACGAAGGGGTCGAGGCGCGAGCGCGACGCGTAGGACAGCCAGTCGTCGAGGGCCCGCTTGGCGGCGATGAGCGGCATCGACATGATGTCGCGCAGTTCCTCCTTCAGCTGCCATCCCCGAAAGCTGCGCTTGTTGGCCCGCTCGAGGTCGCGGATCGTCCCCTTCTGCTTGGGTGAGAGGTTCTCCCAGTTGCGCATGAGCATCCAGCGCAGTCCCTTGAACTCCTTGGCCGCGGCGGCCCCGCCGTTTCGCCGCAGCGTGTTCCACTCGGCTCGGCGCACCTCGTCGAGGGCCTTGGTGGCCCAGCCGATCAGGTGAAAGGTGTCGAGGCAGATGATCGCCCCCGGTGCCCGCTCGCTCACCACGGCGCGGATCCACTCGGCCCCGTCGCAGGTCACGAAGGCGAGGTTCTGGGCCCGTTCGTCGCCCAAGGCGTCGAAGAACTCCCCGACGACCGCCTTGGTCCTGCCCTTGGCGGCCCAGATCACCCGGCCGCTCAGGTGGTCACAGACGACCGTGAGATAGCGCTGCCCCTTCTTGTACTTGACCTCGTCGATGGCGATGGCGACCAGACCGTCGAGCAGGTCGACGCGTCCGAGCGCTTCGGTGGCGACGCGCACGCACATGTGGTCGACCGCCCGCCACGACACGCCATAGCGGCGGGCCGCGGCGAGCTTGGACGAGACGATGGCATCGAAGACCACCAGGTCCTCGAAGGCCGCGGTGAACCAACTGTCGTGGCGGGCCCAGGGAACCGCGGCGACGGTCACCCCGTGCTCGGGACAGCTCACCCGGGGGGCCTCGGCCACGAGCTCGCAGGTGGCGAAGCACACGTCGACGTGGCGCCACCGGCGCTCCCCGCCGCCGTTGTCGAACCACGCGGACGCGACCCCGCACTTGCCGCAGCGACCCTTGACGCCGACCTTGGTGCGGACCCAGACGTCGAGACGGTCCCGACCTCCCTCGCATCCCTCGACGAGCTCGCGCCCCACGACCACCACGCTCGAGACGCATAGACCCAACAGCTTTCTCAGTACGCTTCGATCGCGCACGCCGTCCTCCTCTTCGATTTCCAGCTTCAGCAGCCAGAAACCGTAGGAAGGAGGCGGCGTGTCGCCGCGGATGGATAGGTCAGACCAGCTCAGGCACCCACGACAGCGTCACAAGACCCAGATAATCACGCTGCTGCCTCGCTTGCATACCGAACGCATCTCATGCATGTACCGCCATCAGGGCTGAGCCATGTGACCGGTCGGAGGTCGACCATGACCCGAACCACACCGGCTGCAAGAAGCCCCGCAGTTTTCGGGCGCAGCAATCCCATTGCTAATGCCGTTCCGTCGCGGCGTTGGGACACCAACTCACGACGTGCCAGCGACCTAAAGTGAGTGGACCCACGACCGCCCATCACCACCGGACCGTTCCTCGGCGAGCCCGGCACGATGTAGCAGTTGTTCAGGGTGTGGTTGGACCTTGGACGAAGACCCTAACGCTAATGAGCGCGGTGACCTGGTACAGCACCGCCGCTGATCCTGAGTAGATAGGTCCTCGACCTCCCATCACCAGCGTAGGGTTCCAAGCCCACCTGGCCACGGTGAAAGCCAGTATCAACGGCCAGCTGGCCTGGCGTCCGCTACGGATCAGACTGACTTAAAGCGAGATTAGACCTCCGAGCGACACCGGTCGTCATGGTCGTCACGAAGAGCTGCCTCCGTCGGAAAGATCAACAACGAACCACCTAGCCGCTAGCCGCCCGGCGTTTTTGTCGCGCCAGGTAGAGATACAGCAAGACGACCGTCAGGGCGACGAGTGCCGCCAGGCAGACCGTGGTCACGATGACGCCCGTGCTGTTCCATACGCTCCACACCAGCAGTCCGATGGAGAAGATAAGGATCCCGCCACCGATGATGGCGGCGATCGCTCCGATCAGATCGGCGCGCTCCTCACGATTGTCCCGATCTATTACCTCGGAGTAGTGCGTCAGCAGATCGAGTCGTTCCCTTGCCATACGGTACTGACGATCCACCCCAAGCGCTCGCCGCATCCGCATCCACATGCGAGCGTATTGGGCAACAACTATATCGAGATCGAACATCTCGTCGAGTTCCTCTGCGAGCTTGTGAGCCTTTTGTGCGAACTTGACGACGGCCTTTGGATCCACCGGTTCCCGGTTCAACGCATCGACAGTTGCTGCCGAGTGGGCTGCGGCAAGAACTGCATGACCCAAGAAGCCGAACAGGTTCAGCGACGACTCGTAGGGAAAGGATTCCCGCTTCAAGTTGTAGACGGTCAGTATCCCACGTCGTCCCGGGACGTTCCACGTCAGATAGCTCCCTTCCATGCTATCTAAATCGTCAATGCGACTCTCCGAGGACAAAGGAATCCAGTCCTCAGATCCGGAACCTCCACGTAATGTTGCCAAGAATTGATAGACCACATCGGGGAGCCTGGTTGGCTCGCAGACATCTTGTTCCACCGACCAGTCGCCATCCTTGCCCTTCTTGAGGGGCGTCTTTTGAGGGAAATCAAGCCGCTCATTGTCGACAAGAACCAGCGCGGACCAAAAACTGTTCATCCGCAACGACCGGAGCACTGCATCAGGAAGTTGCCGTCCCGTCCACTTCCATTTTCGTTCCGCGCATATGACGGAGATCAGCTCACACCATTGGCGGAGACTTCCCCTCGGCGAGTTGGAGTTCGAGCCCGACCGCACCGCCTGGATCATCTTCCCCGCGATGCCGAGGTTCTTACCTGCCGTAGCGAGATAGGACCACAGAGACCCTGCGACATGTTCATAGTCCGCGGCTGAGGGCGCGTCAAAGCTGCTTCCTCTCAGGAGGTCAACGATCGACGCGATTTCATCCGCCGTGGCTTTTCGCGGCTCACCGTAATGAGTGGGAGCAGTTGTCGCGTGATCGTGTTCGCCGTCAGCTCCATGTCGATCATTAACCGTGACTGGAACAAACACCAAGGTGATCGCCTCGGTGTGCCGCCATGACTCCGAAACCGGTCTTCGGGTCAGACTCACTACTGGGAACAGAGCCAACTGCCGAGCCGACTGATTCGCGTGAGTTGGTGCCAGGATCGCGGCGGGCAACCAGACGTGGTAGATGCGCTCCGCCAATTTCGCGGCGACGATCTTGTTCCTCCTCTGCGCGAATAGACGTGCTAAGAACCACCTCAGCTGATTCAGATCGTCGCGCGAATCCTCGTCTCCGATCAGATAGTCGTTGCAGAGGAACGAGGGGGCGGGAGGTTGACCTGGACTTCGCGATCCGGCGGCCTCGGCGACCCGCTGCAACCGGAGACCGACCATACCGCTCCCCTCTTCGGGGTGGCGCTCTTTCCAATCCAGGAGACAGGGGAAAAGCGGGGAATCCTTGGTGTTGAACTCGTTCCCGATGTCAAAAGCTGCGTGACGCGAGAGAGGCCCGAGCCACGACCGGGACTCGGCGGCCAGACCCAGTGTGGAGGTAACCGGAGAGAGCGGGAACAAGTCGGACTGGAAGTATGACCGTAAGTCGGTTTCGATGTTCACAGCGTTCTTGGAGGTTGGCGCTACTTCGCCGTCGACTTCACTGAATGGTTCGTCTCTTTGATCACATTGAGGCGGAGCCGGAAGCGCGAAGGTGACCTGTACGAGTCCCGGCACCGCCATCCCGCTTGTGTCATCGTCACGATCGACCATTGATCCTCCAAATGTCCGCCCAAGACTCGTCAGTGGTCGCGTGCCTGCATGAAAGTCGCGGCCATACGCTCCGCTGGTTACATCTGAGTTACATTTTACGTCGTCATCTGTGCCCGATTTGCTGCTCGCCTCCCAAGCTGCTCCGTGACCGCCATCTGCCCTCCCCATCGCGCTACCCCAAGATGCTTTGCCCAATAACACACCAGCGGAGTTCCGATTGCAATGGGCAAAGGTTGCCCGTGCGACCTCTGAGCAGTGAGACAACTCTTTGTTTGATCGTTCGCCTCTCCGATTGCTTGAGAACGGCGGTCTAGTACGTTCGCTGCCGTGACCGAGCCCTCGACGAGGTTGATCCGCGTTGTATGACAACTACGGAACCGATCATGTGAACGCGACAGAGACGCTCCCGGCGTTCTCAGTTTGCATAGCTGAGACCGGCCACCGTCGGTCGTGCAACAGCGTGCAACAGCCCGATTCGGACCCATTTCGTGCAACAAACAGCGAGCAATAACGCGTAACAGGGAACACCAGCGGTCAATTGATTTCGCACCTGACCAGCCATTTTGGATATTTCGGCAGTTCAGAGAATCACCCTCGGAGGGCTTCCCAAGCTGCGAACGCGGGCTCGATTCCCGTCGCGTGCTCTCTTCTATCGCCGCAGTGTCGGCCGTCAACCACTCCACTGATGCTGGTCGACCGATCCCAAGCGGTTGCCAGACCCATCGCGAGCTTCGATCGTCCACGGATCTTTACTCTGACTCCCGATCACCCATGATCCGAGGTGACCGATCGGAATGATGACGCTGTCGTGGCTTTGCCGGAGCGAGAGCTGAACAACCTTCGTGGAGCACCAACCCCAGACGATGAGAGCGGGTCCTCCTTCTTCTGGCGTCCCGTCAGATCGCCCGCTCAAAGTGACAGCGCTTCCGTCCGTGTCATCGGGTTGTCCCGGTGGCCGTTGGATTCCTTGCCCGGGACCTGCGTACCAGGGCAACTTCGGAGTCCACTCGTCGTTCTTCCGGTCGTACTTTCCGGTCCAAATGGTCGGCTTGAGGTGACTCTGCACACTTGGGGGACCCGCCAGGAAGGTCACGATTCCAAAGCTCTCGTTCTTCCAGTACGCCAGCGGGGTCGTCGTCGAGGGTGTGAACTCTGCTGGAAAGGACGAGAGTCCCTCCGTCAGTACTCTAGCTCCCCTCGCTTCCATCGCATAAAAGTCAAAGGGCCCTCGATCACTTGATTCCACGCCTCATCCTGACCGAAGATTCGTTCACCATCCAAGTCTTGGGCACCGACTTGAAAAGCCAACGGCCATTGGTCGGGGACGGGGCCCCCAACCGTGTCGCAGAGTGGCACCCAAGCCGGCGACCAGCGGCAGACGCGCTGGCACGCGGGAGCTTGTAACCCCGGCAGCTCGAACTCGAGGTCAGAGCCCGAGGGTACAGAGCGACATCATTGGCGGCGTCGCCGCGAACACGTGCGCCGATTTCTGCCGACCTCGTCGGCTGACCTTGCGACCGACGCGGAGGTCGGAAAAGTGCCGCCACGATCGATTGCTCGACCAGGCCGGCAGGGATCGGCCGGCCTCATCAATTCTGATCTCGGTGCCTGCCCGGATCGTCAAGGGTCCGCTCCGAGACTCCACTTCGTTCCGTTTCTCGCTCGGCCTACGGCCGCCCTTGACGATCCTGGCGCAGTTCTGGACCGGGTGACACGACGAAAAGGCTGAAGCAACACTGCACACTGTTGGGACAACCCCGCAACTGTTGGGACAGCCCGACGGCTGTTGGGCCAGACGCAGCACAAAGCGCAGCATTCAATGCCATCTGTCCCAACTCTGTCCCAACAATTGGGTCCCGCTCCGTCCCGTCGGATCCCACTGCGTCTCGCGCCCAAAATTTGGTAGCGCCCGTGAGCAGCTAAAATGGATGCGAATGGGACGCACCGGGAACCAGTGGGATTCTCCCGACCTCCCTGATAATGCCGAGATCCCTGGTTCGATTTCGGTGAATCGTCGGGCTGATCAGCACGCACCACCGAAGCGACGGGTTCAACCACCTGTCTTGACGGCGGCGCGCACCGACCGTTGGTACGAACTGCTCGGTCCCGATCGTGTTACTGAGCTGACGAGGCTACTCGGCATGCTGGCCAAGGTATGGGAACTTCTCGACGTGATCCCAGCCACACGCCCGGGGCGACGTTCGCCACGGACTATGCCACCTGCGTCGAGGACATCGCCGGACCGTGCTCATTGGACGAGAGCGCGATCTCGCCGAGCGCACCTCCTCTGTGAGAGAGGCGAGTCGTACCTGTGACCGCGGGCCGAGCACTGGGCGAGCACGACCGGACCGGGTGTACGTGTTCGGCGGAATGCGCAACATGTCGCCTGAACGCATCGACCGGGCCTTGCAGTAGCAGGAGACTTGCCATTCCTCCTGGGGCATAACCATCCATGAGCCGGTAATTCTGGGCTGCATTCCAATCGATTCGGGAATCCGGGGAGGCAACTCCCGCGCCGTCACTCCTTCGATGAGGGCGCCGAAGTGCTGTCGCCGACCGCTCTGGCCCCGCTCGTCGGCGTACTTGCGCTGGCGCTTCAAGGTAGTGAAGAACCCGCGGACCCGTCTCGAGAAACGCGCACCGCTCGCAGACGCTCTTGAGGGCGCAGCCGAAGAGGGGCTGGCCTCGTGCAGTGACCGTTGGCGAGTGGTCAACGATGGTCGCTCAGCGGCCGCGGTGCGTTCGATCCTGCAGCTCGAACAGAAGGGCGAATTCAAGCGGTGAGCGCAACGAGCTCGGCGAACTTCTCTGATGGTTTCATGTATCCGAGCGTTTTGCGAGGACGCCCGTTGAGGCTTCGCTGAAATCGGGCCAGATCTGCTGCACTGTGAGCAGAGAGGTCGGTGCTCTTGGGCATGTACTGGCGCAGCAGGCCGTTCGTGTTCTCATTGGATCCGCGTTGCCAGGGCGAATGGGGATCGCAGAAGTAGATGGGGATGCCCGTGGCCACGGTGAAGTCCACGTGGCCAGCCATCTCATGGCCCTGGTCCCAGGTGATGGAGCGAGCGAGCTCGCCGGGTAGCTTCTTGATGGCCTTGCGCATGGCCCTCTCGACGTTCACCGCCCCATAGCCGTCTGGGAGGTGCAAGAGGAGCACGAAGCGGGTCGAGCGCTCGACCAGGGTGCCGACAGCCGACTTGTTGCCGGCCCCGATGATCAGATCGCCCTCCCAGTGCCCGGGCACCGCCCGGTCCTCTATCTCGGCAGGTCGGTCGCTGATCATGACCATGTTGGAGATCTTGCCTCGCTTCTCCACTCGGCCCTGGTGGCGCCGCGCCGTGCGCCCCGAGCGCAGGCAGCGGGCCAGCTCACGGCGGAGTTCACCTCGGCCTTGGACGAAGAGGGACTGGTAGATGGTCTCGTGGCTCACCTGCATCATCGGATCGTCTGGGTACTCGAGGCGCAAGCGCTCCGCGATCTCCTGGGGCGACCACAGCCTCTCCAACCACGTGGTCACCTGGGCGACGAGGGGAGGGTGAGCCAGCTTGGCGTGCTTGGGTCGGCGTGCCGATTTCTCGGCCCGGCAGTGCGCCCTCCAGGCCCCGTAGCCGCGGACCCCTCCATTGGCTGCCACCTCTCGGGTGATGGTGGACGGGGCACGTCTGAGGCTGCGGGCGATCTCCGACATCGACTCACCTCGGGCCAGCCCCAACAAGATCTCCTCGCGCTCTTCGGCGCTGAGGTGCCCCGGCGCTGGCTTCCAGCGGTCGGGCCTGCCCACTTCCTCGTTCTGGGCGTACACGCTGGCCTTCACCAGCGACATCGAACAGCTGAGATCTCTGGCGATCTCCCTGAGCTTCAACCCCTTGCTCCTGAGGCGACGCGCCATCTGTTTCTGCTCACGGGTCATGTGATGTGCGGCCATCTGCAACCTCCTGGTTCGGGGCAACGAAGCGTTGCCTACTCACCAAGTCGTTGCGCGGACCCCTTGAAACCGCCAAGCCTTGTTGGAGTTCCGTAGTGACTCAGCTTCGACCGCCTCGCCACGCGTGGTCGGGCACTATGCGGAGCAGTGCTTGGGAGCGAGTGCCTTTGGAACGGAATCGGACGCAGGTCGCCGCCGTCTGTTCGATCGAACACATGGACAACGCGGATCAGGACATGAGGCCAAAATGGCAATTGCGCAAGGGGCTGGGAGTCGACTAGGAAGTAGCAAGCTTCCGATCTCGGAGGGGCTGGCGGGATGAAATCTGTTTTTCGACGCACTCGAGTGCTGTCTTCGTTGGGCTTTACCGTCGTGAGCTTGGGTTACTTGCTCGCTGCACCCATGGGCGGGAGCACGGCTTCCGCAGTCACGCGGGCGGCCAGCGACGATCACGTTGCGGGCACAGTGCAATTGGGTCGCGAACATCGCTCGGCCAATGTGCAGGCCGACGGGAATGGGGACCGGTCGCGTTCCTTGTACTCGGGTTTTCTCAACGGCGGCTATATGCCGGCCGGAGCGACCTCGGCAGTCAAGACCACTGTGTCGCATTTCGTTGCGTCGCCATCGAGCTTTTACAGCAACGGTGGAATTGTCAGCCTGTCGGCGCAGGTGACTAACGCTTCGAGCTGTGTGTTTTCTTCGGCGCCGCACGTGGCCGGGTTGCCGGTCACCGTCGCCTGCTCGAACGGGACCGTTGAGAACCCAGCGGACTTGACGCTTCCGGCGAACACCGGAAAGACCGCTGTCACCTACCACTTCACCTTGGCCGTGACCGGAACGACGACGGTCAGGAAGACTGCGAAGGCGGTCGTCGTTCCCCCGCTGGGCGGAGTGGCCTCGATCGCTGGCGGGTTTGAGAGTTACTGCGCCTCGTTGACCTCCGGCGGGGTGGACTGCTGGGGATACAACGAATTCGGTGAGCTCGGCGACGGAACCACAGTTTCCGGTGGCCCGGTGGCTGTGGTCGGCTTGGGTGGGACGGGCACCCTGTCCGGGGTGGCCAGCATCACCAGTGACGGCTATGAGACATACTGCGCCCTACTGACCTCCGGGGGGGTGGACTGCTGGGGATACGGCTACGACGGCAACCTGGGCGACGGGCAGTTCTACAACGTTGGCCCTGAGGGCTCGCCTGTCCCGGTGGCGGTCGAAGGTGTGGGCGGGGCGGGGACTCTGTCGGGCGTGGCCAGCCTCACCGGCAGCAACGGCACCGGCTTGTATGGGGAGGGTTACTGCGCTGTTCTGACCTCAGGCGGGGTGGACTGCTGGGGATACGGCCAAGGCGGCCAGCTTGGTGACGACTCCACCAGCGACTCCGACGTTCCGGTGGTGGTCGACTCGTTTGACGGCGCCAGCGTGGTGGCCTTGACCGGCGTGGTCAGCCTGGTAGCGAACCTCGACTACGGCGGCGACGGCGGTTTCTGCGCTGTGTTGAGTTCCGGAGGGGTGGACTGCTGGGGAAGCGGCTCGGACGGCGCCTCGGACTTCTCCGATGTTGCGGTCCCGATGGTAGGGGTGGGCGGCGACGGTTTTCTTACCGGCGTGGCCAGCCTTACGAGTGCGGGTTCCAGCTACTGCGCCCTGTCCACCTCTGGCGGGGTGGACTGCTGGGGAAATGGCGGATTCGGCAATCTCGGCAACGGGACCTACAACAGCTCGACGGTTCCGGTCCAAGTCCAAGGCGTCGGCGGTGCTGGCACCCTGACAGGCGTGGCCAGTCTGGCCAGCTACGACGGGAACAGCCCCGCCGGCTACTGCGCCCTGTTGACCTCTGGCAAGGTCGACTGCTGGGGGTATGGCTACGACGGCGAACTCGGCAACGGAGTGATCTACAGCACCAGTCCCTATGGCTCTGCGGTGCCAGTAAAGGTCGAAGGGGTGGGCGGTACCGGCACCCTGACCGGGGTGACCAGCATCGCCAGCTCCGGCGAAAGCTTCTGTGCCCGCTTGGGTACCGGCCGGCTGGACTGCTGGGGCTATAGCAAGGCCGGCCAGCTCGGCAACGGCGTGTCCTACCCCACCTCTCCCTTCGGTTCGCCCGTCCCGGTGAAAGTGACGGGCGTAGGTGGAGTGGGCACCCTGGCCGGCGTAGTCATTCTCACCAATGATGGAATCGGATACTGCGCCCTGCTGACCTCCGGCAAGGTCGACTGCTGGGGTGCGGGGGAAAATGCGAGCGAGCTAGGCAACGCGCCGCCACAAGATTCGGATGTTCCCGTGCGCGTGTCGGCACCACCGATCTGACCACGCACAACACCCCGGGTGAATAACCACAGCCGACGATCCCATCAACCGAGCACACAGATGGCCACGCCTCTGGCCAGGGGAATTCGTTCTCCCGTGGAGACAGCGCCAGAAGCGATGCCGTATCAGCCGTGCCAACCTGCCGACGAGCGCCCGCTAGGCCGCTCCCGCGCACATAATCGCTTCCCGACGGCGTCGACGCACGGCGCCTGTCTCCGCATTGACCGCTCCGAATCGACGATCGCGACCGCCCCGGCTCGCCTCGAGCCACCTGTGTCGGACGAGGCGCAGAATGTTCAGGTTGACCTGTGCTGCTCCTGCGGGGGTGTGGTTGTCAGTTCAGGGAGCAGGGCGTGCGTGCTTTCGCAACCACGGCATCGTGCCCGACGCACCCACAGGCGCTGATCGCGCCCTGCGACGCGCAGCACTCGTGTGTAGCCGGACCAAAAGACCATCGCCAGCTCGCAGGTCGGACAGTTCGGCCGAGGGACCTTGAGGTTGCGGCCCGCGGCCAGGTACTCGTCGACGGAGAGGGAGCAGGGCCATACGATGGCCATCGGTGGCAACACCGCCTTGGACCCTTCCTGCGTCCAGCGACCAACTGTGGTGGGAGGGGTCTCTCGCGTACGGGGACTCGCCATCCTCACCATCCGCTGTCGTCGCAGGCCAAATCGACGCGCAACGAGCGCTCCCGAAACCGCCCCCCGATGTTAGGAAGTCACGCCGCTAACATCGCCCACGAGGTGAGCTTCGAAACTGGGAACGGGTCGCCTGCTGTGGCAATGACTGCGTTCGTCCCTCCTCAATCGATCCGGCAGCAAACGTCCGGCGAACCGGGCAACGAGGCTGCGACCAGGAGCTCCTGACGGAGCTCGTCCGGACATGGTGGCTCCGAACGGATCGCCGTCAAGGCTGAACCCTTCGGGCGGCTGCGCCGGCCTTGACTGCGACCCGTTCCGGATGTGGAGTTCATCTCGCCTCGAGCGCGCCTCGCAATTCGACGATCGCCCCACGCCCTTGGGACCGGCTTTGGCCCAACGGCTGTCCCAACACTGGCCCAACAATTGGGTCCCGACCCGTCCCGCCGAGTCCCGCTGCGTCCCAAGGGGTCGGTCGTACGACGCGGTGACCAGGACGGATTGGGACCTACTGGGATCGGCCGGGACACCTTGGGATTGCGTCGACATGTCTCGTAATGCGCAGGTCGTCGGTTCGAATCCGACCTCAGGCTCCAAACCTGCTGCTCAGAGGGCCAGTGATCGGCCGTGTTGGCGTCAGGCGGCGTTGTCCCAACGGCTGTCCCAACAGACTGGCGCGCAACAGTGGTTCGTTCTTCCTGGTCGAGACGCTGACCGATCGTAGAGCAGCGCACTGTTTCTGGTGTTGTCCCATTCTTTGCGTCTGCTGTCGGGTGGAGCCATTCAACGCGCATGCACACACGGCGTCCCGAGCGAGCCAGTGCAGGTCCCGCGCTGGGCACCGTCGATGCGATGCTTGTCAGCGACCTGCGCCACTTCCTCGACATGCCCGACGATGCTCCTGGGCCCGCTCGGCGAATGGCCGATCACCTCGGAGCCATCGTCAAGGCGGCCACTGCCTCTGCGCCCGGTGTTGCGCGGGTCAGCGCACTGTTCTGCCGTCGACGTCCGAATCGCAAGCCCTGCACGGGGACGATTGCGGTCTTTCGGACCGACGTTCCGCCGACCATCGAGTGGAGTACACGGGATGTGGCGATGTGGGAGTGATCAGCGGATGGGAAGCGTCGTATTTCGATCTCTGGGAACAAACGCCGCATGGTTCGACGACATCCGGGAGCGGACACAAGCGGCTCAAGGTCACTCCTGACGTGGCTTCGGTACTGAGGGAGCTTGACTTCCTCGACCTCGCGTGCGAGCGCGCCGTCCTGGCAGCGTGGGTCGAGTCCGGTCGCATCTTCTTGGAGGTGACCGACGAGAAGCTGGAGGAACTGGGCGAGTGTCTCGCCGCAGAGGCCAACCATCAACCGAACTACCATCGACGCCAGAAGCATCTGGATCCCGCGTTCACGCTGCTGACTGGCGCGCAAGACGATGGCAGGTCGTCAAGCGTTCGGGCGAATCGTGCCGGCCGACGGTGGTGGACTGAGCATGCCGATCAAAAACACCAGCGACACCGACACCAACGACGACCAGCAGCCGCAGGCTCCCGAGGTCGAGGTCTTAATCGCCTGAACCGTTGTCGTAGGAGCCCGCACCGTTGTCGTAGGGGCCTGCACCGTTGTCGTAGGAGCCCGCACCGCTGTCGTAGGAGCCTGCACCGCTGTTCGAGGTGGAGCCTGCACCGCTGTTCGAGGTGGAGCCTGCACCGCTGTCGTAGGAGCCCGCACCGCTGTTCGAGGTGGAGCCTGCGCCGCTGTCGTAGGAGCCCGCACCGCTGTTCGAGGTGGAGCCTGCACCGCTGGCACCGCCACACCCGGCTGCGGCCATGGCACCCGCCGCGAAAGCGAGCAGGAGTAGGCTCGCCGAATCCGGTTCGGTGCCGCCTTGAGGTCATCTCGCATGTCGTCTCCCTTCCAACGCTGCCGCTATCGTCGACCCTGAGCGGGCAGTAAACCTTGATAGAAACCCGATGCTTCCGCTCTCTGATGTCCGACGAAGCACGTCCGATGATCTGCTGTGATTGATTCGAACGGTACAGTCCACCCGTAACGGGTGGGTAAGTCCTTCGTACACTTGCTTGCGTCAGAGCTGTCGCCCGCCACGCTCGATGACCACGAAGGCGACACGTTGCATGAGCACGAGTTCGTGAACGTGTTGTCGCCGTAGTCGACATTTCGACTGGCGGTGGTGGTCAGGCTGTCGCCCGTGACCGGAGCTACTCGGCGGTCACCTCGGTGACGGCGGCCCGGGTCGAGGACTCGTCGACGATGGCCTTGGACTCGGCGAAGGCGGCGACCAGGGACTGGACGGCCAGGTTGTTGACCGCACGCGGCAATCCCCTCGACACCTGGTGGATGACGGCGAGCGCGTCGTCGGAGAACAAGGTGTCGGTACGCCCGGCGAGCTTGAGGTGGTGGGCGACGTAGTCGGCCGTCTCGCCCTGTTCCATCCCGGTCATCGAGTAGCGCAGGGCGACGCGCTGGTCGAGGGCGGCGAAGGCACCGAGACGGATCCTGCGGCGCAGCGTGGGCTGGCCGACCAGCAGGCAGGCGAAGGGGGCATGGCTGTCCATCTCGGCGTTGGTCAGCAGACGGATCCCCTCGAGCTGGTCGGCGTCCAACAGGTGCCCTTCGTCCAAGACGAGCACCACCCGGCGCCCGCGCTCGTGCTCCTCGGTGGCCAGGGCTTCTTGGGCCTGGGGGATAAGCGAGGCCCGGTGGAACCGGGGGATCCCCCCGAGCGCGGACACGATGGTCGAGTACAGGCCCCGGGCCCCGACGGTCGGGTTGCCGAGATAGACGACGGTGTGGCGGCTGGCGTCGATGCCGGCCAGCGCGGACCGCACGGCCACGGTCTTGCCCGCACCCACCTCGCCGGTGACCACTCCCACCACCTGCTCGTCGATGCACCAGGTGATCCGGGCCACCGCCTCGGCGTGGGAGCGGTGGGTGTGCAGCATCGAAGGAGCGAGATCCTTGGCGAACGGCATGCGGGTGAAGCCCCAGTGGGCCCGGAGGCGGTCGATGGTCACAGCTCGGTCTCCTCGTCGTCGTGGCTGGTGGTGTCGATCGGGTAGGGATGCTCGGAGCCGTCGAAGGCCAGCTGGGCGTAATTGATGGACCCGGCCTGCTCGGCGTCACGGCGGTCGGCCAGCAGGCCCAGGTAGTCGATGCCGGTGGACGCCGGGGCGGGAGCCGCCTCGGGACGGGCCTGGGGGTGCGAGTGCCGGCCGATGCTGACCGGGAGCCCCTGGCCCATCGAGCGCCCCTGGAAGCGGATCTCGACGGTGGTGAGGTCGAAGGGATCGAAGACCACGTCCACGCGCGACCCCACCAGGGCGGCGTCGACCTCAAAGGTGTTCGAGTGCAGCGAGACGGTGGCCGTCTTGGTCACCGTGCGGACTTCGGACCACAAGAAGGCCTCGTGGAGCGCCGCTGGGGTCGGCAGCGCCGCAGGAGGCGCGGACAGAAGACGCTCGATCGGGGGCGCAGCGGTCTCTGAGTGGACGCGGCGGTGATAGACGGTCTCGACCCATGCGCTGAAGAGCCGGTTGAGCTCGGCCACGTCGGCCGGTGGCCGGGCCTCGATCTCGACGAGGAACTGGATGCGCACGGTCTCGAAGACCCGCTCGAATTTTCCGCGGCCCTGGGGCTTACCCGGCCGGCTGTGCACCAGGCGGATCCCGAGGCTGGCACACGCCCGCAGCAGCTGCTTGGAGATCATCGCGGAACCGTTGTCGAGATAGCAGGCGCGCGGCACGCCGCGTGCGGCGAGCGCCACGCGCAACGCCGCTTCGAGCCGGACGGTGTCCTCGGAGAGCCCGAAGCGATAGCCGACCAGGGCGCGGCTGTAGTCGTCGATGAAGCAGAACAGGTAGGTCTTGCGCCCGGCGATGACCGGGCCGTGCAGGGCGTCGCCGGTCCAGAGGTCGCCCGGCGCGGCGGCCTCGAAGCGGCCGAAGGCCTGCGGTGCCGACCCGTCGGGGCGGGTGTTGAGCCCCAGGCGGGCGAAGTGCCGCTGCACCGTGCGCTCCGAGGGCCCCGTCGCCTCGGTGGTGGCGATGATCTGGGTCACCTGGGCTGCCGTGCGCCGCGGCACCTCGCGCTTCAAGGCCTCGGCCAGGTCCAGCAGACGCTTGTCGGTTGCCGGCTCGCCGGTGCGTGACGTCGGCGCCAGCGCCTCGAAGCCCCCGGCCCGATAGGCGCGGATCCAGCGATCGAGCGTCCCACGGCTGATGTGGACCGGTCTGCCGGCGGGCCCGGTGTGCGTCCGGGCAGTGAGCTCGCGCACCAACACGCCGCGCTGGCGGATGGTGAGCGCGTCGTCCGCCGCCTCGCGGATGAGCGAATAGCGGAAGAGCGCGACGTTTCGTTGCGCCTCGTTCATGAAGCCGATCCCTCCTCGGTGGGTGAAAGGAAGGACCCTTGCCGCTCACACGGGCTGCAGCCAGGGTGAGCTCGTGTTGGAGAGCAGGCCCCCGCCCGTGACCACACAGGCGAGCGCCCACACCGGCCGGGGCCCGAACCGGCGGACCGCCACGATGCCGAGCACGCCGATGGCCTCGACGGCGTCGGAGAAGTCCGATCCGCCGGCGAAGCGCCGGTCGTGACCCGGGTCGATCGCGTAGGCCCAGCGGGTGAAGTGCTCGCGCACCGCGGTGGCCAGTAGTGCGAACCGACGCAGCCATCCGCGCACAGTCGAGGTCGGACGGTCCAGCTCGGCCGAGACCTTGCGGTGGCCGAGGCCCCGGGCCTTCATGGTCAAGGCGGTGCCGATGACCTCGGCTCCGTCGCGCCGACGGGCCAAAGTGTCCTCGGGCACCAAGATGTGGGTGCCGAAACACGATCTACAGATCGAACGGCGGAACCGGCGTCGCTCGGTCCGGACCAAGAGGCGAATCTCACGTTCGATGCCGTGCCCCCAGGGCCGGAGGTTGCCACCACAGCCCGGGCAGCTCAACCGGCCACCTCGGAGCTCCGTCTCGACGGTCGGCCCGTCAGTCCCTACGATGAGCACAGCGGAGCTCCGGCTTCGTCAGGAAGGACCCTCTCGTTTGTCCGTCGAAAGATTCGCGAGGGGGTCCTTGCGCGTTCAGATCGTGCTCACGCTGGCGCCAGAGCGCGATCCTCAGCAAGTCCGGTCGAGCGTCGGCGCGTGATCAGCGACCGCGGCGCCGCCACAATGCCCATCAAGTCATGGTCACGCTCGGTGGCGTCAACCTGCTTCTTCGTGACCAACCACCGCGGCGCTCAACAAGAGCTTGCTGAGTCGTTAGATGAGTCAGATCCGGTCGCTCTGTCCCCTTCCTCTCGGTGCCTCTTCTGTCGCGCGCAATGGCTTACTGCGACCCCCAGTCTCCATGGAATGAAGTGACTTAGCGGTAGCTCGTGATTGCTGGCGCAAGGACGCGGCCTCCTCGGATCCCGCGTGCCACCGGCCGGAGGAACTCAAATGTCGAGAAAACCTGAGGGCATCCAGGCCGGCCGGGATCGGCCGACCTCCTCCATTGTGATGGCGATGCCTGACCGGATCGTCAAGGGTGCGCTGCGAGACGCCGCTCCGCTCCGTTGTTCTCGCTCGGTGTTCGCCTGCCCCTTGAAGATCTTGGCGCAGTTCTAGGCCGAGTGACGCCCGGGCGGAACGGGAGCGGCGCAGCACATTGTGGTGACAGGCCGAATTGTTGGGACAGGCGTAGAATTTCCGGGCGCCGGCCGCAGCATTCGAGGAGGATGGCAACAGATCTGTCCCAACTCTGTCCCAACAATTGGGTCCCAGTCCGTCCCGTTGCTGCCCCGCTGCGTCTAGCTCTCACAATTTGGCGGCAGCCGTGAGCAGCGAAAATGGGACCGAGTGGGACGCACTGGGAACCAGTAGGCTTCTGCCGACCGGCCTCGTAATTGCGCAGGTCAGGAGTTCGAATCTCCTCTCAGCTCCATCCAACCGAAGGTCCTGGTCAGGACGCGGTGCTGTGCAGAGCAGCGCACGGTTCCCGACAACTCTCGCAAGGGACCCCAGATGGCGCTCCAGTCCGGCGTAGGCGGTCGCACCCGCCTCTGCAGCGAACAGGGCCGCGCCGGCCGCCTGCGAAGGTCATGCTCCCGGGTCGGCAAGCAGCTTGGCGCGCTGCTCTTCCAGCGCAGCGATCTGAGCTCGGAGCTTCTTCAAGTCGCGGTCGACCCGCGCCACCTCGGCCCTCGCGCGCCGCTCCCGACCGTCGTAGGTGCTGTCCATGAGATCCTCCACCTCGCGCCGCAGCAGCCTCAACCAGGGATTGCCATGAATGACGCCGACTCGGTACTGAAGCTGACCAGCGTCGATCGCCGCGACTATCTCGTCCTGGGTCAGCCCGAACTCCTTGCGCGCTGTCTTGTCGCTGAGCGTTGCGCCCTTCCGGCTCCACTCTTCTTGCACGAGGAGCGTCCTTCCTTCTCTAGCCGAGAGGCTCGCGCTATTCGGACGGTTCCTCCAGGTACACAAGGCGGTCCTCGAGCTCCTCGTCTTCGAGGGTCCGGATAGCTGCGGCGATCCTGGGAATGCCGCTGGGACGACGAGAGAACCGGGAGGAAAGAGCGATCAATACGCCTGGGTGATGGCCACCTGCGGTGAGGCGCTCGGCGGCGATCCGAGCGAAGTCCGAGACATTCTCGGTGAGCAGCACGTACCCATTCTCCGCAGCGGCGGAGAGGACGTCGGGGTCGGACCGTCCGGCCAGCCCCCGTTCTGCAACGGTGGAAACCTCGATGCCACCGATCCGTAGTACCTCGGCCAGAGCTGGCGGATACATCTCATCGAGCAGGAACTTCAAGCGTTCGAGGCCGCAGCTGTTTCTTGGCGGTGCAAGTCGATCCGAGCATCGACTTCATCGGGGTAGGTGACCCGGTAGCGGAGCGCGGCGTCGATCTGTGCCCGGGTCAGCGTCGACTCCTCAACGAGTACCGCCACAGGATCCACTTCGCCCGACAACTCCTCGACCCACATCACTACCTCCCAAACGTCGGGACCGCCGACCAGCCCGGCGCGGCGCCCAGTGGGTCCGTCACGGAACGTGATCAGCGGATGTTCGTCTCGGCGAACCCCTTCTTCGGCGTAGCGGCGAAGCCGATCCGACAGGGTCTCGCCCGCCGCACGTGCCCGCAGGCGAAGGCGCTGGGCCAAGCCGTCTTCTAAACGGACGGATACGTTCTCGGACATGTCATCATTGTAGCACAATGTCTACAACTGTGTGTTGTGCCGGGTCTGGACGGCCACGATGGCCCTGAACCGCGTGTCCCGGTCGGCATTCGGGAACTCACGCTGTTACAAGTTCGGGGACGTGGTGGGATGCCGTGGGCATCGCCCCTCAGCGGAGAAACGATCCCACGCCCTCGCCCACGACGAAACTCGAAGGGTCGAACTCCTCGGGATCGAACGCCCTGCCGACCCACTCACGCATCTCTTCATGTTCAAGATGATCGGGATCCGAGATCGCTGCCAGGAAGTGCTCGTAGCCCCACACGCCGCCGCAGTCCTCGGGCGGGCAGGTCCTCTTGCCGGCAACGCAAACCGGGTAACTGATCTTCGGATCAGCCGGCAGCACTTTCTCGACGGCTACTTTGTGCACCCAATCGTCGCCGAAGTCGTACACGTAGCGCATCGTTGTCCCCTCTCGGGCGACCCTGCCGAGGCGGGTTCGACTCTCGTCTTTGATCGGCGGGCCCCACGCCTCCCCGTCGTCGGTGCCATAGCGCACCCCGTCGATCTCGAACTCGTGAAGATGGCAGTCGTACCAGCCGAAAGCTCCCTGCAGGACGTAGTGGAGATCCAACAGGGTGGACGACTCGGCCACCAGCACTCGTCGCCACACCGGCGGCTTGATACCCACGATGGTCGCCTTGAGCTGAAAAACGTGACCAGCCATCCGTTCCCTCCTCTGCTCGGGTTCGATCAACCGTAACTGTGCGAAAGCCGTAGCTGGGGGACCGACCGACGACCCTCAGTTTTCGGTGGCCACAACCAAAGTCAACCCCTCAAGGACCTCCGATAGATACGGTCCGCAACACGAGGGGACCGTCTGAACAAACCGCTCGTTACGCGAGAGCCCTCGATCGTGATGGACGAAGGGAACGAGCGGACACGCTGGTCACTGGACCACCTGTTCATCGACGGCGCTGGCATACCGGCACTCGTCGAGGTCAAACGACCGACGGTCAGGGGTCAGACGGCAGCCGTTCCGCGTACTAAGGGATCCTCGGAGCGCCGGACTCGCGACGAATTCGAGGAGATGCTTCGAGCTAAACATGGCGACGCCGCCGTCAGCGCAGTCGAAGAGCTTGTCGAAGCGGCGAGTGAGCTTGGCAGCTACCTAACCTAACTGTCGGAACCAACATTATGAACCCCCGGCCGTCCCTCAATTTCAAGACAGCTGGATCAGGGAATACCTATCAGCCGCTCGTCATCAACTCGTGATCTGGGAAGGTGGCAATCCGGCTGCGTTGGCTCGCGAACCACGCAGCCTTCGCTGATGAAGATCGCCGGTCGGAATTCGTCGATCGCATCAGTCAGGCGATCGACGAACATATCGACGCACCACGCCTCGACGGGATTCCTGGCTTCCCCCGTGAGAGCGCTTACCAAACCTGGGGTGGTCGTCAAGCTCACTGACCTGTTGCGTTGGTTGAGACGGCGAACAGATCATCGTCGGACTGAATCGTTCCAAGGCCGCCCTTCCGAGACAGTGGCTTCTTATGTGGCCGCCTGCCGGTTCCCTGACGTCTCGGGACTGACGATTCGATGGCTAGGCCCGGCAATTGGAATCGGTTGTGTCCCAACAGCTGTCCCAACATCGGCGCAACAATTGCGTCCCGGCCCGTCCCGCCGAGTCCCGCTGCGTCCCAAGGAGTCGGTCGTACGACACCGTGACCAGGACGGACTGGGACGTACTGGGATAGGCCGGGACACCTCGGGAATCCATCGACTTGTCTCGTAATGCGCAGGTCAGGAGTTCGAATCTCCTCTCAGGCTCCAGCTCAGAGGCACTTTTGCCTTGACACACCTTCAGATACGCTCTGTCGGAACACGCGTCCCGACAATTTTGGGCGAGCAGCGAAATACGCGTTCCCGAGCCTCGGCGGGCGAACACGCTCGGTAGGCGTGGGCCAGCTCGGTCTCGAACAAGAAGCACATTCCTTGCTTCCCAGCGGGTTACCGAACTTGTCCCTCGGGCGTGCTGATGACGCAGGCCTGCTCCCTGAGGGGGTCGTCGAGGGGGAGCAGGTCGAGGCCGCCGACGTCGTCGTGCCGTACGCTCGGAAACGATGACCAGTCGATCGATACGAGGCCCTCGACGAGTATCGAAGCAGTGGCGGCGAGAACTTATCGCTGCTGCATTTGTTGTCGCCGGCCTGGGCTATGGCGTGGCGAACGATTCCCCGGCGCCGGCGCAGGCAACCTCCGGCGTGACGGCCTCCTTGGGAGGATGCCCGGCCGGTCAGTCGGGAACTCCGCCCAACTGTCACACCACTGCCACCGGGCCGCCCCCCTCGGGGGGGTATTTCAAGCTGAGGCCGGTTGGCAGCTTCGCGAGTCTGCCCACCAACTCGGAGGCGGCGGAGATGGTCCACTATTCGACCTGGGAGCCTCGGCCACAAAACGACCAGGCCAACCACACGACACCGCCGCTCACGTTCAAGACAGCTGGGTACTCGGGCATGGAGAATCACGCGGCCGTTTTCGGCAGGGTGGACGGTAAATTCACGGGCACCACCGATGAGATCATTCAGTGGGCGGCGGCAAAATGGGGGCTGCCGGACAACCTGATCCGAGCGGAGGCTGTCGTCGAGTCGTACTGGTACCAGGACAACAGGAATTCGAACGGCCACCCGATCAGCGGTGAGGGCTATGGGGACTTCGGAAGCTGCGGCGGCTCGCCTCCGCCGTCTGGTTACGGTGCGAGCGGCCCCGCCAGCTTCGGGATGATGCAGGACAAATGGTGCTCCTTGAAGGATCCCTCGGCCCCTGGATACGACGGCTGGCCCTGGAGCGAGCGGTCCACCGCCTACAACCTGGACTTGTTCGGAGCTGTCATACGGGGTTGTTACGAGGGTTGGGACACTTGGCTCGGCGCCTCATACCACTCGGGCGACCTGTGGGGCTGCGTTGGGCGCTGGTATTCAGGCGCTTGGTACACGGCAGGCGCAGTCCAATACATCCAAAGAGTCAAGGCTTTCAAGAAGAGCGAGCCCTGGTTGACCTGGTGAACTCTTCGACTCACGATGGGTGAGGCGGGACATGGCACGGTCTACAACCGCGACGTCCTCACGATGGCCCAGGACGTGTGCAACGATTACCCGAACGCACCGCTGTGCGTGAACGGCTGATATGTGGGAGTGACCCGCCGGAACGCGGGGCCTGCTCGCGCCAGGGGAGGTTCAGCTCGTCTCCGCGAGATCGATCATCATTGCGCGGTAGCGGTTCAGCCCACGCTGGTGCAGCAGTGAGACATGCGCCTTGAGCATCCGGTCAGAGCGGGTCCTTGTATGTGAAGACGATCTGCTTGTACTCCGCTGTTGTGACGTAGGCGATGGCCACGGCCTTAGCCGGGCGATACGCCAGCAGACAGCGTGCTGCCCATTAGGACAGCGCCGCAGCCGAAATCTGTCCCAACTTCGTCCCGACAATTGGGTCGGCGGGCCCACCGGTTGAGCCCGCCGTCCCGGACGGTCCCGCTCGGTCCCGACGGGTCGATCGAACGACAGCTTGACCAGGGCGGACCGGGACCGACTGGGATTGGCCGGGACACCGAAGTATTCCATCCCCTGTCTGTCAGGCTGACGTGAGACACCTGCAGTAGCCCACCATCGCACCAGGGCGAGTCAGGAACACGTAGACCAATGACCATGACAAACGCAACCTTGGCCGCGCGCGCCCAAAATGGCGGGGTGAGCGACGGCGACCCTGCGGCGAAGCCGGTGAGGCGCCGGTTCACGTCGGAGTACAAGCTCGCCATCTTGGAGGAGTACGACCGGCTCAGCGACCCCGGCTCGAAGGGTTCCCTACTGCGCCGTGAGGGCTTGTATTCGAGCCACATCGTCGAGTGGCGCCGAGCGCGAGACGTCGGGTCGATCGCCGGGCTCGCTCCCAAGCGCCCCAAGAAGCGCTCCGACGCCGAACGCGAGCTCGAGAAGGCGAAGAAGAAGATCGAGCGCCTCGAGGACAAGCTCGACCGGCACCGCAAGGCCCTCGAGGCCCAGGGAAAAGCATCGGAGCTCTTGGCGCGGCTGCTGGCCGAGGGCGCGGACACCGAGACGGAGCAGCAGCCGTGATCGACGAGTGCTTCGACGAGGTCGAACCCCTGCTCGGCACGGCGTGCGCGTGCGCGGCGGTCGGCCGGGCCCGGGCCACCCACTACCGCAGGCGCAAGCCCGGGCGCACCACCGAGCCCAAGGCCCGCCCCTCGCCGCCGAACAAGCTCACCGACGACGAGGAGGCCGCCGTGCTCGACGTGTTGCGCTCGGAACGCTTCGTCGACTGCTCGCCGGCCCAGGTGTACTTCACCCTCCTCGACGAAGGCACGTACCTGGCGTCCGAATCGAGTTTCTACCGGATCCTGCGGGCCAACGACGAGGTGCGCGAGCGACGACGCCAGGCGACGCACCCGGCGAGGGTGAAGCCCGAGCTCATGGCCGAGCGGCCGCTCGTGGTGTGGTCGTGGGACATCACCAAGCTCAAGGGCCCCACCCGCGGTGTCTACTACCAGCTCTACGTCGTGCTCGATATCTTCAGCCGCTACGTCGTGGCGTGGCGGCTCGCCCCCAATGAATCGGGCGAGCTCGCCCAAGAGATGATCGCCGAGGCCGTCGCCCGCCACGAGGTGCCCAAGGGCCAGCTGTCGGTCCACGCCGATCGCGGCACCTCGATGACCTCCAAGCCCGTAAGCGACCTGCTCACGCGCCTGGGCGTGGACCGGAGCCACAGCCGCCCCCACGTCAGTGATGACAATCCCTACAGTGAGGCGCAGTTCAAGACCCTCAAGTACTGCCCGGCGTTCCCCGAGCGGTTCGGCTCGATCGAAGATGCCCGGGCGTTCTGCGAGGCGTTCTTCGCCTTCTACAACCACGAGCACCGCCATTCGGGCATCGGCTACCACACGCCAGCGTCGGTGCACTACGGCACGGCGGCCGAGGTCCGGGCCCAGCGCGCAGAGACCCTCGAGGCCGCCTACGCGCTCAACCCGGCACGGTTCCGCCACTGTCGGCCGCAGCCGCCGAAGCTGCCGACCGTGGCCTGGATCAACGAGCCGGCGCCCGTCGAAGGGCCCGCTTCGGCGGCGCACGACGGCGGGGAGCAGGCCCGCTCCGCCGCCGAAGCAAGGAGGGCGTCATGACGATCGAGCCGATGCGCTTGGATGCTGAAGACGCGATGGAGCTCGGCGAGCTCCTGGGGTTCATCGCCGGATGGCTCGCGAGCGAGCGGCCCGCCCTCGGACCTTCCCTTCAGCGCTATGTCGGCAATAGGAACTTCGGCGTCGAGGAGCTGCGGACCGACCTGCGGCGCTTCGAGTTCCTGCTCGGCGGCGGCGACGGCCGCTCCCCATTCGAGGACGATGAGTCTTGACCCGCCACGGCACAGAAGCTGTCACAAGAAAGTGTCTCAGATTGCTTGACAGGTTCCGATCGACCCGCTTCGTAATGCGCAGGTCGTTGGTTCGAATCCGACCTCAGGCTCCGTCCATAAGTGCCGCTCAGAGTAGCCACTCGGCTCGACGATGGATCGCCCTCGCTGGATCCGTTCGATTCTCCTGCGGCCGAGATCGCGTGTCGATCTTGTTGTTCGGGCCTTATCAGCGGTAAAGGAACCGCTCGGTCGTTTCACGAGCCATTGTCCACCAACGTGAGGCACGCTCACATAACGACTCGCGGGCTTTGGCAGGGCACGCAGGCATTCCTGCGAACAGGAGTGAACCAAGAGCGGCAGCACGTCTGTCGCTACCCAGAGTGAGATCCACACCTGCATGGCGCCGGAAGAAGGCAAGGGACCGTCGCAGACACTGCAGGAGTCTGGCGTCGAACCGCTGGGCAGGGCTGCGGGTAACTGTGGGAACGGAGTCCGATTCCTGTAGTTGCCGTAGATATTGCTCGTGCTCACAGTCGAGTCCCTAAGCGCGGTGCACCTTGTGATCTCGAACGGAAACCAATGGAGCCGACGCGACGTATACGGCCGCCCGGCGTCCCGTTGATCGGCGCCTCCGGCGCGCTCGCTGCTTACGCCGCCGTCTGCGTCGCCGTCCTGCCACGGCGATGGCCAGCCGATGCGTGACGACCTGACACGGCCATCCCCAGCCGTTTACATCTGGTCGTGGCGAACCGGACCGACTGGTTCATAGGTGCCGATGACGATTCCGAGATCGGTCGTGGTGAGGTCGACAGGGCGCATCATCGATGGGAGGATGCCGTCGTTGAACAACCGGCGACCGGAGCCGAGCAGCAACGGAAACGTCATCAGGCGGAAGCGGTCGACGAGCTCGTGCTGCAGCAGAGTCTCGAGGAGTTTGCTGCTTCCCCAGATCTGCAGCTCGTCGCCGGGTTCGTCCTTCAGGCCCTGCACCGCGTCGACGACGTCGCCAGTCACGAGGCGAGCGGTGTCAGGGTGCTCGCCGCGCCACATGACATCCGTCGCGCTGAGAGAGTTGGACACCACATACTTGGGAAGCGAGTTGATCGCCGTGGCAATGTGGTTGGCGGGGTCAGTCTGATCAGGCCAGTAGCCGCGGAAGATGTCGAACGTTCTGCGACCGAGCAGGAACGCGCTGGCGTGCCTGTTGAGCTCGGAGATGAACTCGCCGACGACCGGGTCGGGAAACGGGGCCTGCCAGCCGCCGTGGGTGAAGGCGTCGCTGGGATCTTCCTCAGGTCCCCCGGGGGCCTGCATCACGCCGTCGAGGGTCAGGAACGTCTGAACGGTGAGCTTCACGGTGACCAGCGAGTTTACGACGCTCCACAGATGCCAGTTCTCAGCGCGTCTCACGCCGAGTCGCAAGCAACTGGCACGCTGGACCGTAAATCTGTCCCAACTTTGTCCCGACAATTGGGTCGGCCAGTTCAACCGGTGGGCGCAACCCATCCCGCTCGGTCCCATTCAGTACCATCGAGACCCTCGCCTCCTTGACGACCAGCACGAACTGGGACGGAACGGGACCGTCCAGGACCGAGAGGAGTTTCCGTCGACCCACCCGTAATGCGGAGGACGTCGGCTCGAATCCGATCTCAGGCTCCAGCAGAGGCTCTTTTTGCCCCGACACGAGCCACGATCTTGTGCGTCCGGCTCCGGCGGGACTGCGAACGAACGTCCACGGCGATCAAGTGGTCGGGAGGGTTGAGATCAGCGCGCCGGACGTCGTGTACAGCTCGGTCAGCGAGCCGGTGGCTGCGTCCGGGAGGGGGTTGTTGGCGCCGCTGCGGCTGGCCACCCAGAGGTGGTCCCCCACGAAGGCGAAGGCCGATAAGTCGCTGAAGTAGTAGGGCCCGTTGGTGTTGCACATGTACCACTTCGGCGCGCCCGACGTCGCCGACAGCTTGGTCACCATCGGGCTTGCGCCGAAGGGGCTGGCTATGAAGACGTTCGACTTGTTGGCGATGGTGACCGAGGGAGCGCTGAATCCGTAGGCCCCGTCATCGTCGTCGAAGGTGCCGAGGACGGTTGTGGTCGCCACGTCGATCTCCGTTGTGGCGCTGCTCCCGCTGTCGGCAACCCATGCGTGGCCCCGAGCAGCAGCTATGCCGTCGGGCACGCTCAGACCAGGATCGGTGATCACCTTCACCAGCGAGTTCGTCGTCGTATCGATCTCGGTTACTGCGTTGGCGCCCTCGTCGGCGACAAGGAGGTCATGCTGCCACGTGGTCAGCGCCGTCGGGTTATCGAAGGAGAATGCCGGCCCCGAAATGGTGCCGAGAAGGCTCCGGGTACCGGCGTCAATGATGGTGATCGAACCTGGTACGGCCGGCGAGGCCGTCGGCTGGCCCACGTTGAGCACATAGAGCTGGGTGCCGACGGCGGCGACCGCCACGGGATTGACGAATCCGAAGGTGGGACCCGACACTTGCCCGACGAGGGACCCGTTTTGGGCCAGAAGCTCGGTGACGCTGCCGCCACCGTTTACCACGAACAGGTCGGCGCCGACATCGATGATCGCTGCTGGCTGGTCCAGGCCGTCGGCCGGTTTCGTGATCGTCTTGATCCATGCTCCGGTGGAGGGATTGACTTCGGTGAGCGAGTTGTTCGCCTGATTGGCCACCCAGAGGTGGCCGCCGCCGTAAGCCAGAGCAGAGGGCGCATCGAACTCGGGGACCGCAACAGCCGCGGCCTCGGGGCCGAGGGGCACGACGACCAGCAGGCCGGCTGCAAGGGGCGTGACTGCCAGGATGGATCGGCGAACTCGTCTCCATCGGTACAGGCGCATGACTGCCTCCCTCCCGTTGCCGGGTCGCGCTTGGAGTTTACCCCCCGGATTGTCGTTGCCAACGTGGCTAACGGCATTCACGTCGCCGTCTTTCGCGGGAAGATTGGGCTCGCCCCTTGAAGGGTGAACGGACACCGGTGTTTTCATCTGCTGACAATCCGTTGAAATTTTCGACGCGACCACCGGTTCCGGCGTGGTGGCGCCCACCACCTACTCCGGGGTAGGCGGCACGTTGAGCGGGGGCACGTTGACGGGGTCGATAACGGTCGGCAGCGACGTCGCAGGTTGTACGAGTTGCTTCCCGACCATCACGCAGCCCAACTTGACGCCGGTAACCTGAAACGTCACCGCTTCGGTGGCCCTGACGATCCTGCCTCCGGAGCCGACCGTGACCTCGGTCTCACCGAACAAAGGAACGCCCAAAAGGCGGCATCGATGTGACGATCACTGGGACGGTTTCACAGGTGCGACATCCGTGAGTTTCGGAGGCGATGCAACGGCCCTCACGTTCACAACGACACAGAGATCAGCGCGGTCGTGCCTCCTCACGCGGTTGGGACCGTCGATGTGACGGTCACGACCCCTAGCGCCACCTCGGCGCAAGATGCCTTCACCTACAGGAAGAAATGACCTGAAGGACAGAGACCCGGGACGTTCAACTACACCGAGGCTCAACTGCACCCAAGGCCCGATACCGCCAGGGGGGTTCAAAGGTTGAACGCCAACGCGATTGATGCGGCCTTTGCTGGTCGTCTCGGAGTGGGAACGCCAAGGGGGTCCTCAGTCGTACGTAATGGCGAGTAATGGTTGAACCGGGTTGGTGCGAGCGGGCCGCGGAGCTTGGCCATTCCAGCGCCAAGAATGTCTTCCAGGGCGGCATGTAGCCCATTGCAAAGCGGGCCGTGTCGTGTCGCTCGACCTATCCCAACATTGTCCCGACAATTGGGTCAATCCGCCCTGTCGGGCGCCGCTGCGTCTCGCTCACAAATTAACGAAGCGGGTGAGCAGCAATAAATGAGACCGCATGGAGCACTGGGAAACGAAAGGATTTTCTCGACCTCCCTGATGATGTTGGGAGTCCAGAGCCAGCCCTGGCTACCGTTGATGCCTGAACATCGATCTGGGAGCACACCTTGGCCGACCGAGAGTTGAAGACCGGATGGGACGAGTTCTTGTACTGGGCGGAGAAGTTCATCTCGCACCCTAACTTCGAGGAAGACGAACGCATCTACAAGATTAGAGCGGTTTCGCCGCTTAGAAACGCGGTGTCTTCGCTGAACGATGGGGCATGGCACGAAGCATTGCGCCACGGTTTGCAGAACCAGGACAACAACCTCGTTGACTGGAGGGCGGGCCAGCGTTTCCGCGACTGGGCAGATGCTGATCGGTCGACGGCAGGAGCGGCTCTTGCAGTGCTGTGGGCAGACGACGTCTCGCATGGATCCGAGCGCATTGACGCGTTCAATGGGTTCGTGCCCAAAGAAGTGCTCTCACGACCGGGAGTCTTTTGCAATCTTGCTGCGTACCTCCTCGGGGCGAAGGATCCGATCAGGTGGCCCAATTACAAGGTGACCGTATTGGACCGCGCCTACGAGCTGGCCAGATTCCCGAGCATCCCGAAGAAGAGCTCTCCCGGAGAGCACTACGGCCACGCCCTGTCGTACTTCGACACGATGATCGAAGAGGCGCTCACGAGGGGCATTCCAATCCGCGACCGGTTGGATGCGCAAGGGGTGATGTGGGTCATCGCCAGTAGCGGCCGGAGAGTTAACTACGAGCTCAGCGATGACGAATGGAGTGAGTTCGACGCGTTCATCGACGTGCCGGCCGCTATCCGCAAGGAGCAGATCAAGGCAAAGTCGGCTCCCGTGCAGCGGAGGAGGCCGACAACCGGATTCTGTCCGCAGTGCGGCAACGACGATGAGGTTCGCCTTTTGGGACCCGATGGCGACGGCTCGCTCTTTGAGTGCGCAGGTGGTCGCGGCCATCCCGAACCGTACCGATTCCATGGCTCGTGAGCCCTCGCAGTCCGATCAGTTCAGTTCCACTACGCCAAGGTTCGGTACGTCGTCGGTTCGAATCCTACTTAAGGCTTCAACTCGGGAGCCGTTCTTGCCGAGATGGACCCGATGAGCTGGCGCACCTCTGGCGTGGGCGCTCTATCGTTGGTTTGGTCAACCTAACGGCGGCGTCACTCGTCGTAGCCCGGTAGCCCGCTCACCTGTTCTTGCTGGTCGTGGGGCTGCGACCTGGAACTGAACCTCTTCTTCGAGGATCCCTGGCCTGGCTTCTGTGGCTTCGAGCGGCCGACCAGCTTCTGTGCAGCCGTTCGTTGCCAAGGCATCTCGCCGAGACAGCCCGACCTGGGCACTACTTCACCGTGATACTCCCCATCATGTACTGGTGGATGTTGCAGATGTAGTGGTACGTCCCCGCTTCCATGGGAGCTTTGAATGTCGTGGTTTGGTTCTGAGTGACGTTCCCGGTATTGAACTGGCCGCCCGTCGCTGTCACGGTGTGGGTCGTCGAGTCCTTGTTGGTCACGCTGACCGTCGCACCCGGGGCAACCGTCAACGCCATCGGGGAGAACATGAAGTTCGAAATGGTGATGTGGCTGTCGTTCGCTGACGGCCTAGTCGACGGGCCGGCTGCGGCACCCGATGAGGTCGGAGTGCTGCTGCAGGCGCCAAGAAGCAGGGCGCCTGCAATTAGCAGGACGCCCGCTCCATAACGTGCGCGCCGCATGGATTCTCAAACCGCCATGGAGGTCGGGTTGAAGGCCAGGGGCGTCCCTTTCGACGTCTGCGCGCCGGGATACATCCCGAGCACGTAGTACAAGATGGCGATGTGCTGCATCTCGACCGGCTGGATCGACGAGGAGAGCCCGATGGCGGCCTTGGACTTGAGCATCGAGGTCTCGAGCTGATACGTCTGCGCCGCGATTGTTTCGAGGGTGACCGCCAGCTGGGCCAGACCCGCGATGTCGGTGACCTTGGCGAAATCCGATTGCACCGTCGGGGTCAAGGTCGGGTTGGTGACGGTGACGGCGGGCTTGTGGTTGGACTTGAGCACACCGTTCCAGGCGTCAGCATGCTGCTGGTGCTGGCCCTTGACCGTCGTGGCGAAGGTGGCGACGGCCGGAGGCACGGCACCGAGCTTGCCCGCCGTCGCGGCCGAGAGACCGGCCGTGTAGGCGTAGACGGCGAGGTTCTCCAAGCTGGCGGCCACCGCGGCCACCGCGAGGTCGCCCTTGAGGCTCGGCGGGGGGAATGCCGCCGCCTCTGGGTGCACAGCGGTGAGACGGCGGGTGGACGCTCCGGCCAGCGCGGGGGCGCCACCGATCACCATCATGGCCGCGCCACCGGCGGCGGCCGCGCCGGCTCCGAGGAGGAAGGTCCGACGGCTGGTCGGGCCTAGCGCGCCCTGCATGCCGTCGATCATGGCGGCGACGCCCTCACGCATGGCGGGCAGGCCGACATCGTGATGTAGGTGGTCGAGGTCCTTGGTCATGGAGATCAGCTCGGACTCGGTGCCGGCGAAGACCTCCTTGGATGGCTTGGTCACTTGACTGCTCCTTGCTTGGCCGGGGCGGCCATGTTGGTCTTGTAGAACGCGTTGGGGAAGCCCACGCTGCCGGCAGCGGCGGGCAGCGCCGCCGCGGTGCCTGGGGAGAGCGAGATGAGCTGCGGTGCGCCCGCCCTGAGCAGCGCCTGGACGGCCAGCAGCACGCTCACGTGCTGAGCCTCGATCCCCATGATGGAGGCGAACAACGCCTTGTTCGAAGTCGACCGGGCCAAGCTGGTGTCTTTGACGTAGGTCTCGGCCGCGATGTTCTCGAGCTCGAGGGCGAGACCTACGACGCCGAGGGCACCTTGGGCCGCCGTGGCAGAGCTGATGCTCGCGACCGCCTTGTTGACCACGGGCACGAAGGCAGGGTCGGGCTTGTTCTGTGTCTTGCCGCCCAGGTGCTTGGCCGCCGCGTTGAAGGCGTCGGCGTGCTGGGCGTGCTGGCCCATTGTCACCTGGGCGAACTTGGTGATCACCGGGTCAGCGGCCGATCCGCCGATGTAGGGAAGGGTGAGCGCCGTCTTGTAGGTGGCGACAGCCAGGTTCTCGATCGACGCCGCCGTCTGGACAAGCTGCACATCGCTCGAGCTGGCCGCGGCACCGGCCGATGCCATCACACCGGCCAGGGCCACACCGCCGGCGGCGCCGAGGATGGTGGTCGCTCCGAGGCTCGAGCGCAGTGAACGCTGGTGCTCCTCGTGAAAAGCGACGTTCGCGGGTCGGTCATCGTCTTGGGTCGAGTGGTTGAGTTCGACGAGCTCGTCGATGGCGTCGTGGGTGGGACGCAGGGCGTCTGCCTGCAGGTCCTGGGACTCTTCGAGAAGCTCGCTCAGATCTCTCGGATCTGCGGTCATCGTGACCTCCTTGGTCTATACGTGGTGTGTTCGGTTCCGCTCGGGACTCGGATGTCAGAACCGTTTCGATCAGGCCGATGACGACGCGAGACAACAGGCACACTGCGGTGCCGAGCGCGTGAGAGTCCCACTTCCTACAGAGTCCATCGACGCGGCGATCGACTCGCTCGTCCGTTGCCTCGGCGTCGGCACCATCGAGCCTGGCCACTCCGAATACCAGTTATGCAGAGCCTGGGAGAGTGCGGTCACGCGCAACTCGTCACCTTCAGCGAACGCACTACGACGAGGCCTTTGTGGTCGCGTCAGACATGACCCACCAGGAGCCCCTCTTCGATCAGCAGGTGCTACGTGCTCGTGATCAATTTCCCGAGGTGAAGGCTTGCACATATATAGGTGGGTTCCTCGGCTGGTGCCGTAACCAGACCACTCTCGAAAGAACTAGCTCGCGTTCGCGTTCGTGGACGCGTTCGGTGACGTCAGCGCTGGTGTGGGAGGCGATGCGGCCGGAGCATCGACATTGGACGACCTCGAGCCATTCTTGCTTGCGTCGAGTCCCTTCTCGAACTCGTTCTTGGCTGATCCGAGGCTCCGCGCCAACTTTGGAATGGCCGCCCCTCCGAAGAGGAGCGCGACGAGAACGACCAACACGATCATGCCATCAAATCCGAAAATCTCACCAAGCATTTGAATCTCCTTTTCGCCGGTTGATTCCTGGGTGCGCCGCAATGTGCGTCACGCCAGGTCCTCCTGTTTTCGAGCGAAAGGTATTCGGATCGAACCCTGCCTATGGATGCCGGGTCTGCCTCAAGAGTCTTCAAGAGGAGCAGCCGGTGAGGCCGGTAGGCCGACAAACTCAACCTGATTGCCGGACTCTTGCCAGACAAGACCATCCGGCCAACCACCTTGATCCGAATAGACCCTGATGCGAGCGAATCCCCGCACTGGACGTTACCGGTGGACCGCGAAGTCCCATGTTTAACCTGGACCCGTCCAAACTCTTCGTCATCGCGGTGGTGGCGATCATCGTCTTGGGTCCTGAGAGGCTCCCGCACTTCGCACGGCAGGTCGGTGGCGCTTGGCGGTCTTTTTCCGACTTCCGTCAGCGTATGGAATCCGAGGTCCGCAACTCCTTACCTGACCTACCCTCGACGACTGAACTCGCCAGCTACGCGCGGTCGCCGTCCGCGTTGCTCGATCGCCTTGCTTCGACGACACGAGTCGATGACGGACCGGCAGACAGTCTCGGCGCAATGGGCGACGTCCCACCGATCGCTCGCGCCGACCAAGAGCACTGGACCACGATCTCTCCAGCGGGTCCGGCAGCTTCCCAGGACAGCCCCCGACCCGTCGGCGCATCCGCCAGCGACGCGGAAAGGATATGGATCGAGGCGCAGGCGCTCGCCGTGGGCGACGCCGCCTTGAACTGAGTCGCGATGTCCGCCTTCACTGCACTCACTCGCCCAAACAAGCCCTCTCCCGAGTCCATGACCGTGGGGCAACACATAGGTGAGCTTCGCTACCGCCTGATCGTCTCTGGGAGCACCTTCATCGCTATGGCGATTCTCGCCGCGTTCGCCTACGAACCGATCCTGCACGTCTTGATGCAACCACTGTGCAGCGTCGCAGCTAACCCGCGGCCTCATGGGGTGAGCCGGGCGACTCAGGTGTTCGGAGCGAACGGGAGCTGCAACCTCTTCGTCACCTCCCCGCTCGACGGGTTGTCCTTGCGGGTGAAGATAGCGACGTTCGGAGGCTTGGTGCTCGCCTCACCGGTCGTACTCTTGCAGATTTGGAGGTTCGTCACGCCTGGCCTCAAGGCTCGTGAACGCAGGTACGCCGTACCCTTCGTGTCCGCCGCCTTCACGCTGTTCATCTTGGGAGCGCTCACCGCGTATGTGACGCTGCCCCATGCTCTGGGATTCCTCAAGGCCGTCGGTGGCCCCAACCTTCAGGCCATCTACGACCCCATTCCGTACTTGGGCTTGATCATCTTGATGATGACTCTCTTCGGGCTGACGTTCCAGTTTCCAGTCGTGTTGGTCTCCCTCGAGCTCGCTCGAGTCGTCACACCAGCCAAGCTCTTGGGATGGTGGCGCTGCGCCGTGATCGGAATCACCCTGGTGGCCGCCATCGCCACCCCGAGCTCGGATCCGTTTTCTATGCTGGCCCTGGCCTTGCCGCTGATTGCCTTCTATTTCATCTCGATCGGGATTGGGAAACTGTTGGGCAGATAGACGGTGCACAATTCGCCGGCGGGAGCCGTTCGGTCGTGAGGACCAGCGCCGCAGACCACTGGCGTACACCTTCCATCCGCGGGAGCCTCTGGCATCGAAGAACTGTCATGAACCTCGCCCCGTTGCTCTTCGGGCCCCGACGTCTCACGGACTCGTCGCGGTGGGTGGCCACCGCCCTTTTCGTGGTGGGCGGACTCTTGCTGGTGTGGTCGGCTTACATCCACTTCCATCTCTGGCAAAGCGTGGGATACCGTCACATCCCGACCATCGGACCGTTGTTCCTTGTCCAGTCGTTCGTAGGCGTAGCCATCGCCTTCGCTGTCGTGGCGGTGCGGCGCGTGTGGGTCGCCGTGCTTGGTGTCGGTCTTACCATGACGACAATTACGGGGTTTCTGCTTTCGGTGGAGGTTGGCATCTTCGGTTTCCGGGACACCTGGTTGGCACCCTTTGCTAAAGAGGCCTTCTTGATTGAGTGCACCTCGATCGTCGCGCTGGCAGCGGCCGCTACCCTCTGCCTGTTGAAGCCGGCGCGAACGGATCCAGTTGACACATATCACGCCGGTCTTCCATTTCGTACCTAACCGGGCCGCAGCGTGATCGCCACTACGAGAGCGATCGGCTTGAACAGGCTCTCTCGTCTTGAATCGCACTTGGAACGTCGTACAGTTCTCGGATCGTGACGCACGATGGGCCCTCCGCCATTGAAAGCTTCGATAATGCGACAAACTTGAACCGAGCCCGCCAGAACGCTCTAATACGGGCGTTGATTACCGCGGAACCCCAGCCCTCGGACCGCAGGGCCTTCACGTGCAACTACTTCCTCTGGGCGTTCATCTCTTCGGCACTTTGGGGACCGAGAAGGACACCCCCGAACGCTCGACGTCCGATCGGTCCTTGATCGACGGGTGATGGCGCCGAGGTCGGTCACCACGACCTGGGTGAACCGATCCGACGACCGCCACATATGTCGATGCATCGGGTGCACTGTCCTGCTAGGTCGACTGTCCTGCGGATTGTGCGAGGCTGATTGCAATGGCGAACGCTCCGCCGCAACTGTCGATGGGGCCCTACGTGCCCCGCATGGGGGCCGAGTGGGATCTCGACGCACCGGGTGAGATGTGGCGCGAGGTGCCCGCGACGTGCTGTTTCGTCGACATCTCGGGGTTTACGGCGCTGTCGGAGCGACTGGAACGGCGCGGTCGTATAGGTGCAGAGGAGTTGACAGTAGTTCTGAACCACGTCTTCTCCCGGATGCTCGAGATCGCCTACGGAAAGGGAGGTGCACTGCTCAAGTTCGGCGGTGACGCGCTCCTCCTGGCGTTCGGCGGTGACAACCACGCCCGGATGGCCGCTGAGGCCGCGGTCGCCATGCGCGCGGCGCTCCGGGAGGCGAGGACGCTGCCCACGTCCGTCGGACGTCTCAACCTGCGCATGTCCGTCGGTATCCACAGCGGGACCTTTCACCTTTTCCGCGTCGGCGATTCACACCAGGAGTTGCTGATCACGGGGCCCGCGGCGACGACCACGACCCGGATGGAGCAGACGGCTGATGCGGGCGAGATCGTGATCAGCCTGGACACCGCCTCCCGCCTCCCAGGGAGTGCAGTCGGGGAGGCGAAGGGCGACGGCCGTCTGCTGCGGTGGCGAAAGGTTGTCGAGAGCGTGTCGGAGCCGACGCCCGGTCGCCCCGTCCCGCTGGCCGCCGTCGAAGCGTTCATCCCTCGGGCGCTCCGCCTCAGGCTGGCCCAGGCCCGCAGTGAGTCCGAGCATCGGTTGGCCTCGATTGGATTCGTGACCTTCCAAGGGGTGGACGACCTGATTGCAGCCGAAGGTCCGGGTGCGGCCGCAGCGGCGTTGGACAGCGTCGTGCGATCCGTCCAACGCGCCGTGGACCTCGAGTCCGTGACCTTCTTGTCCACCGACTTGTACGCCAACGGGGGGAAGATCACCCTGACCACAGGCGTCCCCACGACCCAGGAAGACGACGAGGGGCGACTGCTGCGGGCCGTGCGGATGCTGATGGATGACCCCCAGCCCCTTCCCATCAAGGTGGGCGTCAACCGGGGCCACGTATTCGCCGGAGACATCGGGACGACACACCGGCGCACGTTCGCCATCATGGGAGACGCTGTCAACCTCGCCGCCCGCCTCATGGCTGCCGCTCCTCCCGGCGAGATCTACGCGACCGCGACGGTGCTCGACCAGGCGCGGACGCAATTCGTCACTGACACCCTGGAGCCCTTCTCGGCCAAGGGAAAGTCCGAGCCGGTCCAGGCCTACCGGGTGGGCGCACCGACCGGCTCAAGGTCCTATTCATATGGGACGCTCCCGTTCCGCGGCCGGGACAAGGAGCTCTCGGCTCTGAATGATGCTCTCAGGTCCGCCAGCTTGGGGCGGGGGAGCACCGTTCTTGTCGAGGCCGAGCGCGGCGCCGGCAAAACGCGTCTCGTCTCCGAGTTCGCTGCCTCGGCGAAGCCGAACCATGTCCTCTGGTTACAGGGGGAGTCACATCGGACAGCCGTCCCCTACGAGCCGCTTCGAGACGCGATGCGGTCGCTCCTCGGCGTCGATGCCAAGGACCGTGAGCAGGCCGGCCGGCAATTGCTGGAATCGATCGCCCAGCTGGACGATCACCTTCTGCCATTCGCGCCGCTGCTCGCTCCGATCGTCGAGGCCGACGTGCGCTCCACCCCGCAGACTGAGTCCATCGCCGCTGAATTCGCCCGCCAACGGATCGCCGACATGGTGGTCGGAGTGCTCGAGGCGGCATGCCCGGGGTCGCTTCTTATTGTCGCCGAGGACGCACACTGGTTCGACGACACCACGTCGGAGATCTCTTCACGCCTGGCGGGCGCGGCGACTAGCCACCATTGGCTCCTTTGCGTCATCCGTCGCTCACACACCGACGCCGGCTTCACGCCGTCCAGCCCGCAGATCCGAATGTCGATGGCGCCCTTGTCCGACGATGTGGCACGGGAGCTCGTCGAAGTCGTCACCGAGGCTGCGCCTCTGCGCCCGCACGAGTCCGATGGCGTCGTCTCCCGAGCCGGAGGCAGTCCGCTCTTTCTGGAGGAACTGCTGCGGATCGTTCGGGCCGCTGAGGTCGATACCCTGCCTGACACCCTCGATGCGGTCGCCATGCGTGAGATCGACGCGTTGCCGGCGATCCCCCGCCGAGTCCTGCGCCTGGCCTCGGTTCTCGGTCGATCGTTCGAGCGGTCGCTGCTCCTGCAACTCCTCGCCGCCGAATCGGTCGATGCAGGCGCCGACCCGCTGGATGATCTTCGGGCTCAGCTGATGACCGACCATGACGGGCAGCGGATCCGCTTCCGCCACGCTTTGCTGCAGGAAGCTTGCTATCAGAGCCTGCCCTTCCGTCAGCGTCTGGCGCTGCACCGAACGGTGGGCGAAACCATCGAACGCGATATGGCCGATGATGACGAGACCGCCCCCATGCTGTCACTCCATTTCCTTGCCGCCCAAGATTGGGAGCGCACCTGGCGGTACGCCAGGATAGCGGCGCGGGTTGCCGAAGCGGCACACGCCCCCGGTGAGGAGGCTGTTCATCTCGAGCGCGCTGTCTCATCGGCTCGCCGGCTCGGCGACGTCGACGCCGATGAGTTGGCCACGGTCTTCAGCGATCTCGGACGATCGCTCGAATTGCTAGGTGAGTACGACAGGGCGGACGACGCGTATCGCGAGGCGATGCGAGCGTGGCAGTCCGATCTGCCGCGCCGAGCGCAGATGGCCTGTCGCAGGGCGCATCTGCGGAGCGAGTTCCTCGGACGGCCCTCCTCCGCCATCCGACAGCTGCGAGCCGCGGGGACCGAGCTCGCCCTCGGTGAGCCGGATGCTGCGGGTTTGCGTGCTCTGCTGATCGCTGAGGAAGCCTCGGTCCGCGATCTACAGGGTCGTCTGGCCGAAGGACTCGAGTGCGCCAACCAGGCCGTGCGGGAGGCGAAGCGAGCGGGTGACAAGCGCGCCCTCGCCCGCGCGCTCGATTTGCAGAACACGCTGCTCGTGCGGACGGGCAGACAAGCTGATGCGATCCACATGGGCCGGGCGCTCGAGCTCTACGAGGAGCTCGGTGATGGCGTGCAAGTCGCTCGCGCTCTGACCAACCTCGGCAACACAGCGTTCTTCGGCTTACGATGGAACGAAGCCGCCGACTTCTGGGCCAGGGCGGCCGAGGCATCCACGGCGGTCGGGAACCTGGCAGGCACTGCGCTGGCACATGTCAACGCCGGGGACCTCAGGGTGAACCAGGGCCGGCTCGAAGAGGCCCTCGCATTGCTCGGTCCCGCCCGCCGCACCTTGGAGTCCTTCGGCTATCGCGCTGCGACCGCCTGGACCGAGATGTGTCTGGGCCGCGCCACCGCGTTCCACGGTGACCTCGAGGGAGGGATTGCTCTGGAGCGTTCGGCGCTCGCCAGTTTCAACGAGATCGGATCGCACATGGAATCGCTGGAAGCCTACGCTCGCCTGGCCGAGGTTCTGGTCTTCGGCCGTCGGTTTCCCGAGGCCGAAGACGCACTCGCCCTGGCACATGAACTCGAGCGCCACGTGGGACACAACCCGCTCGGACCGCTCGTCGAGCGCGTCGAGCTGACCCTCGCTGCCTCCTCGGCCGACTCGACGACGCGCTTCGCCAACCTCGATGGTTTTCTCGACCGCGCTGAGGCTCTTGGCGCGAACTATGAGGCGCTCGTGGTCCTGATCTTCGCCGAGCGCCTCGGTGACGCTAGTCGGCACGCGGAGATCCGCCGGCTGATGGATGAGCTGGGGATCGTCACCTTGCCGATGCTTGCCGATACGTGGCCAGCTCCTTATCTCTCCCAGTAGCAGCAGTCGACGTCGCCCAACCAGATTTCGGTGATCTGCGTCTCGGTAACTCCGTCTACAACGACGTAGTTGTACGACTTGCTCTGGGTACACAGAATGCCGGGCGATGCCGACGCACAGTAAGTCTGATCGGTGAAGGTCACACCGTCGAGAGACACCTGAGTAGGAGCGCACTGTGGCAACGGGTCTTCCGGCGTCGGCGGTGCCGGTTGGCACTCGGTTTCGGGTGCCCAAGGGATCGTGATCGTCAACGGAATGTCGCCCGACCCCGGGGAGCCGTTGAACGACAACGTCTGGTCCTGGCCGTCGGCGCCGGTGGTGGAACTGAATCCGTCGTAGGTCTTGCAGTCGGTACCAGCAGGCGCAGTGTCAGCAAACGTCGCGGTGACCGGACCTGTCGACTGGATCTGCTGGCTCCCACAGATCTGAGTGGGCCGGGTAAAGGTGAATGGATTACTACTCGGATTCGTGCTGGGCACCCCGAGATTTATTCTGGAAGTGGCGGCCGAAGCATTTTTGATGCTCAGGTCGAAGGTAATTGTGCTGCCGCACATCGGTAGGAAGCTCAGCCCGTCGATATCTCCACCGTTGTTGAAGTCGAAAGTAAGGGTGTGCCCGTCCGGCGAGACGGCGTACACGTCGCCCTTCTCGAGCGTGATTGGTTCGACATCAACGAACGAACCGTCCGTAGTAACCGTACCCGAGAAATGGTAGAAAACACGCGGGTTCGTTTTGGGGCGCGTAACCCTTAAGGAGAACGCGCCGTCAGCTTTTACACCAATGTAGAAGCCTTGTTTCATGCCGGGCTTGACGTTCGGCACGCCTGTAACTTGCGCAGGCCAAGGACCGCTGGGACAGAAGTCTTTCACGGAGGCCAGGACATCCCGCGTCTGGAGAGGAACACCGTTGGCCAATGCAGTGGTACTGAGCACAGGCAAACCAATTGTTGCGACGGGCAAGATCAGCAGTCCCAAAACCAGCGTTATCGCGGCTCCGAGAGCCATTGGCTTAAATACGACGAACCGCCTTGAATCGGACTTGGAAAGTCTCACGCTTTTCGGTCCGTAGCGCATAATGCTCTCCCACCTTTGGATTGCGTGCATGATGCAACAAACGCCTAAGCACGCCGGTAATGTTTTTCTACTACGGCGTTGGTCCCCGTGCAACCCGACCACCCGCAGTACGGTCCCGGTCGCCGGTGCGCCAGTTGGTTTGCGACGTATTCGATGAAGTTTCTTGCTGCTGCCCGTCCCTCGCTGTAGATGAGGTAGGTGACAGTGTCAGGATTCGACGGAGTGGCCGAGGACGCAGGCGAGCGACCGAGCGACACCTTCTCCTCATCTCATTGCAATTCACAGCCTCGCCTCAAGGCTTCTTCAACCAGTTGTCAGAAACGGGAACGCGCATACATTGACAATGCAGATTCCTGTCGGTTGCTTGCGTGCACGCCGCAAACAATGCATGGATTTCCAGAAGGGGCGTGCGTGAATATCAAGCTTCCCGAATCCCTGCCCTCCGAACGGCATCTGCTCGGTCCGGGTACACGAGAAAAGAGCAAGTGAAGCTCTAGCCGTAACGCCCGACCCTTGTGCCGGCGATCATCGCTGGCTCGCACCGCCATCGGAGCAGCACATCGACTCGGTAGACCAATGAGAACCTGGGGCGTGGCTGCCCGCCTTGGCCGAGCCTGGGATTGATGGCATGAATGCTCTCCCTGGCCCGTACGCCGGTGGCCGCAGGCGCCGAGGTGTTCCGTTTCCCTCGGACACGATCTCGTCAGTGGCAGGGCGGGCCAAGGCGGTCGCCGTCTTCGAGAACAACTCGGGTCAGATGATCGACGACGTGCGCCTGGCCGTGCTCGACGCCGCGCCGGTGGAATTCATCGGAGGGTTGAGCTCGCCGCCGCCGGCTTCGGCATCGCGCCGGACCTCGACGTCGCGGCCGTCCGCCGGCGTATCCTCGACGTGGTGGAGCGCTTCCAGTGACCGAGTTCATGGGGCCAAGCGGTCCGGGCCCGACACGGTGGGTGGTCACGGTCCAAGGCGACCGCGACATGGTGAGCGAGGGTCTCCAGGAGGTACGCCACGCTGCAGCAAGCGGCGAGAACATCACGTGTGTGATGCTCGATAACGGCGTCTTCGGCGAGACCGGAGGGCACATGACCGCCACGACGGTCATCGGGCAGCGCACCAAGACGAGGCTAGAGGGCCGGGATCCGGCCGCTCACGGCCGCCCGATCCTCCTCGCCGACCTGGTGGCGCGTCTGGACGGCGCCGCCTACCTGGCACGGTGTGCCGTGAACTCGGCTGGGGAGGTGGCGCGCCCCCACCGGGCGCTGCGCCGGGCGCTCGAGACTCAGCTGTCGGGTGCGGGCTTCTCCTTCCTGGAGATCCTCACCATGTGCCCAACGGGATGGTTCGTCGAGACCACGGAGGCGCCGGACCACCTGGCCGACAACCTCGGAACGATGCATCGGCCCGGCGATCTCAAGGACGTGCTGGGTGAAGCGGCGAGTAGCGAACGATGACCGGTTCGGACCAAGGCGCCATCGTGGTGAACGCAGGACCGTTCAGCGAGGCGTTGGCGGATGGGCTGCGATCGCTGGTCCCCGCCGGAGAGCGCGTGGTGGTGTGCGACCGGGGCACGGTCGTCCCGCCGGATGCACAGGTGTTCGTCATGCTGCTCGGCGACCCCGACACCGTCCGGGACCTGCTCGTCCCCTCCATCGTCTGGGCCCACGTGCTCGGTGCCGGCGTGGACGGCTTCCCTTTCGACGCGCTGGGCGGCAGGCCACTCACCTGCTCGCGCGGAGCGGCCTCCGCCGCCATCGCGGAATGGGTGCTCGCCGTCATGCTCGCCTTCGAGAAGTCGCTTCCGGAGTCCTGGGTCGACGCGCCGCCGGAGCGCTGGAACATCGCCGCGCTCGGGACCCTGGCCGGAAAGACGATCGGACTGGTTGGGATGGGCGCCATCGGGACGGAGGTGGCGCGCCGCGCCCAGGCCTTCGACGCGCACGTCGTGGCCTTCCGTCGCACTGACGCCGGTCCGCCGCTGCCGGGCATCGAGGTCGTGAGGGGTTTCCACGACATGCTGGGGCGCGCCGACCACGTGGTCGTCGCCGCTCCCGCCACCGCCCGTACACACAAACTCATGGATGCCGCGGCCTTCGCGGCTATGAAGCCTGGGGCGCACCTGGTCAACGTCGCCCGGGGAACGCTGGTGGACCAGGAGGCGCTGCGCGTCGCGCTCGACGACGGCCGAGTGGCGCGGGCGAGCCTCGATACCGTCGACCCGGAGCCTCTCCCCGAAGGTCACTGGCTCTATTCCCACCCGGGCGTGCGGTTGAGCCCGCACATCAGCTGGAGCTCGCCGGACACCATGCCGAAGACCATAGGGATCTTCGTCGAGAACCTGCGGCGGTTCCGAGCCGGTGAACCGTTGGCCGGTTTGGTCGATCCGGTGGCCCGGTACTGAGTTGGCAACTCTCGGCTCCGGCGACCTCGTGCTGTGCTCGGGGACGCTCGCTCGCCATACTCCGTTCCGTGAGCGGGTCGAGGCGGCCGCGGCCGCCGGGTACGCCGCCGTGTCGTTGTGGGGGCGCGACTACGACGACGCTCGCCGGGAGGGCCACAGCGACTCGGACCTTCTGGCACTTCTCGACGACCATGGCCTGGTGGTGGCGGAACTCGACCCCGCGTGGTGGTGGACTCCCGGGGCGGAGACGTTCTCCATCCCGCCCGAGCTCGACCCGGTGGACGTCTTCCGTTTCGGAGAGTCCGAGCTGTTCCGCATCGGTGAGGTCCTGGGGGCGAGATCGGTCAACGCGGTGGACGTCGTGGGCGGTCAATGGGGTATCGACGACGCTGCTGCGTCATTCGCCACGTTGTGCGACCGGGCCGCGGAGTTCGGCCTGCTCGTCCACTTGGAGTGGCTGGCGTGGTCGAGGATCCCCGATCTGGACACGGCGCTCCAGGTGGTGTCGCTGGCCGATCGCGCCAACGGCGGCCTCAACATCGACACATGGCACTGCGCTCGCTCGGGAACAGACCCGGCCGATCTGTTCGACGTCCCGGGCGGGCGCGTGCTGGCCGTCCAGATCGACGACGGTCCGGCGGAGCCCGAGGAGAATCTCATTGAGGCGACGTTGCACGATCGCCTGCTCCCTGGTGACGGTGCGTTCGACCTCATCGGCTACGTCGATGCACTCCGACGGATCGGGGCCGACGCGCCGATCGGCGTGGAAGTGTTCTCCGACGACCTCCATGGACTCGGAGCGAGGGAAGCAGCCGGGAAGGCAGCCGAGGCCACCCGTCGCCTGCTGGCTGCCGTCGAGCGGCTGGGTCAGCCCGGAGGTGTTGCGGGGTGACGGGAGTCGCGGTCGTCGGAACGGGATTCGGCTGCTACACCCACGTCCGCGCCCTACGCGCCGCCGGCTTCGACGTCCTGGCACTCGTCGGCCGCGACCCCGAGAAGACAGCCGAACGAGCGCGTCTCTTCGATGTCCCGCGCGCGCTGCTGTCGTTGCGTGACGCGTTGTCGGTCCCCGGGGTCGCGGCCGTGACCATCGCGACACCGCCGCGTACCCACGCCGAGCTGACGCTCGAGGCGGTCGCCGCCGGCCGTCACGTCCTCTGCGAGAAGCCGTTCACCGCCACCCTGGGGGAGGCACGCCACGTCCTCGCCGCCGCGGAGGCCGCCGGGGTGGTCCACGTGCTCGGCACGGAGTTCCGCTGGGACCCGGGCCAAGCGGGACTGGCTCGTGTCGTCGGGAGCGGCGACATCGGCCGACCTCGCATGGCGACGTGGATCATGAACGTACCTGTGCTCGCCGATCCGGCCGCGGTCGTGCCGCAATGGTGGGCCGAGGCCGCCTCACGCGGCGGTTGGATGTGGGCGCACGGGTCGCAGCTGATCGACCAGATCCGGGTCACGTTGGGCGAATTCGAGGGCGTGAGCGCCCACCTCGTCCAGGTGGCCCAGCGCTCGTCCATGACGTCGGACGACGGCTTCGTGGTCCACTTCCGCATGCGCGACGGCACGGTCGGAGTCATGCAGTCGACCGCGGCCGACTGGGGCGTGCTGGTCGAGACCCGCGTCACGGGCTCGATGGGCGCCGCATGGATCGAAGGCGTGGGCTCGACGGTCATGGTGGCCGGGCCGGACGGGGTCGCCCGGGCGCCCGTCCCCGAAGGTGTAGGCCGATCGAAGGCGCCCGCCCTCCCCGACGGTGCGGTTCGCACCACCTACGAGCAGATGATCACGTTCGGGGTCGAGTACGGACCCTACGTCCGGCTCGCCGAGGCGTTCGGCGACATGATCGCGGGCAGGGGGGTCAGCGGGCCGCGCCCGGCGACCTTCCACGACGGCGTGGCCCAGATGGCGGTTCTCGAAGCGATCATGGAGTCTTCTGCCCACGACGGACGCTGGACTCACGTCGAGGCGACCGAGCACGCGGGGCCGCGCCGGAGCTAGGGAATCGTTGCCGAGTCCTGCTGCATCGCGAACTTGGTGATGCCACGCCGGACGTGACGCTCGGATCGAATCGGGCGGGGTTCGGCGGCAGGCGGCACGTCTCGCGGTCGCCTCAGGAGCCTTGCTTCGACCGGAACTCGGTCCGGAATTTGTCGAATTCGTCGATCAGCTTCACCAGCGCCTCGTCCGCGCAGAGGTACCCGAGCTCGCGATAGGCATCGAAGCGATCCGCCGTGTACAGCTGATGGATCGTCGAGTCACACGGAAAGGCTGGATTGTCCTTGTAGAACTCGGCGATCCCGAGCGGCGCGTCGGCCGGTACGCCGGCCTTGATCACGACCAGCGTTCCCAAGCTTCCGTCGGCATAGACGATTGAGCCCCGGCAGAATGGGCTCTGGACCACGGGTTTCAAACCCCGCCTGGCCCGGTCGGCCGTGACTGTGGGGTCCGGGGCCATCGTGGTCGGGTCGATCTCAATCTCCACGCCGAGCTCGTCACGGGCGAGCCGTACGGCACCGGCGATCGTCGAGAAGGTGTCCTGCTTGTCGCCGGATGCGTCGACGCACCAGATCCACTTGCATTGCCGGCGCACCAGCTCGACCAGCCCGAGGTTCTCGTAGTGGCCGCCGTCGGTCACGTACAAGAAGTTGCTCTGTGGGCGGTCGAAGCCGAACATCTCCCGCAGCAGGTAGCCGACCCGCGGGCGCAACCGGAGATGGCGCCAGGTGTGCGCTCGGCTCGCGAACTCCCGGAGCCGGTTGGGGTTGGGGACCCAGACTCCGAGCCGGATGTTCGCCATGGTCAGGAGGAACCGCAGGGGCCGGCGGGTCATCCGGCCCATCTCGGGCGACACGGCGGCGCCGGACATGGCCATCGCCCCCGGTGCGGTGATCGTCCGCTCCCACATCGTGTCCGAGCTCAGGATCTCCTCGTAGTCCTGGGCCGAACAGTGACCGACGATCGGTCCTCCGATCTCGGACTCCGAGAAGACGAAGCTGGTCACGCTGGCGCCGGTGGGAGCCGCTCCGTAGCGCGACACGTTTGCCGCGGCGCACACGACGAGTTCGGGCATGTCGACGGGTTGCGCCTCGGAGATCTTCAGCGGCCAGTCGTACGAGCGGGGTCTCGAGTCGACATGCTCGGGACCGTCGTCGACCGCCGTCGGCGACCATTTGTCCCTCGGCGCCTGGAACCTCTTCAGGATGAACGCGTTGCTGAGTCGCTCGCGGTAGAAGGGGTGAAGGGACCAGGCGGTGATGTCGGCGAAGAGCCAGAGTACGACCAGGACGACGACTCCGACGCCGTAGCACAAGGGCGGTACCCAGGCGTCGGACCCACCACCGAGACCCGGAGGGTAGAGCGCTCCGATCTGCATGCCGAACACCAGGACGGCCAGGATGGCTGCCGGCCCGGATACGAGCGCGAGTAGGTTCAGGATCGGCTGGCGAGAGCGCGAGAGCTGGTGCCGGACTCGGCTGGTGAGTTTGGCTCGCTGGGCCTCGGGGATCTGGTTCCACCACGAATCGGCGGTCCGGAGCGCCCGCGCCCCGAACAGCGCCGTCAGGAAGGACAACGCGAGCGTGGTGCCGCTCGCTGCTGCCGTCGCGGTTGTGGCAGAGCCGCGTCCGTTCACCGAGTGCTGGGCCGTGGCCTCGAAGCTCTGCCGGATCCACTCGAGCGTGATGGGCGCGACCACCACCACGATCAGCCATCCCACGGCCAGGCCGAGCGCACCGAGGGAGAGTGCCGCCAGGATCTCGCGCTCACGGGCCTTCGTCCAGAGTCCTCCCACCCACACCAGCCCGAGGATCACGCCGATGACCGCCAGGCCCCCGGCGATGATGAAGACGAACGGGGGAAAGTCGAGGTCGGTGTGCGCGACCGAGCCGGACGGCGGCAAGGCACGGAGGGACGGCACGAGCGCGCCGTACACCCAGCCGATCGGGATGGCGACGAACAGGACCCCCATGATGAGCAGCAGGAAGTTCCACGCGATACCGAGCAGCAGCCGCCAGAGGGCGACCGGGAGCCCGCCCCAGCCGTGGGTCAGATACTTGGTGTTGTCACGGAGAAACGTGACCTCGGGGCTCAGCGGCGCATAGGCCGGCATCGTAGAACTGGGTGGCACGGCCTCAGCGCCGTCGTCGGGTTCCTCAGGAAAGCAGCCGCGGGAGATCGTCGTCAGCGCCGTTCCCATGTACGAACCGCCGGAGACACACGAAAGGTACTTCGCTCCCTTGTCGCCGCGGAGCATCTCGTCCTTCTCCATCCGTTGCAACACGCCCATGGCGAACGCGGCGGCGCGGATTCCTCCCCCGGAAAGGCTGATGCCGTAGTTCATCCGACCATCCGAGGTCGGGTTGTTGTCGGCTACGCCGGCATCACGGTTCGGCTGATCGAGCGCTCGAGGAGGCTGGGCGACCTCATCGACCTCGGGCTTGCTGGCGGATGGTGTCGATCGATCGCTGTTCTGCCGCGACGGCACCTGGTCGATCGCGCCCTCGCCGGCCATCTGATCTCCCTCCCGCGGCCCGCCGCCGGTTCAGCATCAGGCGGGTATCGGGAAAGAGTAACGACTGTGTCAGCGGCGGGGTTGGACGCTCCCGCCCGCAGTGTGCCGCGGTTTGCCCGAATCGTCAGGCCCAGTCGGCGACCGCGACCGATCCGTCGCGGATGGTCAGGGTGGCGTGCGCCGCGGGAGAAGGGCTGTCCCGGACGCGGAACTCGTAGGACCCGTCCTCGAGCGAGCCGAAGACAGCCGCGAATTGAGGTGAGTCGCCGCCGTCACGACGGCGGACGTACACGTGCTGGCCGTTCCAGTCGTCACCCACCCGCCTGATCTCCATCTCCACCCCGCTCATGGCGACGCGGGTGCGGACGATCGCCACGCCGGCGCCGGGTCCGATGTCGAGCACGACCGCTCCGGCTGCGCTCGGTCGCGGCGCGCCTTCGCCGCGACCGAGCTGTTCGGAGCCGTGGTGGTGGGTGCTCACGACGCCGACTGGCCGGTGCCCGCGAAGTACCCGGAGTGGGGCAGGCCGAGGTAGGGGAAGGTGTCGAGGTAGAACTCGGTCCCCATCGCAGTCAGGTCGGTCGGCCCCGACGTCAGGCCCATGCTGATCTCCCCCGCAGCACCGTCCGGGGTGTACGACGGGTCGACGAGGGGGATGGTCAGACCGGCCAGGGCGCGCAGTTCGACCGTGACCACGTCGTCGAACACCCGTCGACCGTTCGGGAATCCCGCGTTGTCGCCGCCGACGACGCCGAGGTTGCTGATGTTCGAGGGCGCCGACGGCGGGATGGTCATGTTCAGCCGCAACATGTCCGCCTGTGTGCTTCCGGTGTAGTTGCCCGGGAAGGTCGGCACGACGCCACTCGGGATCCCGGTCAACAGAATGGCCAGGAGGTCCGAGCGGGGCGTGCTGGTCTGGTTGAACGCAGCCAGGTTGGGGAACACCCCGGGGAAGAGCGACGGGAGGAGCGTGGACAGCTGCGGGGTCGAGACGTAACCGGCGAACTGGGAGTCTTTCGACGGGTACTGCGAGTTCCAGAAGTCCTTGGTCGCCATCGGGATGAGGACCTCGTTGAACAGGGGGTTCCCGAGGCGCGACACCTGCATGTAGGGTCCCGAGCTCTGAATCGTGCCGGCGTTCTGGCCGCCCTCGTAGATGCGCACTTGCTGGCGGCTGGCCGTCGTCCACACTCCGATCGTCCCGGTCGACGCCGCCGGCGCATTCCCGTCCTTCGTGAGCTGGTTCATCGGGACCTGCAACGCCAGCGTGTGGACGTTGACCCCTTCGGTCGCGTTGACCCCCGCCGCCATGGCCGGGAGACCGGTCCCGGACCACCCGGCGTGGTCACCTTGGAACGGTCGCAAGTTGCCCAGGTCGAACACCGAGCCCAGGTCGACGTAGAAGCCTTCGGCGCGTTGGCCCGCGAAGACCTTGATGCCGTTTCCGACTGAACGGATCGCGGCCGACGCCAGGTCCGAGTAGTTCGGCGTCGAAAGCGGACCGACGTTGCAGGGCGGGCACGGGAGATGTGTGCCCAACTCGGTGACCCGGCCCCGGTCGACGTCGACCACTTGGAGGTTGTAGCGCTGGACACGGTTCCAATTCGGGCTGGACAACGAAGTGATCGGACCGACGTTGTAGAGGAAGTAGCCGGGATCACGCAGGTGGGTGGTGAAGGTGAACTGGTAGACGATGTTCGCCACCCCGTCCCCGTCGTTGTCGATGTTGATCGTGTAGAGCACGCCATCACCGAACTCGTAGAAGTTCGGTCCCGCGTCGGGTGGCTCCAGTGGGATGTAGTTCGCGATCAGGGTCACCGTGCTCGGGTCGTCGGGGCTGACGAAGGCGTAGACATCGGTGCTGTCGGCGACCGGATCCTTGGAGATCTCGGGTGCCTCTCGGTGGGACGACATGGTTTACCTCGCTCAATCGGTGTGGATGGGACGTTGGTTTCGGACGGACTTGCTACGGGTCAGCGGGCGGCGCGCACCAGGCGTGCGGCGAGCTGCGGGTCGTTCACGGTCAGCGAGCTCTTGCCGAAGAACAGCTGGACCTCGCCGGATCCGGCATCGGTCACGCGGGCGACGACCGGATCGCTCATCGACGGCACGGCGTCCTCGGTTCCCACCTCTGCCGCAGGAGCGAGGTCGGGCGCGTCCGCTTCGAAGAGGCCGGACAGCCCGGGGACTGCCGCCGCCACCCCGGCCGCGGCGACCGCAATCGTGCCCCGGTTGATGAACTGCCGCCGGTTGAGCACTCCCATGTCTTGAACCCCCTGGTCCGTGGGCCCTCCGTGGGCCGCAGCCCCGCCCGTGGTTACGGGTCGTCCGGTGTTCGGCGCCGGGACGATCGGCGGATGTCGACGATTTCGCAAAGATGTTCGGTGCCAGACTCCGTCCATGGATCAGCTCGAGGGTCGGGTCGCCGTGGTCACGGGCGCCGGCAGCGGCATCGGTCTCGCCATCGCCGAGGCGTTCGTCGCCGAGGGCATGAGGGTCGTCATGGCGGACGTCGACGAGGCCGTGGTGACGCAACACGCGGGTCGGATCGGCGACGCCGTCGTTCCGGTTCGGTGCGACGTTCGCGACCCGGTCAGCGTCGACGAGGTCGGTCGTGTCGCGACGGAGCGCTACGGCGCGCTCCACGTCGCCGTGAACAACGCCGGAATCGTCAACGGAGGCATCTCGTGGGAGCTGGGCCTCGACGAGTGGCACCGCGTCCTCGACACCAACCTGTGGGGCGTGATTCACGGCGTCCGGTCGTTCGTCCCGCTGATCCTGGCCACACGGGAGGAGGGACATGTCGTCAACACCGCGTCCATGGCCGCCGTCCTGCCGCGTGATGGCCTCGGCCCCTACACCGTCGCCAAACACGGCGTGCTCGGGCTGACCGACGTCCTGCGGGCCGAGCTCGAGGCCCTGGGAGCGCCCGTGGGTGTCAGCGTCGTCATGCCCGGGATGATTCGCACCGGCATGAATCCCGTCGGAACCGTGGCGGCCTCCGTGGTGGCGGCCAACGTGGTGGACGCAATGCGCCGCCGACGTCCTTACGTCTTCACCGACGACCACCACACGCAAGAAGTCGAGGACCGCCTCCGCGCCATCCTGGCGGCGCGCGACGAGGTGGTCGGCGACTGACGTCGGACGCCCGCACCGGGCGTCCGCCCGTCACGACATTCAGGCGGGTGGGTCGAGTGCGCGCAGGACGGAGAGGAGCTCGTCTCGCAGCGCATGCGATCCCGACGGGCGGTACAGCGGTCCGGTGCCGTCGGCGAGCAGGCTCCTGACCTTGGCCACGCCGCGGACGTCGACGGGCCCGGGTGAGGCGAGACGTGACGCCACGGCCTCGAGCTCGCCCGCGGCCTTTCCGACCGCGGCGCGGTAGACGAGAGCCCTGAGTCGTGTGGGCCGGGCGGTGATTCCGGCCAGCTCGCGTATGGCGCGCGCCAGGCGGGACCGGTGCTCCGGCCGGTAGAGCCGGGCGGCGTGCAGGGCAAGGCTGATGCTCGCCTCGGGTGATTCGCCGGCCGCGAGCTCGCGGTCGAGCGCGTCGGTGCGCAGGCGTTCCACGATCCGGTCCCTGAAGCGCACCTGCTGGAGACCGAGATCGTCCTCGTGTTCGACCAGGACCATCATCTCTCTCCGACCTCCTTCGCCCCGACGTCGCATTTCATGACCATCAAACCTATTATGCCGGTCATGACCATGACCAGTCAACCCCTTTGTCCGGTCATTTGAAGATAGAATGTCGACATGTCGTTGCCTCAGATGTCCGTGCCCGCGTGGGTCCCAGCCATCGAGACCAAGCCGGCACCGATGCCGCTCCTCCTGGTGCAGTCCTTCGTCAACACGTACGAAGCGGACGCCGGAACGGATTTGTTGGCGGACGCCGGGACGGCGCACGCCTGGTTGAGCGACGCCGGGATCCTGCCGGACCTTGCGTTCGACCAACCCGGACTGGCGCTCGTTCGCGACATCAGGGAGAGCATCCGATCGCTGCTCGTGCACAACGCGGGCGGCGCGCCGCCCACCGAGGCGGAGTTGCTGTCGCTGCACGTACTCGCCCGCGCCTCGAGCTTCCGCCCGTGCCTGGCCGAGGACGGTCTCGTCAGCCTCGACCCCGTGGCCGGCGCAGGACTGCGTCCCATGTCGACGCTGCTCCTCGTCATCCGCGACGCGCAGCGCGACGGAAGCTGGGTCCGGCTCAAGGCGTGTCGCAACACCGAGTGCCGCTGGGCTTTCTTCGACCGCTCGCACGCTCGACGCGGGGCGTGGTGCGACATGGCGGGGTGCGGGAACAGGATCAAGAACCGCAACCTGCGATCGCGCCGGTCCACGGCCGCCAGCTGAACGACTTCGCGGCCGCGTTCGCCGAGCGCTTCGACCCGCGCCGGCCGCGCCGGGGCGTCGCTCCGCCGGCGGGTGGAGGCCTCCCGACCTGCGGATCCCGGGCCCCCGGTCCCGGGATCCCGCCCGCGACCGTCCCTTCAGCGGATCAGCGCCGCCAGCACGAGGCCGAAAGGCGTGAGCACCCATCCCCAGCGCACCGCCGCCACCACGAGCTCCGAGCGGTACCCGTAGAGCACGGCCAGCTGGACCGGTTGGAAGCTCGGTGCGCTCAACGCGTTCAGGACGGCCACCACGGCCAGCGGGCTCGACGTCGCCAGCGCGGCCAAGACGAGGTAGTAGCCGACCCGCACCACCGTCAGCCAGCCCCAGCGCCGCAGGGCGTGCCCGCCGTGCCGGACCGAGAGGTTGTGGGGATGGACGACCGAGCCGGCGAAGAGCGCCGCGCCCGAGAAGGCGAGGAGTGGCCCGGCCAAGGTCAGCACATCGGCGGTCCACGAGGGCGCCGGACCCCAGACGTGGAGCAGCAGCCCCACCCCGGACGCGAGCACGGGTGACTGGTCGATCCACGACGTGGCGCGACGCTGGCGGACGGGCGCGTCACGCCGCATGAGGTGCACACACACCGCGCCCCACAGCGAAGTGATCACGACGGCCAGGACGGCGATCATGGTGCCGGCGGACCCGGCGAAGGCGGCTGCCGCCGGGACCACCCAGAACCCGCTGTTGGGACTCACCGCCCAGCTCTCCAGCGCGGCATCCCCGCCGCTCTGCGCCCGCCGGGTCGCCACGGTCGCACCCAGGAGCACCCACAGACCGGCCGCGAGAGCGATCGGACCGAGCAGCTCGCGGGCCGACGTCAGACGCCAGGCGGCGGCCAGGGAGAGCGTCGCCGAGGTGAGGAGGATCTGTGTGCGCAGCACCACCGGCCACGCCCGCTGGACCCGCGGACCCGACACCGAAGTCCCCCAACCGACCAGCCCTCCCGCGACGAAGCACAGGAGGCTGAGCACGGCTCAGATTGTGGCCGCTGGTCGCGGCGCCCACTAGGCCCGCCGCCGGGGCACCCGATAAGGTGCGCGCCATGCCCACTGACCGGATCCACGAGGTTCTGACAGAGGCGATTGTCGGGCGTCATCTGCTGACCCATCCTTTCTACCGCCGCTGGGAAGCCGGGGAACTCACCCCCGGCGAGCTGGCGGCGTACGCCGAGCAGTACCGCCATATCGAGCGGGAGCTACCCCTGACGCTCGAGGCGATCGCCCGCCAGCTGCCCGAAGGCGAAGCGCGGCGCCTCGTCGAGGCGAACCTCGCCGACGAGAGAGGTAATCCGGCCGCGCACACGGAGCTCTTCGAATCGTTCGCCCAAGGTGTGGGGGCCGAGCTCGACGTTGAGCCGGATCCTTCGACCGCCGCGTTGCTGGCCCTCGTCCGCACCGCCGTCGCCATGGACCCCGTGGCGGCCCTGGCCATGGTCGCCGCCTACGAGGTGCAGGCAGCCGATATCGCCGCGACGAAGGCCGACGGTCTCCGCCGGCACTACGGCGTCGACGCCGACGGGACCCGGTTCTGGGACGTCCACGCCACCCAGGAGGTCGAGCACGCGGGGTGGTCCGTGGAGGCGCTGCGCGAGCTCGTCGCCGACCCCGTGTCGTTCCAGGCCGCCGCCACCGTGTCCGCCGACTCGTGGTGGCTGTTCCTCAGCGAGCGCGAGGAGATGGCTCCGGCCTACGCCTGAGGGTCGTCAGGCCAGTACGCCACAGCGGGCGGCCGCCGCCGCGAACGCGGTGGCCCGCTGGCGGTAATCGGCGAAGCGGCCGAAGCTCGGCGCCGCCGGCGAGAGCAGCACAACGCCGCCCGCCGGGGCCCACGCGAACGCGGTGGTGACGGCTTGGGCCAGGTCGGTCGCGTCCACCACCTCGAGGACCCCTCTGGCGGTGCCCGCCGCCGTGCGGACGGCCGCGCCGATGCGCGGTCCGTTGTCGGGCATGGTCACGACGAGCGTCGGGTCGGGCCGCTCCGACAAGACACGGCCCAGCGGCGCGTAGTCGATGCCGCGGTCGTGTCCCCCCACGAGGAGCGCGACCGGGCGACCGGCGAAAGCCTCGAGGGCGGCCCGAGTCGGGAGCACGTTCGTCGACAGGCTGTCGTCGACGAACTCGACGCCGTCGACGCGCCCGATGGTGTGGCAACGGCTCGGGAGGCCAGGGAATGCCGCGGCGGCGGCCGCCAGCCGCGCCTCGTCAGACGCGCCCTCGACGCCAAGTGCCTCGAGTACCGCCCTCGCCACTGCCGCGTTGGCGGCGTTGTGATGGCCGCGGAGCCCGGGTGCGTGCGCCCAGATCGGCTCGCGCTCGCCCTCGGCTTCTCCCACCCAGCGCACCCGCGGACCTAACGCGGCGGCGTTCCGGCGCAGCTCCCCATCGGCCCCGTTCACCAGTACGAGCTCGACACCGGGCTTCGTGGCCAGGGAGAGCTTGTCGGCGTAGTACCGCTCGACCGATCCGTGCCAGTCGAGGTGGTCGGGGAAGAGCGACGTGACGGCCACCAGCCGCGGGCCGAGGTCGAGGTCGGGGACCTGGAAGCTCGAGGTCTCGACCACCCAGTAATCGGGTTCGCCGTCGGTCGACGGGTCCCAGGGCGGGTGGCCGATGTTGCCCCCGGCCCGGGCCTCGTAGCCCAGGGCGCGCAGCAGGTGGACGGCCAGGGCCGTGGTCGTGCTCTTCCCCTTGGTGCCGGTGATGCAGACGACGCGCGACGGGTCGGCCTCGACCATCCAGAGGCCGAGTCCGCCGCACACGGCCACGCCGGCCTCGTCCAGCCGTGCCACTTCGGGGCGGTAGCGGCTGACACCCGGGCTCTTGACCACCACCTCGCAGCGCAGCAGGCGCTCCAGTCCGCCCTGGTCGGTCGCGAGCACCTCGAGCCCGTCGAGCTCGGGTGCGGGTGGCGCGTCGTCCACCAGCACGGGTTCTCCCCCCATCCGGCGCAGCCGGTGGAGATTGGCGCGCCCCTCGACGCCCAGACCCCAGAGGCCGACGGACGCGTCAGCGAGCGCGGACCAGGAGATCGGCGGGCGCATAGCGCTCCGGGATGTGATGGCCGCCACGCGGCGCGAGCAGCGTGGCGACGTCGGGCGCGGCATCGCCGACCCGGGCCCGCAGCGACTGCAGCAAGGCCGACGATCTCCGGTCGGGACGCTCGGACGCCAGGACCAGGGCGGCGCGGCACTCGTCGGCGTCGCCGACGCACTCGAAGGGCCTATCGCCCGTCCCCACGTCGAGGAGCACGGCGAAGCGCTCCTCGTTCTCCGGGTTCTCGAGCGGCTCTTGTCGCCCGGCGAAGACGGCGCCGAGGTCCGTGGCGTCCACGAACGGCGCCAGGACCAGGTCGATGAAGCAGCACTTGTCGCAGGTCCCGCACCAGTGGTCGAGGCGTTGGGCCGGATCTTGGTGGAAGGCGCGGTTGCAGCTGCGGAAGGTCGGATGGAACCGCGTCAGCGCGGCGAAGCGCTGCGCCACCCACAGCTCGGTGCGAGCCCGCAGGTACGAGAACACCGACGGAAGCGGCCCGACCGCGTCGTGCACCAGGGTGGCGAACGCGACCTCGAATTCCTCCGACTTTGACCACTGGTGGTTCACGGCGCGGCCGTCGGTGAACATGGTCGGCACCGATGCCGACCATTCGTTGGAGAGGACCACGGCGTCGCGTCCGTCGAGCACAGCCGTCACCAGCGCGGCCGCGGTCACGATGGCGGTCACCGGTACGTGTCCGTTGAGGAAGCCGAGCTCGGCCGAGCGCCGGACCTGGGGGTCGATCTCACGCTCGACCCGCGTGACGGGCAGCCCGGTGACGGCCGCCGCGCCCTCAATGGCGGCGAAGCGGTCGTGCGGCGGATGGAGCACGAAGAGCGAGGTGTCGCGGTGCTCGGCGGCAATGGCGTCGACCGTCACGATGGAGTCGATGCCGCCCCCGAAAGGCACCAGCGGCCTGGGCGGCGCGCCCGGGAAGGGGTCAGCGGCGTCTGCTCGCGATCCAGGCGCCGACGCCGGCGCCTGGATCGGGCTCTGGTCGGGGCCGACCACGCGCACGCCGGACAGGTCGACGCCGTTGCGGTACGCGAACTCGGCCAGTCCGTCGGCGTAGTACGCGGCGAGGAAGGCGCGCTCGGCCACCGTCGTCGGGGTGTCTCCGAGGTCGATCACCGGTGCAGCCGTGGTCTTGTAATACGAGACGCCGGCGAGGAGGAACAGGATGCGCAGCGCGCCGGAGGCTGCCGGGTGGTCCCAGTCTCCGTCAGGCCCGAAGGTGAAGCGCTCGGTGAACGAACGGGACGCCGTCGAATAGGTGCACGAGACGGTGCCCGAACGCCGGTCCACGGCGAAGCCGTCGTAGCGGAAACGGTCGGCTCCGTGGTCGGGGGGTGGCATCGGCGAGTGGTCGCGCCGCCGTCGCGGCACCCCACATGCTACGGCGGTCGAGGCCCGAGCCGGGCCAGCAGGGCGAACCGTCCGCACGGCCGGGCGGCGCGGTCGCTGAAGTAGTCGGGGTCGGCCGTCGACGCGCCGGCGGACACGATCCGCGCCGGGTCGAGGCCGGCGGCGGCGAGCCGGTGGCGGTTGGCCGAGTTCAGGTCGACCAGCCAGTGACCGGGCCCGTCGGGCCGGGCGACGTCAGGGTCGGGCCCGTCGGGGCAGAGGGCTTCGGCCACCTCGTCGCCCACCTGGTAACGGGCGGGGTGGACGGCCGGGCCGAGGAAGGCCACGGTGCGCTCGGGCCGCGCGCCGAGCCCGACCATGACCTGCAGCGCCTCGTCCACGGCCCCGGCCGCCGTCCCGCGCCAGCCGGCATGGACCGCGGCGAGAACGTGTGCCGCCGGGTCGACGAGCGCGATCGGGAGGCAGTCGGCGACGAGGATGGAGAGCGTCACGCCCGGTATTGCGGTCACGAGGGCATCGGTGGCCGGGACGGCCCCGTCCAACGAGGTCGTGCCTCGGCCCATGTCTCGGGTTCCGACCACGGCCGTGGTCGCACCGTGGACCTGCTCGGCGAAGACCACGGTGCCGAGATCGACGCCGAAGCAGCCGGCCGCCCGACGCCGGTTCTCGACGACCGACGCCTGGTCGTCGCCCACGTGCAGGCCCAGGTTGAGCGAGCGGTACGGACCCGTCGACACGCCGCCGTGGCGCGTGGTGACCGCGACCGACGCCCCGAACTCCTCGGCCCCGGGCCACCAGACCAGAGACTCGTGGCGGGCGTCGTCGTGGCCCGCGGGCACGAACGAGGACGTTAGGCGACTCCCGACGTCGGGCCGTCGTCCCACATCCCGTCGTCCCACATGGTGGTCGGGACCACCCACAGCAGCGGCTTCTCCGCCCGGCCCCGCGGCTCGAGCGCGGCGAAGCCGTAGAGCTCGGCCGAGTCGCCATCGGCGGCTGCTGCGTCGACCCTATACGCGGTGCGGTTCTGCGCCGGTTCCGCTCCGAGGACCGAAGCCAGCGATTCGCCCCGGTCGTGGGCGGCGAAGAGCGCCGACAAGGAGCGCAGGGAGAACCCCTCGTCCTGAAGCCGCAGGACGCCGACAAGCCGGGCGAGGTGGCACGCTCCGTACTGCCCGGTGCGCGCCCGCAGCTCGGGGCGGGGCACGAGGCCGATCGTCTGCAACGACCGCACGTGCCTGGTGGTCGTTCCCGCGGCCGCGGCCAGCTGGTCGATCGTCATACCGTCGCTCACTTGACAAATCTTACATGTTTCAATGTAACATGCAATGCCGTCAGATAACCCGGCACGGATTGTGTGGGGCAGGTGGAGACGGCGAAGGAGGAAGTCATCATGGGTCTGAATACCGGTGCGGTCGGTAGCCGAGCGGAAGCCGTCGAGCGGTCTTGGCACCACAAGGACGCCCTCCTCTATGCCCTCGGGGTCGGAGCGGGCTCACTCGACCCGGTCGGGTTCGAGCTGGACCTGACGACGGAGAACTCCCAGGGGGTGTCCCAGCGGGTGCTCCCGACCTTTGCCACCGTGGTCGGGCAGGGCGGGCGCGCCGGCATCTCGCTCGGCGAGTACGACCCGGCCATGCTCGTGCACGCCGAGCAGTCGATCCACCTGCACGGCCCGATCCCGACCGAAGGCACCGTCTCGGCCACCACCACCGTCGCCGGTATGTACGACAAGGGTGCGGCCGGTTTGGTGGTGCTCGAGAGCGAGGCGCGCCACGCCGCCACGGGTGCTCCCGCCTTCACCCTGCGCACGGCGCTGTTCATCCGCGGCGAGGGCGGCTTCGGCGGTCCGCGCAACCCGGAGGGCGACGAGGAGAGCGATCTCGCCGCCGAGCCGCTGCCGACACGCGAGCCCGACGAGACCGTGACCTATTCCACGCGCCCCGATCAGGCGCTCCTCTACCGCCTCAGCGGCGACCGGAACCCGCTGCACTCCGACCCCACCTTCGCCAAGCGGGCGGGATTCGACCGACCCATCCTCCACGGGCTCTGCACCTACGGCTTCACCGGCCGGGCCCTGCTCCACTCGGTCTGCGGCTCCGACCCGGCACGCTTCGGGATGATGCGCTCCCGCTTCTCCAAGCCGACGATGCCCGGCGACACGCTCACCGTCTCGGTGTGGGACATCGGCGACCGGGCGGCGGGGGCCTACCGCTTCCGGACCGCGACCCAGCGGGGCGAAACGGTCATCGACTCCGGGTTGTTCAAGCTGGCGGGCTGACGGTTCGCGGGCTGACGGTTCGCGGCCTGACGGTTCGCGGCCTGACGGTTCGCGGGCTGACAGTTCGCGGCCTGACCGTCGGGGGCCGGACGGGGGCCGCCGGTCAGCCGCGGCACGAAGCGCACACGCCGAAGATCTCGACGGTGTGCGTGACGTCGCTGTACCCGAGATCGGCCGCCGTCGACTCGGCCCAGCGCTCCAGGTCCGGGAGCTCCACCTCGGACCCGCGCCCGCACCGGCGGCACACCACGTGGTGGTGGTGCTGCTCGCTGTGACAGCGGCGGTAGACGAGCTCGCCGTCGGCCGTCTGGAGCGCGTCGAGCCGGCCCTCGTCCGTCAAGAGCGCGAGATGCCGGTACACCGTCGTGAGACCGACGGCGTCACCGTTGGCCCGCAGCTCCGCATGGATGTCCTGGGCGCTGCGGAAGTTGTCCGAGCCGAGCACGACGTTGAGGACGGCGTCGCCCTGCCGGGTGCGGCGACTCGGGCGGACCGGGCGGACGGACGACTCAGCCATGGGGCAACTCTGCCAGGTGCGGCGCGGCGGACCGGTTCCTCCGCGCCGACGCCAGGGCGGGACCGGCGAGGCGGGCCCCCACGTAGAAGGCGAAGCTCAACGCGACGATGGGCACGCTCGGCTCGACGCTGGGGAACTGGAAGCTGATCAGGAGACCGCCGTCGGCCGCGACGACGGCCAGCGCAATGGAGAGCAGCGTGACGGGTACCGGGCTCTTGCTGAGCCGCTGCGCCGCCGCTGCCGGCGTGATGACCAGGCTGAGGACGAGCAACGTGCCCACGATCTGTGCCGCCTCGGTCACCGTGATGGCCAGCACGTAGAGGAAGGCGATACCGAGCAGCCCCGTCGGCACGCCCCGGGCCCGGGCCACGTCGGGGTCGACGGAGGAGAACAGGAGCGGGCGCCAGACGGCGACGAGGCCGATGGTCACGACCGCCGCAATGACGGCCAGCAGGAGGATCTGCCCCGAGCTGATGCCGAAGATGTTCCCGAAGAGGATGTTGAGGGCCTCGCTGGCGTAGCCGTGGTAGTCGCCGAGCAGGAAGACCCCGAGTCCCAACCCGGCGGCGAGGATCACGCCGATCGTCGAGTCGCGCTCGGAGACCTCCTGGCCCAGGGCCCCGATGAGGGTGGCGACGACCACCGCGCCCACCAGCGCCCCGACGACGGGGTTGTCCGCTACGAGCAGGCCGGCCACGGCGCCGGTGAAGGCGAGCTCGCTCGTGCCGTGCACGGCGAAGGCCATGGATCGAGCGAGGACGAACGGGCCGATCAGCCCGCAGCTGACGGCGACGAGGAACGCCGCCTCGAGCGCGTGCTGCGCGAAGCCGAACTGCAGGAAGTAGCCGATGCCCATGCTGTCCCGGCCTCAGGGCGCGTGCTCGTGGTCATCGTCATGGTGGTGGTGCGCGTGCGCGCCGGGCTCGGTGGCCAGCGTGTCCTCCGCGCTGACGACGAGATAGCGGTCCCGCACCTTGACCACGTCCACCTCCGTCCCGTAGAGGTCGCTCAGGCGCTCGCTGGTCAGGATCTCGTCGGGGGTGCCGACCGCCCAGCGGCCCTGCACCAGATAGAGGATGCGGTCGACGTAGGAGAGGACCGGGTTGATGTCGTGGGTGACGAAGATCACCGGTGTCCCGGCCTGGCGGCGTCGCCCGTCGATGAGACGCGTCACGGCGCGCTGGCTGGCCAGGTCGAGCGCCAGCAGCGGCTCGTCGCAGAGCAGGACGTGGGGGTCGCCCACGAGCGCCTGGGCAATGCGGAGGCGTTGCTGCTCACCGCCCGAGGTCGCGCCCACCGGCGAGCGGGCGTAGGCGGTGGCGTCGACGGCGGCCAGCATCTCGTCCACCCGTCGCCGCGTTTCGCGGGCGCGCCCGCGACCGGTCCAACCCCAGGCGTGACCGTCGGCCCCGAAGCGCACCAGGTCCCGGCCGCGCACGGGCAGGTTGCGGTCGAAGGCCCGCTGCTGGGGCACGTACCCGAGCCGGTGGTTGCCCCGCCGGGGCGGCTCGCCGTCGATCAGCACGGTGCCGGCCGAGAGGCGCGTGAGGCCGAGCAGCACCTTGAGCAGGGTCGTCTTCCCGGCCCCGTTGGGACCGAGCACGGCCACGAACTCGCCCGACGCGACCGTCAGGTCGAGCCCTGACCACAGCGTGCGCGCGCCGAGCCTGACCGTCGCCTCGCGCAGCTCGACGGGGGGCGGGCGCGGCGAGGGCGGCGCCGCGGTCGGGCGCGGCGAGGTCGGCGCCGCGGGCGGCGCGATCGGTTCGCTCACGGGCTCGTGCCCTTCGCTCACGGGCTCCGGGCCTCCCGCAGCGCCGCGAGAAGGTGGCGGAGCTGCGACTCCTGCCACTGCTGGAACGTGCGGTCCCCGGCCGGCATGGTCTCGGACACGCCCACGATCTGGATGCCGTGCTGGCGTGCCAGCGCGCGCACCTGTGTGGTGACCGGCGTGACCGTCTGCACGTTGTAGAGGAGCACGTCGATGTCGTGGCTGGTGATGAGGTGGCGCATGGCCAGCGTGTCGGCCGCGTCGGGGTCGAACCCGTCCTCGACCGCCCGGGCGAAGCCCGGTGGCGTCACCACGTCGAGCGAGGCCGCGGCGAGCAGGTAGCCGGGGACCCGTTCGGTGTACGCCACCGGCACGTTGTGGAAGTCGCGCTTGATGGTGGACAGCGTGGCGTCGAGAGGGGCGAGCGAGGCGTCGAACGCGGCCAGGTTCCGGGCGAAGACGGGCGCGTCGTGCGGCGCGGCCTTGGCCAGCGCGCCCTCGATGGCGGAGGCGACCGTGGGCACCCGCGGCAGGTCGTACCAGAGGTGGGGGTTGGGGTCGGATCCGGTGACGTGGAGCACGGACGCGGCGTCCACCAGGCGCGGGTGTCCCCCGTCGGCGCCGAGGAGCGATCGCATCCAGGGGTCGTAGTTGGCGCCGTTCTCGATGACGACCTGCGCCCGGGCCAGGAGGGCCGCATCGACCGCGTCGGTCTGGAAGAGGTGGGGATCCGCCGTGGGGCTCGTGATGAGCGAGGTCACGGTCGCATGGCGCCCCCCGATCTGTGCCGCGATGTTCCCCCAGAAGTTCTCCGCCGCCACCACTCCCACCACACCGGTGGAGGCGGCTGACGCCGGCGCCGCCATCGTGAGGCCGAGCGCGCCGAGCGCCGGTGCGGCGACCAGCGCCGCCGCCGTCACCAGCCCCGTCACCTTCATCGTCATCGCAGCACGCCGTCTCGGCCTCATAACGGTAACGGTAATCATTTCGGAAAAGAACTTCAAGAGCCTCTTCCCCGGGATGAAGCGGAGGACCGGCGTCGGGTCGCCGGGTCGCCGGGTCAGGAGCCGGACGAGGGTTGCCGGGTCAGGAGCCGGACGAGCGCGACAAGAGCGACGGCTCAGGAGCCGGACGAGCGCGGCGGGTCAGGAGCCGGACAGGAGCGAGTAGTCGGCGCCCCGGCGCAGGTGGTGGCCGCCGTCGATGCCGAGGGTCTCCCCCGTGACGAAGGAGGACTCCGGGCCTATGAGGTAGCGCACGGCCGCAGCTACGTCTTCCACCGTCCCGACCCGTCCCAGTGGCATCTGCGTCAGGTAGTCGTCGAGGAGCGGGCCCCCGGCGGTGATGAACGACATGAGCTCGTCGTCGACGATCCCCGGGGCGACCGCGTTGACCCGGATGCCGAGCGGACCGAGCTCCTCGGCCGCGGTCTTGGCCAGGAAGCAGATCGCCGCCTTGGCGACGCCGTAGGCCCACAGGTGCGGATGCGGGAAGCGCCCCGCTCCCGACGACATGAGCACGATGGATCCGCCGCCGCCCTGCGCCTCCATGGCGACCGCGCCCTGCTTGATGCAGATGACCGAGCCCATCAGATTGAGGTCGACGGTGGCGCGGACCGCAGCGACGTCCGCGGTGAGGATCGAGCCGATGTGCGTCGAGCCGCCGGCGCAGGCGAACAGCCCGTCGATGCGGCCGGTCTCCTCGGCTGTCTCCTCGACCGCGACGGCCACCTGCTCCTCGACGGTGACGTCGGCCACCACGAAGCGCGCCGTGGCCCCGCCCGTCGCCGCCGCGGCGATCTGCGTCACCGCGTCCGCCAGCTTCTGTTCGGTCCGCCCGCAGATGGTGACGTGCGCGCCCTCGGCGGCGAGCCGCGCCGCCGTAGCCAGGCCGATGCCGCTGCCGCCGCCGGTGACCAGGACGGAGCGGCCGGCGATGCCGGTCGTCTCGCCGCCGGGCATCAGGCGGGTCCGGCGCCGAGCGGAGCGCTCGGGGTGAATTCGACCGGCATCCGCTCGATCCCCGAGATGAAGTTGGCCTCTCGTCTCGGCAGAGCCGAGCGGTCGACGGCCAGCCTGATGTCGGGCAGGCGGGCCAGCAGCTGCTCGAACATGACCTTGAGCTCCAAGCGGGCCAACTGGTTGCCCAGGCAGAAGTGGGCGCCGAAGCCGAACGCGATGTGCGGGTTGGGCGTCCGGGCGATGTCGAACACGTCGGACCGGTCGAACACTTCTGCGTCGCGGTTGGCCGACGGGTACAGCAGGATGATCTGTTGCCCGGCGCCGATGGTCTCGCCGCCCAGCTCGACGTCGCGCGTGGCGGTGCGCGCCATGTTCTTGATCGGCGACACCCAGCGCAGCATCTCCTCGACGGCGCCCGGCATGAGCCCGGCCGGGTCGGCGGCGAGCCGCGCCAGCTGGTCGGGGTGGGCCAGCAGCTCGTCCATGCCCCCGCTGATGACGTGGCGCGTCGTCTCGTCGCCCCCGATGAGGATCAACAGGGTCTCGTGCACCAGCGAGCCGTCGTCGAGGGAGTGGCCGTCCATCTCGGCCTGGCAGAGCACACCGACCAGGTCGTCGGTGCTCTTGTCGGCCCGCCGCTGGGCCAGCACCGGGTTGATGTACCCGGTGTAGCCGACGAAGGCCTCCATGGCGCGCTCCATGTCGCCGGGGTCGGGCGAGCCCTGCGACTTGAGCATGTCGTCGGACCACCGCAGCAGCTCGGTCCGGTTCTCGGGCGCGAAGCCGAGCATGTCGCCGATCACGGCGATCGGCAGCGGCGCCGCGATGTCGGCCACGAAGTCGCAGTGGCCCTGCCGGCACACCGTGTCGATGATGGCGTCGCAGGCCACGCGGAGCCGGTCCTCCATGGCGCGGACCCGCTTCGGGGTGAAGCCCTCCGACACCAGGCGCCGGCGCAGTACGTGTTCGGGCGCGTCGAACTCGATCATCATCGGCAGCGGCGCCGACTTGGGTCTGATGCCCTGCGCGTTCGAGAACGATTCGGTGTCGACCGACACCTGCTTCACCGTGGCGTAGCTGGCGGCGGCCCACAGGTCGTTGCGCTCGTCGTAGTACACCGGGGCGTTGGCCCGCATCCAGGCGTAGGCGTCGTGCGGTTCCCGCCCGTAGAACGTGCCGTCGAGCAGATCGATGCCCAGGTCCTCGGGGGCGATGGTCACGGCGCAGACCATATCCCCGGGGCGGAGACCCGATCCCCGGGTGGGTAGGGTGGGGTCATGGCCGACCGGTCCACGTTCACCGACCAAGCCATGGAGTTCATGCCCGGGCTCTACTCGGCCGCGCTGCGGATGACGCGCAACCGCGCCGACGCGGAGGACCTGGTGCAGGAGACCTACCTCAAGGCCTACCGCGCCTTCGACTCGTTCACGGAAGGGACCAACCTGCGGGCGTGGCTCTACCGCATCCTCACCAACACCTACATCAACTCCTACCGGGCGGCGCAGCGCCGCCCCGACACGACCGACGTCGAGGACGTCGAGGAGCTCTACCTCTACAAACGCCTGGCCGGATCGGGCGGGAGCGAGCAGGGGCGCTCGGCCGAGGACGAGGCGCTCGACCGCTTCACCGACGACGACGTGAAGGCGGCGCTCGAGGCCCTGCCCGACGCCTTTCGCATGGCCGTCCTGCTGGCGGACGTCGAGGGCTTCAGCTACAAGGAGATCGCCGAGATCACCGATGTACCGATCGGTACCGTGATGAGCCGCATCCATCGGGGAAGAAGGGCTCTCCAAAAGGCGTTGCACGACGTGGCAGAGGCGCGAGGCCTCGTCGGCAGCGTGCCCGGAGGGTCGTAGCGATGGGCGATGACGTGACACACGGCGAGGAAGTAGACCTCGGGCTGTTCGGCGTGTCGGTCAACTGCGACGAGGCGGTCCACCAGCTGTACCACTATCTCGACGGCGAGCTGACCGAGGAGCGTCGCGAGGAGATCCGGATCCATCTCGACTTCTGCGGGCCGTGCAGCGGTGCGGCCGAGTTCGAGGCCGAGCTCCGCCGCGTCATCGCCAGCCGGTGCCGGGACCGGGTGCCCGACAGCCTGATCAGGAGGGTGGCCGACGCCATCGACGAGGAAGGCCGCCAGCACGGCACCAGGAACTGACCTCTCCGACCCGCCGGCGCGCCGCCGCCGACCGGACCGCCTGATCCCGCCGGGGGACCGTTCCCGGGCCTGGTCGACTGGGGGCTGGCCCAGCGCGTCGCGACCGGCGCGCTGATCCTGAAGCCTGCGCCGGCGTCCTACCGTTCCTCGCACCTCCAGGGTCAGTTCGACGAGCTCACCGCCCGGGCCGAGACGCTGGTGAGCGAGGCCACGGGCTGGCACTCGGCTCGCGGGTCCGCCCGGGCCAAGGTGACCGACCGGGCCTCGTGGGCCTCGGCCAACGTGCGCTCCATGGAGCGTCTCGTCGGCCCGGCGCTGGGGGACCTGCAGCGGGCCCGGGGCTCCAAGCTGGCCGGGCCGTCGCTCGTGGTGGGCCGCGTCGTGGCCGGGACCCAGTTGGGGCTCCTGCTCGCCTACATGGCGACCCGCGTCCTCGGCCAGTACGACCTCCTCATCAACGACGAGTCGCCCGAGGACCAGGACCTGGTCTCCTACGTCGGGCCGAACATCGTCGCCGTCGAGGACCGCTACGACTTCGCGCCCAGCCAGTTCCGGCTGTGGCTCGCCCTCCACGAGGTGACGCACCGGCTCCAGTTCACCGCGGTGCCCTGGCTGCGCGACCACTTCGTCGGCCTCGTCTCCGAGCTGCTCGGCCCGCTGGCGGCCGACCCCGCCGGCTTCGCCGACACCATGCGGCGGGTGGCCTCAGAAGTGCGGTCGGGGCGCGCGCTGGGCGGGGACGCCGGGGTGGTGGGCCTGCTGGCGACGCCCGAGCAGCGGCTGGCCCTCTCGAGGATCTCGGGCATGATGAGCCTGCTCGAGGGGCACGGCGACGTCGTGATGAACCGGGCCGGTGCGGGCGAGGTGCCCGGGGCCGAGCACTTCTCGCGGGTGCTGCACGAGCGCCGGACCAACGCCCGCGGTCTGGCCCGGCTGATGTCGCGCCTGCTCGGGCTCGAGGCCAAGATGCGCCAGTACGCCGAGGGGGAGCGCTTCGTGGAATCGGTGGAGGAGGCCGGCGGTCCGGCGCTGCTGGCCCAGGTGTGGGAGGCGCCCGAGTGGCTGCCCACCGTGGACGAGATCCGGGACCCCGGCCGCTGGGTGGCCCGGGCCGGTGCCGGTGGGTGAGGGCAAAGGCGCTGCGGCTGTCGCCGACCTACTCCGCCGCTGCACCTTCCCACCACGCGGCACCCCGCTGACCTGCGCCGTCTCGGGCGGCGCCGACTCGCTGGCGCTGCTGGTGCTGGCGGTAGAGGCGGGGTGCGACGTCACGGCGGTCCACGTCGACCACGCGCTGCGACCCGGGTCCGCCGAGGAGGCCGACGTGGTCGCGGCGGCCGCGGCGCGCTTCGGGGCCCGCTTCGAGGCCCGTCGCGCCCCGGTGGCGCCCGGACCCAACCTCGAGGCCCGGGCGCGGGCGGCACGGGCGGCGGCCCTTCCCCCGGACTACGCCACGGGCCACACCATGGACGACCAGGCCGAGACGGTGCTGCTCAACCTGCTGCGGGGGTCCGGGCCCGACGGGATGGCCGGGATGGAGCCCGGCCCCCGGCATCCGATGCTCGGCGTGCGGCGCCTCGAGACGCACGCCTTGTGCGCCGGGCTGGGGCTCAACCCGGTCTGCGACGCGTCCAACGCCGACCCCGCCTTCACCCGCAACCGGGTGCGCCACGAGCTGCTCCCGCTCTGCGCCGCGGTGGCCGGCCGCGACCCTGTCCCGTTGCTGGCGCGTCAGGCCGACGTGGTGCGCGACGAGGCCGCGCTCGTCGAGGCGCTGGCGCGCCAGACGCTGCCCGACCCGGCGGACGGGCGGGCCGTGGCGGCGGCGAGCCCGCCCTTGGCGCGCCGCGCCGTCCGCCGTCTCGTGCGCGAGGCGGGAACGGGTCCGGAGGGCCATCCGCCCTCCCTGGCCGAGGTGGAGCGGGTGCTCGGCGTGGCCCGGGGCGCCGCCGTCGGGACCGAGCTGTCCGGGGGGCGCCGGGTGCGCCGCCGCGGTGGCCGGCTCCGAGTCGAGTCTGACCGCTCTTGTAGTGTCACCCCGGTGACCGGCGACGAGGACGGCGTGCCGCCCTGGGCGGCGCCCGACGTCGGTCCAGTGCTGGTGGGCGCCGGCCGCCTGGCGGCGCGGGTGGCCGAGCTCGGCGCCCGGATCACCGCCGACTACGCCGACGAGGCCCCCCTGCTGGTGGCGGTGTTGAAGGGGGCGATGCTCTTCATGAGCGACCTCTGCCGGGCGATCGCGCTGCCGGTGGACGTCGACTTCATGGCCGTGTCCTCCTACGGCAGCGCGACCAAGACCTCGGGCGTGGTGCGCATCGTCAAGGACCTCGACGCCGAGCTCGTGGGCCGCCACGTCCTCGTGGTCGAGGACATCATCGACAGCGGCCTCACCCTCAACTACCTGCGCCGCTACCTGCACGCCCGCCAGCCCAAGAGCGTCGAGATCTGTGCCCTGCTGGTCAAGGAGGGCGAGCAGCGCGTCGACCTCGACCTGCGCTACGTCGGCTTCACCATCCCGGCCGAGTTCGTCGTCGGGTACGGCCTCGACGTCGACGAGCGCTACCGCAACCTGGCGGGAGTCCACCGCTACATCCCCGCAGTCGGCGGGGCCGTGGCCAGGTCGGCCGGCGGTTCGGGCACCGGGTCGTCCGGCGGTTCGGGCACCGGTTCGTGAGCGTCGACGTCGAGCGCGTGCGCGCCGCCGTGGCCGAGCTGCTCTCGGCCATCGGGGAGGACACCGAGCGCGACGGTCTCGTGGCCACTCCGGCGCGGGTGGCCGCCATGTACGAGGAGCTGTTCTCCGGGCTGCACGACGACCCGGCGCGCCACCTGGAGGTGACGTTCGCGGCGGAGCACGACGAGATGGTCATGGTGCGCGACATCCCGTTCGCCTCGCTGTGCGAGCACCACCTCGTTCCCTTCCTGGGCCGCGCCCACGTGGCCTACATCCCGGCCGAGGACGGCCGCATCACCGGCCTGTCCAAGCTGGCCCGCCTGGTCGACGGCTACGCCCGGCGGCTGCAGGTGCAGGAGCGCATGACGACGCAGATCGCCGACGCGCTCGACAGCGTCCTCGCCCCGCGCGGCGTGCTCGTCGTGATTGAGGCCGAGCACCTGTGCATGTCCATGCGCGGCGTCAAGAAGCCGGGCACGACGACGGTGACCTCGTCGGTGCGCGGGCTCTTCCGCTCCGACGTGGCCACCCGGGCCGAGGCCATGCAGTTCATCCGGGGTCACTGAGGGCGGCGCGGCCCGTGCCCTCCCCCGGCCCGCGCCCTGCCCCGCGCCGCCCGCTGGTCATGGGTGTCTTGAACGTCACGCCTGACTCCTTCTCCGACGGGGGGTGCCACGACACGTTCGAACGCGCCGTGGCTCGCGGCCTCGAGATGATGGACGAGGGCGCCGACGTGGTCGACGTGGGCGGCGAAAGCTCGCGCCCGGGGGCCGAGCCCGTCCCGGTCGCGGTCGAGCTCCAGCGCGTCGTGCCGGTGATAGAGGCGCTGGCCGCCGCCGGAGGGGCGCGTGGCGTTCGGATCTCGGTCGACACCGTCAAACCCGAGGTGGCCGAGGCCGCGCTCGCCGCCGGGGCCACGCTGGTCAACGACATCTCGGCCTCGCTCTGGGAGGTCGCGCTCGCCGGCGGCGCCGGCTGGGTCGCCATGCACATGCTGGGGGAGCCGCTCACCATGCAGGACGGCCCGATCTACCTCGACGTCGTCGCCGAGGTGCGCCACTTCCTGCTGGAGCGGGCCGAGGGTGCGCTGCGCTCGGGGGTGGCCGAGGTCTGGGTGGATCCCGGCATCGGCTTCGGCAAGACGCCGGCACACAATCTCGCCCTCCTGGCCCACCTGCCCGAGCTGGCGGAGGCCGCCGCCGACGCCGGGTGCGCCGGGGTGCTCGTCGGCACCAGCCGGAAGCGGTTCCTCGGGGTTCTGGCCGCACCCGGGGACGCGCCGCCGGCCCCGATCGCCGAGCGGGCCGAGGGCTCGCTGGCCACGGCCGCCGCCGCCATGGTCTCGGGTGCCGGAATGGTGCGGGTGCACGACGTGGCGGTCACGGCCCAGGTGGTCCGGCTGTATGGTCCAGCCGCATGAAGGGAAAGTGGGCGGCCGGCATCCCGCCGCGCAATTTCACCTGGGTCATCCGGGACCACCTGGCCGTCAGCGAACGGCCGGGGGGCTTCGCTCCCAACCACCGCCGCGTGCGCCGTCAGGAGGAGATCATCTGGCTCCGGGTCCAGGGCTTCGGCCGGGTCGTCTCGCTCCTTCCGTCGCCGCACAACCTGGCCGCGTACGACGAGGAGGGCCTGGCCTGGGCGAATTACCCGCTGGAGCGGTTCGGCGATCCGCGCCCGGTGCTGGCCGCGTGCTTCCAGGACCTCGACGACTCGCTGGCCGCCGGCCTGCGCATCCTCGTGCACCAGGACGAGCTGGGCGACCGGGTGATGGGGGTGGTCGCCGGGTACCTGGTGTGGTCCGGACGGATCACGAGTCCACCCCAGGCGGTCGCTCTGGTCGAGCACGTGGTCGGGCACGCCATGGGCGAGCCGGGGCGCGAGCTCCTGGCCGATCTGGGAGGCATGCCCGCTCGGGGCCAGGCCGGGTGAACGACCGCATCGAGATCCTCGACCTGCGGGTCGCCGGCGTGCACGGGGTCCTGCCCGAGGAGCGCGAGCGGGCCCAGACCTTCTCGCTCGACATCGTGGCCTGGGTCGACACGGACGCGGCCCAGCACAGTGACGACCTGGCCGACACCGTCGACTACGGCGCGCTGGCCCAGGCCGCCGCCGACATCGTCTCGGGTCGCTCCTACCAGCTGCTCGAGGCGCTGGCCGGGCGCCTCGCCGACGCGCTGCTCGTGCTCGATCCGCGGCTGGACGCGATCGAGGTCACCGTGCGCAAGGTCCGGCCCCCGCTGGCCCTCGACGTCGGCTCGACCGGGGTGCGCGTGCGCCGCGCCCGCTGAGGCCGGCCGTCGTGGTCGTGGGACGGCGCCGCCGGGCGTTCATCGGCCTCGGCTCGAACCTCGGCGACCGCCGCGCCCTACTGCGGGCCGCCGTCGAGGGGCTGCGGGCCGGCGGGGACGTCGTCGCCGTCTCCCCCGTCTACGAGACCGAGCCGGTCGGGGGCCCCGCCGGCCAGGGCTCCTACCTGAACGCCGTCGTCGAGCTCTCGACCGCGGACACGCCACGCCGCCTCCTGCAGCGGTGCCACGCGCTCGAGGACGCCGCCGGGCGGGTGCGCGCCGAGCGCTGGGGGTCCCGGACGCTCGATGCCGACGTCCTCTACGTCGAGGGCTGCGAGGTGGACGAGCCCGACCTCACCGTGCCCCATCCGCGCCTGTGGGAGCGGCGGTTCGTCCTGGCCCCCCTGGCCGACCTCGCCCCCGACCTGGTCTCCCGGTCGCGTCTGGGGCGCGCTGGTGGCGAGGTCACCCGCGTGGGTAATGTTGGGGTGTCATTCTCGGATCGTCTGTAGGCGAACGGCACCCGCCAGGGGCCGGAACGCCGAAGGAGGTCAGATGCACTCCATCCGCATCGTCGGGCCCGGTCGGGCCGGCACGTCCCTCGGCACCGCCCTCTCGGCGCGGGGCTGGTCGTTCGCCGGCTTCCTGGGTCGTGACGACGACATCTCGAACGCCGGGCGCGGTGTCGACGTCCTGGTCGTGGCCACACCCGACGACGCCGTCGCCGCGGTGGCGGCGCTGGTCGAGCCGGTGCCCACGACCACGGTCGTGCACCTCTCGGGCTCCCTCGGGCTCGACGCCCTGGCACCGCATCCGCGCCGGGGCGCCCTGCACCCCCTGGTCCCGTTGCCCAACGCCGAGGTCGGCGCGGCCCGCCTGGTCTCGGGCGTCACCTTCGCCGTGGCGGGCGCGCCCGAGGCGGGCGACATGGCCCGCAGCCTCGGGGGCCGTGTCGTCGAGGTGGCCGACGCCGACCGCGCCGCCTACCACGCCGCGGCCTGTGTCGCCGCCAACCACGTGGTGGCTCTCCTGGGCCAGGTCGAGCGCATCGCCGCCTCGGTCGGTCTGAGCCTCGAGTCCTTCCTCCCGCTCACCCGCGCCGCCCTCGACGACGTGGACCGCCTGGGGCCGGGCGCCGCCCTCACCGGGCCGGCGCGGCGCGGCGACTGGGCGACGCTCAGCCGGCATCTCGATGCGCTGGCGGCCGACGAGCGGCCGGGGTACCAGGCGGGAGCGGCGCTGGCCACCAAGCTGGCCGGCGACGTGCCGGTGGCGGTGTAGGCGGTGCACGTCGCCGAGACCGCGGCCGGCTGCCGCGCACTGCTCGACCGGGCCCGGGCCGCCGGCCGCCAGGTCGGCCTGGTCCCGACGATGGGCGCGCTGCACGACGGCCACGTGTCGCTGGTGGCGCGGGCCCGCGCCGAGTGCGACACCGTGGTCGTGAGCATCTTCGTGAACCCGCTGCAGTTCGGCGACGCCGGCGACCTCGCCGCCTACCCGCGCACCCTCGAGCGCGACCTGCTGGTGTGCGCCGAGGCCGGAGCAGACGTCGTCTTCGTCCCGAGCGTGGGCGAGATGTACCCCTCGTGGCCGGCCCCGCCCGCCACCACCGTGTCCGTGCGGGGTGTGAGCGAGTGCTGGGAGGGCGCCTCGCGCCCGGGCCACTTCGACGGCGTGGCGACCGTCGTGGCCAAGCTCTTCGCCGTCGCCGGACCCGGCCGGGCCTACTTCGGGGACAAGGACTTCCAGCAGCTGGCGGTGGTGCGCCGCCTGGCGGCCGACCTGTGCCTGCCCGTCGAGGTGGTGGGCTGCGCCACCGTGCGAGAACCCGACGGGCTGGCCCTCTCGAGCCGCAACGTCCGCCTCTCGAGCGCCGAGCGGGCGGCCGCGCCCGCGCTCCGGCGTGCCCTCGACGCCGGGCAGGCCGCCGTGGCCGCCGGGTCGCGCTCGGGCCGCGACGTCGGACGCGCCATGGCCGCCGTGATGGCGCTCGAGCCGCTGGTCGAGCTCGACTACGCCGTCGCGGTCGACGCCGACGGGCTCGGTGTGGTCGACACCATCACGGACCCCTCCGGCGTACGCCTGCTCGTGGCGGCCCGGGTAGGTCCCGTCCGCCTCATCGACAACTGCCCCGCGGTCAGCGACCGCGCCTACGGCACGCTGCCGCAGACCCGCCAACTCGAAAGGACCGCCTGAGCCGATGCGCCGTCGCATGATGAAGTCCAAGATCCACCGGGCCACGGTCACCGGTGCCGACCTCAACTACGTCGGCTCCATCAGTCTCGACACCGAACTGATGGCGCTGGCCGACATCCTCCCGTACGAGCAGGTGGCCGTCCTCGACATCGACAACGGCGCCCGCTTCGAGACCTACGCCATAAAGGGCGAGCGCGGCCAGGTGTGCCTGAACGGCGCGGCGGCGCGCCTGGTGGCCCCGGGCGACAAGGTGATCGTCATCAGCTACGCCGACTACGAGCAGGCCGAGCTCGCCACCTACTCGCCGCGCGTGGTGCACGTCGACCGGGCCAACCGCGTGATCGACGAGGCGTCGGCGCGCCTCGACGCCGAGCTCACGTCGACCGAACCGGCATGACCGTGGACGCCCGGGGGCCGGGACCGTTCGACGTCCTGGTCCTGGGCAGCGGGGTGGCCGGCCTCACGGCGGCGGTACGCCTGGCCGGTCCGGGCGCGTCGCCCCCGCTGTCGCTGGGCGTGCTGACCAAGGGCGCGCTGTCGCAGTCGGCCACCCGCTGGGCCCAAGGCGGCGTCGCGGCCGTTCTCGGTGGTGACGAGGATTCGACCGATCTCCACCTGGCCGACACGTTGCGGGCCGGCGCCGGGCTCTGCGACGAGGAGGCCGTGCGCATCCTCGTCGACGAGGGTCCGGGGAGGGTGCACGAGCTGATCGCGCTCGGGGTCGAGTTCGACCGGGAGTCCTCGGGGCTGCTCGCCCTGGCGCGCGAGGGGGGCCACTCGCGCGCCCGGGTGGTGCACGCCGGCGGCGCCGCCACCGGGGCCGAGGTGGAACGGGCCCTCGTCGCCGCCACCTGGCGCTCGGCCAGCGCCGTGCTCGAGGCGTGGTTCGCCCTCGACCTGGTCGTCGAGGGTGGGCGCTGCGTCGGGGTGACCGCGCTCCCGCCGGGGGGCGGGGAGCCCGTCGAGGTACGGGCCGACCACGTCGTGCTGGCCACCGGCGGCGCGGGCCAGCTCTTCAGCGTCACCACCAACCCGCCCGAGTCGACCGGCGACGGCGTGGCCATGGCGCTGCGGGCCGGCGTGCCCGTCGGCGATGTCGAGTTCGTGCAGTTCCACCCGACCGCCCTGCACCACCCGGCGATGCCGCGCCCACTGCTCTCCGAGGCGCTGCGCGGCCACGGCGCCCTCCTGCGCGACGCCGAAGGCGAGCGCTTCGTCGACGAGCTCGCCCCGCGCGACGTGGTGAGCCGGGCCATGGCCGCCCGCATGTCCGAGCAGGGTGTGGACCACCTCTGGCTCGATGCGACGGCCCTCGAGCGCTTCGGCTCCCGCTTCCCGACCATCGCCGCCTCCGTCGCCTCCATCGGGCTCGACCCCGAGCGCGACTGGCTGCCGATCGCACCGGCGGCGCACCACCTCTCGGGCGGGGTCGTCACCGATCTGTGGAGCGCCACCGCGCTGCCCGGGCTCTTTGCCGTGGGCGAGGTCGCCTGCACAGGTGTGCACGGGGCCAACCGGCTAGCGTCGAACTCGCTCCTCGAGGGCATGGTGTTCGGGGCTCGCCTGGCCGAGCGGATTGAGGCCGGCTCGTCCGCGCCCGAGCCGAGCGGCGCGCTGCGCGCCGTCCTCGGTGTCGCGCCGGCGGACGGGATCGGTTGCACGCCACTGCGGGCGCGGGGCCCCTTCGTCGCCGAGGACGGTGACCGTTTCGGCGCGCCCGACGTGACCAAGCTGCGCGACGCGCTGCAGCGCGCCATGACCCGCGGTGCCGGTGTGGTGCGCAGCGCGGCCTCCCTCGCCGGTGCCCGGGCCGCGGCCGAGGAGATCGCGGCGGCGTTGGCCGGTCCCGCCCGCTCCACCTCCGGCGAGGGCGAGCTGGCGAATTTGCTGCAGCTGGCCGACGCCCTGCTGGTCTCGGCCGATCGGCGCACCGAGACCCGCGGCGCCCAGGCGCGGCGCGAGTACCCCGAGACCGACCCGTCGTGGCGCCGCCGACTCGTGCACGGCGCGCCCGGCGCACCCGGCGCCGAGGCACCACAGCCCGAGGCGACGCCGTGACCGTCGCGCACCTGTGAGCGTGGCGCACCAGAGCTCGCCGCCGGGCGGCGACGAACCAGGGTCGTACCGCCGGGCGGTGGCCGAGGCGGTCGAGCGAGCGCTGGCCGAGGACCTGGGCGACGCCGGCCTGGGCGACGCAGGAGACATCACGGCCTCGCTCGTGCCCGAGACGGCCACGGCGCACTTCGTCCTGCGCGCCCGCCAGCCCGGGGTGCTGGCCGGCCGCGACTGCGCCAGCGAGGTCTTCCGCCGCGTCGGGCCGGACCTCCGGCTGGTCTGGCAGGCGGAGGACGGCACCGAGCTCAAACCGGGCGACACGGTGGTGGAGGTGTGGGGAGCGCTCCGCCCCGTCCTCACCGCGGAGCGCACCGCCCTGAACTTCCTCGGCCACCTCTCGGGCATCGCCACGCTCACGGCGCAGTTCGTCGCCGCCGCCCGCGAGGGCAACCCGTCCGTGCAGGTGCTCGATACGCGCAAGACCACTCCGGGCCTACGAGCGCTCGAGAAGGCGGCCGTGCGCGCCGGCGGGGGGACGAGCCATCGCGCCGGCCTCTACGACGCCGTCCTGGTCAAGGACAACCACCTGGCCGGGATCGGTATCGCCGAGGCGGTGCGCCGGGCGCGCCAGCTGTGGCCCGGCCGGATGGTCGAGATCGAGTGTGACGCTCTGGACCAGGTGGCCGAGGCCGCCCGCGCCGGCGCCGACGCGGTTCTCTTCGACAACATGGAGCCGGGTCAGGTGGTCGAGGCCATCGGGGTGGCCCGCCTCGACGCTCCGGGACCCATCCTCACGGAGGTCTCCGGCGGGGTGACCCTCGCCACCATCGGCGCCTATGCCGCCGCCGGCCCCGACCGGATCTCCGTCGGGGCCCTCACCCACTCGGCCGGGGTGCTGGACCTCGGGCTCGATCTCGTCCCCGACGAGGACCGAGGCGCCTGACCGTGCTCCTGGCCATCGACGTCGGCAACACCGAGACGGTGATCGGTCTCTACGCGCTCGACGGCGCCGAGCCGGTGTCCGACGAGGGTGTCGGCGTCGGGATCGGCACCGAGCACGACCCCACGGCGCCACGCGGGCTGACGCACCACTGGCGGCTCTCGACCGTTCAGGTCCGCACCCCGGACGAACATGCCGTGCTGCTCACACAGCTGCTCGACCTCGAGGGCCTCGACATCGCGGCCAGCGTCACGGGTATCGCCGTGAGCTCGTCGGTGCCCCACGTGACGGCCGAGCTGCGCCAGATGGCCTCGCGCTGGTTCGCCAGCATCCCCTGCGTCGTGCTCGGCCCGGGCACGAAGAGCGGGATGCCCATCCTCTACGACAACCCCAGGGAGGTCGGGGCCGACCGCATCGCGGACGCAGTCGGGGCGTACGACCTGTACGGCGGGCCGTGCGTCGTCGTGGACATGGGTACGGCGACCACGGTCGAGGCGGTCAGCGCCAAGGGCGAGTACCTCGGTGGAGCCATCACGCCCGGCGTCGCCATCAGCCTCGAGGCTCTGTACCAGCAGGCGGCGGCGCTGCGCCGGGTCGAGCTGGTCGAGCCGCGGAGCGTGATCGGCCGTTCCACCGTCGAGTCGATCGAATCGGGGACCCTCTACGGCTTCGCCGGGCTCGTCGACGCGCTGGCCCGTCGCTTCATGGAGGAGCTCGGGCCCGCCACCGTCGTGGCCACGGGCGGGTTCAGCCCCCTGATCGCGCCGTACTCCGACACGATCGATCACCTGGAGCCCTGGCTGACCCTGCACGGATTGCGCATCGTCTACGAGCGCAACGTCGCTGGCTGAGCACCCGAGTGCGGAGCGCCGGGCGGCACGTTCTTCGAAAGGCGGTCGCCCGGAGGAACGCGAAAATTTCTTCTCCGGTTCTTATCTTCTGTGGATCCTCCTGACACGCCCTTCACAGGTCCTTCATACGCGCCTTCCATAGTGTGTCGGGTCGCCGGAGGGCGTCAGTGCGAGGAGCACAGAAGAGTCGCAAGGAGATTCGTATGTTTGGCAAGGTCATTGCCGGGGCGTCGATCGCAGGCGCGCTCGCCTTCGGTACGGTCGGGATCGTCGGCGCCACCACCCCATCGACGCCGTCGTCCACGTCGGCCCCCTCGACCCCGTCGGCCCCGTCGACTCCGAAGAAGGCCGCGGTGCCCTGCAGCTTCTTCTCGCAGGTGAAGCCTGATCTCCAGGCCTTCGCCAGCGACCTCAACAGCGCGGTCACCCAGGCCCAGAACATCGAGACCCAGGCCAAGACGGCCGGCTACACCAAGCTGGCCAAGGACATCGGCCGGCGGGTCAAGACGGTGCAGACCCAGGAGAAGCAGGTGGGGAAGCGGCTCCAGAAGATCGACGCACGCTGCAGCTCGACCAGCGGCTGAGCGAGGCCCGACCTTTAGAAAGGCGACCGCCGTCGGTCACTCCGGCGGTGGTCGCTCCGGCCGGTCCACCGCCGGCGTCCGCAGACCTGCCGGCGCGGCCGCGCCGCGCCCGCGCCACAATGGTGGTGTCGGGTGGCGACGGGCAGGACCATCCGTCTGGACGCGTTGAGCGGAATGCAGGCAGGAAAGCGCTACGAGACGAGTACGGCGCTCGAGGCCAGAACGCACGAGAAGATCAAGGTCCCAGGAGGACACAATGATTCGCAGGATCATCGCCGGCGCTGCAGTTGTCGGGGCGCTCGCACTCGGGACCGCGGGCGCTGCCGGCGCAGCGGGCACGACCCCGAGCACCGCGCCGAGCACCGCGACGAGCACGGCGCCGGCGAGCAGCACGACCACGCCGACGACCACCCCGTGTTCGAAGATGGCCGAGATGGTCCAGCGCTACCACTCCAGCGAGCAGAAGGTGGCCAAGCGCGCCCACAAGACGGCCGCGCTCGAGGCCAGGATGAGGAAGCTCGGGCACTCCAAGATGGCCGCCATCATCGGCAGGAAAGTCCGCTGGGCGCAGAATCGGCAGAAGCGCATCGAGGCCCGTCTCCACCAGGCCGTCGCTCAGTGCGCGGGCCAGGGTCACTCCACGAGCACGGGGAACGCCTCGACTTCGGGCACGTAAGGCATCGGCTCCCGCCTCGGCGTGAGGCGGCGGCCGGCGGGCGCCGTCAGTCCGACGGGAGGTCGCTGAGGAGTTCGGCCGCCAGCCGGCAGAGTCCGGCCCGAAGGTCCGGGGGGTTGATCCCCGCCGCGGCGGCCTCGGCCTTTTCGACGTAAGTCCGTGCCACCGCCACGGATTCGGCCACGGCGTCGCAGCCCATGACGATGGAACGAGCCTTGTCACGCTCGGGTTGGGCCAACGGGACCCCGAGGAGCGTGCGTAGGTCCGGACCGGCGTCGGGGTCGGCCAGTGCCAGCAGGGCCGGGAGCGTGTAGACGCCTTCGGCCAGGTCCTGCCCCGCCGGCTTCTGGAGCTGCCCGTCGGTCGCGGTGATGTCGAGGATGTCGTCCCGTATCTGGAACACCATGCCGAAGTTGCGCCCGTAGTCGGTGCAGGCCTCGACCTCGGGACCCGACAACCCGCCGGTCAACGCCCCGATGCGGCACGAGGTAGCAGTCAGGGCAGCCGTCTTCCCGCTGATGGTCGCGAGGTAGTCCTCGTGGCTGCGATCGACCTGGTACGAGGACCGGACCTCGGTCACCTGCCCCTGGCAGAGGCGGCCGAGGGTGTCCGCCAACAGCGCGGCGATCGGGGTGCCGAGGTCGGCGGCGATCGCCGCCGACCTCGCCAGCAGGTAGTCGCCGGCGACGATGGCCACCAGGTTGCCGAACCGGCTGTTCACGGTCTCGACGTTGCGCCGGATCGTCGCCTCGTCGATCACGTCGTCGTGGTAGAGCGAGGCCAGGTGCACCAGCTCTACCGCCACGCCGCCCATGAGATCGTCCTCGGTGGCGTCTTGCCTGCCCGCCGTGGCCGTGGCCAAGGCCAACAGCGGCCTGAGCCGCTTGCCGCCGGCCGCGATCAAGTGCGTGGTGACCTCGTCCAGGAAGCTGTCGCCGGTCACGACTGAGGCGGTGAGCAGGGGCTCGAGCCGCTGCAGTCCCTCTTGCATTCGGGGAAGGCCGAGGGCCTCCGTCGGGTTCACGGTGCAAAACGTTAGGGCACAGCCGCCGAAAGGGGACAAACGGGCCTGGTGGCGACGGGCGCAGCGCACCATCGTGGCGAGGTTGCCCCGAGCGTGCCTGCGGCCTATCGGCAGGGAGGCCACGGGTACACTTGCACCAGAGGCAACAGAAGCAAGGCAACAGGAGCAGAGAGAGGCGGTCAGGGTGTTCGAACGTTTCACCGACCGGGCACGGAGGGTGTTGGTGCTGGCGCAAGAAGAGGCGCGCCTGCTCAACCACTCCTTCATCGGGACCGAGCACATCCTCCTGGGTCTCATCCACGAGGGTGAGGGTGTCGCGGCGAAGGCCCTGGAGTCCCTCGGCATCTCCCTCGAGGCCGTGCGCGAGAAGGTCGAGGAGACGATCGGCATGGCGGGCACCGCGCCGAGCGGCTCCCCCCGTTCACCCCCCGGGCCAAGAAGGTCCTCGAGCTCTCGCTGCGTGAAGCGCTCCAGCTCGGTCACAGCTACATCGGCACGGAGCACATGCTCCTCGGCCTGGTGCGAGAGGGCGAGGGCGTCGCCGCCACCGTCCTCGTGAGCCTCGGCGCCGACCTCGGCCGCGTGCGCCAGCAGGTGATCCAGCTCATGTCCGGCAACCAGGGCAAGGAGTCGGTCGGGGCCAGCCAGGGCGCCAGCTCGGGCGACAACCCGTCGGGATCGCCTGTCCTCGACCAGTTCGGGCGCAACCTGACCCAGCTGGCTCGCGACGGCAAGCTCGACCCGGTCATCGGCCGTGCCAAAGAGATCGAACGCGTGATGCAGGTCCTGTCGCGGCGGACCAAGAACAACCCCGTGCTCATCGGCGAGCCGGGCGTCGGTAAGACCGCCATCGTCGAGGGCCTGGCCCAGCGCATCGTGGCCAACGAGGTGCCCGAGACCCTGACCGGCAAGCAGCTCTACACGCTCGACCTGGGCGCGCTGGTCGCCGGCAGCCGCTACCGGGGCGACTTCGAGGAACGCCTGAAGAAGGTGCTCAAGGAGATCCGCACCCGCGGTGACATCGTCCTGTTCATCGACGAGATCCACACGCTCGTCGGCGCCGGCGCGGCCGAGGGCGCGATCGACGCTGCCTCCATCCTCAAGCCGATGCTGGCGCGGGGCGAGCTGCAGACGGTGGGCGCGACGACCATCGACGAGTACCGCAAGCACCTCGAGAAGGACGCCGCGCTCGAGCGGCGATTCCAGCCGGTGAAGGTGGAGCAGCCGACCGTTGCCCTCACCATCGACATCCTCAAGGGACTGAGGGATCGCTACGAGTCGCATCACGCGGTGAGCATCACCGACCAGGCTCTGGTCGCGGCCGCCAACCTGGCGGACCGCTACCTGGCGGACCGCTACCTCCCGGACAAGGCGATCGACCTCATCGACGAGGCGGGGAGCAGGCTGCGCATCCGCCGCATGAGCACGCCGCCCGGAGCCAAGAAGCTGGACGACGAGATCACCCGGCTACGCGCCGACAAGGAAGCCGCCATCGAGAAGGGCGCCTTCGAGCAGGCCAAGAAGCTGGCCGAGCAGGAGAAGGAGCGTCTCGACCTCAAGGAGAGCCAGGACGCCGAGCTCCGCGCCGAGGGCGTCGACCTCTTCGACGTCGTGGACGAGGAGGTCATCGCCGAGGTCCTGGCCGCATGGACGGGCATCCCCGTCTACCGGCTCACCGAGGAGGAGACCGCCAAGCTCTTGCGCATGGAGGAGGAACTGCACAAGCGGGTGATCGGCCAGGAGGAGGCGCTCAAGGCGCTTTCACGGGCCATCCGGCGCACGCGCGCCGGTCTGAAGGACCCCAAGCGCCCGAGCGGCTCGTTCATCTTCTTGGGCCCGACCGGCGTCGGCAAGACGGAGCTGGCCAAGACGCTGGCCGAGTTCCTCTTCGACGACGAGGACGCGCTCATCCAGCTCGACATGTCCGAGTACATGGAGAAGCACACCGTGAGCCGTCTCGTCGGTTCGCCCCCCGGCTACGTGGGCTACGAGGAGGGCGGCCAGCTGACCGAGGCCGTGCGGCGCAAGCCGTTCTCGGTCGTGCTCTTCGACGAAGTCGAGAAGGCGCACCCCGACGTGTTCAACACGCTGCTGCAGATCCTCGAGGACGGTCGGCTCACCGACGCTCAGGGTCGCTCGGTTGACTTCAAGAACACGGTGCTGATCATGACGTCGAACCTCGGCACGGCCGATCTGCGCAAGTCCTCCATGGGCTTCGCCAAGACGTCGGAGGCCGTGACGTACGAGCGGATGAAGGCGAAGGTCGACGAGGCGCTGAAGCAGCACTTCCGCCCCGAGTTCCTCAACCGCATCGACGAGGTCATCGTCTTCCACGAGCTCTCGCGCGCCGAGGTGACCGAAATCGTCGACCTGCTCATGTCGCGCACGGTCAAGCAGTTGGCCGACCAGGGCATCGGCCTGGAGCTGACTCCCGCCGCCCGCTCCTTCCTGGCCGAGAAGGGCTACGACCCCCAGCTCGGGGCGAGGCCGCTGCGCCGGGCCATCCAGCAGCTGGTCGAGGACCCGCTCTCGGAGCGCATCCTGTGGAAGGAGTTCCGGGTCGGCGAGACCGTCGTCATCGACGTCGAGCAGGCGCCCATCGACGCCGAGGGACCGCAGCTCAGCTTCACGGCCATTGAGGGCCTGCAGCCTCCGCCGCTCGAGCTCGCCGGCGCCGGCGCCGACGCCGAGTAGCGCGGGCCCCTCACAACTCCCAGCAGTACCGGAACTCTCCGCCGGGGGTCTCTGCCGTCGCGGCGCGGCTGCAGTGCGCCATGAAGTGGGGATTGCCGACGCCGGCGGGTCCGTAGGAGATGCCGAGAGTGGACGCGGGCGTGAAGCCGAAGCGGCCGTAGAAGCCGGGGTCGCCCAGTAGGAGCAGCAGCGACCATCCGCGCGCGGATGCCTCGTCGAGCATGTGGGCCATCAGCGTGGAGCCGACACCGTCGTTCTGGCGGCCGCTGACGACGCCGACCGGGGCGATGCCCGGCACCTCGTGTCCGTCCACCTCGCCCATGGCGGCGAGAACGTGCCCGACGACGACACCACCCTCGTCGGCGACCAACTCCAGTCGCTGGGGCCGGGACCGCCGGCTCCAGGTCTCGCGCACGATGTCCACCTCCTCGGAAGGATCGCGCCCGCCCACGCCGAAGGCGTCCCGCACCACGGCCAGGATCGCCGCCTCGTCGGACGGCTCCGACGGCCTGACCTGGAGGCCGGGTCCGGTCACGTCCGGGGGAGCCGCACACTGACGGTGACGGCATGGTGGTCGGACAGGGCCGCCGCGGGGACGACCGCGGGCCGTCGGGCCTCGAGGCCGCGTACCAGGAGCCAGTCGAGCCGCAGTGGAACGTGGCCCGGTCGCCCCGTCTCGTCGTGGGCCGTGGTCGGGGCGGCCACGTTGGCCTCCGTCCAGCGGTACCCGTAGGAGGCCGCGACCTCGAAGAGTGGTTCGTGCGCGACCGGCCAGGTGAACCGGGCCGGCTCCATCGCTCGCCGTGCCTGCACCCAGTCGCGGTCGGCCAGGTCGGCCACCTGGGCGCTCAGTGTGTTGAGGTCGCCGCCCACCACGGCCGGTCCTTCACTTCCGCGCCCGTCGATGGCGCGGAGCAGCGCCTCCATCTCTTCAGCCCGGCCCGCCGGGCCGGCGCGGTTCTCGAGGTGTGCCGACGCCACCTCCACGGGCGTCCCACCGATAACGACCGTCGCCACGACGGCCATACGTCCGCCGACGCGTGGCTGAGGGGAGTCGGAGGCGAACCACACCGGGCCGCCGTCCGACAGTCGCACCAACTCCGGTTCGTGGAGGTGGGCGCGAGCGAGCACCGCGTTGCCATGAAGCCCCCGGTCGTTGGTTGCGCCCGCAGCCTCGACGCGCTCGGCCTCGTCGCCCAGGCCGAGTTCGACGAATTCGACGCCGTAGGCGTAGGCACAGCACAGCGCGGCGGCCAGCTCCGCCGCGACATCGGCGTTGCGCGTGCGGGCCATGCCCGAGTCGAGTTCGGAGACCAAGGCCATGTCGGCGGCGCAGGAGTGCAACAGAGCAGTCAGGGCCGCCGGTCGCCGGCCTCGCTGGACGTTCCAGGCCGCGACGCGCACCCAGCCGTCGAGCGCGGCGCCCTCTCCACCGTCGAAGTGGCCCTCGGTGTCGTGCAGGCACTCGAGCTCGCCCAGCAGGCGGGCGTGGAGGTCCGCGTCGCCCAGCGCGCCCGCCCACGTCGTGCGCTCGTCGGCCGTCGGGGTGCGCACGCCACGATCATGCTCGCGACGCGACACGGCGCGCTCACAGTCCGGCTCCGACCGCCCGGCTGGGCGCACCCCGCCGGGTACGATGCCCTCCGTGGTCGACCGCGGCAGTGGCAGTCAGCCGCTGAACGAGGCACTGTCCCTGGTCGCTCCGGGCACGGCGTTACGGGAGGGACTCGACCGCATCCTCCAGGCCAAGCACGGCGCGCTGATCGTGGTCGGCGACAACCCGGCGGTCCTCTCGGTGTGCACCGGTGGGTTCCTGCTCGACGCGGAGTACACCCCGCAGCGCCTGTCCGAATTGGCCAAGATGGACGGCGCCATCATCCTGGCGCACGACGCGTCTCGCATCGCCCGGGCCAACGTCCACCTCATGCCGAAATCGACCATCCCCACCTCCGAGACCGGCACGCGGCATCGCACGGCCGAGCGGGTGGCGCGCTCCATCGATGTGCCGGTGATCGCGGTGTCAGAGGCGATGGCGACCATCGCCGTGTACCGCCACGGCATGAAGCACACGACACAATCGACGGGCTGGCTGATCGACCGGTCGAGCCAGGCACTGGCGACGCTGCAGCGCTTCCGCGTGCGCTTCGACGAAGCCGTCTCTTCGCTCACCCGGCTCGAGATGGAGAACGCCGTCTCGGTGCGCGACGTGGTCTCGGTGCTCCAGCCCGGGGAGATGGTGCGTCGCATCGCGGACGAGATCGAGGATCACCTGGTCGAGTTGGGCTCCGACGGACGTCTGATCTACCTCCAGACCGAAGAGCTGCGCGCCGGGGTCGACGACGCGGTGACCTTGGTCCTCGCTGACTACAGCGACGCCAAGGGAAGCGCGCATCTGCGTTCGCTGGCGCCCGACGCGCTCATGGACCTGCCCAAGGTGGTGGCCTCCCTCAGCATGCCGGCCTCGCACGACCAGCTGCTCTCGGAGGTGGCGCCGCGCGGCTACCGCCAGCTGCACCGTCTGCCTCACCTCTCCGACGCGCTCATCGAGCGGCTCGTGATGCGCTTCGGCACATTGCCGGAGGTGCTCACGGCCAGTGCGGCGGAGCTCGAGTCCGTGGACGGCATCGGTGCGGCCACCGCCCGTCACGTGCGTGACGGCCTGGCCCGGCTGGTCGAGGCCAGCATCTTCGAACGCTACGAATAACGCCGCGAGCGGGTGGAGGGAGCCCGTCTGGTAGAATGGTTGGCCACCACGGGGCGGTTTGGAGACCGCACCGGAACCCTCTCGTCCCCTCTCACCAGCGTCGTCGGTCCGGGTCCGCGCCCGTGCCCGAGTGCAGTCAAGGAGTCCTGAACCTGTGTCATTCAAGGTCGGAGACAAAGTCGTCTACCCCCACCACGGGGCCGCCGTCATAGAGAAGCGAGAGACGAAGGTCGCCTTCGGGGAGAAGCGGGAATACCTCGTTCTCCGCTTGGCCTACGGCGACCTGATCCTCAACGTGCCGGCCGACAACACCGACGGTGTCGGGCTGCGCGAAGTCATCAACGACGAGGAAGTCGAGGAGGTCTTCGCCGTGCTGCGCAAGAAGGAAGCGCGCATGCCGACGAACTGGTCCCGCCGCTACAAGAACCACTCGGAGAAGTTGCGTTCGGGCGACATCTACCAGGTGGCCGAGGTGGTGCGGAACCTCTCCATCCGCGACAAGGACAAGGGTCTGTCGGCCGGCGAGAAGCGGATGCTCCAGCGGGCGCGCCAGATCCTCGTGTCCGAGCTGACCTTCGCCCTCAACGTGGACGAGGAGACGGCCGAAGAGCGTCTGAACGACGCCCTGACCTGATTCCCCCGTCTGGGCGGCGCGCCGTGGCCGAGGTGTGGTCCATCGTCGTGGCGGGTGGGTCGGGCCGGCGGTTCGGCCGGCCCAAGCAGTTCTCGCTCCTCGGTGGCCGTCCCGTGCTCGAATGGGCCGTCGACGCGTGCCGACCGGTGTCGTCGGGCGTCGTCCTGGTGGTCCCGGCTGACGGACCTCCCACCGGCTCCGAAACGCACGGTGCCGACGTCGTGGTGACGGGCGGTACGACTCGAGCCGAATCGGTGCGCCGGGGCCTGGCCGCTGTCCCCGAGGACGCGGCTGTGGTTCTCGTGCACGACGCGGCGCGCCCGCTCGCCTCCGCATCGGTGTTCGAGGCCGTCGTCGACGCCGTGACCCAGGGCGGTGCCGACGGCGCGGTGCCGGGCCTCGCGCTGTCGGACACCGTCAAGACGGTCACCGAGGTCGACGGGGTGTGCCTCGTCGACGCGACCCTGGACCGGCGCACGCTCGTCGCCGTCCAGACCCCGCAGGCCTTCCGGGCCGGCACCCTCCGCCGGGCGCATCGCGACGGAGCGGCGAGCAAGCTCGAGGCGACCGACGACGCCATGCTGGTCGAGGCCGCCGGCGGCCGCGTCCGGGTGGTCCCTGGCGACCCGGGCAACTTCAAGATCACGACCCCCGACGACTTGCAGGCGGCCGAGCAGCGCCTGGCCGCAACCGGGAGCGGGTGAACGTGCGCATCGGCCAGGGGATCGACGTCCACCCGTTCTCCGAGGACCCCCACCGTCGCCTCGTGCTCGGGGGTGTCCCGATTGAGGGCGGGCGAGGGCTGGACGGTCACAGCGACGCCGACGCCGTGTGCCACGCGTTGGCCGACGCCGTGCTCGGCGCCGTCGGTCTGGGCGACCTCGGCCGCCACTTCCCCGACACCGACCCGGCCTGGGAGGGCGCGGACAGCGTCAATCTGCTCGTCGCCGTCATGCGCCTGGCCGCCGAGCAGGGCTACGTCTGCACCAACGCCGACTGCACCGTCGTCGCCGATACGCCCCGCCTGGCGCCGCACACGGCGGCGATGGCGACGCGGTTGAGCGAGGTGATGGGCGCGCCGGTCTCGGTCAAGGCGACGAGGGCCGAGGGCCTGGGCGCGCTCGGCCGGGCCGAGGGGATCGCCTGCCTGGCGGTAGTTCTCCTGGAGGAGCGATGAGTCCGGGGAAGCCGCCCCGCCGGCGCGCCGCGCCCGCCGGCGGCCGTCAACGCTCGGGCGCGCCGGGGCGCGGCTCGGGTGCGCGGACCGGTGATCCGGCCAACCCCGGCCGGCGCCCGCCTCCGGCCGCGCTCAGCGAACTCGGCGGCGACCAGGTGGAGGGCCGCCGCGCCGTGCTCGAGCTGCTCTCGGCCGGCCGGCGCACGGTGCGCCGGGTCGTCCTGGCCGAGGACCAGGACCCCTCGCCACAGCTCGATCGGATAGAGGAGCTCGCCGCCCGCATGCGGGTGCCGGTGGAGACCGTCCCGCGCGCCCGCCTCGACACCCAGGCCCGCACCGAGTCGCCCCAGGGTGTGCTGGCGCTGGCCCGGCCCGTCGAGCCGGTGCCCCTGGAGCATCTGGCGCGGCAGAGCCGCGGCGGCGTGGAAGCGTTCCTTCTGGTGGCGGCGGGCATCACCGACCCGCGCAACCTGGGCGCGCTCCTGCGCAGCGCCGAGTGCGCTGGGGTGACCGGGGTGGTGCTCCCCCGACACCGTTCGGCCCGGTTGTCGCCGACGGTGGCCAAGACGGCCGCGGGCGCCATCGAGCACCTGCCCTTCGCCGCCGTGGGGGGAGTCCCGGCGGCCCTCGGCGTGCTGCGCGATCTCGGCGTCTGGTCCATCGGTCTGGCCGGGGAGGCCGACGACTCCCTCTACGACCTGCCGCTCGGTGAAGGGCCCGTGGCTCTGGTGGTCGGCAGCGAGGAGAAGGGTCTCGCTCCGCTCGTACGCCGGCGGTGCGACGCGCTGGTCCGCATCCCCCAGCACGGCACCGTCCCGTCGCTCAACGTCGGAGTGGCTGGTGCCGTGGCGTGCTTCGAAGTGGCGCGCCAGCGTGCGGCGCGCGCTGGACGGGCCTGACGGAGTCGTCCCTGCCGTCTGCCTCGCCGCACCACTTTGGTGCCGACCCGATTGGGGTCCGCGCTAGGCGGCGGACACCTCCGAAGTGCAGAAAGCGCATCGGCGCGCCGCCACGGGGATGTCGCTCAGGCACTCGGGGCATGGGCGCGTCTCGGGCTCGGGCTTCTCCGATGGCAGCGCGTTCAGCCGGCGTAGCAGCGAAGTGAGCGGGATCACCACCGCGAAGAAGACGACGGTGGCGATGATCAGGAACGAGATCAACGCGTTGAGGACGAGCCGTACTTGAACACCGAGTGGTTGACGGTGAAGGACAAGTCGGAGAACGAAGTCTGGCCGAAGATGGCGGCGATGAGCGGGGTGACCAGGTCGACCACCAGCGCGGTGATCACCGCCGTGAACGCGGCACCCACGACGACGGCCACGGCCAGATCGACCACGTTGCCCCGCAGCACGAACTTCTTGAAGTCGCTCAGCATGCCTTCTCGTCACCTTTCTCTTCGGGCTGGCCTCGTGGCTCGCTGCTCGAGCCCTGTCACCATGTCCGCCGCCCGGGGTGTGCGGTCCCTGCCAACCAGGGCCCGTGATCCTCGACCGCGAGCCCTTGACCTCGGACCCGACGCACCGCCGGCCCGACGCACCCTGAGCCCGAGGCAGGAATCGAACCCGCGACATCTTCATTACAAGTGAAGTGCTCTACCGACTGAGCTACTCGGGCGACACACCCATTCTAGGTCGTCCGGCGTGGCCCCACGAGCCCAGCGTACTTCTCTCGAAATCCCTGGTAAAAGGGACAATCCGCGATCCGGCCATCGGCCTCACGGGTTCCGATGGGAGCGGCCCACCGACCGAGGACAGGGACCGAAAGAGGGTCGAATGGCGCTCTTTCGGACTTCAATTCAACCCAGATTCAACCTGACGCCGGTACGCTGGTGGTCCGGAGCCGGACGGCCAGGCACGGCGCACCCCCACGGTGAGCCAGTTGGAGGTGATCGCAATGGCCCGCAATTATCCGGACCCGTGGGTTCCGAGGACGTTCCAGGCATGGGTCGTCAAGCAGACCAGGGTCCAGCGGGTGACTGACCGGGCCAGCGGTGAGATCCGGCGGCGGAATGTCGACTGCTGGGACGTCAAGGGCAAGTCTGACGGCGTCCAGTGGTTCAAGCGCTTCCACAAGGCGGGATTGGCCGAGACCTGGCGCGAGCGGGCCGAGCGGGAATTCGCCCGAGGGCTGCCGTTCGATCTCAAGACGAAGCAATTTGTCGAACCACAGGCTCCAACTGGGCCTCTGGCCCCCTCGGTGTTCGCTCTGACGGAGCTCTATTTCCACCAACACCCTGAATGGGAGCCGGCGACCAAGGAGGCCGCGGCACGGTCGTACAACCGGGCCCGGCGTTGGCTCCTGGTGCCTGGCGCTGAGCTGGCCGGCGACGATCTGGTCGCAGTCGAGGACTACCTGAGCCGGGCCAGCTTCCTGCCGGCCCACCTGGAAGGGCGGATCACCGATCGGCAGCGAACCGGGCAGTCGTGGCTGGAAGCCCATTCGGCCCCCGCCGACTCGCTCACCTCGAAGCAGATCGAGGCATTCGTCTCCCGGATCGAGGTGAGCGAACGCAAACCGGGAACGCGGCTGTCGGCGGCGACCCTGACCCGGTACCTCCAACCGCTCAGGGCGGCCTGGAACTGGGCGATCGCCCGGGATGACATCCCGATCGAGCGAAGCCCGTGGGTGGTGGTCAGGGCGCGGCGCAAGGTGAAGGGCAAGGCCACCCTGGCCGCCGGAAGGGCCGGTCTGGCCGTAGATGCCGACATGGTGCTCAGCGTGTCCCAGTCACTGGCGCTGGCCCAAGCTTGCGTCACCGAGGGGGCGTGGGGCGGGGTGGTCGAGTGTTTCGTGCTGGTCATGGCTCTGTGCGGGCTGCGGCCGGGGGAGGCGGCCGGGCTCGTGAGCGAGGACCTGGAACTGCCTCCGGCCGATGAGCCCGGATGGCTGGTCGTCCGGCGTACCCATCGTCCGACCCGGGATCGGTGGCTCGACCTCGACGAGGACCCCGAATGGGGTCCGCTGAAGGACCGAGATCTCACCGAGAGTCGCCGGGTCCCGGTGCCGTCGCTCTTGGTTGCCAAGCTCCGTCAACACCAAGAGCTCTACGGCGAAGGACCCGGCGGGCTCGTGTTTCACCGCAACGGCAAAGCCTTCGTCAACTCCAGGTTCGCCGTCAGCGTGTGGGAGCCGGCGTGCGCCAAGTTGTTCCCGCGCCGGCCGGACCTCGCGCCCGACGACCCCCGCCAATCCAAACTCTCGCGACTCCGGCGCCACGACCTGCGCCATGCCGCCTGCTCCTGGTGGCTACGAGAGGGAGTCGATGCGGTCGTCTGCCAGCGGTGGTCGGGCCACCGGACATTGTCCGTGTTTCTCGACATCTACCAGGGCGTGGCTCCCGGGCGAGAAGACCGGGGTGTCCGACGGCTCGAGCAGAGCCTCCGTGGCGCGGCGTAAGAGACCCGCCTCATAGCTCGACTCCGTGCGCGACGTCGATGCGTTGCTCCCAGTCGGCGCGTGCTTGTTCGACATGAGCCTCGTGGCTGATGGCCAGCGCACGCGTCGCGGCACCGTGAGCCAGGCGACGCTCGCTGTTCTGTTCGCCGCTGACTACGCCGCTCGGGCTGCCGATGGTTCGCTCGCCTGTGATGCGCCAGCGGTCCCGATAGGCCGCGACCGTCGAGACTTCACGGAGCCAGCGGGCCCTGCGGGCGGGATCATCTGGGACAGCCCCGAGAGCCGTCGCCCAGGCTTGTCCGCTCTCGATTCCTTGGACTGCCACTACGCGCGCTCGCTCTTCCATCGCATGGTCCCGCTCGGCCAATGCCTGGGCCATCTCGGGGTCGCTGACCCCTTGGACTCTCGGGATCAGCCCGGCGATGAGATTGCCGGCGGTCCGCCGCCGGAGGCCACTAGCCGCCTGGGTCCAGCGGTCCACCCGGCCGTGCAGCACTGCCGCTACATCAGCGGCGTCGGCCAGAGACCGGCCGGCCACCAGGCGAGGGAACGTCGCCTCAACGTCGAGGTCGCGGGCTTCGGCGTCACGGAACGAAGCCAGTAGCGGTCCGTGTGCCTCGCTGGTCCGGACGGCTTCGAGTTGGGCTGCGGTGAGCCCGGAGCGGGCGAGCAGGGCCTCCCAGCGGTCTGCCTGGGCCAGTGTGGCCAGCGTCAGGTACTCCGCCGAGAGGCGCTCCATGCCTTCTGCCTCGTCGTGGCGGAGCCGGATCACTTCGTGGGCCGCCACGTCGGCGCCCTCGTTTCGCAGGACCCCGGCCAGCACCTGGCGAGCCGTCACCGGCTCGGCCGTGCCCTGATGCGAGGTCTGCGGGTCGGGGTCGTAGTGGGTGTCCACGTAGAGCCTGTTGGCTTCGCGGCCTCTGGTGGCCGAGACGTAGAGGACCTCGCGGGTGGTGGTCGGAGAGACCATGGCGTGCGCGGTGTCGACGCTGCGGCCCTGGGCCCGATGCGCCGTCGAGGCGTAGGCCAGCTCGACGTGCTCGGCCACGTAGTCGGCCGGGAGCACCACTCTCCCGGTGCCGTGCACCCGCCGGAGGGTCATGGAACCGTCGTCATGGGTGGAAGTGACGGTCCACTGATCGCCGTTGCGGACCCAGCCTCGGCCGGTGCCGAGACGCCGGTCGTTTTGACGGGTGACCACCCGGTCGCCCACACCGGCCGTCCCACCGCCGGCCACACCCAGCCCGCGCTCTTCCACTTCTCCGGCGGCGATCCGATCGGCCCGGGCCCGGCGGTTGAGCTCACTGACGCTGCCGAGGTCTCCGGCGATCATCTGGCTCGTCCGCCCGGCCGCGGTGTCCTCCTTCCACCCCAGATAGAGGGCGTCGAGCATCTCGTCCCGGCTCCCTTCGCTGATCCGTTCGTGTACTGCGTAGGTGTCGATGGCGTCGGGAGAACCCTGTCGCAGCTCGACACTGGCCTTCTTCTCCCAGGGGTGGGTGAACCGGCGTACCTCGCTCAGGGCCGGGGCCAGGCCCTCGCGGTCGCGCACCAGGGCGGCGAACATGCCGCCCGCTTCGACCGCGCTGATTTGAAGATCATCGCCGACGAGGACCACCTTGGCCCCGGCCGCACCTGCCGCCTTCACCAGCTCGTCGAGGACGAACGTGCCGGCCAGGCTGGCCTCGTCGAGGATCACCAACTGGTTCGACCGGAGCCGCCAACGGGCCAGCTGTGCCTCGGTCCGGGCGACCGTGGCCCGGGCGGCCGATCGTTGCCCGGGGGAGAGGTGAGGGGAGGCCAACTCGGCCCGGCTCGCCTCCAATCTGTGCAGGCGCTCGGCTTCTTGGCGGTGCTCGTAGAGCCACTTGGCCGTGTTCTCGGTGTCGATGCCGAGCTCGGCCGCCAGCACTTCGGCGGCGGCGGCCGACGGGGCCAGGCCGAGCACCGAGCCCGGTCCGTGTTCGGCTTCCCACACCGCTCGCAACACGGCCATCGTGGTGGACTTGCCCGTCCCGGCCGGGCCGACCAGCACGTCGAGGCGCCGCCCAGAAGTGGCGATCTGCTCCACGGCCAGCGCCTGGTCGATGCTGACCGGGACGTCCCGGCCGGGCAGATTGACCGCGGCGACCGCGGCGACCGCGGCCACCGTGCCGGTCGTGACCGACGGGCCAGCGATTTGGCGCCCGGCGTCGAGCAGGCGGGCCTCGGCCTCCAAAAGCGTCGCGGTGGTGTAGACCTCGTGCCCCTTGGCGCGGAACCGGCTGGTCCCGTCGGCCCGGCGGAGCCGCTCGGGCGTGTGGTGCAGCTCGGGCGCGGAGACCAAGAGCGACTGGGCCAGAGCAAGATCAGCCGTGTGCTCGGCGACGGCGATCCGCTCGTCGGGCGAGGCGAAACGGATCCCATGCAGTTGGCGGTGCACCTCGGCCAAGACGTTGGCTCGGCTGAACGTGGCCCGACGTTCAGCCACCGTCCGCACCACCACACCGGCGGCGTCGGACAAGATCTCGTCGGCCAGGTCGCCGGCGTGGAGAAGTGGAAGGTCGTTGCGATCCGCCAGTCCCGCCACCCACGAGATCTGGTCGTCGCCGATGTAGCCCTCGGCCCGTCGACGCCAGCCCGCGGTCAGCTCGGCCAGGCTGTGGTGTTCCTTGGCGGGCCGGGTCTCCAAGGTCGCCCGGCGTCGCAGCTCGAGCACTTCGACACTGGTCGGCTGGCGGCCATGAGCGGCGACGAACTCGCCGATCAAGATTGTCTTGCGCTCATCGATGGCGGCCGAGCGCTGACAGAACTCGGCCATGAGAGCCTCGCTCACCCCGGTCACCTCGAAACGGGGCTGCTCGGAGTGCCGGCGTGCCCGACCGTCCCAGCCCCACCCCAATGAGTTGGTCAACAGGTCGCTGAGCACGCCCTGGTGCAGCTCGGAGAGCGCGACGACGGACTTGAACAAGCCCCTCGAATCGAGCGTCCGCCACGCGCCGTCGGAGACCGAGCGGGCCCGGTTGGCCACCACCACGTGGTCGTGGAGCTGAGGATCCCCGGCCCTCGAATCCCAGTGGGTGAAGGCCGCGGCCACGACTCCTTCGACGTCTTCTTGGACCACGCCGTTGGTGCCCGAACGCGAGTGGAACACCTCGCGCTCGGCGTAGGTGAGCACCACCTCGATCGCTTGACGGTGGCAGGCGTAAATCTGTGTCTTGGTCTCCTGGTCGGCCAATGCCCAGGCTGTCGACACCGACTTCGACGGTGAGAAGGTCAGGTCAAACCCGGCCACGGGCGTGCGGAAGGTTCCTCCCTTCGCCCGTTCCTCGGCCTCGATCCGGGCCGTTTGCTCGGCGCGCTCGGCACTGGTGTCGGTCGCCGGAATGGCGGCAATCCGGTCCGCTACCCGCTTTGCCAGGGAGAGGTGCGTGCGGTTGGGCTGGCGGCTGAGCGCTTCGCCGGTGATCGGGTCGGCGCACATCCCGAGCAGGTTGAACAGGTGCTGCTCGGTCACCGCCGAACCGGGCTCGACGCCGCGGCCGTCGTCGAGGCCGCCCAGGCCGGCGCCCAAGAAGACGCCCGGCGGTGTCCCCGACGTTGCGTAGTAGCGGGTCAGGTTGGAGGTGTGACCCGGGGCGCCGTCACCGACCGCGACCGACTCCATCAGGTAGCGATAGCCCGACCCGAGCGTCATCCGGCGTATCGAGATCACCGCCTGCTCCCCTCGCCGGGACGGCCCTCGTCCCGCACCTATCAGAAGGGCGGACGACCACCACCGGCCCCTCGGGCAAGCCCGGTACTGCCTCGAATGCCATACGTGTCAAGCAAACTGATGTGGCTGATGGACGGCCGAGAAGGTCGCTGTGTGGTTCTGGAGGCACGTGCGGAACGTGAGTAAGCAGTGCGCGGTAAGTGGGGTGAGATGCGTTCGGCGTATTGGCAGCGTTGGCGCTGTGGACGGAGTCGGATGGTGGGGGATTGGGAGCGACGTCTGCGGGCCTTCCCGACAAGGTGACGCCGACAGGGCCCGTCACGACGGCACTGTCGGCGAAGCCGAACCAGGTGATGACCACTGCTGTGGCGCTCGCTCGGGGGACGCTGGACGGGGCGATGGCGTTCAACGTCGGGGTGGCGGTCACTCTCAGGCAGCGGGCGCACGTCGATGAGCCGTGGGAGGGGTTTGGTGACCGTGACCAAGTAGGACCCGGGGCTGGCCCCCGCCGGCACCGTGACGGTAGCGGTCATGGTGCCCGCTGCGCCCACCGAGACGCTCGACGCGTTGACGCCGGCCGAAAGGCCTGTGACCGCGAGGTGTCGCCGACCCCGAAGCCGCTTACAGCGTCTGGGAGCCGGCTCGGTCCAAGATGTTCCCCCGCCGTGTCGACCTGAAGCCGAACGATCCCCGCCAACCCAAGCTGTCACAACTGCGCCGGCACGACCTCCGACACGCCGCCTGTTCATGGTGGCTCCGGGAAGGAGTCGATGCCGTCGTCTGCCAGCGCTGGTCCGGGCACCGGACCCTTTCGGTGTTCCTCGACATCTACCAGGGCGTGGCGCCCGGCCGAGAGGACGAGGGTGTCCAGCGGCTGGTCCGGAGCCTGGCCAGATCGGCATAGGTGTCACTGGACACGGGTCCGACGTGTCCGAGTCGGCGCCCGAGGACTCGGGACGCTCGTGCCTACTGCTCCAGCTCGCCCAACCATGCGTCGTACCAGTCGCGTCGCACCGGGATGTCTCCGTTGTGCAGGCGGATCGACCGCGGGAACTACGGTGCTCCCCGGGCCGACCACTTGTAGGACGTCGAACTGGACACGCCGAGGTCAGCGGCGATCTCTCGGATGCTGAGCCAGCGCGCCTCCGTGCCTCCGTGGTGATCCCGCGTCTGTCGATCGCCGTCGACGCGATCTCGCGTGCCTGGGTCATGGTTTCCCCCATTGTGACGCGCTCGCGGATCTCGTGAGGATCACCAACGATTGTGCGGTTGGGCCAATTGGGCGGGAGCGCCATGGATCCGATGGCTGGAAAATGTGATTCGGTCACTGACGCGTGACCTCCCCTGGCTCGTTGTCGAACGTCTACCCGTTGGCCGACACACGATCACGGACCGTCCTTGCGCCCGTATCCGCGGTGGTTCACCACCGGGAGAGCGCTTGACCCCGTGGCCAGCCGCTGAGCGGCCCGGTCTTTGCCGTGGGCCCGGAGCCCCGCAGACAGCTTTGCCTACGCCCCGTACTTCGGGGCTAGTGGTCCAACGTTGTCATGGATGCCATTCGGGGACACCCTCGGCCTTCGTTATGTCCGCCAGAGTTCCGTTGCGCCACTGTCCCCCAATTCGGGTTCGGGGGCGGTGTACGGATGACTCGGCTGACTATTCGTGCCACCGTTCAGTCGCATCGAGTCGTCGCTTCCATTCAGCGACCCCAGCGGGTAACTCGGATGCCTCGCAGTAATCGAGGTAATGGCGGCACTGCCGAACCATACCGAACCATGGAAGCCTGACGGTCCGACCAGTTGCAAGAGAGACCAGATGCTGCAAAGAGTTCGGGTAGGTCGTCCTGAGCATCCGGGTGGTGCATTCGGATGATCCACTCCGACCATGCGAGGTCCTCTATCGGAGAACCAAAGTGTGCCATCTCCCAGTCGAGAACTCCCGCAACGTGCGTAACGTCAGAGCTGAACAACGTGTTCTGTGGTCCGAAGTCTCCGTGGACGATCACGTCGCCCCTACCTTTGAGACCAGGAACGATGGAGGGATCAAGCGCCTGAAGCTTGGCCAACTGGGTGCCGGTCATCCGGAGGACAATCGCTCCGAGGCCTTGGTCGATGAGTTCTTGGCCGTGACGACCTACGACCGCGCTGAGGAGGAGCATCGGAGCGGAACGATCAAACTGGACGACTTCGGGCAGGGGGTAGTGCCCGTATAGTCGGGTCAGACTCGTGAACTCGCGTTCAGCCCGAACGAACGCATCGGCGCCCTCGTATCGCTTCTCTATACGATTCCCGACACGGCGGGTCCGGTTCGTGTATCCGTGAGCCAGACGCTCCACCGCAGAGATTGTCGCTGAGGGTGGGCTTGCCACGCAACCGGCGTACGGGGCTAGTACCAGTGCACGCGACCGACCTGAGGGTCCCGTTCACTCAGGCGGCCGTGTTCATCGGCCTTGGGGTCAGACTCCTCGATTCGTCAGAGGGTGCCGATGGAAACGCCCAGGCTCCGCTCGAAGAACCCGACTGACGCTCGAACGTAGGCCTCGGGCCACTCGGCTCCTGTGAGTTCGGCCAACCGGCGGCCCCTGGGAAGGAAGATGCGCGCCAAGGCCATGTAGCCCTCAATGACCGAGTCGATGGTGGCCTCCAGCGGAGGGAGCGACACCAGCAACTGGTTCTGCTCCTCGGTGAGATAGTTGCGCAATCGCTTGGTAAACGGGAACGGGTTCCCGAACTGGTGCTCTCGTGTGCCGCTCCGCCCGCGTTCTGCGAGCAGGAGCGAGACGAGGGCTACGTCTCGTACCATGATCACTCCGTTGGAGGCGGGGATCACTTCGTCGCGCCCGATGACGGAGACCATGTTGCCCAGCATGTAGAGGAAGAGCTCGACTGCTGCGAGTGGAAAGAACGGATCACCTTGACGATCCGGCCGAGCAATGGGCTCGGTCGGCAAGATGCCGGCCTTGTCGAGCAGCGGCACCATGCCTTCGACCGTCTTCGGATCGACCGCCGACCGTGGGTTGAAGACGACGTCGAAGTGCAACCACTCCGGGGTGATGCACACACCCCCGGCACTGAAGACGAACGGCTTGATGTATGCGGTGGGTGCGATGGCGTTGGCGACGTCCTTCCAGGTGGCCTCCACATCCTCGGCGGCGTCGTCTCGGATGGTGAACTGCAGATCGACATCGCTCCAGGCATCCCCGGTCCCGACGGCGAATCCTCCGACCAGGTAGACAGCCAAGATCCGGTCGTCTTCAGCGGCAACAGTCTTGGCTCGTTCGATCAGGGCCTTTTGTGGTTCGACCGTGGCCGCCCGGAGCCCTTCGAGCGAATGCTGACTGACGTAGTCCATGAGTCCGCCTCCGCTGAAATGACGTGATCTGGTCTATAACCAGCGCGGGACCAGGGTCCAATTGGCCGACCGATTGGGGTATCCCCGAGGATTCGTTTGATGCGGGTTATCCAATAGCAAACTGCTTCCTCGGTGGGGCCAGCGCGGTGCCAATGGGGGATGAAACATTGATTCCCCAGCGGTCCGGAACGGCCTCTGAGCCATGGGCCATCTTCCGCCGCCATCCCTTCGGTGCCGAGGTTGGACAGCATTCAGCCCATGTCTCGTAGCGGCGTTCGAAACGTGGCCTCAAGCCACGAACCCGCAGCTCAGAGAGTCGACAGGCCAGATCTGCTCCGGATCACTGGTTCAGTCAACCACCGGTGTGGCGAAGCCGACAGGGATGCTCACGATAGTAAGGAGAGGGACAGCTATGACCGAGCTACTGCGTCGCGAACCGGCGTACGGGGCGACCCCAGAGCACAGCGGTCGGTGAACTCATGGGGGCACTGGACCCCGCCGATATCGGCACAACCAGATGCTCACCTCTCGGCGGCGTGCAACTGCCAGGTCACCGGGACGCCCCTCATTTCGTGCTCTTGCCCTCACCGTTGCCAGGGCGAATAATCTCAGCATGCCAGCGACCGTCATTGACCCGAACGGCACGTGGCGCAAAGTTGAAGAGCGCCTCACGGTGGAGAGCGATCCACGGCTTCGGCGGAACCTCGAGGTCGTCCTCGAACATATGAAGGCAGAGGCCGTCGGGGATCTCGACCGCCTCATGGCCACGGTGTCCGAGGCCGCCCACTGGCACGCCTACGGATCGCCCCTGGAGAACAGCCCCGAAAGCAAGCCCACCGTGCGGCAGTACTACGAGGGCATCATTGCATCGGGGATCAGCCGCCTTGAGTTCGATATAGACCGGCTGGTCGTCGACAGGGACTGCGTCGTCACTGAGGGGACCATGCGCATGGCATGGCCGGGCGCGACGCTCGCTGCCGTGGGCATCGCGGTCGAGGACGAGTCGGCCTCCTACCTCTATGAGGCGCGGATGGCGACGTTCTGGATGTTCGACGATCAAGGATTCGTGCGCGCTGAGGACACCTATACGGGGTCGGACGGGCTTGTCGGTATCGCGGACCGACGACTCAAATCGGGAGCCGTCCTTGCTGTCGGGTCGGTGTAAACATCGCTCCGGCGCATGGCAGCTGTTGAAAAGTAGCCTCGCTACGCTCTGGCTGTGTCGACAATCAGTACAGGGACTATGGGATGGCTTCGCACGTCCGTGGGGATCGCTTTGATGGTCGCACCCGGCGCTCCCATGCGTCTCGCCGGTACCGAATCGCCGACAGGTACCGCCCTTCTTCTGATGAGGACGATAGGCATCCGAGATCTCGTGCTGGGCCTGGGGACGGTGTCCGCGTCACGATCAAATGATCAATCCGATGCTCGCCGTTGGGTGAACGCAACCGTGGCGAGCGATGCGCTCGACACGGTCGTCAGTCTGGTGGCTATGCGGTCGATCGGAAGACGAGATTCCTTGTTCGCCGCGGCTCTAGCACTTGGGTTCGTCTGCGGAGACCTCGACGCTCTGCGAACTGCCACCGAACAACAGGACAGCCAGCACAACATCTAACCGCCACGTCGCTGGCGCTCTCTTTCAAACCCGTTTTGCGTGTCGCTCTGAACGCGCACCTCCGGCGAAGTGAACTCACCTCGGAGCCAGCCCGGATCGGCACCTACACGGCGTCGTCGGATGGACCAACGCCGTCCGCTGCGGTGGATGGCTCCGAGGCCTCAATCGGGCGGCGTCGCAGGCTGTTGCCACCTGGTTTCCCATTGTCCCTCTAACGATCCACCGATGGCTTCCTCCATGGTGTTTTGCGGAATGTGAATCAGCTGCGAGGCCCAGGCATTTAGCAGGGATTCCGAGATCCGAATGGGAACCTCAGCGATCAGGGCCACGTTGACAGCATCACTCGGCAGCGCATCGATTTGGACGGCCCCAGCGGGCGTGCTTAGAACGATCTCTGCCAAGTACGTCATCGCCACGAAGTCTGTGATCCGCACTTCGGTGATAGTTGCCTTGGTCGCCTCAACGAGGCTGACGCAGAGCTGGTACGTCATCGGCCTGGGAAATTCGACCGATTCGAGGGTGGACACCATTGCCCGACCTTCCGGGGCGCCAACGAAGATGACCAAACGACGATCTCCAGAGGTCTCCTTCAGAGTCAAGGCGTGAGCGCGACGCACGGGATCATTCGCAGCCAGGCTGCGAACCTCCAAAAGGGATGCCTCGACATACGTGTCGCTATCTGTTGGGGACACGGCCACCTCCTCTGTTTCGTCGATGAGATCAGAAAGAGTCTTGGTGAGGTTCTCTCGTGCTTGATGAAGCCGTGCCTTCACAGCCCCAGGCCGGATCCTAAGTTCACGTGCTGCTTCGGCATGACTGAGACCCTGCCGATAGAAGGCAAGCACTGCCTCGCGCTGACCGAGCGGTAGTTCGCGGATCGCTTCGCGCACCCGTTGCGCCACCTCTGCCGCATCGGCCAGATCTTCGGGTCCCGCACCAATATCGACAACGTCGTCGGAGAGTGGAGCGGTAGCGACCTCGCGTATCAAACGGCGGGCGACATTGAGGGCGATCCCGGCGTACCAGGAACCGAATCGTTCTGGAGACCTCAGCCGCGGCAATCCGATTAACGCTGCGACCGTTGCCTCTTGAAGGACGTCCGCGATCAAAGTGGGATCTTGGAGCAACCGCAGGGTGACTGACGTGGCCATTTTCACATGTCGGCCGACCAGTACCGCAAAGGCGGACTTGTCGCCGCTCAGGGCCGACTTCACTAGGACCACGTCGGGAGCGTCAGGATATTCGCGGCAGGCCACAGCTGATAGTGCCTCAAATGCATCGGTGGGTTAGCTGCACGTCCACGCTGAGACGAGATCAGTGACCAATTCTGGTATGTCGGTCACCATGTATCCGGCGTTTAGCCACCCCGTGGCGAAGTTCTGCTCGCGAATCGGCGACACCTGCTGTCCCGGTTGACGTTCCCCAGCGAGAACCATCTTCGGGCGCTGCGGCGGGCGCCCCTCGACTTGCTCGGGGTAGGCCTCGATGAGCCCACCTCCAGCATCGTGGATGGCGGCCAGTGCGGCGCTGAGGGCGGCCCGCGCAACCCCACTGCGTCGGTGCCCGCTTCCAGTGAAGATGCAACCGATCCGCCAGTCGGGCATCTCGCCCAGGTCCTTGGCATAGGCTTTCGGGTTGTTGATGTTCGGAAGCTCCACTGGCGACCCGTACTGGCACCAGCCGACGCATTCATCGCCGTCGTAAACGAGGACCTGGTGCACCGTTCCGTTGCGAACATGGGCTTGTTTTGCCAGACGGTTCCCAGAGACGGTATGGCCTTTGCCGACGCCCTCTGGGTGGAAACCCATGCACCAGCAGCCGCCCCAGACCCCGTTGTTCGCCTCCACCAGACGGACAAAGTCGTCCCAGGTTTCAGGACTGAGCGGCCGCGTCACATAGGAGCTGACCGGTGCCATCCATCCATTATGTCCAGCAGTCGTGGCTGGCTTCAGAGTAAAGCGACTCTTTGTCACCTGATCTGCGTCGCTGTGCGTCAGTCGATCTCGCGGCAGAGACAGAACGGGTGGCCGTCTGGATCGAACATGACCCGGACGTTCGCCTGGGGCTGGATCTCCGCCAGCTCGGCGCCGAGGCTCTCGGCGCCGGCGATGGCCGCATCGAGATCGTCGACCTGAACGTCGAGTGCATCATCGTCCGCTGCTGACCCGTCACGGGGCGGCCAGACCGATCGGACGTAGTCCTCGGCGAGTTGGAAGACCATGTACACCGACTCCTGGGGAGGTCTTTACAACCGACGTGCCCGGCTCGTGATGGATGACCGACCAGTCCAGGAGCTGTGAGTAGAAGCCGGCAACCGCCGCCGGGCCGGAGACTCGATGGCCGTGCCCCACCACATGCTCCCCGCCCGACCCCTCATGCGAAGATCAAACGATCCATCTCGGACGGCCGGCGGTCCGCCCGACGACTCGCCGAGGCGCTCGTAGTCGGCCATCTGTCGGCCGGTCCTTGACTCGCGCCCAGGAGCCGTTCGTGTAGCCGATCCGCTGTGGACAACCAGCCTCTCACTGAGCGAGGCAGTTCGGATCGTCGGCCGGGTCGGGGATGCCGAAGATGGACGAGCGATGCCATCGGAGCGAGACTGAGGCGGTGGATCTAATTGCTTCGCTGCATCAATGGCACACGGACGGTTGTGTTCTGCTTCCCGGTTACCTGTCAGCAGCCCAGATCCAGCCCGGCGTTTCTGAGTTGGGTCATCTTTTTCCGACGGCTCATGAGTTTCACGCTGCGACCGACGAACACCGAAACGCACGATTTGGGGACGAGTACGGCGGGATCGATGATTTCCCGTTCAAGAACACTGAGTTGAATCTCCTGGCGGTACACGACGACTTCGTGATGCTCGCTTCGACCCTCCTCGGAACAGATCAACTACGCGTCTACTCGATTGAAGCTTGGGCAAAGTACACCGGCGCAGCCGACTACGACCAGCACCACCATCGGGACTATCTCAGCCAGACAATGGTGTTCCCATCCCAAGACCTTCGGTATAAGCAGGTCGAGATGTTTCTCTATCTCTCAGATGTTCCTCCAGAGTTGGGTCCGCCCTCGTTCGTTCCGCGGTAAACATTCACCCCCCCACCTGACCTGGACGTCTTGACGTGCCCAAACGGTGGCAGGAGGGAACGAGGGACCACCGGCGAATGGTCTCTCTCGTTCGGGTGTGCCACAGACGCGTGCAACGTAGGCGCCGCAGCGCAGCGACGCCGCTTCGTCTCAGGTAGTCCGCGGCGGCATCCACGCCTGGCCGCGGAACAGTTGAGCCAGGGCATCGAGTGCGCCGACGTCGTGCTTTCGTGCCGTCGAGAGGTAGGAGCGGATTGTGGCGAAGTGACGGGCACCGTCGTCGCTTTGGAAGCAGCCGCTGATCTTGTGGTGCAGCTTGGCCATGCGCAACGAGCGCTCCGCTTCGTTGTTGGTCATCGGTATACGCAGATCGCGAGCGAAGCGGGTGGCCTCGACCTTGAGCATCTCGAGGGCGCTGACCAAGTTGAACGACTTGCGCTCGAGGTAGTCGCGCTGGCGTCCGACGGGGGCGGGGTTGGCGAGGAGTCCCGCTTCGACGATGGCGTCGTAACGGGTGAGGAAGTCGGCCAACACCCGCTTCGACAAAGATGTGCGCCCGCCGGCGCGGGCCGCGTGGGCGGCATCGTTCATCTCGGCCAACAACGCGGCCATGTCGATGGCCCAACCCTGGCTCTAGCCGACCCCGACCGCGGCCAGGTCGCGTAAGAGGTGAGAGCCGCAGATGGCATGGTCGGCCTGGTCGTACTTGAAGTACATGGCCAAGCGGTCGTGCACCATGACGCCGCGGTACTCGGGCAGAACCCCGGCCTCATCAGGAGCCGCCTTGCCCCGGGTCGCGCTGGCGAAGAGGTAGGTGTAGAGCACGTCGGAGACCACGTGGAACCACCACTTCTCTCTCCGCACCTGGTCAGAGGTCTCGTCGACGTGGACGAGGGGGGCAGCGGAGAGCCGAGCGCGCACCACGTTCATGAACCCGACCAGTCCGCCCGCGGCCTCTTTGGCCAAGGAGGCGACGAACCCGGTGGACACCTCGGCCCCGAGCATGGTCGACATGGCGTCGGCCACCCGCTCGACCGAGAGGTGCTGGCCGAAGAGCAGGTACAGCGCGGCGGCCCGGACGTTGGGCCCGTAGCTGGTGGGTGCGGTGGCTCCTTTGGGGAATGTTGCCTTGGTCAGCATCCCGCAGCTGCACCGCTTGGAGAAGGCGCGGTGTTCGGTGCAGATGAGGACCGGCTCGAGCGTGTCGAAGACCTGGCGTCGCTCGATCCCCTCGACGAGGGCTGCCGCGAGGTCCTCCCCACACGAGGCGCACGTCGTCGCTTCGTGCTCGACGACCACATCAGGACAAGAGACGACGGCGAGGTTCTTTCCCGCCGCGCCCGGTTGTTTGCCGCGACGCCGGGCGACCTCGTCCTTGCGCTGCTCCTTGGCCTCGGCCCGGCGCTCGGCTCGGGTCTTGGTCGCCTCGGCCTGGTCTGCGGGCGAGTCGCTCGACGGGGGACGCGACGAGTTCTTCGAGCTCTGGTTGATGCGCGCCTCGAGCTCGGCGATCATGCGGGTCAGCCTTTCGATCTCTTGAACTTGCACTGCGTTCTCGGCCCGCAGCAATTCGATCTGCGCCTCGAGCTGCTCTCGGCTTGCATCCGACATGCCCGAAATTCAAGCAACATCGATGTGACTTCGCGAATCGCGAGGTCAGGGGCACATTTCAGCGTGCAGGAGATCAAGCAGGTGAATGGTTACGTTCCGCGTCAGTACACGAGAGATTTGCCCGCGATACCGAACTGGTTCCCCCGCAAGGACGATGCGGGGGTCGACGAGAGGATGTCCCGACCGGTGTGGAATTTGGGTGACGGCCCCGAGCTCTTGAGCTATGCGGCCACCTCCTTGTTCGAATCGTAGTTGGAGGATGTGACAGCCTCTTCGAGGTGCGCTTCGAGTGCGGCACGCAGTGCCCGCAGATGCAGATGGCCGTTGACGCGTCGGAACTGCTTCTTCGCCTCGACCATGCCCGCCGCGCACCAACGCAACGCCATCTGCCCGTCGCGCCAACGCTTCACGTTGGCCGAGTGGTCCCGGCAGATCTCGATCATGGACTCGACGGCGTTGGTCGAGCGCAGGGTGCGCGCCAGGGTCGGTGGCACACCGAGGCGGGCCACGGTGAGGGTCTCGACGAGCCCTTCACGGAGGCTGGCGGCCGCGCCGGGATGCGAGCGCTCGATGCGCTTGGCCAGGGCCTCGAGGGCGCCCTGGGCGACGAGGGCGTCGGGGTTGGCGTAGGCGGCGCGCATCTCTTTGGCCACGACGCGTGCGACGTGATCGGGCAGCTTGGATTCGACATTGCGAATTTTGTGCAATTGGCATCGGGCGATGACGGGGTGGTCGAAGACGGCCTTGACCGCGCTGTGCAGCGCCTTGGCCCCGTCGAGCACGGCCAAGATGGGCTTGGTCATGTCGAGGCCGCGCTCACGCAGTCCCGCCAAGAGGTCCTTGACGAGCGTGGCGTTCTCGGTGTCACCCTCTTCGAGGGCGAGCGGCCACTTGTTGCCCTCGATGTCGATGCCCATGGCCACCACGCAGACGAACCCGGCGAAATGGACCCCGTCGATCATGATGGCCACGAGGTCGAGCTCGGAGAGATCGAGCGCCATCAGCTCGGCGAGCGCCGTCTCGGTGGCGGCGACAAAGCGACGCGAGACCGCCGATTTCGACGTCGAGCGGCTGGCGGACTCGACGGCGGCGCCCACCGGCTCGAGCCCGGCCCGATAGCGCCGGGTGGAGAGCTTGGCCATCATACGCACGAGCGTCTCGCGGCCGAGCACCTCGGTGGAGGTGACGCTCTGGTAGGTCGCCAAGGGCACCTCGCTCGTGCGGTCCGCGCTGCGCAGGCGGGGACGGCGGATCGAAAGCTGGCGCCCGCCGAGGGCCACGAGCCCGTCCTCGCTCCCGTGGCGCACGGCCACGCGCTCGGGGTCGTGTCGGCCCTTCGGCCCGGCCAGGGCGCTGGCCTCCTCCTCGAGGAGCACCCCGAGCACCTTTAACCCGGCCCCGACGGCGAAGGCGAGCAAGCCCTCCTCGAGCTCGCCGGCGAGTTCGCCGATGGCGACGGTCACGGTGTCGGGCAACACGACGGCCGCTTCGTGGGCGCGGCGCTGCGGGTCGAGCTTGGCCTTCTTCGGTGTCGTCCGGCCCGAGGTGCGGGCGCGGCTGGTCGCAGTCTGATAGTTCTTTGTCACGGCGGTCCCCTTCTTGATCGGATGTCTTGCGGACGCCCGAGACCTACCACCTGGCAGGCATCAGGCGGGGGACCGCCACCTCAAACTTCCACGCTCAACGGGACAACCTCCCGCTGGCACCTCACCGGCCATAGCCCTGTGGGCAAGCAGGGCGATACGAGCAGTATCGAACAGACGAGTCAACGCCAACGGGCGCTGGCCGCCGCGGCTCAGGCAAAGGCCATCAGCAGCGCCACACCGGAGCAGCAGAGCAGTCTCAGCCCAGAGGCCGTGCTCGAGGTGCAAAGGGGAGTCGAACTATGAGCAGGCGCAAGGACGCCAAGGCCTCGCCCGGTGGGACAACGAAGCCCGCCGGTGGGGGACGGCAACGGGTCGGGACCTCGCCCTCGACCTGTACTACAACCAAGAGAGCCACTCACTTCACCCTGCCCACGTACGCACGCAGCATGGGGAACGTGCTCGAAGGTCGTCTGGAGAGCCGGCTCGTCGAAGGACAAGGCCTTCAGCCACGCCTCGTGCTTGACCGTCCGTTCGATCCATCTCGCCAGACTCGAGAGTGGCGCATGCGAATCCGACCGGCCCGGCCTAACTGACTCCGAGGTTCGCCCGTGGAATTCCTGGGGTAATGTCACAGGCTTCTGTGTCGCCGTCCACCACACCGATAACGGCATATATCGGTCTCTGGCTCCAAATCATCGGCAAGACGCTATCTGACAAAAGACGTTGGCGGCTGAGTACGCGACCAGTCGCACGGAGGTGAGCGCCAACGATCAAGGCGCGACAGCCCGGGTCCGAGGACCCGGGCTGTCGCGCAGCGGGTGCTTTTCGCCCACGCGGTTTCGTCTACGCAGCTACTTTAGCTATCCCCCAGATCCGAAAGAGATTGGGACCGGCATGCCAGCTTCTTTCTGCGTCTTGACGTAGGCCACGACGACGATGCATTGAGTTCCACCCGGCCCGCAATTGACCGGTCCGTCGGTGGACGTGTAGGTCTCGTTCACGGTGAATTTCGCCTTGAAGGTACCGGTCGACGAACTCGTTGCTGAGCCGATGTTGGAGAGGTTGCACCCTCCTTCGGACTCGTCGGCGGAGTTGCATTCAACGATTGCAAGTTGCTTGTTCGCCTTGAGGCCCGTCCCCTTGACCTTGACCTGTTGGCCGTCGCTGAGGCCGGAATTCGGCTTCACTTTGATGACGGTCGTTGCAGCGCCCGCCGGTGCGCCGATGAAGGCAAGCATCGAAAGGCCGCCAACGAGACCAGCAGCGATTGAGGCAGTTCTCCTGATCATGTGTCCCTCCCTGGCGCCAGACGACGCCCACTTAATCGCACTCCCACATTGTTGGAAGCACGATGAGAAGTTTGACGCATTGTTCGAATTGTTGTCAACGTCCTCACCTAACCATTTTTGCATCCGCCACAGAACACCGCCGTTCGCGCACGTTATACAATGCCTGTGTTTCGCGGCCTGTGTTCGCGCACGCCATACAATGCCTGTGTTTCGCGGCCTGTGTTCGCGCACGCCATACAATGCCTGTGTTTCGCGGCCTGTGTTCGCGCACGCCATACAATGCCGGTGTCCTCACGACGGCATCGCAAGTTGCCTTTTACATTCAGAGGCACGCCGGACTTTTGAGCGTGTTATGGCTCGCACACATTTTGTAAGATTTTCCTGGCTGATCTGTGAGTGGCTCACCCCTCTTACGGTTACGGAGTGTGAGTAATAGCCATGGCGGGCCAGCAGCGAAACATAGATCAGGTGGTCCAACTCCTGAAGCCGAATTCACGCATGCTGGAGGCACAGGTCGGGCTGCCATCGTGCATCGTTACCTCGCAACTGCCCGTTGCCATGTGGCACGACGCGCTCGGCAGGCCAACGGTGGCCGACGGGAGCTTGGACCGGCTGCTCGAGCTTGTGCACGGCCTCGAACTGGAAGGCGAGTCGCTCCGGCGCAGCCAGAGTGCCATCCGGAGGCGTCGACGCGGCGTCCGCGCCCCAAGAAGGGGGGCGCATGAACGACGCCAACACAATCCCACTCCCTGCGAGGTTCTCTCGGGGCCGCCTGGCCACCTTGTGAACCCAACCACCGGGCATGCGTCCTGGGAGAACGCGTTATGGCCGTCCCCGCGTCAAGTTTGCAGACGGCCCACCGCACGAACCAGAGGGGAAGACGCTCCTGGGCTGTCATCGCTTTGAGGGAGCCCGCTCGAATTGCCAACGGACTCACCACAACGTGGCTATGCGTAACCGAAGACCGAGTGGCGGCGAAGCGAGTGATCTCCGAGCAACTTGCCCGCTGTTGAATCGTCCAGCTGAGGAGCTGCAACTGACCCTGCCCGTTGGTCCAGCTGAGGTGTGCGCAGAGCGGCTCGCCGCCTATGCCGAAGCGGGGTTCCTGCGCGTCTTCCTTTGCCCGCTCGGTGACGAGCTACGGCAGTTTGAGATTCTCCAGGAGCGTGTTGTCTCTCTGATCGCAAAAGGAGAGACGTTTGTCGATCGCGGAGCTAACACGAGGCTTGGACTCAGATCATTGAAAAACGTATCGAAGCCCCGCACCTCCAAGCCGAACGCATGACGCCGTCGACCAGTGTGTGACGTCGGGCGGTACGCGCTCGATGGTTTCGACCAAGACCGCCTCGATCACGTCGTCACCGATGGTGCGCACCGCATCGGGACGCGGGCGTCGACGAGGCCGTCGAGACGAGTCTCACCGAAGCGGTGGCGCCACTTGCCCACCATCACCGCATTGCAGCCGAGCTCGGCCGCGATCTGGGAGGGCGTGACGTTCCCGGCCGCGCAGGCCAGCACGGTCATGGATCGCAACGCGCGCGCTTAGGACGACGAATGGCGCCGGGCCCGACGCTCGAGCTTGGCGCGTTCGTCCGCGCTCAGCTCGATCTCGACCGTGGGGCGTCCCCTTTTGGCCATGGCGTTCCTCCGATGTTGACGTACAACACCGGCCCCGCGGCCCGACCGACGAAATCTCCATTCGACCAAGATTTCTTGGCGCTCAGCCTTCCGGGACACTAGGTCCAGTGGGTGTTCCCGCACGAAATCTCGATCCTTACAACAGGAGCGCCAGCGGACTCGTATAGAACTGGTCGTGGAGCTCTTCAACGTCGCTATAGACCTGAAGAGCGCCGTCTTCGCTTAATTCGTGCTGGCTGTAGCCGCCGCTCTCGACGGCGACGCACGCGATTCCGGCGGCGCGTGCCGCTTTCACGTCCCAGACACTGTCGCCCACGGCTATGGCTCTCCTCGGATCGATATCGCCAACTTCCATCGCCTTCACGAAGACCTCTGGGTGAGGCTTCGGCTCGTCGATGTCGTCCGCCGTTGTCTGAGCAGTGATGGCATCGGCGGCACCGAGCTTCCCTAAGACGGCATTCAACTCGTCGGAGACCGCCGAGGTGGCGATCACAACCGCAAGACCACTTCGCTGGCATAGCCGAAGGAGGTCGGCTGCACGGCGAAAGGCTCGGACCTCGCCAATGAGCTCTTGGTATCGTCGCGGTCGAGCGGCCACCGCGTCGGGGCTCTCGTGCCCCAACAGCTCAACGACCAGTCGATCACTTCCCATGCCGACCAAACGGTGGATGGCGTTCATGGGTGCCCACTCATCAGCATCAGCGAAGGCTCGGGACCAGGTCAGGGTATGCAGGTAGTTGGTGTCGAACAAGGTTCCATCGACATCGAACAGAACTCCGGGACGTAAGGTCGGTGGCACTTGGTTCCCTTCTCGATCCAATCGTACGTGCAACTACCACTGGTGATGTGATTCGCCATATCGACTCATCGCTGCGCTGATATGAGCTGATCGCAACGTCGAGCGCCGATCACCGCATCAGTGAGCCGTGAGGTTCCCCACGAGGTCGCGTCTCTTTCGGCTACGTGGGCTGCCATGCGGCTGTATTGAGGCTTCTGGCACGACGCTATCGCCTGTCCGAGCAAGGACGGGTCTCTCCGTTTCTTTTCACCCATTCGGGTGAGTTAGCTCCGGGACGGCTTCGGCGGCGCAGGCGCAGGGTATGCATCTACTCGACCAGACAGGAGACACGGTGCCCCAGGAAGATGTTGCAGGGTCCCAGAACGTGAAAACGGAGACGGGAATCGGAGGCGAGACCCACCAAAGTGCGGGCAACGAAGTTATCCCGCTGACCACGCAGCAGGGAGTGGTCGTCAGCGACGATCAGAACACGCTGCGCGCCGGCGAACGCGGACCCACACTGTTGGAAGATTTCCACTTCCGAGAGAAGATCTTCCACTTCGACCACGAACGTATCCCCGAGCGCGTGGTGCACGCCCGGGGCTTCGGGGCGCACGGCTTCTTCGAGAACTATGAATCTCTGAGCGACCTCACCCGGGCTCACCTTTTCCGAGAGAGCGGGCAACGCACAGAGGCCTTCGTGCGGTTCTCGACCGTTGCTGGTAACAAAGGTTCGTTCGATTTGGCGCGCGACGTGCGGGGATTTGCCGTCAAGCTCTATACCGAGGAGGGCAACTGGGACCTGGTCGGAAACAACATTCCGGTCTTCTTCATTCAAGATGCCATCAAGTTTCCTGATCTCATCCATGCCGCCAAGCAGGAGCCAGACAAGGGATTCCCGCAGGCTCAGACGGCGCACGACAACTTCTGGGATTTCGCCTCGCTGATGCCCGAGGCGACTCACATGCTGATGTGGATCATGTCGGATCGCGCCATTCCGCGGTCCTTTCGGTTCATGGAAGGTTTTGGAGTGCATACCTTCCGGTTGGTCAACGCCGATGGCCGATCGACCTACGTGAAATTCCACTGGAAGCCGAAGCAGGGACTTCAATCGGTCTTGTGGAACGAGGCCGTGAAGATCAATGGGGCTGACCCGGACTTTCATCGCCGAGACCTCTGGGACGCCATTACGACCGGCTCCTTCCCCGAGTGGGAGCTCGGACTCCAGCTTTTCGACGACGATTTCGCTGATCAGTTCGCCTTCGATATCCTCGATCCGACCAAGACCATCCCTGAGGAACAGGTACCGGTCCGACTCGTGGGGCGCCTGGTGCTGGACCGAGTTGTCGACAATTTCTTTGCCGAGACCGAGCAAGTCGCCTTCTGCACGCAGAACATCGTCCCGGGCATCGACTTCACCAATGATCCGCTCCTCCAGGGCCGCAACTTCTCCTACCTCGATACACAGCTCAAGCGGCTCGGGAGTCCGAATTTCACCCAGCTCCCAGTGAACGCCCCGAGATGCCCCTTTGCCCACTTCCAACAGGACGGGCATATGGCGATGGTCAATCCGTCTACTCGAGCCAATTACGAGCCGAATTCGTGGGGTCCCGCAATCGGTGGTCCACGAGAAGACCCCGACGGCGGGTTCACCGCCGTGCCCGAGGAGATGGCCGGGCCGAAGCGGCGGCTTCGCCCTGAGAGCTTCTCGGACCATTACAGCCAGGCTCGCCAGTTCTTCGAAAGCCAGACCGAGGTCGAGCAACAGCACATTACGGAGGCCTTCGTGTTCGAACTGAGTAAGTGTGACGGCCTTGACATCAGAGTGCGGATCGTGGCCGGCCTGCGCAACGTCACCGATGAGCTGGCCCAACGAGTGGCCGTTGGTTTGGGTCTCGCAGAGCTGCCCGAGGCCCTGCCCGCCGCCCGGCCCCCGGTCGCCGACCTGGATCCGTCGCCGGCCCTGAGCATTATTGGGAACGGCCCGGACAGCTTCGCTGGTCGCAAGATCGGGATTCTGCTGAGCAACGGCTTTGACGCTGAACAGCTCTCGGAACTCCAATCGGCCGCCGAAGCACAAGGAGTGGTCACCGACATCGTCGCGGCGCGCATTGGCGGATGTGTGGCCAGTGATGGGACAGCGGTCGAGGCCGATCAGATGATCGACGGGGCGCCTTCTGTGCTCTACGACGCAGTCGCTCTCTTGATCTCGTCCGAGCTGGCCCACGAGTTTGCTCTTGTCCCCGCTGTCCGGGACTTCGTCACCGACGCGCATTCACACTGCAAATTCGTTGCCTATAGCCCAGGCGCCGCCGCCCTCTTCGAGGCGACTGGCATGGCCGACCACCTCGACCAGGGCTATTTGAAGTTGGACGGTTCTGATACGGCGAGCGATTTCTTGGACCAGTGCCGCCAACTGCGCTATTGGGATCGCGTCACGGACGCTGAGCGTCCATAGGGTCCGGCTCTCGGTTACGAGTTCGAGAGGACGCGGTGTGTGGCTACTTCGCCCTCATAGGCGGCGTGTCTCGGATGGGCGTGCCGCTTCCGAGGCGCTGCACCCAGTGCCCGACTGCCGTGGCCGACGAGCGGGCTGCCACATGTTTTGGCTCCCGAGACCGCCAGCAAGTAACCGGCCGCTCGGACCGGTGAGCAGCGCCCGGCTCTCAACATCTCAAGCGGCCACGGCCGAAGGAAAAAGCTGACTACGGCAGTCGACGAGAATCGGCGGCGCGACTTGCTTTACCAGGCCTTTAGAAACTGAGCTTGGAGACGCGGAAATTTACGAGGCCGCTCTCGCCCGCGCTTTCAACGACGACCTGCGCTAATCGTCGGAACATTATCTAGAGCAGACTCCCGTTGACCCGCTCATTTGATGATGATCTCGCGCGAACTCCGCCAGAAGGACGCCCGCACCCGGGCTGGAAATGTTCGGCAGCAGTTCACGGCCAGTTCGCGCCGACAAATGGACCGCAGGCCGCTGCCCCTTTACGCTAGGGGGGTGGATCGTCGCCGCGCCTGCCAGCTTCTCGGGGTGGAGCCCGGCTATGACCGCGTTCACGTACAACGGGGATTTCGCTCCAAGGCCAGAGGGTTGCACCCGGACCACGGCGGGCGAAGTGAGGACATGAGCACGCTGATTGAGGCGCGAGACACGCTGCTGCGCAGCCTGGAGAGGCCAGCGGGTGCCGTCATCATCGTCGACGACAGTGGACTATTCCTCAAGCTGCGACGGTCAATCCGATCGTTCAGGCACAAGCCGGCCAAACGCGTAGTCTGAGGGGGCCGCAAGCAAGCGAGGCCGCACGACTTTTGGTGACCGAAGTCTTTTGGGTCTGAGGAAACGAGATGGCAGAGGTCTCCGACGCGGCACTGGTAACTCGGACGGCTCAAGGCGATATCCAGGCCTTCGAGACCCTGGTTCGTCGCTACCAGATCCCCGTGTTCCGACTCTGCGTGAACATGCTGGGCAACGAGGCTGACGCCTCCGACGTATCTCAAGACGTCTTCTTCACATTATGGCGTTCAATCTCGACGTTTCGCGGCGATTCGGCATTTTCTACTTGGGTGTATCGCATTGCGACCAACCATTGCCTCAAAGCGCTTCGTAAACGCCACGCCGCGCGTCCGGTCGCTTCACCCCGCGTGAGCAGCCACGGGCAGCCCGAGGCGGAGTTCGAAGCCAAGGAGATGAGTCAACGTATCAGCGACGCCGTGTCCGACATGACCGACGGGCAGCGGGCAGCCTTCGTGCTCCGCGAGGCGCAGGGCTTAAGCTACGCAGAGATCGCGACGATCCTCGATTGCAGCGTTGCCGCGGTGAAGAGCCGGCTCAATCGTGCCCGGGTCGAGCTGGCCCAGGCCCTCGAGGAGGCGCCATGAGCGAACAGGGCTGGGAACGCCTCCCCTGCGGCCACGACAAGACCCGCCTGCTCGCCTTGGTCGCTGACCGTGCGGCAATCCCAGCTGAGAGCCACGAGGCGGAGTGCCCCTATTGCCAGGCTGCCCTCGCCGAACTGACTCTTTTGTGGAGCCCGGTCGCCGAGTGGAGCCGACGGCCTGTGTCTCTCCCAACCGGTCTCTTGCACACGGTAATCATTCGCGTACGGCGCATCGCACAGTCGCCGCACCACGTCGTAGCGACCGCCTCAAAGGGTGCGACCACACTGACCTCGTGGGTGGTGGCACTGTTGAGTGCCGAGGCCATCCGGCAGGTACCGGGGGTTGCCTCGGTTGGTCGAGCACAGGTGGAGCCCAGGTCGAGCGCGTCCGCGACGGTAAGACGAGGCGCCGACGCCATCGAAGTGTCCGAAGTAGGCAGTGCCGCTGTTTCTCTTGAGTTCTCGATCAGCACATACGCGGGGACCGATCTGGTCCATGTGGCCGACGCCGTTCGCCAGCGCGTGATCAACGAACTGGCCCAGTCGGCCAGTCTCCACGTGGAAGACGTCGACGTGGTGGTCGATGACGTCCTTGACGGCGGTGACCCCGGCACAGAAATTTGATATCCGCGGAACTTTCTTCTTTCCGATGGGTCAAATGGTCATACAAAGTCGCGAGCAAGCAGCGTTTGAGCGTCTTCTACTGGGGTAGGAGTTGCATAGCTCCCTCGCCGCCTGGCGACTGAGGCATTTCTCGAACTCGAGGAGGCACTGTGTCGCGTCCGCAGTACGTGTTTTTGATAGCAGTCCTACTCGTCTGGCTGGCTTGGGTCGCCGGATGGGTGGTGCTGGCCGCCATCGCAGCGGGGCTTATCGGGTGGCAGGCCGTCCGTCTCCTTGAGGGTGAACTCGACATGCGCGAGATATCCGAACGCTTCCGTACGAAGAACTGACCCAAAGCACCACCGCAGCCTCTCGACACGAAGAGTCTTTCGGGTCGCGAGAAATCAGGAGTCGTCGAGAACGACGAGAGTCGTAACACGACCAGAAAGGAACAACATCCCATGGCAGACAGCACGCCCAGCCCGGCAGCAACCGAGGAAACGCCCAGCTCTGGCTCTGGTGAGCAGAGTCATAGCTCGAAGCCGTCGGGTAAAACCGACAAGCGGCAAAGCCCGAGTGCGGGATCGGCTCTGGAGCGACACAGCAGCGGAGGAAGCTCCCTCAAGACCGAGCACGGCACCACGACAATCGCCAGTAGCGTCGTAGCCAAGATCGCCGGTTTGGCCACCCAGGAGATCCCTGGCGTCCACGCCATGGGCAAAAGTCTGTCGCGGACATTTGGCACCCTTCGGGCCAAGATGCCCGGGGCCACGCAGGCGGCTTCACAAGGAGTCTCAGTCGAGGTAGGCGAGCGCCAGGCCGCCGTCGACATCGACATCGTCGTGTACTACGGCAACAGCATCGTCGAGGTCGCCGAGGCGATTCGCGACAACGTGATCGAGCGCATCGAGACCATGACTAGCCTCGAGGTGGTTGAGGTGAACGTGAGCGTCGACGACCTCTACCTCGATGGCGCCGAGGACGAATCTCGGGTCGAATGAGCCCGGACGGGCCATCAGCCAGTCAATCGGTCGGATCGCGCAGCGATCTGGCGCGATCGATCGCGCAAACCGTCGACTCATTTCCGGGGGTGCGTCGCTCAACTAGTCCTGCCTTCGGCACCTTGTTCCCAGGAGGCCGGGTTGCGGGTGTCGTGCTCGGAAACGGCATCGTGACCGTGCACATCGACGTATCCGACGAGATGCTCGGCGAGTCGCTCCCCGCTATCGGACAGCGCATACAAAGGGCGGTCCTTCAAATCCTCGAGCACGCAGGAGACAGACGAGCCGTCGCCGTCTCCATCGATGACATTGTCTCCGAGACCTGAAGGGTAGAGCAATGCGGGTCTTCAATCGTCTCTTGATATTCGCCCTCGGAGTGGCCCTGGCCGGCCTCGGCTTTATCGCCACCGTCGAGGCTGTATGGACGGGGCTGGGCTACCGACTCTTGTGGTTTCCAGGTCAGGCCTGGCTGCGCACGCTCCAGAGCACGGCGTGGTCGACTCGGTCGGTCGAGATCGGAGCGGCGATCGCTGCGTTCGTTGGAATGGTCCTTCTGGTCGCCGAGATCAGGCCCTGGCGCAAACGGCTGGTCCGCACCGGGGCTGACGGTGACAGCGTGTGGCTCTTGCACCGCCGCAGCACGGAACAGCTTTTGAGCCGTCGTGTGGCCCGACAAGTGGTCAGCGGCCCGATCAAGGCCCGTCTGAGCATCGGTGCGCAACGCTGGAAGCTCTCACTCCGCACTCACGTGGCAGCCTCCAATGCACCTGCGTTACGGGCGGCCGCCGAGGCCGAGCTAGCTCGCCTAGGCGCCCCCGCCCGCTCGAAGGTGTTCGTTCACACCACAAGAAACAAAGGTTTCTGATGAGCGACCGGGTAAATCGGGCACTCGCTTCGCTGTTAGGTGCGCTGCTGCTCGTTGGGGGGACGCTCGCGCTGTTGATGGGTGTTGGTGTGTTCGGCGATCGACGGAGTCAGCAGGCAATCTTCGACTCGACCATGCTCCACTGGTGGAACAACGGTCGCACATGGTCCTTTGTCGTACTTGGTGCCGCCGGGTTGATCGTCTTTGTCGTGGGCGTGTTCCTAGCCACCCGGGAGTGGCGCCGCAACGATGGCCGTTCGAGGACAGATACGATTCTCTTTCCATCAGGCGAGGGTGCCCGTGGTCGGACAACACTGCGTACGCCGGCTTTGAGCCATAGCCTCGAATCCGAACTTTCCTCGACCGCGCAGGTCGGCAAGTCCCTCGTCGGCCTTTTTGGCCGCGCCCCCGATGTCGAGATGCGCTCGGTCCTCGAGGTCAGCGACGATGCCGAAATTTCCGAGCTCTCGCGCGCGGTGGACGACGTTCTGGGCCGAATGGAGAGCACCGTCGGCTTTCGGCCCGATCCGGTGCAGGTCACTCTGCGGTTTCGTGGCGGGAGTGCGCCACGTGTCCTCGAGTGATGCACTGGCGCGGGGGACGTCGACGCTTCCGGGCTTTGGAAGACGAGTTGGTCGTGCTAACACGGTCCCAGGTATGCATGGCTTCACTCTTGATTCCAAGCAACGTTCACGTTTGCGATGTCATCGCTAACGGTACTAGGTGTAAATCGACCTCTCGGGGGAATCAATCGAGAGGCTTCGGGTATCGAAGTCGATTGCAACACATCACGTTACGTCGGGGTCTGGAAGACGTAGATCCAGATCGCAATTTTCTCTAGAGGCGAGAACCAACTCACGATTCGGTTCGGAAAAGAGGAGTCTAATGTCGAATGCAGCTCGAACCTGGCGAGCCGGCGCTTGCGCAACTGTGATCATGGCGGCGGTCTTGGTCGGATCGAGTGGCGCGAGCGTGGCGTCCGCCGGCTCGGGTGCCGAAGGTCTCGGACTCTTCTCCGGCCATCACTGGGTGGGAGCGGTCTCAGGAGCGTCGGCTCTTGCCCTAGCTCCCAACACGCCCGGGTTGCAGGTCGTCGCTTCGGGCATCAATCAACCCCACGGCCTGACCGTCGGACCCGACGGGAACCTGTACGTGGCCGCGGCCGGCGATGGGGTCATCGGCGCCGCTTGCGTGACGGGTACTGAGCCCGCCTGTGCCAACAACTCAGGCACGATCGACCGGGTCACGCCCCAAGGCGCGGTGACTCCCGTCGTCACCGGACTGCCTTCGGTAGGGAGTCCTCCGGGCGGGTCGGCCAGTGGCGGCGTAGCCGATGTCCAGGTCATCAACGGCAAGATCTACGGCATTATCCAGAACCAAAACATCGATGAGACCACCGGCCAGCAGACCTACGGCCCGGCGGGTGCCCTACTCGGGGACCTGGTCAGCGCCCCCTTGGGCGGCGGGACGGCCACCTCGGTGGCCAGCTTCGGCCCCTACGAGGCCGCCAACAATCCCGACCACGGCGCCGGCTCCGGCGGTCCGGGTGACCCCGCCATCGATAGCGATCCCTACGGCGTGGTGGCCTACAACGGTGGGTTCGCCGTCGCCGATGCCGCCGCGAACGACGTGCTGTTCGTCAACTCGGCGGGGCAGATCTCCACGCTGGCCGTCCTCCCCCTGATCTCCGAGCCGACGTCCGGAGGGCCGGTGATGGCCCAGCCGGTCCCGACCTCCTTGGCTGTCGGGCCCGACGGGGCGCTCTACGTCGGTGAGCTGGGCGGGGTCGGCGGATCAGGCACCGGCAACGATGTCGGGGACGTCAACGTGTACCGCATCGCCCCAGGCGGAACGCCCACGGTTTACGCCAGTGGCCTCACCATGATCGGGAGCATCGCCTTCGACCAGGCCGGTCGGCTGCTGGTCATGGAGATCGACACGGCCGGCCTCCTCGACCCGAGCTCGGGCTTTCCGGCGTCGGGAGCGATCATCAGGATCAACGCGGACGGCAGCCGCACCACGCTGGCCAGCGCCGGCCTCGAGTTCCCGCTCGGCATCACCGTGGCTAGGGACGGCTCGGTGTACGCGTCCAACGTCGGAATCATCCCGGCCAGCGGGCCCGCCCCGGGCATCAGCGGCCAAATCGTGCGGGTTTCCGATCCGAGCCCGGCCGGCCAGCTGGGCGCCAATCTCGGCGGTTATCGCCTGGCGGCCGCAGACGGTGGCGTCTTCACCTACGGCGCCTTCGGCTTCTACGGGTCGATGGGGGGCACGCGCCTCAACGAACCCGTAGTGGGCATCGCCTCAAACCCGGTCGGTCCCGGATACTGGCTGGTCGCCTCCGACGGTGGTGTCTTTAGCTTCGGAACCTCGAACTTCTACGGGTCGATGGGAGGAACTCGCCTCAACCAACCAATCGTCGGCATAACGCCAACACCCGACGGCCGGGGCTACTGGCTCGTCGCCGCAGACGGCGGGGTCTTCAGCTTTGGTGACGCCACGTTCTACGGCTCGACCGGAGGCATCCACCTCAACAAGCCCATTGTCGGGATGTCTGCCTCCCCGAGCGGGGGTGGCTACGCGCTCTTCGCCTCCGACGGGGGCGTGTTCAATTTCGGCGACTCCACCTTCCACGGCTCACATGCGGCAAGCCCCCTAAACGCTGCCATCGTGGGCGGGGCGACCACTTCTACAGGGGGTGGCTACGACCTGTTCGCCGCAGACGGAGGCGTGTTCACGTATGGGGATGCCGGGTTCTTCGGTTCGATGGGCGGCGTCCATCTGAACCAGCCTGTGGTCGGAGGTCAGATCACCCCGGACAACAACGGTTATCTTCTGGCGGCAGCCGATGGCGGGATCTTCACCTTCGGCAATGCTCAGTTCGAGGGCTCAGCGGGAAGTGTCAAGCTCAATAAGCCGGTGGTTGGAATCGGATAGAACTTTCTTGGTCCCCCGAACTCTGGATCTTGTGACGAGTTTCGTGAAGCGTGACAAATCAACAGCGAGAAGGATGACGTACCATCCCAGCTGGATCAATGATCTAACGGCGCCAGTCATCGGCGAACGCTGGTCCTTCTGCGAGAGGATTAGAACTTCCGAACCTCTCAACTCGCGCCCTCCCGGGGGAGGGCCGGGGGGGGGGCTTAACCCCCTCCCGCTAATGATCTGAGTCAATCATTCGTAGCCAGGACATTTCGGTGGTGGTTCGGCGCGTTTGTCCCATTGTCAGCGACCATGGGAGCTCCTCAACCCCTAGATGGCAATGACTGCGGCGTCGTGTTCCATTCGATTGCTCAGCGAGAGGGTTGTGAACGCGCGGAAACCGCCGCCGCGAGTGTCTCGTCTGGCCGCGGCAGCTCGGCGAAGCTGGCACAGATCCGGTGGTAGCCGTCCGCGATGGTGAGCAACGCGCCGTCGTGGAGGTCGCCTCGAAGGCACAGAACCGGAAAGAGCGGCTTGCCCGCTTAAGGCCCTTCAGGTTGCGGGCGACGCTTCGGGTCTTCGGCTGGCGAGTCGGCGAGGCCGCTGGCTCGGAGCAGATCCTTGGCATGACGAGAGACCATGGCGCCATTGCGCAATCGCACCGCGGCCAGCTGGGCTGTCTGTGTGGGCAGGAGGAGGCTGAGATAGTTCGCGGGCGCCTCGTAGTCGGCGGGTTCAGGGGTTTAAGGCCCAGTTTGGGTTTCGAACCCTGGGCATCGGGCCAGCTACGTTTTCTTCGCCGCGGCGCGGCCCCCCTTGCGCCCGGCGGACTTGTGCTGAGCGGTGGTCCCACCTTGCTTGGCGTTGCCCCCAGAACCGGATTTCTTCCCGCCCTTCTTGGACGCGTCAGGGGAATTGGCGATCTTCGCGGCTCGCTGCTTGGACATCCCCTTGTCCTTGAGGGCTTCGTACTGCTTCTCATTCTTGACGTTGGCTCGGGTGCCCGGCACGGTGTGCTCCTCTCTTGATGGATCAGCTTCCGAATGGTGAGTCAGGTCATGTCTTGGCGTGCCTGCTTGGCCCGGGCAGCGCCGATGGCCGTCTTGACCTCTTTCTGCTCTTCGGGAGGCGGGAGCACGGCGGGCAGACCCAGTCCTTCGATCCACAGCTCTCTCGCCCAACCGCTGTTGTGGTAGAGGTGCTTGTCCTCTTGTTCTTCGACTTCATTGTGGGCGGCCCGCAGCACTGTGGCAGCGTCGCCAGTCAGGCGCTTGACGACCTCGCCAATGAGCTCCCAGTTGAGGTGGTCCTTGGTCTCGGCCAGGGTCACACACTCGGCGGCCACCACCTGGGCTTGCTCGGCCGTCCCGCCTCGTTGCGCGAGGGCGATGGTCTTCACCAGCGACTCACCCGTGTGGCGGACGACCTGGCGCCCAGGAGTCTCCTGCTCGGGATCGAGCCCGAAGGCTCGCAGTGATTCTTCGACCAGCTCGACGTGGTGACGGGTCTGGTCGAGGTAGTGCTCCCACTCATCTCGAAGATCGCCGTTGCGCGCGCAGGCCAGTGCAGCCTCGTAGACCTGGACACCTCCGAGCTCGGTCTCGTAGGCCTGGAACAGCAGATCGTGTACTTGTTCTTCGTCGACGGGCATCCGGGTCTCCTCTCTTCTGCGATGGTCACTCTTCGATGTGACGAAGGGATACCCAGGTCTGAGGCGACTCACACAGGGGTCGTATCGCAGGCCGGAAAGGCCGACAGCGGTGCTTCAGCCGCGTCGAATAGGTACAGCGCTCGCATGTCCTGTCGCACCGCTCGCCTCGTCGAGCAGGGCAAACAGCCGGCCTTCGAAGATGTCGATCCCCCAGACCCGCCGGCCGACGAGGTGGTCGTCGACATGGCCTACGGAGGCAGTTGGTCTCGTCCGGGGCAGTGGACTGGGCACTGGCGCGAAGGGCTTTGGGCCACCAGACGGTCGTGCCGACTGACGCGCTCAGCCGGCTCGAGACATGGTGGACAGGACGCTCACGCTCGAAGAGGTCAAAGACGCCTTCGAACTGTTGAGAAGCACTCGGTGCAGGGACAGCTCTTGCTCGGCCTACGCCACTGAGCGCGGTCCGATTTCCTATCAGACTTGTCTTTTGGATTCGCCCGCCCGTGAAGCTTCTTTGGGACGGGATGTCGATTCAGGATCCTCGCTTCGGGTATCTCTCGTATGTACGGATTGCATTCGATGGAGGCGACATGCCGTTCCCCGAGGACCAGAAATTCGGTCGCAGGGCCGCTGAAGGCCAGGAACTTGTCGATACTTTCAATGAAGAAGGCGTCGCAGCGGAATATCTACCTGACGAGCCGGCGCGAAAGGAACCGCGCGCTGGTCGCAAGGCTGAGAGGTCCTGAGATCCAGCAATGTCAGGCGAGCCTCACGGAATGATTCGTCGGCATCTCCAGAGTCGGAGTGTGCTCAAGCGCCGAGCGCGGTCTTTTTTCTTGTTCGTCGCACTCCCGGCCTGGCTCGGCCCCGGTCTGCTGGACTGGTGGTGTCATCGACGCACGCATATCGAACAACCCGGCAACGGTGGCACGAAAGAATCCCTCGTTCACGCGGCGATGTTTGCCGAGGCTGGTATTCCCCTGTTGCTTGCGGCTGCTCTTGAGATGAATCCGCTGGTTATCACGCTCATGACGAGTGCGGCAGCAGTCCACGAAGCAACTGCGATGCTCGACGTTCGAATCGCCTTCGAGAGCGATCGTCACGTCAGCCAGTTCGAACAGCACGTTCACAGCTTCTTGGAGGTAATGCCGTTTTGGATCGTCCCGCTTATGGTTCTGCTCCACGAGCCCGCGACGAAAAGGTGGTCTCTGACCCGGCGCCCCTCGGCACTGTCCAAGGGTGACGTCGCCCTCATCGTCGGCGGCGTGGCCCTCCTCGGAGCGCTGCCCTACGGCGAAGAACTCGTTCGATGTCTGCGGCGATCCCGAGACGAGCATGGGGCGCAGAGTCAGCCCGAAATGGACTCAGCAATTGTCTCTCGACGATGACACCCAGGTCCGCTTAGAGGACCGTACGCTTTCGCAACTCGTTGAGACTGCAGGAGGAACAGTGCCCTTGAACCGAGCGAGTGTCGTGCGATCCAAACTGGTCAGATCATTGGAGAAGTCCGAACAACTCGATAACGCGGTTCGACGAACCCGAGCTGTCGTGCAACACTTGGTTTCGCTGGCACCTTGCGCCGCTCCTTGAGCGGAACAGACCTGGGACATCCGATCCACCCAGTCCTCGTGCAACTTCCCCTTGGGCTTTGGTTCAGTACGTCGATTCTCGACGTGATCGGCCTGGGCAGGACGAGAGCGGCTCGAAGTTTGCTCGGGTTCGGGGTGCTGGCCTCATTGCCGGCCATCGCAAGTGGCATGTCGGATTGGGTCGACACCGACGAAGCCGAGGCACGCGTCGGGCTGGTGCACGCTACGACAAACTCCCTCGCAGTAGTCTGCTTGACCGCGTCGTGGTTGAGGCGGCGAGGAGATCGAGACGGCGGGGCGTTCTGGTCGACGCTTGGAGTCACTCTGGCCACTGCGGGCGGTTTTCTCGGCGGCCACCTCGCATACGCTCTGGGGGTTGGCGTTGATACGAACGCCTTCGACATCGGTCCAGCCGAATGGACGGCCGTGCGAGGCAATGTGCCGACCGAGGATCTCGTTGCACGCACCGCAGACGGCGTGAGGATCATGGTGGCCCAGAACGATTCAGGTCGATTCGCACTCGCCGACCGCTGTAGCCATCGGGGTGGACCGCTCTCCGAGGGAACGTTGGAGGGAGCCTGCGTCACGTGCCCATGGCATGGCAGTCAATTCGATTTGGCGACCGGCGAGCCTACCAAGGGTCCAGCGTCCATACCTCAGCCGGTCTACGAGACACGAGTCGCTAAAAACAAGTTGGAGTTACGGCGGCGGGAGCGTCGAGCCCTGCGAAAACGGGCGGTCTGATGATGATAGCGATCAGTACGTGTTCGGCACCGCACATGTCAGGGTATTCCGGGGAGCCTTGACTGTCGCCACCGTTCCGGCCACCACTTCGGGTTGCCGCATCACCGGAGAGAGCCAGCAAAGAGCTAGTACGACCCTCTCAGCGCCCTACCACCGGTAGAACCGATGGGTCCCCGCACCCTCGCCTCGACCGACCGCAAAACCGATGACCCAGAGAACCAAAAGAACCACGGCGGCGATCCAGAGAAGATGAACTGCGAAACCGAGACCAAAGAAAATTAGCACCAGCAGTAATGCCAGTAGCAAAACCATCAACCTCTCCTCCATGCGGTTACGGGCATTTTGCGTTGCGCTGAGACCCTACCCGGGCTGGCACGTTGCAAACCGACATGCAATAAGCGCATGCGACTGACGGCCCGGGCTCGACCGAACCGTGCAACGGGGTCGCTGCGTGGGCCGGGCCGGTCAAGTGCATAAGCAAGAAATTGAGATTCGAAGGAAGCCAGGTCTTGATCGTTACCGCGCCAGGCCCGCGTCGAGGCGGTACTTAGGACGTGTGTTACTTCGGGCGGTCGTCATCACCTTGCCGGGTGCCAAGGTCGCCGCCTGCCCAATTCGACGGGGGGTCACTAGTCGGAAAAGAGTCCTTGAGCTCTTTGTCCAGGGCTGCCTCCTCTTCCGCTCGCTCGGCTTCCTTCTCAAACTCGGGATCGTCGCCATCTCTCGCACTTGCCGACTGTTCGGATACCGGCTCAGTGCGAGGAGACTCGTCATTGGAGGACATGAGGTTGTCTTACCCTCACCTGACCCAAAGAAACAGAGACCCACCAGGGCGGAGTACTGAGAACGACGAGTAGCAGGCGAGGTATGAGGACGAGCCGAGCCACACAAGCCTCCCAAGACGGTCTGGATTCATGCGGACTCTGCTGCCGGAGAAGGGGCTATGCCGGATTTCCTGGCTCGAAGTTACGCACTTGCTGAAACGTAAGGGTTCGAGATCGTTGGTGCAGAATCGGCGAAGGTGGGTTCCAGCAAATGACCGACATGGTCACCCGCATCGAGACGATCGAGAACGGTCCCGACAGCCACTCCCGCGGTCGCCAAGAGAGGCACCCCGTCAGGGCTAAGCCGCCACTTGCATCGTGAGAATTTGTCTATGTCGTCTCCGGATTCTTCGCCAAACAGCCGAGCTTCTTCAACGTCTTGTCGCCCGAGAATATGGTCGGCAACGGACCGAGCCTGTTGTGCGACCGAACAGGTTTGATTCTTCTTCGACAAGAAGACGACCCGACGCGGCGGATCGATGCTGCGCCGAGTGGCGAAGCCGACGAGGCAACCCGCTCGAATGTGACCTCTTGCCGCTTCACGATGAACATCGGGTAGTCCACGTGCCCTACGAGGAGCTCTCAAACGCCACGTTGCCTTCCACGTCCCCAGCATCACACATTGGGCGAACTTTCGGATAGCGGTCGCCAACCGCGAGCTCTTCGAGTGAGCGGGGCTAAGATCGTTGAAAGCGACTCTGCGACGAGGCCTCTATTCCTGGTCTCCCTCGTTTCTTCGGATATAGAGGCGTGGCGCTCGTGGAAGTGGACCACCGCCCTTACGATCCAGTCGAGAGTTCCTGGGTATAGACGTCATCATGACCGACAGTCGAGACGATCGCTCAGAGCAAACCGATGAGTGTGCTGAGAGTCGTGACTCTGAGCCAGGGGATATGCGAGAGAAGAGGGAGCGCAAGGTGCGAACCGGCGACGATCGGGCCGCGAGGAACAGGGAAGACGACCCACCGGCGTGACGGAACAAGTCCGAGCGGGTGTGCTCTTTGACCTCGACGGCACTCTCGTCAACACCAACTACCTCCACGCCTAGGCCTGGTCCCGATCATTTCGCGGCGCCGGCGAGTGGGCGCCGATGAACGCCATTCATCGGCTCATCGGCATGGGGGAAGATCGCCTCGTCACTGAGCTCCTCGGTCACGAGTGCGCCGCCGTCGTCGAGGCACGACCTCACCACTGGATAGAACTGGCCGCTGACATCTGCGCGTTTCCGCTGGCAGCGGCCCTGCTACGCACCTTGCGAACTCGGGCTGGCGGTCGTGTTGGCCACGTCCGCGCCGACTGACGAACTGAGTTGCTTCGTAAGACGATCGAAGCCGACGACGTCATCGACGGCCAGACGACATCGGACGACGTCGGGAAATCTAAACCGTCCCCCGAAGTCTTCGAGACTGCGATGAAGACTTTCGTTATTGACCCCCGGCATGCCCTGGCTGTCGGTGACAGCATTTGGGACGTTCGAGCCGCTCGAGCAGCAGGTATCGGATGCGTGAGCGTCGAGTCCTGGAGCTTTAGCCGACACGAACTGAGCGAGGCCGGGTCGCGACACGTCTACCGAGACGTCGCCGAGATCCTCGACCAGTTCTACGCAGGGCCACTCGGGCAGCTCCTCTCGGAGTCTTGACTCTTCGCACCAGGCTCGGGCCGGTACCGAACGATCGGACAAATGGGTGGCGTTCTCCGATGCCCGGAAACTACGCAGCCGTAGTGGCCGATGAATCTTCAGCGATGACGACCCTGGTTGGCACCTCGAGCAGTGGGTATAACTACCCATACCGAAAAGAGGAACAACGTGTCCGGCATCGACAAGGCGAAGAACAAGGTCCAAGAAGCGAAGGGCAAGGTCAAAGAAGGTGCCGGGAAGGCCGGCGATGACCAGTCGCTCGAGGCGAAGGGCAAGAAGGACCAGGCTGCCGGCAATCTGAAGCAGGCCGGCGAGAAGGTCAAGGACGCGTTCAAGAAGTAGCTGAGGGAGTCCTAACCTGAAGCCGTCTACAACAAGCGAGTTGCCGCAACCGCGAGGGCCTCTGAGCGAGTGGCTACTCGCCGTTTTGCAGGGCCGGATCGAAGACTTCTCACCCCCGGAGGGTCCCGCCTTCTCGTCCTTCACCGACGAAGATGTCCAGCTCGCACTCTACTGCTGCTACGAGCTGCACTATCTCGGATTCACTGGGGTCTCTGACGAGTGGGAGTGGGAGCCACGTCTGCTCCACTTCCGGCGTGATCTCGAGCGTGGTTTCGAACGCAGCCTGCGCTCGGAGCTTCCACGTTCGTGCATCGAAGTCGACATCGAACACGACCTGCTCGCCTTAAGCGACACCAGCGGGTTCTCCTTGTCGGCCTGGTTGCTCGAGCACGGCCACCGTGGGCACGCACAGGAATTTGCCATCCACCGCTCTGGGTACCAGCTGAAAGAGGCTGATCCGCATACGTGGGCGATTCCTCGCCTGAGCGGCCACGCCAAGGCCGCGTTGGTAGAGATCCAGGCGGACGAATACGGCGGTGGAGTGCCCGGTCAGATGCACTGCTCGCTGTTCGCCGACGCGCTGCGAGCGTTGGACCTCGATGCGACCTACGGCGCCTACCTCGATCGCCTCCCTGCGGTGACGCTCGCGACGACGAATCTCATATCGATGTTCGGTCTCCATCGCAGACTCCGCGGAGCATTGGTCGGCCACCTGGCCAGCTTCGAAATGAACTCGGTCGGCCCGATGGACCGCTACAGCAGGTGGCTCGAGTCGCTTGGCGTGCCTGTCGAGGGTCGTCGGTTTTACGACGTGCACGTGACCGCAGACGAAGTGCACCAAGATGTCGCGCTCTATGACCTGGTCGGGGGCTTCTTGAAAGACGAACCCGAGCAGGCCTCCGAGGTCCTGTTCGGGGCGAAGGCCGTCACGTTGGTGGAGGCCGCCTTTGCCGAGCACCTGGTCGGCGCGTGGCGGGAAGGCCAGAGTTCGTTGCGATGGTGAAGGGGGAGGATGACGGCGGCGCCTCGTCTTATGGTGCCCGCCTGGCGGAGGACTACGACTCGATCTACGGCGACGTTTTCGACACCGAGGGTGCCGTTGACTTTCTCGCCGAATTAGCGCCTGGTGGCCGGGTTCTCGAACTCGGGGTCGGCACGGGACGCATCGTCTTGCCGCTCGCCGCTTGCGGGCTCGACGTGTGGGGCGTCGATGCGTCTTCCGAGATGCTCGAGCGGCTGAAGGCGAAGCCTGGTGGCGAGGCGGTCACGACCATGTGCGGCGACTTTGGCACCGTCGACGCACGGAGTGGTGGGCCTTTTGACCTTGTGCTCTTGCTCGTCAACACCCTCTACGCCATGCCCACTCAAGACCACCAGGTCGCGTGCTTCGCCAACGCGGCCGCGCACCTGGCTTCGGGGGGCAGGTTCGTGGTCGAAGCGTGGGTGCCCGATCCGCCGCGTGGTGGCGATGGTCTGGAGCTGCGGGCTAGACGGTTGGGGCGCGGCTTTGCCGGTCTGGTCATCGAAGAACACGACGCGGCGCAGCAGGTACTTTCGACGCGCCAGATCGTGATCGCCGAGTCGGGACATACCCGCAGTTTTCCCATTGTGCATCGCTACGCCTGGCCCGCGGAAATGGATCTCATGGCTCGCCTCGCGGGCATGACCCTCGCGGAACGATGGGCTGACTGGCACCGACGACCTTTCGATGCCGGAAGCACCAACCACGTTTCGATATGGCGGCGCACGGCGGTGCACCCTTCTGACGGTCACCAAAGAGAAGGTCCGCCAGCCGACCTATGAGACACCCAGCTGCCGGTCTGGGTAGGCATTTCGAGGCGGACTTGAGTCGTCAGTTCACGTCACCAGCCTTCGTGGTAGTCAGAGCGAGACGACTCCGAGTTACCTCTCAGGAGTCCGCTGGTGATCCGACGCCAGGTGGCGAGCCCCTGCATCCTCGGCTTCGGACCGGCTGTCGAAGTGCCCCAGCAGGTCGTGGGTCGCCTCCGTGCACCGCGCGGTCCAGCACATCGTGGTGGGATCTTCCGCTCTCGGAATCTCACCGATGATGATCTCAGGTCCAGCTGACGAGTCGTCTTTCGCCTCCCCCGTCTCGCCGGCCGAGAACGTCTCGTCGTGCTCCCGACTCATTGACACGCCCACCGATCTACCATCAAGGATTGAGGACTCTACCCTCGGCATGTCACCCGCGGAGAGCCCGAAGACCGACTGGGTTTCACCTGCTGAGGACCGGGTAGAACCTCTGACCAGAGGGCCGAGCACCCAGCTGGGCGAAGTTCGCCTAAACCTTGCTGACGGTCGGGCTTCGGGTGCCCAACCCGTCAGGGAGGATGGCATCAGACCCGACGGCTGTTGCAGGCGTCGGGTCGCGTCCCCAAACTGGGGTTCACGCGGGCTGGTCTCGGTCCAACTCCGAGTTGGCTTCCGACTCACGTTGCAGGGCAAGTCCTCGATGGTCGAGTTTCGACAGCGGTTGCGCGGGTAGCTGGCGAACGTGAGTGTCATCATCGGGACATCAGGTTGGCAGTACGCCGACTGGCGCGGTCGCCTGTATCCCCAACGGCTCGCTCAGAGGGAATGGCTCACGTACTATTCCGACCGCTTTCAGTCGGTCGAGGTCAACAATGTCTTCTATCGCCTCCCGGAGACGGCAACCTTCGAACGGTGGGCCGCCGCCACGCCCGAGGACTTCGATTTCAGCCTCAAGGCGAGTCGCTACCTGACTCATGTGCTCCGACTGAGCAGGCCGACGGAGCCAGTGCGACGACTCCTCAGCCGCTCGAGCGGCTTGGGTTCGAAGAGAGGTCCGATCCTGTTGCAGCTTCCAGCAAACTTCCGGGCCGACCCAGCGCGCCTGGCGGCCACTCTCAAGGCCTTTCCGTCAAGTGCCAGAGTTGCATTCGAGCCGCGCCACGAATCGTGGCATACCGACGAAGTCGCGGACATCTTGAAGCAGTACGGAGTGGCGTTCTGCCTCACTGATACACTCCGGCGGAGATCCCCCCTCTGGCGCACAACGGGTTGGGGATACGTGCGACTGCACGAGGGCCGAGCGAGCCCGCATCCATGTTACGGCCGAGCCGCTCTCGCAAACTGGGCCGGGCGCCTCGCTGACTTGTGGGATTCGAGTGAGGATGTGTACGTGTATTTCAACAATGACCACGGCGGATGTGCCGTGCGCGACGCCCATCGCTTTGCACTCGCTGTCGACCATGCCGGGCTATCCCCGACGAGAGTGCCCTCGAGTCGAGAAGCATCCTTGAGGATGGAACGTTCACGACCGTGATCGGCCCCAGTCGGTCCGCCTTGAGGTCCTGACGGTCAGGTGACGTTGTTGCTGTCGGTGAACGTGGTCTTTTCAGGTCATGCGACCAGTCCGCTCGGAGCGGTTGCATGCGATCGCGTCGGTGATCTCAGCGGCGTCATCGGGGATCTGCCTCAGTTCGTACACCGAGGACGACAACAAACCCGACCAAACATGGCTGTCACGACCGGGCCGGGGCATCACGACGCGGCTTGGAGGCTGATCAGGGTCCGCTCGAAGAGCCGACCTCTCCGTACGCCAAGAATAACTAGGGGATAGAAGCGCGCTTCGGGGGTGCCTCAGAGGTATGGCAAGAGCGATTTGGTCAGGTTCCGTCAGTTTCGGTCTCGTGAGCGTGTCCGTGGCCATGAGCGTTCCGGTGAAGGTGCTTCCTGCAGTAAAGGAACACACCGTGCATTTCCACCAGGTGGACAGAAGAAGCGGCTCGCGTATTCGCTAGGAGAAAGTCGCCGAAAAGTAAGGAAAGGAAGTCGACTTCTCAGAGATCGAACTGGGCTACGAGAAGGACAAAGGCGACATGGTGGTGTTGGAGAGCAGCGAGCTCGACGAGTTGCGGCGACTACTCGGGACGATCGATATTGCAGACTTCGTCGAGCTCTCCGACGTCGACCCTATGTTCTATGCCCATACCTATTGGCTTGCACCAGACGGTGAGGCGGCCGCCCGTCCGTACCGGCTGCTCGTCGCCGCCACGGAGCGCCGAGAACGGGTCGGAATCGGCATGGTCGCGATGCGCAACAAGCAGTACCTCGCCGCGATCCGGGCTGCGCAACCTTCGGGCCGATGGGCATAAAAATTTGCTCGCGACCTCTAGCACTCTCCATACGAGAGTGCTAATATTTTCGTGTCACCGCTGGTAGGCGGCGCAAGAGAGCAAAATGTCGATCAAGAAGGAGGTTGTGCGATGACTCTTGTGCGTAGTGATCCGTTCCGGGATGTCGACCGACTTTTTCAGCAGCTCTGGAGCGCCCAGCAGAGCGGGCAGCGCCCGATGGCCATGCCCATGGACGCCTATCGCAAGGACGACTCGTTCCTGCTCCAGCTGGAGCTTCCGGGAGTTGATCCCGAGTCCGTCGAGCTTACGGTGGAGGACAACGTCCTGAGCATCTCGGCCGAACGCCCGGCACCGCCCAAGAGCGACGGGATCGAATCGGTGATTGCCGAGCGGACGTACGGCACCTTCACCAGGCAGGTCGTCCTGGGCAAGACTCTGGACTCCGAGCGGATCGAAGCTAGTTACGAGGGCGGCGTGTTAACCGTGGCCATTCCAGTCGCCGAGCAGGCGAAGCCGCGCCGCATCGAAGTCAGCGTCGGCTCGGACCACAAGCAACTCGCCACTTCGGCTACCTGACGCTCTCGCGCCCCGGGGAGTAGCTGGCTCCCCGGGGCGCGATCTCAGTCCGTCCCGCACCCCGATAAGACGCGCGCGCTCTGACGCGCCTCGACCTCTTTAGACAAATGACACTCCTTGATCCTCTCTCTCGACTTCCTGAATACGAAATCCGCGGAAACGGCTGCGAAATGCAAGCACGTTGGCCCGGGTTGGTCGCGGCAGCTCGAAGCTCAGTACCGACCTCAAAGGGCCGTACTTTCTACGAGTTCGCTCCACTGCCCGGTGGTCACTTCCTTGTTGGGGTAGGACATGAGCCCTGTGGTTCTGACGACCCCTCCTTCTTGCGCGAGCAGATCTTGGGTCAACTCGAGGCCGGCGATGATCTTTGCGAGTCGGTGCGCAACGTCTCGAGGACGTGGAGTCGAAAAGAACAGCAGCATGGGATCTGCTACGCACTGTTCGACCCTGACCAGGCGACATTGCTGATGTGTGGGTCTGGGTGGCAAATTTCAGCCATCCAGGTCACCGTCAACTCCACACGGCTCGTTCGATTCGGAGCGGAGACAGCTCAAGGGTCGGCGAGTCATTTCGTTTTGCGCCCTGGCGAGGCACTTCTTCTCGTAGCACATCCGAGAGCTTGGGATAAGCACGTGCTCTCCGTCGTGGACCGATCGGTGGCCAAGGATCTCGATGACCTGGGCCAGCACGATGTCCTCGGACTCTGTGGACGCATCGAGACACTCCTGCAAGCGGGCGGATCTGCGTGCCTGGTCATCTATCGCATGCCTCCAGACCCGACGCGGTTTGTCTCCACTATGGCCCCAGCGGGAACTGCGGGTTTCACGACAACAACAACTCGCTCGGGCGCACCACCACCACCACCACCACCACCACCGGGGTCGTCACCAACTACGCCCCCTCCGGCTCTGGCATCGTCATTCCCGAGGGGATCACCGCCGGCCCGTAGCATCTGGCGCACAAAAGCCATGGGTCTCTGCCAGAGCAGCTTGAAGGGTCCAAAAACGCGGCGAGGCAATTCCTGCGGAACCTCGAGGAGGGGCGGCTGTTCCTGCGGAACCTCGAGGAGGGGCGGCTGTTCCTGCGGAACCTCGAGGAGGGGCGGCTGCCGGCGAGGGTCGGGGCTGGCTCGCCCCGAAGCGAGCGCAATGCTCGGTCGCCGGTCGAGCGCGGAGCGCCCGGCTCAAGAGGTGGCGCGTTCTCGTCAAGGTTGCTCGCCGCGACTTGGGGTTAGATGGCGCCGTCGGCCTCTTCGCCGCCCGTTCGGTCCGAAAACACGATGGGGTGGCTGACCAAGGAGTACTGAATCCTCCATGGATCCGACTACGGTGCGCCCTCGCTGTGCGCCAGCTCGATCGTTTCCGTCCCCAGCTGTGGCGGTTCGCCTACCTCGCCGTCCGCCGCTCCGGCATCGTCCCGGCCGCGAAATTTCGACCGAGAAGGAACGTCCAGCGTTTTACCGTCTCTGAGCTGAGCCTTTTCCGGTGGTCGGGACCGGCGCATATCCGATGACCTCACGGCTTGTCCGTCGTGGAAATGCGTTCGCCAGCCTCAAAAAGAGTCCATTTTCCTCGTGGTGGCCAGCTCGCTCAATGCCCGTCGCTATCGCAGCGTCTCGATTAACAGTCGCGTGCTGATACCGCAGCGCCCCGCATCAGGCGACACATAATTCGATTCATCAGCTCACTGGTGCTCACACCCCTTGCTGTCGCCACCGTCGCGCCGGTATGGCGCGGGTCGTGGTTATGCCGAGATCGGCATTACGCGTACATCGGCATAATCAAGGATCCGAACGCCCTGGCGCCTATCGTCTCGAATCGCTCGCAGCCACGCGGTGTATAGAGAGTCGCGCCGCAAAGTTTGAGCCCAATAGCGTTAATCGACGGCGACTGCATCCGGTTCGATGCCGACCTGCACCTTTCTCACAACCGCATTGGTCGACGTCTTGATGACGTTCACCGAGTCAGAACCGCCAGTCGTTACGAAGGCGAAGCGTCCGTTGGGTGTGAAAGCCACAGCCTCGGGGTTCTCACGGACCTTCACCGTCTTTACAACCATGTTGGTCGAGATGTCGATTACGCTGACCGTATTGGAATCGACGTTTGTCACGTAGGCAAAGTTCCCATTGGGAGTGATGGCGAGCCCTTCCGGGCTGAGACCGACGTTTACGGTGCTCACAACCGTGTTGGTCGAGGTGTCGATGATGCTCACCGTGTCGGGACCGCTGTTCGTGACGTAGGCAAAGCCGCCACTGGGAGTAATCGCGACTGCAGCCGGACTGTTGCCCACGCTTACTGTGCCCACGACCGTGTTTGTAGATGCGTCGATGACGCTCACCGTGTCGGCACCATTGTTGGTGACGTATGCAAGGCTCCCGTTGGGAGTGATAGCGACCCCTTCTGGATTGTTGCCGACATCCATGGTGCTCACGACCGTGTTAGTCGAAGTGTCAATGACGCTCACCGTGTCGGTTCCGGTGTTGGCCACATAGGCAAATGCTCCATCAGGGCTAATGGCGATACCCGATGGCTCGCTACCAACTATTACCCTTGCTACCACGGTGTTGGAGGAGGTGTCGATGACGCTCACCTTGTTTGAATCATTCTTGCTCACGTAGGTGTATGCGCCGTTCGGGGTGACTGCAATCCCGTCCGGTTGCCCATGTACGTTTATAGTCTTCACCACGGTGTCAGTGGAGATGTCGATGACGCTCACCGAACTGCCTTCACCCGCACCGTGGCCATAGTTGGCCACATAGGCGTAGTGGACCGTCGAGGCGATTGCCGGTATGTCTCCTAGAGGGACCAACGTCAGTGCGACGGTGGCGATCCCACCCGCGCTGACAGCACTTCCTAGTTTCATTGCCGAACGTACGATGCGGACAACGCGACTTCTTGACGAGTAAGCCATTATTGTTCCCTCCCGATTCCACGTGACCCTTTTCCTGTTAGTTCAGCAGCTTGCGCGAAGTTGGTCGAATGGCCCATGCCTGGCCAAGTCTCTCCCCTTTTCCGGTTCTCAGCCTGCACGGCTGAGAACGGACGCTTCGGTCGTGTAACAGCGTGCAACGGCCCGATCCGGACCCATTTCGTGCAACAAGCAGCAGGCAAAAGCGCGTAAGGGCTCACCGATTGACTGATTGCGCAATCGTGTAGTTCCAGTCGCCGTGGAACTTGTGCGGCCTTAGAGGCAGAGCTGCCAGCTCGGCGGCGCTGACCTTGGTGCCGGTCTCGTAATAGTTGAGGTCCTCTTCGGCGCGGATCTTGAGGCCCTTGGACGTGGTCGTGTTCGAGATCAGCTCGACGATGGTCCGATAGGACACGAGGGGGCGACCGCGCCAGTTCAAGGAGATGAAGCTGAACATCTTGTGCTCGATCTTGTTCCACTTCGACGTTCCCGGTGGGTAGTGCACGACGGTGATCTCGAGGCCGGTCTCTTGGGCCAGCTGGGCCAGCTCGACCTTCCACAACTTGACCCGGTAGCCGTTGGATCCGCCGGCATCGGCGGTGATCAAGAGCTTGGTGGCGCTGGGGAACCGGGGAGCTCCCATCGAGCGCCACCAGCGCCGGATGGCCTCGACCGCGAAGGTGGCGGTGTCGGCGCTGTCGCCGACCGAGACCCAGCCCTCGTCGTTGGCCAGGTCGTAGACGCCGTAGGGGACGGCCCGGCCCAACTCGGGGTCGACGAAGTCATGGGTCTTGGTCCGCGTCGGCTCGCCGGTGGGGTGCCATTCGGCTCCGCCGTTGGAGTACTCGCCCACGATCTCCTTCTTCTTGGTGTCGACGCTGATCACCGGCTGGCCCGCCTTCATGAAGCGGCCCACCTCTTTGTTCAAGTAGACGAACTGGGCGTCTCGGTCGGGGTGGGCCTTTCCCTCCTTTTGCTTGGAAGGAGCCTGGAGCGAGTAGCCGATGGATCGGAGTATCCGCCCGACGGTGTCGTCGGTGATCTTGAACCCCTGGCGCACCAGCTCGGTGGCCAAGTGGCCCGTCGACTTGGACGTCCAGCGCAGATACGACATCGGGTTGCCCCGGGTTTCTGGATGCACCAGCTCGTCAAGGGCCTCGAGCAGACCGGGCTGCTTGTCCTCGGCCTTGATGTCGCCCCCGCCCGGTGCTCGTTGGCGCTCTGTGGGCTGAATGCCCTCGCTCACCTCGCGTTCGGCTTTGATCACCGTGTTGCGGCTCATGCCCGAAGCCTCGGCCACCGCGCTCTTGCCACCGCGTCCGAGACCCTCGGCCATGGCACCGGCCACCACGCGGCGTTGCAGCTCGTTCAGATGGGGCAGGACCACCTCGAAGAATCGCGCGAGCTCATCCCGGCTGGCCTCCACCAGGCCACTCTACATCGCGCGTACTAAATATCGGAGGACCCTAACAGGGAACACCAGCGGTCAACTGATTCGGCATCTGGCCAGGCATTTTGTATATTTTGGTACTTCAGAGAATCACTCTCGAAAGGCTTCCCAAGCTGAGAACGCGGGTTCGATTCCCGTCGCCCGCTCTCTCCCATCGCCGCAGGTCACACTGCCATTCGAACCGACTGGCGTCCCCTCTCGAAAGAGCTCAGTTGGCCGTCGTGCCACACACGTGCCACAGCGTGCCATTTGGAGGCCCGCGTTCTCGGCTACCCACGCTGAGAACAGTGACATCACGAACAAACTTCGCGGTACTTGTTGCGGGGTGGCCGCCCGATCACGAACCGGGGCGCATTCGACGTGTCCGGAGGGCATGCGAGTCGTGACGCCCAACGGTTGGCAGCCTGTTAGTTAGACCCGAGTCCGGCGTTTCACGGGGGCAGGGGGTTCGGTCATCGTCCACCCGAGTATTGAGCCTCGGTTGGTGTGTCAGACGGCGTTGGCCTGGACCGGGGGCGCCGAGGATCCATCGGGGAACGTCGTCGTTGACGGTGCGATTCCGGTTGTCCCAAACGTCGTGGAACCTACCAACGTTCCCTTGGGAATCACCTGGCCCGCCTCCGTCGCCGTCTTTGTCGACACGACCTTCTCACCCAGGACCGCGGATGTGGTGGGGTTGAAGATCAGGATGTAGCGGCTCCCGTACCCTTCGATGGCCACGCCCGTCCCCATCTGGCCTGCGGGGTCCTTCGTCGGTCCGAGTAGGGCCACACCGTGGAGATGCTCGATGAGCTGAAATATGGCGGACCGCAGCGCTGGACTCGCACCCACCTCGAGGACATCCCCAGCCAAGAGGAATGTCGTGGTGGGGCCGCCCGTGATCTGGTAGTAGTGCTCCATGTACTGCTGTAGCGCTTGAGGTTGTGTCGGGAACTTCGAGGAGTCGGGGTAGGACAAGAAGTACTGCCCATCTGCTCCTTGAACCAGTGGGCCTCCGTTCGGAGCATGGGTGCTCGGGTACAATGTGTCTCCTCCAACTGGGAGAAAGGCCGCGGGAGAGCCCGCCGCTCTCCATGCCGCTTCGTCCGCCGGGAAGACCAATGATGGCTGACCGATGACGATTCGCTGACGGCCGGACCCGTTGGGGTCGACCCACGTCTGCGTGGTCTTAGTTGCCTCGAAGAGGAACTGTCGTGTGCCAACCGGGGCGGGGGGCCCGAGACTCTGGACGAGCTGGGTCGTCTCGTAGTACAGGTACTGGCCCGGGCCAGGAGTGATGCCAGCGGGTCGAGCGGCTGCCACAGAGGCCACCTCAGCCAGGGCGGCGCTGGCATCTGAAGCTCCATTGGGGCTTGAGGTGGGCAGGAACTGGACGAGCAATATCACCACGAGCACGATGGCGGCGGTACTGAGCAACACCGTCCGCTGATGCCCTCTGAGGGGGCTCTTCCGAGCCGAGGCATTGTGCCGTCGGCCGCTGAGGCGTGCTCCAATCTCCTCGATGCTCACGGTTGGACTGGCTGTGTCCACGTACTCCCTAATCCGTTCCGACAAGTCAGGCATGTTCATCGACCTCCAAGGACGCTCGTAGTTTGCGCAGACCGCGTTCGAGGTGGGTCTGCACGCTGGTCACCTGGGTTCCGTTGAGTTCCGCCACCTCGCGCATAGTCCACCCGAACCCGTGCACCAAGATGACGGCGACACGCTGGGCTTCCGACAGGCCCGCCAGCGCATTTCTGAGTTGGGGTTCGACAAGAGGTTCGGACCACTCGTTGCGTTCATGAACCGCTCGCCGGCGCCTCGTCCGGCTCCGACTCTGACCCACTCGGAAGAGATATCCCGTCGGGTTCTTGACCTTCACGATCTGGTCCCAGTGTTCCCACGCCCAGGCCAGTGCCTCGGCTGTCGCGTCTCTGCCACGTTGGGCTCCGAGCACGGCGAAGAGAGCGCGGCGCAGCCCCGGCTCAATGCCGGCAACGAAATCCTCGAACTCCTGGCTACTAGGAGACCGGGCTTGGCCCACTACCTATTGTGACCGCCAGACCATGCCGTTTTACGACACACGTCCAGAGATTTCCTCTGTGGCCTGCAGGTAAGGCATCACTGCTGAGCTGCCGTTGTCTCAGGTAGCGCCAGCGATGATCCGACACCTGACGATCGCAGCAGACGCTCTGGACGAAGCGTGATGCGCAGAGAGCGCCCCAGTGTCCACCCCGGCCCGGGGGGGCTGTCGCGTTAATGAAGGCCGCCACGAGGTCGTCGGCCCAGGGCCAACCCTCGGCGCTGCGCAAGGTGGTGCGCCGGGCCGAGCGCACGAGCACACCGGCGGTGTGCAAGAGCGTACGGAAGCGTTGGATACTGGCAAACAGGAGCGTAGATTTCCGGCAAATGGTAGAGTGCGCCGGTGGATTACCAACCCCGCCTGGCCGACCAGGAACTCGATGCCTTAATGGGGGATCTGCCGGCGCTCGCTCTCGAGGGCGCCCGGGGGGTCGGCAAGACAGCGACGGCGGCCCGGCGAGCCGACACCGTCTTCGAGCTCGACGACCCGGGACAGCGCGAGGTCCTCGTTGCGGATCCTTCGATGATCGACGCCGCAGAGGGCACGGTCCTGATCGACGAGTGGCAGCGCCACCCGCCCCTCTGGGACCTTGTCCGTCGCCGCGTCGACGCCGGAGCTCCTGCCGGGCGTTTCCTCCTCACCGGCAGCGCCGAGCCCACCGAAGAACCCACCCACTCGGGCGCGGGACGCATCGTCCGAGTCCGCATGCGCCCGCTCAGCGTGGCCGAGCGCCGCCTGGCCGAGCCAGCCGTCGGACTCGGCACCCTGCTCACCGGCGAGCGGCCGCCAATCAGCGGGAGCACCGACGTGGTCCTGCGCGACTACGTCACCGAGATCCTGGCCTCGGGGTTCCCCGGAATCCGGCCCTTGGGCGAACGAGCACGGCGGGCCCAGATCGACAGCTATCTCGCCCGGGTGGTCGAGCGCGATTTCCCCGAGCAGGGCCTGCGGGTACGCCGGCCTGCCACGTTGCACGCCTGGTTGTCCGCCTACGCCGCCGCGACAGCCACGACCACCAGCTACAACTCGCTGCTCGAGGCCGCCACGGCCGGGGAGACCACCAAACCCGCCAAGACCACGACCACCGCGTATCGAGACGTGCTCTCCCAGCTGTGGCTGCTCGACCCCGTCCCTGGCTGGGTCCCGAACCGCAACCACCTACGTCGGCTCACCCAAGCCCCCAAGCACCACCTGGCCGACCCCGCCCTGGCCGCCCACCTCCTGGGCATCGATGCCGGTGCCCTTTTGCGTGGCCAGAGCGCTGGGCCCGACATTCCCCGCGACGGGACGCTGCTGGGTGCGCTGTTCGAGTCCCTCGTGACCTTGAGTGCCCGGGTCTACGCCCAGGCACACGAGGCCACCGTGCACCACCTGCGCAGCCGAGATGGGGACCATGAGGTCGACCTCATCATCGAGCGCCGCGACCAGCGCGTCGTGGCACTCGAAGTGAAACTCGATGGCGTCCCAGGATCAGGCGACGTACGTCATCTCCTTTGGCTACAAGAGCTACTAGGCGACGACCTCCTCGATGCCGCTTTCATCACGGCGGGCACCCACGCCTATCGTCGCCCAGACGGCATCGCCGTCATCCCAGCCGCTCTGTTCGGAGCTTGATCACGCTGCCGGTTTCCTGTCGCGACGAGTTGACGGCGTCAGCGCCGACTGCCAAGGACCGGCGGCCTCACCAATGCGTCTGACGCGGCTATACAGCCGGAGTGACAGCGCGTCTGGAACACACGGTTCGTGGCACCCAGATCCGACCGTTCATGGCGCGTCCGGGTCCGTCCGGCCGTCGCCCGCTCTCTCCCGAAGCCGCAGGTCAACCCACCGCTCGAGCCGCAACCTCAACGCACCCGTGGTCCGTTGGCTCTCCAGGGTGCAACAGACGTGCTATTCGGACCGCCGATCCT
>CAWHFM010000020.1:0-69562 GCA_963828505.1 uncultured Acidimicrobiaceae bacterium
GATCCATTCCCGGACGACCCGGTCGTCCTCGAAGTGCATGATGGCGACGACCCATTCGGCTACGGCCCGTGCCGTCGGGGCCCGGCCCACGTAGCCTCCCGTATCGGTGCCGCGGAACATGGACCGCAAAACGACCGTGTCGCCGGCTCACGGAGGCTCGCGCAACTTCGCGGATGCTTGCCGCGTGCGAAGCGCCCGGTACCGCCCGATGTCGCTCGGCAGCTGGTTCAGGAGGACTGAGGGCCGCGGTGGCTCGGGAGCGCCGACCCGACCTACGAGGTCGTAACGACGGCCGACGGGCCGACGGGCCTTTCGCCGCGGAACGTGACGCGGTGCATGACGCGGCGCTTGGTCCCGAAGTCGAAGATCCCGTAGTGCATGGTGGCACGGTTGTCCCAGAAGGCCAGTGTCCCCGGGCTCCAGTGGTAGCGCACCACGAACGCGGGGTCGGTCATGTGCTCGTGGAGGAGGCGGAGGAGGGCGGCGCTCTGCGCTTCGGGCATGTCGGTCACCCGGATCGTGAACTTCGGGTTGACGAAGAGGTTCTTCCGACCCGTCTCCGGGTGCACGCGTACGACGGGGTGCGTCGCCGGCACCAGCCGCGTCAGCTTCTTCCCTTGCCACACGTTCCCGTGCCCCTCCGCGACCGCCTGGGCGTAGTACGGCTCGAAGTGGTAGGCGGAGAGCTCGTCGCACAGCCGGCGAAGGGGTTCGGCCAGTGCCTCGTACGCCGCCCTCGTGTCCGACCACATGGTGTCCCCACCGCTGACGGGAACGTCGATGGAACGCAGCATCGATGCCATGGCGGGACGGCTCATGAACGTGATGTCCGTGTGCCAGAAGTCCGTACGATCCTTCGTGCCGTCGATGGTGTGGATCTCGGCCTTCTCCACCACCCTCGGCTCCACCGGGTGGCTCTCGGTCGGCTCGCCGAAGCGACCGGCGAAGCCGACCTGAGCTTCGTCGTCGAGCTTCTGGTCGGGGAAGAACACGACGAGGCGCTCCAACCAGACCCGACGGATGGCGGCGATGACGCCGTCGTCGAGCTCGGCCGAGCAGTCGATGCCATGGATCTCCGCCCCGATGGTCGGGCTCAGCGGGCGCACGTCGAGCTGGACCGCGGTGGAGGTCACGCGCCCATGGTGCCAGACCTACAGGAAGCTCGACGTTCCCGCCTGGGACCCGGCGCCCGACTTGCCCGCGCCAGGTTCACTCCGTGCGCTCTTCCTTGATGTCGACGCCGTAAGAGAGCCGGGGCAGGTCGGCGATCGCACTCAGCATGTGCTGCTCCCAGACGTCCCGCAACTCGCCCAACAGCGGTGCGTCGCTCTCGATGCGGAATTCGTCGACGAACGCGGAACCGTTCAGGTACACCGCCACGTCATAGGGCGGGCCCACCGACAGGTTTGCCCTCGCCGTGCTCATCATGGAGCCGAGGGCGACCTTCGTCGCCGTGTCGATGTCGACGTGGGCCTCGACGGCGAGTTCGAGCATGAACTTGCCGTACTTGCTCTCGCCGATCTGGAGGAAGGGCCGCTCATCCGAGGCGCGGATGTAGTTGCCCTCCGGGTACACGAGCAGGATGTCGGGAGCTTCGGGCAGGATCTGGCCGCCGAGGATGAAGGTCGCCGTTCCGTCCGCACCCGACGACGACAGGGCGGCGTGGTGCTCCGCCGCCACCTCCCGGATCAGCCGGCCGATGTAGAGCGCCGCCTCGAAAAGGTGGTGACACGACGCCAGGTTCTCGCCGTCGGTCTGGAGGAGGTCGCGTGCGATCCGGTCCAGCACCTCCTGGGTGGTGGCGAGGTTGCCGGCCGACTCCAGGACGAAGACGCGGTCCTCGGTGGGCCGGAAGACGTGCAACTTGCGATAGGTGCCGACGTTGTCCACCCCGGCGTTCGTCCGCGTGTCGGCGAGGAACACCAGTCCCTCGTTGAGGCGCAATGCGAGACAGTAGGTCAACCGAACTCCTCTTCCAGGTCGCGGGCACCGTCCGATGCGACGTCCGATGCGTAGGGACTGGAGGCGAAGAGGTTCAACCCCAGCCGCTCCGAGAGGTACCGGGTCACCCGCTGCCCTCGGATGCTGTTGCCGGCCTCGTCGAGCGGAGGCGAAAAGGTGGCGAGCCCGCCCTTGCCCGGGGAGACCGTCACCAGGCCCCCGCTGACCCCGCTCTTGCCGGGCAACCCGACCTCGAAGAGCCAGTCGCCGGAGCGCTCGTAGAGGCCTGCCGTAGCCAGGACCGCGAGCACGCGCTTGCAGTTGTCGGCGCTGACGACCGCCTCTCCCGTGACGGGGTTCACGCCCCCGTCGCTCAGGGTGGCTCCCATGACGGCGAGATCCCTTGCACTCACCGCGACGGAGCACTGACGGGTGTAGATGTCAGTGGCGACATCGGGATCGCAGTACATGCGCCCGTAGCTGTCGATGAGATGGGCGATGCCGCGATTGCGGAAGTTCGTCGCCGCCTCGGATTCGTAGACCTCCTCGTCGACCGCCAGCGGGCGACCGGCGAACCGGCTCAGCCCATCCACGATGAAGTCGAACTTCTCCTCGGCCGAGGCACCCGGTACGAGGCTGGTGGTAGCGATGGCGCCGGCGTTGACCATCGGGTTGATGGTGCGGTCCGGATTGAGCTCTATCGCCATGACCGAGTTGAACGGAAGCCCGGTGCTGTTGACGCCGAGGTAGTCTCGGGCTTGCCGGTAGCCGATGGACTCGCAGACCAGGGCGAAGGTGAACAGCTTCGAGATGCTCTGGATGGAGAAGAGGTGGTCGGCGTCCCCTACGGCGACCGACCTCCCACCCACGCCGACGAGGCAGACGCCGAACTGCGTGACCGAGGCTTTGGCCAGGGCCGGTATGTAGTCGGCGATCATCCCGTCCGTCAGTCCCCGGTACCGCTGGTACGCCTCGACCACGACGGCGCTGACCTCGTCCGCCGAAGGCAGGCGGCCGGTCGAGACCGGAAGCGTTGCCTGCTCTACGTCCAGTGGCTCCTCGTCGAACATGTTGCCGACAGGTGTAGCAGACGGCCGTCCGGCCAGGATCTCCCTACGGGAGCGTCCCCACCACGACTTGCTCCAGGTCGCCGGACCCGTAGTCGCTGACAACGAGCGTCGTGCCGTCCCGGCTGACGGCCATGTCCCGCGGGAAGTCCCCGGCCCCGACGTAGCCGTCCAGTACAAGCGAGCGCCCGCTGGCCGAAATCACGGCCAGGTTGGACTGGGCGCGGCCGACCTCGAAGCGGTTCGAGTCCGCCACGACGATCCTCGTGCCGCGGTCCGCCAGCGCCACGCCGACCGGAGCCTCCCCCACGGCTACCTTCGCCACCAGAGCGGACGCCGGGTGCGACGCCAGAGCCGGAGCCGAGAACTCCAGCAGGTCGTCGCTGCCACGCGCCGTCACGTACACGAACCCCTTCGTGGCGACCGCCCGCACCGGGCTGCAGCCGGCCCACACCGTCGACACGACGGATCGCGACGGATCGACCTCGGCGCGGTGCAGGTCGACCGTGGTGAGGGTGCCCTCTTGCCCCGACTGCGTGGCCGCCTCGCTGGTGGCGTACAGGAACCGGCCATCGGGGGAGATCGCCATTCCCACGGGCGCGACGCCGGTCGGGATCATCCCGACCAGTTCCGAGGGCCGGAAACCCGCGGTCAGCGCGCGCTTCAGGTCGAAGACCGCCACCTCGTCGGAGTCCTCGAGGCTGACGAACACGTCGCGGCCGTCCGGTGAGACCACCGTCTCGATCGCCCCAGTGCCCTTGGTCGTGAACGAACCCAGCAACCACGACGACGGCCGCGAGCGTGGCTGCTGCATCCGCGCCACGGAGAACACGCTCGCCCCGCTTCCGGCGGCCGCCACCAGATCGCGGCCGTCGGGGCTCATGGCCAGGCCGGCCATCGACGGCTCGTCCGGGAAGGTCCCGACGCGCGCCCGGGCGAGACCCGACGGCGTGACCGAGTAGCGCTCCACGGCACTGGCGGCGCGGCCCGGCCCAGGCCCCGACGGCGGCTGCTCGGGATTGACCAGCGAATCGGTGAACACATCCTTGCCCCCGGGCCCGAACGCCACTCCGAAGGGCGTGAGGAGCCCCGTGGCGAGGTGCGACTCGACGTGCACCAACGTCGGCGCCGGCGCCACCGCGTCGGAGCAACCCACCGTGGCGCCGACGGTTCCGAGTGCGGGCGCGGCGGACACGCTCACGCCGGGCCACGGAGCGGAGAGGGCGAGAATGGCCGCCAGCGTCGACACGCCGACACTCGCAACCGCTCTGGGGCGCGCCACGCCGACAGGCCAGAGCGACCTCTTCGCCGGGATCCGTCCGGTCAGACCACCGCCCCGGCGATCTTGGCCTGGAGGATCTCCTCCTCGTCCATCCCGAGCTCAGCGAGGAACTCGTCGGTGTCGGCCCCGAAGTCGGGCGCGTGGGCCAGGGCCGGCGGCGTGCGGTCGAACTGCGCCGGCGCCGCGACGAGGGGGAGGACGACGTTCCCGTCGTACTCGACCTGCTGCACGTAACCGTTGGCCACCGCCTGGGGATCGGCAGGGAGCTCCAGGACGTTCTGCATCAGGTCGAACTGACCCGGCTGGGTCGCCAGCGCCGCGCGCGCCTCGTCGAGGGAGAGCGACGCCAGCGTCCGCTCTATTTCGTTGACCGCCTCCCGGATGTGCGCGCCCAGAGCGTCGGAGGTATTGAAGCGCTCGTCGCTGCGCAGGTCCTCCCGCCCCAAGGCGACGAGGACGCCGTCCCAGTAAAGGTCGCGCTGGAGCATGCACAGAGACAGCCAGCGGCCGTCGGACGTCCGGTAGTTGTTGACCAGGGGGTTGGCCATGTTGGGCGTCGCACGCTCGTCCCGCGAGACACTCCCACCGGCGGCCGCCGCCTGGGCGACCATCACGGCCGCACCCACGATCGGCATCTGCAGCGCCCACATCGCGGTGCCGAGCAAGCCGACGTCGACGACAGCGCCCTCCCCGGTTCGGGACCGGCGGAACAGCGCCGCGGCGATCCCGCCGGCGAGCGCCATCCCGCTCAGCGAGTCACCGAACGCACCTCCCGGTTGGCCGATCGGCCGTTCCGCGCCGGGCGGCGTCACCAGCATCCCGACGCCGCCGCGGGCCCAGAAGCTGATGGCGTCGTACCCCCCCTGCTCCGCCTCGTCGCCGAGCGCACCCTGCCCGGTCCCACACCCGTAGACGATGGAGGGGTTCACCGCCTGGAGGTCGTCGATGTCGATCCCGAACTTGCGGCGGGTGGGGGGCAGATAGCTGGTGAGGAACACGTCGGCCTCGGCGGCGGCCTTGAGGACGATCCCCCTGGCGTCGGGGTGCTTCAGGTCGATCCCCACGCTGCGCTTGCCGCGGTTCCAGGCCTCCCACGGGAACGAGGGACCTCCATCGCCGCCGACGCCGCCACTGATGAGCCCGCGGATGGGGTCACCGGTCGGGGGCTCGATCTTGACGACGTCCGCTCCCCAATCAGCCAGCACCGCACCGGCGGAGGGTACGAAGGCCCACGCCGAGACCTCGAGCACCTTGACCCCTTCGAGCACGCGTTCCACTGAGCTCATCCTTTCGTCGTCGCCACCACGCGGCCCGGGCAGCGGCACATTCTCGCAGTCGAACCGCCGATGCGCCCCACTCCGACCCGTACCCAGCCCAGAGGCGCGGCGGGCCGCCCCCCACGACGCCATGATGGGAGCGGTGAACGCGCACGTGCACCTCACGGCTGGCACGGCGCCGGGAGCCCGGGACGGGCCGAGCACCGCGGTCACCCTCACGTCATTCGTCGGAGCCGGGTGACCGCCGAGGGCGAGCAGTCGGCCGGCGCTGCGACGGCGGCGCCACTGGTCCTGAAGAGCGCCCGGGGCCGCTGGGTCATCGCCGCCACCGTCCTCGGCTCGGGCATGGCCCTGCTCGATTCGACCGTCGTCGGCATCGCCCTGCCGTCGGTGAACCGCAGCTTCCACGGCGGGGTGGGCTCGCTGCAGTGGGTGGTGACCGGGTACCTGCTGACGCTGGCGGCCTTCCTCCTGCTCGGCGGCTCGCTCGGGGACCACTTCGGGCGGCGGCGCATCTTCCTCATCGGGACGGTCTGGTTCGCTCTGTCCTCCGCCGCCTGCGGCCTGGCGCCCAGCAGCGGTCTGCTCGTGGCCGCTCGGGTCGTCCAAGGTGTCGGCGGCGCACTCATGGCCCCGGCGAGCCTGGCCATCATCCAGGCCTCGTTCCGCCCCGAGGACCGGGCCCGGGCCATCGGGGCCTGGTCGGGCCTGGGGGGTGTGGCCGCCGCTGCGGGTCCCCTCGTCGGCGGCTACCTCCTCGCCGTGGCCTCGTGGCGCTGGGTGTTCTTCATCAACCTGCCCGTGGCGGCCGCCGTGGTGGCGGTGACCTCGCGGCACGTTCCCGAGTCGCGCGACCCTGCCGCTGACGCACGCGTCGACGTGTGGGGAGCATCGCTGGCCGTTGCGTTCCTGGCCGGCTTGACGTACGCGCTCATCGAGGGTCCGACGCGTGGCTGGTCGGACCCGGCCGTGCTCTTCGGGCTCGCCGTGACGGCCCTGGCCGGTCCGGCTTTTTTGCTCATAGAGCGGAGATCGTCGCACCCCATGCTGCCCCTCGAGCTCTTCCGGTCCCGCCAGTTCAGCGGCGCCAACGGCGTCACCTTCGCCGTCTACGGCGCCCTCGGCGGCGCGCTGTTCCTGCTGCCGGTCGAGCTCCAGCTGGTGGCGCACTACACCCCGCTCGAGTCCGGTTTGGCTCTGTTCCCTCTGACCCTCGTGATGCTCACACTCTCGGCCCGCTCGGGCCAGCTCTCGGCGCGGATAGGACCACGGCTGCAGATGACCGTGGGACCGTTGATCGTCGCCGCCGGGTTGGCCCTGCTGGTCCGGGCCACCAACCCCGGGAGCTACCTGACCCAGGTCTTCCCGGCCGTCCTCCTCTTCGCCTTCGGGCTGGCCGTCACCGTGGCCCCGCTCACGGCCACCGCCATGGGCGCGGCACCGACGGAGCACTCAGGCATCGCGTCCGCGGTCAACAACGTGGTCGCCCGGGCGGCCAGCCTCCTGGCTGTCGCCGTGCTTCCTCTCGTGGCGGGTCTGACCGGGGCGGCTGCGCTCGCTCCCGAGGAGTTGGCCGCCGGCTTCCGCACCGCGATGCTGATCTCGGGGGCCGTCTGCGCTCTTGGCGCGGTGGTCTCGGCGCTCACCATTCGCAACCCGGTTCGGGCTCCGGCGGCGGAGGCGCCCGCTCCGGCGCCGGTCCGCACCTGGTCGTGCGGCGTGAACGGGCCGCCCGTGGGTGCCGCAGCGGCTTCGCTAGGCCCCGACGGGCCGCGGGTGCGCTGAAGCAGCGTGCGGGGCGGGCGGCGGTCGGCCAAGGTAGGTGGATGGCACGACGGGCAGCGAGTGGTTCGGGAGCGGCGCCAGGTGCGCCCGAAGTCTTCGCACCGGCCGCGCTCGGACCGGTCACACTCCGCAACCGCATCATCAAGGCGGCGACCTTCGAGGGCCGCACCCCGAGGGGCGAGGTAGGGGACGAGCTGGTCGGGTTCCACCGCCGGGTCGCCGCGGGCGGAGTGGGCATGACCACGGTCGCCTACCTGGCGGTCTCGCCCGAAGGCCGCACGGACCGGCACTGCTCCATGCTCAGCGAGGACACTGTCCCGGGGCTACGGCGGCTGACCGACGCCGTCCACGGCGAGGGGGCGGCCGCGGCGGCGCAGATCGGCCACGCCGGTCCGGTAGCGAACGGCCGGTCGAACGGCGCGCCTGCGCTCTCGCCTTCGGGCGGCTTCACGCCGATGGGCTCGCGCCTGCGTGCTATCGACGTGGCGGGGATCGAACGGGTCACCGAGGACTACCGTCGCGCCGCAACGTTGGCGGTCGAGGCGGGCTTCGACAGCATCGAGGTGCACGTCGGGCACAACTACCTGCTTAGTGCGTTCCTCAGCCCGAAGCTCAACAAGCGGGACGACCAGTTCGGGGGCTCGGTCGAGAACCGCGCCCGCTTCGCCCGCACGGTGCTCAGGACGGTGCGCGACGCGGCCGGGTCCCAGGTGGCGGTGACGGCCAAGCTCAACATGGCCGACGGCGTGCCCGGAGGGTTGTGGCTCGACGAGAGCGTCGAGGTGGCGCGACTATTCGAGCAGGACGGCGCGCTCGACGCGCTCGAACTCACCGGGGGCAGCTCGCTGGCCAACCCGATGTACCTGTTCCGGGGCGACGCGCCGTTGGAGGAGTTCGGAGCGACCCTGCCCCAGCCGGTGCGCTTCGGTTTCCGGTTCGTGGGCGGGCGCTTCCTCCGGTCCTACCCCTACGAGGAGGCTTTCTTCCTCCCCTTCGCCCGGCAGTTCCTCGCCGCGCTGACCTCGCTGCCGTTGATCCTCCTCGGTGGCATCACCGAGCTACAGACGGTGCAGTCGGCACTGGCGGAGGGGTTTGCGTTCGTGGCCATGGCCCGCGCGCTGCTGCGCGAGCCCGACCTACCGGCTCGCATGCAGGCGGGTACAGCCTCGACATCGTTGTGCATCCACTGCAACAAGTGCATGCCCACCATCTACTCCGGCACTCGATGCGTCCTGGTGCCCGGCTCGGCGGGAGCCGACCGCAGCGGCAGCAGCTGACGCGGCAGCGGGCGCACCGCGCCCAACAGTGGCTCAGGCGGATACCGGCGGCCGCCGCTCCGCCCAGGGCAGGACCTGCTCCAGCTGGCCGGCCAGGGAGAGCAACGTCTCCTCGTCGCCGAGGCGGCCGACGAACTGGACGCCGATGGGCAATCCCTCGGCGTTCCAGTGCAGCGGCAGGGAGATCGCCGGCTGGCCCGTCACGTTGAAGGGCGGCGTGAAGGGCACGTAGGCGGCGGCGCGAATGAGGCCGGCGAGCGGCTCTCCGGGAGGAGAGTCGAAGGTGCCGAGCCGGGCCGGAGGCTCACCGATGGTCGGGGTGAGGAGGACGTCGACCGTTTCGAAGTACGCGGCGATCTGGCGCGTGGCGCGCTGCAGCCCTTCCACCGCGGCGAGGTACCGACCGGCGTCGACGGAGCGGCCCAGGGTCACCAGAGCCCAGCTCAACGGCTCCAGGTCGGCCTCGGTGGCGACGCGTCCGATGCGGTCCTCCCAGACTCCGACGGTCCAGGCGCTACCCGCCGCCCACACGTTGACGAAGTCGCCCGTCAGGGCGTCGGCGTCGACGTCGAGCACGGCATCCTCAACCCGGTGCCCGAGTGATTCGCAGGACGACGCAGCGGCCAGCGCCGCGTGCACGCAGTCCGCGTGCACGTCGGACCCGGTCGGTGACGCGGTCATGATGCCGATCCGCAACCGGGCCGGTACCGACGCGGCGGCGGCGGCGAAGGACGGCCCTCGCCGTGGGGGTGCCCAGTAGGGATCGCCCGGCACGGACCCGGCCGTGGCGTCGAGGATGGCCGCCGAGTCGCGCACCGAGCGGGTCACGACGTGCTCGCACACGAGGCCGCCCATCATGTCGCCGAGCTGGGGGGCCAGCGAGTTGCGGGCTCGTGTCGGCTTGAGCCCGACCAACCCGCAGCACGACGCCGGGATGCGGATGGAGCCGCCGCCGTCGTTGGCGTGCGCCGCCGGCACCATGCCTGCGGCCACCGCGGCCGCGGAGCCTCCCGAGGAACCGCCGGTCGAGCGCTCCGTGTCCCAGGGATTACGCGACGGTCCGAAGCGGCGCGGCTCGGCCGTCGGCAGGATCCCGAACTCGGACGTGTTCGTCTTGCCGCAGACGACGAAGCCCGCCCTGATGTAGCGCGCCGCCAGCTCCTGGGTCACCGTGGAGACGTAGTCACCCGAGAGGTTCGTACCCTCCGAGTACGGCGTCCCCGCCAGCTCGGCGCAGAGGTCCTTCAACAGGAAGGGCACACCGCGGAACGGCCCGTCGGGCAGCGTACCCGCCGCCTCCGCCCGGGCTCGGTCGTACAGCTCGTGGATGATGGCGTTCAGCTGGGGGTTGAGCTTCTCCATGCGAGCGATCGCACCGTCCACCAGCTCGGCGGGGGACACCTGTTCGGTGCGGACCAGCTCGGCCTGCCCGGTCGCGTCGAGCCAAGCGATCTCGTCTGCCATGAGAGTCCAAGGTAGCGAGGGCCGGTCGGAGATGCCCGGCGTGGCTCACGCGAGGAATGGACGGGTCAGGCCGGGATCGGTGCCGCTTCCTCCGGCCGTTTCGCCCCGGTACGGACGGCGATGGCCTCGGTGACCGAGATGTCGGCACCGCAGGCCGTGCACCGGCGCCGGTCGTCGAGCTCCCCGCCGCAGCCGCGATGGCGGAGGATCATGGGCCGATCACCGACGAGGGCGTGGCGGTCACCCCACTGGAGCAGTGCCACCAGGACGGGCCACAGGTCGGCCCCCTTCTCGGTGAGGCGGTACTCGGAGCGGACCGGTCGGTCCTGATAAGGCCGCTTCGTCACGATGCCTTGCGATACGAGGCCCTCCAGGCGGTCCTGGAGAACGTTTCGGGCCACACCCAGATCACGCTGGATGTCCTCGAAGCGGCGGATGCCCAAGAAGATGTCCCTGATCACCAGCAGCGTCCAGCGTTCCCCGATCACCTCGAGCGTCGAGGCCACCGGGCAGTACTGGGTGGGGTAGTCCTTCTTCAGCATCAACCCAGTGTATCAACCTTTTTTCGTCAGTGGGTTGCTTCAAGCAACTTTCTTGTTAGAGTTCGTTGCATGACACTACCTACGGTGGGAACGGCGGAGGCGGCGACGACGGGTGGCAGGGGACGGGAGCGGCCGGTCCTGACGGCGCTGATCGTCCTCACGGGCGTGTTCCTCTCGTCGCTCGACCTCTTCATCGTGAACATCGCCTTTCCGAGCATCTCCAAGGCGTACCACGGGGAGAGCCTCAGCTCGCTGTCGTGGGTGCTGAGCGCCTACACGATCGTCTTCGCGGCCGTACTCGTCCCCGCCGGCCGGTGGGCGGACCGGGCCGGGCGCAAGCGAGCCTTCCTCCTCGGACTCGCCATCTTCACCACCTCGTCCGCGCTGTGTGCCATTGCACCGTCTCTCGACTTCCTCGTGGGCGCCCGTGTGCTTCAGGCTGTAGGCGGCGCTCTGATGCTGCCGACCTCGCTCGGCCTGCTGCTCCCGGCCTTCGGGCCCGAGCGCAAGGGCGCGGCGATCGGGCTGTGGTCGGCGGTCGGCGGGGCGGCAGCCGCGCTCGGTCCACCGATCGGGGGGCTGCTCGTCCAGGTGAGCTGGCGCTGGGTCTTCCTCGTGAACCTCCCGTTCAGCCTGCTGGCGCTCTTCTTCGGCGTTCGGCTCCTGCACGAGGTCCGCGACCCCGAGGCCCACAAATCGGACCTGCTGGGCGCGGCGCTCCTCACCGTGTCCGTCGCCAGCCTGGTGGCCGCCATCGTCGAGGGTTCGGACTGGGGCTGGACCAGCGCCCGGATCATCGGAACGTTCGCGCTGGCCGCCGTCTCCGGCACCTGGCTGGTCCTGCGCTCCTTCCGCCACCCCAACCCGGTGATTGAGCCGGCGGTGATCCGTCACCGCGCCGTCGCGCTGGCCGACCTGAGCTCTCTCGCCTTCTTCGGGGGGTTCGGGGCGCTGGTGCTCGGCGGGGTCCTCTTCCTCACCGGCGTCTGGCACGAGTCGGTGCTGCGGGCCGGCTTCCTCATCGCCCCGGGGCCGCTCCTGGCCGGTCTGGCCGCGTTCCCCGGAGGTCTGCTCGGGGCGCGTCTCGGGCACCGGGCGGTCGGAACCGCGGGCTCGTTGCTTTTCGCCTCCGGCGGGGTGTGGTGGATCACCCATGTCGGCACGTCGCCGGACTATGTGGGCGCGTACCTGCCGGGCAGCCTCCTCAGCGGGCTCGGCGTCGGCCTGATGCTGCCCTCGCTCGGCGGCGCGGCGACGGCGCCGCTTCCGCCCAAGCGATTCGCCACCGGGTCGGCCCTCTACGCCATGTCGCGCCAGATCGGCATCGCGCTGGGGGTGGCATGCCTCGTGGCCATCCTCGGTTCCTCGGGCGCCGTGCCGAGCGTGACGTCCTTCCACCACGCCTGGGTGTTCATGATCGCCTGCAGCCTGCTGGCCGGGGCCGTGCTCCAGGGGATCGGCGCCCCGGCGACCGAGGTCGCGGACGCCACCGCGGACGAGACCTTGGACGCCCCCCAGCCGGCGCCATGGGTCCGGCCGACGAGCTCACCGCCCCTATCCCCTTCTGCCGCGCCGCTAGCTCCCGCCATCTCCGCTGCGGTGACCTCTTCCTACGTCGAGGGTGCGGGACCGCGCATCTCGGGCGGCAGGTAGGAGGGGTTCGCCACCAGAAGTTGGTCGCGGGCCCAGGCGGCGAGGGCGGGCGCCACCCCAGTCCAGTCGCCGTCGAGGGCGCCGGAGCGGATGGCGGCGGCGAGCGCGGCGGCGTCGTCGAAGCCGAGGCCGGCCAGGCGGACGGCGTGCGCCGCGACGAGGTCTGCACCGAACCGGAGCTCGCGCTCGACGACGGCGACCGCGTTGCGCAGCACCCTGGTCTCGAAGCGCGCACCGACTGAGCCTGACGGATCCCCGGCGGGCGATTCGTCGGCTACCTCACGGTCCAGTTGCTCGCGCACGGCCTCGGCCAGCTCCACCGCCGTCGGCCGGCCGAACGGCGACACCGCGCCGGCCGCCGCGCCGGGTCCGGCGGGAGGAGGCGGTGTCACCCCGAGGAGGACCATCAGATCCCATTCGCTCTCACACACGCGCCGTCCGATCGCGGCCAGCTCGACCGAGCGCGTGGCGCCGCTCAGGTGGGCCGAGGCCTGGAGCGCGCAGATCGTCGCCCACTTGACGGTGGCGTAGACCTGCCACCAGTGGACGGTGCCGGGGTCGACGGGCGCGGCGCCGGCGGCGGCGTAGGCGTCGAGGAGCTCGGGCAGCGTGCCGAAACCCCCCACCTCGGGGGCGCGGCCGAAACGCCAGGCCGGGGCGCTCAGCCACCCGAGATCCTCGGCCGGGTCGCCGGCATGCGCCAGCTCCCAGTCGAGCACGCCGCGCAGGCCATCCGGCCCGACCAGGAGGTTGCCGAGCCGGAAGTCCCCGTGCACCGTCGTCGGCGCGCCGGCAGGCGGTCGCTGGGCGTCGAGCCAACGCGCGCCCAGCTCGAGGGCCGGACGGACCTCGCCGAGCAGATCGAGCCACGGGAGGGGGTCGGCGAACGGGTCCGCCGGCGCCAGGCCCTCGATGGCAGTCGGGTCGATGCCGTGCACGCCGGCCAGGGCCTGAGCGCACTGAGCGGTGAGCGCGGCGCGGGCGGCACCGAAGCGGTCGTCGCGCAGGATGCGCCGGGGGATGGTCTCGCCCTCGAGGTGCTCGACGACTATCCAGCTTGGGCCCAGGGGATCGGCGTCGGCGTCGGCCGGGTGGGCGCCGGCGATGTGGGCGTCGGCGGTGGTGTCGGCGGCGGCGGCCACCACCGAGGGCACGGGGACGCCCGCCGCGGCGGCGGCGCGCAGGAGCGATGCCTCCGTGCGGACCCGGCCCCGCTGGGCCCCGCGGCGGGCCCGGTCGATCTGGACGACCAGGCGCCGGTGGCGGGAGGCGGAGTCCGAGTCCACGTCGAGGTCGAAGGCGCTGGTGACGCGCGACGCACCGCCCGCGAGGCGCCGGAAGTCCCGCACGGTGCCGCCCAGGCGACGACCGAGGGCGACCGCGATCTCGTCCTGACTCGGAAGACCGGGTCTGTGCTGGCGCTCGGACACCGGACGCCTACTCGACCGGAACGACCGGCCTCCCGGCGGCATCGAGCTGGTGCAGGTACTCGCAGATGCCGTAGCCGGCGCGCTCGGGACCGGCGGGGTCGGCGTAGACGAAGCGGGCTAGACCCTCGTTCACCATGGTGCCGCCGGCCTGGCCGATATCGGCCACCCGCAGGACCTCGCCGCGCAACGGGTGGGTGCGGCCGGACTTGTCGACGACGTCGAGGTGCACGACGCGGTGCGTGACGCCGTCGTCGGCCAGCTCCGTGCGCACCCGCCACTCGGCCACCGACGTCGCCCTCCCGTCGTGCCACACCCAGCCGCGATGGAGGTCTCCGGCGCCGGTCCCGAGGCGGATGCCGCCGAAGTGGGTGTCGTCGCCGACGTTGATGGAGAACCAGCGCCACATCGTGGGCCCGCCCCAGCGCCTCGGGCCCCAGGAGCGGTCGCGGTTGCCGTGGGCCCCCCGCCATCCCGAGCGCGGTTCCGTCCACGGTGAGGGTCCCGCTCCAGCGGCCCGCCTGCTCGAGGTGGCCCTTGCCGACGGTGCCCGCCGCGTGTGCGGCCTGGGCCGACTTCGGGCCGCCGCCGCCCTGACCGTCCGTGCCGATCGCAGGGGTGACGGCATCGAAACGCACGTCGAGGACGACCGGGACCAGCCGCTCGGCCCGTTCGGCGCCGCGTGCGGACGCGGATGCGCCGTTCCCGTCGGCGGCACCGGAACCGGGCCGGGAGCAGGGACGGGCGCGCACCTCGCCCTCCATGGTCAGGCGCCAGGACTGCAGCGCCTCGAGCATCTCGTAGCGCACATCCCCCACCTCGAGCACGGTGTCGACCATCTCGTGCTGCTCCTGCACCGAGCGGTACTCACCGAGATCCCCGTCGGGCAGCCACAGGGACAGTCCGACGTCCATCGTCCCCTCGTTGGGCCGGATGCCGACGCGGCTGAAGAATCCCGAATCCGTGTCCGGGTCGTAGGCATTGAAGTAGTAGGACTCGCTCCACGCCGAATCCCCCTCGACGGGGTGGGCATAGTCGTGACGCGCCTCGAGGATGGGCATGCCCTACACCATTGTCTGTCCGGCGCTGACGTTCAACGCCTCCCCGGTGACCCCGCGGGCTTCCTCGGAGAGGAGCCAGCAGATCGCGGCGGCGATCTCGTCCGCGTCCTGGAGCCGGCCGAGCGGGATCTCCCGGGCGATCCACTGCGCCATGCGCTTGGGGCCGCCCTGGAGCACCTCGAACATGCCGTCGCGATTGAGCAGATCGGTGTCGACCGTGCCGGGACACACGGCGTTGACCGAGATGCCCGCCGGACCGAGCTCGGCGGCCATGGTCTGGGTGAGGAGGATCACTCCGGCCTTGGCCGCGCAGTAGGCGCCGAGAAACGGGAAGGCGCGCTTTCCGGCCTGGCTCGACACATTGCAGATCCGGCCTCCCGTGCCCGCCTCCATCATCCGGGCCGCGCAGGCCTTGGACACCAGCCAGGTGCCGATGACGTTCACGTCGAGCACCCGGCGGAACTCAGCCGCAGTGACGTCGAGCAGCGGCCCCAGACCGAAACCGGGACCGCTCCCACCGGCGACGTTGGCCACCAGGGTGACCGTCCCGAGCTGCTCGGTGGCCTGCGCCACGGCGAGCTCGACGGCGACCTCGTCGGAGACGTCGGCCTCGAGCGTGACGGCCCGGACGCCGAGCGCTTCGATCTCGGCCTTGAGCGCGACGAGGTCGTCGGAGCCGGCGGTGCCGTGGTCGGGCGCCTCGGCGTAGGGACGGGCGATGTCGAGGCAGGCGACGTCGGCTCCGCCGGCGGCCAGGCGCAGGGCGGTGGACCGCCCGATGCCGCGAGGCCGGGCGGCGCCCGTCACCAGCGCGACCCGGCCTCCGAAGAGGCGCCCCGTGGGTGCGTGTGTGAGACTCACCTCGCAACCGTAACGGGGTGGGATGGCGTGATGCCGGCATGAAAGCGGCGGTGACGAGGAAGGGCGCGCTGGTGGTCGACGACGTTCCCGAGGCGGTGCCGTCCTCGGGCCACGTCGTGGCCCGCTCCCTGGCGGCAGGGATCTGCGGTTCGGACCTCCACGCGCTGGGCGACTTCGCGCACTTCACCACCCTCATGGGCTCGGTCGGCGCGCCCGCCCTCGACCCCGCGGCCGACTGCGTGTTCGGCCACGAGTTCTGCGCCGAGATCGTCGAGCACGGGCCGGACACCGCGGGCACCCTCCCCGTCGGGACGCGCGTGTGCTCGGTCCCCATCGTCGTCGGCCCGACCGGCCTGGAGCAGATCGGCTACTCCAACGCGTACCCCGGGGCACTGGCCGAGCGTTTCGTGCTCCAGGAGCTGCTGCTCGTCCCGGTGCCCGACTCGGTCCCGACCGAACTGGCCGCGCTGACCGAGCCGCTCGCCGTGGGCGAGCACGCGGTGGGACTGGCCGGCCTCACCGAGCGCCAGCCGTGCCTCGTGGTCGGGTGCGGGCCAGTGGGTCTCGCCGTCGTCGCCGCGCTGAAGGGCCGAGGCCACGGTCCGGTCCTGGCGGCCGACTTCTCGCCGACGCGGCGCCGGCTAGCCGAGGCCTTCGGGGCCGACGAGGTGCTCGACCCGGCCGAGGGGTCCCCGCACGAGCGCTGGCCCGACTTCGGCGTGGCCCGGACGGTCATGGAGCGCATCGCCGCCGCCATGAGCGGCGCGACGGTGCCGGACCCTGTCGTCTTCGAGGCGGTGGGCCTGCCGGGCATGCTCCAGTCCCTCATCGCCGAAGCGCCACCGCGGAGCCGCATCGTCGTCGTCGGGGTGTGCATGCAGACCGATGCCATCGAACCCTTCATGGCCGTGACGAAGGAGATGGAGCTGCGCTTCTCGTTCGGCTACACGCCGGCCGAGTTCACGGCGACGCTCGAGCGGCTGGCGACAGGGGTTCCGGGCGCCGACGCGCTGGTGACGTCGACGGTGGACTTGGCCGGCGCTCCCGGCGCCTTCGAGACGCTGCGCACACCGGGCGAGCAGGGCAAGATCCTGGTGAGCCCGTGAGGGGACCGGCCATGGCACCTGAAATACGAGATACGAGACACGGAGACGACACGGAGAGCAATGACGACCATTGAGGCCGACGGGCGATTGAAGTTCGGGATCTTCCTGGCCCCGTTCCACCCGGTCGGGCAGAACCCGACCCTGGCGCTCGAGCGCGATCTGCAGCTGATTGAGCATCTCGACCGGCTGGGCTTCGACGAGGCGTGGATCGGCGAGCACCACTCGGCGGGATACGAGATCATCGCCTCCCCCGAGGTCTTCATTGCGGCGGCGGCGCAACGCACGCGCCACATCCGCCTCGGAACCGGGGTGTCCTCCTTGCCGTACCACCACCCGTTCATGCTCGCCGACCGCATGGTCCTCCTCGACCACCTCACGCGGGGCCGGGTGATGATCGGGGCCGGCCCGGGGGCTCTGCCCTCCGACGCGTACATGATGGGCATCGACCCCGCCCGCCAGCGCGACATGATGGAGGAGGGACTCGAAGCGATCCTGCGCCTGCTCGCCGGCGAGACCGTGTCCATGGAGACCGATTGGTTCCGGCTGGTCAAGGCGCGGCTGCAACTGCGTCCCTACCAGCGTCCCCATCCCGAGGTCGGCGTGGCCGCCCAGGTCTCCCCGGCCGGTCCCCGAGCGGCGGGCCGATTCGGCTGCAGCCTCCTCTCCATCGGCGCCACGACAGCCGGCGGGTTCGACGTCCTCGGCTCCCACTGGCAGGTGATGGAGGAGCGTGCCGCCGAGTTCTCGACCACCGTCGACCGCAACCGCTGGCGCCTGGTCGGTCCCATGCACATCGCCGACACCAAGGAGCAGGCGGTGGCCGACGTCGCATTCGGCCTCGAGGAGTGGGTCGACTACTTCCAGCGGGTGGCGGCGTTGCCGCTGGCCCCGAACACCGAGAATTTCTCGTCGCTGGTCGACGCGCTGAACGCTTCGGGCTTCGCCGTCATCGGCACGGTCGACGATGCCATCGCCCAGATCGCCCGGCTGCAGGACCAGTCCGGCGGGTTCGGCACCTTCCTGCTCATGGGCCACGACTGGGCCGACACCGAGGCCACGCGGCACTCCTACGAGCTCATCGCCCGTTATGTGGCGCCGCAGTTCCAGGACTCGGCGGCGTCACTCACCTCGAGCCGGGACTGGGCCGCCGAGAACCGGCCCGAGTTCATCGGCGCGGCGGGCAGCGCGGTGATGTCGGCGATTCAACGGCACCACGAGGAGAGGGCCGAGAAGGCCGAGCGCGCTGCCGCGGCGGCGGCCGGCGATGCCTCCGCCGATGTCGCGGTTGACGTGGAGGTGCCTGCGCCCGGTGCCTGACCAACGGACCGCCATCGTCCACGAGCAGATCCCGGCCAACGGGGTGGAGCTGCACGTCGCCTCAGCCGGGCCTTCCGACGGTGCGCCGGTCGTGCTCTGCCACGGTTTCCCAGAGCTCTGGTACTCGTGGCGCCACCAGCTCGCCGCGCTGGCGCAGGCCGGTTACCGGGCGCTCGCACTCGACCTGCGAGGTTACGGCGGCAGCTCGCACCCGAAGGAAGTTTCCGCCTACGGCTCGGACCAGCTGACCGGCGACCTGTGCGGCCTGCTCGACCACTACGGCTACGAGAAGGCCGCATTCGTCGGCCACGACTGGGGTGCCATGGTCGTGTGGGAGATGGGGCGGTTGCACCCTGACCGGGTCGCGTCCATCTGCAACATGAGCGTGCCCTACACGAATGCGTCGGGCAAGCCGACGGAGATCTTCGAGGCGATCTTCGCCGGGAAGTTCTTCTACATGCTCTACTTCCAAGAGGTCGGGCCGGCCGAGGCCGAATTCGATTCGGACCCGCGCCGCTTCGTGCGGTCCCTCCTCTACTCCGCCAGCGCCCAGGGCATGGCCGACGGGCGCGGGGTGATGCCCGACGCTCCCCGGGAGGGGACGCGGTTCATGGACGTCCTGACGCCGGCACCCGAGGTGTTGCCGGCGTGGCTCGACGAGCACGATGTCGACGTCTACGTCGAGGGGCTCTCGCAGGGCGGGCTGTTCGGGCCGGCCTCCTTCTACCGGAACATGGACGCCAACTGGGAGCGCTCCAAGGATCTGCCTTCGACGCTCTACACCATGCCGACCGGTTTCGTCACGGGCGCGCTCGACCCCGTGCAGCAGATGATGCCCGGAGCCACCGAGACGATGGCCGAGGCGCTGCCCGACTTCCGCGGCACGACCGTGGTCGAGGGCGCGGGGCACTGGGTCCAACAGGAGCGGCCCGAGGAGACCAGCGAGGCGCTGCTGGCGTTCCTCGCCGGAACGAGCTGACGCGCGCCGCAAGGTGAGCGGCCCGGGCCCGACCCTCCCGCCGCTGCCGCGCCAGCCCGACGGGGTGCCGTGGCCGACGGAAGGATGGCCGACCGGCGACCTGCCCCCGGGGGTCGACCTCGAGCTGCCGCTGGCGCAGGCCTTCGACGAGGAAGGCCCTTTGGCCGTCACTTTCGCCGTCGTCGTCGTGCACCGCGGCCGGCTCGTCTACGAGCGCTACGCCGGCTCCATTGAGCACCTCGACGCGCCGCCCACCCCCGTGGCGGCCGACACCCCGCTACTCAGCTGGTCGATGGCCAAGTCGGTGCTGCACGCCGTCGTGGGCATCCTGGCGGGGAGCGGGCGGCTCGACCTCGACGCGCCGGCACGCGTACCCGAGTGGTCGGATGCAGCCGACCCTCGTCACGCCATCACGCCGCGCCAGTTGCTCGCCATGCGCGACGGGCTCGACTTCGTCGAGGACTACGTCGACGACCGGGTCTCCGACGTGATCACCATGCTCTTCGGCGACGGCCGCGTCGACATGGCGCACTTCGCCGCCGACCGGCCGCTCGCCGGCGCGCCAGGTGAGCGCTTCAACTACTCGTCTGGGACGTCGAACGTCCTCTCGGGCGTGGTGGCGCGGACGGTGGGTCCCGGCGAGACGTACGCCCGCTTCCTGCACGCCCGGCTCTTCGATCCGCTCGGCATGGCGAGCGCCGACCCCGAGTTCGACGCGGCGGGCACCTGGATCGCCTCGTCGTTCGTGCGCGCCACGGCGCGCGACTTCGCCCGTTTCGGGCTGCTCTACCTGCGCGACGGCGTCTGGGAGGGCACCCGGCTCCTGCCGGCGGGCTGGGTCGACTCGGCCCGCACCATGGTCTCGGACGACCCTGAGGACGGTCCTTACGGCGCGCACTGGTGGGGCGTGGCGGGCGACACCCTCGGCACCTTCCGCGCCTCGGGCTACGAGGGCCAGTCCATCACCGTGTGCCCGTCACTCGACCTCGTCGTCGTACGGCTGGGCAAGACGCCCCTCGACCGCACGCCGCTGCTGGCGCCGTGGCGGGCCTCCATGGTGGCGGCGTTCGAGCGGGCCCGCACCGCCTGAGCCTGCGTCAGCTCGCGACCGGGCTGGCCACGAAGACGGGGATCTGGCGGTCCGTCTTCTCCTGGTACTCGGCGTAGGGCGGGTAGGCGGCCACCGCCTTCTCCCACCAGCGGGCCTTCTCGTCCCCCGTGACTTCGCGGACGGTCACGCGGAAGGGTGCCGGGCCGTCCTGAACCGCCACCTCGTCGGGATGCGCCACCAGGTTGTAGAACCACTCGGGGTTCTCGGGCGCGCCGCCCTTGGAGGCCACCAGGGCGTACTCACCCTCGTGCTCGACCCGCATGACCGGGTTCTTGCGGAGTTTGCCGCTGCGGTGCCCTCGCGTGGTCACCACGATGATGGGCATCCCCGTATCGAGCAGCGTGTTGGCGCGCTGCCCGCCGGAAGCCTCGTACTCGTTCACCTGCTCGCGCACCCAGTCCGACGGGCTGGGTTCGTAGTCGCCTTGGAGTGTCACCATGGCGCCAGCGTAGGCGTGAGTGGATCGATATGGTCCGGTGCGTGGCCGCGCCGAAGGACCCCATGCCGGGCGGGGAGGTCCTCGGCTTCCACCGCACGCTCTCGAACTGGGGACGCTGGGGACCCGAGGACGAGCGGGGCGCCCTGAACCTGATCACGCCCGAGGTGACGGCCGCCGCGGCCGCCACCGTGCGCTCGGGCCGGACCGTCTCGTGCGCCCGCCCGATCGACACCCGGGCTTCGCCTGACAACCCGGTGCCCGCGACCCACGTCATGCTCGGGACACACGCCGACGGTATGGGATCGGACTCCCTGGCCATCGCACCGCACGGTTTCGCCACCAGCCACGTCGACGCCCTGTGCCACGTCTTCCACGAGGGCCGGCTCTACAACGGCTACGACGCCGCGACCGTCACGGCCGGTGGCGCGGGCCGCCTCGGCATCCACCACCTTTGCTCGGGGATCGTGACCCGCGGCGTCCTCCTCGACGTCGCGGCCGCTCGGGGCACGGACGCGCTCGAGCCGGGGGAACCGGTGTATCCCGAGGACCTGGAGGCGGCCGAGGCGGCGGCCGCCCGGCGCGTGCGGGCGGGCGACGCCCTGCTGGTACGGACGGGGCGCTGGCGCTGGCGCGACGAGCACGGTCCGTGGAACGCGGCGCAAGTCCTGGCCGGCCTCCACGCCTCGTGCCTGCCGTGGCTACGCCAGCGGGACGTGGCCGTCTTGGGGGGTGACGGGGTGTCCGACGTGCTCCCGTCCCTCGTCGAGGGCGTGCCGCTGCCGGTCCACTCCGTGGGGATCGTGGCCATGGGCCTCCACCTCATGGACAACCTCGACCTCGAGGCGCTCACCGTCGCATGTGCACGCGAGCGGCGTTCGGACTTCCTGCTCGCCGTCGCGCCCCTCGTGGTCCAGCGTGGCACCGCGTCGCCGGTGAACCCCATCGCTGTCTTCTGAGCCGGCTTTCCGGTCAGCCGCCCTCGTAGGGGAATCCGAGGTCGGGGGCGCTCAGGACGGCCCGGAACTCCAGCCCTTCGGCGGCCGCCATGGCCTCGGCCGTCCCGCCGCGGTCGACGACCGCCACCAGGAGCACGACCTCCGCCCCGGCCTCGGCCACGGCGTGCGCCGCACTGAGCAGGGACGTGCCCCGGGTCACCGTGTCTTCGGTGACGACGACGCGGTCCCCCGGGTCGAGGGCACCGGCGATGCGCCCCCCGGCACCGTGGTCCTTGGCCTCTTTGCGCACGCTGAACGCCTTGAGGGGCCTCCCTCGCGTCGCCGCCACCCCGGCGGTCACGAAGGCGACCGGGTCGGCGCCCATGGTCAGCCCGCCGATGGCGGTGGCCTCGGGCGGCATCAGGGCGAGCACGGCTTCTGCGACGAGCAGCATGGCCTCGGGCCGGCACACGGTCTGCTTCGAGTCGATGAACCAGGTGCTCGTGCGGCCCGACTTGAGCGTGAAGTTCCCCCGCTTGACCGAGTGGGTGAGCAGGTGGTCGCGCAGCGCGTCCCTTGGGCTCACGCGAAGCGCACGCCCGGCCCGCCGCCCACGACCGACCCGATGGCCATGGCCGGCTGCCCGGCCGACGCCAGCACGTCGAGCACGTCACCGGCGGCGGCCGCGTCGACGACGAGGAGCATGCCGAGGCCGCGGTTGAAGACCCGGTCCATCTCGGCCTCCTCGACCGCGCCGAAGCGCTGGATCTCCCCGAAGACCCGGGGCTCGTGCCAGCTCGACCGGTCGAGCTCCGCGCCGAGGTCGGCGGGAAGTGCCCGGGGCAGGTTGCCCACGATCCCGCCGCCGGTCACGTGGGCGCACGCGTGCAGGGCCGGACCGCACCGCCGGCGGACCTCCAGGACGGCCGGGGTGTAGACGACCGAAGGGCGCAGCAGCTCGTCGGCCATCGAGTGCTCCGCGCCGGCCCACGCCGCGTCGTCGAGGGACCGGCCCGCCCGCTCGAGCAGCACGTGCCGGGCGAGGGTGTAGCCGTTCGACCGCAGGCCCGGCGACGGGAGGCCGACAACGGCGTCGCCGGCGCGCACCCGGTCCGGACCGAGTTGGGTCCCCCCCTCGACGGCCCCGACGGCGAAGCCGGCCAAGTCGAGGTCGTCGTCCGCCATCACCCCGGGATGCTCGGCCGTCTCACCCCCGATCAGCGCGCACCCGGCCAGACGGCAGCCTTCGTGGATGCCCGACACCACGGTGGCGACGCGGTCCGGGTCGACACGGCCGGTGACCACGTAGTCGAGGAAGAACAGGGGCTCGGCGCCGACGCACACGAGGTCGTCCACGCACATGGCCACGAGGTCGATGCCCACGGTCTCGTAGCGCCCGGTCGCCCGCGCCACCTCGAGCTTGGTGCCGACGCCGTCGGTCGAGGCCACGAGCACCGGGTGGTCGTAGCGCGAGGTGTCGAGTGGGAACTGGCCGGCGAAGCCGCCGATGCCCGCCACCATGCCCCGGATCCGTTCGACCGCGGCCTCGCCCGCGGCGATGTCGACGCCGGCGGCGGCATAGCTGGCACCGGCGCCGGCCCGCTGGCCCACGCTCTCAGACCCCGGGCAGCACGGCCTGGTACGACCGGGGCGGGAAGCGTTCGGAGCGGGTGAGGGTGACCGGCGTCGCCGCCGGGGGGACTGCGGTCGGGTACTCCCCGCTGAAGCAGGCGTCGCAGAACCCGGTGTCCACTCCGATGGCGGCCTTGAGGTTCTCGATGCTGATGAACGCCAGCGAGTCGGCGCCGAGCACGGCGGCCATCTCCTCGACGGAGCGGTCGGTGGCCAGCAGCTCCTCGAGCGAGGGCGTGTCGATCCCGTAGAAGCAGGGCCAGCGCCACGGGGGCGAAGAGATCCGCAGGTGCACCTCGGCCGCGCCCGCTTCGCGCAGCATGCGGGTCACGGAGCGTTGCGTCGTGCCGCGCACGATGGAGTCGTCCACGACCACGAGCCGCTTGCCCACGATCGTGTCGGGGAGGGGGTTGAGCTTGCGTCGCACCGCGTCGGCGCGCTCCTGTTGGTCCGGCGCAATGAACGACCGGCCGATGTAGCGGTTCTTCACCAGTCCCTGCCCGTAGGGGATCCCGCTGGCCCGGGCGAAGCCCTCCGCGGCAGGGACCCCCGACTCGGGCACACCCATGACCATGTCGGCGTCCGCCGGCGCCTGGAGGGCCAGCAGCTCGCCCATCCGGCACCTGGTCTCGTGGACCTCCCGGCCGGCGAGCCTCGTGTCGGGCCGGGCGATGTAGGCGAACTCGAAGATGCACAGCCGCGGCTCGACGTCGCGCAGCCACGGGACCGAGATGCTCCGGGGGCCGTCCCCGTCGATCACGACGAGCTCGCCCGGCTGGAGCTCGCGGACGAAGGTGGCACCGATGACGCTCAGCGCGGGCGACTCCGACGCCAGTACCCACCCTTCGGGTGCGTGGGCCGGGCCGAGGCGCCCGAGACAGAGGGGACGGAAGCCGAAAGGGTCGCGGACGCCGAAAAGGCGCTGCGAGTCCATCAGCACGAACGAGAACGCGCCCTCGACGATGGGCAGCACGACCTGAAGGGCGCGCGAGAGGTCCTCGGTCTCGGGAAACGAGTTCGCCAACAGCTCGGCCACCACGTCGCTGTCGGAGGCGACCGAACCCGGCAACATGCCCACCTTCTCGGCCAGCTGCGCCGTGTTGGTCAGGTTGCCGTTGTGCCCCAGAGCGAAACCGGCCCGGCCGACGGGTCGGTACACGGGCTGGGCGTTGGCCCAATCCGACGCGCCATGAGTCGAGTAGCGCGTGTGGCCGATGGCGAGGTGGCCCTCCAGGCCCGAGAGCGTCCGCTCGTCGAACACGGTCGCCACCAGGCCCATGTCCTTGACCACGGTGACCGTGTCACCGTCGGTCACCGCCATGCCGGCGGACTCCTGGCCGCGGTGCTGCAGGGCGAAGAGCCCGTCGAAGGTGAGGTTGGCCACGCTCGAACCGGGCGCGTACACCCCGAAGACACCGCACGCTTCCTTCACCTCGGGCACATTGTCGCACAGCCTGTGCGCATCACGTGTCGCCCAGAGCGCTCGGCAGCGCGCCTTCGTACGCCGCGACCAGGGCATCGACCCCGATGTCGACCAGTTGGCCCAGCTGCAGCCGATCGCCTCCGGCCCGGCCGAGCACGGCGCACGGGATCCCGGCGTCCGTCGCCAGGACGGTGAGGAGGTCCGGGTGCGGGGTCGCCACCACGAAGCGCGACGGCACCTCGGCGAACAGCTCCGCCGCGTCCTCCACGTCGACCTGGCCGCCGCGGCCGGCCGCGGCGGCCATCTCGGCCAACGCCAGGGCCAGGCCACCCGAGGAGACGTCGTGCACCGCGTGCAGGGCCGGCTCGGCGGTCCCCCCGCTGACGTGGCGTGCCACCAGCCCGGCCACGAAGGCGCAGACCCGGCGGTGCGCAGGGAGGTCCGGTGCTCGCACGGCACCGCTGTGGTGTCCCTGGCGCTCGACCGCCCAACGCGACCCCTCCAGTGGGAAGGTGCCGTCCGGCCCGGCCCGGGTGCCCACGAGGACGAGCGCATCCCCGTCCTCCCAGGCGAGTCCCGGCGGCCTCGCCCGTACGGAGTCGAGCAGGCCGAGCAGGCCGATGACCGGTGTCGGATCGATGTCGGACCCCGCGCTCTCGTTGTACAGGCTGACGTTGCCCCCGATCACCGGGAGCGACAGGGCGCGGCAGGCCTCGGCCATCCCGTCGATGCACTCCGAGAGCTGCCACATGACCTCGGGATGCTCCGGGTTGCCGAAGTTGAGGCAATTGACCACCGCCACGGGCGTCGCGCCGACACAGGCCAGGTTCGCCACCCCCTCGGCGACGACCAGCATCGTGCCCGCCCGCGGGTCGAGCGCGCACGCACGCGGGTTGGAGTCCGTGGTCAGCGCCACGCCCCGCGCCGACCGCGGCAACCCCGGTCCCGCCAGGCGGAGCAACGCGGCGTCGGCACCGGGGCCGGCGACCGTGTTCAGGAAGAGCTGGTGGTCGTACTGGCGGTACACCCAACGCGGGGAGCACACCATGGCGAGCAGGTCGCCCGCGCCGTCGTGCGGTGGTGAGGGCGGCGGTGCCGTGTGGCGGCGCGGCGCGGCGCGGGGCCGGTCGTAGAGGGGCGCGTCGTCGGACAGGGACGCGGCAGGTACGTCGGCGAGCACCGGGCCGTCGGCACCGTCGCGGATGCGCAGGCGGCCGCCGCCCTCCGGCTGTGGCTCGGTGACGGCGCCGATCACGGTGGCTCGGACCTCCCACCGGTCGCAGATGCCCGAGACCGCGGGCCACGACTCGGGCGTGACGATGGCGAGCATCCGCTCCTGGCTCTCGCTCGTCATCACCTCCCACGGCTCCATGCCGTCCTCGCGCCGTGGCACCGCCGACACGTCGACGTCCATGCCCACGCCGCCCCGGCCCGCCGTCTCGCTGGTGGCGCAGGCCAGACCGGCTCCGCCGAGATCCTGGATCCCGACGACCAACCCGGTGTCGAGCAGCTCCAGGCAGGCTTCGATCAGCCGCTTCTCCTCGAAGGGATCCCCCACCTGCACGCTGGGCCGCTTGGCGTCGTCGGGCGCGCCGTCGTCCTGGCCGCCGAACCCGGAGGACGCGAGGACGCTCACGCCGCCGATGCCGTCGCGCCCGGTGGTCGACCCGAGGAGCACCACCAGGTTGCCCGGGCCCGAGGCGATTCCCAGCACGAGGCGCTCGGTGGGCAGCGCGCCCATGCAGAGCACGTTGACGAGCGGGTTCTGCGCGTAGCACGGGTCGAAGGTGAGCTCACCGCCGACGGTCGGCACGCCCACGGAGTTGCCATAACTCGATATCCCCTTGACCACACCCTCGACCAGCCACCGCTGGCGGGCGTCGTCGGGCGGGCCGAAGAACAGCGGATCCATGACGGCGAGGGGACGCGCGCCCATGGTGAAGATGTCGCGCAGAATGCCGCCCACGCCGGTGGCGGCACCCTGGGTGGGCTCAATGGCGGAGGGGTGGTTGTGGCTCTCGATCCTGATGGCCACCGCGATGCCGTCCCCGGCGTCGATCACGCCCGCGTTCTCGCCCGGCCCGACGAGCACGCGCTGCCCCTCCGTCGGCAGGCGGCGCAGGTGCAGGCGGGACGACTTGTACGAGCAGTGCTCGCTCCACATCACGGCGTAGAGGGCCAGCTCCAGGTGGTTGGGCGCTCGGCCCAGGATCTTGCCGACGGCCTCGAACTCGTCGTCGGTGAGACCGAGTGCCCGGTGCAAGGCTTCCTCGGCCCGAGATTCCATGGTGTCGTCAACGATAGGGGCCGGGTGGTGCGCCGACGTCATCTCGGGCCGGGCGATCGGCGGTGACCACCGCCAGATCGCGCTCGGTCCAGACGGCCGCCGCCGCCAACCCCGCCGCGCGCAACCAGCCCAGCTGCTCGTCCAATCCCGAAGGCTGGTCGTGGCCCCCGGTGAGGGGCGTCACCGCGTCGCTCGGGTCCGCCGGCACCACGACGTCGCCGAGAACGAAGCGACCGCCGGGCGGCAACGCCGCCGCCACCCGGCCGAAGAGCGCCGCCTTTCCCGGTCCGTCGAGGTGATGGACGGCGAGGGCCGAGACGACGAGGTCGAACGACCCCGCGGGCAGGGGGTCGGTCAGGTCGGCCACCAAGAGCTCGACCGGGAACCCCACGAGGCGGCGGCGCGCCGCGCCGAGCATGCCCGCGCTCTTGTCCACGCCCACCGCCCGCGCCCCGTCGTGGCGGGCCAGGACCGCGGCCAACGTCTCGCCCGTGCCCGTGCCGAGGTCGAGCACGGTCGCCACCTCGACCGCCGCGCCGTCCGTCGCCACGGCCACCGCCTCCTGGAGCCTGGCGTAGCCCGGAACCTCGTCGCGCATCATGTCGAGGTAGGTGGCCGGGTCGAAGTGGAATTCGCTCACACCACCTCGACCTCCGCGCCGGCCAGGACCCCGGCCATGATCAGCCGCTCCTGCCCCCCGACTCGCACCGTCACCTGAGCCACGACGGAGCAGGGTACCCGCACAATGGCGGCGCGTCGCCACCGGAATAGGAGTCAAGAGCGAGCGGCAGAATTGGCTGGGCCGGATCTGAGCGAAAAGCAAAGAAAGGTGGCGCTCATAACTACAAAATGATGAACGTAGAAAAAGGTTCTGACGACGCACGGCCGCGTCGCGGTTGAGGCACAATGGAAACATGGCTACAAAGGCAAAGACTCCGGCTCCTCGCAAGCCCATGAGCAGCGGCCACAAGGCTGCACTGGCTCGTGGGCGCGCCGAGAGTGCGTCCGTCCGTCACTACCTCGAGGCGCTCGAGACCTCCAAGCCCAAGCGCGGCCGCAAGCGCACACCGGCATCGATCGACCGGCGCCTGGCCGCCATCGACAGCCAGCTGGCCGGCGCCGACGCGTTGACGCGCCTGCACCTGCTCCAAGAGCAGAAGGACCTCCTCGACGAGCGTTCCCGCGTGGCCCAGGTGAAGGACCTGACCGCGCTGGAGAAGCAGTTCATCAAGGTCGCCAAGGCCTACGGAGAGCGCAAGGGCATCACGTACGCGACGTGGCGGGCGGCTGGGGTCAGCGCCGCTGTGCTGCAGAAGGCGGAGATACCCCGGTCCCGGAGCTGACCGCGAAGTACTGCTCCACCGCGGCGGCCAGCGCAGCGGCGATCACCCGCTGTCCGCTCGCGCCCGACACGAGCGAAGCCTCGAACGGATCGGTGACGAAGACCGGTTCGGTGAGCGCCCCCGGCATGGTGCTCGGCGTGGAGAACCAGCCGGGGTCGGCCGGGCCGAGCAGCATCAGGTGGCCGTAGTCGGCGGCCTGCCAGCTCAGCGCGGGACCGCCGAGCTGGCTGTCGTTCACGACGCCGAGGTCGGGGATGCCCCATCCGTGCGCGTTCATGGCCGACATGATGTGGTCCTGCACCAGCGTGGCGAAGCGCAGGTTGTCCGGCGTGAAGGGGCGGTCGGCGTCGTAGCCGGTGACACCCCCGGCGTCGTACGAAGAGCCACCGGCGTCGAAGTAGATGCCGAGGAGCAGATCGGCGTGCGCCATGTCGGCACAGACGTCGCGCGCCGCCACGTCGTCATGGACGCCCTGGACCGTGAACAGGCCGCCGGAGACGTCTCCTGGTCCCGGGCGGATCACCGTGTCGGCCCTCGTACGCGACACCACGACCGTGAAGCCCTTGCTTCGGAGCAGTGCCATGGTGTCGAGCTCGACGGGCAGCGTGACGTCGGCCTCCTCCACCGTCTGCCCGTCCTCGGTCCGCCCGACGGCGCCCGGATCGAGCCCGCCGTGGCCCGCGTCGAGGAAGACGGTCCGATGCCGGTCCCCCGACGTGGGGGAGAATTCCTCGCACTGCCCGGGTTCGAAGCGCGCCGCGTCGACGGGCCGGGGCGCGGCCAGGCGCGCCGTCGCGACGGAGGCCGCCGACGGCCCCAGTCGCCGCCAGGACCGACACGACGATTGCGACGATTGCGACGATTGCGACGAGCGCGGCCGGAGCGGAGCGTCCTGCTCATGGCACGGCGTGCCTCTCGCGTCAGGCCGAGACCGAGGCGGAGACCGAGGCGACGAGCGCCCGCAGCAGCACGAGCCCGTCCTCCGAGCCCAGCAGGGCCGAGCTGGCCCGTTCGGGGTGCGGCATGAGCCCGACCACGTTGCCCGCGTCGTTGGCGATGCCGGCGATGTCGTCGATCGATCCGTTCGGGTTCTCGGCGTAGCGCAGCACAATGCGGTCGTCGGCGCGCAGTCGCTCGAGCGTGGCGTCGTCGCAGGTGTAGCTGCCGGAGAAGTGGTTGATCGGCACGATCAGCTCGTCGCCGACCGACGAAGCGACCGTGAGGACCGACGCGGTCGAAGCCACCCGCAAACGAACGGGCTCGCACAGGAAGCGCAGCCGCTCGTTCTTCTGCAGCGCACCCGGCAGGAGGCCGGCTTCGGTGAGGACCTGGAAGCCGTTGCAGATGCCGACGACCGGCCCGCCGGCCCGGGCCAGCTCGCGCACCCCCGCCATGACGGGAGAGAAGCGCGCCAGCGCCCCCGGCCGCAGGTAGTCGCCGTGCGCGAATCCTCCGGGAAGCACGACCCCGTCCACCCCGCCGAGGGCGGCGTCACCGTGCCACAGCAGCTCCGCCGCCGCGCCGGCCGCCTCCAGGGCATGGACGACGTCGTGCTCGCAGTTGCTCCCCGGGAAGACGACGACGCCGATCCGCGGCGCCATTCAGATCTCCTCGAGCTCCACGTGGCACTGCTCCATGACCGGGTTGGCCAGCAGGCGGTCGGCCAACTCGCCCGCTGCGCTCCGGGCCGACGCCTCGTCCGCGGCGTCGACCTCGAAGCGGAAGGACCGCCCGGCGCGGACGTGGGCCACGCCATCGAACCCGAGCGCGGGCAGCGCCCGCTCTATGGTCGCCCCCTCGGGATCGGCGATGCCCGGCCGTAGCTGGACCTCCACCTGGGCGCGGAACCTCATGTCGTCGCACCGTACCAGTCGCTCATGGCGCGCCCCGTGACGCGCTCGTAGGCGGCGACGTAGCGCGCCGACATGGCCGCCCTCACCTCGTGGGGCAGCGGAGGGGGCGGCGGCCGGCGGTCCCACGGCTGCCCCGCCAGCCAGTCGCGCAGCGGCTGCTTGTCGAACGCCGGCGGTGTCGTGCCGGGCACCACCTCGTCCGCCGGCCACAGGCGCGACGAGTCCGGCGTGCACACCTCGTCGCACAGGCAGAGCACCCCGTCGACCCAGCCGAGCTCGAACTTCGTGTCGGCCAGGACGAACCCGGCGGCGGCGGAGCGGGCGGCCGCCCGGGTGTAGAGCTCCAGGCAGACGTCTCGCGCCGCCGACGCGGCGTCGGCTCCCACCAGATCGACGGCGGCCGCGAAGTCGATGTTGAGGTCGTGGCCCTGCTCCGCCTTCGTCGAGGGCGTGAACATGGGCTCGTCCAGCCGGCTGGCCAGGCGGAGCCCGGGAGGCATGGGGGTGCCGTGCACCGTGCGCGACCGCTCGTACTCCTCGTAGGCCTGCCCGGCCAGGTACCCGCGCACGATGCACTCGAGCGGGAGCATGTCGGCGCGATGCACCAGTGCGGCCCGTCCCGCCCACGCCGCCGGTACGGCCATCCCCCCGAGAGCGGCTCGGATCTCGTCCGGGTCGATCGCCAGCTGTGTGCCGGGCACGACGTCGGACATCTCCTCGCACCAGAAGCTCGTCATGGCGGTCAGGACACGCCCCTTCTCGGCGATGGTCTCGGCCATGATCACGTCGAACGCACTGACGCGGTCGGAGGCCACCATGAGCAGCCGGCCCTCGCCGGCGTCGTAGAGCTCGCGCACCTTGCCCGAGTGGAGCGGGGGCAGCTCGAACGCGGCCTGGCTCACGTGTTCAGAGGTCCGCCAGCGCGTCGGCGAAGCGGTCGACGTGGCGCAGCGTGCGGCCCAGGTCGAACGCGCCGTCGAGCTCGTCCGCCGTGAGGGTGACCTCGGCGTCCTCCTCGAGTACGGCGCGCAGGTGCAGGTGCTCGCTCCAGGCGCGCCGGGCGTCGCGCTGGACGATCCGGTAGGCCTCGTCACGAGTCAGGCCGCTCGAGACGAGCGCCAGGAGGACGGACTGGGAGAACACCAGGCCGAGTGAGCCCTCGGTCAGGTTCTCCCGCGCCCGATCGGCGTGGACGACCAGTCCGGAGGCGAGCCCGGTGGCCTTGCGCAGCACGTAGCAGGCCAGCAGGGACGCGTCGGGGAGCGCGACCCGCTCCACCGAGCTGTGCGAGATGTCCCGCTCGTGCCACAGGGCGACGTCCTCGAGCCCGGCGCCGAGATAGCCCCGGAGCAGCCGCGCCAGCCCGCACAGCCGTTCCGAGAGGACCGGGTTGCGCTTGTGCGGCATGGAAGAGCTCCCCTTCTGGCCCGACCCGAAGGGCTCCTCGGCCTCCCCGAGCTCGCTGCGCGCCAGATGCCGGACCTCGGTGCACATCAACTCCACCGTCGAGCCGATGGAGGCGCAGGCGTAGAGGTACTCGGCGTGGCGGTCGCGGGAGATGACCTGGGTGGCCGGCACCGGTGTCAGCCCGAGCGCGGCACACACGTGGGCCTCCACTGCGGGGTCGACGTTGGAGTAGGTCCCGACGGCGCCCGACAGCTTGCCCACCGCCACCGCGGCGCGCGCCGCGCGCATGCGACGGCGGTCGCGGTCGGCCTGGAGCGCCCAGAGCGCGAACTTGGCCCCGAAGGTCGTGGGCTCGGCGTGCATGCCGTGGGTCCGCCCCGTCACCGGGACGTGCAGGAGCTCGAGCGCCCGTCCCTTGAGAGCGTCGACGAACGCGTCGAGGTCGGAGAGGATCAGGTCGGCCGCCGCGGTCAGCGTGGCCGACAGCGCGGTGTCCACGACGTCGGAGGACGTGAGACCGTAGTGCACCCACGACCCCGCCGGCGCGCCGATGCGCTCCTGTACGACGTCCACGAACGCCGCCACGTCGTGATCGGTCACCTTCTCCCGCTCGGCCACCTCGGCCACCAGCACGTCGTCGACCACGGGCGCCTTGGCCCGGCACGTGGCGGCGTCCTCGGCCGGGACGACGCCGACAGCGGACTGGGCTTCGGTCGCCAGCAGCTCCACCTCGAGCCAGCGGGCGAGACGGGCGGCGTCGCTGAACAGCGCCGCCATGTCCGACGGCGAGTACCGCGGGATCACGAGACCGCCGCCGCGATGTCGTGGCGCATCTGCCGGCCGTCCCAGTCGATCCCCTCAGCGGCGTCGTAGGCGGCGACACGGGCCGCGGCGAGCGTGGGGGCGACGGCGGTGATCCCGAGCACGCGCCCGCCCGCGGTGTGGAACGGCCCCTCGCCCCTCCGGCTCGTGCCGGCGTGGAAGACGGTCACGCCCTCGGCGGGCACGGCGAGCTGCCCCGACGGCGAGAGTCCGGCGATCGTGTCCCCCGGGCGCGGACGCTCGGGGTAGCCGGGGGTGGCCAGCACGACGCAGACCGCGGCCGCGTCGTGGAATACCGGCGAGGGGACCTCGTCGAGGGCGCCGGTGGCGGCGGCCAGGAGGAGCCCGGCCGGGTCCGAGGCCAACAGCGGGAGCACGACCTGGGCCTCGGGGTCGCCGAAGCGCACGTTGTACTCAATGACCTTCGGCCCTGCCCCGGTGAGCATCAGCCCGGCGTAGAGCACGCCCCGGTACTCGATGCCACGCCGGCGCAACTCGGCCACCAGCGGCCGTACGGCGACCTCCATGATGGCCTCGACTTCGTCGGGACCCACGCCCCGCATCGGCGCGTACGAACCCATGCCGCCGGTGTTCGGGCCCGTGTCGCCGTCGCCGATCCGCTTGAAGTCCTGCGCCGGGACCAGCGGCACCGCCCGCGTACCGTCGCAGAGCACAAGCAGCGAGCACTCTTCGCCGACCAGTCCCTCCTCGATCACGATGTTGCGCCCGGCCTCCCCGAACGACGAGCCGGCGAGCTTGGCCGTGAGGTCGGCGTCGGCCTCGTCCAGCGTCCGCGCCACCAGCACCCCCTTGCCCGACGCCAGCCCGTCCGTCTTGACCACCCACGGACCCGGCAGCGTGCGGAGGTAGGCCAGCGCGTCGTCGACCTGCATGGCGTCGAAGGTCCGAAAGCGCGCCGTTGGCACGCCGGCGGCGTCGAGCACCTCCTTCATGAAGCCCTTCGATCCTTCGAGCAACGCGCCGTCGGCGCCCGGCCCGAGCACGTGCCGGCCCCGGGATCGCAAGCGGTCGGCCAGCCCGTCGACCAGCGGGGCCTCCGGGCCGACCACGTAGAGGTCGGCCTCGACGTCCTCGACCGGTTCGTCCGTCACCTCAATCGGTGCGGCCATGCCGGGGTTGCCCGGCGTCACCACGACGTCGGACGTCCTCGCCAGCGCGTGCGCCAGCGCGTGCTCGCGCCCCCCGCTCCCGACGACGCAGACCCTCACGCGGTGGCGAAGGAAACGGTCTGCTCGCGTCCGGGCCCCACACCGACGAGGCGCACCGGGACGCCGATCTGCTCGGAGAGGAACGTGACGTAGTCGCGGGCGGCGGCCGGCAGGTCCCCGGGTGCGGTGGCGGCCGTGAGGTCGGTGCACCAGCCCGGCAGTTCCTCGTACACCGGGACCGCCTTGTGGAACGTGGACTGGTGATAGGGCAGATGGGTGTAGCGGATGCCGTCCGCCTCGTAGGCCACGCAGACCTTCACCGTCTCGAACGTGTCGAGGACGTCCAGCTTCGTCAGCGCGACCTCGGTCATCGAATTGAGGCGAACGGCCTGGCGCAGCATCACGGCGTCGAACCAGCCGCAGCGTCGCTTGCGGCCGGTGTTCGTGCCGTACTCGCGGCCGCGCTCGACCAGCAGCTCGCCGACGTCGTTCTGCTGCTCGGTCGGGAACGGCCCGGCGCCGACCCGGGTGACGTACGCCTTCGCGATGCCGATCACCGCGTCGATGTCGCGCGGCCCGAGACCCGACCCGGTGCAGGCCCCGCCCGCCACCGGGTTGGACGAGGTCACGAACGGATAGGTGCCGTGGTCGAGGTCGAGGAAGGTGGCCTGCGCCCCCTCGAGCAACACGTGGCGGCCCGTGTCCATCGCCTCGTGGACCATGGCGACCGTGTCGCCGACCATGGGCTCTATCCGCGGTGCGTACTCGCTCAGGTACCGGTCCGCGATCTCGCCCGCCGCCAGGGGGAGCCGGTTGTACACCTTGGCCAGGACGGCGTTCTTCTCTTTGAGCGCCACGTCCAGCTTCTGGCGGAAGATCTTGGGGTCGAAGAGGTCCTGGACGCGGATGCCGACCCGGGTCGCCTTGTCCGCGTAGGCGGGTCCGATGCCCCGCTTGGTCGTACCCAGGGCGTTCTTGCCCAGGAACCGCTCGGTCACCCGGTCGAGCTCCTGGTGATAGGGCATGATCAGGTGAGCGTTGCCGCTGACGACCAGGCGCGAGACGTCGACGCCCCTGGCCGCCAACGCGTCGAGCTCGTCGATGAGGACGGCGGGGTCGACCACGACGCCGTTGCCGATCATGGGCGTGATGTGCTCGTAGAGGATGCCGCTCGGCACCAGCTGGAGCGCGAAGGCCTCGCCGTTGACCACGATGCGGTGGCCGGCGTTGTGACCGCCCTGGTAGCGGACCACCATGTCCATCTCTCCTGCGAGATGGTCGGTGATCCTTCCCTTTCCCTCGTCCCCCCACTGGGTCCCGACCACCACTGTTGCGGGCACGCGCGCTCTCCGTTCGCTCACTCGCTTCGGATTACGCCCCACTCTACCGCCCGAAAGAAACCCGGGCTGCCACCGGAGGCCGGGTCAGTGCAGCACGATCGCGTCGCCGTCCACGTCCACGGTGACGACGGAGCCGTCGAGGAACTTGCCCTCCAGGAGGGCCAGCGCCAGCGGGTCCTCGACGTTGCGCTGCAGCACCCGCCGCAGCGGGCGAGCCCCGTAGTCGGGGTCGTAGCCCGCCCGGGTCAGCCACTGCTCGGCGGCCTCCGTCACGACAAGGGTGAGGCGCCGCTCGGCCAGCCGCGCCCGCAGGCGCCCGAGCTGAATCTCCACGATCACCGCCAGGTCCTCCCGGCTCAGCGGGCGGAAGCGCACGATCTCGTCGATGCGGTTGATGAACTCGGGCTTGAAGTAGTCGACGGGCTCGCCCTTCAGGTTCGACGTCATGATCAGGACCGTGTTGGTGAAGTCGACCGTGCGACCCTGCCCGTCGGTCAAACGCCCGTCCTCGAGCACCTGCAGCAAGATGTTGAAGACGTCGGGGTGCGCCTTCTCGATCTCGTCGAGCAGCACGACGGCGTAGGGCCGCCGACGTATCGCCTCGGTCAGCTGTCCCCCCTCGTCGTAGCCGACGTAGCCGGGTGGCGCCCCGACCAGTCGGGATACGGCGTGCTTCTCCATGTACTCGCTCATGTCGATGCGGACCATCGCCCGCTCGTCGTCGAAGAGGAAGTCGGCCAGCGCACGGGCCAGCTCCGTCTTGCCCACGCCCGTCGGTCCGAGGAAGAGGAACGATCCGATGGGCCGGTTGGGGTCGCTCAGTCCGGCCCGGCTGCGCCGGATGGCGTTGGAAACGGCGGAGACGGCCTCGTCCTGCCCCACTACGCGCTCGTGGAGGGTGGACTCCATCCGGATCAACTTCTGGACCTCGCCCTCCATCAGGCGCGAGACCGGAACCCCCGTCCAGCGGCTCACCACCTCGGCGATGTCCTCGGGGTCGACCTCCTCCTTCAAGAACCGCGTCCCGGCCTGGAGCTTGGACAGCTCCTCGTTGGCCTGGTCGATGCGCCGCTCCAGGTCCGGCAGCTCGCCGTAGCGGATGGCCGCAGCGCCGGCCAGGTCAGCGTCGCGCTCGAGGCGCGCCGCCTCGTCGGCCCGCGCCGTCTTCTCCTCCTGCAGCTGGCGCAGCGTGTCGATGCTCGCCTTCTCCTGCTGCCAGTGCGCCGTCATACCGTCGCGCTCTTCGCCCAGCTCGGCCAGTTCGCGCTCGATGCGCTCGAGGCGCTCGCGCGAGGCGTCGTCGGTCTCCTTCTCCAGCGCGACCCGTTCGATCTCGAGCTGGCGGATGCGCCGGATGATCTGGTCCAGCTCCGTGGGCAGGGAGTCGATCTCAATCCGCAGCTTCGAGGCGGCCTCGTCGATCAGGTCGATCGCCTTGTCCGGCAGGAACCGGCCGGTCACGTAACGGTCCGAGAGCACCGCCGCCGCCACCAGGGCCGAGTCCTGGATGCGCACGCCGTGGTGCACCTCGTAGCGCTCCTTCAAACCGCGCAGGATGGCGACGGTGTCCTCGACGGACGGCTCGCCCACGAACACCGGCTGGAACCTGCGCTCCAGCGCGGCGTCCTTCTCTATTGAGGTGCGGTACTCGTCGAGGGTGGTGGCGCCGATCATGCGCAGCTCGCCGCGCGCCAGCATGGGCTTGATCATCTGCCCGGCGTCCATGGCCCCTTCGGCGGCACCGGCGCCGACCAGCGTGTGCAGCTCGTCGATGAAGGTGACGACCTCACCCTCGGCGTCGGTGATCTCCTTGAGCACCGCCTTGAGCCGCTCCTCGAACTCGCCCCGGTACTTCGCCCCCGCCACCATCGAGGCGAGGTCGAGCGCCACGACACGCTTGCCCTTGAGGCCCTCGGGCACGTCGCCCTCGACGATGCGGTTGGCCAGCCCCTCGACGATGGCCGTCTTGCCCACGCCCGGCTCGCCGATCAGGACCGGGTTGTTCTTGGTCCGCCGTGACAGCACCTGAATGACGCGCCGGATCTCCTCGTCCCGGCCGATGACCGGGTCGAGCTTTCCGTCGCGGGCGGCCTCGGTGAGGTCACGCCCGTACTTGGCCAGCGCCTGGTAGGTCTGCTCGGGGTCGGGCGTCGTGACCCGGTGGTTGCCCCGCACCGAGCGCAACGCCGTCAGGAGTGCCTCCTTGGTCACGCCGATCATGTCGGCCAGCGCCAGGACGAGATGCTCGACCGAGACGTAGTCGTCGCCGAGGTCGCGCCGGATCTCGTCGGCCGACTCGAGCACCAGCCGCGCGTCCCGCGAGAGGCCCGGCTCGGAGCCGCCCGTGGCGCGTGGCAGGCGCGACAGCTGGTCGTGCACGCGGCCCGCCAGCTCGTCCGGGTCGACTCCGACCTGGCTCAGCAGCGGGCGGGTCATCGTCTCCTGCTGCTGCAGCAGCGCGTCGAGCAGGTGGGCCGGGATCAGCTCCGGATGGTTCGACGACGCGGCGTGGCCGGTCGCCGCGCTGAAGGCGGCCTTGGTGTTGTTCGTCCAGCGTTCTGGGTCTATCGGCACCGGTTCACTCCGTCCTCTCCGTCCGCGCCCTTTCCGTTCTGCTCGTCGCATGGCGCGGCGGCGCGGCCTGGCGCAGCGGCACCAGGTCCCGCCGGTACTGGCGGTGGGTGGCCGCGACGGCGTCGACCGCCCGCGCCTGCACCTCGACCAGCTCCCCGCGCAGCAGAGCGACCTCCGCCTCGAGCTGGAGCACCCGGCGCACCCCCTCGAGGTTGAGCCCGCTCGACGTCAGCTCTTGGATGCGGCGCAGCCGCGCCAGGTCGCTCTCGGAGAACCGGCGGCTGCCGCCGCTGGTGCGCGACGGGTCGAGCAGGCCCTTGCGCTCGTAGATGCGCAGCGTCTGCGGGTGCATCCCGGCGAGCTCGGCCGCCACCGAGATCACGTAGACCGCCTGGTCCGAGTCCCGCTGATACTCGCGGCGCATCACGAGTCCACCGCCGCCCGCGGCGCGGCGTCGGTCACCGCGGCCAGTGATTCGACGGCGGCGCGCTGCTCGTCGGTGAGCTCCGTCGGCACCAGGACCTCCACCCGCACCATCAGGTCCCCCGGCTTGCCGCCGTTGCGCCCGCTCGCGCCCGGCACGCCGCGGCCGCGCACCCGGAGCACGCGGCCCGATTGCGTCCCGGGCGGCACCTTGAGCGTCACCTTGCCGTCGAGCGTCGGCACGGTGATCTTCGTGCCCAGGGCGGCCTCAGGGAAGGTGACCGGCACCGAGACGGTCAGGTTGCGTCCGTTGCGACCGAAGACCGGGTGGTCGGACACCTGGACGACCACGTAGAGGTCCCCCGGGGGCGCCATGCCCTGGCCGGGTGCGCCGCGTCCTTTCACCCGGATGCGCTGGCCGTTCTCGACCCCCGGCGGGATGCGCACCTTGACCGAGCGGACCTTCTTCTCGGTGCCGGTGCCGTGGCAGACCGGGCAGGGCGTGTCGAACAGCGTGCCGCGGCCCATGCAGTCCGGGCAGACCGTGCTGAGCGAGAACAGGCCCTGGTTGTCGTTCAGGCTCCCGGTCCCCCCGCAACGCGGGCAGGTATGCGTCGAGGTGCCGGGCGCGGCGCCGCTGCCGCGACAGTTCGAGCAGCGCACCTCCTGCGGGACGTTGACCGACGTGGTCACGCCGTGCACCGCGTCCTCGAAGGAGAGGTTGAGCTGCGCCTCCATGTCGGCGCCGCGCTGCGGTCCGCGCTGGGCGCGCGACCGCCCACCCCCGAAGAGGTTGCCGAAGAGGTCGCCCAGGTCCCCCATGTCCTCGGCGCGGAAGGTGCCGCCGCCGGAGCCTCCGAAGCCCCCGGGGATCGGGCCGTGGGCGCGAACCTCGTCGTACTCCTTGCGCTTCTCGGAGTCACCGAGCACGTCGTAGGCGGCGCTGATCTCCTTGAACCGCTCCTCCGAGCCCGGATTGGCGTCGGGGTGGTGCTGCTTGGCCAGCTTGCGGTAGGCGCGCGTGATCTCCTTGTCGGACGCCGTCGGGACGACGCCGAGCACCTTGTAGTAGTCCTTCTCGAACCACTCTCGTTGGGCCGCCATGTCAGCTCACCCCCGGACGCGGACCATCGCGGGCCGGAGCGCCTGCCCCTTCCAGCGGTAGCCGGAGCGCATCACTTCCTCCACGACGGTCCCACCGTCGTCCCCGTCCTCGGCCTCGGAGTGCGCGACGGCGTCGTGGCACGTCGGGTCGAAGGGGACGCCGGCCTGATCGACCCGCTCCAGACCCTCCTTGGCCAGGATGTCGTTGAGCATGGCGCGCGCGGCGCGCAGCACCTTCCCGTCCTCGCTGACGTCGAGCGACTCGTTCAGGTGCGCCTCGGCCAGGTCGAGCGCGTCGAGCACGGGCAGCAGCTTGCCGACCAGGTCGGCTGCGGCTCGGGCTGACTGCTCGTCCTGCTGGCGCGCGATCCGCTTGCGATAGTTCTCGAAGTCGGCCTGCGTGCGCTGGAGCGCCGCCAGGTACTCGTCGCGCTCGCGCTCGAGGGCCGCACCCGGGTCGTCGACCGGCTCGGGCTGCGGCTCCCGCTCGGTGGGCTGTGCATCCTGCCCGGCCTCGGGTCCCCGACCGAACTGGTGCTCCCGCCCGCGCTGGTGCTCCGGCTCAGGCCGTGGCCCGGTGCGTGTCGGTGTCCCTGGCCCCGGCTTTGCTGCCGGGTCGACGGCTCCGGCCTCCTCGACCGGGTCGGAGAAGCTCATTGCTCATCGACGATCTCGGCGTCGACGACGTCGTCTTCCGCGCCGCCCTCGGCCGCACCGCCCTGACCGTCAGCCCCGTCCGCCCCGCCCGCGGAGGACGCGGCGGAAGCCGATGCCTGCTCGTAGAGACGCTGGCTGAAGCTCTGGGACACGCCCACCAGCTTGTCGGTCGCGTCCTTGATGGCGTCGACCGAGGTCCCGGCGAGGGCGTCCTTCACGTTCTTGAGCGCAGCTTCGACGTCGTCCTTCTCCGAGCCCTCGAACTTCTCACCTTGCTCTTTGAGCAGCTTCTCGGTCTGGTAGACGAGCGTGTCGGCCGAGTTGCGCACCTCCGCCTCCTCGCGGCGCGTCCGGTCGTCCTCCGCGTGCTGCTCGGCGTCGCGCACCATGCGGTCGATGTCGTCCTTGGCCAGCGAGGACTGACCCGTGATCGTCATCGACTGCTCTTTGCCCGTCGCCTTGTCCTGGGCCGAGACGTGGACGATCCCGTTGGCGTCGATGTCGAAGGTGACCTCGATCTGCGGGATCCCCCGCGGCGCCGGCGGGAGGTCGACGAGCTGGAACTTGCCGAGCGTCTTGTTGTACATGGCCATCTCGCGCTCGCCCTGGAGCACGTGGATCTCGACCGACGGCTGGTTGTCCTCGGCCGTGGTGAAGACCTCCGACCGCTTGGTCGGGATGGTCGTGTTGCGCTCGATCAGCCGGTGCATCACCTGGCCCTTGGTCTCGATGCCGAGCGAGAGCGGGGTGACGTCCAACAGGAGGACGTCCTTGACCTCGCCCTTGAGGACGCCGGCCTGCACGGCAGCACCCACGGCCACCACCTCGTCGGGGTTGACGCCCTTGTGGGGCTCCTTGCCCGTGAGGCTCTGGACCAGGTCCTGAATCGACGGCATGCGCGTGGACCCGCCCACGAGCACGACGTGGTCGATGTCGGAGGTCTTGAGCCCCGCGTCCTTGATGGCGGCGTCGAACGGGCCGCGGCAGGCCTCCACCAGGTCGGCGGTGAGCTCGTTGAACTTGGCCCGGGTCAGCTTCAGGTCGAGGTGCTTGGGGCCCTCGCTCGTAGCGGTGATGAACGGGAGGTTGATCTGGGTGTCCTGCACCGAGGACAACTCGATCTTGGCCTTCTCGGCCGCCTCCTTCAGCCGCTGCAGGGCCATCTTGTCCGCCGAGAGGTCGACACCCTCGGTGTCCTTGAACGTCTTCACCAGCCACTCGATGACCTTGTCGTCCCAGTCGTCGCCGCCGAGCTTGGTGTTGCCCGAGGTGGACTTGACCTCAAAGACGCCATCGCCGATATCGAGCACCGAGACGTCGAAGGTCCCGCCGCCCAGGTCGAACACCAGCACCGTCTGGTCGGTCGCCTCCTTGTCGAGGCCGTAGGCCAGCGCGGCGGCGGTCGGCTCGTTGATGATGCGCAGGACCTCGAGTCCCGCGATCGTCCCGGCCTCCTTGGTCGCAGTCCGCTGCGCGTCGTCGAAGTAGGCAGGAACGGTGATGACGGCCTGGGTCACCGTGTCGCCCAGGTACGCCTCGGCGTCGCGCTTGAGCTTGCCCAGGATCCGGGCCGAGATCTCCTGGGCCGTATACGCCTTGCCGTCGATGTCGACACTCCACGACGAGCCCATGTGGCGCTTCACCGAGCGGATGGTCCGGTCGGGGTTCGTGATGGCCTGGCGCTTGGCCACCTCGCCCACCAGCACCTCCCCCGTCTTCGAGAAGCCCACCACCGACGGGGTGGTCCGGCCGCCCTCGGCATTGGGTATGACGGTGGGCTCGCCCGCCTCCAGCACGCTGACCACCGAGTTGGTGGTCCCGAGGTCGATTCCTACGGCCTTCGCCATGTCGTCTTGTTCCTTCCGGTCGTCAATCTGATAGCCAGAAGTATACCAAAGTTGAGTGGAAGAGTGTCAAGATTCTTGACACCATACGCAACAAGAGTTGCGACCGGAGCATCCCGAAGGCCCAGGTTACGATCATGCCGTGCTCGATCTGGTCCTGCTCCGCCACGGCGAGTCCGAGTGGAACGCGAAGAACCTGTTCACGGGGTGGGTCGACGTCGACCTCACTCCCGCCGGCGAAGCCGAGGCCCGGACCGGGGGCGAGCTCCTGGCGGCCGAGGCGGACCTGGACCTCCGCATGTTGCACACCTCGGTCCTCACCCGCGCCATCCGCACGGCCGACATCGCCCTGGCGGCGGCCGGCCGCAGCTGGCTCCCGGTCCGCCGGGACTGGCGCCTGAACGAGCGTCACTACGGGGACCTGCAGGGGAAGAACAAGGCCCAGATCAAGCAGGAGTTCGGCGAGGCCCAGCTCACGGCGTGGCGCCGCAGCTACGACACGCCTCCACCGCCCCTGGCTGTTGGCCACCCCTACGACGTGTCGGGCGACCCCCGCTACCGTGACCTCCATCCGGCCGACCTCCCGCGCACGGAGTGCCTCGCCGACGTGGTGAGAAGGTCTGTCCCGTACTTCGAGTCCGCCATCGTGCCCGACCTGCGCCGGACCTCCGAGCTGGGGGGAGCGGTCCTGGTGGCCGCCCACGGAAACAGCATCCGGGCCCTGCGCAAGCACCTGGAGGTCATATCGGACGACGGGATCTCCGGCCTCGAGATCCCGACGGGCATCCCTTACCGCATGCGGCTCGAGGATGATCTGAGCGTGAGCTCGGCCGGCTATCTCGGGGATCCCGAGGCAGCGGCCGCCGCGGCTGCGGCCGTGGCCGCGCAGGCGGACCGGCCCACGGGCTGACTGCAAACGGCGGAGGGCCGGGGCGCCTCGCCGCACCCCGGCCCAACCGACCGCCCACAGGACTTCATGCGTGCGGCATCGCGCTACAACGCATCAGCCCCGCGTTCACCGGTGCGCACCCGCACCACCGTGTCGACCGGGACGACCCATACCTTGCCGTCGCCGATCTTTCCGGTCGCGGCCGACCCGACGATCGCTTCGACCACATCCTCTGCCTGGCTGTCCTCGACGAGGACCTCGACGCGGATTTTGGGGACGAAGTCCACCTCGTACTCCGCACCGCGGTACACCTCGGTGTGCCCCCGCTGGCGCCCGAAGCCCTGGGCCTCGGTCAGGGTCATGCCCTGCACGCCGTGGTTCTTCAGCACCTCCTTGACGTCGTCGAGCTTGAACGGCTTGAGGACCGCCACGATCAGCTTCATTGTTGTCTTCCTTTCTTCCTGTCCGATCCGCGCAATCCGGCCCTACGCCCCACCACTGCCGCCGCCGCCACCCCCGCCGGGTTCCGGTTCGGGCGATCGCTCCGCCGCGCTGCGCTCGATGCCGGCCATGGCGAAGGCGCCGTCGGAACGAGTCGCGAACTCCTCGTCCGGGAAGGCTTCCTCGCCGTGGATGGCGAGGTCGCCGACCTCGAGGATGTCGTCCTTGTAGCGGGCGCCGCGCAGGACCAGACCGATCAGCTTCATCAGGATGAACGTGACCAGGGCGGACCAGAAGATGACCCAGATCGCCGCCCGGAACTGTTCCCACAGCTGGTGGGCCGACCCGGTGTACAGGAGTCCGTTCACCCCGAAAGGCACACAGGTCTTGGTCGCCGTGACGTACGTGGTCGCGCTGGTCGCGATCACCTGGCCACTCGCACTGACGTGGCCGCACCCGTACTCAACCATGTTCGGATCACCGAAGATGCCGAGCAGCATGCCACCCATGAACCCCGCGATGCCGTGGGTGTAGACGACGCCGAGCGCATCGTCCACCCTCGAGAAGGGGGGCACCTTCGAGAGGTAGTTCCACGCCACCCAGACCGTGGCGCAGCAGATGGCCCCGACGAAGATGGCGCCCCAGCCGTTCACCCATCCGGCGCATGGAGTGATGCCGACGAGGCCGCAGATCATGCCGTTGACGCCGCCGAGGAACGTGGGCTTCTTCTCCTTGGTCAGCCATGCGTCCATGAGCATCCAGACCAAAACGCCGGTCGCGGTGGCGATGTTGGTGTTGATGACCGCTCCCGCCGCACTGGCTCCGGCGTAGTACGGGTCTCCACCGTTGAAGCCGTTCCAGCCGAGCCAGAGGATTCCGGCACCCACCGCGGCCATAACCAGGTTGTTGGGCAAAGCGTGCTGCCTATCTCGCAAGAGTCTCGGTCCGAGCACCCATGCTGCGACGAAACCCGAAACTCCTGCCGACATGTGGATGACGTAGCCACCCGAGAAGTCGAGGGCGCCCTCCTGTGCGAAGTAGCCGCCGCCCCAGAGCATGAAGGCGTCCACGCAGTAGACGAAGGTCGACCAGAACGGGACGAGGATGCACCAGGCGCTGAACTTGATGCGGCCGAGCACGCTGCCGAGGAACAACAGCGGCGTGATGGCTGCGAACACGAACTGGAAGTACGCCAGACTCGCTGTCGGGAAATGGAAGGGAATGAGGGTGTTGGCGCCCGACATGGCCTGTCCCTGCTCCTGATGGGCGTTCGTCGTCGTCCCTGGTTTACCGATGAAATTGTCGAAGAAGTGTTGCCACGTTCCGGTCGTGCCGCTGATCTGTGTCTGCGTCACCACCCCGTGGACAACCTTGACTCCGCCACCGAGCGAGGTCGAGCCGAACGCCAGCTGGTACTCCCAGACGAACCATCCCACGAGTACGAGCGAGAACCCGACGAACATCATCGCCAGCACGTTCACGGCCCATTTCTTCGGGACGATGGATGCATAGAGCACCGCCAACCCGGGCAGGCTCATCAAGCCGACGAACGTCGCGGCGGTGAGCTGCCACGTGTTGTCGCCCGGATTGAGCCAACTTGGATACGGCACGTATGCCGCAGCAGCAATCAGGTGGATCACTCAAGCTCTCCTAACTGTCAGCAGTACCAGGATCACCACCCTGCAGAGCAGGAACGCCTCGGTGCTCCAGGTACGGCAAGGCCACTTCCGACGGTTCTCTCCGCCGCTGCAAGGATGCTGGCCGGGAGTTTCCACTTGGTCACGCCCGTGTTTCGGGCACGTTAATCCACTTTCGGCCTCCTCCACCGACCGCGGGCGGGACTCAGAGGCGCTGGAGAGCGGCGGGAATGCGCTGCCGTCCACGGCTACCATTTCCCGTTCGCGATGACAGACGCCCATGCATCATCGTCACCCGGCGCCGGGTCCGATCACCTGCGCGCACGGCCGACTTCGCCGAGTTACGACACCAATGGCCGAGTGGGAACTCTGCGCGGCGCCACCGTGCAGTTCGACTCCGGACGCCTCGTCAAGGTCGTGCTCGGGGTCGTTCTCAGCACCCTTGCGGTGCTCGCCGTGCTGTTCTTCTTCGCCGGGATCCACTCCAACGACCAGATCGATCGCCTCCATTCCCAGGGGGAGAGGGTGACCGTCTCGGTGACGGGCTGTCTCGGGCTCCTCGGCGGGAGCGGGAGCAACGCCGCCGGCTACTCGTGCCGCGGCAGCTACATGCTCGGCGGCCGCTCGCACGAGGAGGCCCTTCCGGGGTCGACCTTCTACCGGCCTGGCACCAGAATTCCAGCTCTGGCTGTCCCCGGCGATCCGGCGCTGGTCTCACCACTCGCCGTGGTGGACAGGCAGCAGTCCTCTGCGAGCGTGTTCATCCTCCCCGGCGTCCTGGCGGCCGTCTTCCTCGCGGTGGTCGCTCTGATCGTGTGGCGCTACCGAGCCACACGGGGAGCCGGCGCTCCTCGGGGCCACGACCCGCGCTGAACCGCATCCGGGTCAGCCGGAGCGTTCCGTCGGTTGACGGAGGCCGGTCGTCGACCGGGATCCGGTTACGTCGGGGGCGTGTAGCGCTTGTTCGCCCGGGGACGCGATCCTCCGGACGGTGAGACGCTGCGGCGGGCAACGCCCACGTCGGCGTCACTTCGCTTGAGCTCTTGTTGCAGCCGGTACGACCGGACCATGTACCACGCACCCACCAGGATGAAGGGCGCCGCGAATCCCACGTACGTGTAGTGCAGCTGGAAGACCGCCAGGCCGAACAAGGCGATGGTGATCCCCTGAAACAGGCGCTTGCGCAGCAGCGATGCCACCAGGATCAGGGCGGCCAGCCCGAAGAGAAGGTAGGTCAGCTCCTCGTACACGTGGACGCTCTGATGAAGCGTCCGGGCGTGGTTGATCGACGCCGTGCTGATGGTGAGACCGACGATGGCGGCGACGGGTGCGACCACGAGTCCGATGGTCCGCTCCTTGTCGTTGGAGCTCCGCAGGTCCTCCTGAATCTCCTCGACAGGGCGAGCAGGCTGGACCTTCTTCCGCGTACCCGGGTCGTCGTCCGGCTCGACCATGGAGTACTTGACCCGCTCCCAGAGGGACAATCGGGGTACAGGCTGATCCCCGGAACCGGACGCTTCTACGTTCGTGGGCACTGCAGAAGGGTACCGCCCGACCGAAAGCCCAATATTTCGGGCATATTACGGCGGTGTTAATAACCCGCGGACGGCATCCGAAGCCGGTAACTAGGGTGCTCCATGGGGCAACGGGGCCCCGCTCGACCCTAGGGGACGGACAGGTGAAGCTGGTCGTGGCTGTCGTCAAGCCGTTCAAGCTCGATGATGTGAAGAACGTCCTGAAGAACATGGGTGTCCAGGGCATGACGATCACCGAGGCCCAGGGCTTCGGCCGCCAGCGCGGCCACACGGAGAACTACCGCGGTGCCGAGTACCGGGTCGACTTCGTGCCGAAGATCCGGGTCGAGGTGCTCGTCGACGACGACCAGGCGGAGCACGTGGTGGACGCCATCGTCTCCTCGGCCACGACCGGCAAAATCGGCGATGGCAAGGTCTGGGTGGTGCCGGCCGAGACCGTCGTCCGGGTGCGCACGGGCGAGCGCGGCGCCGACGCCGTCTGATCCACGTCCTCCCGGCGCAGGTCAGCGCCCGGAACGCCGGTGAGGGCTACTCTTTTCCGCCATGGCCCACGGCGAACTCGATCTGTCCAAGATCTGGCTGTTCTCGACATCTTCGAACAGGGACCTGCGCACTATCCGCCGGACCCTCGAAGAGGTGACGGTGCCAGCCGGACGGGTCCTCTGTGAGCAGGGGACCATCGGCCGCGAATTCTTCATCATCGTGAAGGGTGAGGCGGCGGTCCGCCGCAACAACCGCAAGGTGGCGACGCTCGGTCCGGGCCAGTACTTCGGCGAGCTGGCCCTGTTGGATCGGCGCCCCCGCTCGGCCACGGTCACCTCCGAGACCGAGATGGACCTGCTCGTGCTCGGCCAGCGTCAATTCAACGGAGTGCTCGACGCGGTGCCCGCGCTCTCGCGCAAGATGCTCGCCGCCATGGCCACTCGCTTGCGGGAAGCAGACGAGAGGGCCATCGCGAACATCTGATCCCCCCGTCCCGACCCCGACCCCGACCCGACGTCGGGGGAGGGTGGTGCATCCGCGCCCGGACCCGGGTGCGCTGACAGACTGCAGGGGTCCTCTCCTCGCCCGGACACGGAGGTCTGCAGATGTTCGATGTCAGAAAACTCCTGGCGGAATTCATCGGTACGGCAATCCTGGTCGTCGTCGCCGTCGGCGTCGCCACCGAATCGTTCGGGTTCAGGCTCCACGGGCTCAGCTACTCGGCCGGAGTCGTCGCAACCGCGCTCGCCTTCGGTCTCGTGCTCGTGGCGCTGGTCTACGCCATTGGGCCCATCTCGGGCTGCCACGTCAATCCCGCGGTGACGCTGGGATTCATCTCCGCTGGACGCATGAAGATACAGGAGGGCGTGGGCTATCTCATCGCCCAGTTCGCGGGCGGCATCGTGGGGGCGTATCTCCTTTACTGGATGTTCAGCACGTCAGCGCTCTACCGCAAGAGCGTGCAGGGCCTCGGCACCGACGGGTACGGGGCGCAGTCGCATCTTTTCGTGAGCGAGGGCGGCGCGTTCCTGATCGAGGTCGTGCTGACCACTATCTTCGTGCTCGTCGTCCTGTTCGCCACCCACAAGGCGGCGATCCAGGGCGCAGCCGGCGTCGCCATCGGCTTCGCCCTCGTGATGGTGCATCTCATCGGCATCCCGCTCACGGGGACCTCGGTCAACCCGGCCCGGAGCCTCGGGCCGGCCCTGGTCGTCGGCGGGACCGCCTTGAGCCAGGTGTGGCTCTTCATCGTGGCGCCGCTGGTCGGCGGGATCATCGCCGCCGTGATCCACCTCCTCCTCGCCGAGAGGTCGAAGAGCGAGGTCGTCGCCGGCACGTAGATCAGGCGGGACGGCTACGGTCGATCCATGGATCTGACCGACGCCCTCCGATTCGTACAAGCTCACCACCAGGGGGTGTTGGCCACCATCCGCTCCAACGGGCGACCCCAGCTCTCCAACATCATGTACGTCCCCGCCGAGGAGGACACGGTCCGGATCTCCATCACGGCCGACCGCGCCAAGACCGCCAACCTGCGCCGCGACCGGCGGGCGTCGCTGTACGTGGTGGGAGACACCTTCTGGCAGTACGTGGTGGTGGAAGCGGCCGCCGAGCTGTCGCCCGTGGCCGCCGACCCGCACGACGCCACCGTCGACCTCTTGGTCGAGTACTACCGGGCGGGTTCCGGCGAGCACCCGGACTGGGACGAGTACCGCGCCGCGATGGTGTCGAACGGCCGACTCGTGCTGACGTTGCGGCCCGAACGCGCCTACGGCATGGTCGTCCCCGCCTCCTGACCGCCCCGATCGGACGGGTCCGGCTCAGCCGAGCGACTCCTCCACGAGCTGGGAGAGATCGAGCACCCGCACCTCGTCCTCCTTGGCGTGGGCGCGCACGGCGTCGTCCAACATGATCATGCAGTACGGGCAGGCGGTGGAGACGACGTCGGCTCCCGTGCCGAGCGCCTCCTCCGTCCGCTCCATGTTGACCCGCTTGCCGATGTTCTCCTCGAGCCACATCCGCGCGCCGCCCGCCCCACAACAGAAACCGCGCTCCTTGCAGCGTCGCATCTCGACCTGCTTGGCGCCGGGGATGGCGCTCAACACCGTCCTGGGCTCGTTGATGACCCGGTTGTGACGGCCGAGGTAGCAGGGGTCGTGATAGGTGACGGTTCCGGAGTAACCCGAGCCCGGGACGAGCTTGCCCGTCGTGACGAGGTGCTCCAGCAACTGAGCGTGGTGGATGACCTCGTAATTGCCGCCGAGCGACGGGTACTCGTTCTTGATGGTGTTGAAGCAGTGCGGGCAGCTGGCGATGATCTTCTTGGCGCCAACCTCATCGAGCGTGGCGATGTTGAGCTTGCTCTGCTCCTGGTAGAGGTACTCGTTGCCGAGACGGCGGACCGGATCCCCCGTGCAGGACTCCTTGGGGCCGAGGATGCCGAAGGTGACACCGGCCCGGTGCAGCATGCGGGCGGTGGCCTGGACGCCCTTACGGGCGCGCTCGTCCAGCGCTCCGGCACATCCGACCCAGTACAGGTACTCGATGTCGTCGGGAATGGTCCCGGTGATCATGGGCACCTCGAAGTCCAGGCTCTGCGTCCACTCGGCTCGCTTGCCCTGGCCCAGGCCCCAGGGGTCGCCCTGGTTCTCCACGTTGCGGAGCATGAGCCCGGCCTCGGACGGGAACTCGGACTCCATCAGCACCTGGTACCGGCGCATGTCGACGATGGCGTCGATGTGCTCGATGTCGACGGGACACTCGTTCACACACGCGCCACAGGTGGTGCACGCCCAGAGGACGTCGGGGTCGATGACGTTGGGGACGAGCATCTCCTGTTCGCCCTCGCCCGAGAGGAGCGGGCCGGCCGCGGCGAACATGTTGTCCCGCAGGTTCATGATGAGGAGCTTGGGTGACAAGGGCTTGTCGGTGGTCCAGGCCGGGCAGACCGATTGGCAGCGTCCGCACTCGGTGCAGGTGGCGAAGTCCAGCATCTGCTTCCAACTGAAGTGCCCGATCTGGCCGACGCCGAACACCGTGTCCTCGTCGACGTTCTCCATGTCCATGTCCGGGGTGGTGCCGAGGGCCCCCAGGGCCCGCGGGCGGCGGGAGAAGGCGACGTTGATCGGCGCAATGAAGATATGGAGGTGCTTCGAGTAGGCGATGAAAACGATGAAGCCCGAGATGACGGCGATGTTGAGGATCAGGAAGACCGTGGCCAGCACGGCGTTCGTGCCCGCTCCGAGAGGAGCCAGGACTTTGGCCACGCCGTGTGAGGCGAACGTGCTCCAGCCGCTGTAGGGGAACTGGGTCGGGACGGTGTTGATCTGGGCGCCGCGGTAGAGGAGCAGCGTGATCATCACACCGGCGATCATGAGGAGGACGAGCCAGGCCGCGCCCGTGTGCGATCCGTAGAAGCGCGACTTACGTTCGAGGCGCTGGGGTGCGTTCTGGAGGCGGATGACCGAGAAGACGACCAGGGCCACCAACACGGCAACGGTGAAGAAGTCCTCAATGAAGCCGACCCAGCCCCAGGTGCCGATGCCCGGAATGTGGAAGTACTTGTCGAAGAGGTCCCCGTAGGCCTCGATGATGGTCAGCAGGAGGATGGTGAAGCCCCACATGGTGAAGAAGTGCGCCAGGCCGGGCACCGTCCACTGAAGGAGCTTGCGCTGGCCGGCCACCTCGGTGACCTCCGCCTCGGCCTTGGGCCGGATGCTGCCCCGCGTGCGCGAGGGGTCGGGCTTGCCCGAGCCGATGAGCCGGGACAGCCAGTGGAACCGCACGGCGGCAGTGCCGAAGCCGACCAGCGTGACGCCAATGCCCAGAATGATCCTGACCGGCACGAATGCTCCTCGCCTCGGATACGTGGGTGGCATCAGGCTGCGATCGCCACCTCTGACCTACTGATTTACAGGCGGAGGAGAGGATAGTGTGGCCAGCGCCCGCGGGCGTAGTTCAGAGGCAGAACATCAGCTTCCCAAGCTGAGAACGCGGGTTCGATTCCCGTCGCCCGCTCTCCTCCATCACCCCAGGTCAACCGATCTAACCGGGACCGCCACTCTGCACCGAGACCGGGCCGAAATGACCGTCGTGCAACAGCGTGCAACAGCGAAGGCCGCCTCCTCAGGCAAGAAAGCTGAGAACGCACCGCGCTGCATGCGGCACAGGCAAGCCGGGCTGGCCGCAGCGTCGTTTCGGCTCAAATCGGCGCGGCAGGAAACGAGTCGACCGCGGGGATCTGAACGCCACAGGACCCCCCCAGGAGCGCGAGCCGAAGCTCTGGTCACCATGCCAGTCGGGGGGCCTCTGGCATCAAGACCGCAAGTCCCGCTCTGCGGTAGCGCACCGACGGGCAGGCGCGTCCTCTTGGAGAGGACGACGGGCGGTGGCGGTGCTGACGTTCGCAGTCGTCGAGCCGTGCGTCGGCGTGCCTTTGTTTTGGTACTCGTCGCCGTCGTCTCGTCCACGAGCAACCTCGGCGTCGACGAGTGGCACCCCAACGTCCCTCGTACCCACCGGGCGCCAGCTCCCGAGGGGCGGCAAGAGATCTCACCGACCTGACCTCGACTCCTCCAAGGACACCCATGTGTGGGTGGCGACCTCCGGCGCCAACACGGTCAGCGAGACCGACGCCGCCACCGGCGCCTTGGTCGCCACCATTGTGGTCGGCACCTTCCCCGAGGCCGTCTCCTCCGACGGCACCCGCGTCCGGGTGACGAACGCCAACTCCAACACGGTCAGCGAGATCGACGCCGCCACCGGCGTCGTGGTGGCGACCATCGGGGTCGGGAGCCTCCCAGGGGGCGGCTCCTCCGACGGCACGTACGTCTGGGTGACGAAGGCCAACTCCAACACGGTCAGCGAGATCGCCGGTCGGGGCCTACAGCGTCCTGGTCGTCGACCCGGAGCTCATCACGGCACTCTGCCAGGGCTGTCTGAGCGTGATCGCCTCTCCGACCCTGACCTCGCTCATCCCGTCCAGCCTGGCCCGGGGCCCCAAGAAGGTACCCGTCACGTTGACCGGGACCGGCTTCGCCACCGGGGCCAAGCTCAAAGGCCCGACCGGGTGACCTTCACCAAGGTGGTCGTGGTCGACGCCACGACCATCACCGCCAAGGCGACCGTCTCGTCCAGCGCCACGCTCGGGACCGCCCTGGCCGTCACCGCGACAGACGACGACGCCGCCGGCTACGGCACGGCCACCGCCAAACTCCTCACCATCACATAGACGCCCGCGGAAGCCGAAAGGTCTCTGTGCTCCTCGAGCATCCAGCGCCAGGCGCCGCGCAGCCTGGGGTGTCGAGCAACGACCCAGCAAGGATCACCGGACCCGACGGATCCCCGGACATCGCGGCCACAGTCGTCTGCTCACCTCAGCTGACGTTGAGTCTGGGACCACAGTACGGCCGACCATCCCGAACGTGCGTTCCCGTACGTCGTCGTACTTCGTCACCCCCCTTCGACCGGGACGAAGATCGGCCCTCGAAGTCGACCGTCGCTCTCGATGAAGCGACGCCGATTTGGATGCCAGTTGCGATGGGTACACGACCTGATCGCCCGCCGCACACCTCCATAACAAGAGGGACTCTCGCCATTCGTTGAGGATGGCAACCACACACCGGCCGGAACAGCACAGGGGCGCAAAGTGGTCGCTCCCTCCGAGACCGTCCACCTCTTGACCTCTTCGAAAAGCAGTGACCGAGCAACAAAGAGTGGGACGAATGAAAAAGGACTGGATGACATCACCAAGACGGCGCGAGGCTGGCACAAAGATTCTTGGCCCTCCACCCGGTGAACGGCGCGATGTCGAGCGTGCGGAAGGAGCGGCTCAAAGAGGAGGTGTCGCCAACTGAACAAGTCAGTCGTGATCATCGGTGGTGGCGTCGCCGGCATGTCGGCCGCTCAGGAGCTCGCCGAGCGAGGTTTCTCCGTGACCGTCCTGGAGGGTCGCGAGCAGCCGGGTGGAAAGGCGCGCAGCTTTCCCGTTCCCCACTCGAGCACCCCCGGTCGAGCCAGCCTCCCGGCTGAACACGGGTTCCGGTTCTTCCCAGGGTTCTATCGGCACCTTCCAGACACGATGCGCCGCATTCCTTACGGTAACCAGGCAAATGGCGTATTGGACAACCTCCGCGAAGCAACGGAAATGGAGATCCTTCAATCGGGTGGCCTGCCGCCGGTCAAGCTACCCGCGCATTTCCCAGATTCGGTTCACGACCTCCAGCTGATACTTCGCATGGCCTTCCATCCCATTGCGCAGCTCTCTCCCGGGGACTACCTGTACTTTGCGAGCCGACTTCTCGTCCTTCTAACCAGCTGCCAGGAGCGCCGATACGACGAGTGGGACAAAGTGAGTTGGTGGGATTTCTCGGGTGCGACTCACCGATCACTTGCTTACCAAAAGTTCATGGCCGACGGACTCACCCGGACGTTGGTAGCCGCGCCGCGCGCGAGATGAGCGCCCGTACCGGCGGCTACACGTTGCTGCAACTTCTCTTCGACTTGGGAACGCCAGGTCGCCAGACCGATCGCGTGCTCAATGGTCCGACCAGTGATGCGTGGATTTCGCCATGGCTTGCATACCTAGAGCAGCTCGGGGTCAACTTCGAACTTGGCGGCCGGGTCGAGGAGCTGGAGCTACGGGCCGGCCGAATCAGCGGCGTCATCGTCTCTGATTCCAGCAGCCGGAGACGAGTAGAAGCGGACTGGTACGTCGCGGCCGTCCCGGTGGAGCACATGAACCGCCTGACAAACGACGACATCCTCGAATTGGATCCGCAGCTCGCTCAGTTGTCTCGCCTCGTAACCCGGTGGATGAACGGCATCGTGTTCTTCTTACGCCGCGCCGCGCCCATCGTCCACGGCCACGTCATCTACATCGACTCGCCCTGGTCGCTCACCTCGATCTCCCAGACCCAGTTCTGGAGCGACTTCCGAGCGGCTGACGTCGGACATGGAGATGTGCGCGGCGTCTTCTCCGTCGACATCTCGGAGTGGCAGACGCCGGGACTTCTCACAGGCAAGACGGCCATGGAGTGCACGCGAGAGGAAATTGCCGCCGACGTCCTCGCCCAGCTCCGGGCGCACCTCACGACAACTGACCCTCAAGCCTTGGCGGAGGACAATGTCATCTCCTGGTTCTTGGACGAGGACGTTCGGTATCCAGAGGTAAGGGAAGCCCAACAGATCCGTACGGACATCAACCTGGAGCCGTTGCTGGTCAACACGCCGGGATCGTGGCAATACCGCCCTGACGCGTCCACTGGCGTGCCAAACCTGTTCTTGGCTTCTGACTATGTCCGCACGTTCACCGACCTGGCGACCATGGAAGGCGCCAACGAAGCCGCTCGTCGGGCCGTGAACGGGATCCTGCTCGCCTCTGGGTCGACGGCGCGACACTGCCAGGTGTGGCCACTTCATGAACCGGCGATCTTCGCGCCCGCCAGGATTCTCGACAGATTGCGCTTCACTCTCGGCCAAGGTCATCGGGCCAGGTAGCACCGCGATGACGCGAATGTCCAGAGGATGAGCTCGCACGCGGCGGTGCCTGATGCGGCGGAGCGCCCATTTGCCTGGTCCGTGGGCGGTTTGGCGCGGGAGACCACAGGCCCGAGCGGACGACGACAGAAGACGATTGAACCGCCGCCACCGCATCGCTTACCACGCCACTCTCGACGTGAAAGGGCTCAGCGCCAACCAGGGCTTCGCCGCCATTGTGCGCATAAGGAACTGCGTCCACGTCTAGCTGAATGCCTACGCGGCCCAGTGCCATGCGCCGGGTTGGCGGACAGCAGGTCGGGACCAGTGTCGTGCCCGCATTGGGTGGACCGGGTAACACAGGCCCGGATCGTAAAGATGCGCACCGATTGTCCCGACTGGAGGACGCGGAAAATTCTCCATTGCCTGGCCCACGAAGGTATCGATCCGCTTCCCGGACGGACCTCGATCGAGCGCGGCTCATCCGTCACAACCTGATCACGACGGCGCAAGCGAACCGACTACAAGTGATAGGAGCGTGGACTGCGACGCCTTGGAAGGTTACTAGTTCACGCGTCTGTCCGGCGGGCGTGGGGTGGTCTGATTCAGAATCCGCCAGAGGTCGGAATCGGACAGAGGCTGAATTCGTATTGCCCGACTTCATACCTGTGCGGCTTTTCCGCAATGAAGGAGGTAGGGAATGGCCTGCGCCTGACTCGCGAAATCAAAGGTGCAACAAATACGATGCTCCCCAATGGTGAGACGAGCGAGCCGCCAAAGTAACTCGACGGATCTACGAATGCGATTACTCCGTCGTTCGCTCCCTCGACGATACGAGTTCTTGGCTTCCCACTCTCTGCGCCTCATAATCAGCGATGATCTGGTTTGCGGCACTGAGGCCGGGTTTGCCGCTCACACAGCCGCCGTTATGAGTACCCGAACTGGCGTCGTACAAGCCCTCGATAGGAGTGGTCACTTCAAGACGGTCGTTCCAGTCCCAAGCTCCTGCATAGATGTTGCCGCCCTTGAGTCCGTAGAGTTCTTCGATCTCGTGGGGGCCGAGAACCTCAGGATCACGATCGGGGAGAATGGAGGCGCGAAATCCCGGAGTCACTCCCTCAATGGTCGCAAGCACTCGATCGACATACTTCGTCAGTGCGTCGGGGTCGGGAGTTTTCGACCAGGTGTCGAGGCCGTACTGGGTAAATAACGAGATGACGTGAGCATCGGGGTATTGCTCTCGGGTGGAACCCCTGATCAGGGTCGGGTCTGCCACGGATGGGATGGCCATGTCGATCATGGGGTGCGCGGATGGGGATCCTGCGGCCGCCTCTTCGAACGCGTTCTGGATACTCGCAGGGGAGTCAACGCCGATCACAATCGTTCCCCCGTGCACCTCTTTGGCGAACGCCGGATGATCCTTGAAGGTAGGTAGCTTGCTAACCACGAGATTGATCTTGACGACGCCACTCCGGCAATCCCAATCCTTGATCCGATTCAAGAATGAATCCGGCAGGCCCGACTTGATCAGCTCGAGGTAAGAGATCTGGGGATGGACTGCCGTGACGATGACATCGGCACGGATCTTCGTTCCATCCCTGAGTGCGACGCCTCGTGCCTTCCCATATTGCACATCAATGTGCTCAACAAGAGCGTTGACGCGGATCTTCGCACCGGCGGCGGTTGCTGACCTTTCGATGGCGTCGCTGACTGCGCCCATGCCACCCACAGGGAAGCCCCAGCTGCCTTGAAGGTTGAGGAGGACATAGGTGCTCGCCTTGTCATACGGTCCGCCCCAAAATCCGATGACGGGGGTCACCGAGAGGATGCCCTTGAGCGCATCGGATTCGAACGGTCCGAGCTCAATCCCTGGGACAGCCACTGAGCGGAAGCCATGATCAAGAATTTGTCCGACCGACACCTGTTGCAGTTCGCGCATGAGAGCTTGTGCTTGTTCTCCCTGGGGATCAGGTTTCCTTCCCGTCTGCAGGATCGCGTTGATCTTCTTCAGGGTGGGCTTGAAGCTCCTGAAGCGAACCAGGTCGCCGGGTCCAGCTTTGGTCGTCAATTCCTTCTCGAGTAGCTGCGGGTCGTCATCGGGAAGTTGGAGATATCCGTTCAGGCGAGGAGCGAAGTAGCCCCACTGGTTGGCCTTCCTGAGCCCAAACCTGGTCTCGAGCTCGAGGTCATCGATGAGTTTCTGATCCATCATCCCGAGCGAATAGGAACACCGGGTCATATCGATATCGGGACCCCACGGCTGGCCTGTAAAGGCTGCGCCGCCGACCCTCGCGTTCTTTTCCACAACCGTCACGTCCATCCCGTGGCGCGCTAAGAGAGCAGCGGTGACCAGTCCGTTATGACCGCCTCCAACGATCACCACCTTTGGTGCAGCGCTTGTCTCAGCCACGTGAGGCCCCCGGAATCGTCGAGGGACACGTTACCGACCCGGGACGAACGTTTGCCGGCCGAAAGGTCGCTGCGGCACGCTCCAGCTACCTGGTGTTCAGCCAACAATCTGAGGCTCGGGTCGCACGACGCTCGAACAGATACTTCCCTTGATCGCACCGACATCAGTCCACATGAACGCGCCGCCTCGCTAGGACACCTCGACCCCGAGCCCTGCTGGATTGCACGACAAACTTCGGCGGTGCAGGATTGGCCCATGGCGTGGAACAAATCTGGCATCCGTAGCGGGCGGCGTAGCCCAATCGTTGGGCGATGACAACACACTGGGTGTCAAGAGTTTGTTTTATCGGTGTCGTCGTGGCCTTTGCCGTCGCTGCTGCGCCTGCAGCGGATGCGAACCCCTCCTGGACAATTCAGCCCAGCCCGAATGGACCGACCGGTGGTGGCTTTCTTGTGGGTGACTCGTGTGTGTCGGCCTCGTTCTGCACAGCCGTCGGTCACTTCAGCGACAACAGCGGCAACGACCAAGCCCTGATCGAGTCATGGAACGGGAGGGCTTGGTCACTCGACTCGAGTCCCACCAACGAGATGGATGATCCAAACGACCTCACCGCCGTCTCCTGTGCCTCGTCCTCCTCGTGTCAGGCCGTGGGCTATTCCGGGCTCGGCAGTGCCGAATACCAAACTCTCATCGAATCCTGGAACGGCACAGGCTGGACAACCATTCCCAGTCCCAACAGCGGTCCGACCTCTGCCCTCAGTGGGGTTTCCTGCACCTCCGACGACTCGTGTGTTGCTGTCGGCTATGGCTCCCTCAGCAGTACCGTCGCCCAGACGCTGGTCGAATCCTGGAACGGCTCTTCCTGGGGCATCGTGCCGAGTCCCGACGTCGGGACGAATGGGAACTTCCTGAACGCCGTATCCTGCGTCTCCGCGTCTTCATGCACAGCGGTAGGCCAATACGCCACCTCCGGCGGCTTTCCCGAGCTGACCCTGATCGAGTCGTGGGATGGGACGAAGTGGTCGATCGTTCCCAGCCCGAATCGTAACCCGGAGGAATCGAATTCGCTCCATGCCGTCTCGTGTGCTGCCGCGCGTTCTTGTGTGGCCGTCGGCGAATATCCGAACAAGAAGAACATAGCGTCGACCCTGATTGAATCCTGGAACGGCGCGGCGTGGTCGATCACATCCAGTCCCAACACCGCCAAGAAGAACTACCTCTACGGAGTTTCATGTACGTCCGTAAGCATGTGCCAAGCCGTTGGCCAAGCAGCCGACACGACCCTCGTCGAGTCTTGGAATGGGGCGAAGTGGACGCAGAGTGCCAGCCCCGGAAGAGGGCAATCATCCGATCTGGCGGGCGTGTCGTGCGTGACAGCCGCTTGGTGCGGAGCAGTCGGCTTCTCGGGGAACTCGCGGACACTGAAAACGCTATCCGAACTCTACGGGTAGGCGAGTCCGGTCACCCGGGCCGCCGTTCGCTCACCCGATAGATCAGCACGGACCGCTCGGCGCACGACACCTTGCCGACGCGGCTGCGGTATCCCGGGCGACACCCTCAGTCGACGCCTACAGGGCTGCCGAACCGGTGCGTCGTGATGCTCACCGACTGCTCGCGCAGGTAGCGGAGCAATTCGACGCGTCCCGAGACGCACGCCGGCCGCGTGTCCACGTAGATAGCGGGGGCCAGCTCGTCCAGTCCGCGTGCGGACCCGAGAAGGCGAATTCGTCGCCAATCGCTCTTGGCCGCCCGCTCCCTGAAATTCATCGTCACTTTGACGCTCCACGTTGATTGCTTCTGTGTCAGCCTGACGTAAAAGCACATCGATGCCGTCGATCTCGGCGTCAGGATGCACGCTCACCTCGGCATCGGCGTGGAGTGCGCGTAGCGCAAACAGGGTTCGCCCGAGTTCGTAGGCGTTCGTGCCGAGCCCGACACGAACCGCTATGACCGGAATCGGTCGGTAACGCAAGACGTTGCGCTCACAGAACAGTCGAGTCTGGTCGCGCTCGATCCCGAACTCGTGTGCCACCCAGTAGGCATCCGATCGCGCGGCGTCACTGAGCGCCTGAGCTTGTTCGTCGTTGACGACGCCCCGCACGATCTCGAGCAGCGTCTGGGATCCCACATTCGGGTCGGCGAGTCTCGTCGGACGTCCGGCATCGGTGAGGTGTGTCAGCTGGGCCACGTAGTTGGGCCCTCCGGCCTTGGCCGCCGGGCCTACCACAGAGCGCTTCCAACCGCCGAAGGGCTGGCGTCCCACGATGGCGCCGGTGATGGCGCGATTGACGTACGCGTTGCCGACGTCCGCACGCTCGGTCCAGATCCGGTGGTGAGTCGGATCGAGCGACCAGAGGCCACCAGTCAGTCCGTAGACGCTGGAGTTCTGGATCCCGATGGCCTCTTCGAGATCTTCTGCGGCGATCAGGGCGAGGACTGGGCCGAAGCACTCGGTTTGAGCCAGCCAATCCTCGGCTCGAACGCCGGTGACGATCCCAGGAGACCACAGCTCGATCTCGCGGTCGAGCAGCTGAGGTTCGAGCAGCCACCGCTGGTGGGGCTCCAACGTGCACAGCGCACGCCGCAGGCGGTCGGACGGGGACTCCACCAGCGGCGTCATGGTCACCGCCGGATCGGCGGCCGGGCCAACAATCAACGAGGACGCCGCGTCGAGGAGTTGAGACGAAAAACGCTCTGACGTGGCCACGTCGCCGACCAGGATTCCCAGCGACGCCGCGGAACACTTTTGCCCAGCGTGATCGAAGGCTGAATGCACCAGATCGGCAGCCGCAAGATCGAGGTCGGCTTCGGGCATGATGATCATGGCGTTCTTCCCCGATGTCTCGGCGAAGAGTGGCCGCCCTGGCGCCATTCGGCTGAAGACCTCAGCCGTCTCGTACGAACCGGTGAGGACGACGGCGTCTACGCCGCGATGCGCGATCAGGTGGGTGCCCACCGGCCCGTCGTCGACCGATGCGCACTGGAGAATCCCGACCGGTAACGCAGTCTTTGCGTTCGGCGAACGACATATCTGATCGATCGCAAACAATGCGCTACGAGGAGTCTGGGGCGCGGGCTTGGCTATGGCGGCGTTCCCGCCGGCTAGCGCGGCGAACGCAGCGCCCAGTGAGAGGGCCAGAGGGAAGTTCCAGGGCCCGGCGACTGCGACCACTCCCAGTGGCTCGGAGCACAGGCCGTCACGCCAGGCATCGTCGAGGGCACTGGCGGCGTAGAAGCGGGCGAAGTCGATGCACTCGCTGACCTCGGCTTCCGCTTCTGCCAAGGCCTTGTGTCCCTCGTGCACCAAGAGAGAGACCAGCTGTGGCCGCACCGACTCGAGGACACCGGCACAGGATCGCAACGCCTCGGCGCGACGCTCCGGCGAATAGGCGGCCCAGACCGCGAGCGCCTCCCGCGCTCGGTCGACGACCGAGTCGACCGCTCTTGCATCGAGCGCAACGCGCACTTCGACGTCAGGTACCGAGCCAACGGCAGCGAGAATGGAGTCCCGCTCCGCTGGGTTGTTCGGATCGGTATCGGCCGCCGGCACGAAACCAGACGCCCGATCGTCCGTCTCCATGGAGTCGGCGCGAAATGGCCGGTGGCGCACCCCGTGCCGTGCCGACACCGCTTCCGCGAAACGCGTCGCCTCGGCGTCGAAGGTCTTCTCGTCACCGAGCATGGGGAGATGAGCCAAGAAGTTCTCGCCACCCGCGTTCTCCTCCAGGCGGCGAAACAGATAGGGAAGGGCATGGTCGAAGTCGTCCGCTGCTGTGACCGGGGTGTAGAGGAGGACCGGGGCGCCCCCCGCCGACACAGCCCGGGTGATTCCCGGGGCCATCCCTTCGAGCATTTCGAATGTCACCGCCTCCGTCATTCCCCTGTTCTCGGCCAAGAGGTAGGCCCAAGCCAAGTCGAAGAGGTTGTGCCCGGCGATCCCGACCCGCAACGCACCGGCGTTCCCGGGATGGAGCAATGCGTCCATGAGCGCCTTGTAACTGGCGTCGGTCTCGGCCTTGGTGCGGTAGGTGGCGAGGGGCCAGTTGTGCAGGGCCGCGTCGACACGCTCCATAGCCAGATTGGCCCCCTTCACGACCCGGACCTTCACCGGCGCTCCACCTGCGTGCACCCGAGCCCGAGCCCAGCGAGTCAGCAGTTCGAGCGCCCCGTGACTATCGGGCAGGTAGGCCTGAAGCACGATACCCGCTCGGTAGTCGCGCCAGGCTGGTTCGTCGAGCACCCCCATGAACACCTCGAGGGTGAGGGCGAGGTCCTTGTACTCCTCCATGTCGAGGTTCACGAAGGCGCCGCCCGGGCGGTGTGCCGCGCAGAACACCTCGCGCAGGGCATCGCCTGCACGCGCCACTGAGTCCTCGTAGCCCCACATGGAGAGGGTGTCGCAGATCGACGTGAGTTTGACGGAGACGTAGTCGACGTCGGCTCGACCGATGAGGTCGATGACGGCTGCCCTTCTCCGCTCGGCCTCTGAACGTCCGAGCACCATCTCGCCGAGCAGGTTGACGTTCACCGAGAAGCCGCCCGCACGAAGACGGGCGAGGTGCGCTCCCAACGTTCCCGGTTCGGCGTCAGCGACCAGATCGCCGACCTGGGCACGCATCCTCCTGCGCGCCAAGGCCATGACGGTCCCGGGCGTAGCCCGCGAGACCAGCGCCCCAACGCGCAATAAAGCCATGTCAGTCCGATTCAAGAAAGCCGGACGGGGGCGGCGAGCGAGTCGGCGGAGCTGGCCCGCCGCGACGCGGGCGGATGCGGGCCGGACGACCCGATCACAAAAAGCCATGACGAAGGCGACTGAGCCCGGGTCGCTCGTGAGGCTCGCCAGGCGTGCCGTCTGGCGAGCTTCGGCTCCACTCACCCCTGTCTCGGCAAGCCACTGCCGCGCCAACTCGATGGCCGGCCCGGTCAGGTCGTCCCCTACGTCACCGCTGTTTCCATCGACCATGGATTGCCATGGTTGGTTCTTATGGCCGGGCCGTCGCATACCCTTGTCAACGCACTTTAAGTGGTCCGCCTGCTCGCCACCAACTTTTCGGTTGTCAGCAGATTGGCGGGCGCAACGTGGCCCAATCGGAGACAGCTTGGAGCTCTTCAGCGAGGGCCAGGAGCGTCTCGTCGGCACCTGGCGCTCCGACGAGCTGCACACCAATCGGCAGCTGCTCGGCGCTCCAGTGCAGAGGCAGCGAAAGAGCCGGCTGCCCCGACAGGCTGAACGGGGCCAACAGCGTTCCCATTTGCGCCAATCCCGACTCCGACTTGAGCGGCCATGCCGGCTGAAAGGTGCTCGGAGTCACGAGCAGATCCCATTCTTCCCACCAACCCGCGAGGGGTGCAGCGACTTTGTCGATCCTCGCTCGAGCGCGCGCCACATCCTGCTCGTTGCGAGAGGCGGCGCGGTTCACGGCCTCGAAGAAGCGTTGGTCGAGTTCGTCTGTATCGACCGCTCGCCCCAGACGATCCTCGAGCCATCGGAGAACATGCGGCCGGGTTGCATCGCTGAGCACGCCCAACGGGTCGGCGGCCTCGCCCCAGAATCTGCTCAGCACCGGGGGCCAAGCCATTTCAACCCGGTGCCCGAGCTCCTCCAAAAAGCGGCCGGCCACATGCACACCTTCAGCGCAGTCAGGATGCACGTCCAATCCGACTTCGGGGTCGTGGTCCAAAATTCCGACTCGAAGTGCTTTCTTCAACGCGGGCTGAACGGCGCCGGACAGCGCGCGAAAGATGGCTGCCAGATCTTCGGCGTGACGGGCCAGGACGAAGTCGCGCCACACTGAATTGGGTGGCTGTCCGGCGGGCGCGACGCTGGCGATCCGGCCGGAGGTGGGATTCAAGGTGGCCACCCCGCACAAAGCCGCGGGGCAGCGCAAGGATCCAGTGGCGTCAGAGCCGTGGGCAACCGGCACCATCCCGCACGCCACCGCGGCGGCCGGTCCGCCGCTCGATCCACCGACAGATCGCGACAGATCCCACGGATTGCGGGTGGGCTCGAACCCCGGCGGCTCGGTCGTGACGCCGTTCGAAAGTGGAGGACAGGCTCCCTTCCCGATGAAGTCGTACCCTGCAGCCTCCAGCTGCTGGGCCAGAGCTGTGGTCCTCCTCGACGTCACGCCGGCATCGCGCAGCGCGGCGACACCTACCCAGTGCGGCGTTCCGGCCAGCTCTTGTCCCGCGTCCTTCAGGAGGATCGGCACGCCCGAGCCGGATCGTTCGAAGAGGGGGATGACCACGGCATTGACCATCGGGTTGAGCCGTTCGATGATCTCGGTGACGGATCGACGGAGCTCAGTGGCGCTGAGTGCTCCGCTTTGCAGCTGGCGGGCTTGCTCCACCGCGCTCATCCAGCGGATTTCCTCCATCAGTTGATCCTGCCACGAGCACGATTTCGATCCGATCAAGATGGAAGTGGGGCCCAATCCTTTTCCGGGGTCAACAGCACGTCGATGCTCAGGCATGGGAGCGAGAGTTGGATGCCGAAGATGAAAGGACGACCACGAGCTTCTCCGAGCACCGCCGTGGATCTTCCCCGAGGCTTCAGCTCGCGAGCGGCATCAACCCTGAAGCCGCATCAGCCGAACACGCCATTTGGGATGTATGCACCGTTCATCTCCCATTCACCCCGGATCATCACGGCACCGCCCGCACGGAGCGCCACGCCCGCTTCGGCGAGCGTTTCGATGGCCCACTGATCGCGCGCCCTCATCCAGCTCACGCTGATGATCTCGTCGTTGTTGCAACGAGCCATGTGAGCCCGCAGCAGTCGGGCGGCAATGTCGGCGTCAGTTGCCGCCAACTGGGCCACACGACCCCCGCGAACGACGGCGTAGCCGCCATTGGGGTCGATGAGCAGACGATGACCCAGCGAAAGCTGGAATTCGACATCCGGTCGTCTGGTGTTACCTCGCAGCACCGAGTCGACGGCGTCGACGTGGGTAAGCGCATGATCGCCAGCTTCCTGAATCCCTATCGGAGGTTCAACCCTCCTCCGCCAAGGACTGACTGCACCAACAGAAGGATGGAGGTCGAAGCCCGCTCGAACGTACCGGTGTACCGCGCGTGGGTCAGGCGACGCGAAGATGGCCCCGCCGGCGCAGCTCTGCCCGTAGTGGAGGGTCTTGTCGAGCAACTCCTTCCCGATACCCATCTCCTGGTAGACGGGCCGGACCCCGAGATTGGAGAGCACCCAACGGTTTCCCCGGATCTGGGACTGTGCCATCCCGACCACACGTCCACCATCCTCGGCGAGCCAAGATCCGTCCGGATCGCTCGTCAGCAGGTGATCGGTACGGCGTTGGCCCCAGACGATCTGTTCAGGCGTATGCGGCTCGGGAGGCATTCCGTGAGTTGCTCGCATGGCCGAATAGGCCGCGTGCCACGTTTCTTCTGTAGCGACCACATCCTCAGGACGTACACGCCGAATTCGCACCATCTGACCAGCATGACAGCGAGCGGCGACTCTCCCTTTCACGGCGTGCCACAGGTGAACCGAAGCGGTGGCACGGCGATGTCCTCTACGGAAGCTGCGGATCCGGAGGGAAGAGACCCGCATCGGTCAGCAGCTGAGATCCCAAACGAGGGCCGGATGCGGCCGACCAGGCGAATGTGCCGCCCCAATCGACCTCGCCGTAGAAGCCGACAGGGCCAGCGGTCGAGTAGAGGGGCCCGGCCACCCGCGTCGCGCGCGCTCCTGTTGCGATGTTGGCCAACCACAGGGCGTCGTCCGCCACCACGACCATCGTGCTGCCCTGGGAGGCCGGGACGGCCAGCAACGCGCCAAGAGGCGTCGATGCCAAGGGAGTGGGCTGTCCACCGAGACCCGACGACCACAGAGCATTGGCGGAGTCCCAATGGGCCATCGAACCCGACGAGTAGTACGCCCCGTCATCGGAACTGGCGGGTGCTACCGCGAAAATGAGCCTGCCCGATGCGGACCAGCTGGGGGCGAGGCCTACTGTGCCCGTCGGGATGGCCTCGGCGTGGCAGACGGCGGCGGGGAAACTGCACAGGTCGACATCTCGTCCGGTGGTCCAGATCGTTCGGTCCTCACCCGCCACGATGGCGACGGTATGCCCGTCGGGTTCCGCCGCCAGCCACGTCGGCCCCACCAGCGAAGTCGCCAACGCCACCGGTCGATCGGCGTCGAGTTCGAGGCTGTACAGCGGGTCGCCGTCGGCCGGGTCGGCGAACCCCGGGTCCTCCCAGAACAAAAGACCGCCTCCCTCGGGCCACCAGCCGGCCAGGTCGATCCCGGTCTCGGCCAGTCGGTAGACCGTTCCTACTCGGTCGCCGTCGACTGGAACGATCCCCAGACGACTGGTGGCGGGCGTGGCCGGCGACGTCGCCGAAGCGGGTTTCGGAAAGACCGAGTCATCAAAAGCGAGCTCGCTGCCGTCGGGCGACCAGGCGATTGCGCCCATGCCGGCCCCCGTCCCGACTGCCACGCTCGTCGGAGATGCCTCAGGCCGGTCGAACCAAACGGCTTCGGGCACCCCGGCGGGGAAGTTGTATTTAGGGACGGTGGTGTACGCCAACACCGGTGCGGTCGGTGACCATTCGAACATCCCGATCCCGCTGGTTGTCACCGGTTGGGCCTGCGTGAAGCCAGCCCTCAGGAGCCAGAGAGTGGGGGCGGGTAGGTCATAACCGTCGGCCGGACCGGTGTGAAGGAAGGCGAGCCAGTAGCCGTCGGGCGACCAGGCCGCATCGCTGTCGAATCCACCACCGATCGGCCCCGTGATCTCGCTGAATGTTCCCGCGTTGGAGAGTATTTCGAGCTGTCCGCTCGAAATGAAGGCCAGGTTCCCGTGACCCTGCCAAGCCGACGCGTTGACGGTGATGGGTCCGGGAACAGGCTTTTCAAGAAGACTCGGACGAGCGATCGTTGTGGTAGTTGTCGGGACGGTGGCGGTATCGGCCGGGTCGCGAGGGGCAGAGGCAAGCGAGTGCACCGGAGTTGTGGTGGCGGACGGCGCAGTCAGCAAACCCAGGGCGGCGCCCACTACCACCGTCGCCGTAACAAGTGCCACTGCCGCCCACGGGACGACTTTCCTCGGAATCCGTTGCACCCATCGACCCCCTCGAGGCGCCACCGCTGAGCACCATCCTGAGTGACGGGAACTCACATCGCAAGAAAATCTCGATCAACAACTTCGCACCGGTCGACCCTGACCCGTCACGTCCCAGAAATGCGACTCCGGCGAGGGGCAACCATCGTGAGCAGTGACGTCGTCTACCACGAGAGCAGCGTTGGGTCCCAAGTGAGCTTTCCATCGGGTCGAGGTCGCTCGGGGCGTGGGTCGTCATGCCGCGCCGGTGCGACTACGAGCTGTGAGCGCCGGCCTCCGATCCTTGCTGCTCCCGGGCCGCTCATGGGGCCGCAGAGCCGGTACCGATGTCCTCGCTCGCTCGATCGCCGAGTCCGTGGCCGCCATGGCGTTGAGCGCCCTTGCGGAGACGAACCCCGAGTCCCGGGCCCCGTTTTACGAGTCGACCGTAGCTTTCGCCTCGAGTTTCCCCGTGGCGGCGTTCCATTCGAAGATGGACACCGGTCCGTCGCCGTCGCGATGGCCCGGTCCGAAGTCGTAGGTCCCGCCCCCGCCGGGCAGCGTGACGTGGGTCAAGGACTCCCCCGCTCGATTGAACGTGGCGTTGTTCAACCTCTTGCCGGCCGCCTTGACGATGTCCTCGAAGAGCGCCAACTCCTGGCATGCGGTCTCGGGGGCGTTCCAGGTCACCGGAGTGGAGGCGGTGGCCGTCACCGGGTCGTTGATGACGGCGCTCGGCTCGGCGGCGTGGACGGTGGCCACGCAGTGCCGCATCACGGGGTCGTTCCACTCCACCGCCGGTGGCGGGGTGCCCCCGGCGGTCAAGGCGCCGTTGAGCTCGGCCGCGCTGTAGTTGGCCGGGTTGGACACGACGGTCTCGAGGTCGGCGTAGTCGGCACGATCAACCGCGGCAGGTAGGTGCTCTGGTTGGCGTGGAGGGCTTCGGACCAGCTGACCCCGGCGTCGCCGACGGCGATGACCACGTTGGCTCCCGCCGATTCGAACTTCTGGGCCATGACGGCGTACTCAGAATCCGTGGCGGCCTGGTCGGTGTCGGGCACGCTGTTGACGGCGCGTTGGACCACGTCGACGTGGAGCTTTTTGAGCTCGGGTGCGATCAGGTCGACTTCGGGTGTATCGGACTCGTCTCCGACCAGGGCCACCCGTTTGTGGGCGAAGACCCCTTCGTGGGCGAAGGCGGCCATCTCCTTGGGGATCAGGTCGTTGTCGGAGATGACGTTGTTGAACCAGGGCGCCTTGGCCTGCGCCGATGCGGCGTTGCTCAGCGTGGCGCCGATGAGGGGGGTGTCGTGGGTGTCGACGTAGCAGGCGGTGTCGGCGGGCTGGAAGAACCCGATGGCGGCGAAGACCTTGTCGTCTTCGGTCAGCGCCGAGCAGGCGCTGGCCGCCGGGGCGGTCCCGATGGGGTCGATCGGCTCGAAGACGGGGACGATCTTGCGCCCGTTGATCCCGCCCTGGGCGTTGATCTGGCGGATCAGCGCGCCGTAGGCCACCTGGTAGTTGCCCGGATCGATGTTGACCACGCTCTTGATGGCGGCGGCATCGAGGTAGGTGATCCCGAGCTTGATGCTCGTCGGGGTGACCCCGGGGTCCGACTGAGCGCGGGTGGCGCCCTCGGCCAGCGCCGGCGCCACCAGTATCAGGCCGGTGATCGCCGCCAGAGCGGCGACGACCGAGAAAAACGCTCGGCGCACTTCGTGTTTCCCTTCCGTGGTACACCCTCCCATTCCGGCATACCACTGATCTCGTTGATCGTTTTGGTCGATGGTGATGCCGATCCCTGCTGTCACCATGTATCGAGCCGACCCTCCGGAGCAGGAACGTCAGGTTGAACGAAGACCGTTCGCCGTCCTCCGCGCCGCCGTCGGATCACGCTGGCAACCGTAGCCCCTCGACCCCTCGCGCGGCCCCTCCCTTGTGTCCCGCGGTAGCGCTGCCCACCCTCGCCTCCCGGCGTGCGACCGGATGACGCGGTCGCCGCCGAAAGCGAGAGAAACGCTACTTTCGCTACTTACTCGTGTCAACATAGTGCCGGCCCCGGTGATCACCTTTGGGCTGGACTGGAGGAGAAGTGGCCCCCCAAGCGTCGCCCGACCAGCCACGACGTGGCGCGTGCCGCCGGAGTATCCCGAGCGACGGTGAGCTATGCCCTCAACGACGTCACCCGACAGCGGATCTCCCCGGAGGTTCGGCAACGGGTCTGGAAAGCCGTCGAGGACCTGCACTACACGCCCGATCACAATGCCCGGATGCTGAAGACGAAGGAGAGCGACATCGTTCTCGTCGTCATGGTGGGTGCCACCCCAGGGCCGTTGCTGGCGCAGGTGATCGATCACCTCACCCGCCGGGTGGCCGCGGCGGGCTATACCCCGCTGATCGACTTCACGGGCACGCCGTCCCCGACGGCGTTCAGTTCGCGCCTGCGAGCGCGTCCGGCCGCTCGCCGTCGTCGCGCCCGGTGCGTTGCTTTCGCCGAGAATCGTCAAGGCTCTGGAGTTGAACGGTGCCCGCTGCGTGCTGGCCGTCGGGAACGGTCCAGGAAAGTCGATCGCCCGGCTTCGGGTCTTCGCAGGAGCCTGTCGGGGGAGCCACCGCGACCTACCTGTCCGAGCGGGACCGCGGGCATGCTGCTGGTGGTCTGAACGATCCACGACTGGCGGATATCGGCACCGAACAAGTCGCCGGGGTCCGCCAGGTGTTCGACGGGCAGCGCTCCATGTGCTCAAGGTGCCGATGGACCTCGACACGGCACGCGACCGGATCCTCGACGCTGTGCGCAAGAAGCCCGCTGTCAACACCATGTTCGCCTACAACGACGAGTTCACGTTGATCGTGTTGCAGGTGCTGCACGCTGCGGCATCAAAGTCCCCGGGCGACATCGCGGTGATGGGCTCGGGACGGGACAGCCGGGTTCCGGGCTCACACGGCAGTCTCTGACCACGATGGACTTCGGCGACATCGGGGGCCAGATCGCCGACTACCTCCTCGCCATGCTCGAGGGCCGTCTCCAGCCGCCTGGGACGATGGACTTCCCAATTGTCATCTCTCGAGAATCAGCTTAGGACCGTCAGCGTGTCAGGCGTCGTGGTGCCCGGTTCGGTATCCACGGCCGGACGGGACCGTTGACACGTGTAAGCGATGCTTCTAGCGTCACCCACCGTCGCGCCAGAAGGGATACTGACCGATACCAGGGAGTGAACGGGTGCACCAGCAGGCGGATCGAAGGAACAACGTGGAGGGAGCCGAGATGGAAGCCATCGTCGACACCGAGCGGGAAAGATCCACGGAACAGCCGAGAGGGTCGCGTCGTGTTCCTGCGATGCCCGCGCCGCGGGCCCGGTCGGGGTGAAGGTCGGTTTGCGCCGGCCCAGCGGCCGGAGCGCTGAGAAGGCATTCGTGATGCCCTGGCCTCTACGGAGCCGCCCGCGCTCCAACCCCAGCAGGAGTTCCGGCGCCTGATCCCAGAGCGCCCCTAGTCCTAGGGGTCGAATCCCCTGACCTGCGACGTCTTCACACCGGACCCCGGCCAGCTCGGGTCTCCCCGTACTGGTGTGGATACACCGAGGGGCTTCTTCGCCAGTTGCAACACGAGCCCGTGGTACCGGGGGGAGCGTTTCGCCCGCGACGGAGTGGTGCTGGTGAGCATCGATCCCCCGGCTTCGGGCTTCGAGGGTTTCCTTCCGGTCGAGGACGGTGGAGTCGCCGGACCCGCGGCGTCCTCGACTGGCTGGCCGCACTGGAGTGGGTGCAGCACAACATGGCAGCCTTGTCGAGGCGACCCCTCGAAGGTGACGGTCGCCGGGCGGTGCCCGCGGGAGGACATGGCCGCGGCGCTGCTCCTGTCCATGCCTGCGCTACGCGGCCTCCTGGGCCGCGCCCATGAGCATGGAGTTGGAACCGTGGCGTTTCGTCAGGACAGCCGAGCAGGCAGACGAGACCACCCGGGCTGCAGCCGAAGACCTCGGCATCCAGCTGGCGCGGGAACGAACTCGTCGAGGTCCCCATTGAGCGCCTACTCCAAACTCGAGCTGCGCCTCGGCCCGATGGGGCCGGGAGCAGCGTCCGACACTCAAACGATCGTGAGAGCCGGCGGGGAAGTGCTTCCCGCTGGCCCCCTTTGTCGACGGGGACCTCGTGCCGTGCGGACCGGATTGAGGCCGCACGCACCGGCATCGGAGCGTCGGGCGACTTGATGGCCGGCACCCG
>CAWHFM010000021.1:0-275714 GCA_963828505.1 uncultured Acidimicrobiaceae bacterium
TACCGGCCGGGAGGGTGGAGCTGATCGGGGTCGACCCGTTCACGGTAGAACAGGTCAGACCCGAGGTACCGACCGTGACGCCGTGAGGAGCTGCGGCGGTCCCACTGAAGGAAGGACTGCCCTGGTAGAGCTGCGAGCCCGAGACGGCGACGTCGAGCGGAATCTGGGTCAATCCCTTCGCCAGCGCGGAGGCGATCGGGGTGCCGAGACCCGTTGTCATGTCGTACCCGGGGCCTGCCTGGTACTGACCGGAACTCGTCGCGTTGTAGTCGTTGTTCCCGGTGGTCACGTCGTTGAAGTAAGTGGTGCCACTGGAAGCCAGGGCATAGAGCGCCTCGTTCAGGGAGCCGTCTCCGGTCCAGGTCCCGTCGGCGCTGGACACCACCGCCAGGACCGCCGCCCACAGCGGCGCCGCGCCGCTCGTTCCTCCGAACGTCGTCCAACCGCTCTCCCCGTTCGTCGGCAAGTACACGACGTAGCCCGTGCTCGGGTCGGCGTCGGCCGAGACGTCGGGGACCTCACGGCATACTCCCGCAGAGCACGGACCCTGACCGCTACCCGAGCTCCCGAGCAATGCCTGCTGATAGCCGGGCATGGGGAACATCGACGACGTTCCCCCGCCGCTTGCCCCGTCGGCATACTTCAGCTGGTTGTTCCAGGTCGTCTCGGTCGGCGGCGTGTCGGTCGGCGGCGGCCCGAGGCCTAGGATCGTCGTTCCCCCGACTGCAGTGACGCCGGGCTGGCTGGCCGGATCGGTCACGGCGAGATTCATGTTCTGGACGATGTCTAGGGGGGCCGAAGCGTCGATGATCCATGCGTAGTTCCGGACGCTGTCGGCCACGAGGGAGCCCACCGTGTCCGCGCCGGATTCGAGAGAGACGGTGGCCGTGATGGAGTTCAACAACGGATCGATGGTGGCCAGCTCGTCACCCGGGAAGTTGAATGTCGCTGAGGACGGCCAGGACCTGTTGTCCGCTCGGCGACAATGCAATCGACTGGACGAGCCCGGGACCGTATACGTCACCGGTCGGTATTGTCGTCACGACGGACTGATCGGCCAGGCTGATGACCGTGATGCCGCCACTCCCCGCGTTGCCGACGTACAGATTCCCTGCCGCGTCGTCCACAGCGAGGCTGGCCGGGTAGCTGCCCACCGCGACCGTGCCCGGTGTCGCCGAGCAGCCTGAGGTGGTCGTCGCGTTGCAGGTCGTCGCGCTGAAGTACTCGATCCGCCCGTTGGCGCTGTCTGTCAGGTAGACGACTCCGTACGACGGGTCGACCGCGATGGCCGAGGGCATCGTCGCCGACGGCAGGGAGACGCTGGCCACGAACGCGTTCGTCGCGGCGTTGTACACGGACACCGACCCGGAGTGCTCCGACGAACTGTAGTTGCCGACGTAGAGCGTGTTGCCGTTCACTGCCAGTGCGCGCGGGCCTTGAAGTTGATTCCCCGAGCCGCTGATCGTGGCCGTCGTGCCACACCCGGTCGTCGACGTCGCGTTGCACGAGCTGGTGGAGAATACGGTCATTTGGTTCGCGAGCTCGTCGGCGACGAAGACCTTCTTGTCCGTCGTGTCGAGCGCCACCGCCGTGGGGTAGGTTCCCGTGCGGACCGACCCCTTACCGGCGGAGCCACCCGGATCCCCGGCCGATCCCTCGCTGTCGACGCTGACCGAGTCGGCGCTCTGATTGGCGATGTACAGGGTCCCGGTCGAGGGATCGACGGCCTGGGCCACCGGGCCCGAACCCGTCGGGGCCCCCTCCTCGCGGTTGACGTTGCAGCCCTGCGAACCCTGGTCCCCGGACGCGACGAAGACGGACTGGCCCTCGAGCGAGGATGCCTGGAGGAGCGTTTCCTCGGATTCCTGCTCCGACTGACCCACGTAGGCCTCACAGCCGTTCGTCCAGCTGACGCTCACGATCTTGGCCGTGTCGTCGCCCACGATCTGCGAGAGCACGGTGTAGATGCTGTCGCCACGCTGTCCCGCCTCGTACACCTCGATGTCTGCCTTCGGCGCCAGCGAGAGGGCGGTCTCGATGTCGAGCTCCGATTCGTCGGTCCCGCTTTGGCTGGGAGCACCTGCCCCGTCCCACGTCCGCGCGCTGATCTGGCCGTTGGCCAGGCTGATGTCGTAGCAGTTGGCGAAAGTTGTGATGTCGGTGCTCGAGTAGTTGGCGCCGTACAGCTCGACCAGCGCGATGGTGGCGCCCGCGCCGTAGTCGCCCGCCACGTACAACGGGTAGAACGAGTACGCCGACGCGAGCTCGTCGGCGTCGAACGCGCCGGGCTGTCCCTCTATGTCAGTGGTACACGCTCCACTGATCGGCGAAGGTTGACCTGGCGCCAACGACGACGGCGAGCCGTTCGTGGACTTGGACGATGTGCCGTTCTCCGACCTGGACTGAGCTCTCGGGGGTCCTCGGAGCGCGAGCTGGTCCGCCGGCTGCGGCGGGTTGAGGGTGTCGAGTCCGAGGATCCCCTCGACCGACGAGGCAAGATTGGCGGGGAACTCGGGAGCTGAGTCGGCGCGATACCCCGAGCGGCCCGCGGCGAGCCGGTAGGTCGAGAGCTGTGTCGACAGCGCAGATTCGACCTGCCCCACGGTGCCCGAGACCGGGAGCGACAGACCCGTCGCCGAAACTCGACCGACCGACAGGCCGTCGTTCCTCAGGACATCGCCGACGCCGTCGATGGTGGCGGGCGCTGCGCCGTATTGGACCGCGAACTGCGCCGGTGTGAGGAAGTGACGGTACTCGGGGCTGGTCGGGTCGGACGTGGCGTGCACGGCGGCGGCGAGCGCCGCCGGGTCCCGCGGTTCGAGCGTCACGGTCAGGTTCAGCTTCGTGTTGGTAGGCGTCGGGCCCACGAGCGTTGCGCCGGGGGGCACGGAGCCCAGGCGCCCCTGAACCGGCACGAGCGCCGTACTCTCGGCACCGGCGCGAGACGAGAGCACGGGAACGGCGGTCAACGCGGCGGACGCGACGAATATCGCCCCGACCACCATGGTGGCGAGACGCCGAACCGGCAAGTCACCCCGCCGTAACTTTGCTTTGAATTCGTCGCGCACGTCAGGCCCCGTCGGACCAGGCTAACGCCATGCTCAACACGGGTCCGCCGCCTCTCGTCCGTCGCGACTCTTGTTGTGAGTCGCCTTCGGGTTGCTATTTAAGCTCAGCATTGGCCCAACGTGGTCGGAAAGCCAAGCCGTATCCGTGAGTTATCCCGTAGTTATCGCTGGCAAACATCGCACGTGCAGTGACACGAATGCCCGTCGTTGCAGTCGGTCCACTCGAGAAATGCGTTGGGTACGATCCCAGCCGGCGGATCCGTTTGCGCCGTCGTGCGCGGTCCGGAGTTCGTCCGGTCGGGATTCGAGGAGGATCGATGCCGGCACCCAACATCCTGCTCGTCATGTCGGACCAGCACCGGGCCGACATGCTCGGTTGCGCGGGCGACCCCAGCGTTCTGACCCCGTCGCTCGACGCGCTGGCCGGCGAGGGGGCCCGCTTCACCCGCGTCAGCTGCCAGGGGCCTCTCTGCATGCCGTCGCGTGCGTCGTTCATGACCGAGCGCTACGTACGTGACCACGGCGTCTATACGAACTGGGAGGAGATCGGCTCCGACTCCCCGACCTACGTCCGAGCCCTCGGCGATGCCGGTTACCACACCGCTCTCCTCGGAAAGGCACATCTCTACCTGGACGAGAATCTGGCGGCGCGTCACATCGACGATCTGGCCTGGCGCCTGGAGGCGCTGGGGTTCTCCGAGGTACACGAGACGGGTGACAAGTTCGTCAGCAAGGTCCCGAGCCGCTACACCGATTCACTCTCAGCCCAAGGGCTCCTCGACGCCTACACGGCGCACATGAGGGAACGCAGCTACCAGGGCGAGCAAGAAGACGGCCGAAACGCCACGAAGAGCGTCCCGATGTGGGATTCGACGCCCATGCCCATACCTCTCCATTCGTATGTCGACTACTGGCACGGAGCTGAGGCGGTGCGGTGGATCGAGCACTACGACCGACCTCAGCCCTTCTTCCTGTTCGTCGGGTTTCCGGGGCCTCACGATCCCTGGGACGCTCCGGCAGAAGCCCTCCATCGCTATCGGGATGTCGACATCTCCATGCCGGCTTCGACCCGACGTCCTGACCTGGAGGGTACGGGCCGGTACGGAGCACTCTTGAGCTCGTTCCTCTGGCTCTCCGACTCGACCTCAATGACCGATGAAGCCATTCGGGGCATGCGGCGCTCCTATGCCGCGGACATCTCCGTCATCGACCATGCCGTCGGGAAGATGGTCGACGCGCTGCGCCGCAAAGGTTTGTTCGACAACACGTGGATCGTCTACACCAGCGATCACGGCGAGATGGCGGGCTCGCACGGCCTGATGTCCAAGTGCGTGCTCTACCAGCCCGCCGTACGCGTCCCACTGGTGATCCGGCCCCCGGGCGGCCGTCCCGGTGGAGTCGTCGACTCTCTGGTCGAGCATCTCGACGTGCCGGCCACGCTGCGCGACATCGCCGGCGCACCCGACGTGGCCCTGAGCGAAGGGCGGTCGCTGATCCCGGCCATCCGCGCCGACGACGTGACACCACGCGAGCTGACGGTGAGCGAGAATTGGGGGTTCGCGGCGTTCGAGACGAACGGTCACAAACTCGTGGTCGACGAGGACGCCGTCGCCCCGTGCCAACTCTTCGACCTGACGGAAGACCCGCTCGAGGATCGCAACCTCGTCGACGACCCGGCGTCGAAACCCGTGGTCGACGAGTTGATGGAACGCCACGTGCGCCCCTTCCTGCGGACGCCGGCGGCGCGCCCGCATCCCAGCGTGTTCACGGGCAAGCAGAACTGACCGGCCATGACGACCACATCATGCTCGCCCCCTCGGCCGACCGCTGGCGGTTCTCAGATCTCCTCGCGGGGCCGGTGGTCAGCCTCGGCCGGGCCCACTTCGGCGTTGCGCCGGAGCAGACGAAGGCCGATCAAGGGATAGACGAGGACCGACAGCATGCCCGCCGCGACGAGCGCCGCCGCGTTCTGCGGCTTCATCCGGTGCTCGTCGACGCCGAGCGTCGTGATGACAACGATGATCGGGAGCCCCGTAGCAGAGAACATCGCCAGCGCGCGGCGCTGCGTCGTCGCCAGCGCGCCACGGAAGAAAATGAGCGTTGGCAGCCCGCGGGTGATCAGGAACAGCACGGCAAACAAGGGCACGAGGAGCAGCACCCGCGGCTGGTCCTCCAGGGCATGCAGGTCGAACTTCACGCCACTCTCAATGAAGAAGACCGGGATCAGGAACCCGAACCCGATGGCCTCGAGCTTGCTGGAAACGACGACGTAGTCGTCTCCTGTGATGAACAGCCGCACCACAACGCCCGCGGCGAAGGCCCCGAGGAGGACGTCAAGGCTCAACTCGAATGCCAGGTACACGAGGAGCACGACAAGCAGGACCGAGATCCGCACCGGGAGCTGCGAGGTGGAGTTCAGGTGCTTCCGGAGCAGCTGGACGAGGCGTGGCGGGTGGACCTGGGCCGCGAGCATGGCCGAGAGAAGGGCGATGGCGACGAAGAGGGCGAGCAGTAGGAAGGTGACACGGGCGTCGCGGTTCGTCAGGAGGACGGCGACGGCGACGATCGGGCCGAACTCGCCGATCGCGCCGACAGAGAGGACGACCGGTCCTACCGGGGAGCGCAGAACCCCGGAGTCCCTCAGCATGGGCAGCAAGGTGCCGAGGGCAGTGGTCGTGAGACAGAGGGCCGGGACCACGGAGTCGATGACGAGTCCGCTCGCGTGCAAGGCGGCTCCAATGACGAGGGCGATGGCCAGGGACGCAAACCAGGAGGTGACGGCCAGCCCGGCATGGCCCTGCTTCATGATGGAGAGGTCGAGCTCCGCTCCGGCGAGGAACATCAAGAAGGTCAGTCCGAGGTCTGAGAGCGCGGTCACGATGTCGGTCGAATGGACGAGGCCCAGGACATAGGGGCCGACGACGATGCCGAGGGCGATCTGGATCACGACCTCGGGCACGGCGACGTAGCGACGGAACAGCTCAGAGACGATCGGGGCGGCAACCGCGACGACCGCGATGACGACCAGAGTGGGGATCTCCGTGCTGGTCATGACTACCCCGTCTGCCTCTCCTGACCGCCGTTGCGGGTGGGCACCACGCTACGCGCGATCGCGCTTTCGGATCGTGGACTCTGCGATGCCATCGCGGCGGGAGAGCCGACGGGCGGCGCAAGCCCTTCCCGTCTCTCAGCCTGAACTGCGCCGGCATACGCCGGACCTGATCGTCCCGAGCAATTGTGACCCGGCTTCGGGACGGTTTGACGCTGTGATCGTGCCCGGGGGACCATGACCGTCCGAACCTCGGGGGGTCATGTGAAGCGGTCGGTCGTTGTGCAGCGCGGGGGGTACTGCTCGTGACGGGTGCGTTCGTCAACCCTTCGTGGATGCCCCATTCCGTCAGCGAGGCCGCCACGGCCGGGGAGGCTGACGCCGACGACCTCGTCTCGGGACGTGCGTGGTCCCATCTTCTGGACGCCTTGAGGCAGGCATCCGAAGTCGTCTTGAGTCGGAGCGACACGAGAAGTGCGGCGGACCTCGCAGCCGGCATACGCCACCTGCTCGTCCTGCTCGGCACGGGCGTGGACCAGGCCTTGCGCGCGCAGTCCGATCCCTCGGTCGCACTGAAGCCCTCCGCTGTGGACAACGTCTACAAGTGGGGAATGGATTGCCCCGATTGCATCTACACCGGAGCCCCACTCCGGGGCGGCGAGTCGTACCGTGTGTGGGGGAACCGCGGCTCGGCGCGCTACGTCGGGCTCCAGTCGATGGCCGGGATGGCCTCGTCGGCCAACGTGCTCCTCGACGAGCTCGACCTCGGGCCGGGCGGGGAGGTCGAGCTGGTCCTGTCGGCCGAAAACCACGACGGAAACTGGCTGCCGATCGCCGACTCCGCCACCGCGCTGGTCGTCCGCCACTTCTTCTACGACTGGGACTCGGAGGTCGCGTCCACCCTTTTCATCGAGCGGATCGGCGATCGGGATCAGGAGGGCACGACCGCACGCGAACCGGTCGACCCGCGTGCGGTCATGGCGCGCCAGCTCGTCGCTCTCGGTGACTTCGTGCTCGCCAACCTCGACTTCTTCCTCCAGTTCGCCCGGCCCGAGACGCCGAACACGTTCCTGCCGCCACTCGACGGCACGGCCATGGGGGCGGCCGCCGAGAACCGGCCCGTCATCGGGTCATGGCAGCTAGGGCCGGACGAGGCGCTGGTGGTTGAGGTAGAAGAGCCTCGAGGCCTGTACTGGAGCTTCTCTCTCGGCAACCCATGGTGGGAGACGATCGACTACGCGCGCCATCAGAGCAGCCTCAACGGATATCAGGCGGACGTCGACGACGACGGCGTCGTTCGCACCGTCATCGCGCATTCCGACCCGGGCTTCGCCAACTGGCTCGATACGGCGGGCCACGGGTCGGGACCGGTGATCCTACGCTGCGTCCGAACGGAGAACGCGCCCGTGCCGACCACCACCATCGTGCCGTACCCGCAGCTCGGGTCGATGCTTCCTCCCGGCACGAGGCGGGTGACGCCCGAAGAGCGGCGAGCCACCATGCAGGCGCGGCATCGAGCCGTCAGCGCCAGGTTTCCACGATGACCCTCGACGCCGACGAGCTCCGGGCCCGATTCGGCCGGTGCCGGGACACGTACGATGCCATCGCCTCTATGAGAGAAGGAGTCTGAACATGGACCTGGGATTCGCCGGAGCCACGGCCGTCGTCACTGGCGGAAGCAAGGGCATGGGCCGTGCCGTCGCCGAGATCCTCGCCACCGACGGCGCACGGGTGGCGGTCATGGCCAGAGGACAGGGCGCGCTGGACGAGACGGTCGAGGCCTTGCGAAGCGCCGGAAGCCCCGACGCGATGGGCATCGGTGTCGACATGACGGACCCGTCGTCCATCGACGCGGGCTTCTCCGAGGTGAAGGACCGCTGGGGCTCCCTCAACGTCCTCGTGCACACGATCGGGCCAGCCGCCGGACGCTTCGAGCAACTCGACGACGCCGGCTGGGACGAAGCATTCACCCTGGGAACGATGTCGGGGGTCCGGAGCGTACGCTCCGCCCTCCCGCTGCTGCGCGCCGCCGAATGGGCCAGGATCGTGATGTTCTCGGCGCACTCCATCCAGCGCCAGAGCCCCATCCTCGTCGCCTACACGGCTTCCAAGGCGGCGGTGACCAGCGTGGCGAAGAACCTGGCCAAGTCGCTCGCCCCCGAGGGGATCCTGGTGAACGCCGTGTGCCCCGGCAGCATCGTGACCGCCAGCTTCACCGAGAACCTCAGGGAGACGTTCGCTGCCGAGGGTCTCGACCCGTCGGATCCTCACGACGTGATGACATGGATCGACCGGACGTTCCATCAGCCGGCCGATCTGGGCCGGGCGGGTTTGCCCGACGAAGTGGCTTCGCTCGTGGCATATCTCGCCTCCCGGCGGAACGGCTACGTCACAGGTGCCTGCGTGAACGCGGACGGTGGTTCCGACTTCGTGTAGTGCCGTCGTTTCGAGCAGTACCGAGCCTCATTCCGAGGTCGAGGTGGTCACCGGCCGGCTCCGGGCCGTCACCGAATCACGGGGATCGCTGGTCGTGCCCGGAGGACGCGGACTTCGAGGGTTTGTCGCCGAGGTGCTCGCGGCCGTCGGTCTGCGAGAAGGCTGCCCCGGCCATGAGCACGGTCATGAACCCGAAGAAAGCCCACGGCAGCGTGAGCCCGACGACGAGGCGCAGGACCAAGCACATGGTGCCGAGCGCCATCAGGCCTGCGGCAAGCCGTAGAGCCGTCTCGAACCTCCACCGGCGCAAGGCGCGGCGGCGCTCGCGGGCCCACGCGCCCTCCAAGATGTCGTCAACGGCCTGATCGATCCGTTCGCCGGGCATCGAAGCCACCCCTGATGTTCAAGCGGGTACCTCATGCAGCGTACCAACGAGGGTCGGCCTGCCCTCAGGAGTCCGGCCACGGAACGCGCCCACGTTTGCGATAATGACCGAGGTCGAAGACCGATGTCCCCGACAGGCCCCTCTTCGGTGCCGCGAGCGTGATGAGAAGGTGAGCGGTGAGCGTGACGGGCAGATTCGAGGGCAAGGTCGCACTGGTCACGGGCGCCGGCTCAGGCATCGGCCGCGCCATCGCCCTCCGTCTCACCGGCGAGGGAGCCTCCGTGTTCGGGGTGGACGTCGACGGCGAGCGCTTGGAACACACGCGGGACTCGGCGCCAGGAGGATTCGTCTCGCACCAAGCCGATCTGGCCGACGCGGACGCGTGTCCGGCGGCGGTGGCCGCGTGCTTTGAGCAATTCGGACGGCTCGATGTTCTCGGCAACGTCGCCGGGATCTACATCGCCGCGCACACCCCGAAGATGACCCGGGACCAGTACCGGCGCCTGATGTCAGTCAACCTCGACGCGTACTTCTTCTTGGCCCAGGCGGCCATCCCGCACCTCCTCGACACGGGTGGAAGCATCGTGAACATCGCGTCGAACGCGGGCCTGCAGGGAGTTCCATACTCTGCGGCCTACTGCATGAGTAAGGGTGGCGTGATCCAGCTCACCAGATCCCTGGCCGTGGAGTACCTGAAGACTGCGCTCCGCGTGAACGCCATCGCACCTGCCGGCACGAACACCGACATTCCCGCCACCATCTCGTTCCCAGCCGACATCGATGCCGACCTGGCCCGGCGCATGGCTGGGCACAGGGGTTTGGCTGAACCCGAAGAGATCGCCGCCGTCTTCTCGTTCCTCGTGTCCGACGAGGCCCGCTCCGTCACCGGGGCGGTCTTCACCGTGGACAACGGACTCACGGCGAGCTGACGGAAGACGATGGGAACGGCTCCGAGGACCGACGGCTCCAGCCCGAACGCGGCGTCGCGGTGACGATCCGGGCCGTCATGTTCGACTTCGGCGGGGTGATCACCTCGAGCCCGTTCGAGGCGTTCGCCCGATACGAGAGGGAGCACGGCCTCCCTCCTGGCTTCATCCGCACCGTGAACGCCACCAATCCCGACGCCAACGCCTGGGCGCAGCTCGAGCGGGGCCAGATCGGCATCGACGAGTTCGGCGAGCGGTGGGCAGGCGAGGCACGTTCGCTCGGACACGACGTCGACGGCCGGGAGATCTTGGCCAGGCTGGCCGGCGAGATACGGCCCGAGATGGTCGCTGCCATCCGAACCTGCGCAACGGCTTACAAGACCGCCTGTCTCACCAACAACTTCACCATGAGCGACGGCGTCGTCTCAGACGAGGTCGCATCGGTCTACGCCCTCTTCGATGCGGTACTGGAGTCCCGGGTTCTCGGCGTGCGCAAACCGGACCCCCGCTTCTACGAGCTCGCCTGCGCGGCGATCGGGGTACGCCCCGAGGAATCGGTCTTCCTCGATGACCTCGGAATCAACCTCAAGCCGGCCCGCTCCCTCGGGATGCACACGATCAAGGTCACCGACGCACACGAGGCGCTCCGTGAATTGGAAAGCCTGGTCGGCTTGCCCCTCGCCGGTTGAGGAGGCCTCTCACCGAACTGAGAATGTCTCTACCGGCTCAGCGGGTCCCGTCGAATGAGCAGGTCTCTATCGCCTGAGAGGTCTCTGGTCAACGGAGCGGCCTGCGCTCAGACCGCGGTGTCGCCGGTGTATTCAGCGAAGAGATCCCGGCCGCCACCCCCACCAACGCTCGACGGAAGCAAAACCCCATCCTCGTTGGGCCGAAGGAGGCGGTACTTGTGATCGAGCAAAAAGTCCCTGGTGGTGTTGCGGTCCTGGGCGAATCCGTTGTCCCGGGCCAACGTGTTGTACTCGAGCTGGATCCATTTGACCCGCCCTCCGCTGATAGCCCTGACCGCACCTTCGAGGACCAACAACTCGGCACCCTCGACATCGACCTTCAGACCCGTGACGACCTCGTTTCGGTCGACTTTGTCGTCGATAACTTCGTCGAGCGTCATGACGGGGACCCGCGCACCTCTGGAGCCATCTTGGAGCAGTAGGTGGTTTCTCGGTCCCTTGTCCTCGGTGAGGGTCATCGTCCGTCCGCATTGCTCAATCAGAGCGTCGCTCGCCAGCGCCGCAGGAACGATCTCGAACTCGAATCCGTTCAAGGCCCGGTTTGCGGCGAGCGCCTTCCGGCATTCCGCAAAAGGCTCGACGGAGACGACTCGGGCGCCCATATCGGCTGCCATAACGGAATAGAGCCCGGCGTTCGCTCCCACATCGACGAAAACGTCACCGGGGGACAAAATCCTTCCCCAAGCCAGCATGTTGTCACCATCTGGCGTTCTGCTCGTAAGCGCTTTGAGCGTACTGGGGAACTTCGGATCCACGAGAATCCGTGAGTGTTTTCCGACGGGAAATGCCGTGGCCTTGTGAAAGAGGGCGGATGCCAGATGAAAGCGAACGACACGAGCACGGGTCTTGTTCTTCTCCATGGCATTCGCCGGATCCTCCAGAGCCAGCCTCATCTGGTCCATCAAGCTTTCGAAGCTGCCAGGTGCAGGCGTTTCCTTATCCGTGGAATCCGGGGTTTGCGACATCCCACTAACAATACGACCGTCCCGTGTGGCTGGGCGGTGCGTGTCAGGTCGTGGGCTGTGGACGACCACTGCCCAACCCGGCCTCGAAAGCCCGGTCGGAAGCCCTCGGTTGGCTCTGGCGTCCTGACCGACAAGCGATTCGACCTTTCCCGAGCTCTTCGATCGAGTTGTCGTCCCAGAACACGACGGCGTACCCCGTGAGCGAAATGAGCGGGCGATCTTTGCGAGAGCGGAAGGTCGATCGGCATCCGGCGGCGGCTGAGTCAGCCAGTCCGAACATCGGCACGCCTGGTGCCCCATTGCGACCTGAACCATCGCCAGTCCGAACACCAAACTCGGTTGAGGCAGGTTTCGGCCGGTGCGAGCGGGCCACGGCGGCCCGGAGGTGGCCGGACGCGGCGATCGTGCCCCACGCGGTCGCTCGACCGTCCCGCTCGGCGTCGATAGCGCTTGCGGGCTTCAATCCTTGAGAATCCCGCTCCGTAGGAGCAGCTCGCCACGGGCGAGTAGCTCCATGGGGTCGCGCAGCTCCACCGCACCGAGATACCCGCCGCCCGAGTCAATGGCGTCGTGGGCGGCGTAGCCGAGAAGTTCTTGTGCGGCCCGAGGAAGTTCGCACGCCTTGTCGGGAGGTGTCGATAGATAGTGGTTTTCCTCGGTACGGAGCCAACCGAGCACGTAACTGAGATGCAGACCCCTGCGCCAATTGCTTTCCGTGATGTTGGCGCCACCGGCGTGGATCGTGGATCCGAGATAGATGACGGCCGACCCAGCAGGCATCTCCGCCGCAATGATCTCGTCGGGAGTGGCCTGGCGCCCCGGTTCCCAGCGATGGCTGCCGGGGACGATGAGGGTCGCACCGTTGTCTGCGGTGAAGTCCACGAGAGCGACCATCGACGCGACCTGGAGCTCGGGATGGGGGCGTGGCATGTGAACCCAGACCAGCTCGTCACGATGAAGGATCTGGGCTTCGGCCCCCGGACCTCGGTCCAAGACGTGCGCCAAGTTCAACTGGTACCGGGCGCAACTCGGTCCGAGCACGGCATCACACGCTCTCATCAGGATCGAATGGGTCAAGATCTCGGCCGCGAATACCGAGGACTTGCCTGCGATTCCCGTGACATGGCGCGTGCGCTCGCCGAAGAACCAGGCGATGGCCGGGTTGACGAACGCCCGATCGTGATCCGGCCGAGCATGGCCAAGCAGCGGGTCGAGCTCAGCGTTGAATCGGCGGAGAAGGTCCGGATGAAGGAGACCTTCGATGACCACTGCCCCGGAGGCATCCAGTGCCTCCACGAGGTCGTTGAGCGCGTCTTCACCGGACAAGCGGGTTAGCTCTGGCGTCGCCACCGTCTCACGCTGCCTTGAGGAACCTGGTGATTGCGTCAATGCACTGATGCGGATGAGTCAGCAGGCCCGCGTGGGCGGCATCGGAGATCTCGATGAACTCGCCTCGGGGGATCGCTGCAGCAGCGGCCATCCCAGCGGCGGGCGGGAAGAAGAGGTCGTGCTCGAAGGACGCGACCAGCACGGGAACGGTGATCGCGGTCCAGCGTTCCATGCGATCGGGGTCCTTCAGCCACTGGATCGCGGCGGCGGATTGCCCTACCTCGCCATCTGGTGAGGTCCACGACTTCTCGTGAGCACCGAGCAGATCCCACCACATTCCTACCTGGCCTGCATCATCACGAAGCACGGATGGCGGCAGGGAGGTCATCAGCTCGGTGAAACGCATGTACGGGGCAGGCAGGTGCCCGAGCGCAGCGACTAATTCGGTTTCTGCGTCGCACCTGGCCAAAGCGACCGGGCCGGGATGGCCGGCGCTGCCGAGCAGGACGGCGCATCGGATGAGATCCGGTCGACGCCGAACCATCAACTCAGAGACGAACCCGCCCAAGGAATAGCCAACCAGCCGGCAGTCGGATAGCCCCAGATGCACCACGAGACCAGCGAGGTCGTCGGCAAGATCCGCGATTGTGTACGGGGGCGGCGGTGCCTCGGAAGGAGCGACTCCTCGGGCGGAGTAGGTCACTACCTGGTATCCAGCAGCGTCGAGCGCTTCGTTCAGGCCGCAGAGCTCCCAGACGAGCGGCGGCATGCCACTGCCACCGGCAAGCACCACTGTCCCGTTCCGCCCCGAACCCTTCACGTCGTAGGCCAGGCGCACACCGCCAACGTCAGCCGATTCCATACGCACCTCCCATTGAGATAATGAATGCTATCCTGATAACGTTGGTTATCGCAAGTGAGGAGGACTCCGTTGATGTCAGCCGTGACCCGCCTCCGAAGGAGCGAGCGCCGAGCCCTCATCAAAGATGAGCTGGTCGATGCCGCGGCCGCCGTGATCGCGCGCAAGGGTTACCAGGCGGCATCCGTGGCAGAGATTGCGGCCGAGGCCGGGTACACCGTCGGCGCCGTCTACTCCAACTTTTCGGGCAAGCGAGCGCTCTTCGAAGCGGTGTTCGATCGCCAGATCGACCACCAATTCGCCCTGGCTTCGGCCCTCGAGCAACCGGGCGATCTCGGCGAACTGGCCCGAGCGCTTCTCCATCAGGACGAGAACGGGCGGCGTTGGTGGCTGTTGTGGCTGGAGTTCATCATCGAAGCTCAACGCGACCCGGCCAGTGCATTTCCCCTACGGGACGTCGAAGCCCGTGCCCGTTCCTCCATCACCGAGATCCTGCACGAATGGATCCCAGCACTCAGCGAAGACCTCACCCTTGCCACCGCCCTGCAAGCACTGTGGCGGGGCTGGTTGCTCGGAGCGATCGCCCACGGCCAAGCAGACAGCGAAGGCTTCGCCCGCAGCATCGAATGGCTGATCGTGGGCGCCACTACCTCTGAGCGATCGGGAGTCCGCCCTCACGCACAATGACGGCCTATCTCAATCCGTGCGAACCCGGTCCGGGGTCGGACTCTGGCGCAAGCCCCCGCAATTTGACGCCCGGACCCAGCCCTGTTTGGAGCCGCCAGGCAAAGCGCGATACCCAGGACGATTCTTCCGTTCAACGCAGGGAAACGGGCTCGGATTTTGTTATGCGGAAGGACCTGCCGTGTTCAGTCATGACCCTCAGCTGCTAGGCGATGTCGATGCCGCGTCGGCGGCTTGCCTCGTACGGGCTGATAGCCGTCGAAGATCGATTCGATATTGCCCTCGCCGCCCGTCAGGCCCGGCAACTGTCTCTTAAGGTCACGCGAACGATGAGCCGGCATCCTCGCTTCTACCGTCGAGAAGCTACCCCGCGCTCGTATCTGTTCAATGAGGCCACCGAGTTGCGCCATTGCGCTCAGGAGATCACCGATGGCTTTTGAAGGCGATTCGACATTGAGCCGTAGCATCGGTTCACACACGCAGGTGCCAGCCAGCTGAAGCGCCCGCACGAGCACCAGCGGAGTGAGCTTTCGAAAATCCAGGCCCGTGGTGCGAGCCATCGGGAGGCTCGGTTTCGTCGGACCGTCCCCGATGAAGTAGTCGCATCTATTCAGGGTCACGACACAATCGGTGACTTCCCATCCGTAGAGACCTTGTCCAAGGGCACGGCTGATGTACTGCGACATATGACCTGTGAAGAGAGCCTCCGACTTGTAGATGTACAGGGGCACCGACCGTGGGTCGACATCAAGTGCGAACCGGATCCCCGATGCGACTGGACCGGACTCGACGCGGAGCCCGACGGTAGCCATGTACGGATTCGCGTCCGAGGTCAGGAGCTCGACCGCTTCCCCGCCTCGAACCGGGCGCTCGATGCAGATCGTCGTCGTCTCTCGGAAAACCGCATCGATGCCGTAGTCCTCCGCCAGTGTTGACTCAATGACTTCTTTCTGGATATCCCCATAGAGCGACACGGATGTCTCGCCGATGGTGTCGTCGTATCGCACCCTGATAAGGGGATCCTGCTCGGCCAGTTCCCCGAGCGCCACCCGCAGCCGAGATCGGTCGGCGGGAAGACGGGCTTCGACAACCGATTCCATCGTTGGCGGGGCGAACTGTTGGTCTGATTCGTCGCTTCCGGCCAGCCCGACCCTGTCACCGATCCGAACCTTGCGCAGACCCCAAATCTTCGTAATGTTGCCGGAAGAGACCGATGGCTTCACCCGGTCTGACTGAAGACCACAATTGGAGATCGCAGTCACCTTGTCCACGTGGCCTTGGCCGTAGACGAGCCGATCGCGGATCCGCACGGTGCCCGAGAACAGCCGCACGTAGGCGATCTTCTCCCGTGCCGCTCCCCGCTCGATTTTGAATACGGTGCCCGTCGTTTGAGCGTCGGGATCGCCTGGGGGGCTGGCGGGGAGCAGGTCTGCGATTCCGGATATCAGTGGGTCGACGCCGGCTCCGGTGCGCGCCGACCCAAAAAATGCTGGGTAGACAAGACCCTGGTGCGTTTGAATTCTCAGCTGTTCGCGAAGTCGGTCAAGTGGCAGACGATCTTCCTCTTCGATGTAGCTCGTCAGAATCTGTTCATCATGTTCGGCGAGCGTTTCTGCGAGCTCAGACCGGTGTCCGGAGTCGTCCGGACCCCACGGTTGGAAATCGGCCGCCTTGGTTCCTAGCGCAGAGGTGGACCCCATCGGAATGGTGGCCAGACCAAGTACCCGGAAGATGTCTTGGAGCAGTGCCTCCCCTCGTGCACCTGCACGGTCGATCTTGTTCACGAAGAGCAGAGTTGGGATTCGAAGCCGCCGGAGTGCCCGCATCAGCACTCGCGTCTGAGGTTGGACCCCTTCGACGGCTGAGAGGACGAGCACTGCGCCATCGAGAACCCGTAGTACCCGCTCCACCTCAGCAATGAAGTCGGGGTGGCCGGGTGTGTCGATCAGGTACACCTCGAGGTCATCTGCGATGGGGAACCACGCCACGGCCGATTTGATCGTGATCCCGCGCCGCTGCTCGAGAGCAAGCGAGTCCGTCTGTGTGTCCCCCTTGTCGACACTCCCGAGCTGGTCGATGACACCAGCTGAATAGAGCAGCCGCTCGCTCAGGCTGGTCTTACCGGCGTCGACATGTGCCAAAATCCCCAGGTTCAACGATTGCATCGCGCGTCAGGTCCTCTCGATAAGCGATTTCTCCTTTCTTGATGGACGCTGACGCTTGGCGCATTTCGTTTCTCCCTAGTGATCGGCTGTCATCGACAGCAACCCTGACGACCTGATGGATGCTTCGTCGAAACAATCCTCTCACGCCGGCTCAACTTCTCCAAGGCGTTCGAAGTGACACCCGGCGCTCTTTGCTTCGGCCGTCGCACCAGATCCGTGTCAGATTTTTTGCTTCAGAGCAGCGTAGACACGCTCTCGAAACATTACGTACTGCTCTTGGGCGCGCCACGGGGACTCGGGTAGGCGGTCGACCACCCGCGGCTCTTGAAGATTTTCGTGGCTTGTGAACTGCTCCCGAGTGAGGTCCACATCGCCGCCGGCCAGTCGATTCCAGTAATGGAACCCCTGTCGTGAACCGTCGTCGAAGAGCACTTCGGCCTCGAGCAACTGACCACCGAACAGGTGGTGCACGACCAAGGCGGTCACGGCGCACTGGCCCCGAGACGGGTTGGCGGGCGTCCATTCCGCTGCGTCCGTCGGGTCGCAGGTCTCGAGACTCCAAGATGCCCTGATGGCGGGGAGTACTGCCTCGAGCGAGAACCCGTCGCGTCGGTGACTCTCGGGACTCTCCACTGAGCCAGTTAACACGTCGCCGGAGGGATCCCGTGGCGGAGCTGGAAAGGTGGTTCAGCTGAATCGACAAGTCCGCGAACGGCCACTGGCTGATCGCTGGCTGACCGGCTGGCTGACCGGCTGGCTGACCGGCTGGCTGACCGGCTGGCTGACCGGCTGGCTGACCGGCGACAGTACTTTGGACTTTGGCCGGCCCTGCTCGAACCCGGACCTCCCAGCCTCTTCCCAGCCTCTTCCCAGCTCCTGTGGCAACCGGTCCGGGGCCGACCCGCCGCTGTAGCGCCGTTCGGATCGCGGCGAATCCGCGACCAGGAATTCCTAGCGCATCGCCGCGAATGGGGCTACCGTCATTGCATGACCCCCACTGAAGTCGTGCGCAACCGGTCCCGTTTCATGATCGTGACTCTGGCATCGGCGGTCGTGTTCTCGGCGCCGGTGGCCGCGTTGGCCATGGCCACGCCCGCCGCCGCTGCCCCGGCGGCGAAGCCCGCCGTGAGCGGACACTCGCTCACCTCGGCACAGCAGAAGGCCACGCTCGCCTACTGGACCCCGTCGCGCATGAAGGCAGCCATCCCGGTTGACGTGGTGACGGCGAACCCGGCCAAGGTGAAGGCAGTCACCCCGGCAGATCCGGTGACGCGAGGCGCGCCCGGGCAATCGCCCGGCGGGCTTCCCGAGTCGGCTACCGGTGGTAGCGGCGGTACGGCGGCCCCCTCCGTGAGTCCCCAAGAGTTCAGCTACCCGTACCCCTACACCAGCTTCAACGTTCCCACCAGTGACTACACGGAGGAGCCTTACCTGGTGAACGGCAAGATCTTCTTCACCAACAACGGTTCGAACTACGTGTGCTCCGGCACCTCCATCGGCTCGTCGAATGGCTCCAGCAACGAGAACGAGGTGTGGACGGCCGGTCACTGCGTGGTCAACACGAGCCTCTCGGACCCGGGCGTGTGGGACAGCTCAGCCGAGTTCATACCCGGTTACAGCGTCAACAAGAAGGGTGTTCAGAAGGAGCCCTTTGGGATCTTCGTGGCCTCCAACTTCGAATCGGCGGTCAACTTCATCAACAACGGCGACATCAGCGTCGACGAGGGTGCGATGCACGTGGGCAAAAACTCGAGCGGCCAGACGCTCGGGCAGGCCGTCGGCTGGGACGGGTTCAAATGGAACTACTCATCTGACGAGCAGTTCGTCACCTTCGGATACCCGGCGGCGTCCCCGTACAACGGCAACGCGATGGTCGAGGACATTGGTGCGAGCGCGTCGACCTACACCTGGCCGAACGGCGAGGGCCAGCCGCTCATCGGTATCGGCAGCCCCATGACCGGCGGCTCGAGTGGTGGGGCGTGGGACATCAACTGGACCGCCCAGGGGCCGGGCTACGTGAACGGTCACAACGATTACAAGTTCGACGACCAGCCCGACGCGATCTACTCCCCGTACCAGGACACGCTTTCGAACACCGTGCGCTGCTTCGGAGCTTCGAGCTGCTGAGCGTCGCCACGGCGGGTCGGTGCGGACCCCGCAAGGACGACCGCAACCCCTGGCCGACGCCAGGGCCAAGACCGCACCGAGGACGCCAGCGGGGAAGGACGCATCCTCCCTCGACCTCATGCCCGGGGCGACGCTCTCCCGGAAGCAGAGGAAGTTGCCGTGGACTGGAGCCTTAGAAAACAGACCGAACGACGCCTGATGGCTGCATCCGTACCCCGGGTCGGTGGCTCAGCCTGAGCTGTGGCCCACGAGGCCAAGCGCCCCATGGGCGGGAATTAATTTGGCTAGGGTGATGTGGGCACGCCACTATCGGCGGATCTCGAAGCCAGTGTTCGAAAGGCGGAAGTCATGAAACGATGTGGTCGTTTGGCACCTGCGCTGGTTGGGGGAGCGGGAGTCGTCATCTTGGCCGTCGGGCTGACATGCGCATCCGCGGCTGAGGCGACAGCCAATAGCCCGTCGGAGGCAGGGTGGCAGCACGCCATCGCGAATCTCGCGCTGCCAGGCGCTGGTTGCTTCAATGCCTCCTATCCCGCTCTCGAATGGCATGCCACCACGTGCGCGGTCGCGCCGGAATTGCCGTTGGAACCATCGGTGGGGAACCTCTCAGTGCCGGCCGCATCGTCCCCGACGAAGCCTGTTGGTGACGGCCACGACTACTCGGCTGTGGTGGCTGGCCCGATCACCAAGGCAACAGGGTCATTTGCCGACGTGAGCCCACATATCAAAGAGCAGGGCCAATACGACGGCAGCGGACCGCAGCTGAAGAACACCTTTACTCTCCAGCTCAACACCCAATTCTTCACGACGCCGACGTGCTCAGGAAGTAGCAATCCAAGCAACTGTCTGGGCTGGCAGCAGTTCGTCTACGACACCCATTCGAACATAGTCTTCATGCAGTATTGGTTGATCGACTACGCCGCATCGTGCCCGTCGAGCTGGTTCACGTATGGGGACGATTGCTACACCAACAGCTCAGCGACCAAGTTCTCCGGAGCGGCCCTGACCGCTGCTGACCTCGCCACCTCGGTGCTGTCGGGATCCGCCAGCAAGGGCGGCAATGACGCAGTGGAGTTGACGAATGGCTCCCACGCCAGCAGCGTCAACAACGCTGACACCGTGCTCGACCTTTCTCACAGCTGGAACACGACCGAATTCGACGTCTTCGGTGACGGAGGTGGCGCTCAGGCCGTGTTCGGCACCGATACGACATTCGAGGCACAGGCGACATTGGTCAGCAGCAGCAAGGCCGCCCCGGAATGCGTGAAGGAAGGCTTCACGGGCGAGACGAACAACCTCAAGCTGACAGGCACCCCGGCGCTCGGCTCCGAATCGACGCCCACAATGGGCTCCGAGCAGACCAACGGCACCAAGACACATCCGAGCTGCGCCACCGCTCCAGGCTGATATCGAGGCGATGACTCCGAATCTGCGAAGGTGACCGGAGCAATCCGCTAGCGGGCGATGTCGGAACGAGGGCAGTCCGAGTAGTGCCGATCAAGAGTCGTCGGGCGTGGCTGGAGATAGTCGACGTCGACGAGCGCCGCCGCCCGGGTCACACCCGGTTGCTACTCCGGCATTCCTTGTTCGACCCAGCGTTCGAACAACTCGACCCGTTCGGGGGGCCACGCGCCGTCGCACGGCATGGAGCCGTTCTTCAAGCGCTCGGCGATGGCAGCCGCGTGGGCCTGGACATCGGCGTAGGACCACAGATCGAACGATCTGCGCATCGAATCACGATCCTTTTCCCGGAACAGAGGCTTGATGTCGGCGTCGAAGTGAGTCTCCGGTGCTGCCATGTCTACGTCCTCCCCTATTGCGACCGATGAAGCGACGGTAGAGCGCGCTCGGCGAGCTACTCCCGATTCGATCGACGCCGGCGTGCTGCCGGCGATGGTGATCCTCGGGATTCTAAGCTCCCCCACCGAGTGCATCGCTGCCCGGCGGTACGAACCACATGTCCCCACAGTTTTGGACGACCAGGAGCACTCCTGTGGAGTCCGGCACTGGCGACGGTCCCGTCGCTGCCGTAGCGTCATCCTTCGTCCCTGACGGCGGGGCGCAGGGAGGCGTTTTTGGGAGGGGTCGAAAATGAGTCTTCTGACACGTGGGTCTAGGTTGCTCAGAAGGAAGGCGCCCGGCGGCCACATCGTTCCGGTCACCGTCGTGTTGACTTCTTTGACCGTTGCATGCGGAATCGCCGTGTTGGGTGTGGGCTCGCCGGCGACGGCGGCGGCGTCGGTTTCCTGCACCACATCAGGTCACACCGTCGACGTGGCCGTCTCGGGCTCCTCCACCGATTCTCTGGCTATCACCACGAGCGGAGGCGACTACGAGATCCAAATCGATGGATCGGCGGCCTGCAGCACTGCATATTCCGATTCGCCCAGCGGCTACCCGACCATCGAGGTGATCGAGGACTCGTCGCCGTATGTGCCGGTTGTCTTCCAGCCCGGAACCGATGTCGGCGTCAGCTTCATCGGCCCCGGGGGCGCGCCGACCAATCTTGACCTGATTTCCGCCGGTGCGGGCGCCACAGTCACGCTCAATGGCGACTCGCCCACGTCGCCCGGTGTCGTCGGACTCGGTGGTGGCAGCGACAACTTTTCGAACATCTCCGCGTTCGTCGGCTCCTCGGCCGGTGACACCCTCTTCGTGGCCGGCGGCAGCGGCGGCTATAGCTTCGAGGGGGTCGGATCGGGCAACGAAGCCGACTTCTCCGTCGACCCCAATTCGATCACGGCCAACCTTTCCACCGGCACGGTCAGCGTCAGCCCAGGATCAACGGACACGCTGAGTGGCATCTCCTCGGTCGAGGGGTCCTCTGTCGGAGACAACACCTTCATTGCCGGGTCCCAGAGCGAGACCTTCTCCGATCCCGGATCGACCGGCGGCGACAGCGTCAACTTCTCGAACGTATTCACCAATTCGAGCACACCGCTCACGATCAACGTCTCGGGTGGCCCCGTGGGGGGCCAAGGGGGCACCATCGCCAACGACACGGCCACGGTGAGCTCCCTCATCTACAGCTTCACCTCGCGAGGAGCCAACTTCACCACTTTCGCCGGTGCCGCCTCGGGCAACACCACCTTCTTGGCCGGTCAGTCGGGCGGATACACCTTCGACGGCAACGGGCCGAACAATGTGCTCGACCTCTCGGCCGTGGGTTCGGCGCTGGCCGTGAACGCATCGGGATCGACCGTGGGCTCCCTCCCGAACGACACGGCCACGGCCTCGGGCGCCAGCTATGCCTTCTCTGACATCTCGACCGTCGTGGGTTCGGCCCTCGGAGACACAACCTTCGACCAGGGAACTTCTCCGAGCCCAACGTTCTTCGGCCGAGGGGCGGGCAACGAGCTCAACTTTTCCCCTCTTACTTCGGCCCTGACCGTCAACGTCTCCGGTGCCACGGTGGGATCGGTCCCGAACGACACGGCCACGGCCTCGGGTACGAACTACGAACTCAATGACATCTCCGCGTTCGTCGGCTCCTCGGCCGGTGACACCCTCTTCGTGGCCGGCGGCAGCGGCGGCTATAGCTTCGAGGGGATCGGATCGGGCAACGAAGCCGACTTCTCCGTCGACCCCAATTCGATCACGGCCAACCTTTCCACCGGCACGGTCAGCGTCAGCCCAGGATCAACGGACACGCTGAGTGGCATCTCCTCGGTCGAGGGGTCCTCTGTCGGAGACAACACAGTCATTGCCGGGTCCCAGAGCGAGACCTTCTCCGATCCCGGATCGACCGGCGGCGACAGCGTCAACTTCTCGAACGTATTCACCAATTCGAGCACACCGCTCACGATCAACGTCTCGGGTGGCCCCGTGGGGGGCCAAGGGGGCACCATCGCCAACGACACGGCCACGGTGAGCTCCCTCATCTACAGCTTCACCTCGCGAGGAGCCAACTTCACCACTTTCGCCGGTGCCGCCTCGGGCAACACCACCTTCTTGGCCGGTCAGTCGGGCGGATACACCTTCGACGGCAACGGGCCGAACAATGTGCTCGACCTCTCGGCCGTGGGTTCGGGAACCACCCTCTCGACCAACGGGGATTCGATCGCCTCCCCCGGCACCGTGACGGGATTGGAGCCCGGTCTTGGCGGGTCGACCGCCGATTCCTTCGCCGGGATCCAGTCTCTCGTCGGTTACCCGGGGGATGCCATCACCAGCGTCGACGACGCCTCAGTCTCACCGAGATCAGATCTCTCTTTCACCGTGACGACAACAGGCATGCCCGTACCGAAGCTCACTGAGAAAGGCACGCTACCGAAGGGCATCTCGTTTCACGACAACGGGAACGGGACGGCGACGATCTCTGGCGCACCCTCCGCCAAGAGCTCGGGTTCGTACCGATTGACGATCAAGGCCAAGTTCGGGCATGGGGCCGCCAAGATCGTCCGTACCCAAGCGTTCACACTCAAGGTGCCCAGGCAATGACCGGGGACAACGAGGGTTCACGTGTCTCAGAAGATCTCACACGTCGCATCGGTGGGCGCTGAGGGACTCGAACCCCCGGCCTGCTGGTTGTAAGCCAGCTGCTCTAACCAACTGAGCTAAGCGCCCGGACAGCCTGCTCCCGGAGGGCGGCAGGCAATTATGGCAGTGACGCCGTCGGCTCAGCGGAGCATCGCCGCGAACGTCCGGCTCCACGGACGCACCAGAGCGCGCAGCTCGGCGCAGTCGTCGTCGCCCAGGGCCTCGTAGGGCGCCGACGCCAGCTCGTCCGTGCCGTCCTCCATCTCCTGGCGCTGTCCCGCGCCCCACGCGGTCAAGTGGAGGTCATCCCCACGTTCGACCCAATTCCGACGTTGCAACGACTCCACCGCCTGATCCCACGTCGCCTCGGGCCACTGCCGGGTCGAGCGCAACACGTGCGCCGGCACTTCCCCGGACGCGGCGTGGGTCACCAGGGCTTCGAGTCCGGACAGGCCGTGCGTCACCAACAAGGCCACGTGGCCGTCGCCGCGGTACTCGCGCAGCACCGACTGCGCATGCCACAGCGCCAGGTGAGGCTGCTCGGGCCACGCCGAGCGCGGCGTGGGCAGCAGCCAGGGGGCGGCCCTCCGTCCTCCCTGAGACCGCTTCGGCCGCCAGCCGGGCCAGAGCGGCGGCACGCGTCATCTCCGCGGACTCGAGCACCTCGCCGCCCAGGAGCCGTTGGAAGGCGCCGTCCGCCGCCTCCAGCCGCGCCCGGACGAATGCCGCAGGCGACGCCGACTCCCACGAAGACGGGATCGCTGCCGCCACCGCGTCGGGGTTGAAGTTGTAGAAGGTCGAGGCGACCACGTCCGGGCCTACCTCGCCCATGGGAGAGGCACGCGACGCGAAGTATCCCGCCGTCCCGGTGATCCCGAGCCGCGCGTATTCCGCCGCGGCCTCGGGCGCGAAATAGATCATCCCGTGCAGCGGCTCGAGGGTCCTCCAGGTCTTGCGCGCCCGCAGCGAACCGTTCATACTGCCCGCTCCCCGGCCAGCCGCTCGGCTAGCGGCGCCGTCGCCGCCGCCACCGGACGCCGGGCGGACGCGTCGCGGGGGACCAGATCGGCGCCGTCCCGCTCGACCACCACCGCGCCCGCCTCGCGGCACACGAGCAGCCCGGCCAGGTAGTCCCAGCCGTACAGCGTGCTGCTACCTGCCACCATGTATGCGTCGAGCACGCCTTCCGCGACGGCACAGCACTCGAGCGACGCCGCCCCGAGGGCTCGGAATTGCGCCCATCCCGGGTACCCACCGGGAAAGCCGGAGATCCCGACGATGGCCTCTGCCAGCTCGGCGCATCCCGATGGTCGCACGGACTTTCCGTCCCGTTCGGCCCCTCGGCCACGCACGGCGGCGTAGCGCACCCCTGTCGCCTGGTTCACGATCACCCCCACGAGCGGGCCATCCGCGTCGAGAACGCAGATGCTGGTCGAGTAGTAAGGGATACCACGGTGCGCGTTCGTCGAGCCGTCGACGGGGTCGATCACCGCCAGGAGTCCCGACGCCCGGTCCCCCGTCTCGCCCGACTCTTCGGAGAGGACTGCGAGTCCGGCGCCGTGGAGAACCGGAAGCGCCGCGGCGTCGGCAGCCAGGTCCAGACGGTACTGGCCAGGCCGCGTCCCTGCCGGACCCCAGTCCTCCAACCCGTCCAGCGCGAGCCGCACGGCGCCGGCCGCGTCGTCGAGCACTCCCAGCAGCTTTTCCTCGTCCACGGGTTCCGCACCCTACCCCCGCCCCGGGACCGTTAGGCTCCCCCGTCTGTGGCAGCAATCGACGTCGCCGGCTATGTCGCCGACCTCAAGGACCACTCCGTCGACCATGGCTTCCACGTTCACGACGAGCGCCATTTCGTGGAGACCTACTCCCTCCGCCAGGTGTGGGAGGTCGACCTGCATCCCGAGGAAGGCTGCGGCGGGCCGCTCGACCTGCATCTCGCCCTCGACGTCGACCCGCGCGTCCTGCTCTCCTTCGAGGATGCCGTCGTACTGCTCTCCGAGGACGAAGAGCCGCCCGACGAGTTCCACTTCCCCCTCACCTTCACCTGGGCTCTTCCCCCGCTGCCGAGCGGTCCCGACCTGCTGCGCCTCGCCATCGACCTGGCCGGGGTCGGTGGGATCGAGTTGCCCCTCGAGGTCTCAGCCATCGACTCCTTCGCCAGCGCGACGGACGGATCGGAGCGGCGGCTCAGCATCGTGGCCCGCCACCCGGTGTCCTTGGCCCGGGTCCTGGGAGGCGAGGAGCTGCTCTGCGAGGTCTTCGACCGCGCGCTCGCGGTCAGCCGCTTCCTGCTCGAGTCGGCGGAAGCGTGGCTGGCCTGAGGTGGACCTGGCCCGCCGCCCCGGCCGACGTCGGGTCCTGGGGGCGGCGGCACTGAGCATCGCCGCCTCGGCCGGGCTCATCAGCGCCTGCGGTGGCCAGAGCGGCCAGGCCCTGGCCCAACAGGCCTGTGTCCACGTCCACCTCTCCGTGCAGGACTACGTGAAGTCCATCCGGGAGGGAACGCCGGCGGCGACCGTTGCCCTGCTGCAGAAAGAGGCGGACCAGGAGCTCCGGATCGCTCTCCCGCTCGCCGCCGCCGCCAACTCGGCCGACGGCAGCTGGAACGCCCTGATGACCACCATCAGCGAAGGTGCCACCGTCGACGAACGCCACCTGGTCCCCTCCCTGCGGGCCCAGTGCCTCACTGCCGACACGCAGGTCAACGTCAACCCGCAGTCACCCAACGTCAACCCGCGGTCACCCGGTCCCGGACCCTGATAACGGCACGACCGTGGGAGGCGTCGTCGTCTCGGCCATCTGCGCCCGGCCTGCCGCCACGATCGGGGGCATCAGCTGGCCGGCCAGCGCCGCGCCCGCAACATCGGTGAAGTGGACGCCGTCGGTACGGCGGACGACCACACCGTGGATGGTGCTGGTGAACGCGTGGTGGGGACAGACGGCCCGATACAGGTCCACCACCGAGTCCGTCTTCCGGTGCGCTGCTGCGACCTCACGCACCAACCGGTTGTACACGGCGAGCCGGGCCGGGTTGTCCTCGGGCCACGTAGCCCCGTCAGGTTGCTCGCCCTCGTCCGTGCACGGCGCAGTGAAGAAGACGAGGCGCGCACCGGTGCTCGTCACCAGGTGCGACGCGTACTCCAACTGGCTCTTCACGTACGCGGCGAACTTCGGGTTCAAAATATTGGTCCACGTGCCGTGGTACTCGCGGTCCACCACCTCCCAGCGACCGGCCAGTAGCGCCACGACGTTCGGCTTGACGTAATCCATCGCGGCCGTCCACTGGACCGGCCACGGCTGCTTGGACAGAGGCGTATTCGGGGCCACAGGCGCCCCGTCGCATGCCGACTGGGTCAGGCCTCGCCCTCCTTGCAACTCGACCGCCGGTCCCATCACCACGCCGCAGCCGAGGATCCCCTTGTCCGCGAGCAGGTAGCCGTACTTGGCTTCCACCGCGGGTCCGCCGAGCCCGATCCCGAGGGTGAGCGCCACCGAGTCGCCGAAAAGCAACACCCGAACCGGCGGCTGGTGCCCCCGCGCCGCTGTCCCCGGGGTCGGGACCGTGGTCGGGCTCGTGGTCCGCGTGGACGACGACAGACCCGTCCCGATCGACCCCGGATACGTGGTGCTGGCCACTGCCGTGGTACCGGTGGTGGCCGCCACCGTGGCCACCAGGACCACCACCACCGCCGACGGCACGGCCACCCAGGCCCGCCACTGGCGCACGAAGGTCCCGCGACGGATCGGGCGCTCCACCAGGTGGAAGGAGGCGACGGACACGACGAAGGTGACAAGCAGGCGCAGCAGGAAGAGCGGCGTGCCGGAGAGGCCGGTGCGGGCGTGATCGACCCAGAGGAAGAGCGGCCAGTGCCAGATGTAGAGCCCGTAGGAGATCTGGCCCACGTAGCGGATGGGGGTCAGTGACAAGAAGCGGGGAACAAGGCTCCGTGGCGCGCCGACAGCGGAGACGATGACGCCGGCCGTGGCGATTCCGATGAGGAAGAAACCCCCGGAGTACGGGAAGGACGTGGTGGAGTCGATGACGGACCACATGATGAGCGCGACCAACGCGCCGACGATTCCGGCCACGGCACAAAGCAAGCGGCCCTGAGTGCTGGCGGGCCGCCACAGCTCGCCCTGGGCCAGGCGACCGGCGGAGTGGCCGCGCTGAGTGAGCAGCACGAGGCCGACGGCCAGCGCGCAGCCGATGAAGAGGCATTGCGAGCGGGTGTCCGTTCCCAGGTACACCCGGTTGATCGACACTGCATGCCGCGACAACACGTACATCCAGGTGGCCGAGGCGATCGCGGCGGCGCAACTCAGCAAGAAGAGCGGCTCCAAGCGCCGGGTCAGGCGCAGGAGTCCGAGGACGACGAGTGGCCAAATCAGGTAGAACTGCTCCTCCACCGCGAGCGACCAGGTGTGGATCAGCGGCGATGCGGCCGACGTCTCGTTGAAGTAGTTGGACCCGACGAGGATGAAGTGCCAGTTGCTCACGTAGAGCAGGGTGGAGAGCGTGTCGAGCCGGAGCGCGCCGTAGGTACCCTTCGGCACAATTACCGAGGCGAAGAACGCCACGAACAACAGCATCAGCAGCAGCGCCGGCAACAGCCGGCGCGCCCGGCGGCCCCAGAACGCGCCCAGCCTGATCGTCAGCGACTGCCGCCACTCTCCGACCAGCAGCGACGTGATAAGGAAGCCAGAGAGGACGAAGAAGACGTCCACCCCCATGAAGCCGCCGGTGAAGAACGAGAACCCGCCGTGGAACATCATCACCGCCAGCACGGCGAAGGCGCGCACGCCGTCCAGCGCGGGCAGGTATGCGAGCCGGCGATGCGAGGCCTCGCTCTCGTCGTCCTGCACGGCGTCCCACCCCCTTGGGGAATTCGGCGCGGGCCGGCGCCTCGACACGCGCCCTCCCGGGAGTCCGTCATTGTCGCAGACGGCGGCGGCCCACCGGAGGTCGCTGCTTTGAGCGCTCCTTGAACGCGACCCGCCCGATCCCGGAGTTTCCCGCCGGGCGGACCACACGCCGGGTGCGCCACCGGCGTGTGGTGGCGGCCGTCGTGCTGCTCCTGGCGGCCGCCGTTGCCTTGGTGGCCGTCCACATGGCTGAGAGCGGGCCGGATCTCAGCCCGCTCCGAGCCCGGATCGTGGCCGTCGCCGAGAGCCAGGTCGGCTACCGCACGGATCCGCCGGACACCTACTGCAACCGGTACAGCGCCTACTGGAACGCCGGAACCGACGATTGCGGCAACGGCAACCTCGACGAGGAGTGGTGTGCGGACTTCGCTGCCTGGGTGTGGGAGCAGGCCGGTGCGCTGGTGGACTACCAGCTGGCGCCGGGCTACCTCAATGCCGCCTCGGCGAGCTTCTACGTCTGGGGCGTCGACCACGGAACGTGGCACCCCGCCGGTTCCCTCTACCTCCCCCGGCCGGGCGACGTCGCCGTCTACGGGCTCGACACGGCATCGGACACGGCGGTCCACGTCGCGGTGGTCACGTCGGCCACCGGTCGCCCCGACGCTCCCGACGTCGTCAACGGAGACGGCGACCGGACCGGTTTCAGCCTGGTCGAGGTGGGGCAACAGCAGGCCGACGCCGACGTCAAGGGCAACGGAGCGCCGCTGTCGGGCTATGTGTCGCCATCGCCATCGGGGAGCTGATCGCCCGAGCGGGCATCCGCAGCCTCATGGGACTCATCCTGGGCCTGTTGTGCGGCCATCGCGAGCACGACCGCCTCGAACACCTTTGACGCATCCTCCTCGATATGGGTCCGGGCCAGCATCAGGCACCACGCCCCCAGGAAGGCGATCGGCAGGATGAGGAGGAAGGCAGTGCGGTAGTCGTCACCGAATTGGGCGGCGATGGCGGACGTGACGATCGGTGCCGCCGCCGCGCCGAAGACGACGGAGGCGAGGTTGAACGCTCCGAATCCGGCCCCGCGCACCTGGGCCGGGGCCGCATCGGAGAGGCCGGCACGCAGCGCAGGCACGCAGGCCGTGGCGGCGAGGAAGCCGAGTAGCTGCACCATGAACACGAGGGCGAAGGGCATCGGCACGAACGACACCATGAAGAGGGCCGCACTGATCATGATCAAGACCGCCGGGATCACGACTCTGGCGCCCAGGACGCGGTTCACCCATCGGTCGGCGATGCGCCCGCCGATGATCGTCCCCGGGATCCCGCCGAGGACGGCGAGCGCGCCGAAGGCGCCGTTGGAGGCCTGCTGCGAGAGGTGGAGCTGGTTCTGGTAGAAGGTCGGCATCCAGGTCGCCACCGCGGTCACGACGAAGCCGACGGTCGATACACCCACCAGCGCGTAGCGCATGGTCGGAATGCGCAGGATCGTCCCCACGTCCCGTCGCAGACCGTCGACCATGTCGCCCAGGAAGTGGCCGAAGCCGTGCGGGAAGAGCGGCGGGCCGTCCCCATCGGCCAGCTCCATCTCGTCGCTGTGGGTCACGTGCGCCCGGTCCGCCGTCCCCCGGCTCGGCTCGGGCAGCCGCCAGCACAGATAGGCGACCACGAGCCCCGGGAAGAGCGAGACGAAGAAGGCCACCCGCCAGCCACGACCGTCGAACAAGGGCCCGATGGCGCCACCGATGGCGAGGCCCATCCCCAGCCCGACGTAGCTCAGGCACTGCTGAATGGAGAAGGCGCGGCCGCGCCGCTCCGTCCCGTAGTAGTCGGCGATCACGCTCGAGCCCGACGGGTCGGTCACGGCCTGGCCGAAGCCCAGCGACGCCCGCACCACCACGAGCAGGCCGAAAGCCGCGGTCGGCACCAGCCCGCCGAGTGCGCTGATCACCGACCAGGCGACGATCGTCACCGCCATGGCACGCGTCCGGTTCCAGCGGTCGGCCAGGTATCCGGCCGGCAGCGTCACGATGCCGTTGACCAGGATGAAGGCTGAGAACAGCACGCCGATCGCCGTGTCGCCCACGCCGAAGGCGGCCTTGATCTGGTCGCTGCTCCCCCGGACGATGTACTGGTCCATCCCGTCGATGAACAGGGTGAACCCCACGACCCACATGGGCCACGTGGTCACCACCATGCGCCGCGACGACATTCGCCCCCGTTATGGAGGACCCCTCCGGGGTCAGGCCCCTGGTGTGTACCCCGCCGGAAGGGCGATGGACTTCATCTCCAGGAAGCCCTCGAGACCCTCGGGTCCGAACTCCCGGCCGACGCCCGACTCCTTGAAGCCGCCGAAGGGCGTCGAGAAGTCGATGGGCACCGGCGCGTTCAGCATGTAGGTCCCGGTGCGCACCTGCCGCGCCACGCCCAGCCCGCGGTCGTTGTCGCCCGTCCAGACCGAGCCGCACAGACCGTAGTTGGAGTCGTTGGCGATCTCGACCGCGTTGTCGTCTCCGTCGTAGGGGATCACGACGAGAACGGGACCGAAGATCTCCTCCTGCGCGATTCGCATCTTGTTGTCGACGTCGGAGAAGACGGTCGGCTCCACGTACCAGCCCTTGGCGAACTCCGGACCAGAGGGACGCCCCCCGCCCAGCGAGACGGTCGCGCCCTGCTCGCGTCCCGACTCGAGATACCCCTCGATCCGCGCCCGCTGACGCTCCGCCACCACCGGACCGACCTCCGTGGCCGGGTCCATCGGATCGCCGACCTTCATCGCCGCCACCGAGGAGACGACGGCGTCGACGACCTCGCTGTAGCGCGACCGGGGAGCGAGGATCCGGGTCTGGGCGATGCACGCCTGCCCGTTGTTCATGATGGCGTTGGGCAGCAGCTGCGGCATGGTCGCCGCCAGGTCGGCGTCGTCGAGGATGATCGCGGCCGACTTCCCACCGAGCTCGAGCGTGCAGCGCTTCAGGCGCTCGCCGCAGAGCCCGCCGATCCGCTTCCCGCCGACGCCGGAGCCCGTGAACGAGATCTTGTCCACGCCCTCATGGGTGACCAGGTGCTCGCTCACCTCGCGCCCGGCCGGGACGACGGAGAGCACGCCCTTGGGCAGGCCCGCCTCGGTGAAGATCTCGGCCAGGCGGAAAGCGTCGAAGGGCGTCTCCGGAGCAGGCTTGAAGACGACGGTGCAGCCGGCGGCGAGCGACGGCGCCAGCTTCGCCGCGGCGATGAAGAGGGGCACGTTCCACGGTGCGATCGCCCCGACGACGCCGACCGGCTCCTTGGTCACGAGCACCTGCGGGTTGAGCATGCCGGCCCGCACCTCGTCGAAGGCGTAGCTGGTGGCGAGGTCGGCGTAGTAGCTGAAGATCATCGTGGGCGCGAGCACCTGGCCCAGGTTCGAGAACGTGATGGGCGAACCCATCTCCCCCGTGATGATCTCGGCCATGTCGCCCATCTCGGCCGTGATCTGCGCGGCCACCGCCTTGAGTACCTCGCCCCGCTCGGCCGGCGCCATGCGCGGCCACGGGCCGTGGTCGAAGGCCCGGCGTGCCGTGGCCACCGCCTTGTCGATGTCCGCTTCGGTCCCCTCGGGGACCCGGCCCACGACCTCCTCGGTGGCGGGCGAGATCACCTCGATCGTCCCCGTGCCCTCCGGGGCCACCCAGTCACCGCCGATGAAAAGGCGGTCGTAGTCACGAATCGTCATGCGTCCTCCCCGGAGCTCTTCGGGGCGTCCGCCCCTCGCGCCTCAAGGGTAGCGGGCGTGCGACAGTTCACGCCCGAATGTCTCAGCCGCTCGATCAGCCCGCCTCGTCGTGCCCCATCAGCCCGCCTCGCCGGTGGATCAGCCCGGCTCCGGGTGGGGCTCGATATGGGCCAGGATGCCCCCGTCGGCTTCCACCCAGCCCTTTCCGGCGGCATACGCGCACATCCCGGCGAAGCCCTCCTCCCACGCTTCGGTGGCCGCCGTCCCGGCCAGGGTGCGCAAGGCGACCGGATCGACGGCGACGTGGAACCCGTCATCGCTCACTCGACCGAGCCCAGACATGTGGACGAGCTGCCTGAGGTCACCGTCGCCCGCGACCTGGACCGAGAAGCGGGTGAAGTCGTCCGGCTCGCTCAGATGGACCCGGGAGTCGGAGAGGTCGATCACGATGAGCATGCGCCGGCGACCCTATCGATCCGGACACCACGACTCCGCCTCGCTATATTCCGGACCCGTGCCCGACATCGACCAGCGTGACCCCGACCAGGTCGCCGACGAGCTCACCCGATGGTTGGCCACGAGGACCGATCAGCGGCTCCAGGTCTTCGACGTCCAGGCACCGGCGTCCACCGGGTTCTCCAACGAGACCATCTTGTGCCGGACCCGCTCCTCCGATGGGGACGAGCGGCGGCTGGTGGTCCGGGTGGCACCGACGAAGCATCTCCTCTTCATGGACGCGCAGTTCTCGACGCAGTATCGGGTGATGAAGGCCCTGGCCGACGGAGCCATACCGCTCCCGACCCTCGGCTGGTACGAGGAGGACCCGCAGTACCTGGGCGTCCCCTTCTTCACCATGGACCACGTCGAGGGCAAAGTGCCGCCGGACAACATCCCCTACACGATCGAAGGTTGGGTCGTCGAGGCCTCGCCCGAGCAGCAGGAGCGCATGTGGTGGAGCGGGATCGAGGCCCTGGCCGCCGTGCACCGCACCGACTGGCGCAGCGTCGGGCTCGACTGGCTGGGCGATCCCAAGCGGGGGCGGCCCGGCATCGAGCAGCAGATGTCCTACTACCGCGACTACCTCGACTGGGCCACCAAGGGCGTCGAAGTGCCGGTGATCGAGTCGACCTGGCAGTGGCTGGTCGACCACCAGCCCGTCGAGGAGGGCGAGATCGTCCTCAGCTGGGGCGACAGCCGGATCGGCAACATCATCTGGGACGACTTCCGCTGCGCCGCCGTGCTCGACTGGGAGATGGCCTCGCTCGGGCAACCTGAGATGGATCTGGGCTGGTACCTCTACTTCGATCGCCAGTTCACCGAGCCGTTGGGGGTTCCACGCCCGTCGGGCTTCGGATCCCACGAGGACACGGTCGAGCGGTACGGGGAGCTGATGGGCCGTCCGATGAAGGACGTCTTCTTCTACGAGGTCTTCTCAGGGTTCCGCTTCGCCGCGATCATGTACCGGCTCTCCGACCTGGTCTTCGGCCGCAACGTGGTGGAAGAGGAGCCCGACATGGCGACCAACAACCTGGCCACGCAACTCCTGGCCACGATGCTCGACCTGGAGCCGCCCGTCTGAGATCGTCAGGCGGGCGTGTCGGGACCGTCGTCGACGATCACCTCGCCTGACGGTCCGACCGCGACACCGGCCGCACGGAGCCGGTCGCCCAACCACTGGGCACCGTCGCCGCTGGTCATGTGCTCCTGCCAGCCCTCGAGGATCCGGTGCAGGTCGTCCTTGCCGGGCACCATGGCGATGACGTGCACCGTCATCTTGTGGTCATAGCCCGGCGGAGCCGAGACGTGGAGGCCACCGAAGGGATCCCCGGTCAGGTGCGGAGACGGCTCCCGCAGAACGTAGAGCTCCCCGGTGTCCTCCACGTAGTTGAGCTCGTGCCGGACGCCGTCCCGGTCCAGCCACTCCGAGCCCAGCTCGAGCTCGGCCGAGGCTCTGCGGCGAGGATCGGCTTCGTAGAACTCGTCGATGTCCACGGAGCGGCACACTACCGCCGACCTGGTCAATCGAGGGTTTCTTCACGTTCGTCCCCTGGTGGGAGGGATCGGGGGAGCGGTGAGGGTCACCCTCCGGCATGGCCACTCCCACCCCGAAGCCCCGTGTCGCCCTCATCGAGCAGATGGATGCCGAATGGCATTCGCTCGGCCGGACCCGCGCCGCCGTGCGTGCCCTGGAGTCGGTGGCGATGCGTGATCCTCTTTTGGAACGGCTCGTGCTCGGGTCACCCGAGGCCCCGGCGCCGTGCCCGACCCCCCTCGACGTGCTCGCCCACATGCGGGCGGCCTCGGGGCGCCTACCGCGTGAGGAGGCGGCCCACATCGTCCGCGTCCTCCTCCGGGAAGCGGGTGCCGACCCCTTCGTCAGCCGGATGCTGGTCCAGGCTCTTCTCCCTGGCCTGGTCACCGTGGCCGGAAAATTGCGATGGGGTCAAGGGGGGGACTGGCAGGACGCCACCGAATTTTTTGCCGAGCTGCTCACGACAACCTGGGTCGTCGTCCAGGAGTGGTCCGGGCAGGACCGGCCCTTCGCGGTCCTCGACCTGCTCTCCGCCGTCAGATGCCGTCAGCGTCGGCAGCTCTTTCGCACCAAGGACGCTTCCGAGCGCATCATGCCATGGGGGTCCGAGGACGCCGACGAACCCGCCGCAGCGGGCGAGACGGGCCTGGAGCAGCTCACCAAGACTCTGATCGATCTGCGGCGGGACGGCATGCATCTCGATGACGTCCAGGTCCTCTATGCCCACCACGTCCTCGGCTACTCCATCGCCGAGCTGGCGACCGTGACGGGCCGCGATCGCAGGGCTCTCTACGTCCGCCGCGACCGTGGCCGGCGACGACTGTTCGCCGCGGCACAGGCGGGATGACGCGTGCCTATGGTTTGGCGGTGGCGGGAGGCGGATCCGATCCTGATGCGAACCCGACTGCCCATCGGGCCCGGGGCCACCCCAACTGGTGGGTCATCCTCGCCGTGTCCCTCGCCCTGATGGCGCTCCTCGTCGCGACGTCTGGCGGCAAGCCCGCTGGCCCAGGCCACAGAACGCTGACCGCAGCCGCGATCGGCGATCCCCACTCGCTTGGAGGCAGGCACGCCATGCCGCGACCACGAGCGCCGGCCACGACGACGAGCACGACCACGAGACCCACGACGACGAGCACGACCACGAGACCCACGACGACGACCACGACATCTCCGCGACCCGAAACGACGGTGCCGCCGGCTTCAGGTTCCGTGCTGACGGGAACGTCGAACGCCCCGATCGAGTATCCGACGACGACGACCACGACCGCCCCCGCCCAGGCGCCCGGGGCGCCGGCCGGCAGCACACAGGAGCAGGGGTACCTCGACCCACCGATCGAAGCCTCGAACCAGTTCGGGTTCACCGGCAGCGGGCCCATGGTGATCTCTGTCGTGTGGGCCGGTGACACGTATCTGACCATGGCGGTGTCGTGCCCGAGCGGGAGCGACAACGCCGGTGGGTCCTCGGGCATGGAGGCGTCGCTCGACGCATCCGGGGATTGCACCGCCACGGTCACTGAGCCGTCGTCCGAGTCGACCTCGCTGACGTACACCATCACGTTCGGGCCGGCCGGTGGATAGGTCGATCGGTGGCTAGGCCAGTCAGGGGGTGCGATCGCCGCCGTGTGCTCGACGCGCTGGGCGCCGCCATCGCCGCCGGGTTGGTGTTCGGCGCCGTCCCCGCCGTCCTCGTCCTTGTGGTGGGCAACCCGCTGCATGGTGGTCTGGGTCACTCGTGGCGTCCTGAGAGCCGGGATGCACTGTGCGCGCTGGTCGTGGCGGCCTGGGTGGCTTGGGCCTTCTGCGGCGCGCAGCTCGTGCGGGGCGTGGCCGTCCACGTGCGGCGCGGCACCGTGGGCCTCCCTATCGGGGCTTCGCTCATGGAGCGCCTGGCCGCTCGGATCGCGCTCGGAATCCTGGCGCTCTCCAGCGTCGGCGCACCCCTGGTGCTGACCTCTCCCGCCGGGGCCGAATCCACGTCGAGCACGCACGCCGCTGCCGCGACGTATGCCGTGAACCAGCTCGACCCCCGCTCGCAACAATCCATCCACTTCGTCGAACCGGACGAGACCCTCTGGACTATCGCCGACGAGCACTCGGGCGACGGCGCGGACTGGACCTCGGTCGCGGCCTTGAATCTCGGGGTCGACATGGCCGACGGTGCGCGCTTCGTGGACCCGGACCACATCCGAGCCGGCTGGCAGCTCCGCCTGGCGCCTGGTTCGCCTGATTCGCTCCGTTCGCCCCGTGGGCCTCGCGTCGGAATCCTGGGCGACGGACAGGATCGACTGCCCGAGCTGGTGACGCTCGGATTGGGCTCTCTCGTGTGCGCGGCGCTGGCGAGGCGGGCCAGGCGGCGCCGGGAGGCGGCCCGGCAGTCGGGCGCTCCCTGGCGACCTGCCTCAGACGATGCGGCGGACACCGCCGCGCTGCTGGGGCGCTTCGAGGACGTGCCGGCGCTCGAGTCCTTCGAGGCGGCGAACCGCATGCTCGGTCGAGCGGTCGACGACTTCGACACCGCAGCGAAGAAGTTCAGGGCCGTGTGTGTGGGTCCCGAGGGCGTCGCCTTCCTCCTGGCTGCGCCCGACCACGACGCACCGCAGGGCTTCGACCCATCGGCCGACGGGAGCCGATGGGTCGTCCCCCACGGCAGGCTCGGCGCGGTCGAGCCCTTCTATCCGGCGGTGCCCGTGGCGATCCCCGTCGGCACCGACGACGACGGGACCTGGCTCGTCGCGCTCCAACCGGGCGAGGTCCTTCCCGTGCTCGGTGAATCGGCCGACGCGCTCTGCCGGGCCGCCAGAGCCGGCCAGGAGGCGTGGTCGTGGTGCGACCTCGTCCTGGTGACCGACGACCCCGCCGACCCCGCGTTCGAGCGGGCGGAGCGGGCCGTGTTCTTCGGAGATCCCTCGGACCTCGATCCCCGGAGGCGCGGCACGACGGCCGTCGTCACCACCACCCCGGTCGCCCCGAGCGACCTCACCGTGCTGGTCGACCGCCACGGCGCCACGATCCATCCCATCGGCAGGGTCGTCCGCCCCCAACTCCTCGGTGTCGAGACGGCCCGGGCCATCCACGAGCTGACGTCGCCCGATCCCACACCGGCGGTCTACGAGCCGAAGCTGGTCCACGAACCTTCGGCCCTGTTCCCGCGGCACGGTCGACGTGCGACTGCTCACCTCCTCGCCGCGCCTCGACGGCCTGAGCGAAGAGCTCCCGCCGAACCGGGCCCGGCGCTCCGTGGAGCTGGTGGCCTACCTTGCCCTCCACCACCCCGATGCCGTGACGAGCGACCGGTTGCGCACCCGTGTCCTGGGCTCGTCCGACGCCGACGCGGCATCGAAGACCTTGTTCAACACCGCGGACGCGGCGAGACGGGCGATGGGTTCGGACGGCAACGGCGAGGCGCTGTTCCCCGCGGCGACGCGCCTCGGCCTCTACCAAGTGTCCGACGACGTCAGCGTGGACGTGAATCGAGCTGCTGCTCTGGTCGATGAGGGGAAGCGCACCGACGATCCCGAGCTCGCCATGGCATACCTACGGGCTGCGCTCGAACTCGTCGAGAGCGAGCCGCTGGCCCATGCGCTGGCGGGGTATGCCTGGTGGGAGGCCGAAGGCCATGGTGGTCGCGTCTCTGCGGTCCTCGTCGACGCCGCCTGCACCCTGGCTGGGCTGGCCGCGCCGGCGGGCCTTTTCGAGCTGGCGCGCCGTGGACTCGAGCGGGCGAGGCTCGTCGAGCCTTACAGCGAGGCGCTCTCGCGGTCGGCGATGGAGGTCGCGGCGGCTGAAGGCGACGCCGAACGACTGCGACTCGAGTGGCTGGATTGCCAGCGGCGCGTCGACGCCCTCGACCCCGGAAGCTCGCCGTCGCCTCGTACCGAGACCCTCTACGGTGAGCTCTCCTCACGGGTTCTGGTCGACGCCGATGGCAACTGACTTTCGAACGCCCCCACGACGTCCTCCAGCCGGGCCACCCTGCTCCCTTTGACCAGTATCGCGGCGGTGGAATCGGCTGAGCGCAGCAGCGCCACCGCCTCGTCGATCCCGCCGATGGACGGGCCCCCGTAGAGGTCGGTCTCGTACCCGACCACTTCGATTCCCAACGCTGAGGCAACCGAGGCGATGCGGCGGTGCTCGGATGCCGTGCCCGCGCCGAGCTCGGCCATGACGCCGAGAAGCGCCAGGCGGCGAGTGGCGGGAAGGGCGGCCAACGACCTCAGAGCCGCCTCGGCGGAAGCGGGGTTGGCGTTGTAGCAGTCGACCAACAAGGTGGGCCCGCCGGTGGGGTGCCGGACCTCCATCCGCAGCGGCGAGGCGGAGACATCGGCCAGTGAGGCGACGACCGCCTCGAGGGACACGCCGCACCACAACGCGGCCGACGCAGCAGCCAAAGCGTTGCCGACCTGCTGCACGCCGTGGAGCGAGAGGTGCACGTCCGCCTTCCCCCACGGCGTCACCAACCGGAAGCCCGGCCGCAACTCGGGGTCGAGCGAAACGTTCTCGGCGTACACCTGGGGATCGGTGTTCATCCCGTCGGCACGAACCGCGTAGCCGATCACCGGGCATGGACTGAAGTCGGCCATGCGCGCCACGTGGACGTCGTCGAGATTGAGCACCGCCACGCCGGACGGGGGGAGGCCCGCGACGAGCTCACCCTTGGCCCGGGCCACGCCGTCGAGGTCGCCGAAGTACTCGACATGGGCCAGGGCGACGCTCGTCACGATCCCGACCTCGGGACGGGCCACACCCAGCAATCGTGTGATGTGGCCGAAGCCGCGCGCGCCCATCTCGAGCACGACCTTTTGCACTCCTTCGGGTGCGTTGAGCAAGGTAAGCGGCAGGCCAAGCTCGTTGTTGAACGACCGTGCGCTCGCGGCTGACGGGAAGGTCGACGCCAGGCACCTGGCCAGAATGTCCTTCGTCGTCGTCTTGCCGACCGACCCGGTGATGCCGATCACTCCGCCGCTGAGGCGCCCTCGGGCGAGCTCGCCCAGGCGCATGAGCGCAGCTGCCGTGTCGTCCACCACGACGGCCGTGGCACCGGCGGGGTCTCTCGACGTCAGGTAGGCCGGGCAACCGGCCGCGATCGCCGCCGCAATGAAGTCGTGCCCGTCGCGCTCGGCGACGATGGGTACGAAGAGTTGGCCGCGCTTCGCCGACCTCGTGTCGATGCTCGCCCCCTCGACGGCGACGTCGGGACCGACCATGGTCCCTCCGAGGTGGGCGGCGAGCTCGGCCGTCGTGAACCGCACGCATCGATGATCCCACGTCGCCATGATCCCGGGAGACGGTTGGATAGCCTCGGTCGATGCCTCCCGCCCGCGAATTGGTGGTCGTCTACGGAGGGCCCTCGGCCGAGCACGAGGTCTCGTGCATCTCGGCGCGTCGGATCGTCCACACGTCGCTCGACGCCGGCTGGTCGGTGAGGGCCGTCGGGCTCACCCACGACAAACGATGGGTGGACGCGCGATCGGTCAGGGACGTGGCGGACGTCGAGGCCTTGCCGTCGCCTGACGACCTGGTCCGCGAAGACCCCGGCACCGAGCTGGCGCATCTCGACGAGGCGCTCGTGCCCGGCGCGGTCGTGTTCCCGGTCCTGCACGGACCGTTCGGTGAGGACGGCGTCGTCCAGGGCCACCTCGAGGGTCTCGGCGTTCCCTACGTCGGCTCCGGCGTCCTGGCATCGGCTGTGTGCATGGACAAGGGCATCGCGAAATCGGTGCTCCACGACCACGGTCTCCCCGTGGCCGCATGGCGTCTGGTGTCGAAGTCTGCCTGGTCGCTCGAGGTCATGGAAGAGGCTCTCGCCGCGTTGGGCCTTCCCCTCTTCGTCAAGCCGGCCAACCTCGGTTCGTCGATCGGGGTGGCCAAGGTCTCCGATCCCGCAGCACTCGGCGACGCCGTGTTTTCGGCGTTCGAGTTCGACGACCACGTCATCCTCGAGGAGTTCGTGGCCGGCCGTGAGCTGGAGCTGGCGGTCATGGGCAACGAGGAGGTGCGCGTCTCGAGAGCAGGCGAGATCGTCGCCAGCCGTGAGTTCTACGACTACGAGGACAAGTACCTCCTCGGGCTGGCCGAGACGATCGCACCCACTGATCTGACCCCACGACAGCTCGACCACACCCGACGCGTGGCGGCTGCCGCCTACCGGGCCCTGCGGGTCGAGGGCCTCGCCCGCGTGGACCTCTTCCTCGCCGAGGACGACGAGGTCTGGGTGAACGAGGTCAACACCATGCCCGGCTTCACCCCGATCTCCATGTTCCCCATGCTCTGGGAGGCCGAAGGCATGCCGTTCCGCGCCGTCATCGAAGAGCTGGTGGACCTGGCGTTGTCCAGGCACACCCGTCGCAGCCTGCTTCGCACCCATCGGCTGCTCTGATCAGTCGGCCGGCCTTACGGGACGACGCCGGGGTCGGGCGGCACGGCGAGCCGCCTCGCGTTCTCGCATTCCCGGGAGGACCCGCAGGACGTAGAACGCACTGAGCGCGGCGGCGGCCGCGATGATGACGAGCGGTACAGGGTCGAACCTGTTCTGTACCGAGACCGATGCCGTCACGGCGAGCAGGCCGAAGACGGCGATGCCGACCGGACCGAGCACACGCAGGCCGCGCACCCGGAACGGCCGCGGTGCATGGGGCTGTCGGGCGCGCAGACGCAGCGTGCAGAATCCGGCGACGGCGTAGACCATCGCCTCGAGGGCGGCGCCCACGGCGACGAGGACCTGCCACGAGCGGGTGAGAGCGACGATCAGCGCCACGACGACAGAGACGCCACCGAGCAGCACGACCGGCACCCACGGCACGGCGCGATCGTTGAGCGACGCCAACCGCCGCGGCAACGAGCCTTCGCGTGCGGTGCCGTAGATGAACCTCGAGGCCGTGATGAAGCCGCCGTTGAAGGTGTTGAGCGCGGTGACGGCGGTGACGGCGGCCATGACCCAGAGCCCGGAATGGCCGAGCGCGGCGATGCCGAGGTACAGCTGCGGATAGGCCGAGGTGAGCTCCGTGTGGGTGAGCGTGTGGCTCATCGCCACCGTGGCCACGGAGCACACGACGCAGAGAACGCCGATGGCGATGAGCATGCCGCGCTGGATCGACTCGGGTTTGCGCACCTCCTCGGCTGAGGTCGTCACCCACTCGAACGCGCTGTAGAGGAAGACGCCGAGCGCGATCGCTTCCAGGAAGTCACCCCCGCCGTGGCCGTGCAGCGGTTGCAGCGGCGTGTGCAGATGCGTGGCCGCTGCGAGCCAGAGCCAGCACCCCTACGGCCAGCGTGGCCAACACGACGACGGACGTCGCCGTGTCCTGGAGCAGGCCGGCCACCGTGATGCCCCGCAGGTTGCAGATCACGGCCACCGCGAGCAAGCCGACGATCCAGAAGGACGCCACCCACGCCGGCTCGCCGAACGCATGGGCCAACGCGCTGCCGACGATGAAGGCGTCCGAGGCGATCACGAGCACGATCGTCGTCATGTAGGTGAACGTGATGATCAGCGCCGCCCGGTCGTCCATGGCGCGCTTCATGTAGAGCCGAATGGCCGCCGCCGTCGGGTACATGCCGTTGAGCTCGCCGAAGAAGCCGTACGCCAGGAGCGCGAGGGCTCCCGCCACGATGATGGGAATGTAGGCGGAGTCGCCTGAAACATACGTCACGAGCCCGGCGGCGGCCAGGTACTCCAGCGCGGCGAAGGCCAACCGGTCGACGTGGTGACCACGGTGCGCAGACCGAGCGCACGGCGGAGCGTCGCCATCAGGTGTCGAGGAAGGCGACCATCGAGATGGCGTCGATGCGCATCACGTCCTCTTGCGATCCCGCCAACGTGATCTCGCCGCTCATGTACTTCTCCGACGGGTTGAGATCGCCCCAGAACATGTCGCAGAAGTCCTCGCTCGACCCGGTGACGATGACATCGGGCTGGCCGACGTGGCCGACCTCGAGCTCGGACAGTTGCTGCGCCTCGACGCGCATGGTGTAGGCCTGATCGGTGTCGGTCGTGACGAAGTGGATGACGCGGTCCCAGCCCTTGACCATCTTGGTCAGGCGTGGGTTGCCGTTGGAGCGGGTGCGCCACTCGGCGTAGGCCTCGGCCAGCTCCTCAGTGCCGGCCAACCGGCTCTCCCTTCAGGGCCGCCATGACCTCGTCGGCGGCTCGGCGTCCGGACGAGAGCGCACCATCGAGGTACCCGCACCACTCGGTGGCCGTCTCGGTGCCGGCCCAGTGGAGCGGGCCTACGGGTTGGCGCAGCGCCGGTCCGAGGGCGGTGAGGGCGCCGGGTGCGCCGAGGGCGACCGGGCCGCCGCGGGTGAACGGCTCGGCACACCACTGCTGCTCCACGTACTCGATGGGGTGGCGGGCGCCGTTTCCGAAGGCACGCACGAGGTCGTCGAGGACGGCGGCGCGGCGGGTCTCGGGCCCGGCGGCCTCGGCGCGGCGGCACTCGTCGGCGGCGATGAAGCCGACGATGGCGCCGTGCGAGGCATCCTCGGGCGAGTTGTCGAACGTGCTCTCCATGAGCGCGCCGGGGGCGACGATCTGCCCGTTGAGGCCCTCGTCGCGCCAGAACGGGCGGTCATACATGACGTGCACCTTGACCACCGCCCCCATGGGCATCCGCATGGCCAGCTGATCACGACGACCCGGCAGTGCCGGCGTGTAGGTGAGGCGAGCGCTGAGCACGGGCGGCATGGCGAGCACGGCGCGCCGAGCCGAGACACGGATCGGCCGATGCGGAGCTGACGGGTCTGCGGGGTCGGCCGGCGGGGGCACGAGGCGTGCCGTCATGACGACGCGGTCGGGCGAAATGAGCGACGGCGTCGACGGGTGCGCCGAGGAGGACGCGGTCGCCCAGCTCCGCCGCCATGCCGTCGGCCAGCTGCTGGGACCCGCCGACGAATCTCGCCTCCTGCGCTCCGCCGGTGGTTCGTGCGAGGTTGGTCAGGCCGCCGCCTGCGTGCAGGTAGAAGAGCGCGAACAGGAGCGAGAGCTCGCCCGATCCGGCGCCGAAGATGGCCTTGACGGCGACCTCGATGACGGCGCGGGCCGACGTCGACTCCAAATTGGCGTCGAACCAACTGGCGAGTGTGCAGCCGTCGAGCGCGGCGGCGTTCGGAGCATCCCAGGGATCGTGGAGCGGGACGTCGAGGGCGGCGAGATCCAGATTCGAGCATGCAGGCGATCCCCTCGGCCGCGCCATGGCGGTCCGATGTCGGGATCATCCCCACGTAGGGCGTGCGCCGGCCGTCACGCAGTTCGATGCCTTGGCCGGCGGTATAGGTGGGGAACGTCGCGACCTGGAGCTCTTCGGCCAGTGCGGCCAGGTGGTTCTGGTTCGGGCCGATCCACTGGCCGCCCCTGTCGATGGTGAAGCCGGCCTCCGTGACGTCGGTGAACGACCTCCCGCCGACGCGGTGGCGGGCCTCCATCACAATGACGTCGATGCCGGCCCGCGCCAGCTGGCGGGCGGCGGCGAGGCCGGCGAATCCGGCACCGACCACGACGACTTCGCACTCCCTATCGGACACCGTCGCCCTCCTCCGTGCGAGCCTCGCTTTCGACCGGCGCCTCCCCCGGCGAGCGTGACGATACCGTCATCGCGATCCGTCTCGACTGGTCCGTTTCGACTGGTCCGTTTCGACTGGTCTGGGTGGACTCGGGCGGCGGCTGGAGGCGGCGCGGCCCATGGTGTTGGGCATCGAGCGTGCCGGCCGCGCACCCCTTCGGTACCCTGCGGGTGTGGCCACCACGCTCGACGGGGAGGCCTGGGAGGCCCTCCCGGGTGCCGGCCGGCTGACCCCGGCGCAGCGCGAAGCCATCGAGTCCGACGAACGCCTTCTTTGCGTCGTCGCCGGGGCGGGGGCGGGCAAGACGCGGGTTCTCACGTTGCGGGTGGCCCGACGGGCGCGAGACGGGTCGATCGATGCCGATCGCACCCTCGTCACCACCTTCAGCCGCAAGGCCGCAGAAGAGCTTCGCACCCGTCTGTGGTCGCTGGGCGTACCCGGTGTCAAGGCGGGAACCTTCCACCGAACGGCGCTCGGCCTGCTGCGCGAGCACCGCGAGCTGCGTGGGCGGCCCCTCCCCCAGCTCCTGCCGGACCGGCGGCGGCTGCTGGCCGACACGACGACCGGCGACGCCCGTCGCACCCGCGCGCTCGACGGAGAGATCGGCTGGGCCAAGGCGCGGCTCGTCGCCCCGGCGGACTACGAAGCCGAGGCCAGGCGGCACCGGAGGCGGAGTGGCATCAGACCCGAGCAGGTCGCGGAGGCCTACGCCCGATACGAGGCGGAGCGGTCGCGGCGGCGTCTGCTCGACTTCGACGACCTGATCGTGGCCTGTGCCGACGCCCTGGCCGGCGACTCCGGGTTCGCCGACGGCGTGCGCTGGCGGACCCGGCACCTCTTCGTCGACGAGATGCAGGACGTGAACCCGGCGCAGTTCCGCCTCCTCACCGCTCTGCTCGGCGACGAGCCGGACCTCTTCGTCGTCGGTGACCCGAACCAGTCCGTCTACGCGTTCAACGGTGCCGACCCGGCGTTGCTCCGGAACCTGCCGGACCTGTTGCGCGGCACGGTGGTCATCCGCCTCGACGAGAACCACCGATGCACCCCCCAGATCGTGGCGGTGGCGACCGCGGTGCTCCAGGACGGAGCCCACGGGGGTGAGGTGGTGGCTCCGGCCACGACGCGTGTCGACGGACCCGTGCCCGCCGTGGTGCAACACGCCGACGACGACGAGGAGGCGGCATGGGCTGCGAGACGGGCCAAGATGTCGCGGGCCCCGGGCCGACGTTGGTCGTCGATAGCCGTGCTGACCCGTACCAACGCGCAACTGGCCACGGTGCAGACGGCCATGGATGCGGCACGGGTGCCCAGCGCGATCGCCGGCTCCGACCTGGGTCCGGCCAGCGACCTGCGTGACGGCAGGCGGGACGATCTTCCGCAGCCCGGTGAGCTGCCGGGTGAGCTGCCGGGTGACGCCGTGGTGTTGAGCACCTTCCACCGTGCCAAGGGTCTGCAGTGGCCAACCGTCATCGTCCTCGGACTCGACGTCGGTCTCATGCCGATCGGCTCCGCGCTGACCCCGGCCGGCGTCGAAGAGGAGCGCCGCCTGCTCTACGTTGCCCTCACCCGCGCCGAAGAAGAGCTGTGGTGCAGCTGGTTCGAGAGCGCCGACGGGGTGACTCGCGGGCCGAGCCCGTGGCTCGAGCCGATTGAGCGGACGATCGCCCGGCTCGTGAAGGAAGCGGCGCCGACGGCGGCGGCCGAGGTGCCCGCTCGGGTGGCCGAGCTGCGCCGGCGCCTCGACGAGGGCGCGGAGGCCGACGGGCAGGACCGATAAGGTCGGGGCCACCCGTTCGAGAACCCGGGTGGTGGGGATGGCCGTGGACACGTCGGAGCTCTTGGAGCAGCTGGGCAAGGCAGTCGGCGAGACGCATGTGCTGACGGGAGAAGCGGTCCACACCGACTACACCCATGACGAGACGCTCGGCCTCGAACCCATCGCCCCGCTCACGGTGGTGCTCCCCGGGTCGACCGGTGAAGTGGCCGAGGTGCTCCGGGTTGCGTCCGAACACGGCGTTCCCGTGGTGGTCCGAGGCAGCGGCACCGGGTTGTCCGGGGCCGCCAGGCCGGTAGCAGGCGGGATCCTGCTGGCGTTCGACCGGATGAACCGGATCCGCGAGATCGACGCCGACAATCAAGTTGCCGTGGTCGAGCCCGGCGTCACGCTGGAACAGCTGAACGCCGAACTGACTCCGTTGGGACTCGTTTACCCGGTCTCGCCCGGCGAACAGACCGCGTCGCTCGGAGGCAACGTCGGGACAAACGCTGGAGGCATGCGCGCGGTGCGCTACGGGGTGACGCGCCACCACGTGTTGGGACTCGAAGTGGTTCTGGTTGACGGGACCGTGCTGCGAACCGGTGGGAAGTTCGTCAAGTCGTCGAACGGCTACGACCTGACCCAGCTGTTGATCGGCTCGGAGGGAACGCTGGCCGTCACGACCGAGGTCACCGTGAAGGTGCAGCCACGCCTGACCGAGGCCGCCACCGTATTGGTGCCGTTCGCCACGCTGACCGAGGTGACGAAGGCCGTGCCGCGGATCGTTGCCAGCGGGGTCGATCCGACCATCCTCGAGTACGCGGACGCGCTCGTGATGAGCAGCATCACCCGGGCCGCCGGGCTCGATCTGGGGATTCCCGAGTCGGTGCAGCAGGCGGCGCTGGCCTATCTGGTCGTCGTCCTGGAGCAATCCTCGGCGGCCCGCCTCGACGAGGACGTCGAGCAGCTCGGGACACTGCTCGGGGACCTGGGCGCCCTCGACGTCTACGTGCTCCCTCCGCACGCCGGCTCGTCGCTCATCACGGCCCGGGAGCGCTTGTTCTTCGTGACCAAGGCATCCGGGGCGGACGACATCATCGACGCCGTGATCCCTCGGGCGGCCATTCCCGACTACCTCGCGGCGGTATCCGAGCTGGCGGAGTCGCATGGCTCTTTCGTGACTGGGTGCGGACATGTCGGTGACGGCAACGTCCACCTGGCGGTGTTCCAACCCGACGCCGAGAAACGCCAGAACCTGAACCGCGAGATCTTCCGGACCGCAATCGAGGCGGGGGGTGCCATCTCCGGCGAGCACGGGATCGGAACGGCGAAGATGTCGTACTTCGTGGAGACGGTCGATCCTGCGCTGCTGACCCTGATGCGCTCCATCAAAGAGGCTTTCGATCCCCGCGGCATCCTCGGCCCCGGCCGGATGCCGGGACCGGCGGAGCTACCCGGCGCGGTGCGCTCATGAACGGCGCCCGAGCCATGCTCTCGACCCTGGTCGACTCGGGTGTCGACGTGTGCTTCGCCAACCCCGGCACTTCGGAGATGCATTTCGTCGCCGCCCTCGACGACGTTCCCGCCATGCGAGCCGTGCTCTGTCTCTTCGAGGGCGTGGCCACGGGAGCGGCCGACGGATACGCCCGCGTGACTGGACGGCCTGCCGCGACGCTGCTGCACCTCGGACCGGGACTGGGGAACGGTCTGGCCAACCTCCACAACGCGCGTCGGGCCCGCACTCCGGTGGTGAACGTGGTCGGCGACCACGCCACGTACCACAGCCAATATGACGCGCCGCTCGAATCCGACATCGCCTCGGTCGCTCGTACCGTGTCGGGCTGGTACCGCCGGACGACGAGACCTGACGACGTCGCGGCCGATACGGCCGAGGCAGTGGCCGCGGCATTCGGTCCGCCCGGGTGTGTCGCCACCCTCGTCCTTCCCGCGGATGCTTCGTGGTCCGAGTCAGCTCGGGGACCCGCCACGCCCCGGGCGCCGAGAAGTGCCTATCCAGTGCCGCAGGACGCGGTGGACGACGTGGCCAAAGCGCTCCGATCCGGTGAGAAGGCGGCATTGTTCTTGGGTGGTACCGCCTTGCGGGCGCGTGGACTGGAGGCTGCGAGCCGCGTGGCGGTCTGCTCGGGAGCGGCCCTGCTCGCTGAGACCTTCCCCGCGAATCTCGAGCGTGGAGCGGGGATCCCGGCGGTCGAGCGACTCGGATACTTCGCCGAGATGGCGCAGGCCGAACTCGAGGACGTACGGCATCTGGTGCTGGTGGACGCGGCATCGCCTGTCTCCTTCTTCGCCTATCCGGGGAAGGCGAGCGATCTGGTCCCCGAGGGCTGTACCGTCCACGCGCTCGCCCGTCCCGGCGAAGATGCAACTGCCGCACTCGAGTCTCTGGCCGACGCGCTCGATGCTCCGCCTGATGCGGCGCTGCCGGTGAAGGCCAGCCGTCCCGAGCGACCACGGGGCGAACTCAATACGGAGACGCTCGCAGCCGCGGTCGGAGCCACCCTTCCTGAGGGTGCAGTCGTCGTCGATGAGGGAAACACTTCCGGCCTCTTCGTGGCCGCCGCGACCGCCGGCTGTCCGCGGCACGATTGGCTCACCCTCACCGGCGGGGCGATCGGTCTCGGATTGCCGATGGCCACTGGCGCCGCCGTCGGCACACCGGACCGGCCCGTGCTGTGTCTGCAGGCCGACGGGAGCGCGATGTACACCCTGCAGGCGCTCTGGACCCAGGCCCGCGAGGCACTGAACGTGACGACCGTGGTCCTCTCGAACCGGAGCTATGCCATCTTGAACATCGAGCTTCACCGGGTGGGCGCCGACGCCGGCGGTCCGCGAGCGCGACGGCTGCTCGACCTTTCGGACCCGGACCTCGACTTCTGCGACTTGGCGCGAGGGATGGGAATTCCGGCACGCAGGGTTGAGAATGCACTCGACCTCTGTGACGCACTCGACACGGCGTACGCGTCGCCGGGCCCGAACCTGATTGAGGTGCCGCTGGCCTGAGTCGAGATTCCCTCGGTCTCGTCCACCCCTCCCATAGCGGTCGCGGTATCACGAACGGAGCGGGGGCGGCGAGTCGCCAGCTCTGACCCGCCTGCTGGGCGGAGGTGATCCCGTCGACCATGCCAGCGGGTCCGTACGGGGCGATGCATCCTCAAGCGGTACCTTCGTCGGGTTCCGGGTCGCGCATACGCGGTTCGGCCGACCTGCCGCGCCGGCGACAAGTCGATGAAGACGGGAGGGCCGAGGGCTATGGGCGCACGACGGGTCGTAACAGGGCATGGGGCCGACGGAAAGGCGGTCTTCGTCAGTGACGAGGTCGTAGCTCCGGTGTCGCTTGCCCTGCTGCCAGGAATGGATTTCCACCTGTTGTGGGGTTCAGACACGCCTGGGCACTTCCCAGACGACGGCTCAAGGCCGGATACGGGGCGGTACTTCCCCCCGCTGAGTGGCTCCAGGTTCGTGTTCTTCAGCATCCCGCCAACCGAAGGACCAACCATCCCGTCCGATCTCGACCTCGGCGCCGCACTCGAGGAGTTCGAACAGAAGCTGCCTGGTTTGGTCGAGTATGTCGAGCCAGACCACCCGGGCATGCACACGACCGCAACGGTCGACTATGGGGTCGTGCTGTCTGGGCACGCCACGCTTGAACTCGACGACGGGGTCTCAATCCAGCTGCATCCGGGCGACACCTATGTGCAGAACGGGACACGCCACCGGTGGTCCAACGCGGGCGACGTGCCGGCGGTCATCGCGGTCGTACTCATCGGCGCGCACCACGATACGGTGACCTGATCGTCGTTCCTCTTCGGTTCGCGGCGACGCTGGCGCCGTGGACGGCGCATGGCAGAGGCGTGACCGACTGATCCCTGGTCCTCCCGTTGCCGAACCGGCGCGGTAGCGGTTGGCCGGCGCGGTAGAGGCTGGCCGGCGCGGCCGGCGCCCAGCGCGATCCGGCTTGGCCGGTTCGTCTTTTCGGCCCCGGCCGCCGTGTGCTCGGACCAGCGCAGCCTCAGTTCGGTGTCGACGACGCTGCGCCACAGCGGCGAGGGGCGCGAGGTCATGGTGACGCCGTTCGGGGCGACGAAGGTGAGCTCGACGTTGGCGTTGCCGCGCATGGACCAGCGCTTGGAGTGGATCTCGTGGTGGTGGTGCCGACACAGCGTGACCAGATTGTCGAGGTCGGTGCGCCCGCTCGGGCGCCACGCCTCGATGTGGTGGACGTTGGTGTAGGTGCGTGGCTACAGCCCGGGAAGCGACAGTGCCGGTCGCGGCGCCAGAGCTCTCGGCGCTGGGTGTCGCTCGGGAAGCGCTGGGCCCGGCCCTCGTACATCGTGTGCCCGGCCTCGTCGTCGAGGGCGACCATCACGGTCGGCGTCACAGGCCAGGCGCTCGAGCACCTCGGCGCTGATCAGCCCGGCGCGTTCGAGCTCGGCGCGCAGGCGGTGGTGGTGCTCGAGCAGGGCGACGAGGCCCACGTGGGCCACGAGGACCCGGCCCGGGGCAGCGCCGCCGCCCTGGCTCGGGCCGCGCCGGGCCAGGCTGAGCAGGGCCAGCCCCATGCGCTCGTCGTGGCCGAGCTCGCTCTCGCGCCCGCCGATCGTCGCCGCCATGGCCTCGAGCGTGCCCTTGAGCTCGACGTAGTCGGCCACGGGCAGCTGGGCCGTCATGGTCAGCGTGGTGTCGTTGCAGCGCAGCGTCGGGCGCTCGGGCCCGTGGCGGCGCCCCGGGGCACGACCGGCCCCGTCTCGGGCCGAGGCGAGCCGGCCCCGTCCTCGGGCCTCAGCAGAACCGCCCTTCTCGCTCGCCGTTCTCCCCGCCCTTTTCCCCGCCCGTCTCCTCGTCGTCATGGTCGGCCTCTTCTTCTGCTCTGGCCCGGCGGACCAGCTCGGCCAGGTCACGCACGCAAAGACCCTTGGCCCGAGCCACCCACTCGGCGTCGGACTCGGGGCGGGCCACGTCGACCACGCAGCGCACCTGGTCGAAGCTCAACTCGCCCGCCGAGAGCGCACCTTGGAGCGCGGGCAGATCGAAGAGGCGTTCGGCCACGTGGCCGAGCGCACGCGCCGAGGCGCTAGAGCGCCCGAGGTGCCCGCACAGATACGCCTCGAACGAGGTGGCTCCGAGGGCCCGGAAGGCCTGGCGCCGGGCGATCTCGCCCCCGAGCTGGGCCTCGCGCCCAGAGAGGGCCTCTTTGGCCCGAGCTGTGTGGGCCAGCTCGGCCAAGAGCCCGGTGTCGTTCAAGCGAGCCAGCTCGGCGTTGGAGAGCGCACCGGCACCGGCACCGACACCGACACCGGCATCGGCACCGGCACCGACGCCGGCACCGGCATCGAGGCTCTCGGTGCTTCTGGGCTTGGCGGTGACGGCCATCGGGGACGGAACGGTCGGCCCCGGGGCGCGTTGCGCGCTTAGTCATTCGGGACGATCCTGGACCCAGGTCACCGCCCTGACGTTTGAGCTCCTCGTGGAGACTTCGTCGCTGGCTCTCGAGGTTCCATTCCTAAGCCGATAGCGAGACCCGTACAGCCAAGCCGTCGAACCGGGTCAAATACGGCCGCGCGACCGGGCAACGGGCATGGACCTCAGGCTTCGGCGAAATCGACCACCACCGGGGCGTGGTCCGAAGGCTTCTTTCCCTTGCGGGCGTCACGGTCCCGGAAGGCGGCTGTGGCGCGTCCGGCAAGGTCGGCGCCGACAAGCACAAGGTCTATTCGCATTCCGCGGCCCTCATGAAAGTCGCCGGCGCGGTAGTCCCACCAGGTGAAGGTACCGGGATCGTTGAAGCGAGGGAATAAGTCGGTCAGTCCCCACGCCTCGACGTTGCGTAGGGCGGCACGCTCGGGCTCGCTGACATGGGTGGCTCCGACGTACGCGGCCGGGTCCCAGACGTCCTCGTCGCCAGGAGCGACGTTGAAGTCCCCACATACAGCAATCGACGAGCCGGGGGGGCAGGTTTCGTCAAGGGTCTTTCGAAGCTGAGCCAGCCATTCCAGTTTCACGACGTAGAACTCGTTGTCCAAGGCGCGGCCGTTCGGGACATACACAGAGAAAACGCGCACTCCACCGCACTCGGCGGACACGAGGCGAGAACCGTGCTCGTCCTGATCCGCGCCGAACCCCCGGGTGACGTCAGATAATCCCACTCTGCTCAGGATGGCGACCCCGTTCCAGCGTCCATCTCCATGGTGCGCCGACTCGTACCCGAGCTCCGCGAACTCGTTCACCGGGTACTTGTCGTCTGCCAGCTTCGTCTCCTGCATGCAGAGGACATCGGGTCGGTTGGACTCCAACCACTCGGTGACCCGAGGCATCCGAGCTCCCAGCGAGTTGACGTTCCATGTGGCAAGGCGCATCAGCCCACTCCCCCATCGACGATCACGAACAGCAATTCGGCCTCGCATGCGACCTGCCCGCCGACAGAAGCGACACCACGCCCCTTCCCGGCCCTGGCCGAGAGCTTGTCCATTGAGACCTCGAGCTCCAGTGTCTCGCCCGGGACCACCTGGCGCCGGAAGCGAGCGCGCTCGATTCCACCGAAGAGCGGCAATTTGCCGGCGTAGCGGTCGTCGAGCAGAACGGCGATGCCGCCCAGTTGCGCCAGCGACTCCACCATGAGCACGCCCGGCAACGTCGGACGGCCGGGGAAGTGGCCGAGGAAGAACGACTCGTCACCGAGCTTCCATGTGCCACGAGCGGATACGCCGGGCTCAACCGCCTGAACCTCGGTCACGAAGAGAAAGGGGGGCCGGTGCGGGAGCACGTCCGCCGGACGGGGCATGTCCGTCATCAGCGGAAGTTACTCAGCATTGCGGACCGCTTTCTTGGCCGCCTTCTTGGCCGGGGTTGATCGCTCAACCGCCTTCTTGGCCGGGCTGGCGGTTGACGATGTCTTCGCCGGCTGAGATTTCTTGGCCGCGCCCGATCGGCTGGTCGCCTTCTTGGCCGGGGTTGATTTGGCGGGGGTCTTGGCGGTTGACGATGTTTTGGCCGGCTGAGATTTCTTGGCCGCGCCCGATCGGCCGGTCGCCTTCTTGGCCGAGGTCGATCGCTCAACCGCCTTCTTGGCCGGGGTTGATCGCTCAACCGCCTTCTTGGTCGGGGTCGATCGTTCGGTCGCCTTCTTGGCCGGAGTCGATTTGGCGGGGGTCTTGGCGGTCGACGATGACTTCGCCCCGGCCTTCTTCTTCGCCGGAGACGCACTCCCGTCAGTGTCGGGTGCCGTGGCCTTGGCCGAAGCCTTCTTCATCGACGCCGACCTCTTGGGTGTGGCGGCCTTCTCGAGATGAGCCGCCTTCTCGGAAGCCGGTCTGGTCCGCTTCGCGGCGTTCGACTTCGCTGCTTCCGCAACTTCTTTCCTCGGACGCGCCGGCCTCTCTACGGATGGCGTCTCCACGACCCCCTTTGCTCCGATCGGCCTCTTCCCCGCCGACGCTTCGCCAACAGCTCCAGCAGCAGTCCCTTCGGACACCTGGTCAGAAGGGGCCCCGGCGACAGCTTCGGGCAGGGCCAGCTCGGCCACCCGGCGCGGCGGATCGAGACCGGCGAGCAGGAACGGGCGAACCTGACCCTTCTTGAGGACCTGGCGCGCCTTGGTCGGCGCGGGCGTGCCCATCGCAGTGAGGGGGATGTAGCAGTGCAACACCCCGCCGACGGGCAGCGGCACGTCGACCATCGCACCGTGGGACGTGAAGGACACCACTTCACCTTCCATGGTGCTGCCGACGGCGAACGCCGCCACGAAGTTGATGAAGGCGAGCGGCTCGTTCACCGCAGGAGGCGGCGTGATCCCGCGCTGCTTCTTCTTCCGCGATGCGGGGGTGCTCCCAGCGGACGGCTTCTTCCCAACGTCCTTCTTGGCCTTGCCGCTGACTTTCGGGGTGGCGGCCATCTCGTGCCTCGTCGCCTTCGGCCGGGGGGGTGCAGGGCTTCTTCGACGGCCTCGTCGATCGCGCTCACGAACACCGGGTCGACTTTTGGCTGGACCGGGGGTGGCGTGGCCGGCACCAGTGGCCATGAGGTCGAGAGGGGCACGGACGTTTTCGCCGTCGCCTTCTTCGCCGACTTCGACCTCTTGGCCGCTTTCTTGGCCGCCCGGGCGAGCTCCGCGGCCTTCACCGCGGCGGAGTCGTGGTCCTTCTTCGACCGGGCCTCGGCTGTCGCGGCGCGGCTCTTGGGGCCGCGGATGGGCAGCCTCGGCGTGAAGATCCAGCCCACCCCCGGAACGGGTTTCCCACCGATCAGTCGCCCTTCGTCGAAGAGCCACGGGTGCTCTCCGTGGAATTCCTGGAACGAATCATTGGAGAGGACCACGGCGTTGGTCCGTTCGGCGATGCGTAGGACGAAGGCGTCGCCGCGGCCGATAGCGCCCGCGGGGGGAGACACCATGTCGCCGTCGAGCATGGCCTCGCGCACGGTCTCACGTTCGGATTCGGAGACACGGTGCTCAAAGGTGGCGTCGACGACCACGATGATGCTCGAGCCCGGATCTTCGGCCGCGTAGGACCGGACGGCCTCGTCGAGTTGGGCCAGGCTCGGAGAGGTTCGTCCTTCGGTGGCCAGGTTCGACCCGTCCACTACTACGTGATGCGGTTCAGCCAATGGCCCGCCGCAGAAGGTCGGCTTGCTCGAGCTGGTGCAGGGCAAGGCTCCCGATGGCCGGGCTGGCCGATTCCGGCCGGCTCACGTGCCTGAGCCGGAGCCGCCCGGGAAGGGAGGCGTGCAAACGCCCGTGCACGAATGACCAAGCGCCCATGTTCTCGGGCTCCTCCTGCAGCCACACGACCTCGTCCGCCGCCCCGTACCGGTCGAAGACGGCGTTCAGGCGCGCCGCCGGCCACGGGTACAGCAGTTCGACGCGGACCACCGCCAAGCGGGCGCCTTCCTCTGCGGGCAGGTCAGCGCGGCGCTGGTCCGCCTCGTGAGCGACCTTGCCGCTGCACAGCACGATGCGGCGGACGGCGGACGGATCGGTGGTTGCGTCGTCGATCACCGGGGCGAACGCACCGGATTCGAGATCGGCAAAGGACGAGCGTGACGCCCGGGCACGAAGCATCGACTTGGGTGTGACCACAATGAGCGGTCGCTGCGGGCCACCTGATACCTGCGAACGCAGCAGGTGGAAGTACTGGGCCGCATTGGAGGGAACGGCGACACGGAGGTTGCCCCGCGCCCCGAGGGCGAGGAAGCGCTCGAAGCGAGACGAGGAGTGCTCCGGTCCCTGTCCCTCGTAGCCGTGCGGAAGCAACAGGACCAGTCCTGCGTGCTGGCCCCACTTGATCTCGGCGGCGACGAGGAAGTTGTCGATGATGATCTGGGCCCCGTTGACGAAGTCACCGAACTGCGCTTCCCAGGCGACCAGCGCATCGGGCGCCTCGACCGAGTAGCCGTACTCGAAGCCCACGGCGGCGTACTCGGACAGCAGCGAGTCTCGCACCGTGAACGAGCCGAACGGCGCCGGTGGCTCGAGGTTCGAGGCCCCGACGCGCTCGGAGTCCCTGATCGAGATGCGCCAGGGGAACGAATTCCTCCGCGTTGGTGTAATCGACAAGGACGGCATGGCGCTGGCTGAACGTGCCTCGGCGGGTGTCCTGTCCGGTCAGGCGTACGTCGACGCCCTCGTACAGCAACGACCCGAACGCGAGCGCCTCGGCCAACGCCCAGTCCACCTCTCCCGACGCGACCACGTCGTCCCGCTGGGCGAATTGCCGTGCCAGTTTCGGATGGACGGTGAAGCCGTCGGGCACCGTGACCACAGCGGAGGCGAGCGCATGGAGGACATCGTCGGAGACGCCGGTCTCGGGTGGGTCGGGCTCGGGAGGAACGGGCTCGGGAGCCGGCAACTCGGTCGGCGCCAGCGACGGCTCGTTGCGGACGCCGTCGAGAACCGACTGCAGCCGAGCGTTGAAGTCGTCGAGGGCGGCCTCGGCCTCTTCGAGCGTGATGTCGCCCCGCCTGATCAGCGTCTCGGTGTAGAGCTTGCGCACCGAGCGCTTGGCCTCGATGCGCTGGTACATCAGGGGCTGGGTGTAGCTGGGGTCGTCGCCCTCGTTGTGGCCGTGCTTGCGATAGCAGACAAGGTCGATGACGACGTCCTTGTGAAAGGTCTGGCGAAAGGCGAAGGCCAGCCGAGCGGCGCGCACGCAGGCCTCGGGGTCGTCGCCGTTGACGTGGAAGATCGGCGCCTGGACCATCTTGGCCACGTCGGTCGGGTAGACGGACGTGCGTGCGGACGCCGGCGCCGTCGTGAAACCGAGCTGGTTGTTGATCACGACGTGCACCGTGCCACCGGTGCGGTAACCCGAAAGACCCGACAGGTTGAGCGTCTCGGCCACCACCCCCTGTCCGGCGAAGGCGGCATCGCCATGGACGAGGACCGCCAGGCAGGGGAAACCGAACGATCCCTCCCGTGTGGCGGGGGTGCCGTCGGTGGGCGGCGAGATCCGGTCCTGCTTGGCTCGCGTCATGCCCTGGACGACGGGGTCCACCGCCTCGAGGTGCGACGGGTTCGACGCCAGGGTGACGGGGAGCTCCTCCCCCGCGCTGCCGCGGAACGTCCCCCGGGCGCCCTTGTGATACTTGACGTCGCCCGAACCCTGGACGGACTCGGGATCGAGGTTGCCCTCGAACTCCTCGAAGATCTCTCGGTACGACTTGCCCACGATGTTCGCCAGCACGTTGAGCCGGCCGCGGTGAGCCGTGCCCATCACCACCTCGGCCACGGCGGAGCCGGCAGCCGCATCGAGCAGGGCGTCGAGCAGGACGATGGTGGACTCTGCGCCCTCGAGCCCGAAGCGCTTCTGGCCCACGTACCGCGTATGGAGGAACCGCTCGAAGACCTCGGCCGCGTTCAGACGGTCGAGGACGTGCCGCTGTTCGTCCGGGTTGAGGGTGCTCGGCTGGCCCTCGACGTGCTGTTGGATCCAGTGCTTCTGCGCCGGGTCCTGGATGTGCATGTACTCAATGGCGAGGGTGCGGCAGTACGCATCCCGCAGGATGTGCAGGATCTCGTCGAGGGTGGCGACCTCGCGACCCGCCAGCCCGTCCGCCACGAACTGACGGGGGAGGTCCCAGATGGTCAACCCGTAGGTGAGCGGGTCCAGCTCGGGGTGGATGTGCGGGGGCTCGGCATCGAGAGGATCGAGGTGGGCGATGAGATGCCCGCGCACCCGGTACATGTTGATGAGGGTCTGCACCCGCACCTGTTTGACCGCCTTCTGGTGCTCTCCCTCTTCCGCTCCGGCGCCGGCGTTGTTGTCGACCTGCCAACGCACGGGCTCGTAGGGCACGCCCATCGACTCGAACAGGTCGTCGTAGAACCCTTCGGCGCCGGTCAGCAGGGCAGCGACGCGGGCGAGGAAGAGTCCCGACTCGGCGCCCTGAATGATCCGGTGGTCGTACGTCGACGTGAGGGTCACGACCTTGCCCAGTCCGAGCTCGGCCAGCACCCGGGGGTCGGCCGCCTCGTAGCCCGCCGGGTAGCCGAGTGCGCCGACGCCGATGATGGCGCCCTGCCCCGGCATGAGCCGCGGCACCGACTGGACGGTGCCGAGCGTGCCCGGGTTGGTGAGCGACACCGTCGTGCCCGCGAAGTCGTCGGGTCCGATCCGGCCGGTGTGGATTTTGCGGATGAGGTCCTCGTACGCCACCACGAAGGATCGGAAGTCGAGGGTGTCGGCGTCGCGGATGCAGGGCACGAGGAGGGTGCGGCTCCCGTCGGCCTTCTCCTGGTCGACGGCGAGGCCCAACCCGACGTGCTTGTGGTGGACCACCCCGGGCTTGCCCGATCCCTCGACGTCGGCGACGAAGGCGGCATTGAGCGCCGGTACGTCGTGGAGGGCGCGGACAACGGCGTACCCGATGATGTGGGTGAAGCTGACCTTGGCGCCGGACGTCCTGGCCAGCTGGTTGTTCAGGATGAGGCGGTTGACCTCGAGCAGGCGCGCCGGCACGGTGCGAACACTGGTCGCCGTCGGGACGCCGAGGCTGGCCTCCATGTTGGCGACGATGCGGGATGCGGCACCTCGCAACACGGTGGGTGCTTCGACCGACCGGGATGCGGTGTCGGCGGATGGAGATGGGGAAGACGGGGAAGACGAGATCAGTGCCGTGGTGGATGAGGCCGATGCCGGGGCGGATGATCGGGCCGCCGGGGGGGTGGAAGCAGGAGCCGGGGCGGCCGCCCCAAGGTCGACATCCGGGGCGGACAGCGGCGATCCCGCCGGAGCGACCTGGGGTTGCGGCGCCGGGACGGGGGCGGGCCGGTAGTCGGTGAAGAACTCGCGCCAGCTGTCCCCCACCGACTCGGGGTCGGCCAGGAAGCGCTCGTACATGTCGTCGACCAGCCAGGCGTTCGGGCCGAAGGACCCGCTCGATCCACTGAACTGGGACATGGCTTTCACCCTACCGGCGGCGACGGGGCCAAGAAATGATGACCGAGCCGAGGAACGGGCAATCGGAGCAGGATGAACGTCCGGACACGGGGATTAGGGTCTGGCCTGCCCATGAGCTACCCGGCCGCACTCAACGTCGTGACGCGGCCGTCCGTGGAGCCGGGCGCCGCCACCGTGATCTTCGTCCACGGGTCGCTCGATCGGGGCGACAGCTTCCGGCGCGTCATGCGCCGGCTCCCCGATCTGCGCACTGTGGCGTACGACCGCCGGGGGTATCAAGGCTCGCGGGACGGCGGGGTGACGGACCTGCGCGGTCACGTCTCGGACCTCCTCGCCATCGCCGGCGCGGCCCGGCGCGAATCGGGCGGCCCCGTGGTAGCGCTCGGTCACAGCCTCGGCGGCGATGTCGTCGTCGGAGCGGCGCTGGACGATCCCGACGCCTTCGAGTCGATCGGTGCCTACGAACCGCCCATGCCATGGCTGGGGTTCCGGCGGGACCGGCCGCCGGGGGATTCGGCGGGGTGGCCCGCCCTGGCCGAGGACCCGGCGGAGGAGGCGGAGCGGTTCTTCTCGCGCATGGTGAGTCCCGGGGCCTGGGCCCGGCTGAGCGACGAGGGCCGGGCGTCCCGGCGGGCGGACGGCCCGGCCGTCCTGGCCGACATGCGGAGCTTGCGCGGTGAGGGCGCTCCCTTCGACGTGATGCGCCTGTCCGTCCCAGCCGTGTTCGGCACGGGCGGGGAGCGCTCGGCGGAGCACCATCGGCGGGCAGTGGGCTGGCTCGGCGACAACGTCCCCGGCGCGACGGTGTTCGAGATTCAGGCGGCGCAGCACGGCGCGCACCTCTCGCACCCGGACCACTTCGCCGCGATGGCCCGCCTGGTGGTGGAGCGGATCAGGCCGACGAGAACGGGGGAAGACCGCCGTCCTGCAGCTGATCGGCCGACGCCCCGCTCGAAGTAGTGGCCGCCACGCCCCCGTGGGGGTGCTTGAGGCGCCGGGAGAGCATCTCGTCGTACTCGACCCCTTTGCCCTCGCTCTTCATCCCGGTGATGAGCGGCGAATTCGACAAGAAGACGGCGCCCAGGAACATGACGAGCAACGAGATGGCCTCGAGCGGCCCGTACGGGCCCGTCGTCCGCAGGGTGTCGCCGTAGAGGGCGATGCCGAGGCAGATGCTGGCGAGCGGGTCGACGAGCACGAGTGTCGACTGCGAGGCGGCGAGCGGCCCGGCGTGGAACGCGTTCTGGGTCAGGAAGAGCCCGAGGAGCCCGAAGACGGCCACTCCGTAGGTCTGCCAGTGGGCGAACATCGTCACCCAGTCCTTGGCGGCGTAGTCGCCCGCGGTCTTGATGAGGGCGGCGGTGAAGGCGTAGGCGATGGCGGCGGACGAGCCGAACATGGCGGCCTTCCACCAGCGTGGGCCCCAGCGGGTGGCGACCACGGTCACGCAGATGAAGAAGACGGCGCCCGAGCCCACCACTATCCAGCCGAGGTTGGTCGGCACCTCGTCCCCGCCGCCCGGTGCGGCGAAGTAGAGGAACCCGGCGAGCCCGAAGGCGATGGCGCCCGCGCCGAACCACTCCCGCAGCGAGATGTCGAAGCGGAAGTACGTCCCCAGGATCCCCACCAGGAAGAGCAGCTCCATCGTCAGGATCGGCTGCACCACCGACAGCCGGCCGAGGTGAAGCGCGAAAGCCTGCAACAAGAAGGCGCAGATCATGAAGCCGAAACCCAGGAGCCAGACCCCGCGCCGGATGGCGTGGGCCATCAGGCTGAGCCTCATGGTGGTGTCTTCAGGGGCGTCCTCTACCCCCATTCGCTGGAAGACGCTGGTAAGAGCGTTGGAGAGGGCCGCCGCTACGGCGAGGACGTAGACCATCGCTGCACGTTTGATGCTAACGGGCGATCGTCATGGAGCACGCAGTGGGCGCTCAGCCGGCACCCAGGTTGCGGAAGGTGCGCGAGGAGCCCGCTCTGGTGCACGAATCCTGTGTCCGCGAGGGCATTGCTCCGAATCGGATCTCACCCTGGTGCGTTCCTGCAGAAATTCAGTGGTCCCGCTCTACCACCAATGTGGCGGTTAGGTTACTTTTGTCTTATCTTCCGGCACTGGGCGTGCCGGAAGATGTGGTTATCAGTCGTCACCGGGGCGGCCGATGAGCGTAGGGAGTGCTATGGGACTGAAGGGGTTCTTCAAGCGGTCCGCCTTCGCGGCACTGGCCGCGGGGGCATTGAGCGTGTCCGTCGTGGCCGTGTCGCCAGGCACGAGCGGCGCCTCGACCAAGGCGTCATCATCCGGTGGGACCGCCACCATGGCGCTCGACGAGACCCTGGCCGGGTTCAACATCAACACCTCGGCCGCGTCCGAGTTCGTCCTGCAGGAGATCATGAACATGGTCTGGCCGCAGGCGTTCATCGTCAACTCGAAGCTCCAGCCCGTCCTGAACAACCAGCTGCTCCAGAGCGCGGTGGAGACGAGCGACAGCCCGCAGACCGTCGTCTACAAGCTGAACCCGAAGGCGGTGTGGTCCGACGGGACGCCGATCACCGCCGACGACTTCATCTACAACTGGCAGGCCCAGAGCGGCAATCCCGCCTACACCGACGTGGGTGGCAAGCCCTACGACACCGCCTCGTCGACCGGCTACAACCAGATCCAGTCCGTCGTCGGGTCCGACCCGTCGGGCGGCGCGGCGTGCGATCCGGGCAGCACGGCTGACCGCAACGTCGGCCTGTGCCCGAACGGCCGCACCGTCACCGTGACCTTCAAGCCCGCCTTCACGGACTGGCGGGCCCTCTACACCGACATCGTCCCGGCGCACATCTCCCGGCAGGTCGGGTGGAACACCGGCTTCGCCGGCCCGGCGCAGGTCATCTCGGGCAGCTGGTTCGAGGTCCAGAGCTACAACGACAACCAGTCGGTCGTCCTGGTGCGCAACCCCACCTACTGGGGCACGCCGGCCAAGCTCGACAAGCTCGTCTTCCAGTTCTTCTCGGCCGACAGCCAGCTGGTGCCGGCCCTGCAGAACGGCGAGATCAGCATCTTCAACCCGTCCACGGTGAACCTGTCCATCGTCCAGACGGCGAACCAGGTCCCGAACACGACGAGGGCGGTCCTCCCCGGCCTCGAGTTCGAGCACTTCGACTTCAACCAGTCCGACCCCTACCTGGCCAAGGTCCAGGTGCGTGAGGCGATCGCCCATGGGGTGAACCGGGCCGCGATCATCCAGCGCACTATCGGCGAGATCGCCAAGGGCATCAAGCCGCTCGGCAGCCGCATGCTCGTGTCGACCCAGCAGGGGTACAAGGGCACGAACTACGCCTTCAGCCCGAGCACCTCGGAGAACCTGTTCAAGGAGCTCGGCTTCACCAAGGGCTCCGACGGGTACTGGCACCCGAACTACGGACCGCAGAAGGGCCAGGACCTGACCTTCACCATTCAGTCGACGACGGGGAACAGCATCCGGTCCCAGACGGAGGAGCTGTTCCAGGCCCAGATGAAGGCGATCGGCGTCAAGATCAACATCCAGAACTACGACGCCAGCACCTTCTTCGGGACCAACCTGGTCAGCGGCACCTACCAGATCGGCGAGTTCGCCTGGGTGACCACGCCGTTCGTGTCGGGGAACCAGTCCATCTACTGCTCGTACACGGACGCGACCAACTGCGGGCAGAACTGGACGCACTCGGCCAACTCCCAGGTCGACTCGCTCATGAAGGACGGCGCCGAGGCCCCGAGCACGGCGAAGGAGATCACGGACTACAACGAGGCCGACGCCATCCTGTGGAAGAACATGGTCACGCTGCCCCTCTACCAGAAGCCGCAGTTCTTCGCTTGGACCAACAAGCTCAAGGGTGTCGTCCCGAACACCTCGAGCGTCGGGGTCACCTGGAACGCCGAGAACTGGACCATCAGCAGCTAGCCCTTCCGGGGGAAGGGGCCGGCCCGCGAGGACCGGCCCCTTCCCGCTGGGCCGTCCTGGACCTAGACTCCGCCCATGTTCGCCTATGTCGCGAGGCGCCTACTGATCAGCATCGTCGTGCTGTTCTTCGCGACGATTTTCGTCTTCGCCCTCGTGGCCAGCTCCGGCAACCCGCTGGCCCTGTTGATGAGCAATCCCCACATCCCCCACTCCACCATCGTGGCCCGGGAGAACCTGCTCCACCTGAACGACCCCTTGTGGCAGCGCTACTGGCTCTGGCTCACCGGCGCGCTGCACGGCAACCTCGGGACCACCATCAACGGCCAGGACGTGGCAGCGCAGGCGATGTCACACCTCCTCGTGACCCTGCGCATGGTGGTGATCGCCACCGTCATCGCCATCTTCCTGGCCATCTCCCTGGGCGTGCTGGCGGCGGTCCGGCAGAACAAGCCCACCGACCACGCCATCACGGTGACGAACTTCGTCCTCCTGGCGACGCCGGTGTTCGTGCTCGGCCTCGCCCTCAAGGAGTTCGTCGCCATCCCGATCAACGAGCACGTCGGCCACATCATCTTCTACACGGACGGGGAGCAGAGCCCCACGCTCGGCGGCTCCTTCTTCAGCCGGCTGCCCGACTACGCCGCGCACACCGCCCTGCCCGTGCTGACCCTGATCCTGGTGTCGTACTCGTCGTGGGCGATCTACCAGCGGTCGTCCATGATCGAGACGCTCGACGCCGACCACGTGCGCCTGGCCCGCGCCAAGGGCCTGAGCCGGCGGCGTGTCCTCGTCCGCCACGTCCTACGCAACGCGCTCATCCCGGTGACGACCGTCGTCGCCCTCGACTTCGCCGCCGTGCTCGGCGGCGCCATCATCACCGAGATCATCTTCGGGTGGCAGGGCCTGGGCCAGTGGTACCTCGCTGGCGTCACCAACCTGGACACGAACGTGATGCTGGCCTACCTGCTCATCACGGCCACGTTCGTGATCCTCTTCAACCTCGTCGCCGACATCCTCTACGGCGTACTCGATCCGAGGATCCGCTATGCCTGAACCGCTGACCAAGGAGAATTTCGACGTCCCAACCCCCCGCAGCGTGTCCACGGTCGAGGCGGGCTCCCACACGCTGGCCAGCGTCGGCGCCGGGCTGGAGCTCTCGGGGGCGGACGCTCACGGGATCAGCGGAGAGGCCAAGAGCCAGTCGCGCATCGTCCTCGGGCGCTTCTTCCACCAGCCCCTGGCCATCCTCGGGCTCAGCGTGTTCCTGCTGCTGGGCCTGGCGTCGATACTCGTCGGCCACTTCTGGCAGTTCAGCTACACCTCCATCACCAACGTCCTCAACGGCCCGCCGTCGGCGACCAACCCGTTCGGCACGAACTCCATCGGGAACGACATGTTCGCCCAGGTCATGGCCGGAGTGGAGAAGGACATTCAGATCGCACTGACGGTGGCCGCCATGGCCACGCTCATCGGCGTGACGGTCGGCGCCATCGCCGGGTTCTACCGCGGCTGGGTCGACTCGCTCCTCATGCGCTTCGTCGACCTCGTCCTCGTGCTCCCCGTGCTCGCCGTCCTCATCGTGCTGGCCAACAAGCTGTCGAAGGAGTCCGACAACTGGCTCGGTCTGGCCATCATCATCGGGCTCCTCTCGTGGACCTACGTGGCCCGGCTGGTGCGGGCCGACTTCCTGTCTCTGCGTGAGCGCGACTTCGTCGAAGCGTCCCGCGCCCTCGGCGCCACGAACCGGCGCATCATCGTCAAGCACATGCTGCCCAATGCCGTCGGTCCGATCATCGTGAACGCCACGTTGACCGTCGCGCTCAGCATCATCTTCGAGTCCACGCTCTCGTTCCTCGGGCTCGGCGTCCAGCCGCCCAACGTGTCGCTCGGCCTCCTGGTCGACCAGGGCCAGGACTCGGCGACCACGGAATGGTGGCTGTTCGTGTTCCCGGTCGTCTTCCTCATCGTCCTGATCCTGTCCATCTTCCTCATCGGCGACGGGCTGAGGGAGGCGTTCGACCCCAAGAAGAGCCGGGTCAGGGCCTGAGTGGCCGAAGCCGCGCTCCAGGTCGAAGGACTCGAGGTCGACTTCCGGACCAAGGACGGCGTCGTCCACGCCGTCCGCGGCATCGACTTCGCGCTGGCTCCGGGCGAGGTCCTCGGCATCGTGGGCGAGTCCGGTTCGGGAAAGTCGGTGACGGCCCTGGCCGCCATGGGCCTCCTGCCCAAGAGCGCGGCGATCCGGGGCTCCATCAAGTTCCAGGGCCGCGAGGTGCTGGAGCTCAAAGAGAAGCAGCTCACCGGCCTGCGCGGCACCGGCATCGCCATGATCTTCCAGGACCCGATGACCTCGCTCAACCCGGTGTACACGATCGGGTGGCAGATCGCCGAGGCCATCAAGGCGCACCAGGACGTGAGCAAGGAGGCGGCGTTGGCGCGCGCCATCGAGCTCTTGGCCAAGGTCGGCATCCCCAACCCGGCCGAGCGCGTCGACAGCTACCCGCACGAATTCTCCGGCGGCATGCGCCAGCGCGCCGTGATCGCCATCGGCATGGCCAACGACCCGGACGTGATCCTGGCCGACGAACCCACGACGGCGCTCGACGTGACCGTCCAGGCGCAGGTGCTGGCCTCGCTCAAGACGGCGCTCACCGAGACGGGAGCAGCGCTGCTCCTGATCACCCACGACCTCGGGGTCATCGCCGGCCTGGCCGACCGCGTCCTGGTCATGTACGCCGGAAGGGCCGTCGAGATCGGATCGGCCGAGGACGTCTTCTACCGGCCCTCCATGCCCTACACACTGGGGCTGCTCGGGTCGCTGCCACGGCTCGACGGTGACGGCACCGAGCGGTTGCGGCAGATCCCGGGAGCGCCGCCCTCCATGCTCGGGGACCGCACCGGCTGCCCGTTCGCCCCGCGCTGCCCGCTGGCGGCCGAGGTGTGCGCCGAGTCCGAGCCCGATCTCATCGTGGTGCCGTCCGTCACCTCGGAGGTGGGCGGGCACCGCTCCGCCTGCCACTTCGCCGAGGCGGTCGGACGCGGGGACTACGGTGGAGTCTTCTCCGACGGCGTGGTCGACAACGTGGTCGGGTCGTGACCATCTCCGAGCTCGGCGCCGACACGACGGCGCCCCGCGCACCCCAGGCCCTGCTCGAGGTCACCGACCTGGTCAAGCACTTCCCGCTGCGCGGCGGCTCCTTCGTCCGCCACAAGGTCGGCGTCGTGCACGCGGTGTGCGGCGTCAGCTTCAGCATCGCCACGGGCGAGACCCTCGGGCTCGTGGGCGAGTCCGGCTGCGGCAAATCGACCACCGGACGCTGCGTGCTCCAGCTGATCGTGCCGACATCGGGGTCCGTCCGCTTCGACGGCACCGAGCTGACCGAGATCCAGGGTCGCGCCCTGCGCCGCGTGCGCCGCGACATCCAGGTCGTCTTCCAGGATCCCTTCGCCTCGCTCGACCCCCGCCTGCCGGTCGGGGAAGCCATCGCCGAGCCACTGCACATCCACGGCTTCCGCGACCGGAAAGCCATCAACCGCCGCGTGGCGGAGATGCTCAAGCTGGTCGGGCTGGAGCCCTACCACGCCAACCGCTACCCCAACGAGTTCTCCGGTGGCCAGCGCCAGCGGGTCGGCATCGCCCGGGCTCTCGTCCTCCAGCCGAAACTCCTCGTGCTCGACGAGCCCGTGTCGGCGCTCGACGTCTCCATTCAGGCGGGTGTCGTGAACCTGCTCGACGACCTGCAGCGCGAGCTCGGAGTGGCCTTCCTCTTCATCGCGCACGACCTCTCGGTGGTTCGCCACATCTCGGACCGGGTGGCGGTGATGTACCTGGGCAAGATCGTCGAGATCGGCAACAGAACCGACGTCTACGACCGGCCGGCCCACCCCTACACCCAGGCGCTGCTGTCAGCGGTGCCCGTCCCGGATCCGAGGGCGGAGCGAGCGAGGCAGCACATCGTGCTCGAAGGCGACGTGCCGAGCCCGCAATCACCCCCCTCGGGCTGCCGCTTCCGCACCCGGTGCTGGAAGGCCCAGGACATCTGCGCCACCGAAGAGCCGGCGCTGGTCGACCGCGGGCAGGGCCACCCCGTCGCCTGCCACTTCGCCGAGGTGGCCTCCGTCGTCTGATAGGCGCACCCACGGATGCGAATGGCCGCTCCAAGGCAACCCACGCATGAAGGCCCAGCTCCGGCGGTGGATGGCAGAGGGGCCGTAGCCGCGCAACGCCGTCTGGTGCACCAGAGAGGGATACCCCTTGTTGCGCTCGAAGGCGTACGCGGGGAAGTGCTCGGACTCGCAGCGCATGATGCGGTCGCGCACCACCTTGGCCAGTACGGAGGCGGCGGCGACCGAGGCGCAGTGGGCGTCGGCGTCCACGATGGGTCGGACCAGGCCCGCGAACGGCCGGCTGTGGTGGCGCAAAAGGTCGGTCGGGCCGTCGACGATGAGGGCCGCCGGGACCAGGGGGAGTTGGGAGAGGGCGCGGTGGGCCGCCAGGCCCCAGGCCTCGGTCATCCCCCACTCGTCGCACTCGGCCGGGCTGGCGTGACCGACCGCCCAGGTATGGCACCACGCGCCGACGGCGTCGAAGATCTCCTCGCGGCGGGCCTCGCTCAGCTGCTTGGAGTCGCGCAGCCAGGCCGGCATGGAGCGCAGCTGGACCCGCGGGCGCACGACCGCGACGCCGACCGTGAGGGGGCCGGCCCACGCGCCTCGGCCCACCTCGTCGACACCGCCCACCCATTCGAAGCCCTCCTTGCGCAGTCGGCGCTCCTCGCCGAGGCCGGGGGAGCAGATCACGACCGGGCGCGGCGGCTCAATACGATGGGGCCGTGACGGGGGACGCCGGCGAAACGAGCAGGCGCGTCCCGCTGTCGCCCGGGACGAAGGTGGACGTGCGCAACCGGTTCCAGGGGACGTGGGTCCGAGGGTTCGAGGTGGCGGAGGTCACGGACGGGGGGTACCGGATCCGCCGGCTCTCCGACGGGAGCGTCCTGGGCGAGCTCTTCGCCCGCGACGACGTGCGGCGCGAGCGCAAACGCCAGGGCTTCTGGTGGCACTGAATCAGGCCTGGCCCGACCCCAGGACGTTCTCGACGTAGTCGTCGATCGGGATGGCGGTGAGCGTCAGCGTGCGCAGGGTGCCGCGGGAGCCCAGGACCAGAGCGACACGGGCCATCGCCGTCTCGTCGGGGGCATCGAGGATGGTACAGAAGTCGTACGGGCCGAGCAGCGCCCATTGCGCCACGACCTTCACCCCCATCGCCTCGACTTCGGCGTTCACCGCCTTCAGTCGTTCGGGGTGATCGGTCAGCGTGCTCGCCCCGTCCGGCCCCACGGTCGAGAGCATCAGGAACGTCGCCATGGGCTCACGCTAGCGCAGGGCTCGCGCTCATTTAGGGCCTCCTGGCGACTCCCGGAGCCGGGCGCGAAGGACCTTGCCCAGGGCGTTTCGAGGCAACGCGTCGACGGCCTGCATGTGGCGCGGGCGCTTGAACGGTGCGAGCTCCTCCTCGGCCAGACGGGCGAGCGCAGGGAGATCGGGGTCACCGTCGCGCCCGACCACGAAGGCGGCGACGGTCTCGCCCCATTCCGCCGAGGGCACGCCGACGACGGCCACCTCGGCCACCGACGCGTGCCGGGCCAGGACCGACTCCACCTCGGCCGGGTAGACGTTGTGCCCGCCGCTGATGATGAGCTCGGTGCGCCGGCCGCGGATGGTGACGTAACCGTCCGCCGCCACCGCGGCCAGGTCCCCGGTGGCGAACCAGCCGTCGGCGTCCGTCAGCGCGTCCGGTCGGCCCCAGTAGCCGCGGCAGAGCGACGGGGCGCGCACGAGCAGCTCCCCCACGCCCTCGTCGTCGGCGCGGTCGAGCGCGACCTGCGCGCCGGGCAGCGGCAGGCCGACCGAACCGGGCCGGCGCTCGCCGCGCAGCGGGTTGGACACGGTGAGCAACGTCTCGGTCATGCCGTAGCGCTCGAGCACACGGACGCCGTTGGCGTCGAGCGCCTGCCAGAGGTCGGCCGCGAGCGGCGCGGAGCCCGACACGGACAGGCGCAGTCCCGCCAGCCCGCCGGCGCGCCCCGACGATGCGAGGCGGTGGTACATGGTGGGGACGCCGAAGAACATGGTGCTGGTGGCCGCGGCGTCGACGACGGCATCCTCGTCGAAGCGATGGAGGAGCGTGGCCGAGGCGCCGGCGGCCAGCGTCCCGAAGAGGCCGGCGCACAGCCCGTGCACGTGGAAGAGCGGCAGGGCCAGGATCAGCCGGTCTTCGGGCTGCCAGTCCCAGGCGGCGACGATCGTCCGCACGCCAGCGAGCAACGAGGCGTGGGTGTGCACCGCCCCCTTGGGGCTCCCGGTGGTGCCCGAGGTATAGACGACGAGCGCGTCGTCGGTCGGCGCCAGGACGGGGACCCCGATGTCGCTCTAGGGCAGGCGCATCGCCTCGGCCATGATCCCCTCCACCGTCCAGGACGCCATGATCGTGTCGACCGCCGGCTCGGACACGGCCGCCGCGGGCGCAGCGTCGCTCATGACGTGCTCGAGCTCCCGCGCCGTGGCGGTCGGGCTCAGCGGCACGAGCGCCGCCCCGGCGCGCAGGATGCCGATGAGCGCCGCCACGGCGGGCATGGTGGTCCGGGACTGCCACAGGACCCGGTCGCCCCGGCCGACGCCGTGGCGGCGCAGCACCCCGGCGACACGGGCGGTGAGGTCATTGAGCTCGCCGGCCGCGACGACGGTGCCCAGCCCGTCGACGAGCACGGGGCGTCCGGGAGCGGCCGCCCAGACGGCGGCCCAGAGCTCGGGAGGGGTCACGACTTCGGTGTGGGCCGTAGTCTGGCGGCCATGACCGCTCGTCGCATCGCCATCGTTCCTCATACCCATTGGGACCGCGAATGGTACAAGTCGTACCAGGACTTCCGCCTGGCGCTGGTGGAGCTGATCGACACGCTGATCCCGCTGCTCGAGCGTGACGCCAGCTACCCGCACTTCATGCTCGACGGCCAGATGGCCGTGGTCGACGACTACCTCGAGGTGCGGCCCGAGGCCGAGGAGCGCCTGCGGGCGCTCGCCGCGTCCGGACGGCTGAGCATGGGGCCGTGGTACATCCTGATGGACGAGTTCCTGGCCTCGGGCGAGACCATCGTGCGCAACCTGCAGATGGGCATTCAGCGCGGTGCCGCGTTCGGCGGCGTCATGGACGTCGGGTACCTGCCGGACATGTTCGGCCACATCGCACAGATGCCGCAGATCCTGCGGCAGGCCGGGTTCTCGGACACGGTGGTGTGGCGCGGTGTCCCGTCTCAGGTGACGAGCAACGGCTTCACCTGGGTGGCGCCGGACGGCTCCGAGGTGAGGGCCGAGTACCTGCCCGTCGGCTACGGCAACGGCGCCGCGCTGCCCGACGACGCCAAGGCGCTGGTGAGGCGGACCCGCGACAACGTGGCCGAGGTGGACGAGTTCCTCACCGGGGACCTGCTCTGCATGAACGGCTCGGACCACCTGATGCCCCAGCCCTGGCTCGGACGCGTCGTGGCCGAGGCGAACGACCTCCAAGACGAATTCGAGTTCGAAGTCACGTCGCTGCCGCGCTATCTCGGTCGCGCCGGGCGCGAGGGCCTGGTCCGGGTGGACGGCGAGCTGCGCTCGGGGTTCCGGTCCAACATGCTCATGGGCGTCACCTCCAACCGGGTGGACGTGAAGCGCCTCGGGGCCGTGGCCGAGCGAGAGCTCGAGCGCCGGGCCGAGCCCCTCTGCGCGCTCTTCCTCGAACCTCGGGACTACCCGAGCCGCCTGCTGGAGCTGGCCTGGCGCGAGATGGTGCGCAACTCGGCCCACGACTCCATCTGCGCCTGCTCGGTCGACGACGTCGTCGACGCCGTGCTGCACCGCTACACCGAGGCACGCGACATCGCCTCGGGGCTGGCCGATCGGGCCGTCAAGTCCTTCACCCGCTCGCTGTCCGAGCCCGGCATCACGGTGCTCAACCCGTCGCCGCGGGCCCGGGCCGGCGTGGTGGAGCTCGTCGTCCCGGCCGACGGGCCGGCGCCCGACAACGTCCAGGTGCTCTCGGAGCGCACCGGCCTACCCGGCTCCATGGTGCTCGACGCCAACACGGTGCGCACCGTGCTCGCCATGCTCCAGGGCCCGCGGATAAGCGACGACGCCTGGGTGCACGAGGTCCGGATCGAGGACAGCGACGAGGGGATCGACATCACGATCTCGGTCGGCCCCGAGGAGAAGCCGGGTGTCCCCATCGCCGAGGCCAAGCAGGACGTCTACACCCGGCTCGGCGCCCAGCCGGACGCCGTCGTGCGCGTGTCCATGGACCAGCCTTCGACCCGCCGCATCGCCGCCCGCACGGCCGAGGTCCCCGGCTACGGCTGGGCGGGCTTCGAGGCGGCGGCGCTGGCGCATCCGGCCGAAGCCTCGGGCCACGTCCTCACCAACGGGCTCGTCCGCGTCGAGATCGACCCGACCGACGGCACCTTCTCCGTGGACGGCGTGGCCGGGTACGGCCGGCTGGTCGACGGCGGCGACCTGGGCGACTCCTACAATTACTCCCCGCCCCGGCAGGACTCCCTGGTCGAGACGCCCGAGGCCGTGACGGTCGAGGTCACCGAGCGTGGCCCGGTGCGGACCAGGGCGCGCGTCACCGCCACCTACGTCTGGCCCGATCACGTCGACGGGGGTTCGCAAGCGCGGGTGGGCGAGCACCGCGTGGACGTGGAGACCGAGCTGGAGCTGCGGGCCGACGAGCCCGTGGTGCGCGTCCAGACCAGCTTCGTCAACCCCAGCGGCGACCATCGCCTGCGCGTCCACCTCCCGCTTCCCGCGCCGGCCGCCCACTCGGAGGCGGAGAGCGCCTTCACCGTGGTGACGCGCGGCCTCACGGCCGAGGGGAGGCCGGACGAGTTCGGGTTGCCGACTGCGCCCGCCACCCGCTTCGTCTCCGCCGGGCGCCTGACGGTGGCGCACGAGGGCGTCTGCGAGTACGAGCTGATCGACGTGGAGGACGGCGCGGCCCGCACGCTGGCCCTCACCGTCGTGCGCGCCACCGGCATGCTGTCCCGTCTCGGCATGGCCTACCGGCCTTTCCCGGCCGGTCCGATGACGCACGTCGAGGGGCTCCAGATGGTGGGCTCGCGGGTCACGCTGCGCTACGCGCTGGCGCTGGATTGCCCCGACCCGTACGCGCTGGCCGACGACATCCTGCTCCCGCTCGAAGCGGTCTCGAGCCTCGGCGGCGGCACCCGGCCGCCCGTCGGCCAGACCCTGGCGGTGCACGGTGCCGAGGTGAGCGCGCTGCACCGGGTCGGCGAGGCCCTGGAGCTGCGCGTCTTCAACCCGTCGGCCAACGAGACGACCGTGTCGCTGCCCGGCCGCTCGGGCTGGCTCGTCGACCTGCGCGGCTACCCGGAACGGCCCTTCGAGAACGGCTTCGCGCTACGCCCCTTCGGCATCGCCACCGCCCGGCTCCGCGCCGACTGACCGGCTGGACGTCAGCAGCCGCTCACCCACCCCGCGCAGCTCCTCGAGGTCGCGCAGCACCTCCGACAGCCGCTCCCAGCGGACGTTGCGGCGGCGGTCGGCCGCGGCACCAGTGCCGTCCGCCTCTTGGCCGGGTCGGCCGCACCACCACAGCTGCACGCGGCCCAGGTCCTTGAGGAACCGCGGCCGCAGGGGCTGGGCCGTGAACTCGCCCGGCGCCTGGGCGACCAGCGCCGTCCGGAACTCGTCGGACATGAGGACGGTCCCGGGGTTGCCGATGTTGACGATCTGGTGCGCCAGGTTGACCGTCGTTCCGAAGTAGTCCCCGTCGCGCGGGAGCACCGGTCCGACGGCGAGACCCACCCGCACATCGGAGAGAAGGTCGTCGTCCGCGTAGGCGTCGGCCAGATTGAGCCCGATGCGGGCGGCGTCGGCGGCCCCGTCGACGACGAACATGACCTCGTCGCCGATCATCTTGACGACTCGCCCCCGCGCCGCCGTGACGATGTCGTGGGAGATCTCCTCGAACCGCCGCACGACGGCGGCGAGCTCCTCGTCGCTCAGGTGCTGGCTGAGGAGGGTGAAGCCCACCATGTCGGCGAACCCCACGGCGAGCACGGGGCTCTGCCCGGGAGCGAGGCCGTGGCTGCGCAGCAGCATGCTGCGCTGGATGCCGGCAGCCAGCTGGCGACGCCAGATGTACTCGAGCAGCTTGGCCATGGCGGGGACCGTGACGTCGGCCACGCTGGCGAAGGCTTCGGCGGACATCACAGGGTCGATCTCCGAGCTGACCATGTTCCCCGGCACGAGCTCGGCCTCGGCGATGCGCGCCATGGAGGAGCCCATCACCCGCGCCAGGTGCAGCGCCGTCTCGGTGTCGGTCGCACCCAGCGCCTGGACGGAGCGGAAGAGCCGGACCGCTTCGAGGTCGAGATCGGTGAAGGCCGGGTCGTCGGCGTCGACGCTGGCGAACCCGAGGGCGCGCCAGAACCGTTCGAGCTTGGGCACGTCGACGTCGGTGAAGTCGGCGATCTGGCCGCGGGTGTAGCGGCGGCGCGAAGGGATGAGCATGCGTTCGGCCACGAAGAGGTCGATGACCCCGTCGGCCAGCGCACGGTCGATTTCGTCGTCGCCGACGCCGTGCAGGTGGAGGATCTCGCGCACCCGGGCCAGCGCCACCTCCCTCGGGCCCTCCCCGCCCGGAACCTCGGGGAGCGCGCTCACCCGGGCAGCCCTCGCAGCAGGGTCTCGTCCCACTCGGGGCGGGACGGGCGGTCCATGAGCGCCATGAGCGCCTCGGGCGGGGAACGACGCCCGTCGACGATCGCCGCCACCTGTTCGGCGATGGGCATCTCGACCCCGTTGGCCCGCGCCAGCCCCACCAGCGGCCCGGCGCTCTTCACGCCCTCGGCCACCATGCGCATGGCGCCGACGACCTCGTCGAGCGAGCTGCCCTGGCCCAGCGCGAACCCCACGGTCCGGTTCCGGCTCTTCGGGCTGGCGCACGTGGCGACGAGATCGCCCACGCCGGCCAGGCCGCCGAAGGTGAGCACCTTGCCCCCGAGCGTCACGCCGAGGCGCCCGAGCTCGGCCAGGCCGCGCGTGATCAATACGGCCCGGGTGTTGTCGCCCAAAGCCAGACCGTCGGAGATGCCGGCGGCGATGGCCATCACGTTCTTGGCGGCTCCCGCGATCTCGCACCCCACCACGTCGGTGCCCATGTAGGCGCGGAAGGTGCGCGTGTGCACGAGCGCCTGCACGCGCTCGGCCATCGCCTTTTCGGGTAGCGCCACCACACACGCCGCCGGGTGGCCGTGCGCCACCTCCGACGCCAGGTTGGGACCGGTCAACACGCCGGCCGCGATGCCGGGGAGCACCTCGGCGACGACCTCGGACATGCGCAGCATGGTGCCCGCCTCGAGCCCCTTGGCCAGGCTCACGACCGCTTCGACGCCACCGGCATACGGCGCCAGGTCGGCCAGGACGGCCCGGAAGCCGTGCGACGGCACGGCCATGAAGACGACCCGGGCGCCGGCCAGCGCCTCCTCGAGCGACGAGGTGACGCCGAGGTCGGCGGGGAGGGGGACGCCGGGAAGGTACGGAGCGTTCTCGCGTTCCTCGCGCATGGAGGCGGCGAGGTCCGACGAGCGCGCCCAGAGCGTGGCCGGGGACGCGGCACCCACGATGGTCGCCATGGCGGTCCCCCACGATCCGGCGCCGATGACAGCCACCCCGTCGTTCATGGTGTCAAGAGCCTACGGCTGCGCCTTCGCCCACCCGTACACTGGCACGGTGCGGAGCACCGCCACGGCGAGCCTCGGCCCAGAGGTGGTGCTCATCCCGGTGAAGGCCTTCGCCCAGGCCAAGCGCCGGCTGGGCGGAATCCTGGACGATGGAGAACGCGTCCGACTCGTTCGTGCCATGGCCGGTCACGTCGTCGCGGCGTCCGCCCCGCTTCCCGTCGCCGTCGTCTGCGACGACGAGGACGTGGCGATCTGGGCGGAAGGACTCGGAGCGGTGGTGGTGTGGACTCGGGGTCAAGGCCTCAACGGCGCGGTGCGCGCGGGAGTGACCCGCTTGGCCGAGACCGGCACGGTGTGGGTGACCGTGGCCCACGGCGACCTGCCGCGCGCACGCGGCTTGGGCACGCTCGAACACTTCGCCGGCGTCACCCTCGTTCCAGATCGCCGGGACGACGGGACGAACGTGCTCAGGGTGCCCGCCGCAGACGACTTCCAATTCGCCTACGGCCCGGGCTCGTTCCGGGCCCACCGCGCCGAGGCGGTGCGACTCGGACTTCCCGTGCGCGTCCTGCGCGTGCCGGACCTGGCCTACGACGTCGACTGGCCTGCCGACGTCGAGGAGCTAGCCCGGCGTTGACGCTCGCTGGAGACCGGGGGTCGCGGCCCCCGGTCTCCGCGATGCCTTTCAGCCTCGCCGCGCCGCCTTGCGCGCGGGTGCCCGGCGGACGGCCTTCTTGACCGAAGCACGCCGCTTGGCGACAGCCTTCTTGGCCGTGCCACGCCGCTTGGCGACAGCCTTCTTGGCCGTGCCACGACGCTTCGCTACGGCCTTCTTGGCCGTGCCACGACGCTTCGCTACGGCCTTCTTGGCCGTGCCACGACGCTTGGCCACAGCCTTCTTGGCCGCCCCGCGGCGCTTGGTCACGCGCTTCGCAACGGCCTTCTTGGCCGGACCACGACGCTTGGCGACGGCCTTCTTGGCCGTACCACGCCGCTTCGCCACGGCCTTCTTGGCCGGACCACGACGCTTGGCCACGGCCTTCTTGGCCGTCGAGCGCCGCTTGGTCACGCGCTTGGCGACGGCCTTCTTGGCCGGACCACGACGCTTGGCCACGGCCTTCTTGGCCGGTCCACGACGCTTGGCCGGGGCCTTGGCGGCCTCTGCCTTCTTGGCCGGGGCCCGTTTCTTGGCCGCTTTTTTGGCCGGACCCCTTCTCTTCGCGGCTACTGCCACAGGTGCACCTCCCTAGGAGCTTGGTCACTGAATAGAGGTGAAGCCTGCGCCACGCCGAGGTCGAACTCCCCACGCCATGTGCATCGCCGCACCATTTTCTGCGACGAGCCACACGCACGAGGAGAAGTCACCGACATCACCCGACTCACGCCGACTCGTCCTCACACCCCGAGCTGTAAAGGCCGTTCACCGTGACGCGACGCGAAGCGAGACGCGCTGACGAGCGATCCGACACGATCACTCGGCGCGCCGCACATCTCTGTATCGCAGCACACATGAACCCTCCCTCACACTTCGGGTAGACACATTCTTCTGTTGTCAACATGCCCAGGTCAAGCATTCTCTGTTTTCGCGCTGATCTCACCATGTTGCGCATCGTCGAATTTTCGGGTCGAGCGCGCGCGAATCACGCTCGCATGTGCTCGTTCGCGCCGCGCCGCACGATGACTTCGTCGCCGCTTTTCGCGAAATGTCCTCTGGAATTCTTTGTTCACCAACGCAAGCATCGAGGTATGCAACGCGCTCCTCACGTCGGTGACGACACCCTCGATTCATCAGTGATGTCGTCGTCGGTGCTGCGCAGGATCCACCGGAACGCGCGCCACAGCATCTATGTTGGGACGGGCGCCGGAGGGTGGGCGTGGGCTGGCGCACAGCGATCGACGCTGGTCCTCGGTCCGCCGCGCTCAGGTAAGACATCGTCCCTGGTCATCCCCAATATTTTGTTGTCCGACGGTGCCGTCGTCTCCACTTCGACCAAGCCTGACGTCATGGCTGCGACAGCAGCGGCGCGACAACGCGAAGGATGGACGTTCCTCTACGACCCCAGTGGCGAAGTCGAGTGCCCGCGTGGAGTCGAACCGATCGGATGGTCGCCGCTCACCAGCGCGGCGCGCTGGGATGCCGCGGTCCAGACCGCCGACGCCATGGTCGGCGCCAGCCGTGCCGGTTCGCCGTCACCATCGGAGCTCCACTGGAACGAGCGAGCGGGCGCGCTGATGTCGACACTGCTCCACGCGGCGGCCGTCGAATCGCTCCCGATGCCCGAAGTGCTCCGGTGGATCGACCGTCATGACGGCACCCGCCCGCTGCAAATCCTCGCGGCGGCGACCGGAGCCGACTCGACGCCGACGGACCTCCTCGCCGGGATCGTGGCCACCGACAGCCGGGAGCAATCGGGCATCTGGTCCACGGCATCGGGGGTGCTGGCGGCGTACCGAACGGAGGCCGCCATGGCCTCGACCGCCGCCCCGGCTCCGTCGTGGCACGAATTCTGCCAGGGTCCGAACACCCTGTACGTGTGCTCGACGGGACGGCGGCAGCGCCAATTCGCGCCGTTGGTCGTGGCCACCGTGGGGGACGTTCGCGACGCCGCCTACGAGCGTTCGCGCCAGGCGGATGCGATGGCGAGTGCGCCGGTCCTGCTCGCCCTCGACGAGGTGGCGAACATCGCCCCCATCCCCGACCTGCCGGCGATGGTCAGCGAGGGAGCCGGTCAGGGGCTGCTCGTCCTGGCCTGCCTGCAGGACCTCTCGCAGGCTCGCGGCCGTTGGGGCACGGCGGCGGACGGCTTCCTCTCGCTGTTCGGCACGACGGTCGTACTCCCGGGTATCGCGGACACGACGACGCTGCGCGACCTGAGCGCACTGGCAGGCGATCACAGCGTCCGCGCCGAGACGCTCAGCCGCTCGGTGGGCCCTTGGGGACGCATCCGTCCCTCGACCACGCTCGCCTCCACGCACGAGCCGCGGCTGCCGGTGGACGCCATCGCCCGCGGCCGTCCCGGACACGCGCACGTGCTCGGTCCGGACAAGGCCATGGCCGAGGTGGCGCTGACGCCCGCCCACCTCCGTGCGCCCTGGCGCCAACTCGTCACGCCGGGACGAGGTCACACGCAATGGCGCGATGCCGAGACCGGTCGGATAGCCGAGACCGGTCGCGGCCGTTGAGTCAGCGCCCGAGCTCGAGCCCGCGAGCCTGGCGCAGGCCCAGACGTGCCCGGGCCTCGGCGACATGGCGTTCCGTGCGGACGTGGTCCACGAGCCGTTCTACGGGGAGTGACGCTTTGGGTTCGGCGCCGAGCGCATCGGGGGACCGGGTGAGCCCCCAGCGCTCGCGGTACTGCTCGATCTCCTTCGCCGCGCCGTGCCACACCCCGTGCGCGTCCGGATCGAGAGGGCGAGGGCCCAACGCACCCAGCAGGTGGCGCCCCGGAGTCACGTCGCGGCGCTGATGCATCGGCTCGGCCACGCCCACGGCCACGCCCACGTCCCCGGTCGCGGGCAGCCACAGATCGGCCATGCGCTCGAGCGCGGCCGCGGGAGCGCCGTCGCGTGCGGCCGTGGCGAAGGCGCGCACGGCATCGCGCCGGTACGCACCTCCGTGCGGCGTCTCTGAGAGAACGGCGGCGAAACCGTGCTCGTCGAGGACCCGGTCGCGAGCAGCAGGCTCCGCCCGAGCCACCGTGAGCGGGGTCGCGCCTACGGCTCGGGCCCGATGCGCCCATTCGGCGGCGAGCTCGGAGAATTCGGGTGCGGCCGCCTTGGCCGGACGCGTCACCGCCCAGGCCACCCGGCGCCCCCGCGCCGTCCTGCTGCCGGTCTCGGCCACGTGCCGGCGGATGTCGGCGGAGCGCGAGGAGAACTCGCCACGGAGCTCCGGAGCGATCCCGACGATCTCGGCCGGCCCCGCCATGGGACGGGTCCAGCCGACGCCGAGGGCGGATCCCAACCCGGCGCGGAGGTGCGCGGCGTAGACCGCACCGGCGGCGGCCCGGTGCGCCTCGAGCCCGCGCCGGTCGCATGCGCCCCAGCGGCCGTCGGCGCCGTGGACGAGGTTGGCCATCACGACGTGGCTGTGCAGGTGCGGGTCGTGGTTGCGATTCACGGCGTGGGTGAAGACACCGGCGACCATTCCGCTGGTGGGGATGACGACGCGCTCGGTCCCCTCACGGCGGGCCGCGCCCAGGGCGTGGCGCTCGACGTACGCCACCGCTCCCGCCACCGCGTCGCGATGGGCATCGGCGACGCGGGCCGCGACCTCGGGCCCGGCGAGCGCGAACAGCACGCTGGCCGACTTCGGCGCGCTGAACGTGAGGTCGACGCCGGCCACCTGCGCCCGGCCCGAGCCCATGGGCCGCCCGCTCCAAGGGTGGCGCGACTCGACGACGAGGCGGAACCGGTCTGCGTCGACGGGACCCTCGAGCCCGAGACCCGCGGCCGCGCCACCGGCCCAACGGGCGCCACCGGGCACCGGGAGCTCGGCCGCCAGATCGCTCAGGTAGTAGTCGGCCCGCCCCGCGCCGATCCGGTGGATCCCGAGCACGTGCCGCGCCTCCTCCTCCCGGTGCCCACGGCCGGCAGCAGAGCCGGCGGGGACCGAACGGTCGGCGTTGCGGCGGAGATCAGTCCTTGCGGCGGAGCTCGACCACCGGGATCACCCGCGTCGTCGACTTCTCGTAGTCGGCGAACCCGGGCATCCGCTCCTTCTGGATGGTGAAGATCTGGTCCCGCTCCGACCCCGTGACGGGCTCGGCCAGTGCGGCGAACTTCTCCCGTCCCAGCTCCACCTCGACCTCGGGGTGCGCCAGGAGGTTGTAGTACCAGTCCGGGCTCTCGGGAGAGCCGCCCTTGGAGGCGAAGACGAAGAGACGGCCGTCGTCGGTGGTCAGGCTGGCCAGCGGGTTCACTCGGGCCGCGCCCGACCGCGCCCCCGTGGTCGTGAGCAACACGAGCTGCGCGCCGTCGAAGGGACCGCCCACGACACCGTCGTTGGCCCGGAATTCCTCGATGATCTTGGTGTTGAAGTCCATCATGTCGGTCATGGTTTCGGACCCTACTCGGACTGCTTCAGCGGTAGAGCGCCAAGACCTTGCGTGCGGCCTCGGCCGCCAGGCCGGCCAGATCGGCCGGGGTGACGACCTCGGCCGTCAGCCCGAGCTGAAGCAGCAGGCGTTCGAACCACGCCAGGCCCGAGACGTCGAGCACGACGTCGGTCACCGTCCCGTCGTCGGCCCGGCGCATGGCGCGCACCGGCACCGACTCGGCCACCCACTGGGCCTGGGGCCCGAGCCGCAGGTGCACCTCGCGGGCATCCGGGCCCGCGATGTACATGTCCTCGGGCGGCCGGTCGCGGTGCGCTCCGGCCGAGCCCGGCTGCTCCAGCGGGCGGGCGTCACGGATCCGGTCGACCCGGAAGCGGCGCATGTCACCGGCCCGGTGACAGAACGCATCGAGATACCAGTGCCCCTCGATGGTGACGACCTGCCCCGGCTCGACGTGACGCGTGGTCAGCTCGTCGCGTGAGGCGGAGAGGTAGTCGATCTCGAGCATGCGGCCGGCGTCGGCCGCCGCCCGGATGACGGCCAGCCGGGGCGGCGAGTCGACGTCGAGCCCGACGACCTCGCGGGCGCCGAGCGCCGACTCGAGCTTGGTCAGGGCCCGCCCGAGCGCGTCGTGGTCGGAGCCGGGCACGGCGAGGAGCATGCGAGCCGAGGCCGCGACGGCGAAGCCCTCGGCCGGCGTCAGCCGACGGGGCCGGGCGTACTCGGCGGGGAGGAAGGCGCGCACGGCGCGCTCGGAGACCTCAATCTCCATCAGCGTGTCCGGCGTGTAGGGCGGGGTACCGCAACAGGCGGCCAGCTCCAACTCGGCCACCAGCTCCTTTTCGTCCATCCCGAACTGGCGTGAGAGCTCGGCGATGGAGGCCTCGCCCACCTGGGCCAGCCAGCCCACCATGGCCAGCAGACGCCGCAGGCGCCCGCTCGTCTGGCTCCCGGGCGTGCGCGGCACCGGGGGCGGATCAGCGCCGTCATCGGACGCCGCCAGCTGCGCCCCGATATCGGCATCGGCCTTCGGGTCGGGCCTCGCCGTCAACGCCTCGAGCCACGCCACCAGCTCCTCACGGAATTCGGGCGGCTCCACGATGGTGGCGTGGTCGAGCAGCCCGAGCACCCAGGAGCGGATGGAGTCGAACGACGTCACCGCGAACGCCAGCTCCACCGAGCCGTCGTCGTGGCGCGCCGCCACCCGCTCGCCGCCCACCTCGTCGGCCACGCGCGGCCCCTCGACCGCGTCGACCTCGATCCTCATCGTCACCGCGTCCTCGCCCGCGGCCTCCCACGGCTCGTCGGGCAGCGCCGCCTCCACGTCGAGGTCCTCGGGCACCTCGGCGCCGCCGGGCTCAGCGCGCTCGACCTCGCCGTCGATGCGGTCGACCCGGAAGGTTCTCTGTGCGGCGCGCTCGAGGTCCCAGGCGACGAGGTACCAGTGGCCGAAACGGAAGCGCAGTCCGACCGGCGCCACCAGACGGGGCTCGCCCCGGTACGTGAAGCGCGCCGTGGCACGGGTGCGCACGGCCTCGTAGAGCTCGATCAGCGCGGCGGAGGGCACCAGCGCAGCCACCGGACGGACGTCGCCCAGACCGCTCGCGCCCAACTTCATGAGCGCATCCCGACCACTAGGATCGCCGAGGTGGACGCCGGCGACGGCGAGATGCAACGCGACCTGCTCGTCCGCTTCGAGCTCGAGATCCGGCAAGTAGAACGAATCGCGCTCAATCAGATAGCCGTATTGCTCGGCTCCGTCCAGGCGCTGCGTCACGACCGGGATGCCCTCGTCGCGCAGGAGCCGCTTGTCCCGCTCGAAGGCCTGGCGCCGTGCCGCGTGCTCGGCCGGGTAGCCGGGGACCTGATTGGCGATGGCATCGAGCGTGAGCGGCTGCGGCGCGTTCAAGAGCACCAGCACGAGATCCGTGACGCGTTCGAGCCGGTCGAGCTTCGCCGGGGCCACCATCAGCAAGAGCCTACGGCGGCCGCGACGTCGTGACGGTCGTCGCCCGCCCTTTCGATTGGCACCTGCACCTGCTTTGGCTCTTGGCCTTTGCCGGGCTGGTCGGTGCCTACCTGTGGGCGACGAGTCGCGATCGCTGGCAGGCGACGGCCCGCCAACGCCTGCTCTTCCTCCTCGGCGTCGTGGTCCTGGTGCTCGCCGTGACGTGGCCGCTGGGCGACCTGGCTGCGCACTGGCTCCTGATGGCTCTCGTCCTGCAACGCCTCCTTCTGACCCTGGCCGTTCCCCCGCTCCTGGTGCTCGGCACGCCCAGGCCACTGATCTCGTGGCTCACGAAGCCGGCACCGATCGACGCCGTCCTGCGGGTGGCCGTGCGCCCGCTCCCGGCGGTGGCCATCGTCACGGTCGTCGCCGTCGGCACCCTCACCACGGGAGCGGTCGGCCTGGCCGCTCGCTCCGACCTGGCCCGGGTGGTGACCGAGCTCGTCGTCCTCGCTTCGGGCTTCGTGCTCTGGGCACCGGTGCTGACGGAGCTGCCCGGCGCGCCGCGACTGTCGTCGCTCGGCCGCGGCGGGTACCTCATGGTGCAGTCGATCGTGCCGAGCTTCTTGTCCTTCGTGTGGATCTTCGCCCGGCACCCGCTCTACCCCGCCTTCGCCCACCAGGGAAAGGTCGTCGCCATGACGCCCCTGCTCGACCAGGAGCTGTCGGGCTTCTTGGCCAAGCTGAGCACGATCGCCGTCCTGTGGACCGTGGCCTTCCTGATCATGATGCGGGCCAAGGATGCGGACGACCGTCAGGAGGGGGCCGAACCCCTCATCTGGTCCGACGTCGAGCGCGAGCTCCAGCGGGCGGACCGTCGCCAGCGCCGCCAAGGCTGGCCGGGACCACCGGTGGGCTGACCGGCTTCGGGCACCCGGCGGCAGGGCGGTACCGTCGTGCGCGCATGCAGATGAACGGTCAGGAAGACGGGCAGTGGACGCTGCCCGGGGTCTACCTGCTGCCCGATCCCGATATCGACGTCGGCTCCAGCGCCGTGGCGGGTCTGAGGCTGACCTTCACCGACGGCGGGGTGGAGCTGGTCGGGACGGGGGGCGACACCGTGTGGGAGTGCGACTGGTCCGACCTGGCCGAGATGTCGCCCTCGGGCTACGCCGAGCTGCCCGACGGCGGGGACGCACTGCAGCTCCTCGCCGTCGAGCGGAGCGGACGGAGGTGGAATCTCGTCGTCCCGGCCGACGACACCGAGACAGCGGCGGCCTCCATCCGGAGCAGGGCCAGGTCACACGACGTTCGTTCCGCCGCGCCGACCCCGGCCGTCCGGAGATCCGTCACGATCGCCGTGGCCGTGCTGGCCGCGGCGACTCTCACGGTCCTGCTGCTCTCAGCCGCCCACGTCTTCACCTTCTGAATCGCAGGCATGACCCGGCGCCCGAATTGGCGGCGCCGAAACCGAGGACGTGCCGAGAGGGCCGGCGACGCCGGCCGGGAGAGTCGATTGACGATGTGCCGGAAGAGCCGCTGATCAGGACAGCGAGGCGCTGCGCAACTCGTCGAGCGACAGCTCGGCGGTCTGGTTGCCGCCGCACTGGGGGCAGTGCTCGACGTGGCGCCACGAGCGCAGGAGGCGCGTGCCCTCAGGGTTGAGGAGCACCACGAACGACTCCGAAACCGGATCCATCTCGAGGCCGAAGTAGTCACGCCAGGCCGTGGTCGCCGCGTGCGCGTCGAGCGTGAGGCCCTTGAGCACACGCCGGAAGCGCATGCGATCTGTGTCGAAGATCCAGGTGCTGTGGCACGACTCGAGGACGAACAGGGCGTCTTCTGTTGTGGGGGGGACCACGTGATTGATCATGCCCGATGTCAACGCCTCCTACCGCATCGAATCAGCCTCAGCTTCGTTGCATTTTGATTACAAATACCTTAGCACCAGCTGGAACCCTCATTGCGGGCCGGCATCGTGCTTTCTCCCCACCACGAACTCCCGCTTGGTGCAGAGCTGGCGGAGCACGGCGCACAGCACGATCCGGCTGTCGGCCGGGTCCACGACCTGGTCGACCAGGCCTCGCTCGGACGCCCGCCAGGGGTTGAGGTACGACTCCTCGTAGTCGCGCTCGCGCTCGGAGCGCTCGCCGTCCCCCAGGCCTCGATGCAGGATCTGCACCGCACCCGACGCCCCCATCACCGCCACCTCGGCACCCGGCCAGGCCAGGCAGACGTCGTTGCCCATCCCGCGCGAGTCCATCACGATGTACGCCCCACCGAAGGCCTTGCGGGTGATCAGACAGATCCGGGGCACCGTCGCCTGGGCGTAGGCGAAGGCGAGCTCGGCGCCGTGACGGATCATGCCGCGCCACTCGAGATCCTTGCCCGGGAGGAATCCAGGGGTGTCGACCAGGCTGACGATGGGCAGGTTGAACGCGTCGCACAGGCGCACGAAGCGCGCCCCTTTCTGCGATGCGGCGATGTCGAGCGTGCCGGCCAGGATCTTGGGTTGGTTGGCCACGAACCCGACCGGCGTGCCACCCAACCGGGCGAAGGCGGTGACCAGCTGGCCCGCCCAGCGCGGCCAGAGCTCTCGCAGCTCGGCATCGTCGCAGAGGGAGCGGATCACCTCCCGCACGTCGTAGCCCGCCGCCTTGCGGTCCGGGATCACCGTGCGCAGCTCGGGCGTCGGGCGCAGGACCGAGTCGCTCACCGGCGCCACGGGCGGGAGGTCGTCGGTGTTGAGCGGCAGGTAGTCGAGCAGTTCGGTCACGATGCCGTCGACGTCGTCGGACTCGACCGAGCACAGCCCGCTGGCGATGGCGTGGGTGGCCGTCCCGCCCAGTTCCTGCAGCCCGACCGACCGCCCGGTGAACTCGGCCACCATCTGCGGACCGGAGACGAAGGCCACTGCGTCCGGGCTCATGACCACCAGGTCGGCCAGGCCGAGCAGGAGCGCGGGTCCCGAGACGACGGGACCGGTGGCCACCGCGATCACGGGAACCTGCCCGCTGCAGCGCGAGATGGCGGACGCAGCCCTGCCCCACCCGTGCAGCGAGGCGACACCGTCGAGCACGTCGGCTCCGCTCGATGCGACGAAGAAGACGAACGGGATCTCGAGCTGGCGCGCCTGGTCCGCCGCTTCGGCCAGTCGCACGCCGTCGGCGTGGGTGATGGCGCCCCGGCGCATCGAACCCAAGGCCCGAGCGACCACTGCGTTGCGCCCGCCGATGCGGGCGACGACCGACGTGACCGCACCGACGATGCCCTTGCCGATGCCCGGCGGTGTGGCCTCCTTCAAGTGGACGGGCACGGCTCGGAATCTAGACCTTGCACCTGGACATGGCTCCGGTTCCCGGCCGTCCGGCGGCCGCCCCCGGTGAGCTCCAGGTGCTACAGGCGGGCCTCCGGCCGTCGCCACGGCCCGGATCGGCCGCCCGACTTCTCCCACAGCGAGAGGTGCTCGACCGTCATGGTGCGGTCCGCCGACTTGCACATGTCGTAGATGGTGAGGGCGGCGACGGCACAGGCCGTCATCGCCTCCATCTCGACGCCGGTGCGGTCGACCGTCTCCACCTGGGCCTCCACCTCGACGTAGTCGTCGCCGATGGAGAAGTTCACGTTGATCGAACCGACCAGTACCGGATGGCACATGGGGATGAGCTCGGCCGTACGCTTGGCCGCCTGAATCCCGGCGATCCTCGCCGCGGCCAGCACGTCCCCCTTGGTGATGGCGTTGTTGGCCACCTTCGTCGTCGTCTCCGGGAGCATGGAGACCCGGCAGCGGGCGAGCGCACGCCGGTGGGTGGGCTCACGTGGCGTGACGTCGACCATCCGGGCGCCCCCCAGCGGGTCGAGGTTGGCCAGCATGCGGTCGGACACTGGGCCCCAGTCTACGGCCTGCGCCATACCGACGCCGTTGCCTGGTCCGGCGAGGTAAACTGGCAGTCTCAGGTGTCGAGTGCCAGACGGAGGAGCGCCAGTGCCGACCTACGAATACGCCTGCACCGCGTGCGGGCACCGGCTCGAGGCCGTCCAGAGCTTCTCGGACGAGCCCCTGGCGGAATGCCCCGAGTGCGGCGAGGCGCTCCGCAAGGTCTACGGCGCCGTGGGCATCGTCTTGAAGGGCAGCGGCTTCTACAAGACAGACTCCCGCGCTGCGGCCAACGGGGCCAAGGGCAACGGCAAGTCGGGCGACCGCAAGGCGGGTGACAGCACGTCGGGCGATGGGCCGGGCACCGGGTCCTCGTCCTCGTCCTCGGAGAAGTCGGACACCGGGTCCGGGACCTCGGAGAGCAAGGCCGACAAGGGCGAGAAGGGCGACAAGAAGGACGGAGCCACGTCGAAGCCGGCGGCCGCCGCCGCCAGCTGAACCGCCGAACGGGCTGCACGATGCCTACGAGTTGTCGGCGACCCTGACGTCGCGGCCTGACGGATCTCGACGACTCGGGTGGGACGACGCGAGGGAATTCCCGCCGCCCGGACGACACCTGCGCCGGCTCGGTTGCGCAAACAACCGCGAGGCGGACGTCTACGGAATTGTGCTCGGCGGCAGCTGCGAAGTCCCCGCTCAGCTATCTAGTCCCCGCTGAGCTGCATGTCGGCGATCGCCAGCGTCTGTCCGGCGGCGACGCCGGGGAGCCAGCGCAGGTCGGCACCCACGTGCACGACCGCCTGGAGCATGCGCTGGAGCGTCGACGCCACCGTGACCTCCCGGACCGGTTGGTCGAGCACGCCGCCGCGGATGGTGAGGCCCTCGGCGCCCACCGAGAAGTCACCGCTCACCGGGTTGACGCCGGAGTGCACGCCGGTCACCGACTGCACGAAGAGGCCGTCGCCGACGGCGGCCAGGATCTCGTCGTAGTCCTCTGATCCCGGGGAGAGCACGAGCGCCCGGCACCCCGCCGTGGGCGTGCCGGCGAAGCCGCCGCGGACGGCGGAGCCGGTCGAGACCGACCCGGCGCGGCGGGCCGACACCGTGTCGTAGACGAACATGCGCAGCACGCCGCCGGCGATCAGGACGTTGCGCCGGCAGGCGAGGCCCTCCCCGTCGTGCGACGAGGCCCCATAGGCGCGGGGGTCGGTTGGGTCGTCGACCAGGGTCACGCCGGGAGCGGCGACGGTCTCGCCGATGCGGCCGGCGAAGAAGGAGCGCCCCTTGACCACGGCCTCGCCCGAGAGGGCCGAGGCGACCACCCCCAGCAGCGTCGGAACGACTCGGCGGTCGAAGACCACCGTGCGGGGGCCGGACCGTACCTTCTGCGCTCCGAGGAGCCGGACGGCGCGCACGACCGCGTCGTCCATGGCCTCGTCGGGCGAGAGCTCACCGGGACCCCGACCCACGCTGAAACCGGTGCCCGTCTGGGTGTCGGCACCCTCGCCGGCGATGGCGTCCACCGAGAGGTACGCGTTGGTCCGCCGCCGGCTCGAGGTGATGCCCGTCGTCGAGGCGAGCGCCACTTCCACCCGGCTGTCGGCGTAGTCGGCCGACGACACCTGGCGCACCCGGGGATCGGCGGCACGCGTGGCGCGTTCGAGGTCGAGCGCCAGGGCGACCTTCTTCTCCATGGCGGTGGCGGCGACGCCGTCGTCCCACAGATCGAGGTCCGCCGCCTCGACGCCGTCGGGCGAGGCCAGCACCACGTCGGGATCGGGGGTGGCGAACCGCGCGTTGTCGCGCCCGTCCGCCAGCGTGTCGGCCACCACCGCCGGGTCGAGCGACTGGGCCCAGGCGAAGCCGACCCGGCTGCCCTCCGATCCTTCGAGGACGACACGGATGCCGACCCCTGACGAGTCGGCGGAGGTGAGCGATTCCACCTCGCCGTCGTAGGCCCGGACCTCGGTGTCGGTGCCGCGGCTGACGTAGACCTCCAGACCCTCGCCCGGTTCGGCCCGGTCCACGACCGAGGTGGCCAGGTCGAGCAGGTCGCCGGTCATCCGGTCACGCCGTCCCGCCCAGCGTGACGCCGGTGATGCGCAGCGTCGCCTGGCCGCAGCCGACCGGGACGCTCTGGCCGTCCTTGCCGCAGGTTCCCGGCGTCATGTCGAAGTCGGTGGCCACGGCGTCGATGCGGCGCAACACCTCGGGGCCGTTGCCGATCAGGTTGGCGTCGCGCAGCGGTTCGGTGATGCGGCCACCTTCGATCAGGTAGGCCTCGGTGGTGCCGAAGACGAAGTCGCCCGTCGCCGTGTTGACCTGTCCCCCGCCGAGCTTCTTGACGTAGATCCCCGAGGGCGTCTGGGCGACGATCTCGTCGGGGTCGTCGGTGCCGGCCAGCAGATACGTGTTCGTCATCCGCACCATGGGCAGGTGCTGGTAGCTCTGGCGCCGGCCGTTGCCCGACGAGGCCCGCCCTTCCTTGCGCGCGCGCAGCCAGTCCCACATGTAGTCGGTCAGGACGCCGTTCTCAATGAGCACGTTGCGTGCCGGCGGGCGGCCCTCGTCGTCCATGCCGACGTTGCCCCACTCTCCGAGCACCGTGCCGTCGTCGACCAGGGTGACGAGCGGGCTGGCCACCAGCTCGCCCACCCGGCCGGTGTAGACGGAAGCGTCCTTGACGATGTGGTCGGCCTCGAGTCCGTGCCCGCACGCCTCGTGGAAGAGGATGCCCCCGCTGCCGCCCGCCAGCACCAGCGGAACCTCGCCGGAGGGCGCGGGACGGGCCGAGAGCTTGACCAGCGCGCGCGCCGCGGCGCGCTGTGCCACCTCCTCGACCGGGAAGCGGCCGAAGATCTCGTAGCCCTCGGTGCGGGCCAGCGACTCGTGCCCCGTCTGCATGCCGGTGTCGCCGTTGGCCACGCACACCACGCTGAACCGGGTGCGGATCTGGTTGTCCTCGGCCAGCAGGCCGTCCGAGTTGGCCACGAGCAGGCGGCGCCTGCTGTCGCCGCAGCCGACCTGCACCTGCGTGATGGCGGCGCCCGAGGCGCGGGCGGCCTCGTCGGCGCGGATGAGAAGATTCAGCTTGCGCGCTTTGTCCACGGTGTGCGGAGGCGTGCGGTCGCCCGGCCCGACGACGGACGCCGGCCCGAGCGACACCGTGCGGACGCCAGCACCGCCTTCGCGGGCGACGGCCGCGGCGGACCGGGCCGCCGCCATCAGGCCCGGCTCGCTCAGGTCCGCCGTGTGGGCGAAGCCCGTCGTCTCGCCGGCGACGACGCGGATGCCGGCGCCGCGCGAGCGGCCCGAGGCCATCTCCTCGACGCGGCGGTCGTCGAGCGTCGCGCCCGAGGTCACGGCGTCCTCCGCGAACACCTCGGCCATGTCGCCACCCCCCGCCAGCGCGGTCGACAGGACACGTTCGAGGACGTCGGGCTCGACGAGAGCGGCAGCGGGCACGGCGGTATCGTAATCGTCATGCCCGCCAGCCAAACCGAGACGACCGCGGCCGGGCACGGACCGCACACCGGGCTCAGCGCCCAGCTGGAACTGGTCGTCGGCGAGGACGACACGGCCGTCCACTTCCGTTCCGGCGACGTTCCCGTGCTGGCCACGCCTCGGCTCATCGCGCTCTGCGAGGAGGCGACCTGCCGCGCCACCGACGGGCACCTGACCGACGCACAGGCCAGCGTGGCCACGCGGGTCCAGTTCGACCACGTCGCTCCGGCCGGCCTCGGGACAGTGGTGCTGGCCGAGGCGACCCTGGTCAAGGTCGAAGGCCGCCGGCTGACCTTCACCGTCTCGGCCGCTCGGCTCGAAGGCGACGGCGGCGGCCTCATCGGGGCCGGCCGCGTGACCCGGGTGGTGCTGGACCGGGCCGGCTTCCTGGCCAAAGCGCGCGCCACGGTCCCGTCCTGAGCACCGCCCACATCCCGGCGACCGCGGCGCGCCCGCTCGCCGGGGCCGGGCCGGTGGCGGCGGCGTTCGCCACCTTCGGCCTCTTCTGGGGCAGCTGGGCGGTCATGCTCTTCGACATCCAGCGCGCCTACGGGCTCACCGACGCCCAGACCGGGCTCCTGCTCGGCGTCGCCGTCGCGGTCGCCGGCGCATCGAGCGCGGTGATGGCGCACCTGAGCGACCGCGTCGGGGCGCGCCGCCTGCTATGGGTGGCGCTGCTCTGCTGGTCGGTCCTGCTGTGCGTGCTCGCGCTCACGCGCCAGAAGTGGGCCTTCACGGTGGCGCTGGTGTGGGTCGAGATCGCCGGTGGCAGCATCGACACCGCCATGAACGCCGAGGTGTCGCACCGCCTGATCGGGCGGCCCTCGGCGCTGGTCCGCTTCCACGCGCTGTTCAATACGGGGGCGCTGTGCGGCGCCGCCGTCGCCGCGCTCGTGATCCATGCCGGCGTGTCCTGGCGTTGGATCTGGCCCGGCATCGCCGTCGTGGCGCTGGCGGTCGGCCTGTGGTCGGCGGTGACCGCGTCCGGAGTGCCCGTGCCCGAGCCGCCGGCGGGTGCCGCCGCCGGCCACCATCCGACCAACCACCCGGTACGCCGGCTGCACCGCGACGGCCTGCTCGTCCTCCTGGTCGTCTTCGCCCTGGCCGAAGTGACCGAAGGCGGCGTGGACACCTGGGGCGTCCTGTACCTGCGCAACCACCTGGCCACCGGGGTGCTGCTCGGTGCGGGCGCGTACGTGGTCGGCCAGCTCGTCGCGGCCACGACCCGGGGCGCCGGGGGCGCGGTCGTCGGCCGGCTCTCGGCGCGGCGCGCCCTGATCACCGGCGGTTGCGTGGCCGGGGCGGGCATCCTCTTGGAGTCGGTCTCGCCCCTGTCCGGGCTGGCCGCCGTCGGCCTCGCCCTCGGGGCCGGCGGGGCGTCGTTGTTCTGGCCCCTGGTCATGTCGACCGTGAGCAGGCAGGCCAGTCAGGTCGTCAGCGCCGTCGGCACCTTCACCGCGGCCGGCTACATCGGCTGGGTGGCCGGGGCACCCATCGTCGGCTGGGTGTCCCAGACGCTCGGCCCGGCCCGAGGCCTCCAGGTCCTGGCGCTGGCCTCGTTCGGCGTCGCCGTCTGCACCCTGTTCAGCCCGGGGTTCAACCCCGGCCGGGCCGCCGTTCCCGGGGTCGGCCGAGTACCCTTGGAGGGATCGCCATGATCCTGCAGAGCATCGAGACGCCCGCCGACGTCAAGGGCCTGGACTCCGAGCAGCTCACCACCTTGTGCGAGGAGATCAGGACGTTCATCGTCGACACGGTGACCACGACCGGTGGCCACCTGGGCTCGAATCTGGGCGCGGTGGAGCTCACCCTGGCCCTGCACCGCGTGTTCGATTCCCCGCGCGACGTCATCTTGTGGGACACCGGCCACCAGGCCTACGTCCACAAGCTCCTGACCGGCCGGCGCTTCGGGTTCAAGACGCTCAAGCAGGCGGGCGGCATGTCGGGATACCCCAACCGGGCCGAGTCCGAGCACGACTGGATAGAGAACAGCCACGCCTCGACCGCCCTGTCCTACGCGCACGGCATCGCCAACGGCTTCGTGCTGCGCGGCATCGACGGGGAGCGCCGCGTGGTGGCCGTCGTCGGCGACGGCGCCCTGACCGGCGGCATGGCCTACGAAGCGCTGAACAACCTCGGCCACTCCGGCCGGCGCGTCGTCATCGTGCTCAACGACAACGGCCGCTCCTACTCCCCCACCGTGTCACAGCTGTCGCAGAGCCTGACCACGCTCCGCCTCAATCCGACCTACACGGCGGCCCGCGAGCGGCTGCGGCTCCGGCTGCGCGAGCTCCCCGCGCTCGGCCCGCTGGCCTACTCCGGCGTCCACTCCCTGACCAGCGCCCTGCGCGAGATGGTGGCGCAGCACACCTTCTTCGAGGCGCTCGGCGTGCGCTACGCCGGCCCGATCGACGGCCACGACATCGCGCACATGGAGCAGGCGTTCGCCCACGCGGCCGAGTGGGACGGTCCGATCGTGGTGCACGTGCTGACCCAGAAGGGCCGGGGCTACGCGCCGGCCGAGGAGGACGAGGTCCAGCGGCTGCACGACGTCAAGGCAACCAGCTCGGTCGTGCTCGAGAACACGGTGGGCAGCTCGGCCGGCCGGGCCGTGGGCGGGGCCGGAGGCGCCGACGCCGGCGGGGTGGCGTCTCCCGGCTCGGTTCCCGAGGCGGCGGCCGACGAGTCGCCGCGACGTGCGGCCACCTACGGCGAGGCGTTCTCGCACGCGCTGCTCGCCGCGGCCGAGGAGGACCCGAGGATCGTGGCCCTGACGGCGGCCATGGCCGGGCCGACCGGCCTGCTTCCCTTCCAGGCGCGGTTCCCCGAGCGCTTCTACGACGTCGGCATCGCCGAGCAGCACGAGGCCGCGTCCGCCGCGGGCATGGCCATGGCCGGCCTGCGCCCGGTGGTGGCGGTGTACTCGACCTTCTGGAGCCGCGCCTTCGACCAGGCCAACCTCGACGTCGGCCTGCACGGCTGCCCGGTCGTCTTCGTCCTCGACCGCGCCGGGGTGACCGGAGACGACGGGCCGAGCCACCACGGCGTGCTGGACCTGGCCCTGGCGCTGTCCATCCCGGGCATGACCGTCTTCGCCCCCGCCGCGGCCGAGGAGGTGGAGCCGATGCTGCGCACCGCCCTGGAGCTGGACGGACCTTCCGCCATCCGCTTCCCGAAGACCGCGCCGCGCCACGTGGAACCCGCCGACGTCGGCTCGGGCCTCGAGGCCCGGCAGTGGCGCAGCGGGGACGGTTCGGTCTGCCTCCTGGCCGTGGGCAAAATGGTCGGCCCCTGCCTCGGCGCGGCGGACGAACTGGCCGCGGCGGGCATCGACGCCACAGTGTGGGACGTGCGCGTCGTCTCCCCGCCCGACCGCGGCATGCTGGCCGACGCCAACCGGCACGAGCTCGTCGTGACGGCCGAGGACGGCGTGCGCCACGGAGGCGCCGGGGCGTTCCTGGCCGACGCGCTGGCCACCTTCGCCGAGTCGCACGGACAGATCCCTCCGCCCACGCGCGTCCTCGGCATCCCGCGGCAGTATCTGGCCCAGGGCCGGGCGGACGACATCCTCTCGAGCGTCGGCCTCGACGCCGCCGGGATAGCGGAGAGCGTGCAGCGCGCCCGGCTGGTGCTCCGGGCCGACGCCGACTGGGCCGACTCGGCGGACTGAATCAGCCCATGGCGCCGTTGGCGCCGTTGGCCCGCACGAAGTCGTTCACGGCGTAATAGGCCTCGATCGACTCCCCGGCGTCGCCCCAGAAGCCCTCCTGCACATCGTGGGCCATCTGGCCGCGACCGACGAAGTGGTTGTTCACGTCGGTGATCTCGAGCTCGCCGCGGGCCGAGGGCTCCAGGTCGCCGATGATGTCGAACACCCCGGCCTCGTAGCAGTAGATGCCGGTGACGCAGTAGTCCGACGCCGGGTCGTCGGGCTTCTCCTCAATGCGGGCCACCCGCCCGTCCGGACCGAAGGCAGGCACGCCCAGGTGCCGGAGATGCTCGGCCTCGGCCACCTCGGAGAGGAGGATGCGGGCACCGACGGGGTCGCGACAGAACGCATCGACGGTCGGCCGGATGGAGTGTTCGAACACGTTGTCGGCCAGCATGACGAGGACCGGCTCGCCGCCGGCGAAGTGCGCGGCGAGGCCGAGCGCCTCGGCGATGCCGCCCGCCTTCTCCTGGTACGCGTACGACAGCTGGTCGATGCCGTACTCGCGCCCGTTGCCGAGGAGGCGGAGGAACTCGCCGGCATGGGTGCCCCCGGTCACCAGCATGATCTCGTCGATCCCGGCGGTGACCACCGCCTCAATGGCCCAGGCGATCATCGGCCGGTCGAAGATCGGCAGAAGGTGCTTGTTGGTGATGCGCGTGAGCGGGTAGAGGCGAGACCCCGTGCCCCCGGCGAGGATGACCCCCTTCACCGCCTCGACTCCGCTGCCGGCCCGCTGTGCATGGATGCGTGTCCTCTCGTCGAATCGCCGGTAGGCCGGATGGCCACGTAGCCGGTCTGGTGATGGCCGAACTGCTGATTGCTAATCGAAGGTGAGGACGCCGCGCGCCACTCGGCCGGCGTGCATCTCGTCGACCACCTCGCCGAACTGCTCGAGCGGCCGGGTGAGCGACACCAGCTCGTCGAGCATGAGCCGGCCGGCCTTGTAGAGGTCGACCATGAGGGGGATGTCGTGGTGCGGGCGGGCCGACCCGTAGCGGCAGCCGATGAGGGCCCGGTCCACGTAGGCCAGCGCGTTCACGTCGACCGACACCTCGGTGCCCCGCGGCGGGATCCCGATGGCCACCGCCGTACCACCCCAGTCGAGGCAGTCGAAGGCGCTGCGCAGCACGGCCGGGTGGCCGACGCAGTCGAAGGCCCACGTGACCCCGCCCATGGGGAAGATGGCCCCGGCCGCCGACTCCCGGTCGGGTGGGACGAGCCCGCGCACCGCCGCGGCGGCGTCGCCCGCGCCGGCGTCGACGAAGTGCGTGGCCCCGAACTGGCGCGCCAGGCCCTCCTTGGCCGCCACCGTGTCCACCGCGACGATGCGCGTGGCGCCGGCGATGCGCAGCCCCTGAATCACGTTGAGGCCGACCCCGCCCACCCCGAAGACCGCCGCGGTCTCGCCCGGGCGCACCTGGCAGCGGTTGAGGACCGTCCCCACTCCCGTCAGCACGCCACAGCCGATGAGGCAGGCGGAGGTCAGGGGGACGTCCTTGGGGATGCGCACGGCCTGCACCTCGCTCACCACCGTGGTCTCCGAGAAGACGGACGCGGCGGCGAAGTTCGAAGCCGGCTTCCCGTCGACGGTGAACGGCGTCGAGATGTTGCCGAGCGAGCTCCGGCACATGGTGGGGTGCCCGGTGCTGCACGCCCGGCACGCCCCGCAGCTGGCCAGCGTGGCGATCACGACGTGATCGCCGGGTCCGACCGACGTCACCGAGTCGCCCACCGCTTCGACCACTCCCGCCCCCTCGTGGCCCAGCACGGCCGGAGCCGGGAACGGGATGGTGCCGTCGATGACCGAGAGGTCGGAGTGGCACACGCCGGCGGCCTGAATACGCACCAGTACCTCGCCCGGCCCGGGCGGGCGCACCTCGAGCCTGTCGGTGACCTCCACCCCGTCACCCGTATAGACGATGCCTCGCACTCACTCGCTCCTCTCGTTGGTGACCTCGCGGTCGGCCCCGGCGGCATGGCGCTGGCGTAGCTCACGCTTGAGCACCTTCCCGCCGGCGTTGACCGGGAGGCAGTCGACCAGGACCACGCTCCGGGGGACTTTGTAGTTGGCCATGACGTCGCGGGACCAGCTCAGGATCGTACGCGCCAGCTCGTCGGGGTCGGCCTCCGCCCCCGACGGGTCCGCCACGACATAGGCGCACCCGACCTCGCCCAGGCGGTCGTCGGGCACGCCCACCACCGCCACCTGGGACACGACGGCGTGCCGGCGCAGGATGGCCTCGACCTCGGCCGGGTAGGCGTTGAAGCCACCGACCATGTACATGTCCTTGACCCGGTCGGTGATGGAGACGTTCCCGGCCTGGTCCATGACGCCGATGTCGCCGGTGTGCAGCCAGCCGTCCCCGTCGATCGCCTGGGCCGTGGCCTCCTCGTCGCCCCAGTACCCCGACATGACCGTGTACCCGCGCACGACGATCTCCCCCGGCTCGCCCGGTGGAACGGCCCGGCCGGCCGCCACGGCCCGCACCTCGAGCCCGGGGATGGCGCGACCCGAGGTCGCGGCGACGACCGCCGGCGGGTCGTGGCGCCGGCACATGGTGACGGTGCCGCAGGACTCGGTCAGCCCGTACGCGGTCAGCACCATGGTGAAGCCGAGCTCGGCCCCCATGGCCTCGACCAGATCCACGGGCACCACGGCGGCACCGGTGACCCCGAGCCGGAGCGACGAGAGGTCGTGCTCGCGCCGGCTCGGGTCGGCCAGCAGCGTCTGGTACAGGGTGGGAGGACCGGGCAGCACGGTCACGCGCTCCGACTGAATGCGCTCCATGACCCGCCCGGCGTCGAAGACGGGCTCGGGGATCACCGTCGCCCCCGCCATCAGGCAGGCCAGGATTCCGGCCTTGTAGCCGAAGGTATGGAAGAACGGGTTCACCACGAGGTAGCGGTCACCCGGGCCGAGGCCCACGATGGTGGCCCAGGTGCCGAACGTGCGCAACGACTGCGCATGCGTCGTCGACGCGCCCTTGGGGTGGCCCGTCGTGCCGGAGGTGAAGACGAGGTCCGACACGTCGCCGGGTTGTACGGCCGCGGCCCGCGCCGCCGTCTGTTGCGTGTCGACGGCCGCGCCCGCGTCGAGGAGCTCGCTCAGGCCGGTCACCGGCGCGGGCGACGGCGAAGACCCCGCTTCCTCGTCGCGCAGCAGGACGACCCGCTCCAGCGCGCCCACGTCCTCGCCCTTCAGGAGGGCGGGGTAGTCGACCCCCAGGAAGCCCCGCACGGTCAGCAGCACCGTGGCACCGGACGTGCGCAGGATGTACCCCGCCTCTCCGCCCTTGAAGCGCGTGTTGAGGGGCACGAGCACGGCGCCGGCGCGCAGCGCGCCGAGCGCGGCGAGCATCCACTCGGCGCAGTTCGGCGCCCACAGCGCCACCCGGTCCCCCGCCCGCACGCCGGCGGCGACCAGCCCGCGGGCGTAGCGGTCCACCTCGGGTGCCAGCTGGTCGTAGGTCAGCCGAACCGCGCCGTCGACCAGGGCCTCGGTGCCGGCGTGGCGCCAGGCGGCGTCCTCGACCAGCCGGGGGATCGTCCCCCACGTCAGGTCGGCGCGGGGGTCCTCCGCCTCCGCCGGTGCGCCGCCGATGCCGCTCACGGGTGCTGGCTGCTCACCGAGACCACCTCGCCGCTCAGGTACGACGAGTAGTCGCTGGCCAGGAAGACGATCACGTTGGCCACCTCCCAGGTCTCGGCGCCCCGGCCGAAGAGCTCGCGCCGGCGCAGCACGGCGAGGTCCTCGTCGGGGATGGCCCGGTTGAGGAAGGGATGCTCGGCCAGGCTCGGCGACACCGCGTTCACCCGCACCCCGGCGGGCGCCGCCTCGGCGGCGGCGCAGCGGGTGAGCGCCATGACGCCCGCCTTCGCCGCGGCGTAGTGGGCCTGGCCCGCCTGGGCCCGCCACCCGAGCACCGACGCGTTGTTGACGACGACCCCGCTGCGCCGCGGCAGCATCATCCGCAACGCGGCGCGCGTGCAGCGGAAGGTGCCGGTGAGCGTGATGTCGAGCACGGTCGACCACTGTTCGTCGGTCATCTCGACCAGCGGCACCGTGCCGCCCAGCCCGGCGTTGTGCACGGCGACGTCGACACGGCCGAAGTGGGCCGCCGCGCCGTCGTACAGCGCGCCCACCTGGGACTCCGAGGTGACGTCGCAGGCGAGGGCATGCACGCGGTCCTCGCCCCCGCCTCCGCCTCCGCCTCCGCCTCCGGCCTCGGCCGCCAGCTGCTCCGCCGTCTCGGCCAGCCGCCGTTCGTGGGCGTCGGAGACGACGACGGACGCACCCTCTTCCAGGCAGCGGCGGGCGGTGGCCGAGCCGATGCCCGTCCCGGCGGCGGCGGTGACCAGCACGACCTTGCCCGTCAGGAGGCCGTGCCCGCCGGGAGGCGCGGGTGGCGGCGGGGGGTCGAACGGTGCGTCGAGCCTGGTCGAGCTCATGGCGCCACCTTGGGCTCGGGCGGCAGCCCGAGGACGCGCTCGCCGATGATGTTGCGCTGGATCTCGTTGGACCCGCCGTAGATGGTCTCCGAGCGCGAGAAGAGGAAGGCGCGTTGGACCTCGTTCAGCGCGTAGCCCTCGTTCTCCACCAGTGCCTCCCCGTCGAGGACCGTGCCGGCCGGGCCGAGGACGTTCAGGGCGAGCTCGGTCATGGCGCGGTGCCAGCTGCCCCAGTAGAGCTTGGCGATCGACGCCTCCGGCGGCGCCACCGGACCGTCGATGCCCGAGAGGCTGCGCAGCGTGTTGTAGCGCATGATGCTGAGCTCGATGTGCGCCTGGGCCAGCCGCTGGCGCAGCACGGGGTCGCACGACCGGCCGCGCTCGCGGGCGACGCGGTAGACCCGGTCGAGCTCGCGCCGGAAGGAGAGCTGGTGGCCGAGCAGCGCCACGCCGCGCTCGAAGGCCAGCGTGGCCAGGGCGACGCGCCACCCCTCCCCCACCGCGCCCACCACGTTGTCCGCATCCGTGCGGGCGCCGTCGAAGAACACCTCGTTGAACTCGCTCGTCCGGGTGAGCTGCTTGATCTTGCGCACCTCCACCCCCGGCTGGTCCATCGGCACGAGAAGGTACGACAAGCCCCGGTGGCGTGCCGAACCGGGGTCGGTGCGGCAGACGACGAAGCACCAGCCGGCCTGGTGGGCGAGCGACGTCCAGACCTTCTGCCCGCTCACCACCCACTCGTCCCCGTGGCGCACGGCTCTCGTCTTGACGTTGGCCAGGTCGCTCCCGGCATCGGGCTCCGAGTAGCCCTGGCACCACAGCTCGGAGCCCTCCAGGATGGGCGGCAGGAAGCGGGCCTGCTGCTGGGGGGTCCCGTAGTGGATGAGCGTCGGGCCGAGGAGGCCCTCGCCCATCACGTTGACCCGGCCCGGCGCGCCGGCCCGGGCGTACTCCTCGTTGAAGATCACCTGCTCGGTCATGGAGGCGCCCCGCCCGCCGTGCCTTCGTGGCCAGCCGAGGCCGATCCAACCCCCCTCCGCCAGCACTTTCTCCCACCGCCGGCGGACCTCGAAGCCGTAAGTCTCGTCGCCCGAGCCGCCGCGGCCCCCGAGCTCGGCGAACTCCCCGACGAGCTTCTCGTCGAGGAACCGGCGGACTTCGTCGCGGAACGCCACCTCTTCGGGACGGTCTCGCAGATCCATCGCCGGGGAGCGTAGCCAAGGCGCCGGGCCGCACCTGACGGGTCGTCAGATGGCGGGCGGCGCGGGTCGACCGGCGTCCCCGTGGCTGCGCCGGGCGGCGCCTGGAATACTCGGGGCCACACGGGGACGAGCAGCCAGTCAGGAGGTGGTGATGCCCTACTCGGAGGGCCGGATCGTCCACGACGCCGACGCCCACATCATGGAGACGCCGACGTGGCTGCGCGACCACGCCGAGGCCGATTTCCGCGAGCGCCTGCCGGTGCTCCGTTACCCGAGTGGGAACGAGCTGCGCCAGACCGGAGACCCCGCCGACCAGCAGCGCGACCTGCTGGCGTCGTTCGAGCGGCTCCGGGCCAAGCACGCCTCGGCGGAGTACCGGGCGGACGAGGAGCCCGAGATCATGGCGCGCAAGAACTTCGCCGCCACCGGGTCCTTCGTCGCCGACGACCGTCCCCGCGCCCTCGACCTGCTCGGCTTCAGCAGCCAGCTCGTCTTCAACACGTTCCACAACAGCCGGCTCCACGACATGGAGCACGACGACCCCGAGCTCGCCTACGCCGCGGCCAGGGCGCACAACCGGGGCATGCTCGAGTTCTGCTCGGTCGACCCGCGCCTGCTGCCCTCGTGCTACGTGCCACTGGCCGACCCCGAGCACTCGGTCGCCGCGGCGCGGGAGGCCCTCGACCAGGGCGCCGCCGCGCTGCTCGTGGCATCGGGCTGTCCGCCGCGGTTCTCGCCGAGCCACACCGGCCTCGACGGCGTCTGGGCGCAGGCCCAAGAGGCGCGCGTCCCGGTGGTGTTCCACGTGGGCGGGACAGGGACCCTGATCGACCCCAACTACTTCGTCAACGGCAAGCCGGTGCCGCCGGACTTCCACGGAGGAGAGGAGAACTTCCGTTCCGTCGACTACATGGGTATCCCCGGCCCCCCGGCGCAGACCCTGGCGACGCTCATCTTCGACGGGGTTCTCGAGCGCTTCCCGGCCCTGCACATCGGGGTGATCGAACAGGGCGCGATCTGGGTGCCGTCCTGGCTGCGTCAGATGGAGTCGGCCTTCGAGGCCTTCCACCGGCACGAGGAGCGCCTGCAGTCACTGTCGCTCCGGCCGAGCGATTACGTGCACCGCCAGGTGCGCTTCACGCCCTACCCGACCGAGGACGTCGGTTGGATCGTCCGGGAGGCCGGTCCCGATCTGGTGATGTTCTCCTCGGACTACCCGCACGTCGAGGGCGGTCGCAGGCCCCTCGAGCGCTTCGAGGCATCGCTCGGCGGCGCGGGCGAGGACGTGCGCCGTCAGTTCTACTGCGACAATTTCCTCTTCCTGATGGGCCGTGCCGCCGACGCGTTGGCGGCGTGACCGGTCGGGTGGATCAGTGACCACGGAGTCCGCCGGCACCGTGCGCGGGTGGGTGGAGCCCGGCTTCGAGGCGGTCCGCGACGCGTTCGCCCGCAATTTCGAGAAGGGCCGCGAAGTCGGTGCCGCCTTCTGCGTGCACCTGCGCGGCCGCAAGGTCGTCGACCTCTGCGGCGGCACCTTCGACCGTGAGGGGAACCGGCCGTACGACGACGGGACGCTCCAGCTCGTCTTCTCGTCCACCAAGGGCGCCACCGCGGTGTGCGCCAACCTCCTGGCCCAGCAGGGCCGCCTCGACCTCGACGCGCCCGTGGCGACCTACTGGCCCGAGTTCGCGCAGGCGGGGAAGGAAGAGCTGCCGGTTCGCTTCCTGCTCTCCCACCAGGCCGGCCTGCCGGCGCTGGACACCACGCTGACCCGGGAAGAGGTGTGGGCCTGGGACCCGGTGACCGAAGCGCTCGCCGCCCAGAAGCCCTTCTGGGAGCCCGGAACCGCCCACGGCTACCACGCCGTCACCTACGGCTACCTGGTCGGCGAGGTCGTGCGCCGGGTCAGCGGCCGCTCGCTCGGCACCTTCTTCGCCGAGGAAGTGGCCGGCCCGCTCGGACTCGACTTCCACATCGGGCTCCCGGCCGAGCTCGAGCCCCGTGTCTCGCCCGTGGTCAGCGCACCGATCGGCGGGGACGCCTCCGATCCGGCCTACGCGTCCACCCTTTTGGCCCGGGCCCTCAACATGGGTGGAGCGTTGCACGGGCGGGACTGGATGAACCAGCGGGGCTGGCATGCGGCCGAGTGCCCGGGGGCGACCGGCATCACCAACGCGGTGTCCCTCTCCCGCCTCTACGCCGGCCTCGTCGATCCGCTCGAGGGAGGACCCGACACCGCACTGCTGACCCCCGAGCAGCTCGAGCGGGCCCGCACGCCGCTCACCTTCGGACCCGACGTGGTCTTCGCCTCGGCCGGGATGCCCTTGGAACAGAAGATCGGGCTGGGCTTCTGGCGCTCCGGCCCCGCCGCTCTCTTCGGCGGCGCGGGTTCCTTCGGCCACGGAGGCGCCGGCGGCTCCTACGGGTTCGCCGACCCCGAGCACGGGCTGGCCGTGGGCTACGTGATGAACAAGATGTCGCGCGACCTGGTGGACCCCCGCCCCCACCGGCTGATCCCGGCGGTCTACGAGGCGGCCGGGGCGCAGGCGAAATACTTCTGACCTGGGATTCGTTGTACACAACGGAAGCGAGGTCAGGAATGTTCACGCGAAGGGCCCGTACCGACGAGACGACGACCTACGAGGTCGCGAAGACCGATGAGGAGTGGAAGCAGGAGCTCTCACCGGACCGCTACGCCGTGTTGCGCCGGGCGGGCACCGAGCCGGCCTGGTCCGGCGAGCTCCTTCATGTCGACGGCGACGGCGTGTTCCGTTGCGCCGGCTGCGAGGCCCAGCTCTTCGACACCGGGTCCAAATTCGAATCGGGTACGGGGTGGCCGAGCTTCGACCGCGCCCGGTCGGAGGGCACGATCGTCGAGCGACGCGACCGCAGCTTCGGGTTCGCCCGCACCGAGATCCTGTGCGCCCGTTGCGGCGGCCACCTCGGACACGTGTTCAACGACGGGCCTACCGAGACCGGGAAGCGCTACTGCGTCAATTCTCTCTCGCTCACGTACGAGCCGGAGGACACCGAGAGCTGACCCCACGGGTCACCGCAGGGGGGGGCGGCGGGCCTTGCGCTCGAGGCGACGGCGCAGCAGCGACCCGCACCCGAGGGTGAGAGCCGCTGCCGCCGTCACCGCGACGGGCACGAGGCGGTGGGCCCCGGCCCAGGCCATGGCGTCCGCCGCCGCCGCCAGCCCACCGGGCCAGCCGCTGGTCACGATCAACCAGGGAGGCACTCAGGCCTCCACTGGCACGCCCTCGGCCGGTGCGGGCTCGGGTTGCACGTCGCGGCGCTCGGTCCGGTGCACGTCGGCCGTGGCGAAGCGCAGGCTGGGTCCGACCTCGTCCGCGGTGATCTCCACCTTGGACCGGTGTTCGCCCTCCTCGGTCTCCCAGGTCCGCTGCTCCAGACGACCGGTGACCACCACCCGCATGCCCTTCGACAGGCTCAGCGCCACGTTCTCCGCCAGGTCGCGCCAGCAGATGACGTCGAAGAAGGAGGTCGACTCCTGCCACTCCTGGCTCGCTCGGTCCTGCCAGCGTCGGTTGACCGCGACACCGAGCTGGGCCGTCGCCTGACCCTCCTTGGTGTAGCGGATCTCGGGCTCCCTCGTCAGGTTGCCCGTGATCGTCGTCGTGTTCGCCATGTCTCCTCGCTTTCGTCTGCCCCCTTCGTCGGGGGCCGGCGCAGCGTGAGCGCGGGACCTTGCCGGGAACCTCGCTGGAACTCCCACAATCTCCCGGCAGCGGGTGCGAAACGAGGGGACGCGACCGACGGACGGTCCTGACTTGGTGCCAGGGGTCAGGACCGTCGGTGGCTCACCGACTCAGTCCTTGGGTTTCATCCCCAGGCAGCGCAGGACGAACGCGCCGAAGCGGCCCGGACGCCCGCGTTGGCCGTGGTGGTCGGCCGAGTGGCCTTGGCGCGAACCATGGACACCACCGCTGCCGCTCCCGGTCAGGCCCGCCGCCGGGATGGAGTTCGGCTCTTCGTACTTGGGCACCTTGGCCAGGTGCCGCTTGGCCTTTCTCGGCTTCTCTCCGGCGCTCCCCACGGTGCGCCAGCTGGCAGACCGGCGGGGTCCGGGCACCGCCTACGGCGACTCCACCCTCCCGCCCACCAGGTAAGCGCCGGCGCCGAGCACGAGCGAACCCAGGATCACCCAGCGCACCAGTGTGGTCTCGAGCGACGTCGGCGCGCCGTTCGAGCTGATCTCGGCGAACCCGCCGCCGACGACGAGGGCGAAGAAGGCCAGGGCGAGGAGGGCGAGCGACGTCTTCCGCCACCCGTTACGGAGGAACCTCGACCGTGAGCGGTCAGGCCGGCGGCCGTTGGTCCGGGCCGAGGGATCAACCACGGCACCCGGCCGGGCCGGCGTCGCCGCCGGTGGCGAGCACGGTCCTCGTCTCCTCGAGCGTGAAGCCGGGGCTCAGACGTCGAGGAAGCGGCGGATGGCGACGGCGGAGCCGATGGAGCCGATGGCCATCCCGACGATGACCACGACCACGTTGGTGATCACGATCTCGCCCGTCGACATGTGCATCGCCGTGAGGAGGTTGTCGTTGTTGCCGCCGCCGGCTCCGTTGATGAAGAGCGCGACGCCCCAGACGACGAGCGCGGCCAGGAGAGACCCGAGGAGGCCCTGCAGCAGCCCTTCGGACATGAACGGCACGCGGATGAACCAGTTCGTCGCGCCCACCAATTTCATGACGGACACCTCTCTTCGCCGGGCGAAGATCGCCATGCGGATGGTGTTGAGGATGAGCACGGCGGCCGAAGTGATCAGGATGACCGCCACCGAGAGGCAGACCCACTTCGAGATGTTGATGAACGTCTCCTCGTTCTTGATCGTCTGTTGCGGCTCGGTCACGAGGGAGACCCCGGCCACGCCCGAAAACGTGCGGACCACCTGGGCCGCGTCGGACAGCGCGATCGGGGTGCACCAGAACGAGGTGGGCATCTCGGACTCGTTGGTGGCCTGGAAGACGTCGGAGGACAGGAGGTGGCGGGCCTCGGCGTAGTTACGCGACTTGTTCCAGTACTCGCACGGCTGGACGACGTAGTTGAGCTGCGACAGCTCCGTCCCCACCGCGTTGACCTGCTGCTTGGTGGCGTTCGGGACCATCCAGACCGTCACTTTGCTCCCGCGCTCGAGCGTTCCCGTGGCGTTCGCCGAGCCTTGGCGCAGCAGGAGGGCGGCGCCGACCAGGGAGAGGGACACGGCCACCGTGAGCACCGCGGCCACGGTCATCAGGCGGTTGCGCCACAGGTTGGACGCCGTCTCCCTGACGACGTACTCCACCGACACGGCCATCAGCCCATGCCTCCGGCCCCCACGTCGACCGTCTGCTGCGAAGCGCCGTCGAAGCCGTAGACGCCCCGCTTCTGGTCGCGGACCATGGCGCCGTTGCTCAGCTCAATGACACGCCGGCGCATCTTGTCCACCAGGACCTCGTCGTGCGTCGCCACGATGACCGTCGTGCCGGTCCGGTTGATCCGGTCGAGCAACTGCATGATGCCCTGGCTGGTCTGGGGGTCGAGGTTGCCCGTCGGCTCGTCCGCCATCAGGATGAGCGGCCGGTTGACGAAGGCGCGGGCCACCGCCACCCGCTGTTGCTCGCCCCCGGAGAGCTCGTTCGGCAGGTTGTCCGTCTTGGAGGCCAAGCCGACGAGGTCGAGCACCTGGGGCACCTGGTTGGAGACGACGTGGCGAGGCCGGCCGATCACCTCCAGGGCGAACGCGACATTCTCGAAGACGGTCTTGTTGGGCAGCAGGCGGAAGTCCTGGAAGACGCACCCGATGTTGCGGCGCAGGTACGGGACGCGCCACTTGGGCAGGTCGACGATGTTGCGGCCCGCCTCGAGGATCTGCCCGGTGTCGGGCAGCTCCTCGCGCAGCAGGAGCCGGATGAACGTGGTCTTGCCCGAGCCGGACGCGCCGACGAGGAAGACGAACTCGCCTTTCTCGATGTCGACGGTGACGTCTCGCAGGGCGACCGTGGAGCCCTTGTAGGTCTTGGTGACGTTTTCGAATCGGATCATGACGACAGGGGGAGCGCGCCCGCCGGGCGTCGCACCCGATCGATCCTAGTTGGCGCCGCGCGCGCGGATGGGTTCATGTGCTGCGGTGCAGGTCACCCGCCCGCCCGGCCGCCGGCGCGCCGGAGAGGGGGGCCGCCGCCACAGGGGGCTCTACGCCGCCCCCACCTCGCGCTGGCGGCGGAGCTCCGCCTCCATGAAGGGATCGAGGTCGCCGTCGAGCACGGCGTCGACGTTGCCCGTCTCGTACCCGCTGCGGAGGTCCTTGACGAGCTGGTAGGGCGCGAGCACGTAGGAGCGGATCTGGTTGCCCCACGCGTTGTCGACCCGGTCGCCGCTCAGCGCGTCGAGCTCCGCCCGGCGCTCGGCGCGCGCCCGTTCGGCCAGCTTCGCTCCCAGGATCTGCATCGCCTTCGCCTTGTTCTGGTGTTGGCTGCGCTCGTTCTGGCACGAGACCACGATCCCCGTCGGCAGGTGGGTGAGGCGCACGGCGGAGTCGGTCTTGTTGACGTGCTGGCCGCCCGCGCCCGAGGAGCGGTACGTGTCGATGCGCAGGTCCTTCTCGTCGATGTCGACCTCGGCCGAGACATCCTCGAGGAAGGGCGTCACGTCCATGGAGGCAAAGCTCGTTTGACGGCGGTGCTGAGAGTCGAAGGGCGACATGCGCACGAGCCGGTGCACGCCGCGCTCGGTGTTGAGGAGTCCGTAGGCGAAGCGGCCGTGCACGATGAAGGTGGCCGAGAGCAGGCCGGCCTCCTGGCCCTCGGTGGCCTCGTCGACCTCGACGCTGAAGCCGCGCCGCTCCGCCCAGCGCTGGTACATGCGCAGCATCACCTCGGTCCAGTCCTGCGCGTCCGTCCCGCCCGCACCGGCGTGCACCTCGCAGACCGCATCGAACTCGTCGTACTCGCCCGAGAAGAGCGACTGGAGCTCGAGCGCGGCCAGCCGCGCCCCCAGGGCATCGACGGTCTCGACCAACTCGGTCTCGAAGGACAGGTCGCGCGCGCCGGCGGCAGCCGACTCCTCGGTCAGCTCCACCAGGGTCAGGGCGTCGTCGAGTGCGCTGCGGAGCCCGGCCAGCTGGTCGAGGTCGGAGGAGACCCGGCCGAGCTCCTTGGTGACGGTGCGGGCGTGGTCGGGATCGTCCCACAGGTCAGGGCGCGCCGCCTCGGCCTGGAGCTCGGACCGGCGCGCTTGGAGCTGGGCCAGCCCGAGGTAGCGCTCGGCTTCGGCCAGGCGGGACCCGAGCGCTCCCAGTTCGGCGTTGAAGTCGCGGGGCGCCTGGGCCGAGGGGCCCTCAGGCGGCGCCATGGCAGAACTTGAACTTCTTCCCGCTCCCGCACCAACACGGGTCGTTGCGGCCCACCTTCTCGTGCTCTTGCTTGACTATCGGGGCCGCCGCGTCCGGGTCCGGAGTGCTCGGCAGCCTGACCTGGGCTTTGGGGCCGCCACGAGAGCCGTTCCCGCCGGCGGCACCGTTGCGCCCCGCCTCGGGCGTGCTCAGCGCGGCCGTCTGGGACGGCACGTTGGCCCCCTGCTCGGCCAGGAGGACCGAGGCGAGCGCGCCCGTTTCGGCCACCGGGTCCTCGGCCGCGGCGTAGACCGCCCGGCCCAGGTCGGGCTCGGCCACGCTGGGCTTCAGCGCCTCGACGTGCATGATGTAACGGAGGTAGTCGTTGTCGACGACCTCGAGCAACTGGCCGAACATGGAGTAGCCCTCCTGCTGCCACGCGTTGAGGGGATCGGCCTGGACGGTCCAGCGCAGGTGGATGCCGTCCTTGAGGTTGTCCATCTCGGTCAGGTGGTCGCGCCAGCGGGCGTCCATGATCTGGAGCATCACGTCGCGCTCAATCTGGCGCATCGTCTCGGCGCCGCCGGGCATCGACTCGGAGTGCGTCTCGTAGTTCTCGAGCGCCTCCTCGACGACGCTCTCTATGAGGTCCTCGGTCGTCCCGGCTTGCTCGAGGTCGCTGGCGGTGAACTTGGTCGGGTAGTACTGGGTCAGGTCGTCGACCAGACCCTTGAGGTCCCAGTCCTCCTCGAACTCGTTCGGGCAGTACTCCGTCACCAGCTTCTCGGCCACTCCGGCCAGCAGGTCCTCGGTGTGCGCCTCGAGATCGTCGCCGTCGATGATCTGCAAGCGCCTCTCGTAGATCACCTTGCGCTGCTGGTCCATCACCTCGTCGTACTTGAGAGCGTCCTTACGGATCTCGGCGTTGCGGGCCTCCACCGTGTTCTGCGCCCGCTCGATCGCCTTGGCCACGGTCTTGGACTCGATCGGCACGTCTTCGGGCAGGGTGCGGCCCATCACCCAGTTCATGGCCCCGGTGGCGAAGAGCCGCAACAGCTCGTCGTCGAGGCTCAGGTAGAAGCGGCTCTCGCCCGGGTCGCCCTGGCGCCCCGAGCGGCCCCGCAGCTGGTTGTCGATGCGCCGGCTCTCGTGGCGCTCGCTGCCGAGGACGTAGAGGCCGCCGAGCTTGCGCACCTCTTCCCCCTCGGCCCGGCACCGCGCCTGAACGGCCGCCTGGCGCTCTTCGAGCTCGGCCTTCCCCTCCTCGGAGTCGAGGTCCACTCCCTCGGCGGCCAGCTCGTGCTGCACCAGCAGATCCGGGTTCCCGCCCAGGATGATGTCGACGCCCCGACCGGCCATGTTGGTGGCGACCGTCAACGCGCCGCGGCGGCCCGCCTGCGCCACCACCTCGGCCTCGCGGAAGTGCTGCTTGGCGTTGAGGACGTTGTGCTTCACGCCGCGCTTGTCGAGCAGGCGCGAGAGCAGCTCCGACTTGGCCACCGACGCCGTGCCGACCAGGATGGGCTGGCCCAGCTCGTTGCGTTCGACGATGTCCTCGACCACGGCGTTGAACTTCGCCTCCTCGGTCTTGAAGACGAGGTCGCTCTGGTCCGTCCGGACCATCTCCATGTTGGTGGGAATGGGGACGACCGGCAGGGCATAGGTCGACGCGAACTCCCCGGCCTCGGTCTCGGCCGTGCCCGTCATGCCCGACAGCTTCTCGTACATGCGGAAGTAGTTCTGGAGGGTCACCGTGGCCCAGGTGTGGTTCTCCTCCTTGATGGCCACGCGCTCCTTCGCCTCGACCGCCTGGTGGAGACCGTCGGACCACCGCCGGCCTTCCAGCGTGCGGCCGGTGAACTCGTCGACGATCTTCACCTCGCCGCCGGCCACGAGGTAGTCCTTGTCCCGGTGGTAGAGGTCCTTGGCCGTGAGGGCCTTGGTCAGCTGGTGCACGTAGTTGACCGAGACGGAGTCGTAGATGTTGTCCACCCCGACGGCCTGCTCCACCTTCTCTATCCCGGACTCGAGCGGGACGACCGTCTTCTTCTCCTCGTCCACCTCGTAGTCGACGTCGCGGGTCAGGGTGCGCGCGATGGACGCGAACTGGTAGTAGAGCTGCGCCGCTTCGTCGGCCGGCCCCGAGATGATGAGGGGTGTGCGGGCCTCGTCGATGAGGATGGAGTCGACCTCGTCGACGATGGCGAAGACGTGGCCCCGTTGGGCCATGAGCTCACGCGACCCCGTCATGTTGTCGCGCAGGTAGTCGAAGCCGAACTCGTTGTTGGTCCCGTAGGTCACGTCCGCGGCGTACGCCGCCCGCTTGCGGACGGCGTCCTCCACCGAGGCCGAGATGAGCCCGACGCTCAACCCGAGCCAACGGTGCACCCGGCCCATCCACTCGGCGTCGCGCTGGGCCAGGTACTCGTTCACCGTCACCATGTGCACGCCTCGGCCCTCGAGCGCGTTGAGGTAGGCGGGCAGTGTGGAAACGAGCGTCTTGCCCTCGCCGGTCTTCATTTCGGCGATCCATCCGAAGTGCAGCGCCATGCCGCCCATCATCTGGACGTCGAAATGGCGCTGGCCGAGCACCCGCCAGGCCGCCTCGCGCACCACGGCGTAGGACTCGATCAACATGTCGTCGAGGGTCTCGCCCTGGTCCAGGCGCTCGCGGAATTCCACCGTCTTGTGCGCCAGCTCGTCGTCGCTCAGCGCCTGCATCTCAGGCTCGAGGGAGCCGATGAGCGGCACCAGCTCCTGGAGCCGCCTGACCTTCTTGCCCTCGCCAGCGCGCAGGACCTTCGTGAACACGCTCATGGAGCGCCGATCCTACCGGCCCGGGGAGGGGTCCATCCGACGGCCCCGGGCAGGGCAGCCGGCGGGCTGCGTGCGGCTGACCTGGTCTTTGACCCCACACTCGCCTGCTGCGAGGGTGGCGCGCCGGCGCCGGTAGCCCGGCAACGCCGTTACTGGGCCCGACGGCGCCTCGCTGGCGCGCGTCGCCTCGTCTCCGCCCGCCCCCGACAGCCGGGGACGCAGCGGGCAGGGCTTACCTCTAAGCCGCACCATGCTCAGCGACCACAAGTCGCCTTACGTGGGTCGTTTCGCCTGCGACTGGCTTCGACTTTCAACCACAGACCCGCACGCAGCCCGCTCCGATGGTACTGCGGCGCGACGGGCTCAATGGCTCGCTGCCTCCCCGCAGACGGTCTCGACCATCAGGCGGCTCACCACGTAGGGGTCCATGTTGGCGTTGGGCCGGCGATCCTCGATCCACCCCTTCTTGTTCTCCGCCGTCTGCCAGGGGATGCGGACGGAGGCACCGCGGTCCGAGGTGCCATAGGTGAACGTGGAGAAGTGTGCCGTCTCATGGGCACCGGTGAGACGGCTCTCGATGCCGACGCCGTAGTTGGACACGTGCTCCTCGACACGCTTGCTCAGCGCCTCGCACCCGGCGATGATCGCGTCCCAGCCGCCGTCCTCGCGGATGGCCTTGGTGGAGAAGTTGGTGTGCGCGCCGGCGCCGTTCCAATCCCCGAGCACCGGCTTCGGTTCCAAGGTGGCGAACACGTCGAACTCCTCGGCGATGCGGAAGAGCAGCCACCGGGCCGTCCACAGCTGGTCGGCTATCAACGGCGGCGGCAGGACTCCGATCTGGAACTCCCACTGGCCCATCATCACCTCGGCGTTGGTGCCCTCGATGCCCAGCCCGGCTTTCATGCACGCCGCCGTGTGGCGCTCGACGATGGCTCGACCGGGCATCTTGTCGCCGCCGACGCCGCAGTAGTACGGCCCCTGGGGCGCCGGGAACCCCGCCTCGGGCCAGCCCAGCGGACGCCCGTACTGGAAGAAGGTGTACTCCTGCTCAATGCCGAACCACGGCTCGAACTCGGCGTAGCGCTCCGCCGCCTCGAGACTGGCGCGACGGGTGTTGGTGGGATGCGGCGACATATCGGTCAGGAGGACCTCGCACAGGACCAGCTTGTCGTTCTCGCCGCGCAGCGGGTCGGGGCAGACGAACACGGGTTCGAGCACGCAGTCCGAATCGCTGCCTTCGGCCTGGTTCGTGCTGGAGCCGTCGAAGCCCCAGATCGGAGGCTCTTTCCCGTCCTCGACGATCTTCGTCTTGCTCCGCATCAGCGGCGTGGGCTCGGTCCCGTCGATCCAGATGTACTCGGCCTGGTAGCTCATGAAGCCTCCTGTGCTCCTCGTGGGCGCCTGCGAGCGCGTAGCGGCCCCGACGGCGGTGCTCGCGGGTGGCCAGTGTCGCCGAGATCCATTTCACGGTGGTGTCGGCCGTGTGAACTGCCGATGAACTCGGGGCACCGCCGCCGCTATCGTTGCCTCGCCGTGGCCCCCGGAGTGCTCACGCCCGAGCTCAAGGAACGCTGGGACGTCGACGGCTGGTGCGTCTTCAGCGACGCAATCCCCGCGGCGGCGCTGGCCCGCGCCCAGGAGGCCGTCCGGCTTCTCTTCCCCACGCCGGCGGAGATGGTCGAGCGGCGAGGCCCGGACGCGGCGAAATGGCACACCTGGGACGCCCCGTGGCCGGAGTTCCCGTTCCACAGCTCGCGCCTGAACGCCCTCGTCCTCCACGACCGCGTGGTCGACCTGGCCGAAGGGCTGCTCGGCACCGACGAGCTGGCCCTCTACATGGGGATCGTCACGGCCAAGTACGCCCACCAGTCCTCGGGCTACAACCAGCTCCTCCACGCCGACTATCCCAACCACATGCTCGTCGTGCCCCGCCACGAACCCCGTTTCCAGCAGGTCGAGTTCTTCGTTTATCTGACCGACGTCACCGCGGAGGACGGTGCGACTCGCTTCGTGTCGTGGCAGAAGACGAGACAGATACCCGTCGAGCAGCACACGCTGAACTACGTCGACTTCGCCGACCTCTACGAGGACCCGTCGGACGCCTCCGCGCCGGCGGGCTCGGTCGTGGCCTACCGACCCGACGTCTACCACCGCTCGACGGACCACACGGACGCGACACGCTGGCGGGTCATGTTGCACGTGTCGTTCCGCCACCGCGACGCCGGTTGGGGCGGCTACCAGGCCTGGCCCGTGCGCGGGTTCTCCTTCGAGCTGAGCAAGTACGTGCAGCAGGCGACACCGCGTCAGCTCGCACTGCTCGGCGTGCCCGAGCCCGGCCACCCCTACTGGGACGAGGCGACTCTGGCGGGAGTGCAGGCCCGGTATCCCGGGCTCGACATGGAGCCTTGGCGGAGGGCCATGGCGCCCTAACCGGCAGTGGCGTGCGGCGAGCCCGGGGCGACCAGCGGCCAGGGCAGCTCCCGCTCGGCCACCAGCGCGACGTCGAGCAAAAGCTCCTCGCGGTGGTGCCCGGCCAGGACCTGCAGCCCGACCGGAAGGCCGTCGACCAGACCGGCCGGAATGCTGACGGCCGGGCTCCCGTTGAGGTTGGACGGCGCGGTCAGCGCGGCGTTGTTCATGATGGCGCGGGTGAAGCCGACTTCGTGGACGAGGTCGGCTCCGGGGATCGTCATCGGCGGCGGGCCCTCCGCCTTGAACGCCACGTCGGGATGGGTCGAGCAGAAGACGAAATCGGCCTGGTCGAACAGATCGGCCATGGCCTCGTTCAGCCGGCGCCGGTACGACTCCACCGACGCCGCCCTCTCCAGGTCGTAGCGCTCCTGCGCGCGCTGCAACCCCGCGGCGATCTCCGGCGAGAGGTCGGGCACGCAGCCGGGGTAGGCGTCGCCCAGATCGGAGACGAGCGGGGGCTGGTTCGCCATCGCCCAGGCGCCCCGCAGGGGCGGCAGCACGGCCGTCACGGCGACGACACGGAGCCCGGCCGCCTGCGCCAGTGCCTCCGCTCGCTCCGCCACGACTTCGGCCACCTCGTCGCGCACGTGCGCGATCCCGAGGTCGACCACGATCGCCGCCGTCATGCCCGCGAGGTCGTAACGGCCGAGCCCGGCCTCCCACCCGCCGACGACCGGCAGGCTGAGCGGGTCGCGACGGTCGAACCCGTTGCACGCGTCGAAGTAACGGGCGGTGTCGCGCACCGAACGGGTGAGGCACCCGAGGACGGTTGTCATCGGCTCCACTCCGGCATGAGGACCCTTGGGGATCCTGCCGTAGGTCGCCTTGAGGCCGAAGAGGCCGCTGAACCCGGCGGGGCCACGGATCGAACCTCCGCCATCGCTGCCCGTGGCGATGGGCAGGAGGCCGCCCGCCACCGCCGCCGCCGAGCCACCGGAGGATCCGCCCGGCGTCCGTTCCGTGTTCCACGGGTTTCTCGTCGTACCGTGCAGGACGCTCGAAGTGCAGTTGATGCCGCCGAACTCCGGCGCGCACGTCTGCGCGGCCAGGACGGCGCCGGCGGAGCGGAGACGTACCACCGACGTGTCGTCCTCGGACGCCACCCGGTCCTTGAAGACCACGGAGGCTTCCGTGTACGGCCAGGTGGCCACGCGTTCGAGCTCCTTGACGCCGAACGGCACGCCGCCGAAGGGCCGGGTGAGGTCGGCGTTGGCCGCGGCCTGGCGCGCCCGCTCGAAGTCGCTGAAGCTGAACGCGTTCAGCGACGAGGCCTCCATCGCCGCGATGCAGTCCTCGAGCGCCTCGAGCGGGGACAGGTCCTTGGCCCGAAGCGCGTCCACCAGCCCGCAGGCGTCCCCCAACCACGGGTTCCCCATGGGCCGGAGAGTAACGCCCCGCGTCGAGTCGTGCCCGGTGGCTTAGCCTGCCTGCTCAGTGAAGACCCGGGAGCTCACCACGCCGGCGCTGCTCGTCGACGCAGCCGCGCTCGAGTCCAATCTGCGCATCATGGCCGGAGCCCTCCCGGGCGCACGGATGCGCCCCCATGTCAAAGCGCACAAGTGCACGGCCCTGGCCCGAGCCCAGGTCGCCCTCGGGCACCCCGGCCTCACCTGCGCCACCGTGGCCGAAATGGAGGGTCTCGCCCGCGCCGGCCTGGGACACGACCTGCTCCTGGCGAACGAGGTGGTCGACGCGTCCCGGCTGGGGGCACTGGCACGAGAGGGGCACCGCATCACCGTTGCCGTCGACTCGAGCGAGACGGTCGACGCCGCCGCCCGGGCCGGGGTGCGCGAGGTGATCGTCGACGTGAACGTCGGACTCCCCCGCTGCGGTTGCCGACCCGAGGACGCCGGCCGGGTGGCGGAGCTGGCGCGGGTGGCCGGGCTGTCGGTGCGCGGTGTGATGGGGTACGAGGGCCACGCCGTCGGCCTGGAGGACCGGGCGACGAGGACAGAGCTCGTGACCGCATCGATGGAACAGCTCGTGCGGGCCCACGGCGACGTGGGGGGTGACGTCATCTCCGCCGGAGGAACGGGCACCTACGACCTCAACACGTGGGCCACCGAGATCCAAGCCGGCTCCTACGCGCTCATGGACACGGCGTACGGCAAGCTCGGACTGCCGTTCGCGCCAGCCCTCACGGTCCTGGCCACCGTCGTTTCGGTGTCGAGGGACTGGGCGGTCGCCGACTGCGGCTTGAAGGCGCTCGGCATGGACCACGGGAACCCGTCGATTGCCGGAGCCGACGTCTGGTTCTGCTCCGACGAGCACGTCACCTTCGCGCCCTCGGTGCCGGTGCGCGTCGGCGACCGGGTGTCGGTCGTCCCCGGGCACGTCGACCCCACCGTCGCCTACCACCGGCGCCTGCACGTCGTCGACGACGACGACGACGTGGTCGAGACGTGGGCCGTCGATCTCCGGGGTTGGTGAAGTTCCTGCGTCGGCGGGTTCGGAGACCCGTGTCCCGGGATCAGCTGATCCGGCCCGAATTAGGGTGGGTTCGAACAAGGAGGCGCCATGGCAGAAGCGAGGCCGTTCACGATCGGCGCGGAGGTCCAATGCCTCGACGGCCCCTGCGGCGAGGTGAAGCGAGTCGTGGTCGACCCGGTCAAGCGGGAGATGACGGACCTCGTGGTGGAGCCGGCGCACCGGGACGGTCTCGGCCGGCTGGTGCCCCTCGTGCTGCTCGACGAAAGTGCCGACGGCGTCCAGCTCCGTTGCACTCTCGAGGACTTCGACAATCTCCCTTTCGCCGAGGAGACGGACTTCCTCCCCGGTGGGAGCGGCTATTCCGACTACGCCGCCCACGAGGCGTACTTCTGGCCGTACTACGGGCTCGGCGGCTCGGTGGCCGACTCTTCGGCCGTGGTGACACACGACACGCTCCCGGCTGGCGATGTCGGCATCCGGCGCGGCGAGAGCGTGCACACCAGCGACGGGGAGATCGGCAAGGTCCAGGGGTTCGTGGTCGAGCCGGTGCGCCACCACGTCACCCATGTGCTGCTGCAGGAGGGGCACCTGTGGGGTCGCAAACAGGTCGCGATACCGATCAGCGCCGTCACGCAACTCGAGAAGGGCATCTCCGTCGACCTCACGACCCGCGAGGTGGAGGACCTCCCGCCGGTCGACCTCGACGACCTCGGAGGGTAGGAGTCAGAGCTCGAGGACCAGCCGGCCTCGACGCCCGCCTGTCTCCAGGAGCCGGTGCGCCTCCGCGGCGGACTCCAGCGGCAGCGTGTGCGCCACCCGCAGCGTCAACGTGCCCTCCTCGGCCTGCGCGCGCAGGCGTTCGAGCTTCGCCCGGTCCTCGGCATAGGTGCGGACGAACACCGGGAAGAAGGTGATGCCTCGGGCCTCCACGCCGGCGCCGTCATAGCCGCGGAGGGTGGCGATCCCGCCTCCGTCCCGCACGGCACCCACGGCCAGGGCGTCGAGGAGCGCGGCGTCGACCATGCCCTCGGCTCCGCCGGGTACGAGGGCGCGCAGGGAGTCCGCGTACCCGTCGCCTCGCGGGACGACCTCGTCGGCTCCCAGGCTCCGCACCAAGGCCTCGTCGGCCGGAGCTGCGTCGGCCACGACCCGCAAGCGCTCCGCCTTCCCGAGCTGCACGGCGTACCCGCCGACGGCGCCCGCGGCACCGGTGACGGCAAGCGTGTCCCCCGCGGTCAGGGCCAGCGCATCGAGGCAGGCGCGTGCGGTGAGCCCGTTCATGGGCAGGGTGGCCGCCTCGACGTCCGACGACCCGGCGGGGCTCCGCACCACCGAGCCGGCCGGGACGACGACCCGTTCGGCGTACGCGCCGCGCTGGCCCAACGGCACGACGATGGCCATGACGCGCTCACCGACCGCCAGGTCCGTCCGCGTGCCCGCTCCGATGCGCTCGAGCACCCCGGCCGCGTCCATACCCGGCACGTGAGGCGGCGTGACGTCCTTCAGTCTCTCGGCGCGGGCGCCGCTGCGCAGCACCGTGTCGGTGGGGTTCACCGCCGCGGCGAGTACCCGGACCAGCAGCTCCCCGGGGCCCGGTTCGGGGTCGGGCAGGTCGACGACGTGGAGCACGCCGGGGCCGCCGTACTCGGAGAAGCCGGCGGCCCTCATGACCCAGCGGCCCTCATGAAGAGGCCAGGCTACGAGACTTCGCCCGGCTCGTGGACCGACAGATCGGTGGTGGGGAAGTCGCGCATGGTGCGCATCGGCGACGCCAGCAGCCAGACGATGGACAGGATGGAGCCGACGCTGCCGATCCACAGGGTCGTACGGAGGCCCAGCACCGTCCCGAGGACTCCCCCGATGAGCGCTCCGATGGGCAGCACGCCCCAGACGATGAACCGCATCGTCGCGTTCATCCGGCCCAGCAGGCGATCCGGGCACAGGTGCTGACGGAAGCTCACCTGATTGATGTTGTAGACCACCGCGGCGAAGCCTCCCATCATGAGGCCGAATCCGAAGAACAGGACACGGATCCCCGGCTGGCTCAGCGGCACCAGCACGACCCCCACCCCGAAGCTGAGCCCGATGATGGTCGCCCGTGCGCCGCCGAAGCGGCGGGCGATCGGCCCGGCGGCGAAGGCGCCCACAACGCCGCCGAGCCCGCCCAACGTGAACATCAGACCGATCACCGCGGGCGAAGCGTGCACGGTCCGCACCAAGAAGACGACCTCGACCGCGGTGGAGATGCCGGAGAACAGGTTGGCCGTGGCGGTCGTGGCGGCGATGGCCCGCAGCAGCACGTTGCCGAACACGAAGCGCAACCCTTCGCCGATGTCGTGGGCCAGGCTGCGGTGACCGCCCTCGGGCACCTCGGGCTTCGGTTCGCGGCGTGCGGATGGCGGCCACCGCAACTCCCGAGACGAGAAAGCTCACCGCATCGAGGGCGATGGCATACGACGCACCGATGGCTTGCACCAGGAATCCGGCCACGCTCGGGCCGGCAACCGTCGCGGCCTCCGCGCTCCCCGTGAGCTTGGCGTTGCCCTCGACCAGATGCTCCCGGCCCACCAGGGAGGGGAGATAGGACTGGTAGGCGACGTCGAAGAACACGGTCAGGATGCCCGTGACGAGCGTGACGACGAGCAGCTGGACGAGCGTGAGCGCACCGAGCGCGTAGGCGATCGGAATGGAGCCGAGCGCGAGCACCCTCCCGACGTCGGCCGTCATCATCACCCAGCGGCGCCTGATCCGGTCGACCCAGACGCCTGCGGGCAGCCCGACGATGAGGAAGGCCGCGGTCGACGCCGCGGTGAGGAGCGCCACCTCGAAGGTGGTGGCGTGCAGCGTGCGGACGGCGAGGAGGGGGATGGCGAGAAGGCTCACCTGGGAGCCGAGCTCGCTCACCGTCTCGCCCCCCCAGAGCAGGCGGAAGTCTCGGTGCCGTAACAGGGCGCCCCGGGCCACCAGGGGACCCTACCGGGCGGACCGGGTGCGCACGGATATCAGGCGCTCCCGACCGTGGCCGTCTAAACCTGTATGCAGTGCGCGGGCGCGCGGTACTCCTCGGTCTCGGTGGATTGGCTCTCCTGGTCTGGTGCGGCGTGGTGAGCGGATACCACCGGGAGAGTTCGGCGGCTGTCGTGTCGTGGCTGGTCTCGCTCGTCGTGGTCGTCGTGGTCGACGTGTCGTTCTGGCGGGGGCGTACCGGACGCAACGCCGGGTGGCGTCTGGAGCCGGCACCCAACGCGTGGCCGAGACCTGGCCGGGGAGGGGCGGCGAGCGCGTTCGCCGGCACGGCGCCGTGGCTGGCGCTCGCCGCGGTGGCGGCCGCGTGGGACGCGCTGGGGATCGACACGGGGACACACGAGGCTCACCTGACCATCAGCGCGCTGGCGCAGGCGTACCGGCCGCTCAACGCCGTCCTCCTTCTCGTATGGATGCTGGCCGGCATCGGCTACGGCGCCGCTCGAGCTCGATCCCCGGTGGGGGCGCCGGCGCCACCGACCGGTCGAGGAGGACAGCCGGCCTACGGCATGGGCGCCGCCTTCGTCCCCCATGCCGCCCGGCCGGCCCTGCTCCTTCCATCGAACCGGCCCGTCGGGGTGGTCTTCTGGCTCGCCGTGCTCGTAGCCGGCGTCGTCATCGACCTCGTCGCCCGCGGCACCGGCGGGCGGTTGGCGACGGCCGGAGAGCTCGTCCGCTTCACTTCGACGTCGAGAGTGGCCAATGTCTTCCTGATCGCCGCCTGGACCTTCGCCGGCTACCACCTCTTCGCACGCTGAGAGCCACGCCCGGACCGACCCTTCGCTGCTCGCCGGCGGTGGTCTGTGCGGTGCCGTCCCGTGCCTGCCGGCCGTGCGCGGCCTCAGCTGGCGTAGCTCTCGATCAGAGGCTGCGTCTCGGTGCCGTCCCAGGACAGGCCGACCGCCACGCAGGCTCGCGGTGACGTGCAGGAGACGGCACTGAGCTCGCTGAGGGAAGATCCGGACGGGTTCGGCGGGGTCTGCACCGTCCACCGGAACCCGTCCCAGTGCTCGGCCAGCGTGTACTCGGGCAGGTCGCCGCCGTCGCTGGTGGACCAGTCACCGACGGCGGTGCACGCGCTCTCGACGCAGGACACGCCATTCAATCCCGCCTCATTGTTTCCGTGCGGGTGAGGAACGGGTCGGCGCGACCACACCGAGCCGTTCCAGCTCTCCGCCAGCGGCTCGGACCGGTTGCCGCCGTCGGTCCACAGGCCGACCGAGGTACATGCGTCCAGGCTGGTGCACGCGATATCCGAGTCCTCGTTGAACCCCTGTCCGGCGGGATTGGGCTGCTCCTGCTCCTTCCAGGCCGATCCGTCCCAGCGCAGAGCGAAGATCGACTGGTCGACGTCGGCGAAGGCATAGTTGCCACCAGCCGTGCACGCGTCGGAGGCCGTGCAGGAAAGGCCGTTGAGCTGGCTTCCGTTCTCCGCCTTCGGGTTGGGCGTCGGTTGGATGGTCCAGTCGTGGCCGTTCCAGGCTTCGGCGAGCGGGCGCTCCTGCGCGTTCACGCCGGGCCGGGCGAACGCCCCGACGGCAGTGCACGCGGTCGCCGAGAGGCACGAGACCGATTCGAGCCCGGCCGTCGAGGTCGGACCACCGGGAAGCGGCGTGGGCTCCATCGTCCACGACGATCCGTCCCAGACTTCGACCAGGGCCCGCTGCACGGCCTTCTTGGAAATGGACGATCCGACCGCGGCGCACCACTGCGCTCCCGCGCACGACACCGAGGTCAGGTAGTTGTCCTTGGCCACGCCCGAGATGGTCAACGCGGCCCACTCGACGCCGTTCCACTGCTCGGCGAGGGGCTGCTCACCGGTCGACGTCTCCTCGCCTCCCACGGCGATGCACATGTCGGCGGTGGCGCACGACACACCCATGAGGGTGGCGTTGTCCGAGGAAATCTGCGGGCTCGGCACGATCGACCAGGACGGGGCGGTTGCCGCCGAGTCGGCACTCGCCGGAGCTGACCACATCCCCACCACGCCGGCGACGAACAACAAAGCCGATACGGGGAGACTCTTCATCTCTGCCCCCTTCTCGCGAGCCGGACCGAGTACTTGGCCCGGATCACTGCTCGTCGAGCGGCCAGCTTCGGTCGAACCACCGTTTGATCCGGCTGGAACCGAACTCGACCTTTTCGGCGGCGATGAGCTGGGATGGTCCCTCGAGGGTTCCGACAGGCGCGCGGCCGCTCATGAACGTGACATCGACCTTCCCCACGGAGTCCTGACCGAACTCGAGGTAGCAGATCCCCCGGCCGTCGTAGGACTCTTCAGCCGACACTCCTCGGTGCAGAGCGATGACCTGAGCCGCGACGACCGACGCCTGTCCTTCGGCGAAGACGCCCGCCTTGGGTGTGCCCACGCTGGCGACGTCACCGATGGCGTACACGCCCGCGAATCGCGTCGCCAGGGACTCGGGGTCGACCGGAATCCAGCCGTCGACGGTCATGCCCGACGCCACCACCACATCGGGCACCCGGTGGCGCGGCACCCCCAAGAAGAGGTCGAACGGCATCTCGCCACCGTCCGAGAACAATGCCACCTTGCGATCGGCGTCGAGCCTCTCCACGAGCCGGTCGGGATGCCACTCGATCCCCCGCTCGTCGAAGGCGGCCAGCAGGGCTTCGGAGGCCGCCGGGGAAGGAGGGATCGGCGCCCCGAGAGGCATCACGAGCGATATGGACGAGTCCGACCGGATCCCGCGTCCGGTGAGGAAGTCGTGCATCAGCAGGGCCGTCTCGCTTGGTGCGGGGGGGCACTTGAACGGCGTCGAAGTGACCCCGACCACGACCCGCCCCCCCGGGAAAGCCGCCAGGACGTCTCGCAGCGCGAACGCGCCGTCGGGCGTGTAGAACTCGTATCCCGCCTCGACCAGGCCGGGGGTGGCCGAGGGATCGAGGTCAGCGCCGAGCGCGACGACGAGGACGTCGCCTTCAAAGGTGCCCGCGTCAGTCTCGACTCGCTTCGACTCGGGATCGATGGCCCGGATGACGGCCTGGACGAAACGGACACCGGGCTTCTCGATGTCGCGGTAAGGATGGCAAACCTCGTGGGCCTGTTGCCGGCCGAACATCACGTCGAGCTTGGAGAACCCGAAGACGAATTCGTCGGACTGGTCGACCAGGGTCACCTCGACGTCGGAGCCCAAGCGTTCCGAGAGCGTCGCGGTGAGCTCCAAACCTCCGAAGCCGGCGCCCAAGACGAGAACTCGCATCACCGGACACTAGCGATCCCGGAGGTCACGCCTTTTCGAACCGTCCTGGCCGGGAGCGCATCACTCCCAGTGCTCCCGCTCGGTGGCCCCGAGACCAGCTTGTGCCGGCGAGGCGCTCCAACCCCGTGAGGTCAGGTCGGCCGATTCCGCAACCGCGGGACGAGCCTCTTGGCGTCCCGTTCGTCCTCGAGGATGCGCTGAAGCTCCGCCATGGCCGCGTCAGTCTTCCCCCAACGGTTGTCGCGCTCTTCGGGGTCGAGCGTCAGGTTGTGAAGCTCCCACTCGGCGTCCGCCGGCTCACCGGCGAACGGGTGGCGCGGCAGATCGTGGGCCTGGTCGAAATCGTCGAGTCGCTCGTAGTAGTGGTTCAGCTTCCAGAGCTCGTTCGAGCCGTCCGTCCCAGTCGGCAGCACGGCGACCACCGACTCGACCTTCGACGGCTGCGGGATCGCCTCGTACGGCTGGCCGGTGAACATGTTGCGCATCGATTGCCCGCGGGCCACATCGTCTTCGGTCATGAAATACAGCGGCGCGGCGAAGGACTCTGGCGGAGCGGAGCCCGTGATGAGCCGGCTCAGGTCACGACCGGGCAACGGGTGCGTCTCGTCGTGCTCACGGGCCACGATCTCCGCGGCACGACCGGCGTCGATCCCTACCAACCCCATGAGGGTTGGTACCAGGTCGACGTGGCTGGTCGGGAGGTCGACACCCACAGCGGTTGCGGCGACTCCGGGCCCCTTGACCACCAGGGGTACGCGGAGCGCCTCGTCGTACGCGTTGTACCACTTCTGCATCAGACCCCCGTGAGCGCCGACGAGGTCGCCGTGGTCCGATGTGAACACGACGATGGTGTCGCCGGCCATCCCCGAGCGTTCGAGGGCCTCGAGGATCCGTCCGATGGCGCCGTCCACGAGCTGATGCAGGTGGTGGTACAGGCGCCGGTAGGCGGCGTCGGCCTCCTGTTCGTAGAGCATGCGCGGCCATGCCGATGCGAAAGCCTCCTGGCAGGACGGGCGGCCGCGGAACGAATCCGACTGCGAGGGCGCCTCCGGTATGTCGGGAAGGCTGCTCTCGTCGACGGCGGCGAATCCCAGGATGTTCTCCCACGCCCAGCCGTTGAACGCGATGTCGTGCGGGTTGACGAAGGAGGCCACCGCCAACCACGGCCCGTCGGCACGACCTGCGGCCAGCGCCGCCGAACAATTCGACCACCTGTTCCGCGAAGACGCCGTCCCGAACCGCTCCGCAGTCGGCCTTCTCCGGCCCGTGTGGTTCGCGGCCAATCCAACCGGAGAAGCCGAACTGGTCGAGGCGGTCGGCTCCCCGGTAGGCCACCACCGCCTCGGCGATCGCTCTCCCGGTTTCGTCCGATGCCATCAAGCCTTCGTGGGTTCCGGGAATCAACAGGTCCGCATGCGAGATGTGCCATTTGCCCCGGTAGTGGGTCTGGTAGCCCCCGGCCCGGAACCAGTCACCGAGCGTGGGGACCGAATTCGGGTCGAGCCGCGTCATGGCGGGGTCGTTGCTCCGCTTAGCCACGCCGTCGGTCTGCCGCCCACCGTGCAGGGACGGGTACTGGCCCGTGAATAGGGTCGTCCGGCTCGGCAGGCACGCGGTAGACCCGGCGTAGTGCCGGTGGAACTCGAGCCCTCCCTGGCGTAGGGATTGGCGGGCGCCGAGCTGCTCACGGCGGAACCCAGCGAGAGCCTCCGCTTCGTACGGCGGAGGGTAACGCTCCTCGTCCGTCATGATCACCAGGACGTTCGGGTTCTCCACGGCAGGGAACCCTAACCTTCGTGCCCGGGGACCACCGCACCGAGCCGGAGCAGGATCACGCCAGGTACTCGGTGCCCCGCCCGGCGCTGAACGCCGACGAAGCGTTGCGGCTCAACGACGACTGCCTTTCGGCGCGTGGTCCCCGATCTCGCGGTGTTCGCTGTTCGCTCCAACCGTCGGCTGGTCGGCTCGGGGATCGGGACCGGCCCCGAAGCGTTCCTTGCAGTGGTCGGAACAGAAGTAGACGCGCTCCCCGTCTCTGAGGGACGAGGCCGGAGCGTGCGCCATCTCGACCTGCATGCCGCACATGGGGTCACGGGCGTAACCGCCACCGGCACCGAAGCGCTCCCGGTGGCGGTAGAGCCAGTAAAGGACGCCGAACAGCACCAGGAAGACGATGTTCAGGTAGGTCGTGTAGTTCCAGGAGAAGTGCGCGGGTGCGATCGTCTTCGGGCGGGACGTGGGGACCAGCCCGGCCGCCGTGAAGATCCCCTCGGTGATGAGGCCCGCCGTGGACATCAGGGCCCAGAACACGATCAGCATGCGCGCCATGAGGCGCCAGCCGTAGTAGCGGCGGTAGATCATCAGCAACGGGAACGCGATGAGGTCGGCGAAGATGAACGAGATCACCCCGCCGAAGGAGATGCCACCACTCCACAGTGCGGCAGCGAGAGGGACGTTGCCGATGGAGCAGACGAAGCTGATGATGGCGATGAACGGCCCCACGATCACGTTCTGGAGGCTCGTCCAGAACCCGTGGCCCGTGGCGAAGACCGAGTGCCACACGGACGTCGGCACCAGGACGGTGAGGAATCCGGCCACGGTGTAGCCGATGAACAGCTCGCGCCGCAGCATGGTGAGGTCGGCCATGGTGTACGTGGCGCTGTCGGCCCAACCGGCCGCCGTGCGGGCGCGTACCGTCCACGGCCGGCGCGAGCTCGTCTCGGCCGGCCCGTGCTGGTGCTCCTCGGTTTCCTCCTGGCTGGCCAGGCGCTCCCGGGCCTCGACGATCCTGCGTCCACGGAGCCACAGCGATCCGATCGTCGCCAGCAGGAGGATCATCACGATGCCTCCGACGAACTCGCTGACGGCGAACTGCCAGCCCATCAACACGATGAGCACGATGCCGAGCTCCACCACCAGATTGGTCGAGGCGAACATGAAGACCATCGCCGCCAGGTAGTCGGCGCCCTTCACGAAGAGCGACTTGGCCATGGCGGAGGCGGCATACGAACACGAGGAGGACACCATTCCGTAGCCCGACGCTCGGACGATCGTCACGAGGCGGTGGTCGCCGAGCTTTCGCCGCATCGCATCCCGGCTGACGAAGGCCTGGACGGCACCGGAGAGCCCGAAACCGAGGATCAAAGGCCACAGGGTCTCCCAGAACATGAAGAAGGCCTCGCGCAAGGATCGCCCGACGTCGACCAGGACGGAGCTCACGGCGAGGAAATCCACGGCCGGAGGCTTCAGGAGCGCACGAGGCGGCCGATGGCCGCCGAGGCCTCGTTGAGCTTCTCGGTGGCCTCGTCACCGCCCGTGCGGACGGCATCGGACACGCAGTGGGCGAGGTGGTCGTCGAGCAGGGCCAGCGCCACGGCCTGGAGGGCCTTGGTGACGGCGGAGACCTGCTCGAGGATGTCGATGCAATAGCGGTCCTCGTCGACCATGCGCTGGACACCGCGCACCTGGCCCTCGACCCGTCGCAGCCTCTTCTGGAGCGCATCCTTGTCTGCGATGTAACCCGGTCGCACCGGCACCACCTCCTCTACCTCATACCCCTACAGGGTATAAGGACCGGCTCGAACCGTCAACGCCGGCCGATCCTGGTGGCCCGCCGAGCTCAGGGCCCCGTCGGCCGGGCGGGTCGAACGCGCCGGACACGGCGCGGCTCGTCCTCGACCGCTCCCCCACGACACCGACGGCACCGTCGAACTCACCGACGCCTGCGGCCTGGCGCGAAAGCGGATCGGTCCTTCCATAGGATCGTCTTCGATGGCCCGGCCGATGAGGTGTTCGAGCCCTTTGCGATTCGGCCATGCCGGAGGTGACGGCCTCCACGTCGATGTTGCCGACGACATGAAGACGCGCCGTCTTCGGGAGAGCCGACAGCGTCCGCCCATGATGCCGGCTCCGACATGAGCGACGAGCGCCCCCGATCGGGACCCGTCGACCGAAGCGCCGATCGACGAGCCCGCCGGGAGCTGGTTGTCATGGAGCACATGCAGAGCGAGAACGTCCAGGAGTGGGATCGGACGATGGCGACGTTCAGCCACGCCCGCTACGAGCTGCCGGATGGCCGCGTCGTCGACGGACACGACGCCGTCATGAAGTACTGGGTCGAGGGTCGCACCGTCGTGCCCGACCAGCGCAACGAGCTCGTGGAGCTCACGCACCTCGACGAGGAACGGGTGCTCATCCGGTTCTGGCTCCGCGGCACGCCGACCACGACCGGTAAGCCCTTCGAGACCACGCTCTGGGCGCTGTACGACTTCGACCAAGACGACCTGATGACCAACGAGCGGGTCTATCTCGACAAACCAACCTCGGCGCAGATCGAAGGACGGGTGACAACCGACGGTCGCACCATCGTCTCGGGTCCGTAGCCCGCTTGGCCGGTCGGACCCAGTATAAATAATCCCGTTCGGTATTGCATACTCATCGGTATGGTATAGCCTGGAGCCATGCCGAGAGGGGTCACGAAACGCAGGCCGCTGACCGTCAGCGCCCTGCTCGATGCGGCGATGGAGTTGTTCGCCGAGCGGGGATACGGGGCGACCTCCGTCGCTGACATCTGCGCACGGGCCGGACTGACCAAAGGGGGCTTCTATTCCAACTTCGCCAACAAGGATGCGCTCTTCCTCGCCCTTCTCGACCGGAGCTGGGAGCATCGGGCCGCGTGGATCCGCCGGGCCCTGCCCACGGACGAGGCCGTCTCGGGCTCGACTCACGACGGCACGGCACGTCCGCGCGCCGAGGTCGATCGGCAATGGACGCTCGTGTCCACGGAATTCTCCCTCTACGCCATCCGCCATCCTCATGTCGCGGCGCTGCTCGTCGAGCACGAGTTGCGCGTGCGCTCGGAACTTGCCGTCCTGGTAGCCGAGGCGTTCGAGCGTGCCAACCGGGTCCCCTCCATTCCCGTCTACGAGCTCGCTCGAATGGTCGTCGCCATGACCGAAGGCAGTGATGTTCTGGTTCTGACCGACCAGGCGGCGGGCGCAGACGCCCATGCCGACCTCGGCCCCCGGGCTGTCGCGGCATTGCTCCGACATTTCTCGGTCCCCATCGAATCGGCCGACGCCCAAACCGGCTTCACCGCCCTCGGCGCGCCATGACCGACGCCACCGCACTGAGCTCGAGGAAGGGGCCGACCGAATTCGAGCCGGTCGCCGCACTCGACGATCTGCTGTCGGACGTCGGTCTGTCCAGCTCGGCGGCCGGCGGATCTCTCGCCTTCACCGGTGACGATCCGATTCTGCCCGCCGCACACCGGCTGGGAGCCTGCATCGGCGTCCCGCTCATGGCGAACGCGGTGGCGGCCGTCGCGCTGCATCGGCTTCGTGGGGGCCCCGTACAGGACCTCGAACTCGACCTGCGAAAGGCCGTCCACGGCATCAACCCGGGCGCCTTCTGGCACCCCACGCTGAACGGCGAGTCGGCTCCGCATCCTCTCGTCATCGACAACCCGTTCCTCGTGATTCCCTACTGCTGTGCGGACGGCCGGTGGGTCATGGCATCGGGCGTCTACCCGCACTTGGCCGCAAGGTGGTGCCGATTTCTTGACGTTCCCCCCGATGCCGAACGGGTCGCATCCGCCATCGCCGAATGGGACGCCTTCGAGCTCGAGGAGGCAGCGAGCGTTTCAGGGCTACCGATCTCCGTGGTGCGCACCCCGACCGAGTGGCTGGCCCACGACCAGGGTTCAGCGCTGGCCGGCCAGCCCGCGATCAGCCTGATGCGTATCGGCGACGCCGCGGTCCGGGACTTCGGACCTGCTGCCCGACCCTTCGACGGGATCCGTGTCCTGTCGTTCACCCATGCCATCGCCGGCCCTGCCGTCGGCCGGACTCTGGCCGAGCACGGCGCCGACGTGCTCTGCGCCACGCGCCCGAACGACTACGAACACGAGTTCATCTATGCCGAGGCGAACCTCGGATCCCGGAGTACGTACCTCGACCTGGACCGTCCTGCCGGACGGGATCGTGTGACGACACTCCTGGAGGAGGCCGACGTCGTCGTCAACAACCATCGGACTGGTTCGTTGGAGCGCCGCGGACTCCATCCACGACAGTTGGCTGAGCGGCATCCCGGTCTCGTCTACGTCTCGGTGAGCTGCTACGGCCCGAATGGTCCTTGGACCGGGCGCGGCGGCTTCGACATGAACGGCTCGGCCGCCTCGGGCCTCATGACGATGGAGGGAGGTGACGCAGACCCGACGCTTCCCGTCACCTTGCTCATCAACGACTACGTGACCGGCTACCTGGGCGCCGTCGGGGCGGCAGCAGCGCTGGTGAAGCGCGCCACGGAAGGCGGTTCCTGGCACGTGAACGTCAGCTTGACCAGGACGGCGATGTGGTGCGGCTCGCTGGGCCTCGTCGACCCTGCGTTGGCCGGTTCCGACGATACGCATCGGCTGCGGGAGCCGGATCCGTACGACGCTCCGAGCCCCCTCGGGGACGTCCATGTTCTTGCGCCGCCCGTCAGCTTTTCGAAGACGCCACCGGCGTGGCCTGATCCGCTGTTGGTCCCCAGGGGCTCGAGCCCGGCGGAGTGGCGGCGCTGAGAATCCGGATGATCGGCCAGACGGCCGCCAGTCCCGCCATGTCATGACGTGGTCTCGCCGGGGGCAAGGCCTCCCGTAGATGTTCAGTCGTAACTACGAGGCCGTCAGTTCCTGCTCGGCGACGGTGCGGCGCACCTCGTCCATGTCCAGAGCCTTGATCTTCCCGATCAGATCCTCCAGCGCAGCAGCAGGAACGGCACCGGGCTGGGCATAGAGCAGGACGTTCTCGCGGAAGGCCATGAGAGTCGGGATCGACATGATCCCGAAGCGGGCCGCCAGCTCTTGTTCAGCCTCGGTGTCGACTTTGGCGAACACGACGTCGTCATGAGTACCAGAGGCGGCCTCGAAGATTGGAGCGAACATGCGACAGGGGCCGCACCAGCTGGCCCAGAAGTCGACGAGCACGACCTCGTTGGAACTCACGGTCTCATCGAAAGTCGTCTTGTCCAGTGCCACCGTTGCCACGGCCGTCCTCCTCTTTCAGGCTCCATCAGTACAACCGACACGCTTCAAAGGCTATTCCGTCCCAGGCGAAACAGTCCTTGCGACGTCGGATGATCAGGGCACCCAGAGCAACGGCAACGCCTCGACCGCGGGCATGGCGAACCCGCGGCAGGTGACCACCATTGACCGACCCCACCGCGTCGATGTCAGCGGTGCTCAGGTTCGTTCCTCCTGAAGCGAATCCGAAGTTGAGAAGCCTGGCCCGGGGAACCCCGGAGGAGGTTCGTGATCACCGGCATCGTGCGGAAAGCTGTCTTCGAACCAGCGTGCGGTCTCCGTGCGGACCGTCATCTTCTGTCCGAGGCGGGTCACCATGGCGGCCACCGCCCGGTGGCCGTTGGCCGGCGCACCATCGAGCAACTCATTCCAGAAAACGGACCAACCCCCGGACAGCAGGTCGCTCCTTCCGAGCATTGTGAGCAGCCGGGCCGCCGTGGCCACGGCTCGGGGTCGGTCGACGAACCAGCCCTGGGCGGCGGCGGTGATGCGGTGGTAAGGGAGATGCTCGGCCGCGAGGGAAGACCGATAGTGATCCGCGGCTCGGCCGGGATCTCCGAGGACCGCCTCGGCGGCCCTGCGACCACTGCACAGCGCCTGGGCGATTCCCTCACCTTGCAGAGGGTTCACGAGGCCGGCTGCGTCACCGACAAGGAGCACCCGCCCTGCGGCCGGAGACGTGCCGACCATACCCATCTTGAGCCAACCGCCGAGGGGACGCGGGTGCGTCGTATCTCGAGCGCCGTCGACAAGACCAAGCTCGCGCACATGCTCGAAGAAGCGCGGCAGCATTTGGTTGACCGTTGCACCCGCCCGTCGATCGCCGATCATCCCCAGGCCGAAGCCGACGTTCACTCCGTCGGTGCCCGGGAAGACCCACCCATAACCGGGAAGGGCGCGCCACGGCTCGGGCTCCCAGAAGACGATCGCCGGGAGATCGACGACGCTTGGGAGGTAGGTGCGCATGGCAAAGCCCCAGAGAACCCTCTTCACATCGACCAGCCCGGCGTCCGCCGCCACTCTGCTCGTGGCACCGTCGGCTCCGATCACGAAGTCGGCATGCAGATCGGTACCGGAGCTCAATCGGCATCCGTCGATCCGCCCGTTCTCTCCCAGTGTCCCGAGGGCGTGCGCGTGCACCGGCGTCGCCCCCGCCTGGACGGCGGATTCATAGAGCATGGAGTCGAGCGTCCGTCGCATGATTGCGATCCCATGTCCGGGGTACGTCAGCCCCTCGCCGCAGGGCAATCGAACCCGTCGGCCGGTCGGTCCGACGAGGTCGATCTCACCCACCTCGCGCCCGATCGGTGCCGGAAGGCCGAGGTCGTCGAGTAGCTGGATGCCGCGTGGTCCGACGACGTCGCCACAGGCCTTCTCACGGGGGAAGGCCGCCTTGTCGACCAATGCCACCTCCGCCCCGCCCCGAGCCAGGACGTAGGCGGCGACGGTGCCCGCGGGACCCCCGCCCACGACGATGACGTCAAAGCGCGATGCCACCACACTGACCCTCTCTGGTTGCAGGGATCTACAGTGAGATCCTCTCACCCGAGGAGATGCGATGCTCCCGTACGTCGGCGGCGATCGAAACCGGTTCGCGCAGGAATTGTTCACGCCTCTCCCGAAGCGTTACGACCGCTTGGCCGAGGTCCTCTCCATGGGCCAGAACGGCCGATGGCGGCGCGCCATGATCGATCGGATCGTGGTCGGACCGGCGGGGACCGTACTCGACGTTGCCTCCGGGACCGCCGGCGTCGCCCTACAACTGGCGCGGCGGACTTCCGCCGACGTGGTCGGCGTGGACCTCACCATGGGGATGCTGGAGCAGGGCCGCCAGAACATCGACGCGGCCGGACTGAGCGACCGCGTCAGAGTCGTGGCGGCCCGGGCGGAGCAGCTGCCCTTTCCCGACCACGCCTTCGACGCCCTCACCTTCACCTATCTCCTGCGCTACGTCGACGATCCAAAAGAGACGCTTCGTGAACTGGCCCGGGTGGTCAAACCGGGGGGTACCGTGGCCAGCCTCGAGTTCTTCGTTCCGCCGGATCCCGTCTGGCGCTCTCTGTGGTGGCTCTACACCCGCCTGCTACTTCCGGTCGCAGGTTTGATCACCGGTGGGCGGGACTGGTTTCGCGTCGGACGGTTCTTGGGACCCAACATCTCCGAGCACTACCGGCGGTACCCCCTGTCGTGGACCGAGGACGCCTGGCGCGCGGCCGGCTTCCTCGACGTCGGCGTCCGAGTGATGAGTCTCGGCGGCGGCCTCGTGATGTGGGGGCGTCGGGGCGATGACTAACAAGCCGGCGGGATCGACCGGCCGGACCGGCGTTCCGCGCTCGCGGGTGCGTCGTCTCGAGCCGAGCACGGGGAGCCGTCCGGCGTTCTACGCGGCGCGACCGGGAGGATGGCGGGACTGGTGGACGCTCCTGCACCCTCCGTATACGGCATGGCATCTTTCCTACGTGGTGATCGGCGCGTGCCTGGCGACGCACGTCAGCGTGTCGAGGCTCGTCGGTACACTGCTCGCGTTCCTGTGCGCAGTCGGATTCGCCGCGCACGCCCTGGACGAGTTGCACGGGCGGCCGCTCGGCACCCGGATCCCCACCCCCATGCTCGTGGCCGTGACCGTCGTCGGCCTGGCCGGGGCGGTCGTGCTCGGGGTCGTCGGACTGTCCCGTGTGGGGTGGGTGCTCATCCCCTTCATGGTGTTGGGGCCGCTCCTCGTCCTCGCGTACAACTTGGAACTGTTCGGTGGGTTCGTCCACACCGATGCGGGATTCGCGCTCGCCTGGGGTTCCTTTCCCGTCTTGGTTGCCTACGTGGCCCAGTCCGGGCGGTTGGCCCTCGCCCCGCTCTTCGCCGCGGCGGGAGCGTTCACCCTTTCCCTGGCACAACGCCGATTGAGCACTCCGGCCCGGTTCATCCGTCGCCGCGTGACCGAGGTGAACGGTCGTGCGTCCCTGCCCGACGGCAGTGCGGTGCCCATCGACGAGCAGACGCTGCTGGCGCCGCTCGAAGGGGCTCTGCGGGCGATGGCGTGGGCGGTCGCACTGCTGGCAACCGCACTCGCCCTGGCGAGCTTGACCTAACCGGTCGACTGCAGCCTCTTCCGGAATCCCGCGATGGTGAGTTCGACGACCCGGTCGTGGCCCCACTGCAAGACCGGATGGGCGAATCGATCGGCCAGGCGCATTGGTGCTTGCATCATCTCGACCGTCCAGGCCACCTCGACCTCGGTGCCGGTACCCTGCTGGCGCAGCTCGACCGATGCGTCCCCCCTGAGATCACCGTGGATCAACGCCTCCATCATCCGCATCGGCTCGCACCGGGTCAGCTCGATCTCGATGCGCATGCGATACGGCAGCGGCGGAGCCACCACACCGCTGAGCACGGCTCCTGTTCGAAGCGAGCCCCCTTCGAGACGGCACTCCTGGAGCCACGGCCACCAGTTCTCGAACTGATCGACCTCCTGGATGTCTTCCCAGATCTCCGATGGAGGAACCTGGAACTCGTGCCTGCCGCGGTAGGTGATGACAGCGCGGCGCGGCATGTCGAGAGACGATAGAGGTCGCGACGCCCCGACTGGTCCGGTGGTCCGTGAGTTCGTCCGATCCCGTCAAGACGCTGAGCACCGAGTCCCCGGACCGCGACGCTGTGACCGCCGCCTGCTCAACCTCGTGAAATCGCTGCCCTAGTCTCGGCGGAATAATCCGGCCGTCGAACACGAAGCGCAGCGGTGGGGACACCCGCAGCCAGCACGCGAAAGTGGCGCGGGCCGGGGGCGCCGATCAGTCGTGTGGCTAGACCGCCCGAACGTTCTGCGCCTCGGGACCTTTGCGACCCTCGGCGACGTCGAACTCGACCTGCTGGCCATCCTCGAGACTCTTGTACCCCTCGCCAACGATGTTGGAGTGGTGCACGAAAACGTCTTTCTCCCCCGAGGCCGGGGTGATGAACCCGAAGCCCTTGTCGCTATTGAAGAACTTCACCGTTCCAGTTGCCATTTTCCTATTCTCTTTCTTCCTACTGTTTCTTCTCGATCGATGTTTGGATCGAAGTTTGAGTGAGCGGTCAGGACCGGTTGCCCGGGCCTAACTTCTTGTACGGGTCTCCGCAGGCCGAGGGTTCACCGAGTTCCCCGTAAGTCCGGCAACGCTGGTCGTCGCACCAGCCGACAAGGCGTTCGCTGTTGCGGACTTCGAGGGCGTGCCCAGAACAGAGCGCGACGTCAGGCAGGATGACCGTGACCGAGTACGACGGATCGCTCGGGTCCGGCCCGCGGGCCAACGTCCGCCGCGGTGGTTCGATCGTCTCCGTAGCCGCTCGCCCGCACAACGCGCAGACAGATTCGGATACCGTGGACGTCACTGCCGAATGGCCTCTCTGAAGTTGTTCAGGCCGAGCAAACGGCGTTCGATCTTGCTCGGCTCTGCGGCATCCCTGTCGCGGATCCGTTGCTCGAGCCGGTCGAGGCGTGCTTCCTCGTTTTCGATGAGTTGCCGGCGCTCGGCGCCGTCGTGGCTGCCGAGCGCGCGCACGAAGCTTCGGTGGGCGTCAACCGCACGCCCAAGCTCCAGCCGGCGAGCGATCGCCGAGTAGGAGTTGCCCCCTTCACGCAGTGCGAGGACTTGCGCGTCCACTTCCTGACCCGGGGGTCGTTGCCGCCTCGGCTTCCCGCCTCGTTCGGGCGCGGGTGAGGAGCGCCGTCTGGACAGCGTGGTGTTCGTACGCCTAGGCACGACGACTCGCGGCCGGGTCGGTGTTTTGGAGGGTCATCGTCAGAACCGTCCGAGCTGCGCCCGGCTTGTGTTCGAAGAACTCCGCCTGCGCCACCCTGCCGTCGTCGTCGCGCGCGCGGCGTAGGAAAACCCCGAAAGGGGGGTGATCGGGTGTTGAAAGATGACGAGCTCCGTTCGAATCGGGCCGACTCGGGGAACTCTCGAACAGGCCACGCCAGCAAACCGGCGACCCAACAAACCTACCAGCTGGGGCGGGGTCGCCGTACGCGCCTGTGAGACTCCCGTACCGAGAGCTCGCCCAGCACTTCCCCCGACGCGACACCGGGGGGCGGCGTGCAATCGGCCTCGTTGTCGCCTCTAGTTGGTAAGAAGCTCTCGCAGATCCTGGCCAGCAGTCGGGTGGCGCAGCTTCGACATGGCCCGCGCTTCGATCTGGCGGATGCGTTCGCGAGTGAGACCGAAGCGAACTCCCACCTCCTCGAGCGTGCGTGGCTCGCCCCGGTCGAGGCCGAACCTCAGGCGGATGATCTCCCGCTCGCGATCGTCGAGGCTGCCCATCATTTTGGCCACTTGGCCGGGCAGCATGGCGGCCGCGGCCGCGTCGGACGGCGATATCGCACCTAGGTCTTCCACCAGATCGCCCAGTTCGGCATCGCCGTCGTGGAGCAACGGCTCGGAAAGCGAAGCTGGCGTGGAGGCGTGTCGCAGAATCTCGACGATCCTCTCCGCATTGACGTCGAGATCAGCGGCCAACTCAGCGACGCTGGGCCGCCGACCGAGCTGGGACTCGAGACGGACGCGAGCTTTGGCGGCCTGGCTGAGGAGGTCGCCGGCGTGAACAGGCAGGCGTATGGTGCGGCCGCCGTTGGCGATTCCCCGCGTAATCGCCTGGCGGATCCACCAGGTGGCATAGGTGGAGAACTTGAAGCCTTTGCGCCAGTCGAACTTCTCGACCGCGTGAATGAGCCCGAGGTTTCCCTCCTGGATCAGATCGAGCAGCGACAGGTCGGCGCCCTGGTACCTCTTGGCGATCGACACCACCAGGCGGAGATTGCCGTTGACAAAGGTCTCCACGGCAATGACCCCCGCCTTTTCCAAACGGCGCAACTCACGCATGCGGGCCGGGCTGACCTTCCCGCCGGCTGCCAGTTCGGCGTGAGCCTCGCGTCCGGTCTCGGCGGCCTGAGCCAGCCGGGCCTCGTCGTCCTTGGTCAGCAGACGGTGGCGCCCGATGTCGCTCAGGTACAAGCGAACCAGGTCCTCGTCCGGCAGTTGCGCACGCTTGTTGGGCACCGGCCCTCTTTCCTAGAAGCCCGGGCGGATCGGGCGGTCACCACTCTCGCCGCTCAGCGATGCTCTCTGTCTTCGCTGACAGATCCGGGGACGTCGCCGACGATGCACGACCGTCCTACGCTACCCGACTTGGCTCGGCGCCCTCCCGGCGCCCACCTCCGCTATGCTTCGTGTGATGCCGCGGGGCGCTGCCCGGCGGCGGTTGGCGAGCCAGCCAGGCCCACGAGAGATCTTCATCGAGTCGGCCATCCTCCCCTTTGACCGACCGGAGTCTCATGAACCTAGCAACCCCTACCTGCCGCGCCTGTCCGCTTCTCGGACCTCGGCGTGCCTCCGACGCTGTCCGCGGCGCTGGAGAAGAGGGGAATCGCCACCGCCTTCCCGATTCAAGCGGCCACGTTGCCCGACTCCCTTGCCGGGCGCGACGTGTGCGGCAAGGCTCCAACCGGATCCGGCAAGACCCTCGCGTTCGGGCTGGCAATACTGTCTCGACTGGCAGCCAAGCCTGGCCCCGGACGCCGAGGTCGCCGGCACCCGACTGCGCTCGTCCTGGTCCCGACTCGTGAGCTCGCAGCCCAAATCGAGGAGGTCATCGCACCCCTCGCCTCCACCATCGGTGCCCGGGTGGCGTCCATCTACGGCGGCGTCGGGTACGGAAAGCAGTTGGCCGCCCTACGAGGCGGCGTCGACGTACTCGTGGCCTGCCCCGGGAGACTCACCGACTTGATAGAGCGGAGCTCGGTCGACTTGTCCTGGGTGGACATCGTGGTGATCGACGAAGCCGACCGAATGGCCGATATGGGCTTTCTTCCCGTGGTTCGCCGCCTCATAGCGAAGACGAGTGCGTCGCGCCAGACCCTCCTATTCTCGGCGACGCTCGACGGGCCTGTCGACAAGCTGATCCGCGACTACCAGCACAATCCGGCCCGCCACGACGTGATTGCCGCCGAAAGCGACAAGAGTCAGGTCGACCATCACTTCTGGCGGGTCGAGCGTCAGAACCGAGTGGCGGTCACTGCCGAGACGATCACCGCCCACGGCCCGGCTGTGGTGTTCTGCCGGACCAAGCGTGGAGCGGACCGACTGTCGGACAACCTCTCCCGTTCCGGCCTGGCTTCGGCCGCCATCCACGGCAACCGGAGCCAGAGCCAGCGCGAACGCGCTCTGGCCGCCTTCCGTGCCGGCCGTCTCGACGTGCTCGTCGCCACCGACATCGCGGCGCGGGGGATCCACGTCGACGACGTACCCCTCGTGATGCATTTCGACCCACCCGCCGATCCCACCGACTACGTGCACCGCTCAGGCCGGACCGGACGGGCCGGTGCTGACGGGATCGTCGTTTCTCTGGTCGGGCAGGAACACCTCGACGCGACGAGGCTCATTCAGCGAAGGCTGGGCGTCGGAACCCGAATCAGTCCGCCCGACGTCTCCTCTCTCGCCCCGATGGACGGAAGTCGCCGGGCTCCGTCCACTCGACCGCAAGCCGCCGACGCGGCTGACACCGTCCGGCTTTCGACGAGCGCCCCACGCAGGGGTACCAGGACCGCGGCACGCCCGTCGCGCCGACGAACGCAGCGAGCTGGTCGACGCTAGGAATTGCGGTCTGGGCTGTCCCACGTCCACACGAGGAGACATCACCGGTGACTCGGCCTTTCAGGTCCGGCGGGTGAACATCCGTACACGACGCTGCCGGGTATCTGCCACGACTCTCGACAATTGAGTTCAGTGTGATGAGTTCAGTGTGACCTCGACCGTCCTCGCTCGCCGCGACTGGGCTCTCGTCCGGGGTGGCCGAGTTCACCCGGTCAATGCCGGTCAAGAGGGAGGAAGGCGCTCATGAGCGACGTCATCGTGGTCATTGGAGCTGGACAGATAGGCCAAGCGATCGCCCGCCGGGTGAGTGCAGGCAAGCATGTCGTGCTCGCTGATCTCCATCTCCGCAATGCAGACGAAGCAGCGAAGGTGTTGACCGACGCCGGCTTTGACGTGAGTACTGCGACGGTCGACGTCTCCTCTCGCGAGTCGGTGCATGCACTGGTCGACACCGCTACCGCACTTGGCGCAGTCACCGGTGTCATCCATGCCGCGGGCGTGTCACCCAGCCAGGCGACACCCGAGATCATCCTGGCCGTCGACCTGTACGGGACTGCTCTCGTCCTTGAGGAGTTCGGGAACGTCGTCGCAGCAGGTGGGTCATGTGTCGTCATCGCATCCCAGTCCGGTCACCGTCTGGGTCCCCTCACGGCCGAGCAAGACGCGGCGCTGGCGAGGACCCCGGCAGATGAGCTACTGGCTCTGCCAATGCTCCAACCAGACCAGGTCACCGATACCCTGCACGCGTATCAACTGGCCAAGCGTGGGAATTCGCTGCGGGTCATGGGCGAGGCGGTCCGCTGGGACAAGCGTGGAGCTCGGGCGAACACCATCAGCCCTGGCATCATCATGACTCCTCTGGCCAGGGATGAGCTCAATGGTCCGCGCGGGGAGGGATATCGGCAGATGATCGAACGTTCTCCGGCCGGGCGTGCCGGGACGCCGGACGAGGTGGGCACTGTTGGCGCACTCCTCATGGGTCCGGACGGAGCGTTCATCACGGGAAGCGACATTCTCATGGACGGTGGCGTCACCGCTTCCTACTTCTTTGGGGAACTGTCGACGAAGTGATCCGATGTCGTCACCCGAGTCGCCGCTGCCTCCTGTTGGCTCAGCCGTCAATGGCCGAGAATTGAGAACCAACGCGACGCCTTCGGAGAGTCATTGAAGCCGGTACGTTCGAACCTCGGACCTGTCGAGGAGGCTTGAGACAGGCTGTCCAGCTGGGAGAGTCGCAGATCTGAGCCCGTTACAGGGCTGCACTGGACATGGCCCCTGATGGGTGGGACCCAACGAGGTGCGCTACGATGTCGCCAGAGTCGACTGAGTCACGCGGGTCGAGAATCGTTGCCGGTTGCCTTTCATGGTTCTCCCGCAAACATCGAGCGTGGAGAATAGAGGCAATCAAAATGGCCGAAGGCACCGTCAAGTGGTTTGACGCGTCGAAGGGGTTCGGGTTCATAACGCCCAATGACGGCTCTCCTGACGTTTTCGCCCACTTCTCCTCCATCGAGGGTTCCGGGTATCGAGAGCTGATCGAAGGGCAGAAGGTGGCCTTCGAGTCGGAGCAGGGGCCGAAGGGCCAGCAGGCGAAGAGCGTACGAGCGGTCTGACCGCCGGCGATCGCACTCCCAGCACCAGCTGCCCGAGGGCGTGGTTCCCGCCATGGTTCGCCGACATCTATCACTCGGCTCGTTTCGCACGAGCCCGGCACGTCGGATCTCGCCGCTCAAGCTCTCGCCTCGACGCGAGGGAGCCGGCGGAGACCATCTGGGCCTGCCGTCTCCTCGGTCCACGCTGCAGCACGCCTGCCCCGTGGTGCTCGAGGCGGTGTTGGGACCGCTCGCCCTCTTCTACGTGGTGCTGGTTCTCACCGGCTTCCGAGGCGCTCTCGTGGCGGCGCTGGCGTGGTCGTACCTGGCCCTCGCACGCAGGGTCCGACGGGGCGAGCGGATTTCCACGATGCTCCTGCTCGGAACGGCCCTCCTCACGGCGCGCACCGCTGTCTCCTTCATCACCGGCAGCGCCATCGTGTACTTCGCGCAACCTATGGCCACGGCCGTCGTGGCGGCCTGCGTCCTCATCGGTTCAGCCGCCCTGGGCCGGCCACTGACCCAGCGATTCGTGCATGATTTCTGCCCGATCGATCCCGAGCTTCTGGCCCGCCCGCGTGTCCGTCAGTTCTTCGTGAGGATCTCCCTGCTCTGGGCGACCGTGCTCATGGTCAACGCCGGGATCACGCTCTGGCTCTTACTCTCCTCGTCGCTGCGGACGTTCGTGCTCGAACGGACGGCGGCCACCTGGGGGCTGACGGCCCTGGCCATCTTCCTGTCGATTACGTGGTTCGTCGCTTCCATGCGCAAGGACGGCATCACTGTCGAGTGGGGTCGGTACCGCCAGCCTCTGCCTATTCCTCGCGAGATCGACTGAACCCGGCGACTGGTACCACCCCTGTGCTTCCCATTCTCGGAGCTGTTCTTCTCGGCTTGATCACGGCCCAGGTCGCCTTGCTGGTGACCACGGTCTACCTGCATCGCAGCCTCTCCCATCGCTCGGTGCGACTCGCCCCAGGTGTGCAGGGTGCGTGCCGGGTGCTCATCTGGGTGCTGGTCGGCATCCGCCCGCGGCAGTGGGTGGCGGTTCACCGCAAGCACCACGCGTTCACCGACACCGAGCGCGACCCGCACTCACCGCTCGTCCTCGGCTTCGCTCGGGTCTTGCTGGCCAACGCCTTCCTCTACCGGAAGGAGGCCCGCAATCCGCTCACCACCGCCAAATATGCCCGGGACCTACCGGAAGACCGGTGGGACCGCGTGCTCTTCAATCACGCCGTCATCGGGCTCGGCCTCGGAATCGGTCTGCTGGTGCTGCTCCTCGGGTGGCAACTGGCCCTCATCGCCGCGGGTGTCCATGCCGCCTACTACCTGCTCGGCGGGGGCGCAATCAATGCGGTTGGTCACCGTTGGGGTCGTCGACCGTACGACAACCGGGCAACCAACAATCAGTGGCTTGCCTGGCTGGTCGTCGGTGAGGGTCTCCATAACAATCACCACGCCGCGGCGACCTCGAGCCGGCTCAGCCTCGCTGAAGGCGAGGTCGACCCCGCATGGTGGTGCATCCGGCTCCTCGTGCGGCTGCACTGGGCCACCTTGCGGACCACGACGCGCCATCCCGAGCCGGGAACGAAGGCATCTGAGCAAGAAGGGCAGCTTCTTGGCCCACCGGAGGAGATGAGCACCCTGACAGGATCGCTCCATCGATCCGAGGTTGCGAAGCACACCTGACAACCAGGGCCGATGCCAGGGGCCGCTCTACTCGCCCCCGACTCGAAGTCCTTTCCGCTCTCCCTAGCCACTCCCGCATGTGACCGCCGCCGTGGCCGGCTGTTCAATCTCGTGCGACGCGCCACCAGCCCACGAGGCCCTTTCCGGGCCAACCGCCATCTTCCCAATGGAATTACGTTGGAGAATGCTTCCGCCGATGGTCTCGTCACCGACCGATCCATCGACGACGGGGAGGTTGACATGGAGATACGGGACGCAACTCGTGATGAAATGCGAGATCTCGCTGAGCGACTCGCCGAGCTCAATGACGAGCAGTGGAACTCTCCTTCACTGTGTGCCGAGTGGCGCATCAGGGACGTTCTCGCCCACATGACCGCAGGCGCAGAGGGTGCTTTCGGCGTTGGCTCGATCGTCCGAGGAATGCTTCGTTACGGCTTCAACTACAACCGATGGGTCGCAGCCGATGGCCGAGTACGCGGTCAGCAGGACCCCGCGGTCGTCCTGAAGGCCCTTCGGAACGCCGCGGCCAATCGCAATACCATGGCGGGTGCTCGGCCGGTCAGAGGCCTCATGCATGTCCTGATCCATGGTCAGGACATGTGCCGCCCCCTCGGCATCGAACGCGATCTGCCCGAGGCGCACCTCGTACCGGTGGCGGACTTCGTCAAGGACGACGTTCACGTATTCGGTACCAAGAAGCGCATCGCCGGGTTGAAGCTCACGGCCACCGATATGGACTGGTCTCACGGAAACGGACCCGAGGTGACCGGTCCAGCGGAGGCGTTGGTGATGATGATGGCTGGCCGCTTGGTCGCGGTCGATGATCTCACGGGCGAAGGGAAGGCCGCTCTGCTCGCCAAGCAGTAGCTCTTCGATTACCTCCACCTCCACCGTCGTCTCAAGAAAGCCCACGAACTGCTCCACTTCGGTCTCCTGGCCTCCTTCTCCAGGCCTTGAGGCCGACAAAAGGCGGCGGACGGTGTGGTTGGCAGAATCGATCCCATGAGGATCGACCGCGCCCAATCCTGTCTCTGTACGTGCCGGTTGCCGACGCCACGAGCGCTCAAGCGCCCTTTCGGAATCGGTAGCCGGGGCGCGGCGGAAGGCGATAGGAGTATCGTCAAACGGCGATGACAGTCAGAAAGGCCGGATCTCCTTGACCGGCAGCACATCCGGGTCGTGGCCGTGGCCCGACGACCTCGACGCCATGATCGCCGCGCCAGGATTCCACACGGTCCTCTTCGAGGATGACCGGGTCAGAGTTCTCGATGGACGTGTTCCGCCCGGTGCCACGGTGCCCGTGCACACCCACAGATGGGGAGGCGTCCTCTACATCATCGCAACGAGCGATTTCGTCCGCCGTGATCCCGATGGGAATGTGTTGGCCGACACGAGGGCGTCGAAATCCACGCCGATCATGGGTGCAGCCGTCTGGGGCGCACCGCTCACGCCGCACTCACTGGAGAACATAGGAAGCCATGAGTTCCGCACGCTCACGGTGGAGATGAAAGACGGAAGTTAGAACCACGCACTCCTGAGTGGTCGGTTCCTGTTCCGTGGCCAGAGCCACCTGCTCGCTCCGGTGGCGACCAGCCCGCCCGCGTTGGCGTAGGACGACCTCACCCCCTCGGCGCGGCAGGGTGAACGTTTACTCCAGATCCTCCTCCAGCACTGCGATGGCCATTTCGAGTGCCTCGGCGATGTTGATTGCGGCTGACATCACCCGGGGCGTCCCAATGATCGGGGCCACCGCGACCAGCACGTTCTGCGCGTCCTCGATCGTGATCCCCGCTTCGGCCGCCGGGCCGATGTGGAGGAGGTAGGAGGCCGGGTGGGCGTCGACGGCCGCCAAGGCCGCGAGGCGTACCAGCAAGAGAGCGTCAGGCGCCAAGTCACATTCCGCCACGGAGACCGCGGTCATGGCGGCAATCGTGTCGAGAACTGGGGTGTCTTGGGCATCATCAGGCATGTGGACTCCTTGCGTCGAGGCATTCTCGTCGGACGGGGTACACCGGCTTCAGGGCGAACAGCCTCCCTGGAGCTCCGGCTACCTGAAGGCTAGGCCAAAATGATCCCAAGGCCCACAGGTCAAATCCATGGCCCTCGGGTCTCGGCCACCCGCACGTTCTCGAGCAGTTCCCACCGACTCCGGAGCCGTTCTTCGGCGTCCGGGATCGGTGCTTCGCCGCAGACTCAGGCGCTTTCCCGTTCGACCCATGGGCGGAGGGGCGGAAGTGGCCTCAGGATCTCGTGTACCGGTTCCCCGTCGAACAGTTCGGGGTGCAGATACCGCCCCACGTCCTCCTGCGGCTTGTCGACCTCGACCGGGATCCGGTACGCGTTGGCCCACGCGTCGTGGCGGACCCCGGTGACCTGCCAGGAGATCCTCTGGCCGGATTTGCCGCCTGCGATCGCAAATTTGCCGTTCTCGATCTCGGCTGAGACATGGAGCTTGGGCGCTGGTTTCCCGATCGCCGTCAACTGGTACCGGAAGTCGCAGTTGAGGGCCTCGAACCACTCCGGAAGCTCCACCGTCGCCGCACCCTTGCGATTGAGCACGACCGTTCCGTTGTAGACGTTCATCATGTCCGGAGACTCCACGAAGGAGTGGTACAGATATTTTCCTTCGGGATCTAGCGGGTGGTCGATCCTGAAGGAACCGCCACCTTTCGAGAGGGTGCCCGTCACAGATGCATTGCCGTCTGCGTAGACGGCGTAGCCGTCGGATGCTTGGCCGTACACGCCGTACCCGTTCGTACCCAGTCCCAATCCGTAGACACCGCTCCCGCCCGTACCGGATGCATATCCTCCGACCCCGGCGAAGAGGCCGCTCGAGTCGCCCCTCACACCGTAACCACTTGCGGATGTGCCGTAGACCCCGACGCCCGTGTCGACGGATGCATTGGCCAGGTCGCTCGTGCCGGCAACCGCAGTCGACTTCTTGCTGGTGATCGACGTCTCGGCTGATGCCTTGTTCGCCGCGCCGAGAACAACCGATCCGCCATTTGCCGCCGCGGCCGGGTCGGCAGCGGCCACCATGCCAACCGCCACACCCGCACCGGCTGCGGCCGCACCCAACATGAGCCCTCTTCGTCCCAAACGATCGGGACCACCCGACGTTTCAGAGTCCTCGTGTTGACGTTCTTCGCTCGGCCTGCCCGTCAATGAATTTTCGCTCACGTCCGTCCCTCGTTTCTCTCGGTCAATTGAGCTTCCTTGTCAACTGACAAAGGACTTTCCCGGAAACAATGTTGAGGAACTTCAAGCAGGCTGTCAATCGCCAATGAAGAGATCCGTGAAAGAGCTACCGTCCGCTCCGCGGCACCCATGTCGGTCTCCATTCCCCGCCGGACGCGGGTCATGCCCACCACCTTCGACGAGGGGTCGGTCGCCGACGCCACCCAGACACGTCTCAAGGCGCCATGCTCGCAGTTCGCCGAACCATCTCCACCCGCATGGACTCGCACGCCCGGAGTGCGCCTTCGGACGAACGCACCGCCAGTTCCCCGACCGGCGCCCGGCCGTGAGGCTCGAAGGCTTCTGAAAATCAAGTCTTGACACTTGTTTTTCTCAAGTTAAACTGAGGGCATGCGCCCTTACGGCCAGTACTGCGCTCTCGCCAAGGCCCTTGACGTGGTGGGTGACCGGTGGAGCCTCCTCATCGTGCGGGAGCTCCTGGTTCGGCCCTGTCGCTACAGCGAGCTGCAAAACGATCTGACGGGCATCGCCACGAACCTTCTCGCCGAGCGCTTGCGCCAGCTCGAGAGGGCTGGGGTCATTCGTCGCCATGAAGATGGCCGATACGACCTCACCGAATGGGGTCGAAAGCTGTCGACTCCTGTCCAAGAACTCGTCCGATGGGCCGCGCCGTTGATGCTCGAAGGCCAAGGCGCGGACACGTTCCGAGTTCGGTGGCTCCATCTCCCCCTGGAGTTGATCTTCGGAGGCACCGACCCGGGCCGATCCGACAGCCAGGCCGAACTTCGAACGGCGGGCGAGGTCCTGACCGTCGAGTCCACCGCCGGCCGCGTGGAGGTCCGCAGCGGTCCCGCGACATCGCCCGACGTCGTCGTCTCCGGCGTGCCCGAGCTCATCATCGGGCTTATGTCGGGTGCCCTCGACAAGGACGCCGCTGTGGACCAGGGCGTGAGCATCCTCGGCGACTTCGAGGTGTTTGAGCAGTTGCGTCGAAACGACTGGCTCACTCCGCCGACGGAGGAGGGTGGTCGCCACCTCCAGGAGAGCCCGACCGCTGGCTGACCGATCTGCTCCTCAGCCGTGATGTTCCCCCGAAAGAAACCCCGAAAGGACATGCCCCAGTGACTGAAACAGCCCTCGCCCCTCGTGACCGTCTTGTCAACACGCCGCACGGAAGTGTCTTTACACGTGAGGTGCCCGGTGAAGGTGCGCCGATCGTTCTCATGCACGGTTTCCCGGACGACCACAAAATTTACGAGCGGCTCTTGCCGCTGCTAAACCCGAGTCGGGTGATCGCGTTCGACTGGCACGGCTACGGTCGATCCGAGCGGTCCGAACTCGGGCGATTCACCCTGCAAGAGCATGCCTCCGAGCTGGAGGCTGTTCTCGACCAACTCGACATCGACCGAGCCGTACTCGTCGGTCACGACGCATCTGGGCCTGACGCAGTCGCTTTCACCGTTGCCCACCCCCAACGGGTTGCCCATCTGGTGCTCCTAAACACGATCTTCGGGCACCTGCCTTCTTTGAAGCTCCCGGAGATGATCCGGCTGCTTGCCGACCCTGCTCTGACCCGGCTCGCCGACGCCATGCTCAATGACGATGCGCAGCGCCTCTGGCTCCTCCAGTTCACCGCAGATCAATGGGGGATGAGCGCCCTCGACCCTGAGGGCCTGGCGGTCCGGTCGATCTTGCCGCAGTTTTTCGGCGACTCCGATCAACCGGATGCACTCGCAGCCATTCGCGCCTGGACGGCCGCTCTGTTCGACTCTCTGAACGAGCAGGACGCGCTCGTGGACAGTGGCGCCCTCCATGAGCTGGAGGTCCCGGTCTCCATCGTCTTCGGTGAATCGGACCGCTACTTGGACCCATCCCTCGCTCACGAGATCGCCGGGCTCTTTTCCAATCCGTCCCTTTCCATGGTGCCTGGCGCTTCGCACTGGCCTCAGCACGATCAACCCCGGGTCGTGGCCGATGTCCTCACCGCCATCGCGCGCACCGAGACGCGGCGATGAGCATCGCGCAGCAATACGCCACGGGCCTCTCCAGGCGCCGCATTGAGGATGCCCTGGTGGCGGCCGGCCTGGACCTCGAAGACCTCCGGCCTTCCGATCTCGCATCCTTCGAGGATTTCCACACCATGGGTCGACTCGCGACGAACCGACTCGCCGAGCGCGCCGAGATCGCGGCCGGAGACGAGGTCCTCGATGCTGGAAGTGGCGTCGGGGGTACGGCCCGCTATCTCGTTGACCGGTTTGGCTGCCAGGTCACGGCCGTGGACCTGACAGAGGAATATTGCGAGACGTCGCGTTGGCTCAACCGGCTGGTCGGATTGGACCATTCCATATCGGTATACCACGGAGATGTGACGGATCTGCCGTTTCCTTCGGCCGATTTCACCGTCGTCTGCAGCCAACACGTACAGATGAACGTGGCCGACAAGTCTCGCCTCTACCACGAAGCGCGCCGGGTGCTTCGACCACAAGGGCGCCTGGCCATCTGGGACATCGCGGCTGGTGCACCTGGCGAGCTCCGTTACCCACTTCCGTGGTCTGATGAGCCCGCGCTGAGCCACCTCGCGTCAGCCGAACAGTTGCGGAGATCGATCGAAGCTTCCGGTTTCGCCGTCTCTCATTGGAGCGACATGACCGAGGAGGCGGTCACGATCATGGAGGTCTTCCTGTCCTCTCCTCCGGGGCCGCTCGGTTTGCACATATTCGTCGACGACTTCGTTCATAAGGCAGACAACCTCGTCCATGGTTTGACGAGCGGCCGGCTCCGTGCCGTGCAGGCCGTCGCCGAGGCCGTCGCCGTGGCCCACGGATGATGCCTTCGGGGTCTGAAACAAACCACACAACGAAGAGAACCCATCAGGACAACTGGACCAGGGCCCGCGGTACGCTCCGGGACTACTTCGACCGGAGCGGAGACCATGGAGATAGTCCAGGAAGTCTGCGAGCGCGGTGTTGTCGAGCGACGGGTCGGGCTGCCGGTAGAGGACGGGGAGATCGTGCCGGGCATCGTCTGGCTGCCGGAGACCACGACAGGGCCCCGACCGACGGTGATCCTGGGTCACGGAGGTGTGGTCCACAAGCGCGCCCCCGAGGTGCTCGGGCTCGCCCGGCGCCTCGTGCGGCACCGGGGCTACGCGGCCGTCGCCCTCGATGCCCCCGAGCACGGCGAACGCATCACTGACAAGGAGGCGGCCCGGGCCAGGCGCCATTCCGTCCAGGCTCGCATCGACCAGGGGCGCGGCGCCGGCGTGCCCGTGATGATGGACCCCGGCCAAGCGGCCGCGTTCGCCCGCCGGATGGCCGCCCACGTGGCAGAGCTGAAAGCATTGGTCGACGACCTCATGTCGACCGGGTTCAGCGACGACCGCCTGGGCTACTGGGGACTGTCCATGGGCACTGGCATCGGTCTCCGATTCGTAGCCTCCGAGCCCCGGGTCAAAGCCGCCGTGCTCGGTCTGGCCGGACTTGGTTCCGGTATGGGCGGAACCGAGTTCGAGACGGCGGCCCGCTCTCTCCACGTGCCGATCCTGTTCCTCCTGCAGTCGGACGACGAGTTGATCGCCCGCCATGCAGGTCTCGCTCTCTTCGATGCCATCGGCTCCACTGACAAGACCCTCCACCTCAACCCAGGGGGCCACGTCCAGGTTCCGGTGTTCGAGAACGACTCCGCCGAGTCGTTCTTCGTCCGGCATCTCGGTCAGGGCGGGTAGCCCCGGCCAAATCCTCCCTCGCCGCGACTCGTCATCCGTTGACCACGACCCGGACCCGGCTGAGGTTCAGCGATCGGGCGAAGGGCGTGCTGGCGTCACCCTCACGTTGGGAGGCGACGCGTAGGGCCGGGAAGTAGGTGCCCGGTTCGGAGAAGGTGTGCGTGGCGGTCAGGTGGACGGTCTCCGAGGTCGGGTCACCGAGCTCGGCGTCGTCCGGATAGATGCCCACGCCTTCGAAATCCCACTTCGCCGACACCACTTGGCCCGGGGCGGGCGGCACCTTCACCTCTGCGGTGAAGGTGACGGCTTCGCCCGCCGCGACCTCGGCGCGCTCGCCTCCGTTCACCTCCAGATGGATCACAGGCTGAATGCCCTTGCGTTCTGCCGCCGACGCCGGCACATGCACTTGGCCGTCCTGCACCCGATATTCGCTGGTGGGCGGCGGGACGATGCCTTGCTCGACCCATGCGCTGAGCTCGCGGAGCGCGTACTGCACCGTGCCCGAATAGCCGACGGCGTGAGTCTCGAGTGTCTCGGTCGTCGGGTCGGTGTGGTTCGCGTTGTCGACGTACCAGAGCCGGTACTTCTCGTCGACGTCGGGTCCTTCGATCGCCTCGACCTTCTTTCGGTACCAGTCGGCCTGCCAGGGCAGAGCGTCGCCGTCGTGCAGGCACTCCACCACGATCATCTTCCCGTTGAAGCGACCGGTGGGGATCTGACCGGTGGCGCCGAGGGTGCCGGCCGCGCCGATGTCCACACCTCGCTGGGGGTACTTCGGCGTGCCGTCGGGGTTCCGGAAGTAGTCGTAGACGTCGGGGTAGTCGAAATCGGGATTGGCCGGAGGGAATTGATGACGGTGGTAGGTCTGCAAGGCGAGGAACCTCGAGTTGTCGATCCGGATTTCGTCGCCCGCCCGGATGCTGTCGACCACGGTGGGATCGGCCGTGATGTCGATCGTGTCGCCGACGGGCTCGAACACGAGGCCGATGTGACCCTTGCCGTCCGAAGCCACCCGGCCGAGTGAGGCGGTCTTGCCCGCGGCCGCGCCGCTGGTGATGACCACATCAGCTGCCGTCAGATCGCCCGTGGGAACGCTCGACAGCGTGAGTTGCTGGCGTTGCCCGGGAATCACCTCGACCACGGTCGCTTCGTGTTGGACGCGCGCGGCGCGGACCGACGACGTCGGGTCGGTGCCGAGGTAGCCCGGCTTGCTCCAGAAGTCGTCGAGATAGGTCGGGTCCAACACCGGCACATAGCTGGCGACCAGCACGAGCGGCCCTCCGCCCTGTGGGACGTAGTTGAACCACGCCCCGGGCGGGAACCCGGTCCTGGTGGCCTCTTCCAGCGCGGTGCGCTCCTCGTCGTTCAGCCCGCCGGACGGGTCACCGCTTCCGCCCGGCTCCACCGCGTCGATGATCGACGGCCACTTGTCCTTCAGCACTCGGAGCGCGTTCACCCGCACGGTGAAGCAATTGGGGATGGACTGCGGCGAGCCCATGACATAGGGGACGAACCCGTCCCACACGCCGGTCGTCATCTCCGCACTCGTGAGCGTCTGGTAGGCACCGCCGCTCCCGCCGTAGAGATAGCCGTACGTGCGGTGTGGGCCGTAGATCTCGGCTGCGACGACGCGCGAGAACTTCGCGGCCGCGGCGTTGACCCGGTAGCCCCGAATGGTCGTGTCGACCTGGCCGTGGGCCGACTCCTCGGCTCCACGAGGATTCTCGCTGCCCCCCATGTTGGTCTGCACCGAGTAGCCGCCACTCGCCAGGGCGAACGCGACGTTGCGCGGCGTGGCCTCCTCGCCGGCGAGCAACTGATGGGTCGCCTGGAAGAAGCGTCCCTGGTACTCCTCCGGCGGCGGGAAGCAGAACGAGAACCTGGCGTCGGTGCCCGTGAACCCTCCGTGTACATAGAGATGCCGCGCCTTGACCGGTGCCGCGCCCCCCGCTGTGTCGTGATGCCGCCGGGAAACACCGGGGCGTCTGCCGGCTCGTCGCGCCACTCCCGGACATCTGTGTGCGGTTGATTGAAGCGCGGGTCTTCGGAATGCGCGGTCACGAACAAAGCCCCGCGTTCGTCTGTCCCCGAGTCGGTCACCACCACCACCCGTCGCTCCGCCCGCCCCCACTGCCGGGCGCGAGCTCACGTCGATTGGCCCCTGCCGTTCTGATTGCCATTCTGATTGCCATACTCATTCCCATTGCATCCGCCATTGCATTCGCCCTTGTCATGGTCAACTCGCCCCGAAGAGCGGGGGCATGGTGGTCGGCCACTGGCCCAGCGTGTAGCGCTTGCCGCCCAGGACGGGCACGAAGGTCCCCTTCACGCCGTTGAGCGGCGACGTCTTGGTCCCGTCCCAGTAGACGAAGCGGGCATCGTCAGCCGCCGTGTGGTCGCCGGCCCCCGCAGTACCCGTCGGCCCCACGTTGTACGTCCACTGACCGTATTGATAGTCCGGCGCGCCGAGCGTGGGCAGCGCATGGATCCCCCGCGCCATGTTGCTCGGCGTCAGGTTGGGCCCGGCCGCCTGCAGGTCGTTGAAGATCTCCACCAGGGCGCCGTAGTTGCCGTCCGTGCCCTTGGGGATGGCGTGCCCGGTCAGCTTCTGGTAGAGCTGGCCGGCCAGCGACTTCGGCCCGGTCGTGTCGGTCGAGGGCGCGCTCTCCGACAGGCCGAACATGTGGCCCTGAATCTCCGGCAGGTCGTACAGCCCCTGGGCTACCTGGTCCAGGTCGGTCTCCGCCGAGCCGGTCATGAACCACTCCGGGTGATAGTTCTGGGCCGCCGCCGCCTTGGTCAGCAGGCCGAGTGAGAAGGGGTCGGCCGAGCAGATGACCGTCGTCACTCCGGCCGCCTTGAACTGAATGACGGCCTGCTGCGCCGACTGCTGGAACGTGGCGACGTCCAGGTTGTAGTCGAAGCTGGGCGACAGCTCGCTCTTCTTTGTGTGGTACTTGTTCTCGACCAGATTGACGAAGTCCTTGGTGCAGTCCAGGTACTGGGACACGTTGGGGACGAAGGCGGCGAACTTGCGCACCTGCTCCTTCAGGTTCGGGTCACCGGCGTAAATGGCCTTCTTCCCACCCAGCATGGTGGCCACCACCTCGGCCTCGGAGTCCGTGATCGTGTTGCAGTTCTGGGTGATCGACCACACGTAGGGATTGAGCGCCTCGAACGCGGCCTCGTCGTAGTAGGGGTCACCGTCGAACTCCACCAGGTGGTCCTGGGCGGCGCAGGTGGAGAACGGGCCGGTGCCTCCGTAGGAGTCCCCGTTCGTCATGCCCGTCTCCCCGAAGGCATGGATCTGATTGGCGATCGTCTGGGCGTCGGCACAGGCCTGCGGCTGGCCCTGCCCCAGCTCCTCGGTGGTGAAGCTGGCCTGCGTGGTGTACGGCTTGATCACGACCTTGCGCCCGTAGAGGTCATAGACGCTGTTGAAGTAGTTGAGGAAGACCTGCTGCACCTGGCTGATGACCTGGGGGATGGCCGCGCCGGCCGCCTTGGCTTGCGCCTCGATCTCCTCGGTGTCGGCGGCGCTGGGGAACTCGCGCTCGACCAGGGTGATGGTGCTGCCCGTCACGCCGTTGTACGTGGCCCCGCCGTTGTTACCGGTGAACTTCGGGATGCACGGCGGGGCGTACGGCGAGTCGAACTGCGGCGCCGACGGTGTGCACTTGGCGCCCGCGCTGGTGGTGCCGGTGCCCGCCTTTATGCCGCCCGACGCCGGGTAGGCCCACGGGTAAGGCCCCTCGCCGGCCGGTCCCGAGCTCTTCAGCACCGACACCGGGGCCGTATCGGACGCTCCTGCCACCGGGACCATCACCAGGGCGGTGAGCAGCGCCACCCCCAGCACGATGGAGCTGCCTGCCCCTCGCATCATCCGACGCCCGGCGAAGTATCGCCACGAGTCGCTGACCGACCTTTGGTCCGACAAGGTCATGTCCCCCCCTTGAGTCTGATGGATCCACGGAGGTATGCCCCCCACCGTCAATCCGCTTGGCCGGAAATGTTAGTGAGGGCACGGTACGTTTGCGCTGTCAGGGCACGCGACCACTTGGGGGTGGCATGGACGTCGTGCGGTGATCGGCCGCACACTGTGAGGCTCCGGGCGCGGAGGGGGACAAGGCAACGTGACGATTCCTGAGGGGGGCGCGGCCACGGGGGGGCGGGTGGACCGGGAGCTGCGTGAGCGGGGGCTCTCGCTGTGGCGGTCGACCCGCGCCACCCTGGGGTGGTTCTTGGGGTCGGTCGGGGTGTGGATCCTCCTGGCTGCCATCCTGCCCAAGGGCCTGCCCCTCGGCATTGTGCTCCTCGGCATCGTCTACGGCGCCATTTACGCCATCCTGGCCGTGGGCATCGTCCTCATCTACCGCGGGGATCGCATCATCAATTTCGCCCAGGCCCAGATCGGCGTGTTGCCGGCCGTGCTGGCCATTGAGCTGGTGGTCACGTACAACGTTCCCTTCGTGCTGGCCGCATTGGCCGGCATCGCCGCCGCCGTCATCCTCGGCGCGGTGGCCAGCCTGTTGCCCCGCCACTTCCGCAACAGCTCCCGGCTGATCCTGACTGTGGCCACCATCGGGCTGGCCCAGCTCCTGACCGGGGTGGCCACCCTGACTCCCATCCTCTTCTGCAACCCGGCCACCAACGAGTCGTGCGTCAACGCGTCGAACAGCCAGTCGGTCAACACACCCCTCCACGTGTCGTTCACCATCGGTCCGGTGCTCTTCAGCGGCAACGACGTCGTGGCCGTGGTGGGAGCCATCATCGTGGCGTCCGCCTTGGCTCTGTTCATGCGCTACTCCAAGTACGGGTTGGGCATCCGGGCGGCCGCCGAGAACAGCGACCGGGCCACCCTGCTCGGGATCTCGGTGGCCCGCCTCGACACCATCATCTGGGTGCTGGCCGCCATCCTGTCCACCCTCGCCATCTTGCTGCAGGTGCCCGTCCTCGGGTTCGGAGGGTTCCAGACCGTCACCGCGGGAGGCGACGAGATCCTGCTGCGCATTCTGGCCGCGGCCGTGATCGGACGGATGGAGAGCATGCCCCGGACGGTGGTGGCGGCACTGGCCATCGGCGTGTTCGACGCCGCGGCAACCTGGACGTACTCCAACACGACCTACGTGGACGCCTCACTGGTGGTCGTCATCGTCGTGGCCCTCCTCCTGCAGCGGCGCTCGCGTTCGCGGGTCACCGAGGGCGAGCAGTCGAGCTGGCGCTACGTGGCCTCGACGCGGCCCATCCCCCGCCAACTGGCCAGCCTGCCCGAGGTGCGCTGGACGCTCCGGGTCATGAAGGTCGGCTTCGTGACCGTCGTGGCGCTGCTCCCGCTGCTGCTCAGCGACAGCCAGACCTACCTGGCCTCGCTCATCGTGGTCTACGCCATCGTCGGGCTCTCGCTGCTGGTGTTGACGGGATGGACGGGACAGGTCTCCCTCGGGCAGTTCGGGCTGGCCGGCATGGGCGGCGCCACCACCGTGGTCCTCTACTCCCGCCACGGGTGGGACTTCTTCGCCGCGCTGGCGGTCGGGGTCCTCGTCGGCGCCCTGGTCTCACTGTTCATCGGGTTGCCGGCCCTGCGCATGTCCGGACCGTTCCTGGCCGTGACCACCCTGGCCTTCGGGGTCACCGCCTCGTCGTACTTCTTGCAAGCCAGCTACCTGCCCTGGTTCGTCACCACCCAGGCCAACCGGCCCACGCTGTTCGGGGCGAGCGTCTTGAGCTCCGACTCCCAGGTCTATTACTTCTGCCTGGCCGGCTTCTTCCTCGTCCTCCTGGCGGTGCGCTCGCTTCGCCAGAGCAGGACGGGCCGGGACCTCATCGCCACCCGCGACAACGAGCCGGCGGCGCGCGCCGTCGCGGTCAACACCACCCGTAACAAATTGCTGGCCTTCGCCATCTCCGGGGGCATCGCCGGATTCGCCGGTTCGCTCTTCGCCGTTCAGCAGCAGGGCATCAACAGCGGGTCGTTCACCGCGGACATCAACATCACCATGTTCTCCATGGTGGTCATCGGCGGCCTGGGCTCCATGCCAGGCGTGATCCTCGGTGCCGTCGTGGTGTGGGGGGCCCAGTACTACCTCCCGGCCGGCTACGCCCAGCTGGTCAACGGCTTGGGAATCCTGCTGCTCCTGCTCTTCCTGCCCGAAGGTATCGGGGGCCTTCTCAACCGCGGCCGGGACCAGCTCTTGCGCGTCGTCGCCCGCCGCCGCGGGATCACTGCAGCCGGGATCTGGCGCCGGCCCGACGTGGACAGCGGGGGCGCCGGCACGTCACACGACCAGAGAACGCCGAGGCCCGGCTCGGTCGATCGCGAGACCGCCGACGTGCTCACGCTCGGCCTCGATACGGGCGCCCATGGCTGACCTCACCCTCACCCGCTCCCCGCTGCCCCCACGGCGGCCCTCGCGACTCACCGGGATCTATTCGCCGCGCCCACTGTTCGCCGTCATGGGCCTGGGCGCCGTCCTGCCCATGAGCGCGCTGACCTTCGTCCTCCTGCTGCCCGAGATGCAGGACGCCTATCAGCAGGGGCTCTCCATCCTGGCTCTGGTGGCGGTCCAGCAGTTGCAGACGGGCCTCGGCCCCGACCTCGTCTTGGCCCTGGTGGCCAACCAGACCTCGCGGACCAGGGTCCTGGTCGGAGCGGGCGGATTCTTCGCTGCCGCCGCCGCCGTCCTGTGGCTGGCCGGCGTGTTCCCCAACCAGATCCTGCTCTACGCCGGCGCCATCGGGGTGGTGCTCGGCGGCGGCGCGCTCACGTCGACCCAGAACTCCTTCTTGTGCGACTACTACCCGGTCAGCCTGCGTCCACGAGTGATCCTGGCCCAGCGGGCGGCCCTGGTGTTCGGCCTCTCACTGTGTCCGGTCATGGTGGGGACCCTGGACTACGTCTTCGGCTGGCAGGCGTCGTTCTTCGTCCTGGCTGTCGTTGCCCTCGCCTCCGTGGTGATGGCCGCCCGGCTGCCGGACCCGGTCCCTGCCGGCGGCCTCCAGGGAGGCGACCCGGACCGCCCCGAGCCTCCGGACGAGCCGGCCACGCTGCCCGAGGCCGCCCGGGTCATCGCCACCACCCGATCTCTTCGGCTGATCTACTACTCGCTCCCGTTCCTGCTGGGGACGGTGCTCGGCCTCACCTTCTACGCCACCGCGTACTACGAGAACGTCTTCCACCAGGATGCGGCGCACCGCGCCCTGCTCTTCGGCTTCGCCGAGCCGGGAGCGGTCATCGGCTTGGTCATCGGCATGGTTGTCCTGCCCCGGCGCATCGCCGCCGATCCGGGCCGGGCGATGCGTACGATCGCCTGGCTGGCCGTGGCTGCCGCCGCGGGCGCTGCGTGCCTTGCCCTCGCGCCTGATGTGGCCGTGGCCTATGCCGCGCAGTTGGTTTTCGCCACCGCCTCCGCCGTGGTGATCGCCGGTGTGTACGCCATGCTCTCGGTGGCGCTGCCGACCCGCATGATCACGTTGGGCTTCGGGCTCTCCTCGGTCTGGCTGACCTTCGGCGCCCTCCTCATCGGCCCCCCCGGCGGCCTCCCCACCGTCAACTCCTTGATCACGAATGCCTTCGGCTACCGCTCCTCGTTCTGGCTCTTCGTGCCCTTGTTCGTCATCGGCGCGTCGCTGCTCCGTTCGTCCTCGCGCTTCGTGGCCGAGGACATCGCCAAGCGCAAGATCACCGAGATGGCGGATGCCGCCGTACGTCGGGAACGGGCCGACGGGACGGGCCGTCTCCTCATGATCCGTTCGCTCGACGCCGGCTACGACGGCGTCCAGGTCGTCTTCGGCGTGGACCTCGATGTGGGTGACGGCGAGATGGTGGCGGTGCTCGGCACCAACGGCGCCGGCAAGTCCACGCTCATGCGGGCCATCTCCGGCCTGGTGGTGCCGACCGCCGGGGAGGTCATGTTCGACGGCAAGGCGATCACCACGTACGAGGCCCACCGGATCACCGAGGCCGGCATCCTGCAGGTGCCTGGAGGTCGCGGGATCTTCCCCGGGCTCACCGTGGCCGAGTGCCTGCGGGTGGCGGGTTGGCTCTACGACACCGATGACCAGGACCTGGCCCAGGCCACCGAGACGGTGCTCGGCTACTTCCCCGTGCTGTCGCGCCGCTGGCACACCCCGGCTGGCTCACTCTCGGGAGGCGAGCAGCAGATGCTCAGTCTCTCCATGGCCTTCATCGCCAAACCGAAACTGCTGATCATCGACGAGCTCTCGCTGGGGCTCGCCCCCACCGTGATCGAGAGCCTGCTGGGCATCGTCGAGGGCATCCACGATCGCGGCACCGCCGTCATCCTGGTCGAGCAGTCCATCAACCTCGCCCTACGGCTCTGCGATCGGGCCGTATTCATGGAGAAAGGTCAGGTGGTCTTCTCCGGGCCGACGGCCGACCTGCTCGACCGCCAGGACATCGTCCGGGCCGTGCTCCTGGGCGGAGCCGAGGATTCGCCGACCGACACGACCCCGGCCGTGACCGTGACCGTCGACCGCGCGGACCTCGCGCTCACCGCTGACGCACTTGCAGACTCTCACCGCGCCGTGTTGTCGGCCCGTGGCCTCTACCAGAGCTTTGGCGGGGTGGTGGCGGTCGATGATGTCGACCTCGATCTCTACCGGGGCGAGATCCTGGGCCTGCTCGGCCCGAACGGTGCCGGCAAGACCACCATCTTCGAATTGCTCTCCGGCGAGCGGCGCTCCCAGCGAGGGCGGATCACCATGGGAGAGGACGACATCACGTCCTGGCCCGCCTATCGAAGAGCGGAGCACGGGCTCGGCCGCTCCTTCCAGGCCGCCCGGCTGTGGCCGGGCCTCACGGTGCACGAGTCCGTCATCATGGCGATCTCACACCACACCTCTTCGCCCGGGGCGGCGGCCGCCCTGTTGTGCCTGCCGAACGTGCGCCGATCCGAGCGCCGTCTGCGCCAGGCCGCCGATGAGATCCTCGAGCCGCTCGGGTTGGCGCAATATTCGGATCAACTGACCTCCGATCTTTCGACGGGCGTGCGACGCCTCCTCGAACTGGCGGTGATCATCGCGACGGGCCCGAGCATCGTCCTGCTCGACGAGCCGTCCGCCGGCCTGGCCCAGGCCGAGACCGAAGCCATGGCGCCGGTCCTGCTCGAAACCAAGCGCCGCCTGAAATTGCTCGATGATCCTCATCGAGCACGACATGGGCCTGTTGCGACGGTTGGCCGATCGGGCCATCGCCCTCGACGCCGGCACCGTCATCACGACCGGGAATCCAGAGGACGTGTTGAACCATCCGTATGTGATCGAGTCATATCTCGGGGTCGCCGCCTCGTGAGACGTCGCCCCCGCGATGCCGCGGTCGGCCTGGTCGGGGTGGCCATGGCGGCGGTGATCCTGATGGGCTGCCACACCGCGCCCCGCCTGGGCGTGCCCACGACCGTCTATCCGGTCGAAGGGCACTGTGACACCTCGGCTGTCGTCGAGGTGGGCGCCTCCCTTCCCCTGAGCGGGCCGGACAGCGCGGCCGGGCACGCCCAATTGCTCGGCCTCGAGTTGGGCATCAACGGGGTCAACGCCGGCGGAGGCGTCCTCTCGGCCCATCGGTGTCTGGAATTGCTCTACAAGGACGACCGCTCCGACCCCGCGGTCGACAATCAGGCCCTGTTGGACCTGGTGAACAAGGAAAAGGTCTCGTATCTGGTGGGACCCTTTCTCGCCTTGGAGAATCCTGCCAACGTCGACCACGTAGGTGCACTCGGGACCACCGCCGCCAGCTACTCCGCTCTCGCCGTGACCTTCAAGCCCAGTGAGTTCCCCGACACTTTTCCCATCGCATCGTCGATGGCGGACCAGGCCGGCGTGCTCGTGGCGGCAGCCAAGCGGCAGCACCTCGACCGCATCGCCCTCGTTCGCTCCCGCTCGGAGGTGGCCGCCGAGGGAGCCACCGCATTCCTGAGCGGCGCCGGCGCGGCCGGACTCACCGTCACCGCCACGACCTACGTGGTCGATTCCCAGGCCGGAGCGCGGTCGGCATGGAGCGACCTCGGGGCGGGGCACCCGAGCGCAGTCGTGGTCTTCGACAGCGGATCGACCCTGGCCCCGTTGCTCGCAGCCCGCCGGGGCGCCGGCTCGACACTGCCCGTCCTCGCTTCCACCCAGGGCACTCCGGTGCTTCCGCCCGCGGCGGTCAACAACGTCCAGATGATCGTGTCGAAGTCGTTGGTGGTCTCACGCCACGTTCCTGCCCGTCTGGAGTTGTTCCGTGCCCGGGTGCTCCGCACACTCCACCAGGCCCAGCTCGGCGGCCCCATCACGCCCTATGCGCAGGGGTACGACGCCCTTCAGCTCTTCGCCAGCGCCGCCAACGGAGTCAACGCTTATGACTCGGGCAGCATCCGTACCTTCATTGAGAATGCCAACTTCGAAGGGATTCTCGGGACCTACGACTACACCTCCACCGACCACGAAGGGTTGGCCGCGTCCCAGCTCACCGTCGCTCCTCTCGATTCGCTCTCCGATGGGCTCTACGTCGTGCCGGCTTCCAGGTAACCGAACGCTGGACGCACCGTTATGGAGATCCCTTGTGTCGTCAAGATGGAATGTCAACGATCAGGACGCCCTCGCGCCAATCTGGCAAGCGCTCGACGACCGCTCCGTGCGGGTTCACCAGAGCCGCCAGGCCAGGAAAGTCCTCGTCGACGGTTGAACCGGCTTGAGTGGCCAAGGCGATCCAGATGCCAAGACGACGGGCATGGCGGACGGCGTCCCCCAGACCCTTTGCTTCCCACCACGAGAACCCTCTCCTCCAGGAGTCCTCGTCGGTACGTCGGCCATAGAGGCCGGGAGCGGAAGGAAGGAGAACGAGTTGCGCCCCAGCTGAAGCCGCAGTGTCGAACGGTAGGTCGACGCCTGACTCAGCACATATCGCCACGCCCAGCGTAATGCCGGCAAACTCCATGGGAGTGGAGAGCGAGGCCGGGGTGAACGATTCCTCTCCGTCGCCCAGATGTCGCTTTCGCTGTACGCCGACGATATGGCCACCGGCTGCGAGCACCTGGGTGATGTGCGCTCTGCCTTCCGATGAATGCTCGGCCAGACCGAAGCAGAGGCCCACGCCCTTCTCAGCTGAAGCTCGAACGAGCTCGAGGACCGCTTGGTTCTCGAACGACACCAGTCGTTCGGGATTGCGGGCCGGATCTACCGAGCCGGTGAGGGACATCTCAGGAAAGAGGGCGAGATCACAGCCCGTGGCGCCCGCCTCGGCCACGATCCGCCGGTGAGAATGAAGATTCCCGCGCAGATCACCCTTCTGGCACTCGAGTGCAGCCAAGAGGACACGCATCCCGGACATCTTGACCTGGGGATCGGGGGTCCGGGGATCCGGGTCACGACGCCACCGGCACGAACCACTTGGCACAATGAGGGGGTGATGCGGGCCGCCTGGGAAGCTCACGCGAACGATTGGATCGCCTGGTGGGAAGTAACTCGATGCCATTCGTGTGGCCAGGTGTTGCATCAACGTCCACGACGTCACTCCTGAATGAAGTTGTTCTTGGCTCCTGGCTGTGTCAACTGCTGCTTGAGCACTTTTCCCACGGCATTGTGAGGGAGTTCCTCCAAGAACGTCACGTGAGCGGGAACTTTGAACTCGGCCAACGTTTCGCGGCACCACTCCTTGATGTCCTCTTCGGAAAGCCCGCCCGGGGTCTTCGATACGACGAACGCCCTTACTTCCTGTCCGAGCACCGGGTCGTCCATTCCGACCACGACCGCCTCGGCGACATCGGGATGTTCGGAGAGCCGGTTCTCAATTTCGACTGGATAGATGTTCTCTCCACCCCGGATGATCAGATCCTGTCGACGACCTTGGAGATAGAGGAATCCACACCTCACGAGGCCGAAATCTCCGGTGTGGTACCAGCGCTCGTCGTCGAGCGCCTTCGCCGTTGCCTGGCGGTCGTTCCAATAGTAGGAGAACGACGCAGCGCTCCGCAGGGCGATTTCGCCCACTTCGCCATCGGGCAGGGACCGCCGGGTGAGCGGGTCACGCACGTCCACCTGAACCGTCGGAGCCGCTTGTCCAATCGAGTCGGGATGAGTGTAGGTGTGCTCAGCGCGAAGTGATGTCCCGAGGCCATTTGTCTCCGTCATCCCGTAGCCGAGACCGAGCCCGGGTCGCGCCCAGGGAATCCGGTGTTCGAGGCGATCCAACAGTTTCGGCGGCCAAACGGCGCTGCCTCCACCGACAGTGCGAAGTGACGACAGGTCGTATTTCTCGAGGGTCGGCCAGTCGAGAAGTCTCGAGAGTTGGGTCGGAACGAGCGACCACGCCGTAGCGCGATGTGCTTCGGTGAGTCGGAGGTGGGTCTCTTCGGACCATCGGCCAGGTGATGGATACACCAAGGTCATTCCCGTGAGCGGGCCAAGAGCAAGTGTGCAGTTCAAACCCCCTACGTGGAACATGGGGGCAGCGGCAATGGAGCAAGGAACATAGGGGTCGGACGGTGGCTTGCCTGCCGCCATGGATCTGGCGATCGTCTCAGCCGCGCGGAGCTGGGTCGCCAATCCGAAATGGATCGTGCTGCGGTGTGAAATGACCGCAGCTTTTGACCGCCCGGTCGTACCGCTGGTGAAGAGAATGACGTAGGGGTCGTCTTCATTGATCTCAACGGACGGCAGGGGGGCGCCCCCTTCGGCCGTGGTCAGTTCTTCGAAATCGCCGTCGAAGGACATCACGGGCAATCCCGTAGGTGCGGAGCCAGCTGCCCGATCCAAACGCCGCTCGTCGCCCAAGAGGAGCTTGGGGTCGGTAAGTTGGAGTGCGTACGCCATTTCGGCTGCCGTCCACCAACCGTTGAGTGCGACCGTCACCGCGCCCAGGGCAGTCGTCGCCCAAAATGACAAAACGAACTCGAGCCGATTGGCCGATGCAATCGCCACTCGATCCCCCTGTTTGATGCCAAAGTTTGTCTGGAGGGCGTTCGCGATCACTGCAACCGGCTCCAACATGGACGCAAAGCTCAGTCGGCGTTGCGGGAAGTGGACGTAAGGCCGGTCGCCGAAGCGCTCGGCCCCCGTCTCCAAGATCTCGAGTAAGGACTTCGGGCGTCGGCGAAAGACCTCGAGCGGAGTTCCCGCCACCAGTTCCTCGACGATTTCAAAGGGGGCGTCCGGACCAACGAGAGCACCGCGGATGCTCTCGGTCAGGCTCGATTCAGGCCAAGTGAGCACTGACCTGCCTTTCTCGAGAGTCACCATCGCGTCCGTCCGTCGGACGTCTCCTTTCCGTGGGGTCGATCACCGCCCGCCGATTCGATCTGAAATGGAATACTGCAGCCAACGGATGCCTCCTTTCGAGAGCCGCTACCGAAGTTGTTGGCTTCTTCAAATCCGCAGCCGTCAGTTTCTACCTCCTGTCGCCACCGGGTCCACCGGCTCTGACGCCCAGCTCACAACGAACGGCTGCACCCTATTTGCCCCCAATCGGCTCCGGTGAAAGTCAAGCAAGAGCGCCGGTGATTGATGGGGCAGACCTCCCAAGTCGTGGAAAGACACTCACCGACTCCGCGATGCCCCGCCTCTACCATGCCGATGTAGCGCTCAGGCACTCCCGAGAGTTTCCATTCCAAGCCCCTGACGTGGGCTTTTGATTGGTGGAGGTGGAGGGACTCGAACCTCCGCCTCTACATTGCGAAGGTGTGGTCTCGGCCGACCACTCCGCCGGTCGGGACCCGGCGCGGAGTGCTTCTCACCCCGCCGGCAATGTCGCAAGCGCGTGCTCCAGGTCTTGGAGGAGATCGTCGACCGCCTCGAGTCCGACACTGAGTCTCACCAGATCACTGGGCACCTCGTTACTGGTGCCCGAGGTGCTGGCATGGGTCATCCGGGCCGGATGCTCAATGAGGCTCTCCACGGCTCCGAGGCTCTCGGCCAACGTGAAGATGCGGGTCCGAGAGCAGACCTCGACGGCAGCGTGTTCCCCACCGTGCACCGTAAAGCTCACCATGCCGCCGAAGGCCTTCATCTGCGATTGGGCGACTTGGTGACCGGGGTGGTCGGGAAGCGACGGATGATGCACCTGTTTGACTGCCGCATGGCCGCGTAGGAATTCGACTAGGGCCAGGGCATTGGAGCAGTGTCGTTCCATTCGTACGCCCAACGTCTTGACCCCACGCTGCACGAGGAAGCAGTCGAAGGGCCCGGGCACGGCACCGGTCGCATTCTGCAGGAAACCCAGTCGAGCCGCCACCTCCTCGTCGCAGGTCGCGGCAAAGCCTCCGACGACATCGGAATGACCACCCAGGTACTTGGTGGTCGAGTGCACGACGATGTCGGCCCCGAGGCTGAGAGGTTGCTGGATCCACGGCGTGGCAAAGGTGTTGTCGACGACGACAAGGGCGCCCCGACTGTGCGCGGCGGCGGATACGGCAGCGATGTCGACGACATGGAGCAACGGATTCGTCGGTGATTCGAGCCAGACCATGCGCGTTGCCGGTCGCCACGCTCGCGTAATGTGCGACAGGTCGACGGTCTCGACAACCAGCCCGGCCTGGCGATGGATCGCGGTAGCCAATCGGAACGTTCCTCCGTAACTGTCAGTCTGCATGACGAGATGATCGCCAGGGCTCAAGAGGCGCATCACTGCGTCCTCGGCCGCGAGCCCGCTGGCGAACGCGAACCCGAAGTCCGCCCCCTCGAGCAGCGCCAGATGCCGCTCGAGGCTGGCGCGGGACGGGTTGCCCGACCTGGAGTACTCGAAGCCGCGGTGCTGGCCGACGGCGTCCTGTTGAAAGGTCGTGGAGAGGTAGACGGGGGTGTTGATAGCTCCGGTGGCGGCGTCAGGAGGTCCGCCACCGTGCACGGCGTAAGTCTCGAACCCGAGTCCCTCCAGATCAGGCCGACTCATCACTGTGACCTCACCGTGGACTCGTCGCCAGAATCGCCAGCACGTCAGAGCGAGTGATGACTCCGACCGGGTGGCCGCGGTCGAGAACCAGCAAGGCCGGAGCCCCCTCCAACCTTCCCACGGCCACCTGGACCTGCTCTCCGGCCCCAATGGTGGGGAGCGGGCTACCCATGACCTCACTCACGAGGCGATCGAGCATGGACGGGTCGGCGAAAGCCGAATCCATGAGCTCGCGCTCGGTGACACCTCCGACAACCTCTGCCAGGACGACCGGTGGTTCATGCTTGATCACGGGCATCTGGCTCACGCCGTACTCGCGGAGTATGGCGATGGCTTCTCGGACGGTCTCGTCAGGATGTGTATGGACAAGCGTGGGAAGTGAGGAATCGCGGGCCGACAGTATGTCGTCTACCGTCGACCCCGCGTCGTGCATGAACCCGTAGTCGGTCATCCACGCGTCGTTGTAAATCTTCGAGAGATAGCCACGGCCGGAATCCGGGATATGGACCACCATGACCGCATCGGCAGGCAGGTCACGTCCGGCAATCAACGCAGCCGCGATGGCCGTTCCCCCCGATCCGCCCAGCAGAAGCCCTTCCTCCCGCGTGACCCGCCGGGCGGTGGCAAAGCTCTCGGCGTCGGAGACGGCGATCACGCGGTCCACCACCGAAGGGTCGTATGTCGAAGGCCAGAAGTCCTCGCCGATGCCTTCGACCAGGTATGGCCGTCCGGACCCGCCCGAATAGACGGAACCCTCAGGATCGGCGCCAATGATCTGGACCGAGGGATTCTGTTCTTTCAGGTAGCGACCAATGCCCGTGATGGTGCCTCCCGTTCCAATGCCCGCTACGAAGTGCGTGACACGCCCACGCGTCTGCTCCCAGATCTCCGGTCCTGCCGTCTCGTATTGGGCCAGCGGATTATGGGGGTTGTGGTACTGATCGGGCTTCCATGCCTTGGGAACCTCACGGGCCAAGCGGTCGGAGACCGAATAGTAGGAGTCGGGGTGTTCGGGCGGCACCGAGGTCGCGCAGACAATGACCTCGGTGCCATAGGCGCGCAGCAGGGCGATCTTGTCGGCAGCGACCTTGTCGGGACACACGAAGATGCACTTGTACCCCCGACGGAGTGCGACGATGGCCAGTCCCACACCGGTATTGCCACTGGTCGGTTCCACGATCGTGCCGCCGGGAACGAGCTGACCGGTCTGCTCGGCGGCCTCGATCATTGAGAGTGCAATACGGTCCTTGGATGATCCGCCCGGATTGAACATCTCGAGTTTGGCGACAAGGGTGCACTCCAAGCCGATCGCCGTCCGGTCCAGTCGCACCATGGGGGTATCGCCGATCAACTCGACCAGGGACTCAGCGACATGCATGGGGGGTCCCGGATCGGTGATGGGACGGATGTCGACTCCCACCAGCATGCGCGAGAGCTCCGGAGGGACGGGCTCGTCGGTGAAGAGCTCGGTCGGCAACCCGGCCTGACGCAGGCCGGCCGCAATGGGAGCCGCATCCGCCAGCGGCCCCCACACACCGATGCGGCGCGGGATCCTCGCCCGCAGCGAGCCTATGAGGGTTTCGAGCGATTCGTCCGGACCAAGTCCGCGTATCTGACGGGATCGGTCCTGAAGGCGGGCCGGAGGCGGTGCAGCGCCCACGACAATCAGGAGATCCATCCCGCCTCTTTACCACTTCCGTCTGACCAGTCGGCCTTTTTCCTTTTGCCTCGTGTCAAAACCTCCGGCCAGGGCGATTTCGTTGCTCAAGACCTCTGTCTCGCTCCGTGAGTTGAAGGCCCGGTTCACGCTTGGTTTGACCGGCGCGGGGTCCTGGCCAGCACCGTGCTTTCGAGCGGTGCGCACCGGTCATGGATCTGGCGGTAGAACTCTCCAGGGCAGACCCGGCCCTGGTCGCCATCACGGCCGCACGACAGGCCGTGGTGTCTGCCCGCGCGCTGGCGCGGGCGAAGGGCATGGCGGCCGTGTCGTACTTCTTGGTTACCGTGGCGCCACGACATGGCTCGGAGACGAGCCGTTGCCCAACGACTTTTTGGCGACGTCGTGCGGATGCGATCGTGTCATTGGAGTCGTCATGCCACTCGTGGGTCGTGAGCGGCAGGCCGGAGAGCTCCTTGTCGGTGACCTTGAGCCCGGTCGGCTACTACTTCGGGGACGACCGAGGGGTTCGCCGTGTGTCCCGACGGGACGCCTGGTGGAGGAAGCTGTCCGTACGGCGTCGTGGTAGGGCAGACGGGCCTCAGGGTTCGACGAGCGACCGTCGGCACCAAGGAAGGCGTAGACGACCAGAACGTGGGCGGGGAGCTGGGGATCGCTGGCACGCCAGGTGCGGTGCACGAAGGGCGCGGCGAGCCTGCCGTCGGCGGCGGCCGCGCCGGTGTCGGGTTCACGTGTCCAGCCGACGTGATTTCCGCTCGTGCACCCGGGACCCCGCTGAAGCATGATGACGGCTGTGGGCACTCCCGCGACTCGGTACGCACAGAGCGGCGATGCATGCCTCGATCGCCTATCAGGTGATAGGCGATGGTCCCGTCGATCTTGTTCTGGTCTGGGGGGCCATGTCGCACGTCGAGCTCTTCTGGGAGGACCCCTTCACCTCCTACTTCTTGGAGCGCCTGGCATCATTTAGCCGCCTCATCCTCTTCGATAAGCGCGGTTTCGGGCTTTCGGACCGCTTCTCGAACCAGCCGACACTCGAGGACCGGATGGATGACGTGCGTGCCGTCATGGATGCAGTCGGCTCCGAGCGGGCCGTCATCTTCGGAGAGTCCCAAGGTGGTCCGATGTCTATTCTCTTCGCTGCCACTTACCCTGGGCGCACGGTCGCACTGGTGCTCTACGGTGCTATCGCCCGATGGGTCGACGAGACGTTCGAGGGCGCATGGAGACCTCAGGAATTTGCCGAGTTGGTCGAGCAGTTCGTCCAGGGGTGGGGTCGAGGCGACGTCGTATCCTGGTTCGCTCCCAGCTTCGCCAAGCTGGCTCCAGACGTGGTCGCCGAGGCAGGCGGAAAGTTCGAGCGCTCCGCCATGAGCCCGGGGGCGTTCCGACAACTCGCCGCCATGAACGCTGACATCGACGTCCGCTCCATCGCTGGCAGCATCACGGTTCCCACATTGATCATGCATCGCACGGGCGACCGCGTCATAGACGTGCGGCAGGGCAGGTGGTTGCGTGACCACATTCCCGCCGCGACCTACATCGAGTTCGAAGGGGACGACCACCTATTGTCAGCTGGCGACCCCGAGGCCATCCTGGTACACACCGAGGAGTTCGTCACGGGCCACAGGAGCTCACCGGTTCCCGAACGCGCGGTCGCGACCGTGCTCTTTACCGACATCGTCGACTCCACCGCACGCGCAGCGGAGCTCGGGGACGGACGCTGGCGGGCCGTGCTCGATCACCACGAGGCCATCGTTCGCCGGGAACTGGCGCGGCACCGAGGTAAGGAGATCAAGACCACGGGGGACGGATTCCTCGCCACGTTCGACGGACCGGCTCGCGCCATTCGTTGTGTGAGCAACATCAACCGGTCTATCGCGATCGCTGGCATACGGGTTCGGGCCGGACTCCACACCGGTGAAGTCGAGCTACGAGGTGACGACATCGGTGGCATCGCTGTCCACATCGCGTCCCGGATTTGCGGGCTCGCAACCGGTGGCCAGATCCTGACTTCACGCACCGTGAAGGATCTCGTCGCCCGTTCCGGCATCTCCTTCAGGGATCTCGGCAAGTACATTCTCAAGGGCGTGCCGGACTCTTGGCAGGTCTACGAGGCCTTCGCGAACTGACGTCGACGACGGCGCCAAGGTCGGGCTATTCCGGGCTCGAGCTCGACCCTCGCGAGGTTCGCTCGGTGGTCCCCGAGACAATCGCCGCGTTCTCGCGACGAACTCGGCGCGGTGCTCACGCAACACCGTTCGCTACCGGGTCTTATAAGAACAGAATAAGCCCGACATCGGGCGCTACTCTGTTGCGGCGCCGCATCACTTCGACGTACGTGGCGACCCCGAATTCGGGGTTTACTCTGATAACTTCCCACCGTAAATTCGAGACCCGTGGTGTACCGCGGAGCAAGGGGATGAAAATTGCAACCCGGAATCCACCGCCGCGTAATCGCAGCTGGCCTCCTTGGGGCGACGGCCGGACTGGTCTTGTGCAGTTTCGTCTCGGCCACCGCTGAAGCTTCGTCGAAGAAACCCGAAACCCTTCAGATTTTGGTCACCAACGACGACGGTGTAGGGGCACCGGGCATCAACGCGACGGTGAAAGCACTGACCGCTCTCCCCGACACCAAGGTCACTGTAGTGGCACCGCGTACCAATCAGAGTGGGACTGGTGCGAAGGTGACAGCTGGGACATTGAAGGTGACCAATGCGACGACGGCGAGCGGTTATCCGGCCAAGGCGGTCGCTGGCTATCCCGCAGACACCATTATCTGGGCCATCGACGACCATGGCATCTCGCGGCGCCCGAATCTGGTCGTCTCGGGGATCAACTTCGGCCAGAACATTGGTCCGTTGGCCACACTCTCTGGGACAGTCGGGGCGGCGGAGACTGCCCTGGCCCGTGGGATCCCCGCTCTCGCCGTCAGCCAAGGCGTCGACAACGGCCAATCGCCCAACTTCTCCCAAGGTGCCAAATATCTCGTCGCCTGGGTGCAATCACACCGCAAGGTCCTTCTCGCGGCCACGAAGAAAACGGCCAGAAGCACAAATGGCAGTCTCAACGTACCCACCTGCGCCACCGGACGCCTTCGTGGACCGGTGAAGGTGGCTGTTGCCACATCGCTCTCTGGCTACACGATCACCACTGTGAATTGCTTCAGCACGGCCACCAAACCGTCCACCGATGTGCAGGCCTTCGTGGAAGGCTTCGCTTCCATATCAGCGCTTCATCCCGTGAATCCTCCTTCGTGAGCGTGGCGTCGGATTGGGACCGCGCCGTTGTGGGCCAGGCGGACCACTGGGATTAGTGCTTCATCTACGTCGCCAGCGCCCGAGGAATGCGCGTGCCCTCGGAACTGGCTCGATAGGGCCTCGTTGGGCCAGTCCGAGAACTCAGAGATCGCTCAATGCTCGGACACGCCTCATGAGCTGTTGTTGGATATTCCCCAGCAGAGCCCGTGCGCTCTCATCGTCTTGCTCTCCTTGAGCAGCCGCCAGGTGGACCGAAAGTCGGTCAAGAAGACCAAGGACGGTTGAGCGAACCTCTTCGTCCGTCGGGGTTCCGGGCCAGAGGTTCGGTGGTATGCGGCCAGCAACGGTTGGCATGATTCCAAGAGGCGAACTACCAAGTTGCTCGTCCTCTTCCATGAGAAGGCTCGCCCAGGTCCTCAGGTGTTCAAGAAGCCTCTCGAGCTCCTGGTGCATCTCATGGTTCCGCGGGACCTTCCGATCAGCCTGCTTGACGTCCTGCACCACGTCGATGACCTCGCTCAAGATACCGTTGAGTGCGGCGGCCGCATCGTGGGGCTGCGGTGTGTCGGTGGACGTACGGACCCCTTTCACGAAGAATTGCGAATACTGACGGAGCTTATGCGGGCTCGTAGTCTCGACGCAGCTAAGGTCTCCACCCTCGATGTCGATGCTGAGCCTCGTGGGCGAGTTTGGCACGTTCGCGCCGACGCCCCGAACGACTTCATGCAAGACGTCCTTCAGCCAATCGTCGGACTAAGCGCCACGCGGGGTGCCTCCGATTCGGCGCGAGGGAACGACGCCGAACAAACGACGCCGAATCTCTGGTGAGGCTGGGCGTGGGATAGATCTGCAGGCCGCAGGGGGGCCGGTCCCAAAGGCCAGACCCGACCTCCCGTGGTCGAAGTAACGGCCGCGGACTCATGGTCGCCCAAGCCTTCGACGCCGACGCGCCGGCGCAGAATGACGGGGGGCAGCTCACACAGGAAAGTCGCACCGAGCGGCGATCTATGCCCTCTTTGTCTGGGCACGCACCCGATGGAGGCCGCGGCCAAATGGTTCAAACCTCTACCTGGGATAATTGAGCTCTGACACCGATGCCAACCAGGTAAGACGCTTGAGACAGCCTGCACCGAGTCCGTGGGATTGGGGGGATTCCACCGACCTTCGGAAAGACGTCGGGTGATTCAACCCTGGCCGAGCAAGATGGCGCTACGCCCGGCCGCGACGAGCGCGTGCTCGGCCCCGACCACCTGGTTGGCGGCGATGCCGCGAATCTGGCGCACACCCTCGATGATGTTGTTGACCCCGTGGATGTACGCCTCGCCTAAGAGGCCACCGTGGGTGTTGACCGGGAGCTTGCCCCCGAGGGAGATGTTCCCCTCGGCGATGAAATCCTTGGCTTCGCCGCGGCCGCAGAAGCCGTAGGCCTCGAGCTGGAGGAGGACTATCGGGCTGAAGTTCTCGTAAATCAGTGCCACGTCGATGTCGTCGGGGCCGAGTCCGGTACTCGCGTACATCTGCCGAGCGACGTACTCGGCTTCGCTGAAGCGGCTCAAGTCGGGTACGTAGTAGGAGAACAGGACATCGCTGTTCATCAGGTCCCCTTGGGTGGCGGCCTCGATCAGGACGACTGGTTGGGGGAGGTTCCTGGCCCGTTCGGTCGTTGTCACGACGAGAGCGACGCCCCCGTCGCTTTCCTGACAGCAGTCGAGAAGACGTAGGATCGGCTCCACAATCCAACGGGAATTCTGGTGGTCATCGAGGGTAATAGGCCGCTTGTAGAACCAGGCGTTGGGATTGGTCGCCGCGTGTTGGCGGGCTACGACGGTGTAGCGGCCGAAGTCCTCGTTGGTCAGCCCGAACTGGTGCATGTAGCGCTGGAACCACAGCGAGTACATCTTCGCGGGAGTGTCGAGACCGTAGGTCTTGTGCCAACTCATCCCGGGGGTTACGGCCCCGGTCGGCTGACCGAAGCGGTGCCCCGAGCGCTCGTTGAAGGCACGGTAGATCACGACGGCGTTGGCCGCCCCCGAAACGACGGCAGCAGCGGCGTGTTGGACGGTAGCCGCACTCCCGCCCCCACCAAAGGGCGTACGAGACGTCCAACGGATCTCAGGGATGCCGATCGTGCGTATGAGTTGCAGCTCGTCGTTGGTGTCCTGCACAAACGTGACCAAGCCGTCGATGTCGGCCGGCCTGAGGCCGGCGTCTGCTATCGCCGCCCGGACTGCCTCGGCCGCCAACTGCAATTCGGAGCGGCCTGAATTCTTGGAGAACTCGGTATGGCCGATACCGGCGATCGCGGCGGCGCCGCTCGGCAGGGCCATCAGACCCCTCCGGCAGGGTCGCCGGGGCTGACCGAGGTTGTGGTCGGCCTGAACTGGGGCAGCTTGATGCCGTCCAGCTCGCGGAAGGTGACTGTGACTGCCATGTCGTTGCGGACCGTCGAAGGATCGACGTCGACCAGGTTGGTGACCAGCCGGGTCCCCTCGTCGAGGTCGACCAGCGCCACGATCCTGAGGTCGTCGTCGGGACGGGTCGGATGGTGGGAAACGATCCAGCTGTGGACCGTGGCACGCCCGGACGCCTCGACGGTGTCCCATTCGGTGGACCCACACACGGGGCACATGGGTGAAGGCGGGTGCTGGAGCTTGGAGCAGCTGGCGCAACGGGCAATGAGGAGCTTGTCCTCGGTCACTCCCTGCCAGAAGAACTCCTCGTCACGGGTCGGTAACGGAGGAACGATGCGCGGCATGAGGCTCCTTACAGAAGGGATGGGGCAGGGAGAGCGAGGAGGGTAAGCAAGGTTCCCGACGGCTCAGAGGTTCCAGACCCGCTTGGAGTTGCCGCAGAGGATGAGCTCGCGCTCCTCGTCGGTGGCGTGGGCCAGCTGCTCCTGGGCAATCTTCTGCGACTGCGGCCAGCTCGAGACCGGGTGGGGGTAGTCCGAGGACCACATGAGGTTCTCCACGCCGATGCGGTCGTGGGCGTGACGCAGCACGTCGGGCTCGTCGATGAAGGTGAGGAATACGCTTTTGCGGAAGTACTGACTCGGCAGCCCCTTGATGCCCGGGAGCTCGTAACCCTGGCGGGTGGCCATGTCGTCGACGATGTAGAGCCACCACGACACCCAGCCGATGCCCGGCTCGACAAAGACGATCTTCAGTTGCGGGAACCGCTCGAGGATTCCGGTGAGGACCCACATGCCGAGCGCCTCCGCTGCGCTGAGGGCGGTCATCGGCACGAAGATCGCCTTCTGTGGCGTGGGGTCCCGCTGAGCCAAGTCTTCGAGCTGGGTGTTGAGCCCGATGTGGAGCGCGATCGGCAGGTCCACTTCGGTGATGACCGCCCACAGGGGGTCGTAGCGCCTGTCCCAGTAGTCGGGTAGGCCTAATTCGACGGGGAACACCGGCAATTGCAACGATTTGCAGCCCTCGGCCGCGGCGTGGCGCACCTCAGCTACAGCGGCGTCGATGTCATGGATCGGGATCTGGTAATTGATGATCAGCCGGGCGGGGTCTGCGGCGGCGAACTCGGACAGCGCCGTGTTGAACGCCCTGGTCGCCTCCTTCCACCCGTCCTTGAGCAGGTACAGGTAGCGGAAGGCACTGACCTCGCAGTACGTCACCGAAGATTCCACACCGTCGATGTCCATGTCCTGGAGTCGGGCGAGAGGATCGGTGTGGCCAGCCCGACCGGCCGCGTCGTGGGCCCGCCTGTCCCGCATCGGGACGTAGTCGTAATCGACCTCGAGGCCCTGTTGTTCACGCCACCGCTGGTTGGACTGCGCGCTGGATGTCGAACCCATGGATCGGCCGAACTCGCGCAGCGCGTTGTCGTAGTCGTCGTGGAATTTCGGCGACAAGAACGACTTTATTTTGTCGTGGCTCAGGTCCACATGGTCGTCAGCGGATATCAGTCGGCTCGTCATGATCTCCCTCGATCCCTCAGGAACACTTCATGTCAGGGTTGCATAGCAACTACTATATAGCCTCTGGGTCGGCCAGCGGATCCTCATTATGCGAACCCAGGCCACCTCGGGAAAAGGGAGATCGGCATCGTGTCGCTGGGGTGCCCGAGATGCAGAAGAACCAAAAGCGGCCGTTCGGCCCTCGGACCACGCTGGCGATGGTTCCGACCAGCGCCGCACCCTCCGGTCGGAGCCGGGTACGGCGACAGCGTGCCGATCAGCAGTAGGGGCAGCTGTGCACCTTCGTGGGCGAGCCTTCCGAACGTCATGAGCGAGGCGGGGTCGGCCCAGTGCAGGTCTTCGGCCACGAGCACCACCGGGGCCTTGGCGGCCCGGGCCTCCAGGTACTCGACCACTCGCTCGGCCAGTTGGAACTCGATGCCGGCCTGGCCGGCCTGGCCGCCCTCGGCGGCCTTGTTGGCCGGGCTGGACAGCATCTGCCGGATCTCAATGCGTCCCTCGTCCGCTGCACCCCGCAGCTGCAGGGCCTCAGCGATCACCCTGAGCGGGCGCCGCATCTCCATCTCCGACGCCGCCGCACCGATCAGTATTCAGGCGTCCCCGGCCATTTCGGGCGATGGCCATTTCCAAGCGGTCAACCTCAGCCGATAGGACCCTGGTTGATGGCGACCAAATTCCCGACGTCGGCGGTCCAGTGGCCAGGATCGGTGTTGGTCGTGTCGTGGGAGCACACTTCTTTGAGCGTCCATGAACCGGAGGACGTGTACGTGGCGCTGTTCACGATCTGTTGGATGTTGGCCTGCGCCGTGATCAACTGCGTCTGCCCGCTGCCGATGATGTGTTTGCCGGCTTGCAGCTCGCACCGTACGAAATCCGGGCTTCCGCCCCAGGAGTTGTTGGGATTCCTGAAGCCGAATCCGACCGCGCTGGTGATCCGCCACGAACCTGCGGGCATGGTCTGGGTCACGATGGTCGTCGGCGTGCCACCGGCGTCCGTGATCGCCGTGTTTTCGGGAACTTGGACCACCGTTGCCGCCGTCTTCGATGCGGTCAGCGTGGCCCCGGCGTCAATGTACGTGCTGTTCGTGAACTCCGCCTCGCAGTACAGGGTCTCGACGGCCCCGCCAGCCGGTACGGATGCCTCGGCTTCAAGGTCGATGTCGGTCGCGGCGGCGTCCGTTGCATCGCTCCCCGCATCGACGAAGTTCTCGGACACGGTTCCGGCCGAGGGGCTGATGGTGCAGGCCGCGAAGTCGAAGTCGCCGAAGTTGACAGCCGAACCGTTGGCTTTCAGCGCCCACTTCCCCTTGGGCAACGTGACCGAAGTCACCGCGCCGTAAGAGTTCTCGCCCAAAGGGGTGTTGGTCGTCGTGCGGGCCTCGACCACCTTCGGCTTGGAGACCGTAGTCCCGGGCGCCTGTATGGGCCCGCCCTCGACCGCCGTGATGGTGGCACCGGGGTCGATATAGAACTGATTCGCCGTGGCCGCGTTCTTGTCGTGGTCGCAGAACAGAGCGATCGTGACCTTTTTGGAGGCCACCACGGTGCCGGCGTTGACGATGCCCGCCACCCGGTCGGCCAGAAAGACCGTGGCTCCTCCGTCGATATCGGTCGCACCCGCCTGTAGGTGACAACGCACGAAGTCGCCGGAGCCGAAGTCGATCGCGGTCAGGTTGGAGGTGATGGTCCAAGAGCCAGCACTCAGGACCAGCGATTCGACCTGCGTTTGGACGCCGCCCGTGTTGCTCAGGTCGACGGCGGCACTCGTCTGCACCTCCACCACCGGGGGCGAGGCCGCCGAGGCGGACACCGCCAACGGACCAACGATGATGGCGCCGACGAGAATCAGACCGGCCCACTGCTTCTTCATGCAGACTCCCCTTCCGCGCCGCGCTCCGATAGAAACCCGGCGAGTCCGCTGCGACCGTTCGACGCAACGGGCAGGACGCTAGCGCCGCGCTTCGTCGTCGATCAATGGTCGGGTTCGACGATCCAAGTTTTCCCGAGTGATGAATGACCGCTGGGATGATGGTTCACAGTGCCGACTCAGGAATTGGCCTGACGCGCTAACGGAGACAGCTGACCAGCACCCGACCTCGCTGGCGTCCGAGAAGGGTTGGAGCAACTTCGCCTCAGCTTACTTGAGCTGGTCCCCGATTCCGCTCGACTGGCGCGCCCTCCATGCGGCCTCCCCCGCACATGCCTTATCAGCATCACGCGTCGAAGCCTGTGGTTTCGATTGCAGCATCGCAGTGCCTCTTGACCGTCCGTCCTCATGGCAGCCACCTGCGCCGTAGAGTGGGGTGACCGTTGGTGCATTCCGCACCGCCCCGCTAAGAGCAAGGACCGCGGTGGCCGAGCCGACCACGGAACACCCGATCACCTTCGCCGAGCTGGGCCTGCGCCCCGAGCTGCTCGACACGCTCGCCGCATTGGGCTACGAAGAACCGACGCCTATTCAGGCGACGGCCATCCCAGTTCTGCTCCAAGGGCACGACATGCTCGGGCAAGCCGCCACCGGAACGGGAAAAACGGCAGCGTTCGCCCTCCCGATCCTGCAACGGCTTCCCTCCCAGGAGCGGGGGCGAGAGCCCATGGCATTGATCCTGGTGCCAACCCGTGAGCTGGCCATGCAGGTCTCTGAGGCCCTTCACCACTACGGCCGTCAGCTCGGGGTCCGCGTCGTCCCGATCTACGGCGGCCAGCCCATCGGCCGTCAGCTGCGGTCTCTCGACGCCGGCGTTGACGTGATCGTGGCCACACCCGGCCGTGCTCTTGATCACCTACGGCGCCGCACGCTGCGGCTCGCGTCGCTGCAGGTGATGGTCCTCGACGAAGCCGACGAGATGCTGGACATGGGCTTTGCCGAGGATCTCGAGGCCATCTTCGCCGAGACGCCACCGAGCCGCCAGACGGTGCTCTTTTCGGCCACGCTTCCCAACCGCATCGACGCCATCGCGCGCAAGCACCTCCGCGATCCCGCCCGCATCCGCATCATCGACGAGGTACAGAGCAGCGATGAGTCGCCCCGGGTACGCCACTCCGCCTACGTCGTCCAACGCGCCCACAAAGCCGCTGCCCTCGGGCGGATCCTCGACGTCGAGTCGCCGACCGCGGCACTCGTGTTCTGCCGAACCCGCGAGGCCGTCGACGGTCTCACCGAGACACTCAACGGCCGGGGCTACCGCTCCGAGGCCCTGCACGGCGGGATGAGCCAGGAGCAGCGGGACCGGGTGATGGGTCGCCTGCGAGGCGGGACCGCCGACCTACTCATCGCCACCGACGTCGCCGCACGTGGCCTCGATATCGAACAGCTTTCCCACGTGATCAACTACGACGTCCCCTCATCTGTGGACACCTACGTCCACCGGATTGGGCGGGTAGGCCGTGCGGGGCGAGAGGGCGTGGCCATCACGCTGGCCGAACCTCGGGAGCACCGGATGCTCAAAACAATAGAGCGGGCGACCAAACACAAGATCACAGTCGAGAAGATCCCCACTGTGGCGGACCTTCGTGAGCGACGTCTCGACCTCACCCGCGCCGCATTGCGCGAGAGCCTCCTCGGAGACGACCTGGACGGCTTCCGAGTCGTTGTCGAGTCGCTTGCCGAGGAGTTCGACGTGATGGAAGTGGCGCTCGCCGCCGTCAATCTGGCGCATGCCGCAATAGGGGGTCCCGACGAAGGGGAGGACATCCCCGATGTTGTCGTCTCAGTGTCACCCAAGGAGCGAGCGAGCAAGGGCCGCCCCAGCGGAAGCAAGCGGGCCGCCGCTGGGGGTGGACCCGGCACGACTCGGCTGTACGTCAGCCTCGGGCGCGATGCGGGGCTGAGGCCTCAGGACCTGGTCGGGGCAATTACGGGCGAGACAAGCCTCAGCGGGCGGAACATCGGCTCCATCGAAATCTCCGGGCGCTTCTCCCTCGTCGACGTGCCTGCAGACGCCGCTGACGAGGTGATCGATTCGCTACGCAACACCAAGATCCGAGGCAGGCGAGCAACGGTGCGCCGGGAGCGTTTTTAGCCGCCGGCAGAAGCAACACCGGAGGGGCGGCGCCGACCGTTGTCTGTGCCTTGATCGGGGCAAGTGCATAGCGTCCGTCACCTGCGTGTCACAATTCGCCTCAAACCATCGCTCCCGGCGATCGTTGTCCCGCGAAAGCCCACTCCAGCACGCTCCGCCCATTCCGCATCGGTGATCGCGTCAGGTTCAGCCGGCAGGTAATGATTGACGATGAGTTCGTGCACCCGTGCGCGATCGGCGACGCTCCCCACTTCGGTGACGTTCGTGTGCAGCGCCGCCATTCGTTGGAGGGCAGCGCCGGTAAGGCCGTGTCGCTCCAGGTAATCGAGATCTGCCACCTGGTGGACGAGGACTTCGGCATCCCGGGCGAGAGCGATCAGGTCGTCGTTCACCGTGGTGTCGCCAGAGAAAACGACAGAGCCGTCCGGAGTGTCGAATCGGTAGGCGAGGGCGGGGTGCGCATGGCCATGCGTTACGGGGACAGCCATGATCCGAACGATCTCATCTTCGAGAACGGTGATCGGACGCCCGGAATCGCCCGCGGACGGCGCAGGAAGCGAGAGGTCAATGGCCCGCACCAGGACACCCGGATCCGGCATGTCCCAGTCCAAGGGCATGACGTTCAGGTGGTAGGCGTAACCCGCGAGGATGTTCTCAACCAGGTCAGTCGTACCGGGGAACGGTCGTTCTGGGTGAACAGTCGTGTGACGACGGAAGGCGGCGTCACCGGAGGGCGCCACGTCAGGGGCGCCAGGTCCATAGACGCGAATCGGTGGGAGTGGACCGTCATCTCCGAAGCGGATTCCCCACGGATAGAGGAGCATGCCGGGGAGATCGCCGGCGTGGTCGACATGAAGATGCGTGAGGAAGACGGCCTCCAGGCGGGCGAAGTCGAGACCCGCCGCCGCGAATGCGGAGGGTGCACCCCGCCCGCAGTCAATTACAAAGACCCGATCCTCGACCACGAGCGCAGAGCAAATCCCCCCTCGGCCGACGACTGGCATGGGTGCTCCAGCTGTTCCAAGTAGGAGCAACTCGGTTGTCATGGACACCTGCCTAACGTGAGACTCTCACTTTGCAATACCAACATGGCTTGGCGAGAAAGACTTCGGATGTGGCCTGCTCCCCCCGAGACCCAGGCCGGTCCCGATGATCACAACGGTCTATGTCGGACCCTCGGGTGTGTTCAGTCGTCAGTCGAGATCGGAGCCGCTACATCATTCCTTACCCTGCACGATCTCGGCTCGGGGACGCCAGGGTTCCTGGCTGCCTGTTTGCGGGTAGAGGTTTGGAGGAGGTGAAGGACTCGAACCCCGGCCTCTACATTGCGATTGCGTGGCTCTCAGTGTTTTGACCAGGTGCTCTCCGAGGATCCTCCTGGTTGCGGCGTTGCATCCCCTCAGGTTCCCGCAGGATCCCTCCGCTTCCCGCGGGGTAAAGACTCGTAAGGACAGGACCTCAGGCCGAGCGCTTGCAATCGCGAAGCCCGCGTGTGAGTTCGGGCGGCAATTCCGTGCGCGAATGCCGGACGGTGCGCCGGTCGAGGGGCTGGCAGCGGAGTTGTCGATCAGCGACACCACGCTGTCATGGCGCGAGACAAGGCGCAATTCCCTCACCCTCGCTCTCGGTCCGACGGTGGGGAATAGTGCGGATTGGGACACCTGTCCATCAGCTTGGCCAGGACCGTAAATGCGAGGACTGGCGTCTCGTCGCCTTCGACCGCCGCCGGATTGACTCTCCGAGCGATTCTCCTGATAATGAGGGCGTGCAGGGTGCCCGAAGTGTTCTGCCGACTGGGAACGAGCGCCAAGGTGGCTTGGCGGTCTGGGCGCCATCGATCGTGCCGCCGATTGGCACCGAGTTGAGCGACGAGCAGAAGATGGCTTGTACCTTCCGCATCCTCGCTCACGAGGGATTCTCCGAGCACATCGCTGGTCATATCACCTGGCAACGTGACGGCCAGGACACCCTGCTGGTCAATCCGTGGGGTCTCTGGTGGAACGAGATAGCGGCCTCCGACCTGTGCACCGTGGACATGGATGCAAACGTGGTGGCGGGCAAGTGGGACGTGACGCCTGCCATCCACATCCATACCGAGTTGCACCGCCGGCGTCACGACGCTCGGGTGGTAATCCACAACCATCCCTACTCCGTCTGCGTCATGGCGTCGCTTGGACGCCTGCCCGAGCTCTTGCACCAGACCGGCACCATGTACGACGAGGACATGGTGCTCGTCAGTGAGTATGGAGGGGAGATCGACTCCCGGGCACTAGGGGCGGATTTGGCGGACCGGATCGGCACCGCCAGCGTGATCATCCTGGGGAACCACGGCGCCATCGTGACCGGATCGACGATCGAACAGGCCACCTTTCGGGCCGCTGCGTTGGACCGCGCCTGCCGCTTGGCCTACGACGTGCTGGTGACGGGACTGTATCCATTGTCGATCCCTCGCAACGTGATCCCCGGAATCAAAGCCTCGTTGATTGAGCGCGGCTCGGACGTGTACTTCGCCGGCGCCGTTCGCCAGCTGCTCCGTCGCGAGCCAGAGGTGCTGCTGTGACCGCGGGCTCCGTCCCGGTCGTGGGTGGCATCACTTTGCTGGGAAGACGCTCGTGATCTCACTCGACGATCTGACGTCGAATCGCAACTTCACCAAGGGGGGCCGCGACGGTCAACATACGGTCACCTTCCTACCCGACCCCCCGAGAGCGGAGCGGAAGTACACGGTCATCTCCGCTGATGACCACATCGTCGAACCACCGCATGTCTTCGAGAACAGGGTGCCCCGGAGGTTCGCCGATCGAGCTCCACGGGTAATCGAGAAAGAGGACGGAAGCCAGACTTGGCTCTACGACGGTGCCGAGCTGCCCAACGTCGGATTCAACGCGGTGGTCGGTCGTCCGGTCGAGGAGTGGCGGATGGAACCGGCCCGCTTCGATGAGATGCGGCGGGGCGCCTGGGACATCGACGAGCGCATCCATGACATGGACATCAACGGGATCTATGCCTCGGTGAATTTTCCTTCGTTCCTCCCGGGATTTGCCGGGCAGCGCCTGCAGCAAGTGACCAAGGATCCGGAACTGGCCATGGCGTCGGTGCGGGCATGGAATCAGTGGCACCTCGAAGAATGGGCCGGCACCCACCCCGGCCGCATAATTCCCTGCCAGATCCCGTGGTTATTGGAACCCGACGTCGGTGCGGCGATGATCCGCTCGAACGCGGAACTCGGCTTTCGGGCTGTCTCATTCAGCGAGGACCCGAGCCGGCTCGGTTTTCCGTCAATTCACTCCGGACACTGGGAACCATTCATCCGCGCCTGCGCAGAAACCGACACGGTGGTCAACCTCCACATCGGCTCTTCGGGCTCCTCACCTGGGACATCAGTGGACGCCCCACCCGACGTGGCCGGAGTCCTGTTTTTTGCTTACGCCATTTTCGCTGCTGTCGACTGGCTGTTCTCGTTGGCCCCGGTGCGCTACCCAGATCTCAAGATCTGCCTGTCCGAGGGCGGGATCGGCTGGGTCCCGGCGCTGCTCGACCGTCTCGATCACATGGACTCCTACAACGACATGTACGGAACATGGCAGGGGGATGCAACCCCTTCGGAGGTACTCCAACGGAACTTTTGGTTCTGCGCAGTGGAGGACCAATCGACGTTCCCGCTCCGACACCGGATCGGGGTGGACCATATTCTCCTCGAGTCTGACTACCCCCATTGCGATTCCACGTGGCCCCGCACGCAGGCCGTCATCGAAGAGGAGCTGGGCGGCCTGCCGGCAGATGACATTCGCAAGATGACTTGGGAGAACGCATCCGCGCTGTACCGGCACCCGGTCCCCGAGACCGTGCAACAGGACCCCAACGCATTCTGAGATCCTGCATCGGGGAAGCCGACACCCGCTGGACCGGGAATCACCATGAGGCCACGATGAATTGCGGCGATGGCACCAACGAGGGCAGAGAGTGGTGCGATGTCCCACGGCGTCTTCGGCACCCTGGATGGCGTGTACACGCTGGAATATAACGATGTCCCCCCGGAGATGAGATTCGAGAAGCCTTGCGTCTTCGAGTTATGTGCGGTTGCAGAGGATCAGGGACTCGCGGATCGCGACGCGGTGCTGACGGCGCGGCGTGGGGCTGGACACGGGGCGGGAATAGGGGTAGTCAGCGCTGATTCTGGAATACTCAATGAACAACGGCACTCGACATCTTGGTAGAGCGCGTCAACGTACCAACACGACCGCGTTCCGGATCGAGAACGTTGAATGGAGCAGCTCCGGCGTTTGCCTCCACGCCATCATCGGTGACACATTCGTCCTCCTTGGGTAAGTCGTGCCCTTCACGTGCGTTCCGTTGAGATTCCTGCCTCCACGATTCACCGCGGCTTCCCGTCCCGAAGCCGAGGATGGCGGGAGCTCCGTCCGATCGGGTCGTTGGCTCGCTTCACACTTGGTGGAACTCGCGATCGATCGCCGACTGCATCGAGAACTTCTACAGCCTGGCCAGCGTTCTTGAAGCGGTTGAGAACCCGCGGTCGAGGGGTGGACCCGCCCCGGCCGTTTTGCCTGGACCGCCTGACGATCCAACTAGTTTTGACCATCTAACTTATTTTCGGCGAGCAGCTCGCGCCGTCAGGTGCAGGGAGGGAGGGCGATGACCGACCACGGTGATGTGGTCACGACCGCCGGCACGGTGCGTGGCAGCAGAGAAAAAGCGGGAAGGTTCGGGAGGACCATCAATGTGTTCCGCGGCGTCCCCTACGCCGCGCCGCCCCTGGGCGCCCTGCGTTTCAAGGCGCCCCAGCCCCCTGAGCCGTGGTTCGGGATCCGGGAGGCCACCCAGGCGGCTCCTTCCCCGATGCAATCGACCAACAATCCCTTCAGCGGTGTGATCCCGGGCAACCTGGTGGGAGCGGTTTCCGAGGACTGCCTGACCGTTGACATCTGGAGCCCGGCGACCCCCGGTGAAAACTTGCCGGTCCTGGTCTGGGTCTACGGCGGCGCTTACCTCACCGGCGGAAGCACCCTGGTCACCTACGACGGGTCCACGTTGGCCGCCGACCACGATGTCGTGGTGATGTCGGTGAACTACCGATTGGGAGCGATGGGCTTCCTGTGGCTCGACGACGAGCGCGCCGAGGCCAACTGTGGCCTCAGGGATCAGCTCGCCGGTCTGCAGTGGATCCGAGACAATGTGGCGGCTTTCGGGGGAGATCCCTCGAATGTCACCGTGTTCGGCGAGTCGGCCGGGGCCGGTTCCCTACTGCACCTGGTCACCGCTCCGGGAGCCACGGACGTGCTACACCGCTGCATCTTGCAGAGCCCGGGCGTCGACCACACCTTGCGCCCCGACGACGCGTCAAGAGTGACCGACAACTTCTTAGGCCACGTAGGCGTGGACCGGGGGGAGTTGGAACGGCTGTGGGACCTGCCGGCGGAGGCTATCGTCGAGGCCCAGGAAACGACGCTGCTGGAAACGCTCCTCACCATCAGCTCCATGCCCTTTCACCCCGTCGTCGACCGGCATTTTCTGAGCGCCACCCCTTCGGTGGCGTTTGCCAACGGTGCTGCCGCCGATATCGATCTCCTGGTCAGCTGGACGGCAGATGAAATGCGCCTCTACCCCAACCCGGCGGCCGACGAGGCCGGCATCGAGGGGATCACGGGGTGGGTGCAGCACTACCTCACCCGCCGCAGCACCGCCGACCCGGGCCGGGACCGAGCCCGACAACTGGTGGCCTTCTACGAGAATCTCATGGCCGGCAGCGGACGCTCGACCCCTGCGGACATCTACGCGGCGATCCAGACCGATGGGGTGATGCGACTCCCAGCCCGCCGGATCGCCGACGCGCACGCGGCGAACGGACAGGGGGCGACCTATGTCGCCCAGTTCTCCTGGGGTGCCCACGTGGAGGACGAAGCCTGGGAACGGGGCGCCTTCCACGCTATCGACCTCCCGTTCACCTTCGGCACCCTGGACCGGGCCGGTTGGGCCGAGTTCTTGGGAGCGGGGCCGGACGCCGAGCATCTGGCGCAGTGGCACATGGCCGCATGGTCGAGCTTCGCCCGAATCGGCGACCCCGGCGCTCCATTCGCGCACGGTCCGACCGGGGCTCCCGGTCCTTGGCCCCGCTACGACAACCAGCGACGGACCACGATGATTCTCGACACGACGTGCCAGGTCGGCGACGACCCCCTGGCCGCTATCGCGGACGAGTGGGACGGCTTGTGGTCGGCCGACTCTAGGGCGCCCTCCATGGGGGTCGAGTGACGCCCGTGAACGAAGAGTTGGGCTGAGCTCAACTCGGAATGGCTGGCCCGGGGGGTCTCGATGAAGCTCTGGAAATTGTGACATCGCGTGGTCTTGGCGCAGGTACGGCGTTGGAGAGGAACAGAACCGGACTGCTGGCGTCGGCGTCCGAACCCAGGTCGGTAAAGCTGCTGGTAGCTTCCGGCGCGGCGGCCCACCAGGTCGCCTGACTAGTCGCCCGGGGAGATGGGATGGGTCAACTACTAGAGGATCGTGTCGCGGTGGTCACCGGAGCCAGCCGGGGAATCGGCAAGGGCATCGCCGTTGAGCTAGGAGCAAATGGGGCGACGGTCTATGTGACCGGACGCACGACCGTCGACGGAGGCATACTCCCAGGCACGGTCGGCCAGACCGCGAAAGAGATCGACGAACTTGGAGGTCACGGCATCGGGCTGGCCTGCGACCACCACAACGACGACGCCGTGGCCGAGGTCTTCGAGCAGGTGCGTGCCGAGCAGGGACGCCTCGACATCCTGGTCAACAACGTCTTCTCCTCGCCCGATCTGGCACCCTGGTTGGGGCAGAAGTTCTGGGAGCTGCCGATCGAAGCCTGGGATCAGTGCATCGATATCGGCGTGCGTTCCCATTACGTGGCCGCCGCGTTCGGTGTGCCCCTCATGCTGGAAACCGGGCCCGGGTTGATCGCCAACATCTCGTCGCCCGGCGCCGTTGCCTACTCCCACAACGTTCCCTACGGCGTGGGCAAAGCGGCGGTCGATCGTCTCAGTCACGACATGGCTGTCGAGTTGCGCCCGCACGGGATTGGCGTGGTCTCGTTATGGCCGGGCATCGTGGCTACGGAGATGCTGGTGCTAGGGGTTCCCCGCAACGCCGAGGGCCGCCAGATCCTGACGCTCCCCGGAGAGGGCGATTTCGATCTGGCAGACGCCGATTCGCCGCGCTTCGCCGGACGCGCCGTGGCCGCGCTCTTCGGCGCGCCCGACATCGAGGAGCGTTCGGGTCAGGCCTTTCACGTGGCAGACCTGGCCGAGGCCTACGGCTTCACCGATATCGACGGGCGTATCCCGCGCACGCAGATGCCGGGCCGGGCAAAGCAACGACAATGAACCTACGCCCAGTCAATGTCGATCCCACCTTTTACGTTCCGCTGGCCTGGGCCGCGGCGGAGGCGGGCTACGACTCAATGGTCATTCCCGCCAGCTTCTACTACCCCTAGGAAGCTCACTTCGTCTAGCCGTAAAGCCCGGACGGTTTCGAACCCCTCAGACTCTATCATCGCTCCTCCATTTCCATCTCGATAAGGTCACATGAGGTCACCCTGTCAAGACCTGCTTAGGGGTAGTCGTGCGATTTGGTCTGTTCTTGACGCCCGAACCGTTCCCGTGGTCCAACTGGACGCTGTCGTATGACCTGAAGCTCGAGGAGATGGCGCTGGCCGATCGACTCGGCTACGACGAGGTTTGGGTGGGCGAGCACCACACGGGCGCCTACGAGAACATACCCGCCCCCGATATCTTCATCGCCAAGGCGTCAGCGGTGACCCATCGGATCCGCCTCGGCACGGGGACGATCAACCTGCCCTATCACGACCCCTTCATGGTCGCCGAGCGACTGGCCTTCCTCGACCACCTGACTCACGGGCGGCTCATATACGGTTTCGGCGGCGGTGGCCTGGTCAGCGACAAACGCTTCTTCCAACTCGATCCGAGCGAGGGAAACCCCCGCCTCCGGGAGGCCCTGGACATCATCGAGGCCCTCTACGCGTCCACTGACTACATCAACTTCGACGGCAAGTTCTGGAACGTCGACCACAAGCGAATCCAGGTGCGCCCGTACCAGGAGTTCCCGCAGTTCGCCATCGCCGGTATGTCCGGAGTGCACAACTTCGACCTATGCGGTAGCCGCGGCTACGGCGCGCTGAGCATCTATTTCACGCCCGTCCGGATCGAGTCCAATCCGGGCATGCCCGACCTGCGTAGCCAGGGGGCGGCGCTGGCCGAGGCAGCGGAGCGAGCGGGGCGAGACCCGGAGGAGGCCCGCCGGGATTGGCGAATCTGTCGCGAGGTCTACGTCTCGGACTCCAAGAACGCGGCGATGAGCGAGATCAGGGAGAGCTTGCTCCAGTCCTACGACTACCTGTTCAAGATCGGCCTTGCTCCCCTCATGAAGCGCGATGCGGACATGCCCGACGCCGATGTCACCTTCGACTGGATGGTTGAGAACATTCCCTGGATCATCGGCTCGCCGGCGGAGTGCAGAGCTCAAATCCACGACATGCGCGACGATCTGGGCGGCTTCGGGACGCTCCTCTTCAACTCCCGCGAGTGGGTCACCAGCGACCGGTGGAACCGGTCTCTCGAGATGTTTGCCCGTTACGTCACCCCCCACTTCACCCGCCGAGACGACCAACGCTTCCGCACCGAACTGGCTGACGACGCCCTCGGCGGAGGGTGACTCGAATACCTTGGCCCCGGCGTAGACCTCACTGGCAGCTCGTTGACTTGGTGCGCCCCACCGCTTACGAGGGAACCACGTCCGACAAAGCGGGATGCCTCGAATCGGTCAGAATGTGAATTTCTGACCCATGAATGAATAGGCGGGACCTGCAACGCCCAACTGTATGAAACCACTGACGTGCAATCGGTAGAGCAGAGTGCAGAGGCGGAGAGAATGAGAGGACTGGACCATGGCAGAGGAAAGCAAGCCGGTCGAAGTGTCACGCAGAATCGAAGCACCGGCGGCCCTTATCTGAGGTTGCCCAGAAATTGTGGACACGGTTTTAAGCGGCTTGGTGCTTGTGGGCCAACGTTAACTCGTAATGGATGGGGCTCAGGTTGTCGGCCTTGGCGCAGCGGCGTTGGTGGTTGTAGAAGTTGATGTAGCGGGCGACGCCGGCTCGGAGTTCGTCGATGGTGGCGAAGGTGTGCCGGTAGAAGTACTCGTGCTTGAAGATCGACCAGAAGCTCTCGGCACTGGCATGGTCGTAGCAGCTGCCCGTCGCTCCCATGGAGCGGATCAGATCGACGGACTCACAGAAGTCGACGACCTTGCGATCCGAGAACTGGCTGCCCCGGTCGGTATGGAACACCGTCCCGTCGACGTGCCCGAAACGGGTCAGCGTCGCTTGCTCGAGCGCCTCGAGGACGATCTCGGTCCGCATGTGCTCAGCCACCGAGAACCCGAGCACCCGAGACGATCCCTCGTCGCGGATGGCGCACATGTAGGCCTCGCCGCTTCCGACCTTGAGGTAGGTGATGTCAGAGGTCCACAGCTCGTCGATCCCCTCGGGATGGAATGCTCGGTTCACCAGGTCGGGGGGGAAGGTGGCGGCTGGATCGGGGCTGGTGGTGACCTTGAACAGGCGTGGGCTCACCCCGACGATCCCGAGGCTGGCCATGCGGGCCGCCACGGTGTTGGCGCTCACCCGCTCCCCGGCCTCATGGAGGTCGAGGGTGATCCGAGGAGCGCCATAGGTGCCGTCCGAGCTCTTGTGGGAGCTGATGATCTTGGCGTCGAGATCGGCCCGACGGACCTCGCTGGCCAACATGGGCCGGTCCTGGGCCGCTCTCCAGCGGTAGTAGCCCGCCGAAGACACCTCCAAGAGGCGGGCCATGCGGGTGATCTCGAAGTTCGCGCACTCGGCGGCCATCAACGCAAATCTTTCTGCTTTGGTGGATTCGAAGCGAAGTACGCGGCAGCTTTTCCCAAGAAGGCCAGGTCCTTGTCCTGCTCGGAGACCTGGCGGCGCAAGCGCAACAGCTCGGTCCGCTCGGCCGCGCTCAACGGCTCATCGCTCGATCCAGCCACCGCGTCCAGCCGGCGGCGCTCATCGCGCACCCATCTGGCCAACGAGCTGTCCGCCACCGACAGCTCGGCGGACACCTCGGCAATCGATCTGCCGGTATCGATCACACGATGCGCGGCCTCTGTCTTGAACTCCAGCGTGAACCTACGCCTCGTAACTCCCATATCGGACATCCTTCCAGCCGACCAAGGGTCAGCTCGTCAGGTGTCCACTAATTCTCGGGGAACCTCAATCTTCACGATCCTGGCGGATCCGCAACGTCACGTGAATTTCGACGGATCCGACATGCTCCGGGGAGTCGTCCTCGACCGTCCCAGACGACTACCTCATGCTCAACTATGTGGCGGAGTTCGAGCCAGATCGGCGCATATTTTGGGAACCGGCTCCTGGAGACCCTTCTCGGGCTGAGGGTGAATCAACGGGACGAATTCGGTGCTTGAGTCCATGACGGCCAGCCTGGAGAGGCTCGAGAAGATCACTACCGAGTAGGACCGCTGCCGGAGAGCCCAAGCGACGTCTTTTCTGGCCGGAGCTTGCCCGACTCAACCATGGCCGAGGGGCCGGCGCAGATACCGGCCTCCGAGCGGTCGAACCCAGGCTCGAACATGGCTCGTTGCAAGGCCACGAGAGCGTCGGCCAATCGGACCAGTCCGTCCCAGGTGTCGACGTGGTCAGAGAGATCCCGTCGCCAGTGCGCTCGTGCACAGGATCGGGAAGCAGGCTATTCGGTCATGCTCTCCTGATCCTTGACGGCGACGAAGGTGTGCGCCGGTGCTCAGGAGGTTGTGGCCGGTGGTGACGTATGGGGTGGGAAATCACCAACATCGAGTCCGGCCTGCGATGTGAGTGCGGAGACCTGTTGATGGGTCTCAGCGATCAGGGTGGCGTTCTTCAGCACCTGCATCGTGAGCGTCCGGATCTCGGTGGTGAGCGTGTGGATCTCGCTCGTGAGGTCGGTGTTCTCCTTGACCAGCGTCACGATGTTCGTTTCGGTCGCTTCGATCTGCTCTTCTTGCATATCGATCTTGTCGAGTAACGCGGTCAGCGCATTCTGCGCCCGGTTGGCCGCTGTGGCGACGAGGAAACCAATGAACAGCTCGGCAACCGTGGTGACCAGGTTGAGCGGGAAGTTGTAACCCTGGCTGGTGAACCACGTCGGGAGCCAGGTCCCGCTCGACAGCTTTGGACCCCCCAGAGCGAAGATCAACGTCCAGGCAACGATCAGGACGAACCAAAAGGCAATATTGAGCGGCCGACCCATAGCCTCGGACACCCAGTCGGCAAAACGGTCAAAGGCAGTTGGTCTCTTGACGGCGTCCTGCATCGCCTGAGTGGTTGTCCCCGGTCCAGACGATGGCTCAGACGTTGGACGCTGTCCTGACCCCTCGGTCGTCTCTTCTGTCACCGTCATTAGCACTCGCCTCCTTGACGTGGTCGCCCTCAGTTGTCAGAGTCCAACAGATGATCCGGGAATGAAGCTGATTGAGGCTCAAGAGTCACCGCATGAGACCCGACGACCATCCTCGGCACGTTTAGGTTGCAGCCCTCAAGGACCGGCATTCACTTTACGGTGGTTTTGGGCGCAACATCCATGAGCGGAGGTCTGCCTGTGGAAGGCGTCGCATTTCGCAGCGAATGGCGCTCGTTCTCCTTTGACGACAATCACATTCCGCGGCGAGCAACAGGAATCACCGGCCCTGAGGCGGCAGATGTTGCGGGCGCACGACGGAAAGCACTCCTGTGGCCGCCACCCACCAGTCAACGACCGGCGGGTCACCCGCACCTCTAGTCCTCAGGGGGTAGTCGATCCTCACGTCGCCAAGACGAGGGTTTCGTCCTTGTGGGTCCCGCCCATCCCGTGACGTGCGATCCCGTCCGCCCAGTTTCCAGTACGTCCACCCAGTCCGTCGCCGTTGTAGAGCGGTCTACTAACCCGAACTGAACTCCGACAGGGGTGCCCGACGAAGCTGAGGGATCGTCAGCTTGATCACCAAGTGCGCGGTGGTGGTGGTGGCGGCAGGATGTCCTCCGCCATGGGGTCCCCGTGGCGGAACACGACACGCCACTGGCCACGCTCCAAGGGGTATCCCTGACTAGAGCGAAGCGTTCGATGTTCCGTATTGCCGTCGTTATCGCGACTCATGTGCTCCAGGTCAACCGTGAACGCGAGACCTGCCGACACGCTCGTTAGGAGATTCTCGACATGGAAACTTCCAAAGTTCAGATGCTGAGATGCCCAAGAAATCCGTGCGCTCACGTTGTGCCACCCCTTTTGATGCGATCCGGCCGCGCCTATGAGCACAACGTCGTCGTCATGCAACCAAAGCCTTTGGAACGCCTCTGTCCGGCCGCTGACCTGTTGGGCAACCGCTTCCCGACATACGCCCATGAAGTCATCGAAGCCCTTGTCGGTTGTGGCCATCGTGGCTCCTTTCATGTTGATGCACCTCGCCGCAGCAGTTGCGATGCGACGCCACGTGCTATGCAATCTGCTTCACCGGAACCGATATCGTCGGAAACAACCCACGAAGCCGGAGGCTCTACAGGCTCTGACTCAGACCCCCGTCAACGAGGTAGTTCCCTCCGGTGACGTTCGACGCTCGGCTGCTGGCCAAGAACACAATCAGGTCAGCGACCTCCTCCGGCGTGGTGAACCTTCCGGTAGCTGAGTCCTTGACTGCTTCATGGGCAACGTCGTCCGGGTTGGCTCCTTGAGCGGCTGAGACGGCGGCCGCCACCCCTCCGGTGCCCAGCCACAATCCCGTCGCGACAGGACCTGCGCTCACGGCGTTCACTCGGATCCCATGCCCTCCGACCTCCTTGGACGATGCCTTTGAGAAGTTGTTCAGCGCCGCCTTTGCCGCGCTGTAGTCGATGACGAGGGGATCCGGCAGTGTTGCGTTCACCGAGGCGTTATTACGATGCTGCCACTCTTTCGAGCGATCATGTGTGGCAAGACAGCCCGCGTTGTCCTGACCGCGGCCATGAAAGTCAGGGCCATCGTCTTCGCCCATTGCTCGTCCGTCACGGATGTAAACCCGTCGAGCCGTGGAGTGACAGCTCCCGCGTTGTTGATAAGGATGTCGATGGAGCCCGTGTCCAAGGCAGTCTCCACCAGTTGTGAAGGTCCCTTCTCCCCGGTGAGGTCGACGATGACGTGGGCAACCTCGCCGTTCTGGCGCAGGGCGTCAAACTCCGCTGAAGACTGACGCGACCCACCGACCACGACAGCCCCCTCAGCAACGAGTCGCCGCGCCACGACGAGGCCGATGCCCTTGCTCGCTCCGGTCACAAGGGCGCGCTTACCCGCGAGCTCAAGATCCATGATGCCTCCTTGATGGCCTAGACGACGGGCTATGAAGCTTCACACACCATTGAGTTTGAGCCATTCGAGGACGGCACTGGCGACGTCCTCCCAGCCCTTGTCGATGGTCAAGGAGTGGCCTCGTCCCTCGAACTGCTTGAGCTCGGTGACGGCGGTCGAATCACGGTACTGCTTCAGAGTGGAACGGGTGACTCTGTCGGGCACTGTGTGATCCTCAGTGCCCGAGACGAGCAAGAGCGGTCCACGCTCTTTGTTTTTCGTATCGACCTTCGCTGGGGAATGAAGAGAAAAGTTGGCGACCGCCGCCTCGAAAAGCGGCCTAGCTGGAGATGGGATCGTCCAGCGCTCGAACAGCGCGTCCGACTCATCCTGATTCAAGGCATTTCCGAAGCCGAAGCGAAACTCCTTACTCGTCAGAGACACGGCTTTGTGCCGATTGGCTGGGTTGCCGAGCGCTGGTAACCCGGCGCGCAACTGCGCGAGCGGGAGGGGAAGGACGCCCTTGATCTGCGCCGGATCAATCGCCACGGCCGCGGCACCGTAGCCCTCCCCGAGGAGCTTTTCGGCAATGAGTCCTCCAAAGGAATGCCCGACGATGACGGGCTTCGCGTCGAAGTCATCGATGATCTCCGCCATTTGGGAGGTGATGTCATCAATGCCGACGTTGGCCACGAGGTCGGGATGCTCTCTGGCTTCCGAAACGCTCTGAGGCTCGTTGGGCCACGCCGGCGCCATGGGTTCGTAGCCGGCGTGACGAAACAGGTCGAGCCAGGGTGACCAGCTCGTAGCGTGCAACCAGAGTCCGTGGATGAAGACGGCTGGTTTGTCTCCCGCGGCCATGGCATGTCCTTTCGTCGGGGCTCCCTCCAACTCAACGCCTTTTGGGAGCGAGTGTCCAAGACCTATCCGACCTGGATCGATAACCAAACGGGCATGATTGAGACGGACTCCAACGACTACCATCCGAGGTACGGACACCCGGCCACGCAACGGGACGTGCCTGGGGGTAATTGTGGACCTCGATCTGCGCCTGGTGCGCTACTTCGTGGTGGTGGCCGATGAGCTCCACTTCGGCCGGGCTGCCGCGAGGCTCCACGTGAGCCAACCGGCACTCTCGAAGCAGATCCGCAAGCTCGAGGACCAGCTCGGAGCGCGTCTCTTTGTGCGTGACAGCCGTCACGTCGCCCTCACTGTCCGTGGTGAGGCCTTTCTCCGCGACGCTCGGGAACTGCTCACACTCGCCGAGAGGATGCAGCAACGATCAGACGGAAGCCGGGTACGCATTGCCCACATCTTCGAACTCGCCACCAGTCGCGACGTGGCCGACGCCTACTCGAAGTCCCGCCCCGATGTGACGATCATCGAACATGCCATGGACAGCGTGGCCCAGTTCAACGCGCTGCTCGAGGATCGCCTCGATGTCGCCATCCTCCGGGTCACCCCGCAGATGCTCCACGACCATCCCAAAGGCTGGTCCCACACGCTTCTCCGGCTCGAACCGATGCGCCTCGTGGGTCGCCGAGGAGATTCCCCTCGACCGACCGCGTCAATGTTCGAACGGCCAATCGAAGTGCTTGGGGATCCACCGGACTCCGGTCTGCACGAGGCATACGGCGAATTCTTGAGCGCACTCGAACGGTCCTTGGGGTTGTCGATGCGCTGGCTTGGAACTCCAGGTGCTTTCAGCCATTGCCTCGCGGTGATCGAACGCGCAACCTCACCTGCGTTCTCCCTCGAATTTGACAGCTACGCCGTTCGCTACGCGGCCGAGGGTCTGCCCGTATTCAGACCTCAGGAGATCTCTCCGCACTACCCGTGGTCGATCGCCTGGCACGACGGCCGAGTGCCTCAGGCTACGGCCGACTTTCTGGAGATCGCTCCGGACACGGGGACAGCACATGCCTGGCGTGACTTCGACATCGTTTCAAAAGGACACCCGTGGTTACCACCTGATGATCCGGTGGCGCTGGAGCTCGGCATTCCGCAGCTGATCGATGAGGTGGGTGTCCCGAGCAGCCAGTGAACGCTTGCAGCACGCCATCGCCCGGCCGGCTTCCTGGTGGTGTTCGCCGCCGTGAATGACGGCGAACATTCGACTCTGGTGCGTCTAGGAGCGTGGGTCGGAATCGACCAATGGCTCCGGACTGACGCCTCTGAACAGTGTCCGGTACTCCCGGACAGGCAATGGCGCGGAACCGGCGGCCGACAAGCCCGTTGAGTGAGTGGTCGGTGCCGCAGAGACGCCTTTCGGGCCTTCCTATGCGGTTGCCCGGGCCAGCTTTCGCAGGTTGTGGCAGAGCGAGTGCAGGGCCCACTCACCTTGGGCACCTTGGAGGCCGCGCAGACGGAGGAAGCCAGCGCTTTGTCGGACCTTCGTCTGGCCGAAGACCGGCTCGACGATGGCCTTGCGTCTGGCGTAATCGGCCCGTCCCGCCTTGGTGCGCAGTCGGCGTGCCATCTTCTCTTTGACGGTGGCGTCTTTTGGGATGGGACCTCTCGGTGCGTCTGGCACCCGTTCGTGGTGCTTGATGCGCCCGGTGGCGATCAAGACGTCGACGCCGGCGTCAGTGGCGTCGTTCACGTTCTTCTCGGAGAAGTAGCCGGCGTCGGTGATGAACGTGTCGGGGTTCTCGTCGATGCCCGCTGCGCCGAGGTTGGCCTCGGTGGCCTCGATCATCTCCACCAGTTGCTGAACGTCGGTGGCCTGGTTGGTCACCGAGTGGGCCACGATGACCTGAGCTTCTTCGTCGACCACGGCCTGAGCGTTGAAGGCGTAGGCGAAGCCATCGGTCGTCTTCATCATCCGTGACTCGGGGTCGGTGAAGTTGCGCTGAGCTCGCGCCGACGGTGTCGCGCCCTCGGCCGCGGTGGCACCGGCGGCTTGGACCTCTTCCTCGCTGACACCGCTTTCGGTGGCCTTTTCCTGGGCCTTTTGCGCTGCCCTCTCCCTCGCCTCGGCCTCGATGGACTCCTTGGCGGCGCGCAGCTTGGCCAGGCGACGCTCCTTGGTCGCCAGCTCTGCTGGGACCTCGTCACCCCGCTTGTCCTCGCCGAACGCGGCGTCTTCGGCCGCGTCGGCAGCCTCGGCCTCGGCCAACATGGCCGCCACTTCAGCTTCAAGCTCTTCGATGCGCGGTCCCATCGGGTCATAGCTCATGGCCTTGTGCTTCGACGCCGACGCCCGCAGCTTGGTGCCGTCGAGGGCGACGCGGCCGAGGCGCACCAGCCCGGCTTCGGCGCACAGGGCCAGCACCTGGACGAAGAGGGCGTCGATGGCGTCGAGGTGGCGGCGCCGAAAGCGAGAGATCGAGCGGTAGTCCGGAGCCGCGTTCGCACTGAGCCAGCGGAAGGCCACGTCGACATGGCAACGCCGTTCCATCTCCCGCGAGCTGGTGACCCCGCTCGAGTAGGCGAAGAGCAAGAGCTTGAGCATCATGGCGGGGTCATAGGGCGGAGCGCCCGAGGCCTCCGTGTAGGAGTCGTAGATGCAGTCCAGGTCGAGCATGTTCTCGACCACCTCGGAAATGAAGCGGGCCTCGTGGTTCTCGGGCAGCCAGTCGTCGAGGGAGGGCGGGAGGAGGAAGGACTGGGACTGGTCGTAGTGGCGGAAGCGCTTGTTGACCCCGGCCGGGAGCTTGTCGGGGGGCCTGACCGCCTCCCCTTCCACCTCGAAGAGCTTGTCGCCGACCCGATCATCTGCCATGAGCAAATTCTTGCAAACCCCCAGCAGAATCGCGAATCGAAGGTCAGCCCTCACTACCACGGGAGGCGAATCAGCCGGTTGGCGTCATTGGCAGGTTCTGACCCACGCTCCTAGGCGGTGTTGCTGGGATCATCTTTGTCGCCGAGCGGACCCTGGGTCGACGGCCGTCCTGAGGGACGCCACTTACGTGCTCGTCGAGCCGACCTCGACGAGCCGACGCAGCTCAGCCCGCCCCGGCAGTCGCGCGACCGGTTCGTTGGTATTCCGTACGCCTGCGATCTCGGGCGACCCCTTTGGGTCGCGTTCGCCGGCGGGCGGGCACGTTCGACGCCCGGTGGACGTTGGGAGCGAGGCAGGGCGAGGGCACCGAAGGCCGGGCAATCACCGCGCCGGGGCCGACCGATGACCGACACGGCGGCGGCGGCCACGGACACGGTGAGGACGGTCCACACACGGTGTCCGACGAAAGCCCGCTCCCGGTCGTCGGGAAGGTACTCAGCGGACGTGTCACCTCCGGTAGGAAAATGGACGCCGTCAGGATCAGCACGACGATGGCGGGGGCCAGCCCGCCCGGCTCACCGATGCGCGTGCGCGCCACACTCGCCACGGCGAATCCCAACATCACACTTCTGGCGAGCGCCAGCCGATCGCCGGCCACGGCAACGCCAACCAGCGCAACGCACAAGCCAGCATCAGCACCGCGCCGGCGGCGAGCGGGGCCAGCAACACCAGGGACCGGATCGCTGCGCGACGGAAGGGTCCGGTCGGTGTCCCGTCTACGAGCAGGCTGGCCGGTTCGTCGAGGACCAACGCCGCCGCAGAGGCGAACAGCGTGAAAGCGATCCGAAACAGCACGCTGGCGGCCGCGGGGAGAGCGACGCCACAGCCGCCAACCACGACCGCCGCACCGCTGAACCCGGTGGACGCAGGGCAGGCGCCGGCCCGCAGCGATGACCGGATCATCATGCGTGGACAGCCTGGGAACCTGGGAAACCCGTCGCCGACGGCCAGCACGACCCGAACCCGAGCCTCCGCGAGTGCCGATCGGATCCGGCACACGTACCATATTTGCTAATGACTACGGAGGCCTCCCCCCTTCCCTCTAGGCCGGAAGCGTTGGCCGGCGCGGTACTCATCGGTGGAGCGACGGGGCTACGTTCCCAGATGGGCATGGCTGTCTTGCTCAATGGCACGCACCGGGTACCGCTCCCCGCTTTCCTCCGCCACCGCGCGGTCCGGCCGATTGCGGTTGCTGCCGCCCTCGGAGAGCTCGTGTTGGACAAGCTTCCATCGACCCCGGCGCGTACCGAGGCTCGGGGTCTCGTGCCGCGCATCGCCCTTGGTGGTCTCTCAGCCGGCCTGCTTGCCCGAAACGCAGGGGCACCAGCCACGCCATCCGCGGTTGTTGGCGGCGGAACCGCCGTCGCCGCGGCGTTCGCCGGCGTGGCTGTGCGGGGAGCCCTTGCGAAGCGGGTGCCGCCTGTAGGGGCGGCACTCTTCGAAGACGTCGTCGCGTTGGTTCTCGCCGTCGTGGCGTCGCACCTCACGCCGAAATCATCTGTGGATGAGGTGCCGACGGACCGCGTCTGACCGAAACCTCTGATCTTCGAGAAGCAACACTTCCAAAATTGGGGTCTTGTGACGCTGTCGTGGGTGCCTGAGCTGGTCTGACCTATCCATCCGCGGCGACACGCCGCCTCCTTCCTACGGTTTCTGGCTGCTGAAGCTGGAAATCGAAGAGGAGGACGGCGTGCGCGATCGAAGCGTACTGAGAAAGCTGTTGGGTCTATGCGTCTCGAGCGTGGTGGTCGTGGGGCGCGAGCTCGTCGAGGGATGCGAGGGAGGTCGGGACCGTCTCGACGTCTGGGTCCGCACCAAGGTCGGCCTGAAGGGCCGTTGCGGCAAGTGCGGGGTCGCGTCCGCGTGGTTCGACAACGGCGGCGGGGAGCGCCGGTGGCGCCACGTCGACGTGTGCTTCGCCACCGGCGAGCTCGTGGCCGAGGCCCCCCGGGTGAGCTGTCCCGAGCACGGGGTGACCGTCGCCGCGGTTCCCTGGGCCCGCCACGACAGTTGGTTCACCGCGGCCTTCGAGGACCTGGTGGTCTTCGATGCCATCGTCTCGTCCAAGCTCGCCGCGGCCCGCCGCTATGGCGTGTCGTGGCGGGCGGTCGACCACATGTGCGTGCGCGTCGCCACCGAAGCGCTCGGACGCGTCGACCTGCTCGACGGTCTGGTCGCCATCGCCATCGACGAGGTCAAGTACAAGAAGGGGCAGCGCTATCTCACGGTCGTCTGTGACCACCTGAGCGGCCGGGTGATCTGGGCCGCCAAGGGCAGGACCAAGGCGGTCGTCGGGGAGTTCTTCGACGCCTTGGGCGACGAACGGGCCCAGAACCTCGCCTTCGTGACCTGCGACGGGGCCGAGTGGATCCGCGCCGTGGTGAGCGAGCGGGCACCGGGGGCGATCATCTGCCTCGACACCTTTCACCTGATCGGCTGGGCCACCAAGGCCCTCGACGAGGTGCGCCGAGCCGAGTGGAACACGCTGCGGCGAAACGGCGGGGCCGCCGCGGCCAAGGAGTTCAAGGGACTGCGCTGGATGCTCATGCGCAACTGGGAGAACCTCTCACCCAAGCAGAAGGGGACGATCCGCGACCTCGAGCGGGCCAACAAGCGCAGCTTTCGGGGATGGCAGCTGAAGGAGGAACTGCGCGACATCATGTCGATGCCGCTCATCGCCGCCAAGCGGGCCCTCGACGACTGGCTGTCCTACGCGTCGCGCTCGCGCCTCGACCCCTTCGTGAAGCTGGCCCGCACGATCCGCAAGTACAGAGATTCCATCGAGGCGACGATCGAATGGAAACTGACCAACGGGATCTCCGAATCCAACAACGCCGCCATCGGACGGATCCGATCCGCTGCTCGGGGCTTCCACGATCCCGAGAGCTTCATCACCATGATCATGCTGGACCGAGCCGGCATTGCCCCTCAGCTGCCATGGGCGACCATGTCATGACCCACGAATCCGGCAGAAGACCCCGAAAATTGGTTGCGCCGACCTAAATAACTTCAAAGCTCGTCAAGGTAGATGAATAACCCTTCTCAGCGATCTCCGCGACGCCACCACTTCGCTGCAGCTGACTGGATGAACGGTCCGCGGACCTCACCACGACGGAGTTCCAGTCACGCGTTCTCCCGCCGGCAAACGAAAGAGCCAGATCGCACGTTGACACTGTGTGTGCATCCGATTCGCTGAGCATGGAATCTCACGCCCACGTCTTGTTTTGTTGCTGATTCGCTGGCCGTGACGAGGGTACCGGTAGCTGAATCGAAGTGGACAAGATAAACGGGACCAATCCCGTACGGCTGGTTCGGGCCGAACGACACGGGACCCCCCGCTCCGGGCAGCACCACATTTCTTAGTACGTGTTTGGAAACCAGGTGCCGGCATGGGAGCAGCTGAAGACGTAGCTCGCTGTCGTCGACAGCACTTCGGCGAGGAAAAGTTCTCAAAATCGCGCGTGACCAGCGCGTTTCGTCGCGCGCGGTGCTCGCGATTTCCTCTCGGTTGCGCTGCACTGGTGTGCGTGGCGCAGGGCCGCAGGTATCCGACCGATCTGACTGATCGCCAGTGGGCGATGCTGGAGCCCTTGTTGCCCAAGACGGCGCCGGTCGCACCCGGCGGACGGCCCCTGCTCCATTCCAAGCGTGAGATCGTCAACGCCATCTTGTACCTGACCCGCGCCGGGTGCGCCTGGCGCATGATGCCCAAGGACCTCCCGCATTGGCGGACCGTCTACGGCTACTTCGTCGACTGGCGCGACGACGGGACACTCGATCTCATCCATGACACTTTGCGTGAGGAACTGCGCAAGAAGACCGAGAAGCCCGACGGCACGAAGAGGAAGGCCGAACCCAGTGCCGGGATTCGATTCGCAGTCCTTGCGTGGGGCCGACACCGTCGGAAAGGACACTCGCGGCTATGACGCCGGGAAGAAAGTACAGGGAAGAAAGCGCCATATCGTGACCGACACGCTCGGGTTGTTGCTCGTCGTGGTGGTGACCGCCGCCTCGGTGCAAGATCGCGACGGCGGCGTCGACGCGCTCAAGGCGGCGCACGGCTGGTATCCCCGGCTGCGTCACGTCTTCGCCGACGGCGGCTATGCCGGTGGACTCGTCGTGCGGGCCCGGCGCTACTGGACGATGACCCTCGAGATCGTCTCCAAACCCAAGGACCAACGCGGCTTTGCCATCCTGCCTCGGCGCTGGGTGGTCGAGCGCACGTTGGCCTGGCTCATGCGCTGGCGCCGACTGGTACGCGACTACGAGCGGCTGCCCGAGACGCACGAGGCGTTCGTCAAGTGGGCGATGATCGGACTGATGCTCAATCGCCTTGCACGCCCACCAGGTCGGCGGCCGTGGGCTCCGCCGTGACACGGGTTACCAAACACGTTCTTAGAGATTCGCCAGCCTTGGAGAAGGTGGCAGTGTTCAACGGCTTCCCGGCTGCATTCGCGATGTCAACGAAGCGCCATTGCCTGACAAGCGTTGACCGGAGAGACCCAGGTCGTTGTGCTGCCAATCGCAGACGCCCCGATTGGACTGGCTATAGCGTCGTCAGATACGCCTTTTTGATGATGTGGATGCAACTCTGCACATCCGCGTCGTTCCATGTTGCCGCATACGAAGGTGTCGCCTCGGCTGATACAAGACCTTTTAGGTACAGCGGGTCGTGGTCCTTATTACTCGTAAATCCGCTCAGCACAGCCTCATTGGTGACTACGAGCTCGGGCGCATAGGTGCTTTGGTTTCCCTGCAGGCCTTCGGGCCAAATCGCGCCGGCCTGACCGACGGCGGCGACCAGGTTCACACCGGCGTTTTGGAATTTCAGAGCGATTGAGCCGACGAGTTGCGTCGAGGCCGTTGTGTCACCCGGAGGCGCAGAATCAATTGCTGTCTGAAGAACTTCTACGTGGTTCTCTTGCCGGCGTTCGATTCGAGCAGCGACGTCTCCATCCAACTTCAGACGAGTTACGAGGCGACCATGCGGGAGCGGAATTTCGGGTCGCACCTGCTACCAGATTCGGTGGCGATCTGTACGCGTGCGGCTGAGCGGCGCGATCCGCTCTGAGCCGGCGGGTCACGTCCTCGGACAGAGCTCGTGGGCGCCGCGGATCGGCACTCGCGTCCATTCGGCCGGTTCACGCAACGCCAAGCGAATGGCGCACGTTCTCTTTTGGCGACGATCACGTTCCTAGGCGAACGACAGGCCATCTTCGACCGTGACGTAGCGATCCTTGTTGACCGACCAACGACGGAACGTCAACGTTCTGTCCGCCTACGGTCGGTGGACGAACTGTCGGATCACGCCTGCCTAGCCCTCAAAGGGGTAGTCGACTATCACGTTGGCAAGGTGTGGGTTGTTGTCCACCTGTCTTATCCTCGATCCACCGATCCACACCGAGCACAGTGCCCTCAGGAAGAACCGTCGTCCAAACGGCCCTGGCTCCTGGAAGCAATGTCCCGCGCCGCTCAGGCCTGCTGAACGTCCCGCCGTTCAATGGAACGATCCGCCAAAGTCCAACGGAGATCTGGCCAACGCCCTCGGGTCGCCGACGCTCGCTTCCAAGCGGTAGATCAGGTTGAGACGTGGATCGGGAAGACGACTGTTCACGACATCACTTCTGATTCGGTCTTGTTTCCTGGCCTCGGCCATGTCGGAAGACAATCAGGCTCCCGCGACGAGGGACAGCGCCTCTGCAGAGCCGACCACAAGATCATGAAGATCGCCGCCCACCTCGAGTCGGCTCGACTGTTCGACCCCGCCGATCCTCATCGGCTCAAAGCCCGCCGTTCGGATCAACTTCTCGACTTCATCGCTCCCATGCTCGTCCTCGGACACGTAGAACAGAACCGCGGCCTCGGGCGACCGGTGGCTCGAGGACTCGAAGAGGCCGGCCGACATGGTGCCGAACGCAATGGCAAGGCGCGTCCCGATCGGCAACCACCCAGCAACAACTTGGCCCGATGACTGCCCATCCGGTAGGAGTCGCACGACCTTGCCTCGTGCGTCGAGTCCGACCGGATTGCTCGGAACGACCAGAGACGTGTCTCCCAGCGCGTCGGCGATCTCGTCGATGACGTCCTTCAACACGGAAAACCGCAGCGCGAGGACGACGGCATCGGCTCCCTGCAAAGCACTCCGGTTGTCGAGCGCGACGACCGCCGCACCGCCGATTGCCCCGGCCAGCTTTCGCGCCGACTCCTTGTCGGCGCTCGAGAGTTGGAGGGCCTCGCCACCGGCAGCAAGCTGACGAGCGATGGCCGATCCGATGCCTCCGGTGCCGATGATCGCCGTGGTCATGATGGAGACCTCCGCCCGGTCAGGAAGCTCACTCCGACTTGCTCGATGGCCATTGATCGGGGAACCAATCTCCCCCCGCGTCCGTCGTTTGTCCCACTTCGATCAGATGACCATCGGGATCGCGGATATAACAACGGATTTCGTACTGGTGCTGCTTCGGTGGCGTCAGGAATTCCGCACCGCGCGCGCTCCACTCGGAGTACACAGCGTGCATGTCCGTCACTCGTATATTGAGGAAACTGCTGACCCGGTTGAGATCGGCGGGCGTCTCAAGGGTGACCTCCGGCTTGTCATCGGTCGGCCCTCCGCCGACGTTGATGATGATCCAACTGTTCGACAGTTGGACATACGTGAGCCCTCCGGGTCCGGAGAACGCATCCCTGCCCCCGAGCACATCGGCATAGAAGCGGCGAGAGCGCTCCACATCGTCCGATACGATGAATTGGGCCAGCACGATTCCTTCCGGGGGCGTGGGGCCTTCGTCGGCGGGCGCACTCGATGGCCAGTGATCGGGCACCCAGTCCCCCTGTGGGTCGGTGGTCTGCCCCACTTCGATCAGGTGACCATCGGGATCACGGATATAGCAACGGATCTCGTACTGGTGCTGCTTCGGAGGCGTCAGGAACTGAGCACCCCGCTCGCTCCATTCGGAGTACACCGTCTCTATGTCCTTGACCCGGATGTTGACGAAGCTGCTCACCCGATTTGGGTCGCCGGGCGTCTCCAGGGTGACCTCTGGCTTGTCGTCGGTCGGGCCTCCGCCGGCATTGATGACGATCCAACTATTGGACAGTGCGACGTTGGTCGGCCCTCCGGGGCTGGAGAAGGCGACCCGGCCCCCAAGGACTTCGGTGTAGAAGCGCCGGGAGCGCTCGACGTCGTCCGACACGATGAAATGTGTGAGCAGGATTTCCTCTTGCGGCGGTGGGACCTCGGCCATCGGCTACCTCCTGTGGTCTTCCACGGTCATAGCCGTGCCATCTGCGCCTGCATCGGCTGCAACGGCGGCGGCATTTTGGCGATCTTCATTCGAAGGGTTTTGAAGGCCGAGTCGAAGATGGTCGAGAAGCTCGGGAAGGGCTGGATGACGTCGCTCAACACCTCCAACGGAACGCGGGCGCGTATGGCGAGCGTCGCCTGCTGGAGCCACTCGCCAGCCTCGGGTCCGAGGGCATAAGCGCCGGTCAATCGGGCGCCGTCGCTGAGCAGGGTCAAGAATCCGTTCGAGTGGGCGTACTGGTGGCTGTACGTCGCGGTCTTGGACACGTCGGTCAGGAGCGTTGTGCTGCTATAGGGTGCCTCCGCGGCACCGACGGCGGCCGCCTGTGGATCGGTGTACGTGACGCGCGGTACAGCTTCGTAGTTCGTCGGGTGTGTCTCTCCGGCGATGTTCGCCGCCACAACGTCGCCCTCGTACTCGCCGACGTGTGTCAGGGGCCAGATCCCGTTGACATCCCCGATGGCCCAAATGTTGTCGCCGGCACGCAGATACTCGTCCACCACGACGCCGTGTGGGTTTGCCTCGATACCCACCGTCTCGAGCCCGATCCCTTCGACACGGGGACGGCGGCCGGTCGCCACGAGCAGTCGGTCTCCTTGTACCGAGGTCCCGTCCGAGAGTCTCAGGACGTAGTCGTCGCCGTCGCGCGAGGCCTCCGCGGCCTGGACTCCGAGGTGCAACTCGATCCCGTCCCGTCGCAGTGCCTCGGTCAGAGCCACGCCGAGGGGGACCGGCTCTCGTGGGATCAGCCGATCGGCGCCCTCGACGAGCACGGCCTGACCGCCCAGCCGCCGTACCACCTGTGCGATCTCGACACCGGCCGCACCACCGCCGAGCACGATGAGGCGGCTGGGAACCGTCTTCATGGCCGTCGCTTCGCGCGTGCCCCATACGCCGACCAGGCCGTCGAGCCCCGGAATGGGTGGCACGAAAGGTGCCGCGCCAGTCGCTACGACGACATGCTCCGCCGTGTGGCGCGTGCCGTCCACGTCGACCACGCCGGGCCCGGCGAGCCGGCCCAGGCCCCGGACCAGCGCGATGCCCCGATCCGCCAGCCATTTCTCCTGCCCCGCATCCGAATAGCCGGACACCATGTAGTCCCGCCAGTCCAGCGCCGCCTGCACGTTCACCTCGGCGCTGGCGCCGACGTCGCGGGCGCCCTGGACCGCCTCCCCCGGACGCAAGAGGGACTTGGACGGGATGCACGCCCAATAGGAGCACTCGCCGCCGACCAGCTCCCGCTCGACCACGGCGACCCGAAGCCCACGCGCCGCGATGGCCCCGGCGCAGTGCTCGCCGGGCGCACCGCCGCCCAGCACGATCACGTCGAAATCGCTCATACAGGAAGCTCCTGGCCGCTCTGTTCGCGCATCATGTACTCGGCGTACCAGTCGGGCCAGTCCGAGTCGGCCCGGCCGATGCGCTTCTCGTGCTCGGCGTGGGCCGACTCGGCGCGGTGCAATGCCACAGCCAGGTCACCGCCGGAGTCGAACGAGGTGGTGGTCCGATCGAGGCGGCCCGGGAGGCGATGGGTCACCTCTTGGAGCAGCCAGTTGTTGCCGTCGGGGTCTTCGAACGTGGCAAAGGAGTTGTAGCTCTTGTGATCCGGATCCGGCCCGTTGACCCGATGAGCCGTCCCCCCAGGGTCGAGTTGCGCTCCGGGCGCTCCAGAATGGAACACCCCACCGACCGTGGCCCCCCGCGTGACGAGTTCGTCGCGCCCGGCTTCGATGTCAGACACGATCAGGTACAGGCCATGGGCAGATCCGGGTGGCGCCCCCGTGATGGGGGTGCCGAACTGCACTGAACACTGCGATCCCGATGGCGTGAATTGCACGACCCGGAAGCCGTTGTCGAAGGAGAGGTCGGCGTCGAGCCTCCAGCCGAGGCCGGCGTAGAACGCCTTGGAGCGATCGACGTCGGCCACGGGGATGACGACCGCCTCCAGCTTGAGATCGGCCGGTTCGCTGCTCGGCGATCCGCCGGGTGTCCTCTGTCCATCGACGGTGCTCATCCGTCTCTCCTCTGTCTGGTCCCGAAGGATTGTCGCACCCAGGCGAACGCTTTGCACGTGAAACATCCCTCACACCCGGGGTTCGACGTCGTTCGGGCGCACGAGGGTCGAATGGCGATGCACGGATGCACGTCTCAGCCCTTCCGCCCCGCCCGCGAGCAGCTCGAGTTCATATGGTCGAGAACGCGAGCGAAGGACGGGCGCTCCGGCCCCCGCAGAGTCAGCGTTGATACCGATGCTCTTGCCTTCGGTGTACCGGATGGCTCCTCCAATGTCTCCACGTGGAATTGATTCGGGTCTCCGGGATCCAGAGATCCCACGGGAGTCCAGCAGATCTTCAAGTCGGTTGCGCCTGTCGCTCGCTCTCAGAAATTGCCCAGGCCGCGTTGACGAGCCCAATATGGCTGAACGCCTGCGGGAAGTTGCCAAGGAGCTCCCCGCTGACTGGATCGACCTCCTCGGCCAGCAGGCCGACCTCATTGACGAAGGCGGCGGCACGCTCGAAAACGGCCCGGGCCCGAACCGGCTGGCCTCCCTGGGCCAGGGCCTGGGCCAGCCAGAAGGTGCACAAAAGGAAGGCGCCCTCCTCACCCTCGAGGCCGTCGTGGGACCGATAGCGATAGACCAACCCCCGCTGGTCGGTGAGCCGCTCCTCTGTCGCGTCGACCGTGGCCAGCACCCTCGGATCGTCCGCCGGGAGAAATCCCACCAGGGGCACCATAAGGCTGGAGGCGTCAAGCTCGTCCGAGCCAAAGGACTGGGAGAAGGCCTTGGCGCGGTCACTCCAGCCCTTGGTCACGATCGCCTCACGGATCTGGTCCCGCGTCTGCGTCCATGACCCGATTCGAGAGGAGGCGTTGAGACGGTCGGCCAGAATCACCGCTCGATCGAGGGCCACCCAGCACATCAGCTTCGAATACAAGAAATCACGCGGCTCCCCCCGGATCTCCCAGATTCCTTGGTCCTTCTCCTGCCACCGGCGGGCGGCGGTGTCGGCCAGCTGCACGAGGAACTTTCGCGTGGCTGGTGCCAGGTCGTTGGGCGTATCCCACTTGCCCGAGTCGGACAGTGGCCCGACCCGGTGGGTGTCGTCGAACAGGTGGTCAGACATGCGGTACACCGCGTTGAGCAACTCGCCGTAGACGTCCAGCTGGCGTTGTTTCCAGGCCGCGTTGCCCACCCGGACCGGCGCCGAGTGCCGCCAGCCCTCCAGCTGCGGCAGCTCCCGCTCGGTCAGGTCCCGTTCACCGCCGATGCCGAACATGATCTGCAACGCACCGCCCCGGTCGAGTGAGCCGGCCGCGGACGAGGAGACGTAATCGAAGAACTGGTTGGCTTCGTCGGGACAAGCCGCCACCCAAAGGGCCTGGATCGTGAAGGAAGCGTCCCGGACCCAGGCATAGCGGTAGTCCCAGTTCCGGGAGCCGCCCACCACCTCGGGCAACGACGTGGTCGCCGCCGCGCAAATGGCGCCGGTGGGTGCAAAGGAGAGTGACTGGAGCACCCGGCCGCTGTGGTGCACCATGTCTCGCCACGGACCCACGTAGGCCTGGTGGAGCTCAGACCACGACACCCACCCCGCCACGGTGTCTTCGAGCCGGGCGCGTATTTCCGACGGGCTCCAGACCCTGGCCGAACTGCCCACAGTCTGGTTCCCGTGATGCAGGGCGAAGGCCATGCTTTCGCCTTGGGCAAGCTGGAACCGGCCCGAGGCCGCGGCGCGGTCCTGGTCGAGCGTCAGGGCCACGGACGTCGACAGCACCAGCCCGTCAGTGCTCCCCGACTCGGTCATTCCACCGTCGACCGCGTCGAGCGATACATGTTTCAACCCGTAATCGGGGCGCGGGACGTACTCCAGGGACAAGTCCACCCGTCCCTCCGTACACGTGGCGCGCCGCAAGAGAACGTGAGGCGCTCCTTTGCCGAGCTCGTGTCCCCGGTTGCCAGGACCCATGGCAAGCGCGTCGGTGATCGTGACCGAACCGGTCGGTGTGTGCTGCGTGGTCTCCAACACCATGGTGCGGTCCAGGTAGCGCCTGCTCACTTCCATCGCATTAGTAGCCCCGAAGAACCAGTGCCCGGCCTTCTCGTCGAGGAGGCGACCGAAGGTCGAGGGGCTGTCGAACCGTGGGAAACAGAGCCAGTCGATCGACCCGCCCCGACTGACCAGCGCAGCGCTGTGCCGATCCGACAGGAGCGCGTAGTCAGCTATGGGGGTCGTGGTCACGTGAACTCCTTCGCTCGTGGATGCGCAAGATCCGATCTGGCAGCGCCGATGGGTATCAGATCAGATCCGCCCAACTGCGAGTGGAGATCGGCTATCGGACTGGCATACACAGCGAACCTAGCCCGGACGCCTTGGACGGGGTAGCGGGTTGGCGGTTCAAATCTTCGACCGCCGGAACGAAGGTGCGTCTTCCCCGAAAGTGCCATTGTTAGGGGACGCTTCTAAACTCACTCTGGATCCCGGACAAGGCGCCCTGGCTGCTATCCGCCCTTGCCGCCGGCAGATAGAAGGAACTTCCGGGTCAGGCGCGCGACCATGGCGGGCTGCTCGTCGAGTGCGAGATGACCGGCATCGAGAACGTGCACGTCCGCGGTCGGCACGTGTCGCCGGTATGCCTCGCCTTCTTCGACCTGGAACGACGGGTCGAAACGACCCCACAGCACGAGGAGCGGCGGCTGGTGGCGGCGAAGCCATTCCTGCCATGCGGGATAGCTCCCGACGTTGGTCCGGTAGTCATAGAACAAGTCCATCTGGGTGTCGCCCTGGCCCGGACGGCTCAGGAACGCGAACGCGTCGGTCCAGAGGTCTGGGTCGTACAGCGGCACGTTCGAGGTCCCAGGTGCCGCTGGCGGGTGGCATCGGGCTCGACCGCAAATTCGAGTCCATCTGCGAGCGCTGTGGCTTCTTCGAGACTGGCCCACAGTTCCTGACCGTCTTGCGACGCCAACGAGATGACGCCGTCGGCGACGGTGAAGAGGACAGGGCTCAGCTCCTCGAAGGCTTCATCGACGACATCGACGACATCGAACGCCGGGGCGTGAATGTGGTTCCATGTCCTTCAGCCCAGGTCCTGTGGATCACCGGTGTAATTCGCGCACTTCTAGGACGGCCTGCCTGAAACGACAGGGACGTCTATGCGCGCGTCTGGCGGTTCCCTTGGGTCACCGCAGTCGACGAGCGCCGGAAGATGCTGAAGCTTCGGCCAGCGAATCGACGCAAGACGAGAGCGCGCTTGCAAGTCTCGATCTCGCCGGGTTGGAGAGCTTGCGGAGCATCTGCTCCTCCACAGTGTTGACTGAATTGGCAGCAGAATTCAGAGTGCGCCGACCAGCCTCAGTTAGTTCAGCTTGGAGGACGCGTTGGTGCTGCGGATGAGGACGCCTCACAACGAACTGGAGTCGCTCCAGTTCTTGCAGCACGGCGTGCATGCTCTGTGGCGTGACGAATGCCCGACGAGCGAGGTCGGCATTCGAAAGCCCGGGCTCTTCGTCTAAACCAGTGAGGACGGCAAACTGGGTCACCGTGAGATCGTGAGACCCGAGAGCATCGGCCATAGCGTCGTGCAGGACCATCTGCGCCCTCTTTATCAAGTAGCCCACCCTGGCCATCGTGACCTGGTCCACGCCTACCTCATTATCAGTTTACCTGATATAATCTCAGGGTACCTGATACACGCTACCTGATCCCACTCACAGAAATGGACACCCAATGACCGCACTCGGCCCTGACTTCATCGCTCTCCAGGTTCGCGATCTGCAGGCTTCCGCAGCCTTCTACACCGAGTACCTTGGCCTCGCTCGTGCGCAGGTGAGTCCTGACCACGCCGTGGTATTCGCCACGGAGCCCATCGCGTTCGCCGTGCGGGAGCCACTCGTCGATCTTGAGGCTGTCGAGCACCTCGGGTGGGGTGTGGCAATCTGGCTGAAGGCGGACGATCCGCAGGGTCTGCACGATGCAATGGTTCTTGCTGGAGTCCCGATCCTGGTCGCACCTTTCGATGGACCTTTCGGTCTCACCTTCACCTTCGCCGATCCCGACGGCTACGCCGTGACTATTCATGGCTGAGATGACTCCCGCCATCAGCTTTACCTTCTTCCCGAAGGGGCCGTATTCGTTGGCGGCATCGATTCGGTTCCTCGAGGGATTCGCTCCGGCCGCCCACGACAGCGAGTCAGCCGCGAACTTGGAGATGGCCTTCTGCGTCGACGGCTACTGGGAACCAGTGGCAGTGCGCGTCCACGAGGGAACCGGTACGGTTCACGGCACGGTTTACGGGGGCGACACGCTTGCCCCAGCGGTAATCGCGGCGGCAATCGAGCAGGTCGAGCGGATCCTCTCGCTCGACATCGACGGTCGAGGCTTTCCGGACATCGCTCATCACGACCTAGTAGTCGCCCAACTCCAGTCGAGGTATCCCGGCCTCCGCCCCGTATGCTTCTGGTCGCCCTACGAAGCGGCAGCCTGGTCGGTGATCGGACAGCGAATCCGAATCGTGCAGGCAGCCGCAATCAAGGGTCGCATCACCGCCGAACACGGTGAGACCATCGACGTTGACGATCGAATGGTCCGTGCCTTCCCGAACCCGGCCAAGCTGGCCCAGCTGTCCGCGATCAATGGGCTGAGCGAGACCAAGCTCCAGCGCCTTCGAGGTATCGCCGAGGCCGCTCTCGGTGGGACCCTTGGCGCCGCCCGGCTGAGGTCACTCCCTCGTTCCTTAGCCCTCGAGGAGTTGATCGCCATTCCCGGAATCGGCCCGTTCTCGGCCGAACTGATTCTTCTCCGCGGCGCAGGTGATCCGGACTTCACGCCCACCGCCGAGCCGCGTCTCGCTCGAGCGATGGCGATCGCCTACGACCTGAAGTCACCACCCAGCTCCGCCGACATCGCCGAAATCAGCGAGGTCTGGAAGCCCTACCGCACGTGGGTCGCGCTCCTCCTCCGCACCATGCTCGAAGAGGAGACCCACGAAATTGCAGGACAAGCCATTACCAGAACGCCAGGACTGTGACCCCGTGCGATCCCTACAGGAAGGCTGGGCTCAAGTCGAACCTGCTTCCCGGGTGTCCCACCAGCGATCATCGATCGAGGTCCACTCTGCCAGCAGCAGGCCAGCGTCGGAGGGGTGCCCCTGCGGCCTGTTAGGTGGGACACTGTCTGGCGACAGAGTCGGCACCTGCTGTTGGCGCACACGGCTTCAGCTTCCTAGTGCAAGCCGACACGAAGGGGTTCGAACATCAGCCTTTTCCTCCATTGGGAAGAGCCAATGGAGTACACCGTCTGAGACAAAATAACCCCGTCCAACGGTTCAAGCCACAGGTGTCCGTGGCCATGAAAAAGTCCCCGGTTATGGCCAGCTGATGTCCCCGCTGGTGGCCACGAGATGTCCCCGCTGGTGGCCACGAGAAGTCCCCACCCCTCACTGAAGCATCCACCAACGAGGCCCCCTGGCCGGTGACGGTGGCGGTGCTAACCGAACCGCCGCACCGACCAAGGGACGTCTCAATGAAATCAGTGAGGGAACACATGGACATGCACGCCGCCTATCGCGAGGTAGGCAGCTATCGGGGCGCCGCAGAGATCTGCGGGACGACGCCCAAGACGGTGAAACGATCGGTGCTGGCCCTCCGGGCCGCCGAAAAGGGCCAGATCCCCGTCGTCGAGCACAACTACGACGCCGTGAGAGACGTGGTAATCGAACGCGTGGCCCGGACCAAGGGGAAGATGTCGGCCAAACGGCTCCTCCCGGTGGCCAATGCCGCTGGATACGAGGGATCGGCCCGTAACTTTCGCCGCCTGGTGGCCGAGGTCAAGGCCGAGTGGCGGAGAGAGAACCACCGGGGGCGCCGACCCGGCATCTGGACGCCGGGCGACATGGTGGTCTTCGACTGGGGCCAGATCGGTCCGCTCTTCGTCTTCTGCGCGGTCATGGCGTGGAGCCGGGTCCGCTTCGTCTACTTCGCCGACAACTTGGGCGCGGAGTCGACCATGACCGGGCTGGCACGCTGTTTCGAGTACCTGTGCGGAGTCCCCAAGACCGCGCTGACCGACCGTATGGGTTGCCTCAAGGGCGACACCGTGGCCGGACTCGTCGTCCCGACGCCGGCCTACGTGCGCTTCGCTACGCACTATGGCTTCCGCCCGGACTTCTGTGAGGGTGCAGATCCAGAATCCAAGGGCCTGGCCGAGAACCTCGTCGGCTACGTGAAGTCCGACCTCATGATCCCAGCAGAGCTCAGCGTCGCCGACTTGCCCGGCGCGAACGAAAAGGGGCTGGCCTGGTGCGACGAGGTCAACGGCGCGCTGCACTCAGAGATCTGCGCCGTCCCCGCCGAGCGGCTGGTCAAAGAGCTCGAGGTGATGGGGACGCTGCCGAGTCTGCGCGCCAGCATCGCCAAGCTCGTCGTGCGCAAGGTCGACCGCCTCAGCTGTGTGCGCTTCGGCTCGGCCCGCTACTCGGTGCCCAACGTCTACATCGGGCGCCAGGTCGAGATCGTGGCCCAAGACGGGCGGGCCCGAGTCGTCTTCTTGGGCGAGATCATCGCCACCCACGACCTCGTCGCCCCTGGTGAGACGTCCATTCTCGACGAGCACTATGGCGGGCCCCGTCCGCTGCCGACGCGTGCGGTGCGCCCCAAGACCGCCGCCGAAAAGGCGTTCTGCGCCCTCGGGCCGGCGGCCGAGGCCTTCATCAAGGGAGCGGCCGCCAACGGGATCACCTCACTCAAAGGTGACCTCGACGAGCTGGCCCAGCTCGAGGCGGCCCACGGCAACGACGTCGTGCTCGCCGCCCTCGAACGCGCCACCTCGTTCGGGCGCTTCCGCGCCCACGACGTGCGCTCGATCATCGCGGCGGGGACCGGCCTCCCACGTCCGGCCGCTTCGGGCGAGGCCCTCATCGTCGAGCTCCCGCTCGTCCCGACGCGTTCGCTCAGCGACTACGCCATCGGCGAGGGCTCATGAGCACCACCCCTCCCGCGCTCCCCGCCGACATCGAGGCCGGGCTACGCCGGCTGCGCCTCCGCGCCATGCGCTCGCTCTCGCCGGAATTGTTGGTGACGGCCCAGACGCAACGCTGGAAGCCCGAAGAGTTCTTGCGCACCCTCGTCGAAGCCGAGATCGCCTCGCGCGACGCCTCCAACGCGGCCAACCGGCTCAAGGCGGCATCGTTCCCAGTGACCAAGACGCTGGACGAGTTCGACGTGGGCGCCTCCTCGGTCAAGGCGGCGACGTTGGACTACCTCTCGGGCCTCGAATGGGTGCGCGCCAAGGAGAATCTTTGTCTGGTCGGACCGGCGGGCACCGGCAAGAGCCATCTGCTCATAGCGCTCGGGCACGGCGCCATCGAGTCCGGTTTCCGGGTGCGCTACTTCAGCGCGGTCGAGTTGGTCGAGACCCTCTATCGGGGCCTGGCCGACAACTCGGTCGGCCGGGTCCTCGAGGGGATCTTGAAGGCGGACCTGATCTTGATCGACGAGATCGGGTTCGCGCCGATGGATCACGCCGGCGCCCAGCTCTTCTTCCGCCTCGTCGCCGCCGCCTACGAACGCCGCTCCCTCGGCGTCGCTTCGCACTGGCCCTTCGAGGACTGGGGACGCTTCTTACCCGATCACTCAACGGCGGTCAGCCTGCTCGACCGACTGCTGCACCACAAGGTGCTCGTCGTCACCGACGGCGAGTCGTTCCGCATGAAAGAGGCGCGCGAGGGGAGGAAAACCTAGGCTGGACGAACCTGAAAACTCATCCCGAGGGGTGGGGACTTCTGGTGGCCAAAAGCGGGGACTGAAAACTGGCCACGGACAACAGGCTTGATCTCGACTTGCATTCCGAGTCGCTCCAGTTGGTGGACAAGGCGCCTGACGTGGGCTTCTGTCTCGTGGCGGCGGTCGAACCAGTCGGGACCGAGTTCCACGCAGGTGATGTCGTCGTAGGCAAGAATGTGCCAGGCGATAACGACGAGCGTGTGTGCGACAGCACTCGCTCACCGTCGGTCCCGACGGGCCCGTCCTCTTGCAGGACTTCTACCTCATCGAGCAGATGGCCAACTTCAACCGGGAGCGGATCCCTGAGCGCCAACCGCACGCCAAGGGTGGCGGTGCCCTTGGCAACTTCGTGGTAACCCAGGACGCGAGCCGCCACACCAAGGCGGCCGTCTTTCAGCCGGGGACCGAGACCGAGGTCGTCCTGCGCTTCTCGACGGCGGCCGGCGATCGAGGTTAACCGGATGGTTCGCCACCCGAGGCCAGGGTACGAGCTCCTGGGATGTGACGCCTTGCCCCTTCTGGAACACTTCCGATACTTCGGAGCCGTCTTTTTCGCGCGGAGCGAGCTGCCAATCCAACCTGCTCCGCTCGCGCAAGCATCGAGGAGCGCCTACCTTGCGGCAGCTTGAGTTCCCGCTCTCGCCCCGCTGAACCTCTCGATGGCTTCCTCGGTAATAGGAGTAAAGAGGTTGACGAGGTTGCCGTCGGGATCGCGGAACAGGATCGAGCGGTTCCCCCAGGGCATGGTGGTTGGCTCCTGCACCCACTCGCTGACAATGGTCTTGAGCCGCTCGAATTCTTTGTCCACATCGTCGACGAGGAACTCGATGATCACAGAGTGGTTGTCCGCTGGCCGTGCCGAGTGGTTGAAGAGCTGCGCCGTCTGCGTCTGGCCAAATGCGATGGTGCAAGACGGCAGGTGCACCTCAGCGAAGACAGGCGCTGGCCAGACAGCGGGGACCCCGGTGACCTGCTCGTAGAAGTCGACCACCGGCTTTAGATCGTCGCTGATCATGCGGATTGAGGTGAAGTCCATGGTGTCGCCCTCCTCTCGTATGTGATGGTTGCTCGTATCGCTACGATACCGTAGCGTAGTGGTATCGTCAATAGCGAAGGACGAGGTTCTCCATGGCGAAGACGAGCTCTAGCGAGAGCCGAGCGGCGCTCGCGCGCTCAGAGGCACTCGACCCCCGTGTCGTCGTTTCCCGCGAGCGCGTCCTAACGACAACTCTCGACCTACTAACAGAGGCCGGGCTAGACGAACTCACTATCGATGAAGTATCTCGACGTTCGGGGGTAGCGAAGACCACCATTTATCGGCACTGGCCCAACCGCTCTGCTCTCGTCATCGACGCTTGTTCTCGGATGACCGACGGTGAAGAACCGCCCCCCGACACCGGTTCGCTCGAAGGGGACTGCTGGGCAATCTTGACGGACATCGCCGAGCTGCTCGCGACAGCGCGGTGGTCGTCAATCGTGCCTTCGATCGTCGATGCCGCTGAACACGATCCCGCGTTTGCCGATATCCACAGCAGAATCCAACGCAGCCACGCTGCGCCGCTGCGAACGGCGCTCGACCGAGCAGCTCTTAGGGGAGAGATCCCGTCAACAGCTGATCGCAATGCCATCGCCGCCGCTCTGCTTGGGCCGCTCTTTTACCGCCGCTGGTTCTCACGAGAACAGATCGAAGCCAAGTTCCTGGAAATGATAATTCGTAGCGTCGTTGCGGGCCTCTGACTGGACACTCGCAGGCCGAAACGAGAGCAGAGTCACCGATAGGAGTCGGTCTTGACCTATTCGAGTGTCGGCAGCAACGGCAGCTGATGGTGGCCATTCGACGGCGGTTGCTCCCGCCGACCCGCGAGCGGCAGCCATGCGACACGGCTCTACCAGGACGCCATGCGGCCGCGCTCCGCATGGATAACTCATAGCGACGGCAGCAAAGGATCACGGCAGGGCTGAACCGAAATGAAAACTTGCCCTGAGGCGCCGCGATGTTGTTGCCAGGCGACAACTGTGACTGACCGACAAGATCACGCCCACGAAGGTCGGGATTCTCGGGGATCCCACCTTGGCCCTCTGATTTAGACCTTTGGTGGAGGTGAAGGGACTCGAACTCGAGGACCTTCCTGGTACCGGGGTTGAGATTCCCTCAGGTTTCCTCAGGTTCCCTCTCGATAAGGTCACGTAAGGTCACGCCGGACAAACACTGTTCGGGCCCATTCACTGATCGTGGTAACGCCCGGTTGGCAGCGGTCACGATCCCGAGCGCTTGGCGCACGTTCGCTGCTCGACATCACGTTCTTCGGCGAGCGACAGGGCATCGTCGACCCGGCGCCGATAGGGATTCAGACTCAAATCCCCGGACACGTCGCGCTATCGCGGTCCCCGCTACCGAGAAGCGCTGTAGTAGGGCGGGCTGACGTAGCCGGCCAAGGTGGAGTCGCCGTTGGCGGAGTCGGCCATCACTTGGTCAGTCCCGGTCTCGACGACAGAGAACCCAGTCCGATCCCCATCCCCGTTCACCACGTTCGGACCGGACTGGCCAAACGCGTCGTCGGTGACGATCGCCACATGCACAGCCGACGGGCTTGCCCCGAGCGAGAGACCGTAGACCGCCACGTCCCCGGGCGAAGCGACGTATCCGCTCGTCACCGGGTGCCACTCGCCATTGGCGACGCCCCACTCGTAGAAGCTGACGGCGCCGCCGTTGATCTCTCCCGGGCCGTAGCCATATGTGAATTGCACGCCGGCCTTCTGCCAGGCCCAAGCGTCGAAGTCGGCGCACCACTTCTCGGACTCCTCGCCGCTCGGGCAGCCCACCGTGCCGGCGTTCCAGTAGGCGCTGAACTTGTTGCAGTAGGAGCTCGACGGCTCGGTGCTGTAACCGACCTGGCTTTGGGCGACGGCCACGATACGCTGAGGCACGCTCAAGGCGGCAAGTGTGGCCTCGCTCGGCACCGTGAAAGAGTCAGTGGTCGCGAACACCCTCTGCACGGTCACTACCAGAACGACTGCCAGCGCGCCGGCCCCGAGGATGAGCCCGAAGCGGCGCAGTGACTTGCCCGGCCGGCGCGACCGCGCACGGCTCGCCCGACGCATCTCGGAGCTTGAAGGGGGCTCCCTAACCGACGACGGCCGCTGCGGCCTACGTGGGGAGACCGCCGAATCGAGCCCACGGGATGATCGGCCGGCCTGCATCTGCGTCGGACGCCGAGCGAGCGATCCGTCCCCGAGTCCCCTGCTCGGTGGCGTGACCCACCGGTGAATCAAACGACGTTCTTCGTCCCGGTTGAGTTGTTGTCGTTCCACTCGGGCTCGGCTCATAACGTTCAGATCGTGCTACGCCGGACCGGCCAGACGGCAAATGTGAGAGCAAAACCGACAGCGCGAGCAGCGAGCCACCTCGATCCACTCGAAGGCCCGGGAGGGTGGGGATTGTGCGGACCCTTGAACTCCGAGCCCGCATGTCTGACCGGGGTTCGCGGCACGGCCCGTAGAGAATACTCCGTCCTACCCGGCGGCTTTCGGGGTAATGGCGTACCTTTGTGGTGACCGGCAGCCGTCGAGAACCCAAGATACGAGATCGTCCAGGTGGTCGGCGACATTCCGCTCAATTCGTGGCAAATCAGTCGAAGCGCCAGGGGCTCACACGCTCCACAGCGCCTGGGTGGGTGACATCCGCGCGGCACGCAGGGCTGGCATGAGCCCGGCGACCGCGCCGATGATCAGGGAAGCGGCGAAGCCGCCGAGCCAGGCTTCTGGTGGCACGACGGTGGCCCAGCCTTTGGTGTGGGCGTACACAGACGTGGACACGACGCCGAGGGCAACGCCGACGACGCCGCCAATGAGGCCGAGAAGAACGGCTTCGCAGAGAAACTGAGTGCGGATGTGGCCTTTGGTGGCGCCGAGAGCGCGGCGTAGTCCGATCTCGGAGCGGCGTTCGAGGATGGAGATGATCATGATGTTGGCGACACCGACCGCGCCGACCAGCAGGGCGACGGCGCCGAGGCCGAGAAACAGGCCATTGAGGGCGCTTTTCGCGTCCGCCTGGGCGACCAGGGCGGAGGAGGGTTGGCTGACGTCGACCTCGCTGGCGTTTTCGGGGTTTGCGGTGGCGGCGAGAAGGTCGTCGACGCTGTTGACTTGGTCGTCTTGGGCGCGCACGTAGACAGTGGAGGGATGGCTGTCGAAGCCCAGGTACTTCTCTGCCGCGGGGTAGCCGACCAGGACGGAGGAGTCGATGGCAGAGGCGAGCACGGCCGGTTTGAGGGTGCCGGCCACGTAGAACCAGTCGCCGCCGATCCAGATTCGTTCGCCGGGGTAGACGCGGTCGATCCCGAGGCGCTGCGCGGCGGCGGCGCCGAGGACAGCGACGGGTTCTCGGGCGGTTGCCTCGTTGAGGTAGTGGCCCTGGGCGACGCTGGTGGCGACCACCGGGAGGAGGTCGAGGGATGCGGCTTGGATGGTCAAGGCGTTGGTGTCGATTGAGGGGATGTAGGGGTTGCGGTAGGCGTTGACGCCGCCGATCGCCCCGGTGGTCTGCGCCTGCTGCACACCGGGGATCCGGCCGATCATCGCTGGTGCCGTGATGGGCAGCTCGGCTGGGGCGCCAGTGACACTCTGCCCGTTGCTGACGGTGAGCAGGTTGGTGCCGAGTTGGTTGATCTCACTAAGCAGTCCGGCCTGAGACGAGGACGAGAGGCCGAGTACGGCGACGATGGCGGCTACGCCAATGGCGATACCGAGAGCGGACAGCCCGGCCCGCAGCTTGCGGGTTCGCAGTCCGACGGTGGAGAGCCGGGTCAGGTCGGATATCTGCAACCGCCTACGAGCCAGGGTGGTGGCGGCGGTCACAGGAGCTCTTCGCCGACGAGCGCGTCCGACGCAGTCTGCGGTGCATGGGTAGGGGCTTGAGGAAGGCGAGTGCGTGGGAAACGAGGGTCGGTGCCCGCAGCGAGGCCAGTGTCGACCACGACATAGCCGTCGAGAATCTCGACCGTGCGTGGCATGCGCTCGGCGATGGCCTGGTCGTGGGTGATGACCACGATGGTCGAGCCAGCCCGGTGGAGCTGGTCGATCAGGGCCAGGATGGATTGTCCGGTTACCTGGTCGAGGTTCCCGGTCGGCTCGTCGGCCAGAACGATGTCGGGCTGGCCGACCAGGGCTCGGGCGATTGCGACCCGTTGTCGTTGCCCGCCAGAGAGCTGGGTCGGGCGGGCGGTAGGCCTGGTGCCGATGCCTACCAGATCGAGGGCTTCGCGGGCCCGCTGGCGGCGTTGCTTGAGGGGGATGCCCGCGTAGAGGAGCCCGTCGGCCACGTTGTCCAACACCGTTGAGTACTCGGCCAGGAAGAACTGCTGGAAAACGAACCCGATCCGGGTGGCCCTCAGGTAGGCCACGTCGTCGTCGGCCATAGTGGCGACGTCTAGCCCGTTGATCCGCACGCGGCCGCTGGTGGGCCGGTCGAGGGTGCCCATCAGCTGGAGCAGGGTCGTCTTGCCCGAGCCCGACGGGCCGACGATCCCGACCAACTCGCCCTGGCCGATGGCGATGTTGACCCCGCGTAGGGCCTGGACGGGCGGCTCGCCGGAGTAGCTCTTCGTCACGGAGTCGACTTCGAGCACCGGAACCTGTGCGGCGTCAGTGGCGGAGCCATTGCCGACGACTGAGGGGTGGTCGAGCGGGTGCGGCGACGCGTCGGTCATATGGTCGGGACTACCACTGCTTGGCCGGCGGCGAGACCCGAGCTCGTGACCTGCACCAGCCCGTCGGCATCGTCGAACAGTCCGAGCGAGACCGACACGAGATGGTGGATCCCCCTTGGGTCGACGACCTCGACGGCGTAGCCACCACCGGACCGGGCCAGCAGCGCGGTCACCGGCACCACCAGGCCGCTGGGCACACCGGCGGTGCTAACGGTGACTTGCACCGGAGCCTGATCCCACGGGCCCGTGGCGGGCGGGTCGGATGGCGTGACGTCCATAGTGATAGTCGGGGTGGTGGTGGTCCCCGAGCTGCCCGAGGAGCAGTTGTCCGTTCCCGGCGCAGCTGAGTTGGAGCTCGACCCGCCGGACGCCGAACTCGAGGGGCAGGTGGCTACCGTTCCCACCGAGGAGACGACACCTGGAGTCGTCTGGTTGTTGGGCAGTGTGATGGTCACCTTGTCCCCGACCGCCACGTCGGATTGTTGCGAGGCGCCCAACGCAACCTCCACCTGGCGAGTCGTCGAGGTGGCCTGTATCACCGCCTGGCCGCTCTGGGTCGTTCCCCCCAGCGGGGCTGACAGGGTCGTCACGCGCACTGCGATGGGTTGGAACACCACCTGGCCAAGGCTGAGCGTGCCGTTCTGGGTCGTCCGCAGGGCGGCTTGGAGCTTCTCCACGGCCGTGGTGGTGGCCGACCCGAAGAAGGAGGAAGTTGCATTCAACTGGGCTGCCGTGGCGTAACCGAGCGCGACCAGATCAGCGTTGAGCTCTGCCACGTCGGCGCCGGTGTCGTCGGCCGACAGGGTCCGATAGGCAGGTGTCGAGCCATACAGCAACACCACGGGGCCGTCGTTCACCCGGTAGAGCACCTGACCCTGAGAGATCACCTGGCCGGGCACGGGCAACTCGGTGTATGTCCCGCTGGCCTGGTTGATCACCGAATATGGCGAACCGTCTGATTGCACCTGATAGGTCAGGGTTCCATCCACGGAGACCATGGCCGAGAGCGCCCTCTTTGCCACCTTCACCGTGTTCGGCGGCGGCTCCTGTGCGGCAGAGGTCGCTTGCTTCCCACTGGACATGACGACCACGCCGGTGGCGACAGCGACAACCAGGACGACTGCTCCCGCCAGGACCCAAGACTTCCTCGTCACTGGATCCGCTGCCCCAGCTCGGCCGAGTCGATAGCGGTGCACTCATCCGCTGCTGCCAGGAACCCCGAGATGTCCCGAGCACCCGTCCCTGCGGCGGATGGGATTCGACTCATGTCGACGAGGGGACCATCTGAGGTGGGGTCCGGGAAGTCCTTCATACCGTTGTCGCGCGCCCACTGGGCGAACTTCACCGCCGTCTCAAGATCGGTGGCGGTGTTGTCGCCGCTCCCTCCGGTGCCAAGGGAGGGCTCAAACCTGCGAGCTGGACCGCAGCCACCTTCGCCCCGCTCTGGGTTGGACATCGCCTCTTCCGCGCCCTCGGCGGAGGCGACGAGCTGCTCAGACTCTGGCCTGCAGTTGCCGGTCACCCGCCAAGACCACCGACGGACGGCGTCTGCGACTTGCAGGCGTCCATCGCCGACTGCAGCTGTGGCGAACTCGAGCCGACGCCCGAGTCGTGCACTTCGCTGCCCGAGAACGTCGGGTCGGGGAAATCCGGCCCCCCGTGGGAGCGGATGCACTTGGCCCAGTTCAACCACGCCTGCTGTTGGGCGGGGGAGAGCTGCTGGCCGGTGGAGTTCCACGGAGACGGCAAGGCCTTGCAGGCTTGGACGGCCCCTTGAAAAACAGTCGAGTTCGGGTCAATTCCGGCGGTCCTGTACCCGTAGCCTCCGGCGGGGGTCTGTACCGGGTCGGGGAAGTTCGGGACACCGTGGCTGCGTATGCACTGGGAGTAGGCCACAGCCTCGGCGAGCGTCGACGACCCCGACGAACCTGATCCTCCCGTCGGTGCGGCGGTCGTGTTCGGCTGCGAGCCGGCGGTCGGGACCGTCGATCCGCCCGAGCAGCCGGCGATGCTGATTCCCAGGGCCACGGCCGCGGCCGCCCACAGGTGCGAAGGACGCTTGATTCCTCGTTTCGACACAACCCGGCGTTCAGGGTGTCGCTTCGAAGGACTGTCACCTGCAACTTGGGCCGGCTCGCTGTAGGTCATGCCTCCAGTCAAGCCAGCGTGATGTTGCCAGCACGTATGTGTTTCTCGATACGCCGACGATATGTTCCGGCGGGTAGAATGACCTGAATGTGCGTGTATTGATTGTCGAGGACGAGCCCTACATGGCAGAAGCCATCCGCGACGGTCTACGCCTGGAAGCGATCGCGGCGGACATCGCCGGTGACGGTGATACCGCCGTGGATCTGCTGAGCATCAACGCCTACGACATCGCCGTCCTCGACCGCGACATCCCCGGCCCCTCCGGCGACGAGATCGCCAAACGCATCGTCGCCTCCGCCAGCGGCATGCCCATCCTGATGCTCACCGCCGCCGACCGGCTCGACGACAAGGCCTCCGGGTTCGAACTCGGCGCCGACGACTACCTCACCAAGCCGTTCGAGCTCCGAGAGCTCGTACTCCGTCTTCGAGCCCTCGACCGTCGCCGCGCCCACAACCGGCCACCCGTGCAAGAGATCGCCGGCCTTCGTCTAAATCCGTTCCGCCGCGAGGTCTACCGAGACGGCCACTACGTCGCGCTCACCCGCAAGCAGTTCGCCGTGCTCGAAGTCCTCGTCGCCGCCGACGGCGGCGTCGTCAGCGCCGAAGAACTCTTAGAGCAGGCGTGGGACGAGAACGCAGACCCGTTCACCAACGCCGTGCGCATCACCGTCTCGGCACTGCGAAAACGCCTCGGCGAACCCTGGGTCATTACCACCGTGGCCGGCGTTGGCTACCGCATCGACACCAAACCAGATACCGGGCGCGAGGGAGAAGACCTTGGATAGAGCCGCTGGTTGGAGCATTCGCCTCAAACTCACCCTCAGCTACGCCGGCTTCCTCATGATCGCTGGCGGCTTGCTACTCGGCGCCGTGTGGGTGTTCCTCCTGCGATACGTGCCCAGGGGTGAGACGGTCCTCGTCCACGGCACCTCCGTCTTCGTATCGCCCGGCCGCGGCGGTCTCTTGCGCGATTTCGCTCCGGCCGCGGCCATCTTGGGGGTATTCCTGCTGGTATTCGGTCTCCTCGGAGGGTGGCTCCTCGCCGGCCGGATGCTCGCCCCCCTCGCTCGCATCACCGACGCCACCCGCACGGCCGGGACCGGCACCCTCTCCCACCGAATCGCGCTACCGGGCCGCAAAGACGAGTTCCGCGACCTCGCCGACGCCTTCGACGCCATGCTCGCCCGGCTCGAATCGCACGTCGCCGAACAGCAGCGATTCGCCGCCAACGCCTCCCACGAACTTCGCACCCCACTCGCGATCACCCAGACCCTTCTCGACGTGGCCCGCAACGATCCCAACCGCGAGAACAGCGAGCTCGTCGACCGCCTCCACCACCTCAACACCCGAGCGATCGACCTCACCGAAGCACTGCTCCTGCTCAGCCGCTCCGAACAGAAGTGCTTCACCCCAGAACACGTCGACCTGTCCCTCATGGCCGAAGAAGCCTCTGAAACACTCCTCCCCCTGGCAGACACGCGGGGCGTCACGATTGAAACCTCCGGCGACATCACCCCCACAATGGGCTCACACGCCCTCCTGATGCAGTTGACTGCGAACCTCGTGCACAACGCGATCGTCCACAATCTGCCCAAACGGGGCACCGTGTGGGTCGCAACCAGCGCTCACCCCAACATCGTCGTGCTCAAAGTCGAGAACACCGGCAAGAGGCTCACCACAGAGGCAGTTACGACGCTTGTCGAGCCATTTCAGCGCGGTACCGAACGCATTCGCACCGACCACGTAGGTGTCGGCCTCGGTCTGGCGATTGTCAAAAGCATCACCCAAGCCCACGACGGAACACTCACCCTCACCCCCCGGGCCGCTGGCGGGCTCTGTGTCACGGTGCAACTACCGGCCGCGCCACCGCAGACTGGCAGATGACAACAAGGAAAAGTGCAGCTCGACGCCGAGAGGACAAATCAAGGCTTTTGGGTCGGAGAGGACATTCCGGGTGGCGGCGTTGCGATCCCCTCAGGCTCCCTCACGATCCCTCTCCTTCCCGCACAGTAAGGCACCCTTGGACAGAGCTCGTGGGGCCCGTCCACGTACCAGTACTCACGTCCGCTAGGCAGGCTCTCTCGCCAGGCGGAGCGGAGGCGCGGCTGAACGTTGGCGAAGTCCCTTCGCACATTCCCTATGAATGCGTGTACGACCTGATCACCGCGAGGCTAGTGCTGACCTACGGGCACCGGGGTGGTCGGGCCAGCTGGGCTGCAAAAAAGGGGCTTGTTACCGCACAGACAAATCCAGTTTCTCGACTATCGGGAGGAGCCAGGGATCGATGAGCTCGGTCACTACATCACTCGTGAGATGAACACCGTCCGATGTTCTGACCTCGATGCCATCGACGGAGCTCGCATACGAGCCGCTGGGATCGAGCAAGGCATTGAGGTCGAGTTCAGTCACGTCTGAACTCGCCGCCACCACCTTGACAATCGAGTTCCAGGCGTTGACCTCGGCATTCGCTGTCCCATCTCCGTAGTAGGGCGAAGTAAGAATGACTGGCGCTGCGCCATAGTACGTGTTAACCCTGTATATCTCTCTTCTTTTTTTCCGAACCCAGTGCCGGGATTATCGATTCGCAGTCCTTGCGTGGGGCCGACACCGTCGGAAAGGACACTCGCGGCTATGACGCCGGGAAGAAAGTACAGGGAAGAAAGCGCCATATCGTGACCGACACGCTCGGGTTGTTGCTCGTCGTGGTGGTGACCGCCGCCTCGGTGCAAGATCGCGACGGCGGCGTCGACGCGCTCAAGGCGGCGCACGGCTGGTATCCCCGGCTGCGTCACGTCTTCGCCGACGGCGGCTATGCCGGTGGACTCGTCGTGCGGGCCCGGCGCTACTGGACGATGACCCTCGAGATCGTCTCCAAACCCAAGGACCAACGCGGCTTTGCCATCCTGCCTCGGCGCTGGGTGGTCGAGCGCACGTTGGCCTGGCTCATGCGCTGGCGCCGACTGGTACGCGACTACGAGCGGCTGCCCGAGACGCACGAGGCGTTCGTCAAGTGGGCGATGATCGGACTGATGCTCAATCGCCTTGCACGCCCACCAGGTCGGCGGCCGTGGGCTCCGCCGTGACACGGGTTACAAACACGTTTAAGACTTGATCAGCTTCACAGCGCTTCGGGACTACCACCGACTCGGCTGGCGACCAACTTCAACAAGCAGTGGTTCTTCTGGGCCACGCACTCGCGAATCCAACCCGTCATCGACGTCGCATACATGATCAAGCGCCACCTCTACAGGGTGCTCAAATACTTCTCCGCCGCCCGCATCACGAATGCTGCTGCAGAAGGCCTCAATTCGAAGATCCTCTCTGGCCGTTGACATCCCAGAGGGCACCGCCCTGGACCAGATGCGCAGAAACCGCGTCCAGTTCGTGCCAACACTCAAGACCTCCGTGGGCCTCTATTACGGCGCCGAGTAAGTCGCTGACTGCTGTTCCTCGCTCTGGCCTTCCCCCGTCAGCCGGACAGGTTGATGTTGGGTTGATGGTACGTCTTGATGGGCGCGATGTGCCCGGTGGTTGGTGCGACCCGGTTGCTTTGCGGGCCTCTGCGGCGATCTGAGCGTACGGTTTCACGCCGCCTAGGCGCTGGTCGTGACCGTCGAGCGGTAGTGGCGCAGTTCCCACTCGATGGGCGGGATTCCTCCGAGCGAACGATGCAGGCGCACCGCGTTGTAGTGGTTGATCCAGGTGATGATGGCCCGACGCGCTTCGGCCCTCGAGGCGAAGCGACAGCGGCTCACGAGCTCACGCTTGAGGGAGGCCCATAGGCTTTCGGCCACCGCGTTGTCCAGGCACGACCCGGTGCGCCCCGACGACTGTTCGATGCCGTGGCGATCGCAGAGGCCTCGGAACTCGCGCGACATGTACTGGGACCCGCGGTCGTGGTTAAACCGAAATCGGTTTAATACCGATTATGCCGAAGTTCGCGTTAAGCCGAAGAATCGTCGATTGGCCTGTGTCTGAGGTTTGTTCGGCTGATTCCTTGGCTTAACGGTTCGCCGGTCCCTCATTAGCGTCCGCCGTGTCCAGACACTTGTGAAGGAGAGATCCATGGATACGACGGTGGAACAGGTCGGTGCGGCGGTCGTCGCTGAGCTGCGTGCAGCTGACTACATGGAGTCGACGATCGGCCAATATGAGAAGTCAATCAGGGCACTGTCGGCTTTCGTCGATGGTCACGGCGGCGCCTACACCCCCTCGTTGGGGGCCGGCTTCGCCTCGATGACTATCAGCCCGCGCACGGGCCAGTTCAGTGCGCAGCGACGCTTCGACTACAGCCGACTGGTCGGGCTGTTCGATGCCTACGTGACTACAGGACGGGTGGACCTTGCGCCTCGTACACGCGGCGGCGGGGGTGCTCGGCCCCAGTCGAGCGAGTTCGCCGGGCTGCTTGCCTCCTGGGAGATGGACATGGAGGATCGTGATCTGGCGCCCGAGACTCGGGCGGCCTATGGAAGGGTGGCGCAGGCCTACCTGGTCTTCTTGGAGGCACAGGGCGGCTGCTGTTTGGACGCCGCTGACGGCGCCAGCATTCTGGGGTTCTTCGAGTCCTTGTTGGACAGGTGGGCGGTCTCGTCCTTGCCCTGGGTGATCTCGAACTTCCGTCCGTTCTTGAAGTTCAGCGGGCGCAGCGATCTGGTCGACGCGCTGGGTCTGCTCGGCGCCAAACGATCCCACGGGATCCTTCCGGTTCTTAGCGACACGGACCAGGAGCTGGTCGTCCAAGCGTGCGCGTCGGGGATCGTCAGTGCTCGGGATGCGGCGATCACTCTGCTCGCGCTGACGACAGGGATGCGAGCCTGCGACATCGCGGGCTTACGACTGGGCGACATCGACTGGCATGCCAAGACGATCGGGATCATCCAGCAGAAGACCAAAAACCCCCTGACCTTGCCGCTGGCGTCGCTGGTGGCAGCCCGCCTCGCCGAGTACATCGTCGACGAACGGCCCGACTCGGGCGACGATCACGTGTTCTTGCGATCGAAGGCGCCGCACGTCGGCCTGGCCGACCACGCCTCCATCTACCGGGTGACAGTAGACACGTTCTCGAGGGCCGGATTGTCCAACGTAAAGGCCCGGACCCGTCTTTTACGTCACAGTGCCGCATCCCGGCTGCTGCGCGCCGGGGTTGGGCTGCCGACGATCTCGGCGGTGCTCGGGCACGCCGACCCCGAGTCGACGAACACCTACATGAGCGTCGACGAGCACCGCCTGCTCGAGTGTGTGCTCCCTTTGCCCGAAGGTGCCCGGTCATGAGCGCCCACGGCTTCACCAGCGTGTTCACCCCCCAGTTGGATGCCTACCTCGAGTTCAAGGAGAAGATGGGGTGCTACGGGTCTTCGCGGATCTGGTATCTGAAGAGGTTCGACGCCTACTGCACCGAGCACGACCGGCGGGTCTTCGACCGCGACACCGTCGAAGGATGGGTGCGCGAGCAGTTGGCCCGCTCAGGCCGCTACCGGTCGTGGATGTCCTATATCCGCGACTTTGGCCGATGGCTGCATGCCCACGAGAACACGGACGCCTACGTGCTGTCGGAGCGCTGGAAGGCACCGTTCGTTCCGGCCCACCCCTATCTCCTGAGCGCACACGAGATCGAGTCATTCTTCGCCGCCGCGGCTCGCCTTGATGCTCAGTCCCCCTGGAAGTGGCAGGCGGAGGCTTTCTTCGCGCTGATGCACTGCTGCGGGATGAGAACCGGCGAGGCCCGAGCACTGCTGCGCGAGCACGTCGACCTGGCCGCTGGGCACATCGACGTCGTGTGCTCCAAAGGCAAGCGAAGCCGCAGGCTGCCCCTGACACGGGAGGTCCTCGACGTCGTGAACGCCTGCGATCGGGCATCGCGCCAACCTTTCTCGAGACGTCAGACCTTCTTCGTCTCCTCCACCGGCCGCCCGGTCACAGGGACATCGGTCGGGACGGTGTTCAACCGAATCTGGGACCAGGCCCAGCTGACACGACCCAACGGCGGCACGCCACCGCGGCCCTACGACTTCCGCCACCACTTCGCCTACGCCAACATCGAACGGTGGATGAGGGACGGAAAGGACGTCGCTGCGCTGTTGCCCTACCTGTCGCGCTACATGGGGCACGCCACCTTGGAATCGACCTACTACTACGTCCACACCTCTCCGGACTTCATGGACGCCTACGCCGACATCACCCGCCAGGGTGGATGGGTCCTGCCCGAGGTCGGATTCTGATGAAACGCGACCCGAACACCGACGCCCCGAACTTCTTCAGCTTCGCCAGGGACTACCTCCACGGCTACATGCCCAAAGTCCAAGGGCTCACGCCCAAGACGATCGAGGCCTACCGAATCAGCCTGGAATGCTTCCTCGATTACCTCACCCAGATCGAGCACATCGATCGCACCCACGTCAGCTTCGAGCACTTCGAGCGCCGATACCTCAAGGCGTGGCTGGCCTGGATGCTCGAGCACCGGGGCTACGCGCCCCGAACGATTGCGCTGCGGCTCAGCACCATGAAAGCGTTCCTGGCCTACGCAGCACAGGAGGACATCACGTTGGTCGCGCTGAGCCAGGCAGCCAAGACCCTGAAACCACCAGCTAGCCCGCGAACACCGATCGAGTACCTCAGCGGCACCGAGACCCAAGCTGTCCTCGGCGCGTCCAGCGGGACAACGGGCAAGTCGCGCCGGAATCGGATGTTGCTCATCTTGCTCTATGACACCGCGGCGCGCGTCGGCGAGATCACCGGCCTAACCCTCCAAGACCTCCATCTTGGCGCGCCGGGCCATCTCAGCCTCACCGGCAAGAGGAGCAAGACCCGCACCGTCCCGCTGACCGCCAAGACAATCGAGCACTTGCGCGTCTATCTCGACGAGTTCCATCCGGACCGGGCCAAACTGCCTGCCAGGCGCCCGCTTTTCTACAGCCTGCACCACGGGCAGCCGACCCAGCTCTCGGTCGACACCGTCTCGGCTGTGCTGAAGGAAGCCGCCGCAACCGCACGCAGCACCTGCCCCTCGATTCCGTGCAAGGTCCACTGCCACATGCTGCGCAAGACCAAGGCCATGGACCTCTACCAGCAGGGCATACCGCTACCCATCATCATGCGCCTCCTCGGCCACGAGAACGCCTCGACCACCGCAGCGTTCTACGCCTTCGCGACCTTGGACATGATGCGAGAGGCCATCAACGCGGCCACCCCCGCGATCACAGCCGTGGCGTGCGAAGAGCTCAGCGATGACACACTCGAGGTCCTCTACAGTCTGCGATAACAGCGAACCGTTAAGCCGAGGAATCAGCCGAACAAACCTCAGACACAGGCCAATGGACGATTCTTCGGCTTAACGCGAACTTCGGCATAATCGTGGTGGAAGATCATGCCGGCGACGTCGCCGCCCCTCGTCTCAACGGCCATGTCCATGGCGCTGGCCACCAGCTCGGTGCGCATGTGATCGGCCAGAGCGAAGCCGAGAATGCGACGAGAGCCGATGTCTTCGACGTCGGCTACGTAGAGCCAGCCCTCCGCCGTCGGCACATACGTGATGTCGCCACAGGACCGCACCCCCGGAGCGCCGAGCGAGAAGTCCCGCTTGACCAGGTCGGGCAGCGGCGGGGCGCTGAGGTCGGGAATGGTGGTCCGACACTTCTTGCGCCGGCCGTCTTGGGCGTAGAGGCCGTAGATCGCCATCAGGCGCTCGACGCGCTTGTGGTTGACGCAGTAGCCCCGCCGGGTGAGCTCGTCGGTCATGCGCGGCGATCCATGGGTGTCGTCGTGGCCCAAGTGGATCTCGTAGATCTCGTTGACGAGGAGCGCCTCGTCCCACTCGGCGCCTGTTGGACCGGTGGTCACCTTGGCCACCCAGTCGTAATAGGACGAGGCGGAGACCTCGGCCACGGCGCACGCCGCGGCGACAGGGAAGTCCTCGGCCTTTCGGGCGTCGATCCAGTGATAACGCGACACCGGTCCGACTCCCTCACCCAAAAGGCCATTGCTTTTTTCAACAGGTCCCGCTCGATGGTCAGGCGCTTGACCTCACGGCGCAACCGGGCGTTCTCCTCGCGGATCTCAGTCGTCGTCCCCTCGCGCTCCCCGCGGTCGATGCGTTCTTGGCGCACCCAGTTGCCCAGCGTCTGCTCGACAAGGCCCAGTTCACGGGCCACATCGGAGATCGTGCGGTGCTGGTCGATGACCAGGGACGCCGCGTCTCGGCGGAACTCTTTGGGATACCTACCCCGGCGTTTGACCGGCTCAGGATTCTTCTCTGTCACCGTTGGCATGACTACCTCCTATTCGAGGTGTCCGGCCAACGGGGGAAGGTCACTCGTAGCAGCCGTTCTGCAAGGTTGGCGAGCCGTGACGACGCCTGTGCCCTACCTAGCGCAATCCTGTTCGTGGCTGTCATTGCATCGGTGGGCGGGCATGCCGATGGTCGGCAGCGTGGTTCTTGCAGCCGGCGCGGCGGCAGCCAGTCAGGGCAATCTCAATTTGGCGCTCGTCATCGTCTTGTCGGTGATCGCAGGCGAGGCCGGTTGGCTGTTGGGGTGCTACATCGTCCATCGTTGGGCTCTGCCTCGGTGGGACACTGGTCAACGGAGTGGAGGACGCGCCCAACGTGCAGGCGATCCCGGCGCAATACACGCTGACATCCCTCAGCTTGTGGGGCAGGGAACCATGGACCCTGCCAGAACGTCGGGACGTTTTCGAACCAATCGACGCATCCTCGGACCCCCAATGGACCCTGGAAGACGCTCAACCACATGCTGGCGGAGAACCCCGCACCCGCACATCATGGCGTCCTGCTCCAGCAGTTCACCGGAATCGTGACCGAGGGCAAAGCGGCCCTGGCACGGGCTCGCCTGTTCTCGACGGCTGCTCGGTACGGGATGAGTGAATCGATTGCGCTTTGAGCACGCTCGTGACGATCCGTGAAAGGCAGCATTGAAAAGTTACGAGGGAAGTATCTCCACATAACCACTGTTCCCCGAGGCGCCGGCGGGAGGAGAGCCAGTGCACGCACCATTCGCTCCAAAACCGCCCGAAGCGGCGACGCCTGCTGTGCCCGCACCGGCTCCCCCGATGTCATTGCCCACCGAGCAGTTCCCGGCGCCGGTGCCATTCGATCCTGCAGAGCCTGACGATGCCGTGACGGTCGACACGCCTGCGACCGCTGCTGCGGTTCCCCCCGATCCCCCCGCTCCGTCGTTGTGGCAAACTCCGCCACCACCTCCACTACCACCAAGTGCGTTCGCCAACGTCGTGGCACCCACCGTCAGCGTGGTGGCACCGCCTGGGGAACCGGCAGTGGACGCGCCACAGGCGTTTGAGCCCGGGCCGCCAAATCCACCTTGACCCACGTTGATTGTGAGCGTGGCTCCAGCGGTGACGTTCGCCACGGTTGAGACCGATGCGCCCTGCCCGCCCCCTCCACCTGCCTGCACGCCGAGGCCACCCCCACCACCACCACCAGCCCCGATGGCCGTGATCTCAACCTGGCTAACGCCCGCCGGCACGATGTAGCTGCCGGACGCGCTGAAGAACTGGGCTAGTTGGTTCCAAGTGATCGCATCTTTGGTAACCATTCACCTGCTTGATCTCCTGCACGCTGAAATGTGCCCCTGACCTCGCGATTCGCGAAGTCACATCGATGTGGCTTGAATTTCGGGCATGTCGGATGCAAGCCGAGAGCAGCTCGAGGCGCAGATCGAATTGCTGCGGGCCGAGAACGCAGTGCAAGTTCAAGAGATCGAAAGGCTGACCCGCATGATCGCCGAGCTCGAGGCGCGCATCAACCAGAGCTCGAAGAACTCGTCGCGTCCCCCGTCGAGCGACTCGCCCGCAGACCAGGCCGAGGCGACCAAGACCCGAGCCGAGCGCCGGGCCGAGGCCAAGGAGCAGCGCAAGGACGAGGTCGCCCGGCGTCGCGGCAAACAACCGGGCGCGGCGGGAAAGAACCTCGCCGTCGTCTCTTGTCCTGATGTGGTCGTCGAGCACGAAGCGACGACGTGCGCCTCGTGTGGGGAGGACCTCGCGGCAGCCCTCGTCGAGGGGATCGAGCGACGCCAGGTCTTCGACACGCTCGAGCCGGTCCTCATCTGCACCGAACACCGCGCCTTCTCCAAGCGGTGCAGCTGCGGGATGCTGACCAAGGCAACATTCCCCAAAGAAGCCACCGCACCCACCAGCTACGGGCCCAACGTCCGGGCCGCCGCGCTGTACCTGCTCTTCGGCCAGCACCTCTCGGTCGAGCGGGTGGCCGACGCCATGTCGACCATGCTCGGGGCCGAGGTGTCCACCGGGTTCGTCGCCTCCTTGGCCAAAGAGGCCGCGGGCGGACTGGTCGGGTTCATGAACGTGGTGCGCGCTCGGCTCTCCGCTGCCCCCCTCGTCCACGTCGACGAGACCTCTGACCAGGTGCGGAGAGAGAAGTGGTGGTTCCACGTGGTCTCCGACGTGCTCTACACCTACCTCTTCGCCAGCGCGACCCGGGGCAAGGCGGCTCCTGATGAGGCCGGGGTTCTGCCCGAGTACCGCGGCGTCATGGTGCACGACCGCTTGGCCATGTACTTCAAGTACGACCAGGCCGACCATGCCATCTGCGGCTCTCACCTCTTACGCGACCTGGCCGCGGTCGGGGTCGGCTGGAGCCAGGGTTGGGCCATCGACATGGCCGCGTTGTTGGCCGAGATGAACGATGCCGCCCACGCGGCCCGCGCCGGCGGGCGCACATCTTTGTCGAAGCGGGTGTTGGCCGACTTCCTCACCCGTTACGACGCCATCGTCGAAGCGGGACTCCTCGCCAACCCCGCCCCCGTCGGACGCCAGCGCGACTACCTCGAGCGCAAGTCGTTCAACTTGGTCAGCGCCCTCGAGATGCTCAAGGTCGAGGCCACCCGCTTCGCTCGCGATCTGCGTATACCGATGACCAACAACGAAGCGGAGCGCTCGTTGCGCATGGCCAAGCTGCACCACAAGATCAGCGGCTGCTTCCAAAGCGACGACGGTGCCCGTCACTTCGCCACAATCCGCTCCTACCTCTCGACGGCACGAAAGCACGACGTCGGCGCACTCGATGCCCTGGCTCAACTGTTCCGCGGCCAGGCGTGGATGCCGCCGCGGACTACCTGAGACGAAGCGGCGTCGCTGCGCTGCGGCGCCTACGTTGCACGCGTCTGTGGCACACCCGAACGAGAGAGACCATTCGCCGGTGGTCCCTCGTTCCCTCCTGCCACCGTTTGGGCACGTCAAGACGTCCAGGTCAGGTGGGGGGGTGAATGTTTACCATCTTTGTCACCTTTTGCCGGGCAGGCGCCGGTCACGTTGAGTATGAGCGCTCCAGTCTTCGGGCTGTAGCAACCGTGAATCGCGCCGTTTCCGTCGATTGGAGACTGAGCAGACGGAGTAATGGCGTAAGCCAATCCGCCCGCCATTGCTGTGCTAGCAATCACACACACGCCAAGAAGCGCCATTTTCTTCCGCATAGCTTCGCCTCCGTCGATCCTGGCCGAGACGGCCGGTCCGAGTGAGGTGACGCCTCCGGCGTGAAGCACTCTCGCTGAAAGGTTACGCTCCTCGTTGCGGAGCGGTCAAGCAAAAAATGGGTCTACGCGTTCGAGTCGGGAGCTGGTTTGGTCCGCTGCCTCGTAATGGCGGAAGGTGTTGGAAGTCCCGACCGGCATGTCTGAAGGAGCAGGGCCGTGTGAATATCTGCGAGGTGGCCCTTTGTTCACGAAGGTCGTTCTCGCCGTTGCCACTGCGACCTGTGCGCGGACGCGCGTGAAAGACGCAGCCCCGGGGGGTCAAGGTGGAGCGCCTGCAGCCTCGCGAAAACGAACGACGTTGAGGCCGCGGCGCCACGCCACGCAGAATTGTTCTGGTTGTCAATGGCGTCCTGGGGACGCTGGGTGAGGCCGCCAGGATCCCTCGCCACGGGAGAAAGGTTGTTGCAGCAGGCTCGGCTGTTGAGGCATGTCTTGGCCGAGGTTGATCGGCATGGTGGTCTTCGGCCACCAACCGGTGATTTCAATCACTTTTTCCGGCTGCGCCACCGAGGAGATGGGAGCCATGCCGGATACCACCCAGCCAGGCGCTCTGGAGCATGTGAGGGCACGCCCTCCTGAGGTGGTGATCGCTGTCCCGATAAGTAACGACCTCCATAAGGAGGGACTGCCCCAGATCATGTCGGCTGCGAGCGGGTTATCCGCGGGGTTCGCTTGCCGATCGCTAACTGTCACTATGCGAATCCACCACGGAGACAGTCTGCCGGCGGCTAAATTTCCGCAGATGCTGAGCCACAGGCTGACATTGTGCGCGTCGCTGTCGGCGTGGTCGGAACCGTTGCTTCTTGTACGTCCCCCTCCAACGTCTCACCGCCGATGTAAACCGGCCTGGGTTTCGTGGAGCCTCTGGGGTGCCGTGGGTTTGGCGGAGTCCGATTAATGGAATCAGGCCACTGTCGTCGGTTGGTGTCGAAGCTCGAATTCGATCGGTGTCATCATGCCAAGGGATAAGTGCCGCCGCTGGCGGCTGTGAAAGATCTCGAGGTATTCGAAGAGTGCGGTGGCAAGTTCGACCCGCGTCTTCCATCGCTTGCGGTTGAAGAGCTCGACCTGGACTCGGCTCAAGAACTACTCCATCATGGCGTTGTCGAGATATTAACCGGTTAATCCGGGCGTGAGCGGGTGCGGTGTGGGTCTGATTCGACTGATCAGGGGTTGTTCCAGCGCCGGTAGGCGGCAACAAGCATTGTGGTAGCTGGTCGCCGTCGAGTTCGATGTCGAGCAGGGCGATTTGGTAGCGCCGGCCGTGGTGTTCGCAGGTGGCGATGAGCTCTCGCCGGCCGTTGGCCATGCCGATGGAGAGGACCGTCACTTCTTCTCCGATGACGGTGCCGCGGCATGAGAGGGTGGTGTCGTTGTCAAACGCGGCCTCAAACGCCGTCAGTTGTTCGTCGTCGTTGTAACAGTCGACGGTGATATCCGCGATGAGCGAGTCCAGTTGGCTGTTGCGCCGCGGGTTCATTGGCTGCTCGCTTTGCTGTGATGCTGACGTTCGAGACGGCGTATGCGTTCCTCTTGGTTGCGCACCCGATCGGAGACGGCCTCGAGCGCGGTGCGAAGGTGTGCGACTTCTTCGTTGATGCCAGAGAGGGACCGCGGTTCGTGGGCCCGGGCGCGGTGGTCTTCGATGACCGCGCACAAGGTGTAGTGCGGTACAGGGCCGGCCGGCTGATCTCGGCCAGGCGGGCAACGTTGGTGATGGTGACTGGTTGGCCACGAGCGAGCCGGTCACTGCAGGCCGCTTCGACCGCTTTGAGGGTGTCGTTGGCGGCCATCAGGCGCCGTGTTCGGCGATGAGGACATCGAGGCCGGCGATGAGTCGGCGGTGGCGGTCGGCCTCGTCGATCCATCCACGCTCCTGTGCGTCCGCGGTTCACGCTTTGGCGTCGACGCGCTGCGCGGCGAGGACGGCGACGCTCGACGCGTCGGGGCGGAAGCTCGGGCAGTGCTCGCAGATGTTCGCGTAGGGGCACGCTCCTTGGGCTGGGACTCGCAGGCAGTAACCCCCGGCCAGGCGGGACTTGTAGGCCGGTTGCTCTCGCCAGTCGCCGACCGGCTCAGCCCGGACCGGGATGCGTGTCGGCCCGCTCCGTAAGGAACCCAGCCGGCTCTTGGCCAGGTCGAGGGCTCGTTCGTACTCCCCGCGCACGGTGGTGTCGAAGAGCCGCCCGTAGCGGAGCTCATCTCGGCCGAGACGTGACCGAGAAGCGCCATGAGTGCCTGCAGGGACACCCCGGCGTTGACGAGGGCAGTGGCATAGGTGTGGCGCAGCTGGTGAGGTGTGGCATGTCCAATCCCGGCCGGCCTGGCCGGCGGGAGTTGTGGGGCTCCGCTCTAAACGACGCCAAGCGCGAGTATGCCGGCGACCCTTGCGAAAGCGCGCTTCCTTCGAGCCCGTGACCGTCGTGGCGTCAACGCCCGCGGACGCTCTGGAGGCGAGTCAGGTCATCGGCGACGGAGTCGAAGTGATCGAGATCGCTCTCGACGATTCTTGGGTACGCGACAACGGACCCGCGAGGTGCTGGGCCGCAGAAGGGGCTTGGATTCCACTTCGATGCTCCGTTAGCACCTAGTCCAAGTTCGCTCGGCGGATACGGTATCGGGCCTGCCCAGAGATCCCAACCCAAGGTTCGAATCCGGTTGGGGGTGTCAAACAGATCCGGGGTGCTCCGGTGCCGCTGTTGACCGAGACCGACGTCTTCACTCGTGATTTCAAGTTAAGGAGGAGTCACTTCCCGATCGCCACTCCTCGCGGCGTACTGAAGCCTGTAATGGTGTCGGTGACGGTGTTGGTGGCGGTGTCGATTACGCTCACGGTGCCGGGGGCGACCCTGTTCGCCACGTACGCGGTCTCGCCGTTGGGAGTGATCGCCACCCCTTCTGGTTCGTCGCCCACAGCGATGGTGGCGATAACGGTGTTGGTGGCTGTCTTGATGACGCTGACGGTGTTCGAGTCTGCGCTCGCCACATAGACGCTCTTGCCGTTGGGGGTGACCGCTACTCCTTGCGGATCGCTCACCGGGATGGTGGCCGTTACCTTGGTGGAGACGGTGTCAATGACACTCACCAGGTTCGACACCGAGTCGACTACGTAGGCGCTGCCGCCGTTGGGAGCAAAGACCACCTCAAGCGGGCTTCCGCCCACCTTGACCTTTTTGGTGACCGTGTTGGTACTGGTGTTGATGATGCTCACGGTGCCTGACGCATTCGTCACGTACGCCGAGTCCCCGTTGGGTGAGATTGCCACCCCGAACGGCGAGGCGCCCACGGTCACAGTTTTGGTCACGGTATCGGACGTGGCGTTGATCACGCTCACGGTGTTCGCTCCCGAGTTCGTCACGTAGACCCTCTTGCCGTTGTGCGAGACCGCCACCCCCGTAGGGGTCGGGCCCACCGTAATCGTGGAGGTGACCGTGTCGGTGGCGGTGTCGATGACGCTCACGGTGTTCGCTCCCGAGTTCGTCACGTAGGCCGTCTTGCCGTTGTGAGAGACCGCCACCCACACCGAGAACGAGCCCGTCGGCACGGTGGCGGTGATGCTGTTGGTGGCAGTGTTGACAACGCTCATGCTCCCGCCGTAGTTCGCCACGTAGACCAACGGGGTGCGATGCATCGCGGATGCCGGTCCCACGCCAGTGCCGCCGACGGCTACGCAGATGGCGCTCGCCACCAGAAGTCCAGCGGCTCCTCTTCCGATTGTCCTACTGGCCATATCTTTCACCTCTACTTGCTTCTTGGTGGAGATTGCGCGTCGTCATCAAACTGTGGAAGCCGTCCGAAGATTCACGGCGGTGAGAAATGGTTCCGCTGTCCGCCCATGCGTGTAGCCCAGGCGACCGTACCACGAGGAGTGGTCAAGGGTGGTCGTCGCTCTGGCCAGACGGTTCGGTGACCTCGACATCGCCGAAGAGTCCGCGGCCGAGACGTTCACGACGGCAGTCGTGTGGTGGCCGGCCGACGGCGTACCGCCGATCCCGGCGCCTGGCTGACTACGACCGCCAACCGGAAGGCCATCGATCGGATCCGGCGTGAGAACAAGCGCGCCGGCAAGGACATGGAAGCTCAGATGTTGTACGAGGACGACCCACCCGAGCCGCCCGACGCAGATTCTGTCGGCGACGAGCAGCTCCGGCTGATCCTCATCGGCTGTCACCCGGCGCTCTCGATCCACACCCGCGTCGCGCCGACGTTGCGTATGTTCAGCGGTCTGACCGTGCCCGAGATTGCCCGCGCGTTCCTGGTGCAGGAGACCGCCATGGGTCAGCGGATCACCGGCGCCAAGGCCAAGATCAAAACGGTGCGCACCCCCTATCGGGTGCCGGCCGCGGAGGATCTCCCACGACGCGCCTCGGTCGTACTCGCCGTTCCCTACCTCGTCTTCAACGAGGGTTATCTGGCGCCCGGCCCCAAAACCTATCCGGTACGTATGGGTGCCGAGGACGCCATCCGAGGTCCGTGAGCTGGACTTTGACGTCGCCGCCGAAGGTGCCGAGCATGCGGCGGTGACCCTCTCGCTCCTGTACGGGGCATTCTGCCGGCCCTCCACCTGATCCGGCTCGGCAGTCGTACAAACACGGGCCTCGCGATTGAGGTCATCATGCTGCGCCACGAGGTGGCAGTTCTTAGACGCCAACTCCACCCTCCTCTGCTGCAGCCTGTCGACCGGGCCGAATTGGCCCGGCTCACACGACTGCTCCCACGCCAGCGTCTCGAAACACCTCTTCGTCAAGCCGACAACGTTTCTGCGCGGGCACCGATGTCGAGGCCGGCGAAATGAGGTCAGAAACCCCACCAACTTCCTCATCTGTGCCCGAGGCACAAAGTTTACCGGATCCTTCGACGCCGTCTTCGCCGCAGAGGGCATCAGGATCGTCAAGACCTCGGTTCGGACGCCACGGGCGAACGCCATCGCCGAATGAGTCCAGGGCACCGCCCGGCGAGAATGCCTCGACCGAATGCTCATCCTCGGACGACGTCACCTCGAATCCCTGCTCGGCGAGTACGTCGAGCACAGCAACCGGCAGCGTCCGCAGCGGTCCCTTAGCCAGCAGGCACCGTCCAACGCCGACACCCCTCCGGCTCCGACCCGTGAGAAGAGCGCGCACCTCCACGAACCGACATCCTGGGCGCCCTCATCCAGGAATACCGCGTGGTTGCATGACCTGGGCGGATGGGTTTCGGCAGCCACAGGCCAAGTGCATCTACGAGCCATCTTCGAGCTCTACGACAAACCACGTAGCGCTCAACGGTGCTTTGTGACCCTTTGGGGGATCCCACTTTAGGCCCTGTGACCTCGGCCTTTGGTGGAAGTGAAGGGACTCGAACCCTCGGCCTCTACATTGCGAAACTACCGTTTTCAGTGCATTGACTAGTCCGGCCCCTTCCGAGGATTCTCCTGGCAGCGGCGTTTCGATCCGCTCAGGTTCCCTCACGATCCCTCTCCTTCCCGCTCGATAAAGACACGTAGAGACACGCTCGGACAGAGCTCGTGGGGCCTGTCAACGGATCCGTACTCACGTCCACTCGGAAGGCTCTCGCAACGCAGAGCGAATGGCGCGGCTCCCCTTTGGCGACGATCACGTTCCCCGGCCGGCGAGCCACCATCTCCTGCCCAGAAGCGGCGTTGCTTGTTGCCCGGCCAGACGACGACGTCAATGGTCAATCCATAGCGGGACTCTGTTCGAACTCAGGTCGTCGGATTGTGGCGAGGAATCAGTTATCGGCCACTTCACCGACTGGCAACACCTCGCACTCCGTGCGCATCGGGTCGCTCTCAGGCAACAGGAAGCGCCAAAAGATAGTTCCCGAGTGGTGACCTTCACAATCCAGCCAATTGGGTACTCCGGGATCCTTGTGAGCGATCACGATCCGATAGCGTCCGTCGGGTTCCAGCTGAATCTGGGACTGATTGAGGGACGATCGCCGAGAGCGATATTCAAGCGTCTGCATGTGTCGATTCCACAGCATGACATTGGCGAAGGGGCATGACGGGAGGGTCCCGGTCATCACGAGTGCCTCGTCGGTGTCGAGCCGCCATCGCCCCATGGCGTAGAAGATGTCGGCGGCACCCGGAACCGGCAGACCGGAATCCCGAAAGCTGAACGGCACGGGGAGTACGTTTGGTTCCTGGGAGACGAAGGGGGCCGGTGACGGGATATTGGGCAGCGACTGTCCGAGCGTGGTTTGGCGTAGGAACCCAATACCCTCCCGCATTCGTCCCGAGAACACCTCGTCGCTCAGCGGCGGTGGCGGATCCAGGTCTTCAATCGTCTCGATTTCGATGCGCACTGATACCTTCACGTCGTTCTGAGCAGACGTGCCCAACTGGAAATAGCTGCGCACGACGACGCAGTAGGCATCGGGGTCAAGGCGCAACCAGTTACCCCGCTGTTCGGTAGCGCTGAGCGTCAAAGAGTACGAACCATCCTCGTCGATCTGAAACTGCCGATCATTCACGTCACCGAGAAGTGGCCCGGCCAATGCCCCGTCGGGAGCTCTCCCGTGGATGGTGAACGACGTGTAGCACTCAGTGTCGACTCGCCCGAAGATCCGATACGAGCGTGAACCCGAGATTCGGGCGTAATGGTAGATGGCGTCGGGATTATCACCCTGGAGCTTGCGAGCTGGCGAAACGATCGATGCCAACCTGGGATGGTCGGGGTCGGCCTCGAAGTAGAGTTCGGACGCCGCCGAGAGCAGCTGTCCCACATACCGGTAACCCTCAACGATGTCCAAGGGGTTGGTGAATCGCTCGCCGTTGAGGACGTAGTCATCCCGAATGAGCTGGAGGAGGGCGATCAGCTCATCAAATGCAGCGGTGGTCTTGGGAGCCTGGTTCATTTCACCGTCGGTCCGTCGTTCGTGCCAAATTGGGTCTGCATCAACAAGATTGCGGTGTTCTGAGGTGAGGATACTTTATTGGGGGGTAAGCGAAATGAGGGCCGATTCTCAGCTAAGCAGGACTTCGCTACTTGTTCGTGCAACCAATGAGACGGGATTATCGGACTTTGGCGAGGACTCGTGGGAGGAGGGATTGGATCGCCTTATCCGCTCACTTCATGCCGAAGGTGATCTGAGCGAAGTCGGCGAGGGGGTAGCTGCGGCCATGATCGCCGATTTCCTCAAGAGCCGACTTTGGGTCATGGATTGGCACCACCGCCACCTGGAGATCGGCTCAACGATGGTCTCTGATCCAGTGTTGGTCATCGGCCAGCCGCGAACCGGTACGACAATACTTTTCGATCTGTTGGCCCAAGACCCAAGGTTCCGCGTACCGCTCACATGGGAAGTGGCTCAGCCGCATCCCCCACCGGAGACCGCCACATACCACACCGATCCCCGTATAGGGGACGCCGCCATCGCACAAGCCATGTCCGAAACCTTGAACCCCGGCTTTCAATCGATCCACCCGTCTGGGCCACTTCGGGGCCAGGAGTGTGTGGCCATCACAGCCGGGGACTTTCGAAGTCTGTTGTTTTCGACTGCCTTCCATGTGCCGAGCTACAGCCGCTGGTTGGTATGGGAGGCCGACATGGCCCCCGCATATCGATACCACCGCAAGTTTTTGCAACTCCTTCAATGGCGACATGCGAGCGAACGGTGGCTTCTCAAGTCTCCGGCCCATCAGTGGTCTCTTGGCGCACTATTCGCTGAGTATCCCAATGCCACGATCGTTCAGACTCATCGCGATCCCCTCAAGGTGCTTGCCTCGACTGCCTCCCTGACGGCGCATTTGCAGCGTATGGCCCGCGAACATACTTCCATCCCTGACCTGGCAACGGAATGGGTCGACTACCTCGTGGAGGGCAACGATCGATCGGTAGCCGCCCGCGAGATCGGCACCGTCCCCGCGGGTCGTGCGATCGACCTGCACTTCGGCGCGCTCATGCGCGACCCGTGGGGTTCGATTTCCGGTGTGTACGAGCAGATGGGGATGATTCTCGACTCCGAGGCGAAGGATGCCATGCGCGTGTTCTATGACGACAACCCCGCGGACAGGTACGGTGTCCATCGCTACTCCTTCTCGGCCACTCGCTTAGAAGTTGGCGAGGTGCGGCGGCGAACGCAGCGATATGAGGACTACTTCAAGGTGCCGCGAGAGACGCTGGGATGAATCTGCTCGCTGGACGCCGGCTGACAACATGTGAAAACTCCCACTCCGCGTCCCAGGGCGACGGGTTAGACATCCCACGGCTTTAAATGTCAAGCAGCCTGAGAAAGTTGTTGGGCACGGTGGCCCCAGGCGATGACCTCGTCGTAGGCAGTGTGGTGGTCCAGGCAGCCGTGCAGGATGCCGACGAGACGGTTCCCGAGGGCCCGTAGGGCAGCATGGTGGGTGTCACCAGCCGCCCGGTGGGTGTCGTAGAAGAGTCGGGCCCCTGGTGATGCGCTGAGCGAGGCGAAGGCCCACAGGTAGATGGCGTCCGCCAGGCGCTGATTGCGGACGTAGCGGGCCAGCACGACTCGTTTGGTGCCCGAGGCCAGGGTGATGGGCGACGTGCCGGCGTAGTTCTTGCGAGACTTGGCGCTGCCATATCGGTGGCGGATTCAGAGCAAATCGAGGTTGTCGAGTTCGGACCACAGGTCTATCGTCCATCGAACCCAACGCGAACTTCTTCGAAAGGGGCCTTCAAGGTGGCGATCATGATCCACGTCAACCTTAGGAAAGTACCGATCGACGTTTTTGACGAGGTGAATCAAGAGATCGGTGCAATAGAGAGTCCACCTGCCGGACTCGTCGTCCACTTCGTGCACCCAGTGGGCGCAGATGGCGTCCGGATCGTCGATGTTTGGATGTCCGAAGGTGATCACGATGCCTTCGACGCTGCGAACGACCCACCTGGAGTCATGGCCAGGCTTCTACAACAGCGCGGTCTCGGCCCTCCGGAGTTCGTGAGCCGTGAGGTTATCGAGATCGGAGGTCTCGTTACCGGTTCACATACGCAGTCATAGGTTGGTGTCCGAGACTGCCTGGGTATGCCGGTGCGAGGCACCCCCGGGTACCGGGGCACCCGGCGGCCCGCGCAGCTCGTGCGGTTCTCAGCTGATGACGAAGGTCCCGTGTGTCCCGTAGGCGGGGCAGACCCAGTTGCCCGGCTTTGCGGTGGTTCCGACCGCGGTGCCCGTGGTGTTGACCTTGCCCACCTCAAGACAGCCGCCCTGCTCGTCGGTGCCCTCCGAGATGCTGAACGCAAAGGCGCTCCCTCCTTGGGCCCAGGTGCCGGAGTCGTCGACACTCATGGTGATGGTGTAGGTGTTGCCCGAGGCGATGTTCATGGAGCCGCTGAAGTCGCCGTCTATGGTCCAGGTGTAGGTACCGGGAACGATGTGTCCAGCGGTCCTCGGCCGGACGCCCGCACGCGCCAACGCACCGGTGTACTCGCCTGCGGCGGATGCACCCTTGTTGATGTAGAAGGTTCCGCTTGAGCCAAAGCCCGGGCAGGCCCAGTCGCCCGGCTTGGCGGCGTACGAGATCGCCTTGCCGGTGTTGCTGACATGTCCGGCGAAGACGCAGACTCCGCCCGCGTCATTGCCGCCGGTGATGCTCAACCCCGTCGTCTTGCCGGCCTGGACCCAGGTGCCAGAGTCGCCACCGTCTAGAGTGCTGGTGTAGGTGTTGTTCGAAGCGAACGTAATCGTCCCGCCGTCGAGGCCGTCGATGAACCAGTTATACGTGCCGGGCTTCAACGGGGTCGCGTCGGGTGACTCCTCGGGTACCGAACGCTTCATCGCGTCGTTGGGCTGAGCGCTGGCAAGACCAGCCCCGACACCGATGAGACCAGCGAGGCACACCGTCGCCCCTGCCGCGGTCACGGCGGACCATCTCTTGAGTTTTGTCATGCTCCATCCTCTATACGTTCGGGGGCGGAGCGCGTCGTCGCGTGACGTTCCCGCCCTCGCTGAACGGTCGAACGCTAGCCGAATGCCAGTTGGAGAGCCAGGTTTTTTGGCAAGGGCAAGAGCGCCCACGTGTCCATTTCGCGCCGGGGGTCGTGGTGTCCACGTCCGAGAGCACTGCAACCGGTCGCGGATGACGGCGGCCCGCACCTCGTCGAGCGACGGCGAAGGCGACTATTTGGTTGTTAATTCTCAGCGCAGATAGCCGATTCTCGCGCCGTCCCCGGACCGCCCGTCGTGTACGTCGCTGGCGCAGGATGGAATGTTCGGTTAGGCGGCAGGAGACCTGCCGCTGTCGGGCAAGGGCTCGCGGAGCATCGCCGAGACATCAGGGCCGCCGCCCCGAAGACGCCTGTGGCCGATGACCTCGAAGCCGAAGGTCGAATAGAAGGCGACGTTCGACGCCGACGACGTCTCGAGGAATGACCCGCCACCTTCTCGGTCGGCAACGGCCAGTCCCGGCACCAACGTTCGACCGCCCAGGCCCTTTCGTTGCCTCGCCGGCGCGGTGCCGAGGACGGCCAGAGTGAATTGGCGCCGGATCAGCCAACCCTCGATCTCTTGCGCTGCTGCGAGCGACGCATCGTGGCGGGACCCCTCCAGTTGCGCAACGGTCGCATCCATGGCGTGATGAACCGACGAGGGACCGGAACGGCGCTGTCCATCCACACTTCGACTGACTGGACCGTGCTGTCTGAAATTGCTCAGCCACACTTCGCCGAACGTCATGCCCACGTTCTCAAGAGCCAGAAACTGGAGTCGAGTGATCCGCCCCTGGTGATCGTCAGGATCAACCGTCCACCTCGTCCAGGGGTAATCGGCCAACGCTTGGCCAAGAACTTCACTGGCCTGCCTGAGGTCGTCCGGACCGGCCCGGCGAGTTTCGATAATTACTCTCCGATTATTGCCGACTGGGTATCCCCCAGACGCCCGAACGAAGACGTCTACCCACCCAGGACGTTTGGAGCGAGCGATGTTCGGCGCTCGGGACTTTGAGCGCTCGAAGGTGGGCGGCAACATTCCACTCAATCCGTTTCAATTCGTTGCAAATCGAAGTGCGATGGGCTCACATACTCCTCAGCGCCTGGGTGGGTGACATCCGCGCGGCACGCAGGGCGGGCATGAGCCCGGCGACCGCGCCGCCCGAACCTCAAAGCCGGGGAGGCCAGCCCACCGCAGCAGCACTTGACGCAACCCTTGGGTTGCCATATAGTAGCAACCAGCAGGTTGCGATATTCCACGTCAAATCAAGGAGGCCCCTGTGACAATCAGCACCGACTACCGCACCACCGTCCGTGTCAACGCCCCGGCTGACGTCCTGTTCAACGCCGTCACCACGACGGAGGCGCTCACCGCCTGGTGGAGCCCCGTGACGGGCTCGGGCCTAACCGGTGGCGAGTTGCGGTTTCCGATGGTGGCGGGTCAGCCGCCTCTCCTCGTCCGCGTCGATGAGGCGACTCGCCCGACGACTGTCCGCTGGACGGTGACCGAGTGCACCTTCATGGAAGACTGGGTCGGCACCCAGCCGACGTTCACCATCACGCCGATCGACAACGGCTCCTGCGAGGTGAACTTCGAGCACCGCGGCCTGAACGAGAAGCTCGAGTGCAAGGACATGTGCAGCCGCAGCTGGGATCACTTCGTCGGCACCAGCCTGCGCGAGATGGTCGAGGGCGGCCCCGGCGCTCCCAACCGCAGTCCGCGGGATCTCGCCCGCCGCGCCGCCGAGCAGAACGGCTGATCCCGGTTTCCCCGGGGACCGCTACTCGGCATCATCCATAGTCGCTCCCTTAAAGGAGGAAGTCATGGCGTTCCCCGACCGCATCGAGCGCACAGTTACCCTGACCTGCGCGCCGCGAGAGGTGTGGCAGGCGCTCACCACGGCCGACGGTCTGAGCGCGTGGTTCGGCGAGCGGGCGAGCATCGACCTGCGCTCCGGCGGCGCGGCCACGATGACATTCGCGGGCGGCATGACGGTCGACATGCGTGTCGAGCGTGTCGAGGAACTCACTGTGTTCGCGTACACATGGCGACTGCCCGACCTGCCCGAGGACGACCCCCGCCGCACATACGTCGAGTTCACCCTGGAGCCCAACGGCGACGGCACCCGGCTGCGCGTCGTCGAGACCGGCTTCGCCCAGCTTCCCGTCGCCACACGGCGCGAGACGTACGACTCCCACAGTGAGGGCTGGTCGCGAGAGCTGGCAGAGCTGGCCGAGCACGTCGATGGCGTCTGACATCGAGGCCGTTGCCGAGCAGGTCTTCGTCGCGCTTGCTGACCCGACCCGCCGCGCCATCCTCGCCGCTCTCGCCACCGATGGCCCGTCGACCGCCACCGATCTTGCTGCTCGGTTGCCGATCACCCGCCAGGCCATCGCCAAGCACCTCGCCCTCATGGCGGACGCCGGCCTGGTCACGCCCGAGCCTGGCGAGCGCCGGCGGGTGCGCTACCGGCTTCGGTCCGCACCCGTACAGCTCGCGCAGCAGTTTCTCGCCGCGCTCGCCCACGCCTGGGACGACAGGCTCGACGCCCTACAGCACTATCTCACGTCGCCATGACGCCACTGACGCTGCGGACTCGGGCTGCTGGTCACAATCCTCAGCCGTGCGGCCAGACCCAGTCGGCGACTTCAGGGTGATCGTCGCCATGAGTGCGCGTCCATGCCCTTGCTTCGTTGCGGCTGTCGACCATCACCTGCCGAGTGCTCGCGGCCTTCGGGGCAAGACCGGGAACCCGATCGATCACGTCGGTGACGAGGCGGTAGCGGTCAAGGTTATTCATCATCACCATGTCGAAAGGTGTCGTCGTAGTGCCCTCCTCCTCATAGCCTCGAACATGAAAATTGTTGTGGTTATCACGCCGATAGGTCAACCGATGAATCGTTGCCGGGTAGCCATGCCACGCGAAAATAACGGGACGATCTTCTGTGAAAAGCGCATTGAATTCTGCGTCGGGAAGTCCGTGCGGGTGGATCGAGTCAGGTAGGAGACGCATCATGTCGACGACGTTCACGAAGCGCACCTTGATCTCGCGGAGGTGCTGCCGGATAAGGTCCGCGGCGGCGAGCGATTCCAGGGTCGGTACGTCGCCGGCACACGCGAGCACGACATCGGGTTCTTCGTCTTTTGTCTCGGTAGATGCCCAGTCCCACACGCCGATACCCCTCGTACAGTGCGCAACCGCTTGGTCAATACTGAGGTAGTCCAACGCCGGCTGTTTGCCCGAGACAATGACATTGACATACTGGCGACTCCGCAAGCAGTGATCGGCCACAGAAAGCAGGCAGTTTGCGTCCGGGGGGAGGTAGACGCGTACGACATCGGGTTTCTTGTTGATCACGACGCTCAGAAATCCGGGGTCGTGGCGATGCGTCAAGCCGTTGTTGTCTTGGCGCCACACATGTGAGGTGAGCAAGTAATTCAGCGAGGCCACGGGGCGTCGCCACGGGATCCTTGATGCCGTCTCCAGCCACTTCGCATGTTGGTTGAACATGGAATCGATGATGTGAATGAATGCCTCGTAACAGGTAAAGAGACCGTGACGCCCGGTTAAGAGGTAGCCCTCGAGCAGACCTTCGCAGAGATGCTCGGAAAGCACCTCGATCACGCGACCGTGTTCACTCAGGTGATCGTCGCCCGGCATGGTCTCGGCCATCCACTTTCGATTAGTGACGTCGAAGACACTGCTCAACCGGTTCGAGACCACTTCGTCGGGTCCGAACAATAGAAAGTTTCGGGGATTGGCCGCGATTACATCGCGCCGCCAGGAGCCAAGAACTCGCGTAGCTTCGTCTTGGGTTGTCCCAGGCCGCTCGACGTCGACGGCATAGTTGATTGCGGTAGGGACCGCCCTTTCGGGCGGCCCCCCGCACAGATCCCAGCGTGCACTGCTAATGCACTGGGCTCCTGCCTCAGGTCCGAGCGTCGAAGCGCACGTTCGGGAAGGGATGCTGCACACGGGTCGGGGGTATCCACCGCTGGACGTAGAGGCTCATCCGCTTCCAGTTCACCCGGGTGCGCTGGCTGCGGCCCCGGAGGGCCTTGAACCAGTGCCGGATCACCTGAGTGCGAAATGCCGCCACGGCGTCGGTGTTGCCGGGCACGGCGTAGTAGGCGAGATGGCCTCGCACCACTGAGCCGAGCCACTCCCCTTGTTCGGGAACGGGGTAGTGCCGGCGTTGCTTGATCTGGTCTTTGACCTCGGCAAGCTTCGCCCGCATCCGCTTCGAGATTGTCTTTCGCTTCAGCCAGAACCGCCCGTTCTTGGTCTTCCCGCAGTAGTGCGTGAACCCCAAGAAATCGAATGTCTCGGGCTTCCCGTCGCCCCGGGCGGCACGGTTCCGGGCGGCGTTACGCCCGAACTCGATGAGCCTGGTCTTGTCGGGATGCAGCTCCAGACCGAACTTCGTGAACCTTTCACGGAGGTCGGCGAGGAACCGCTCGGCGTCGGACTTGTGCTCGAACCCGGCCACAAAGTCGTCAGCAAACCTCACGATGACAACGTCACCATGGGCGTGCCGCTTCCTCCATTGCCGGACCCATCGGTCGAGGACGTAATGGAGGTAGATGTTGGCGAGCAACGGTGAGACTGATGCCCCCTGGGGGGCACCGGTCTCGCTCGCCATCCACTCCCCGTCTTCGATCACCCCTGCGTTCAACCACTTTCGGATGAGCCGCAGGACCCGCTTGTCCGCTATGCGGTGCTCGAGGAACCGTGTCAGCCAATCGTGATCGAGATTGGTGAAGAACTCCTTGACGTCGGCGTCGAGCACCCAGTTCACCTTCTTCCGCTCGATCCCGACTGTGAGGGCGTCGAGCGCATCGTGCGGTCGGCGCCCCGGTCGGAACCCGTAGGAGAAGCCCAGGAAATCCACCTCGTAGATGGCGTTGAGCACCTCGACGACGGCCCGCTGGAGGATCTTGTCCTCCAGCGTGGCGATGCCGAGCGGCCGGAGCCGCCCGTCCGCCTTCTCGATGTACGCCCTGCGAGACGGGCTTGCCCGGTACGCCCCGCTGTTGACCCGAGCGAGCAGTCCCTGGAGGTTCTCTTCCAGGTTCTGCCCCTAGGAGCGTGGGTCGGAATCGACCAATGGCTCCGGACTGACGCCTCTGAACAGTGTCCGGTACTCCCGGACAGGCAATGGCGCGGAACCGGCGGCCGACAAGCCCGTTGAGTGAGTGGTCGGTGCCGCAGAGACGCCTTTCGGGCCTTCCTATGCGGTTGCCCGGGCCAGCTTTCGCAGGTTGTGGCAGAGCGAGTGCAGGGCCCACTCACCTTGGGCACCTTGGAGGCCGCGCAGACGGAGGAAGCCAGCGCTTTGTCGGACCTTCGTCTGGCCGAAGACCGGCTCGACGATGGCCTTGCGTCTGGCGTAGTCGGCCCGTCCCGCCTTGGTGCGCAGTCGGCGTGCCATCTTCTCTTTGACGGTGGCGTCTTTTGGGATGGGACCTCTCGGTGCGTCTGGCACCCGTTCGTGGTGCTTGATGCGCCCGGTGGCGATCAAGACGTCGACGCCGGCGTCAGTGGCGTCGTTCACGTTCTTCTCGGAGAAGTAGCCGGCGTCGGTGATGAACGTGTCGGGGTTCTCGTCGATGCCCGCTGCGCCGAGGTTGGCCTCGGTGGCCTCGATCATCTCCACCAGTTGCTGAACGTCGGTGGCCTGGTTGGTCACCGAGTGGGCCACGATGACCTGAGCTTCTTCGTCGACCACGGCCTGAGCGTTGAAGGCGTAGGCGAAGCCATCGGTCGTCTTCATCATCCGTGACTCGGGGTCGGTGAAGTTGCGCTGAGCTCGCGCCGACGGTGTCGCGCCCTCGGCCGCGGTGGCACCGGCGGCTTGGACCTCTTCCTCGCTGACACCGCTTTCGGTGGCCTTTTCCTGGGCCTTTTGCGCTGCCCTCTCCCTCGCCTCGGCCTCGATGGACTCCTTGGCGGCGCGCAGCTTGGCCAGGCGACGCTCCTTGGTCGCCAGCTCTGCTGGGACCTCGTCACCCCGCTTGTCCTCGCCGAACGCGGCGTCTTCGGCCGCGTCGGCAGCCTCGGCCTCGGCCAACATGGCCGCCACTTCAGCTTCAAGCTCTTCGATGCGCGGTCCCATCGGGTCATAGCTCATGGCCTTGTGCTTCGACGCCGACGCCCGCAGCTTGGTGCCGTCGAGGGCGACGCGGCCGAGGCGCACCAGCCCGGCTTCGGCGCACAGGGCCAGCACCTGGACGAAGAGGGCGTCGATGGCGTCGAGGTGGCGGCGCCGAAAGCGAGAGATCGAGCGGTAGTCCGGAGCCGCGTTCGCACTGAGCCAGCGGAAGGCCACGTCGACATGGCAACGCCGTTCCATCTCCCGCGAGCTGGTGACCCCGCTCGAGTAGGCGAAGAGCAAGAGCTTGAGCATCATGGCGGGGTCATAGGGCGGAGCGCCCGAGGCCTCCGTGTAGGAGTCGTAGATGCAGTCCAGGTCGAGCATGTTCTCGACCACCTCGGAAATGAAGCGGGCCTCGTGGTTCTCGGGCAGCCAGTCGTCGAGGGAGGGCGGGAGGAGGAAGGACTGGGACTGGTCGTAGTGGCGGAAGCGCTTGTTGACCCCGGCCGGGAGCTTGTCGGGGGGCCTGACCGCCTCCCCTTCCACCTCGAAGAGCTTGTCGCCGACCCGATCATCTGCCATGAGCAAATTCTTGCAAACCCCCAGCAGAATCGCGAATCGAAGGTCAGCCCTCACTACCACGGGAGGCGAATCAGCCGGTTGGCGTCATTGGCAGGTTCTGACCCACGCTCCTAGGCGTCCCACGTCACCCCGTCGATCCCCGGTGCAGCCAAGGGGCGGATCGCCCAGTAGGCCGCCCGGAGGCGATCGAGGTCGACGTGGTGTAGCAAGGCGGTGAACCGTGCATCCTTGTCCTTGCGTGCTGCTTCGCGCACACGATCCAACCCGCTTGACACGTCGGGCCCGGCACTGCGTCCGGGACGTGTTGAGCCGTCCGTGTTCCCCTTGGCCAGCCCCCTTTCCTCCACCGCCTCCGCTGCCGGTCGCCCGGTGTTGTTCGGCGGCTTCGCAGGTAGTACGGGGCTGTCAGACTTCCCACGCTCGTACATCTCAGGATTGCGGCCTTGGCCTTGCCCGAGCGGCCCGGCGGGCGATCAGCCCGAGGGGCGAGTGTGGGATCTCCCGGTTCTCGCGCATGGAGACTCCGTACATGCACAGGTTCTTCGACCGGGCGGGGTCCGACGGCAACTTGCGATGACGCTGCCGCCGATATGGCCTTCCGCTTCTTTCGACAGCGTCGGCACCCCGAATGCACCTATTTCCCGGCTCAATAGCCCAGCCTGCACGTACCCCTGTCAACGCTTCGCCGCCGTCCTTGCGGACGTCGACGCATGACTCGGGGCCATCGTGGGTCGCTACCCCTTCAACGTGGAGCGTTCTCATCTCCTTCTCCATGCCGGTTTATCCCGGCGCTCCGAAAGTCAGGGAGCTCGTACTGCGCGTCATCGAGGAACAGGAAATCGACACCACAATGGTGGTCCCGATAATATTGTCGATGCTCGAGCGGGTCGAGGGCTTCTCGCCAGAGCGTCTGCGGTCAGTGCGTCAACTGGTCTATGGAGCGGCTCCGATATCGGAGGCCCTCATCACGCGATGGCTGGATATGCTCCCGGACACCGACTTCCTACAGGGTTACGGAATGACCGAAGCAGCATCTGCGCTCACGTTCCTCGGCCCCGAGGACCATCGACGTGGCGGCAGTGCTCTGGCAACGGCCGGCAGACCCTTGTTCGGAATCGATATCTGCATCACTGACACGATCGGCAATTCCCTGCCTCAAGGAGAGGCAGGGGAGGTCTGCGCCCGCGGGGGAAATTTCATGCGCGAATACTGGAGGAAGCCCGAAGAGTCCAAGGCGGCAATGCGTGATGGTTGGTATCGCACCGGCGATATGGGTTTCTTCGACGATACGAACCTCTTGCACCTGACCGATCGGCTGAAGGACATGATCGTCACGGGTGGAGAGAACGTCTACTCCACCGAGGTAGAGAACGTTCTGGCCTCTCATCCCGCCGTAGAGGAGGTCGCGGTGATCGGGATCCCGAGCGACCTCTGGGGAGAGACAGTCCACGCAATTGTCGTTCTCAAGCCGAACGAGAAGGCAACGGCCGAGGAGTTGATCGAGCACGCCCGCAAATCCCTGGCGGGGTTCAAGGTGCCGAAGTCCGTGGAGTTTCAACATGGTCCGCTCCCGCTTTCGGGGGCGTTCAAGCCCCTCAAGCGAGAGTTGCGGCGCAGCTACTGGGAAGACCGTGAGCGTCAGGTGAGTTGACGCAGGCTGTGATCCGAAGCATGCCGAAAAGCGGAGCCGAAGATGGGCGAGCGGAGGGGGCCACCACCGAAGAACGGTTGCAAAAGGCTGCAGCGATCTCGTCAAGGGCCGGGCGGAGCTGAAAGGCTCGTGGGCTCACCGATTGACTGCGACAAGTGAATCGCTTACTTGTCTCGCCAGGCGAGCCAATGATGCACCTGCCAGATTCGGAGCGAGGCCACCCAGGCCGGCATGCAGCTGACCTCCTACGGCGGCAAAGAGCAGGGCGACGCCGACAGGAATAGTCCCGCTCATGGTGAAGTACGTGAGCTTCACTGATCTCGTGTGCTGCAGAATGAAGATCAGCAGGAGCACCAAGACCAAGGCTGCCGCGACAACGCCGAACCAAACGGCAGAGATCCGCGTCCGGATTTGAGGCCGTTCCGGACTTTCGACCTCGCTGAGCACGGTGCGTGCCCTGGCACAGATTCCTCCGGGCTGGGTCGCCGTGGTCACGAGGTCACACCTTCCGATTCGTGGGCCCCCGCCCGGGAGTCCCAGATCTCCCACCGGGATCGGAATCGCTCAACCTGGGCCACCACCGCCGGGACATTCGTCAATTCGACTTCTCGTCGCGCATGAGGGGATTGCTCTGTCATGAACTGGCTTATGCGAGCCAGGCCCGACGGTTCTATTTTGAGGATCTCGGTGTAGATGGGAAGAGACAACCACTTCGACGTAGCCGATCTGCTTGTCTCGCTGCGTCGGCCCGGGCCGGAAAGCGTCGTTGTCACAGACGGCCCAAGAGGGCGCCAACGCGTCTGACGGAACACACCGCTTGCGTATCCCCTCGTATCCCGACCCTGCGGCGCCGCTGGAGCGAACGGGAGCTGGCGACGCTCTCGTCGACATTTGTCGCAGCGTTGGTGAAGGGTCGCCCATTCGGACGAGGCGCTCGCGTGGGCCCCGATCAACGCGATGAGCGTGGTTCAGCAGGTGGGGTCCCAAACCGAGCTGCGCAGCGAAAGCGAACTGTTCCAGCTGCTCAAGTGCGCCCCGAAGACCCATGCCGGCACCTCCAGGTGACTCGCGGGATGCAATCGGCCCCGGCCGCCGAGACGGAGATCAGCCAGGGTCCAAAGACCCCAACCGCGGAGCGTTCGAAGCCGCCGCGGTCACACTTCCGATGATCTCGCGCGCTCGAGCGGGAGTCCGTGTGGATCTCCACTCGGTGACGCGCGTCTTTTCCGCTGGCGACGATCACGTTGCCTGGCGAGCGACAGGACATTTTCAACCCTGAAGCGGCTGCCTCCCGTCGGGACATCATGCTTGGAACTGTTGTCCGTCCTGGAACGGCCCGATTGGATCACTGTGGCGCTGGCGCGACCCCTGCCCACGTATGGTATCGGGGCGACCTCTGGAGCCCCGGCCGTCGAATGTTTGGGAACTCATCCGCAGGCGCTCGAAAGCGCGAAGGCGAGCTGTTTGGCGCGCTGCGGGTTGGACGCTTCGGTTAGGTGGGTCGGGGTAGATCCAGACTTTCAGGTGGCGTCAACAGTGCTGAAGAAGTCGAGAAGAGCGTGTGCCACCTGGTCGGGTGCCTCTAAGTGACTGTCGCGATTGTTTCCCCAGCGCGATCACGCGATCGGCGACTGGGTGAGTCGGCGCAGCAGATACCGGCTGTGGGCGGCCCAGATGAAGCCTTCGGTGACGATCGGATCTCGCTCATAGTCGACCTGGAGACGTCGGCTGTTCATGAGCCACGCCCAGGTGCGTTCGACGATCCAGCGTTTCGGGAGCGCTTCGAAGCGCCCGGGGTGGATGCGGTTCACCACTTCGACGCCAACGTGGTGGTTCCGGCAGTGCTCGATGAAGGTGCGCTTGAAGCCAGAGTCACACCAGAGCTTGGCGAAACGAGTGGAGCGGTCGCGGGCACGGTCCGCCACGGTGATGCCACCGACGTTGTCCGAGATGCTCGCCGCCACGACGACCACCGCCATCAAGAGTCCGAGGGTGTCGACGATCCCGAAGGTCTTGCGACCGTTGACCTTCTTTCCGGCATCAAATCCCTTGGTTTTCTTGCTTACCGTGGCCGCGGCGCGCACCGAGCGAGCATCGACGATGCCAGCAGAAGGTTCGCCGTGGCGGTCCTCTTGTTCACGCACCGCGGTGGCCAGTCGCTGCGCAATGCGTTCCCAGGTGCCGCCTCTCGACCAATCGAGGTGATAGCGATGCACCGTGTTCCAGTTCGGATAGTTACTGGGAAGCGCTCGCCACTGACACCCAGTGGCCACCACGTAGAAGATGGCGTCGACGACACGGCGGCGATCGACCTTGATGGGGCGGCCCATCGACCCCGGTGTCCAATACGGAGCGACCAGATCGGCGATGAGCTCCCACTCTTCATCGCTCATGTCGCCGTGCGTCGTTCGCCAAGTCTGCGCCACTGCAACGGGGTCCGATTCCATACCCAACGCTACGGGATGACCGGACCCAGAGAGGGGTTATTTAGCCAATGACCTGCTCATATTTTCCAAACAGGGTCTAAGGCTGCGTAGTGGCCCACGCCTTCGAGCGTCACTGATCGGACTGGATCGGAGCTGACCTGGCTCATCGTTGCGAAGGTCAACTCGCCGCCTCCAGCTCCGATCGCCAGTACGGGCACGCTCAGCTTGCGGGCGGCGACAAGGGCCACGATGTCTTCACCTTCTTGGAGCATGGACTGGTAGAGGCCGATCGCTCCGCGCCAGCCGTCGGGACGCGAGTAAGTCCGGACGAACTCGTCGATGTCGGTGTCGGTGATCGCTCCGGGGGTAGCGCTCATGGCCGGAAAGGCGAACTGTCCGAGGAACTCGCGCTCGCGACCGGCGAGGAGCATCTCGGGGATCCCGGGGGCGGCAAGAACGCCGATGTGCCAGGTGCCGCCGTGGGTGATGTCGGCCAGTTTCTCAAGGCCGAACCCGGGTAGGCCCATCTCGATGGCGGTGAAGCTGAGCACATATTCGGGGTGCGTGGTGGCGAGACGGAACACGGTCGCCCCGCTGATGTCCTGCCCGGTGACGTGCACTGGGCCAATGTTGAGTTCTTCGATCAAATGGTGCAGGTCCTCGGCGGAAGTCTCGCTGTCGTAGGTGCCTGGCCCGCGGTCAGAGTCACCGAACCCGCGCAGATCCACAGCATAGACACGGTGGCTGGAAGCGAGCAGCGGGATGAGCTTGCGGAAGGTCCACCACGTCTCGGGAAACCCATGGACCAGCAGAACTGGAGTTCCTTTGGTGCCCGCCGAAACGTAGCGCAGCTTCGTGCCGTTGACCTTGGCGTAATAGGTCGTGACCCCGGCCAGTGAGGCCTGCTTGGTTGCGGTCATGTCAATCTCCCTTGGTTCGTTAACCCGATATCGACAACCCGGTTGTCCAAAGAGTAGACAACCGGGTTGTCGTTGTTAAGACACTGCTTTACAATGGACTCCATGTCACGCTCGGGCGCCGACCTCGCACTGCTCCTGCTCGGAGGATTTCGCGTCCTGGTCGACGATGCGGTCTTGGAGCTCGCCGAGCGCGGATACGAAGATGTTCGCCCCGTCCATGACTTCGCGATGCGAGCCATCGCGGCGGGCGCCGACAATGCCTCGGAGCTGGGTCGTCGTCTGTCGGTCTCCAAGCAAGCGGCGGCAAAGACTGTCGCGGTGCTAGAGGAGCGCGGCTACGTGGCACGCGGCGCTGATCCGCTCGACGCCCGTCGAAAACGCCTTCAGGTCACGCCGCTCGGCTTCGAAGTCATGCGAGTAGGCGAAGCCGTTTTCGACGAATTGCGCGACAAGTGGAAGCGGAAGATCGGCTCCAAACAGCTTGAGCGCCTTGAGTCTGAGCTGGCGGCCCTGGTCGGGGCATCGACGGTGCGTATCGATTCGCCAGGCTGGATCGCCAAGAGCCTCGACGAGTCAACCTAACGGTCAAGGACCAGGTAGGAACCTTGCCAACTGGTCCGAACTAGTGCAGTCGAAACCCCCAACACCAGCGGTCCAGTCACGCCAGCTTTGCCGCCCATTCTTCGACCAGGCGCGCAAAGAGTCCAGGATCCTGCTCGTGCATCTGGTGGGCCATTTCCGGGAATGAGAAATATTCAAACGGCTGGCCCGCGGCCGTGACAAGATCACGCACCCGTTGGACCTGCACATCGGAGATCGCTCCCGTGAGGGCGCCCGTACCTGCTCGCCTCGACTCGCTAAAGGTGTCATTTTACTGAGGAGAACCAGATGAATGAAGGTCTGGTGGTGGAGACCAAGTGAACACATCGCAACAACTTGTCGCAGATGGAAACCTCAGCCGTTGCAGGATTTATGGATGAAGCAACAATTCGGCGCCATGGCGAGCGTGCGGGCCCGGCAATTGAGCATTCATCGTCTCGAACGCCAAGGCGCTAGTTGTCGAGGGTGAGTCGTTATCGCGTCGCATCTCGATGGTCGAGTCTCCTTCGCTTGTAGAGGCCAAGGCTTGGTATGGCGCGGCCGAATACGGAGAGGCACGCACTCTCACTCCAACAACCTATTGGGGGCCGCTTGCTAAAGTTCGTGGAGGGCATTTAGTCAACCGAGTCAGGGGAGGTAGAGCTTGGAGGCGAACATTGAGACTGTCTGCTTTGGCCCCGGTGCTCACAGCCTGATCGACTTCCCACGACTCCCTATCGATAATGTTCACCAACGGTTCCAACCTCATGGCCCGCTGGAGCGGCTAAATCTTCGCTTTTACGGTTGCTTACTTCAACTATCTGAAAGGAGCACCCAGATGAGTGCAAAAGTACTCGAGCAAGCATTCGCTTCCACCGGCACGGTGCTGGCCAACATCACACGGGATCAGATGGACTGGCAATCTCCTTGTGCGTCGTGGACGGTGCGCGATCTCGTCAACCACGTTGTCGGCGGCACCATGTACTTTGCCACCATTGCCGATGATGGCAAGCCGCCCGAGCACGTCGATAATCCACCGGACTTCACTACCGAGGACTTCACCGCCATTTTCAAAGAAGGCGCCAAACGAGCCGTCGCCGCCTTCGCCGCTGAGGGCGCAATGGAACAAATCATGAAAACACCAGCCGGCGAGCTGCCCGGCTCCGTTTATGTGCTAATCGCCTCCATCGATACGTTTACCCACGGATGGGATCTGGCCAAGGCGACCGGCCAGTCGACCGACCTCGACGCCGCGCTGTCAGCCCAGCTGCTCGGCATCGCCCAGGCCGCTCTCCCCGATTCCTTCCGCGGACCCGATGGTCAAGCGCCGTTCGGGCTACGGGTCGACGTTCCCGATTCCGCCTGCATGGCTGACCAGTTGGCCGGCTTCATGGGCCGCAACACCTAATTGCCTGGAGGTGCTGCTAACACCATCTATTGCCCATCCGTGTCAGGTCGAGAAACTCTTTCAATGTCCGACTCGGAGGGAGCGGGGGGCGACGATCTGCGGGACCTCTATATCGAACCCTTTCGCTCCGAACGGCAGCAGACGAGACCTGAAAGCAGCTATAGCCGAACGGCGAGTAGCTACCTGCCCCCCATGCCCACCTTCGCCATAAACCCAGGCATCGATCAGCTCGACATCATTCGCAAAGGTGGCCCCCGGAGTCCTTGCCCGAAGGGGAGACGCAACTGGACAACCTGTCGCATGTAAGGTCTCGCCGGCGACGACGGGTCCCAGGCGCGAGCGAACCGGGAACATCGGGCCGGGAGGAGACGGGCAACATGCATGGGCGCTTGACACGAACGATCACGGGGCTAACCGGGCTGATCGCCACCGTGGTACTAGGCACAGGGGGCGGGTCCTTCGGCACAACGCCGGCGGGAGCCATCGCCCCAGCCTCGACCTACCAGGCCGCCGCCACCTTTACCGGCCCGATCACCACCGGAAGCGTCATTGAACCGCTCAGTGCGAATCCCTTGCAGCTGGCCGCCAACGGTTACGTCCAACAGGAGTTTTTCGCGGCGGGGAAGGCCACTGCGTTCACGGCCAAGTCCGAACCAAGCAATGGGCGGTGGAGCATCGTGCCCAGCACCACGGCCACCTACCGGACCCGGATTTTGGTCCGGCGGCCGAAGAATCCGGCTCATTTCAACGGCAACGTGGTGGTCGAGTGGATGAACGTCTCGGCCGGCGAGTCGGCTCCGGATTGGGACTACCTCAATCCGGAACTGATGCGGGCCGGTTACGCCTACGTGGCGGTGTCGGTCCAGCATCTCGGCGTGAACGGTGGTGCGCCGATCCTCGGAACCCCGGGCGGCAGCGCCAACGCCACCGCCAGCGGCGGCCTGGTCGGGACCGAACCGGCCCGCTACGGAACCCTCCACCAACCTGGCGATCAGTACGCCCTGGACATCTACGCCCAGATTGGTCAGGCCCTGCGCAACCCCAAGAACGGGGTCCTGGGCACCCTCCATCCCAAGCACGTCTTGGCGGTGGGTGAATCGCAGTCGGCTTTCTATCTGACGACCTACGCCGACGCGCTGCAGCCACTGACGCACACGTTCGACGGGATCTTCATCCACAGTCGGGGCGGCAGCGGTGCCCCCCTGAGCGGAACCACCATTACCGGCAAGCAGCAAGGCCCGGACAACCTGCGCATCCGCACCGACCTCGGCGTGCCGGTGTTCATGTTCGAAACCCAGACCGACCTCATCGAGCTCGGCTACGCCCCGGCACAACAGCCCAACACCTCTCGCATCCGCACGTGGCAGGTGGCCGGCACATCCCATGCCGATGCCTATGAGGTCGGCGGAGATGCGAGCATCCTCGGCTGCACCACGCCGGTCAATGACGGACCCCAGCACACGGTGGTGCAAGCGGCCTTTGCCGCCTTTACCAAGTGGGTGGATGACGGGACACCACCGCCCAGCCCGGGCCCGTTCAAACTGAGCAGCACCACGCCGCCCACCCTGGCGTTGGACAGCCACGGCAACGTGATCGGCGGGGTACGGACACCGGCCGTCGATGCCCCGGTGTCGACCCTCAGCGGCGCGGCACCGGCCGGGGCCAGCAAGCTCTGTGGGCTGTTCGGGTCTGCGGTTCCCTTCAGCCCGAGCACCTTGACAAGCCTGTACCAGACGAAGGACAAGTACCTGGCCGAGTACACGGCCAGCTTGGACAAAGCCATCAAGGAGCGGTACATCCTCCCAGGCGATCGGGCCACGCTCCTGGCCCAGGCCCAGCAAGTCCAGATCCCCTCGTAACAAGGGCGATCAGCCGTCGGGCGCAGGATCGTCCAGGACCGCCGCAAATCGTCTCCCACTAGGGTCAGTGCCGCCGGAGCGGGGCCCGAGCTACAAGACGTAGCCCCCGCCGTCATCCTCATGCGTTTGAAAGGTCCCTCCTGCGACCGACTCGATCGGACGTGATACCGAACCTCGCCGTCAACGATCATGGGGCTCGTCTTTGCTGGCCTGGTCGTTGTCCACCTGGCACAGCGTCGCCACCGTATTGCCCGGACGTTCGCGCAGCTCATGCGCGTTCGCCCACGAGTCGAGCGCGAGTTACGGCTCTTGGCGTCGGATGCGCTCCTCACCTTCATCACGATCAATGTCTCAGTTTCAGGGATCATCGACTGGGGCCGGGGAGGACCATTGCTCCTGCCCCTTCTACCGCCATTCCAGAGGTGGCACCTGACTTCGTCTGCTGTACTCGTCGTGTATCGGGTAGTCCACGTCTCGCGCCGATGGAAACGAATCCGACGGTCCACGATCCAATAGTCCTACGGGGCATGTGGTCGAGTCGCCTCTACGGCGACTCGCATGGCGCTCACCGCCGCTTCCTCACACAGCGCTTTCATCACCGATAGGGTCACGTAAGGTCACGCCGGACGGGCCCCTGTCGGACCTGCCGCGGATCGGGGGTCACGCCCGGTCGGCATGCCCTCGCAATGCGCAGCGAATGGCGCTCGTTGCCCCTTGGCGACGGCACATCCTGCGGCGAGGAACAGGACATCACAGACCCTGAAGCGGCAGTGCTTGTTGCCGGCAGACGACGGAACGCCAATGTTCACTCCGTCGGCAGCGGACCTACGGCCTGTCGGATCACGCTACCTAGTCCCCAACGGGGTAGTCGACTATCACGTTGGCAGGGTGGTGATTTTGGTCTCACCATGTCCGGCGGATCTTCCGAGGTGCGGCTCCGTCCACCCAGTTTTCACTTCGTGCACCAGGTTTGCCTTGTAGTGAAGCGCTCTACTATCGACCAGGTGGGATCGATCGCCCTGCAGGTGCCGGAGATCATGGTGGGATCCGAGCACGCTCCGGTGCCGATGACGAATGAAGGGATCGCGACATAGTCGATCGGCTACCACCAGAGATTAAGCTGAACGCGTGAATCTCTCGAGCGCCGCAACGGCGTACGAAAGCCGTCCGATCCCGTTCAGCGCGGCACAAACCCGAGTCATCACAGCTGCCCTCGACTTGTTTGCCCGCCAGGGTGTTGGAGGAACGTCGCTGCAGATGATCGCCGACGAGATCGGCGTCACCAAGGCGGCCGTCTACCATCAATACAAGACAAAAGACGAGATAATCCTGGCCGCCGCCGAGTCGGAGCTGAGGAGGTTGGAGGCCGTCATCGAGGTGGCCGAGAACGAAACCTCCCCAAAGCGGGCACGTGATTCGCTCATCGCCGGCATTGTCGATCTCGCGATAGACCGGGGGCGTAGTACAAGCACCATTCTCAGCGATCCCGTGATCGTTGGGTTCTTCGCTGATCACGACGAATTTCGTGATGTCATGCACCGGCTGCGTCACATACTGGTCGGGGACGATACGGCGCCGGAGGCACGGGTGCGGACCGCCATGCTCATCGCTGCCATTAGCGGTGCGGTCATGCATCCTTTCGTCGCCGACCTCGATGCTGACGTGGTCCGAGTTGAGCTCTTGCGCCTTGCCCGGCGCTTTCTTGCCCACCCTGGCTGAGTCTGGCGGACCAGCAGACAGTCGTCGCGGGATTTGTGGTCAGCGCGCCTGCTGCAGGTAGACGTTCAAACTGCGGATCTTGTCGTGCGCGTCGAACTCGAAGACGGTCATTGAGTTGATGACGTTGACGTTGTCGCCCCGAAAGTGGCGCTCTTCGATCTCGTAATTGATCAGAGCACCGATCTCGGAGATCCGCCTCACCGTAGTCTCGAACGACTCCGTAGCCGAAGCCCACCGCGTCAGCATCTCGGTGTAGTGACTCCAGTTCTGCACCTCAAGGAACGTGCCTATTCGTTCGAAGTCCTCCATGGCGACGAATTCAGCCAAAGGATCCCAATCAACCGGATCCTCGTCGACATCCACTAGGAGCGTGGGTCGGAATCGACCAATGGCTCCGGACTGACGCCTCTGAACAGTGTCGGGTACTCCCGGACAGGCAATGGCGCGGAACCGGCGGCCGACAAGCCCGTTGAGTGAGTGGTCGGTGCCGCAGAGACGCCTTTCGGGCCTTCCTATGCGGTTGCCCGGGCCAGCTTTCGCAGGTTGTGGCAGAGCGAGTGCAGGGCCCACTCACCTTGGGCACCTTGGAGGCCGCGCAGACGGAGGAAGCCAGCGCTTTGTCGGACCTTCGTCTGGCCGAAGACCGGCTCGACGATGGCCTTGCGTCTGGCGTAATCGGCCCGTCCCGCCTTGGTGCGCAGTCGGCGTGCCATCTTCTCTTTGACGGTGGCGTCTTTTGGGATGGGACCTCTCGGTGCGTCTGGCACCCGTTCGTGGTGCTTGATGCGCCCGGTGGCGATCAAGACGTCGACGCCGGCGTCAGTGGCGTCGTTCACGTTCTTCTCGGAGAAGTAGCCGGCGTCGGTGATGAACGTGTCGGGGTTCTCGTCGATGCCCGCTGCGCCGAGGTTGGCCTCGGTGGCCTCGATCATCTCCACCAGTTGCTGAACGTCGGTGGCCTGGTTGGTCACCGAGTGGGCCACGATGACCTGAGCTTCTTCGTCGACCACGGCCTGAGCGTTGAAGGCGTAGGCGAAGCCATCGGTCGTCTTCATCATCCGTGACTCGGGGTCGGTGAAGTTGCGCTGAGCTCGCGCCGACGGTGTCGCGCCCTCGGCCGCTGTGGCACCGGCGGCTTGGACCTCTTCCTCGCTGACACCGCTTTCGGTGGCCTTTTCCTGGGCCTTTTGCGCTGCCCTCTCCCTCGCCTCGGCCTCGATGGACTCCTTGGCGGCGCGCAGCTTGGCCAGGCGACGCTCCTTGGTCGCCAGCTCTGCTGGGACCTCGTCACCCCGCTTGTCCTCGCCGAACGCGGCGTCTTCGGCCGCGTCGGCAGCCTCGGCCTCGGCCAACATGGCCGCCACTTCAGCTTCAAGCTCTTCGATGCGCGGTCCCATCGGGTCATAGCTCATGGCCTTGTGCTTCGACGCCGACGCCCGCAGCTTGGTGCCGTCGAGGGCGACGCGGCCGAGGCGCACCAGCCCGGCTTCGGCGCACAGGGCCAGCACCTGGACGAAGAGGGCGTCGATGGCGTCGAGGTGGCGGCGCCGAAAGCGAGAGATCGAGCGGTAGTCCGGAGCCGCGTTCGCACTGAGCCAGCGGAAGGCCACGTCGACATGGCAACGCCGTTCCATCTCCCGCGAGCTGGTGACCCCGCTCGAGTAGGCGAAGAGCAAGAGCTTGAGCATCATGGCGGGGTCATAGGGCGGAGCGCCCGAGGCCTCCGTGTAGGAGTCGTAGATGCAGTCCAGGTCGAGCATGTTCTCGACCACCTCGGAAATGAAGCGGGCCTCGTGGTTCTCGGGCAGCCAGTTGTCGAGGGAGGGCGGGAGGAGGAAGGACTGGGACTGGTCGTAGTGGCGGAAGCGCTTGTTGACCCCGGCCGGGAGCTTGTCGGGGGGCCTGACCGCCTCCCCTTCCACCTCGAAGAGCTTGTCGCCGACCCGATCATCTGCCATGAGCAAATTCTTGCAAACCCCCAGCAGAATCGCGAATCGAAGGTCAGCCCTCACTACCACGGGAGGCGAATCAGCCGGTTGGCGTCATTGGCAGGTTCTGACCCACGCTCCTAGTCGCTTCATGGTCTGGTCATATTCGAGGACCTTGCGCGCCAGTGGTCCAGTACTTTCAGCAGTGTCGACCGTCGGACTATGCGTTTCGTTCATTGCGTTGCGGTCCATCAATCGGCGGTCGGGCGGGGCCTACGCGGCAGGATGTGGGGGAGGTCCTCGGTTATCAGCATTCCGGGCCGGGCGCCACAGACGTAGGGGACGGCGTTCACCAGGCCGTTGGCCTTGTAGGCGGGCACAAGGACGCCAGGTCATCGAGTGGTACTGGGAACGGCATGCTCATGTCGATCGGCGCGTCACCGTGGACCCGGATCCGCCAACCAGTCGGCTGCAGGCCCCAATCGGGATCGACATCCATGGCTACGAAGCCATACTGCGTGAAACGGATCCGATCGACTCCCCCACTGCGGCCAGTGACGATGACCCGTTGGGCCGCCGCAGTCCCAGCTTTGATCTCGCCGGCCACAATCGTTATATCCCACTTGGTTGCCGCGACGCCACCTTCACCGACCCATTCGTCGATCTCGAATCCTGCCATGTCGGCCAGCACACTCAGCGGTGGCTGGTACTCACCGAACAAGTGGTTCTTACGCCGCTCAGGATCGAATTCCGCCACTGGCTTCCCGAATCTCATTTGCTCCATCACCATGTGAGCCGACGGCCAGTGCGAGAGATCGCCGAACTCCTCGATCTCGATCAGATCGACCGTCCGTTGGATCGACAGAAACGCCAGAGGCAGGGTCTCGGTGACGAAGCCTGGATCACTCCCGCTTGCCCAAACCGACGCCCTCCCGTTCTCACAGGCCGATTGGACCCGGGCAAGGTAAGCGTAGCTCAGGCGGACCCCCCGGGGGAACAGATCGCTGCAGGTGGAGAGATCACGTTCGTGCCTGCTCCGAGCATGGCTGCGACGTCATAAACAAGTTCGTCTTCGGTCAGTCCAGCCGTAGTCTGGCCCTTGCCCGTCGCACGCGGCATAGAGATGCAGCAGTCCGCTCCGAGCTTGAGGACCGCGTCGCTGTCGACGCTGGCAACCACGCCGGTAGGGCCTTCTCCGCATAACTCCCCCGGCCTCGACACCGTCCTTTGCAGAGTCGTAGACCCGCACCCCGACGAGGTCGAGGGCAGGATGGCGAATCAACCCTCGAAGAGCCCGCTGACCGGTGTTGCCCGTCGCCCACTGGACGACGCGGTATCTCGATGCGTCCATGTACCTCTTCTCCCTGACAAGCACCCGAAATGAGGGTAGACGATCGGCTAGGCGTTAGGCCACTGCGGATGCGTCGAGGTGCTGCGTTGGACTTGGACCCGACGAAAGAGCGGCATGAGAACCTTGCTTGGGTCAATCAGGCGGTGATGACGGGTAACGAATCCCACCCCCGCACGGTCGACGTGGGAGCGCGTCTTATATTCTCCCAATCGACCTCCCATTCCGGGAAACGCGTCAGGACTTCGTCGAGAGTCACGCGACCCTCCATTCGAGCCAGCGCAGCGCCCAGGCAGAAGTGGATGCCGTAGCCGAACGTCAGGTGCTGACCGATATTGCGGTGGACGTCGAACCGATCGGGATCCTCATACTTGTCGCCGTCACGGTTGGCAGACCCTGTAAGACAGATCATCGCGCTGCCGGCGGGCACAGTCTGGTCGTACAGCTCGACGTCTCGTGTCACGAAACGCGCGACGTGGGGCGTGGGCGGCTCGAAGCGAAGAAGCTCCTCGACAGCATTAGGGACAAGAGAGTGATCCTCAACCAGCTCGCGTCGTTGGTCAGGGTGCTCTGCGAGCACCTTGCCCATCCAACCGATGAGGCGATTGGTCGTCTCGTTCCCGGCGCCGGAGATCACACTCACGTAGATGAGAACCTCGTCACGAGTGAGCCTTCGTCTTATGCCATTCTCGTCTTCGAACTCGACAAACAGCAGTTCCGACATGAGGTCGTCAGAGGGGTGAGCGGCACGCCAGTCGATGTAGTCAGAAAAGAAATCGGCTTGTCCAATATTGTCTGCCGCGACCTCCATCGGCTTCCCTGGATCGGTGCGCAGTGACGCGTTGGCGAGGTCACGAGCTTCCTCCTGATCGGATTCTGGGACTCCGAGGAGCATTCCAATCGTACGCATCGGGATTTGCTCTCCGAGATCAGCGACGAAATCAAGACGGCCTGCACCGACGAGGGGATCGAGAACGCGTCCGCAGAACTCGCGGACCTTCTGCTCGAGCGCGAGCATCTTCTTCGGCGTGAACACTCGGGAGAGCAGGCCGCGATGGACATCGTGGAGCGGAGGATCTTCGAAGATCACGAGCCCTGAGGGCATCTCGATATTCGCCTTAATGAACTCGAGTACTGAGCCTCGAGCGGAACTGAAGGTTTCCCGGTCGACAAGGCCCCGCTGCACGTCCTCGAATCGACTGACGGCGTAGAATTCGTGCTGCTCGTTGTAGTAGAGAGGCGACTCTTCTCGGAGTCGGGCATAGACGGGATAGGGATCTCCGTCGATGTCACGGTCGTACGGGTCGTAGTAGACGTCCGTCATCGTTTTCGCTTTTCTCCTGTTCGGGCGAGCGTGTCCCGTGATCGCCCAACCTTTGTGGCTTCATCAACCAGATTCGAACAGTAGCCGATCGGCTAGCCCTGCGCCGAAAGACGAGACCGCGCCGGACCTCTTCTCGCGGCTTTTTCCCGATGCGCCTCGCTGGGTCACGGGCGGTCGGGCGTCACAGCTGGCCAAAGCGATCCACGAGGTGGGCAGATACACCATCAGAATCGAGCCGGCGAGCCACCAGATACCCGGCACCCATCCAGCCGCGCCGTGTCCATTTGCCGAACGAGAGATAGGTCCCTGGAGCCCCACTCGCTGCGGGGACCATCTTCACTCGCTCCAAGGCCTCTTTTGCTCCCCGCGGCGTGAGTGGTTGTGCATCGGCGAAGGCGTGGGTGAGGACGGTTGCCAAGTCTCGATTGACGACCGGCACGCAATATTCGGGGCGACGGCCATAGGCCGCCTCGAAGTCGTCAAGGAACTGTTGGCCGACCGGGTTGGCAGGGTCATATTGGTCGACACCGGTCCAGCCGAGCATGGACCTCCAAATCAACTCATTGATCCACGCGTTTTGGAAGGCGGTGCCCATGAACCGAGGCGGATCCCAGCCGATCGCATCCAGGACAGGGTTGACACCAAGGACTCCGAAGCCGAAACCGCAATGGACCAGTGCGTCGGGTTTGGCGTCATGCAACTTCTGCACTGCGCCACTCACGTCCTGCGCCGTCTGGGCGATCCCTTCCTCCGCAACGATCCGGATGCCTTGCGCGGCGCAAGCCTTGCGAAAGTTCCGGATGTATGACTCGCCGATGAGGGATTGTTCGATCAGACAGCCAACCGTGGCATGCCCTCCTTTTACGAGAAGCTGAGCCCAAAAGATCGGCTCATCGGTCATTGAGCCCTGAGGGAGAGCGAACGTCCATTCACCAAGCCAGTCCTCAGTGCCAGTAACGGAGATAGCAGGTACGTGGAAGCGAGACTCGATGGCCTCGCGAGTCGGTACGGCGTTGTCCGTAATTGCCGGCCCGAACACGGCGAGACAACCTTCCTCGACCAGTTCGCCATAGGCGTCGATGACCGCTTTGGCCGAACCCTTTGGGAGCCCCTCCACCTCTCGGAAGACAATCTCGACAGGTCGGTCGAGATCTCCACTTTCATGGGCCTGTCGAAAGACCAGCTCGAACGAGCGAGTGAGATCGAGCCGCTTTTCTTCAGGGTAACCATCGGGCAAAAGAAAATCGAACAAATAGCCGAGCTTGATCGGTTCCGCTTGACTCTCATATGACACCGATGGTTCCTCCTTCTTGGTGGGGTGCACCCAACGTTGGGTCCTAACTCACGGCTGGTTAGTACGAAGTTCGCTGCCCCCTACGAACCTGTCCGAGTGCTCGTGCCTGCGTAGTCCGTTCCGCAGAATGGCTTCGACGAGATGGGCACAAAGCCTGACTTCGCAGCTCGCAAGACCCATGCGCACTGGGGCAGGTCGTGACCGAAGACGGTGGAGTAGTTGATGGTGATGGGAAGCAGCCCGTTGCCGTTGTACGACTTGATGCCGCGCAACGCTTTGATGACGCCGGCCCGGCTCGGGTTCTGTCCCGCTCGCTGCAGCCCCTGGATCATGAGATCGCAGCCGAGCCACGACAAATCCTGGCTGAAACTCGGGAACTCGCTCTTGGTGAAGTGTGCGTACTTCGTGAGGGCTGCGGACATCCGTGCGGTTCCCGCGTTGGGCAACGAGAACGGACGGGCCAGGGATAAGAAGTACGCCCCCCGGAGGCTCGACCATTCTGGTGAATGGATAATGCTCGGCTCGTAGCCCGTCGATAACAGAACCGCCTTGAGCTTCACACCCGCTTGCTCGAGTGCCGTAACGAGAGCGAAGTTCGAATCGTCGTCCATCGTCGGAAGTATCGCGTTCACGTGATTCTCTTTGGCGGTCAACGCCTCTGCGGTGAAGTCGACGCCGCCGAAGGGTACGGATGTATCCAACACACCGACCTTGCCCCCGGCCCGCTGGAAGGATTCGGCAGCGCCGATCGCTTCGTCGGCCGAGAGCGGGGACACACCGTAGCCGTAGGTGCCGATGGTCGTTCCCCCGTGCGTCTTCAAGAAGCTGCCGAAAATGCTGTTCACGGGCTCCGTCGGGTTCTCACTCCCTCGGAACGCGTCGAACATATTGGTATAGGGCTGTTCACCCCATTCGGGCCCGTCGGAGGAGTTACCCGTGACCGGAACACCGGCCTTCTGAGCATATTTCGCCGCCAAAAAGAGGAGGGGTGAGTTGGCAACGATCCCGATCGAGCCCTTGGAGATTGCGCCTTGGACCGCTGTCGAAGTCAGGGTCGGGTTCGTTTCGTCGTCGACAACCGACAAATTGATCTTCCTCCCGTTGACGCCCCCTTCAGCGTTCTGCAGGTCTACCCGAGCCACGCATCCCTGCTGGGAGTTGCCGAACTCCGAGGCGGCCGGCCCCGTCAGTGAGGAAATGTAGGTGATGTTCAGCGGCGCGCCCGACGACGATGCGGGCGACGCCACGGCGACGAGCGTCGCCGCACCCAGGCTGATGACCGATGCGGCCAATAGTCCGTTCTTCACAAAACGCGGCAACCTCAGTTCCTATCTTTTGGGCGACGGCGGACCACGGATCCACTCGTGCCTGAGTTCACACGGCGGACGGCGCCGCGCTTTCTGCATCTCCCGATTGCGCAGGACGTGAGTGTTGCCATCATTGATGCCGACGTCGTAAGGGTCGTAACGGGTGGTTGCAGCATGGTTGTGGCATTCAACGCGCGTCTTTCGATCGATCGGTCAGGGACCCAGGTGAGAGGCGCCCTGAAGCGGTTGGTTCGGCACGCCTGGAAACAAGGGGGCCGTTGGTCCGGCGGTCACCTGACCTTCTAACTTCGTCACGAGATGAGGAGCGAAGACAGCGCCATACACCAGATTTGCGATGACGACGACACCGATGATTGACAGAATGGTTGACCGAAAAAGGCTCGGTGACCTCGTGTCGGCCCACGTTTCGATGACGGTGCGTCCTTCGGGATCCGTCCGTCCGAGGATGTAGGCGAAGACCATTACCACCACACCCATGGCGAGGGCGTCGTAGAGCGGATATTGGTGTTTTGTCCCCTCCCACAGTGCAAGCCCGTGGATCACGCGGCCGTAGTAGAAGACGCCGAGCCCGGCCCCCAGGATCCCGCTGAAGAGGAAGGCCCAGAGGCAGCCGACGACGAGTCCGACACTTAGGAGGGTGGTCGGCCTGCGCCAGTGGAACCTCGCGCTCAGCCTTCGCCCGAGCGTGGCACCCACGAGGGCGGGCGTCACGAAATAGGAGATGTAGCCGATGGGCACCGACGCCGGCATCCCACCCCACGTCATGTCCAACGGCCACCACGACGGCATGCGGGGGATGGCGGGCGGGAACTGCGCATACATCGCCCAGTCGTAGGGCGCCTCGATCCACGAAATCGAGATCGCCGCGATGGAGACGAGCAGAAGTGGGTGGAGGCGGCGGCGGCGGTATGTGAGGTACACGCCGATGGCGAGGAAGCCGAACCCCCCGACGTAGGCAAAGCCGATGGCCGCCGTCAGCAAAGGGGTCAACCCATGGTTCACCGATCACGCTCGTGACCCGGAGCACGACGTGCTTCTGGGTCGTAGCGAAGCACAAGCCCGAAAACGAGGACGATCAGTCCGAACAACGTGCCCAGCATGATGACCGCGCCCATGTCCCCACCCCTTCGAAGCGAACTCCAAACCCCTTAGATAGCGTAGACTATCTTACTTCGCGGCCGCCGAGCATTGGCTGGAAGAGTGAACGACCGTGTCCCAGCAACCTTCGACCAATAAGCAAGCGGCGGCGGCGGGGACACCGGCCCGGGCGACGCGTCGTCCCCGAGGCGAGCCCCGGAGACTCCTGCTCGACGCCGCGCACGACCTCTTCGCCCGCCAGGACTACCGCAGTACCACCACACGCGAGATTGCTGAGGCTGCAGGCGTGATCGAACCCCTGCTCTTCCGTCACTTCGGGTCCAAGGCGGCCCTGTTCCGCGAGACCATGGTCGTTCCTTTCACCAGCTTCGTCGACGACTTCGGCCGGACGTGGCAGGCGGTCGTCCCCGAGGAGACGGACGAAGACGAGCTGGCCAGCCAATTCGTCGGACAGCTCTACGACGTGTTTGTGAAACATCAGGGCCTTGTTCTGACGTTGTTGGCCTCGGAGGCCCTCAGCGAGGAGGAGATGACTGAAGCCGGCATCGGCGATATCCGCCGGGCTTTGGCCCTCCTCGGCCGGATCAGCGCCGAGGGCATGGCCATTAGGGGGATGCGGTCGAGGCATCCGGACCTGGCGGCGTACTCGACGGTCGCGATGATCGCCGGCATGGCTGCATTGCGTTCGACCTATTTTGGAACCAAGCAGCCTTCGAGGGAAGCGATCATCGAGGAGCTCACCCAGGCGATCCTCCACGGCTTCCTACATCGGGACGGCTGAGCACCCAATGTGCCGCCCAATCGATTGAAACATTCCGATTCTCCCAAAACTGGTAGAGGTTTGATAATCAGCTGCTGTTCCTCCCTGTTCCGCCCTCTTGCGCACCCCTGTGGGACACGTGAGCCAGGCGGTGAGCACTGTGCTCGCCCGCGAGTGCAGCCACGCTGAGATCGACGTCCCGACCATCGACACCATCGCGGGTCGCCCTTCCGAGAGGAGATCTAAGGCGCGTGGGAGAACATGCTCTGGCACCAACTCCCCCAGCCGCTTCCACCCTTCGCCGACTTCTTGTCGCCCCTGGACGATGTCTTTGGCTGGCTCGCAGGCACGCTCCGCAGCGTTGAGACACCCCGAGCGTCGCTCGGCACATTAGACCCCGAGTGGGAGGCGCCCAAGGCCATCACGTCGTGCAGGCGAGGCGTACCTCTCGAGCTGCTCCGCTATGCCGGCGTGGATCGGCTGAAGGTCGACATCGACTACCGGGCCGAGAACGGGCGATGGGGATCACGGCGAGTCCGGCCACACTCACTGCGCTACACCCAAGTTCCCGTTGTGTTGGTCGTTGGCATTGCCACTGCGGTCTCGAAGCATCTCAGCTACGGCAGCATCTACACCACGAAGCTGTTGCGCCGGGGGATCGACATCGAGCGCCCGCTCCCGACCAATGTCCTGCACACCTTGACGGTTGCCGATGTCATGCACCCGTCGGGATGGGTGCCGCGGCCTTGGAGCTTGGGACGTCTCCGGACCGGCCGTCTCGCATCGCGGACGACGGCTGGGCCGTCTTGCTAGGCCAGGCGACCGACCTGGGGGCTCCACAGATCCTCTTCAGCGACGAGACCCTCGACCAGGCGTTGCGCCAGCTGGGCCTCTACGGCCGGTTCGGGCTCCCCGTTGTTTCACCCGACGAGAAGTATCTACGAGGCTGGATCACGCGCCGCAACGTGCAGCACGCCGTGAGTGAGCGGATAGGCTCGGCTACCCGCGAGGCCGAGCTGGGCACGCTGGCCGCCGAGTTCTCCGAACCCGACGCGGCGGCGCGTCTCCACAAGCCGCCCAAACCCCTCCACGGCTACGACCTCTTCGAGATCCCCATCCGCGCATCGTCTCCGATTGTGGATCGCCGCGTCCCTGAGGTGGCATGGCCACAGGGGTCGGTGGTGGTAGCCGTATCCGAAAACCACGAGCTTGTGGCTCCTCCAACCGACGCCCGGCTGCTCGCCGGCGAGCGCATCGTCATCCTCGCGCCTGTCGCTGAGGAAGGTTCTTCGGGAGCCTCCGTCGATGAAGGTGCCCATCCTGATCACGACGCGGACCGGGGAGAGGACGACCCGGCTGAGTAGCGGACGGGCGGCGATCAGCGCTAGAGCAAGAAGTGACGGATTCAAAAGGAAGCGAACTGGGCTGCTTACTCCCTCTCGGACTCTACAACCCGTACCTTTATTGCTGACCGCGCTAAAATCACTCCTTTCGCTGGACGGCTCATCAAGGTGAGACACAACGCTCTGGGTTCTGACCTATGGATTGCCTCAGTCCGAGTGAGGATCGACGGTGCTTTCGGGGGCGGCCAAGGTCCACGGACGCAACGCAAGCGCGACCGCCGGAAAGATGAGGACCGAGAGCAGCGCCGCACCGATCAACGCGGCGGCGGTGGCCTGGCTGAGGAGGTCGAGGGAAAGGCCGATCTCGGCGACCACAACCGGGAAGGTGAGTGTGGCCGCCTGGAGGAACCCCACGGCGATGGCCGGCCTCATCCCGAGGCGTCTGCGGTAGAGCAGGGCCGGTGCGCCGCGGACAATGAGGATGGAAACAACCAGGAGCGGGACGAGTTCGAGCGCCGAGGTTTGCGAGAAGAGCGCATCGACGTTGAACTGGGCTCCGGTGACGACGAAGAACACCGGTATGAGAAATCCGAAGCCAATGGCGTCGAGCTTGGCCTGGAAGATCTCGATGTTGGGACGATCGTCGCGGTCGGCCACGCGAAGCACCACTCCGGCAACGAACGCCCCGAGCAGTGAGTCGACCCCGAATCCATGGGCGAGCGCGGCGAAGATCAACAAGATGACGAATGCGCCACGAACCCGGAGTTGAGACGCCGTGTCGTCGAGCGCACTGAGGACGCGCGCCATCCTTCCCGAACGCCAGAGGGCATAGAGGCCAAGTCCCGTGAGCGCCGCCGCGACGCCCATGATTCCCACGTAGAGGATTTGTTCCGGTGTCGACTTGGCATCGGCCGAGAACAAGATGGTGAGCAACAAGAGCGAGGCAAATTCACCTACGGTGCCCGCCATAATGGCGAGCTGACCAAACTCACTATTGATCTCCCCTGCGTCGCGCACGACTGGCACCACGATCCCCAGTGAGCTCGAGGTCAGGCACAGCGCTACGAGCCGGGGGTCGGCCGAGCCTGTTGCCAGCGACGTGAGCCCGAAAGCGACCGGAAAAGCAAGGGCGAGCGAAATCACGTACGCGGTGCCAGTCACCCGCGCCATGGGATCCGAGAAGTGCTTCGGGTCGATGTCCTGTCCAGCCAGGAAGAGCAAGAACCCGAGGCCCATGAAATAGAGCAGCTCGACGGCACCCTGAGGCGTTACCCACCCGAGTCCCTGTGGCCCTACCGCCAGTCCGAGCAAGACCTCGAGCACCACCGCAGGCAACAGTCGTCCCGGCACGAGCCCGGCAAGCAACGGGGCCACGAACGCGACAGCCGCGACGACCAACAGCCCCGTGAAGTCGAATGTGACCATCAGTTCAGGTCAGCGGTCGAAAACACGCCCTGGAGCGGACCCTCAGGAAGTGAGCCTGGATACGATCAACGGGGCCAGCGTCATCCTCCTGATACTGCCCGAAGTTCGTGCACCCTGCCACGCGTGCGGCTTTTGGTGGAGGTGAAGGGACTCGAACCCTCGGCCTCTACATTGCGAATGTCTGGTTCTCGATGTTTCGACCAGGGCCTTTCCGAGGACTTTCCTGGTGGCGGCGTTTCGATCCCCTCAGGTCCCCTCACGATCCCTCTCCTTCCCTCTCGGTAAAGACACGTAAAGACACGCCGGAGCGGAGTCGGGATGTGACCATGGATCGGTACTCAGGTCCGATCGGCGTGCCCTCACAACGCGCGGCGAATAGCGCCTGTTCCCTGTTGACAGCGATCACGTTCCTCGGCCGGCGAGCCGACATCACCGGCCCCTGCAGCGGGGTGCTTGATGCCGGGCCAGACGACGGAACGCCGATGTTTCAATCCGCCCGGGGAGCGCTGGACCGCTCTTGTTGCTTGCAACTGTGCCCGCCGGGGAAGGGCCCGTGTAATAGTCCGAGTGCGCCACCGTAACGACGACGCGACGGTGGCGCACTCGGGCGTAGGTGTCCAGACCGCTTGACACCACACTCTCGATACTGCGCGTGTTGTTGGCACCCCCCGGCGACGGCATCGACCGTAGGAGGGATGTCTAGGCGCGCACCGACGGAATCGCCGGTTTCCCGGCCGGCATCGTCTGCTCGCCCGGACCGTCGAGATCGAGACGGGCGAGCTGGGTGCGGGAGCTGATATTAAGCTTCCTGAACACGTTGCGCAGGTGGAAGTCGATCGTGCGCGCGCTGAGGAACAACTGGGCTGCCACCTCTCGGTTGCTGAGGCCCTGTACCACGAGATGCACGATCTGGAGTTCTTGTGCGGTGAGCCCGTCCCTGGTGCTTGGGTCACGTCGCCGGGCCACCTGACCGCTCGCGCGGAGCTCGATCCGTGCGCGCTCCGCCCACAGCCTCGCTCCCAGTCCCTCGAAGCCGTCAAGAGCCGCGCGCAGATACTCACGCGCCTCAACTCGACGGCGGGCGCGCCGGAGCAGCTCACCGAGAGCGAGTTCAGTGCGGGAACGCTCGAACGGACGGGTGGCCTTGGTGTGCGCGTCAAGTGAGGCACGCAAGAGGCGTTCGCATTCGCGTCCGTCGTCGGAGAGCAGCCCTTTGCAGTGCAAGAGCACTGCGCGCGCCCAGGCAGCCCCGCCGTTTTCCGCCCATGGTTCAAAATAGGCAAGCCAGTCTCGGGCTGCCTCCCGCTCGCCGGCGTGGACTGCCGCTTCGATCCGATCGAGCATGGCCCACAACCTGACGCCGCTATTGGAGGCAGCTCGGGCGTGCCGGAGCGCGTCTTCGGGTCGGCCGAGTCCTAGCTCGAGTACCGTCAGCGCCCAGTGCGCTGACTCGGTGGCGAAGACGAAACGCCGCGCGGAGGAAAGCTCGAGACTCTCCCCCGCCAGGGACCGGCACGCGTCCTCGTCCCCGCGGTGGGCCGCAATCAGAGCGAGCAGGACGAGATGGTAAGCGACGAGGTCGTGCTGGCCGATCTCTCGCGCGAGCCGGAGCCCTTCGCTCAGGTTCGCCGACGCCGAGGCCCAGCGGCCTTCCCACAGCTCGGCGATGCCCACCTGGGGAAGGATCTGCGTCAGGATCACGAGCAGGCCGGCAGTACGCGCCCGACCCGCCGCCTCGTGGTGGATGCGGTAGACGTCCCGATCGTCGCCAAGGTAGAACGCGGCCCGCCCGGCGAACAGGAGCGCCACGGGCTCCTCGGTCGTGTAGTCGTCATCAAGTCGCTCCGCGGAGTTCACGGCCAGGCGCAGTGGCGGCGCGGCAGCGGCGAAGTCACCGTCGAAGTGGGCGCCGATCCCGGTCAGAAGGGCAACAAGCATGTGGTCGATCGGGGTATCCACGGCCAGGCCTTGAGCCAGCTGGGCGATCGCAACTGCCGCCTCACCGTCATCTGCCCAGGTCGCGGCGACGCTCGCAAGATTGAGCAGCTGCAGCGCACGCTGGCCATCCAGTAGCGCGATCGCAGACGCGGCACGAAGGAGAAGCTGACAGGCGTCGGCGGGGATGCCGTCCATCATCTCGATCAAACCGAGATAGCGGTCGATGTCGGCGCGTTGGATTGGCTCCGAAACGAGCTGCCGGGCTTGCGTGAGCAACATCGCCGCTCGTTCGACTCGGCCTCCTAACCACGCGTTCTCCGCCGCCGCGATCACTCGCTGCACCCGCTGGCTCTCGTTCGGCGTCAGCGCGGCAGCTCGCTCGAAGGCCAAGGAGGCGGCTGCGAAGCCACTCCGCTTCCGCGCCCGCTGTGCAGCCCGGTCAAGTTCCCTCGCGACGACGGCGTCGGGTCCGAAGGTTGCAGCGGCGTGGTGCCACGCCCGGCGATCGGCTTCCGACTCGCCGTTGAGCACGCTCGCCAGCGCCCGGTGGACAATGTGGCGCCGCGAGAGCGGAACGCTGTGGTAAATGGCTGAGCGCACCAGCGGGTGATGGAACTCGAGCTGGTCCCCCCGTACCCGGACGAGTAGCTCCTGCTCGGCGGCATCGAGCGCTTCGGGGGCTACTCCCAGTTGCGCTGCCGCGCTGAGGACGGTAGCGACCTCGCCACTGTCTTCGGCAGCGGCAACAAGCAGCAGCGTCTGGGTGTCCTCGGGCAGCTGATGCACACGCGCCAAGAAGGCACGCTCGATGCGTTCGCCGACCGGTAGCGGCGCCGGCATCGGCTCGGCGCCTGCGAGTTCGGCTTCGCTCAACACCTCGGGGAGCTCGAGCAAGGCAAGGGCATTGCCGCCGGTTGCCGCGACGAGACGCTCACGTGCCTCAGGCGACAATGCGACATTCGCCCGACGGCCGATCAGCGCCGCCGCCGCCTGCGGGTCGAGCCCGCCGAGCGCGAGTTCTGGCAACCCATGTGCCTCGAAGCCGTAGCCCTCGCGCTCACGGACGGCGAACAGCATGGCGATTCGCTCGGCCTCAAGCCGACGGCCGACGAACACGAGGGCGTCGGACGAAGCAGGGTCGAGCCAGTGGGCGTCATCGATGAGACAGAGAAGCGGCCGGTCCTCGGCCGCCTCGGCCAGCAGGCTCAACACGGCGAGCGAGATCAAGAAGCGGTCGTGGCCTTCTGGCACCCCGAGCCCGAGCGCTCCCCGCAGCGCGCCCCCTGGGGTTCGGGGAGGCCCTCCAGGTGCCCCAAGATAGGACGGACGATCTGGTGCAACGCGGCGAAGGGGACGTGCGCCTCCGATTCGATCCCCCTGCCGCTCAGGACCTGCATGTCAGGCGCTCGCTCTCGTGCATCCTCGAGGAGGGCGGACTTGCCGATACCCGCCTCGCCGCGGATGACGAGCACCCCGCTGCGCGACTCGCGAGCGTCTCCGAGGAGCGCGCCGAGCCGAGCGCGCTCGGGGTCCCTGCCGTAGAGCATCCCTTGCGAGGGTACCCGCCGTTGCCGGGAGCGAACCGGCGAAATCGCCGGTGCGAACGCTTAGGACGGGCGTCACCCTTGACAGTGACCCCATACCCGACGAAAGGACACCGAGGTGACCACACCCGAGACCACCACTAACAGATCCCTACGCAGCCGTGAACGTGGCAACATCCCCCCTGGGCACGGCGATCATCGAGCAACCCCGGTGAGCACCACCGGATCTGGAGTCGATACCCACGAGATGGTTTTGATGCACCGCGTCCTCCGGCGCGAGGTCGGTCAGTTATCTCGACTTTTCCGCTCCGCGGCCAATGACCCGGCGCGATCCAAGATCATCGGCGCCCACGCACGAGACATGTTGGACTTCCTGCACACGCACCACACCGGCGAGGACTTGCTGCTCTTTCCCCTGCTCCGCGAGCGACGTGCGCTCGACCCGGAGCTGATGGACCGAATGGATGCCCAACACGCTCAGGTTAACGACGCCGTCGTGGCCATCAACGCGGAGCTGCCGACGTGGACGACGAGCGCGGACGACGCCGCGGGCGAGCGGATGGCGGCCTGCATCGACACGATGATGCCGTCGCTGATCGGTCACTGCGATGAGGAGGAACAGAAACTGCTCCCGGTCGTCTCGGTCACACTCTCTCAGAGTGAATGGGACGCTCTCGGCAAGCATGGCATCAGCGCGATACCGGTCACGCGGCGCCTGGTCACCCTCGGATACATCACCGAGGAAACCGATGACGCGGAGCGGCAGAAGTTCATGCAGGTCCTGCCAGCCCCGGTTCGTCTGGCCTACAAGCTGATCGGCCACCGCCAGTTCACCCACGAGACCACCGCTATCCGCGGCTGACCCAGCTCGGCGACTCGACACCACAGCCCGAGCGTTCGCTCGGGCTGTGGTGTCGATCACCTTCAACGCTGCCGGTGCATCAGGGCCCCGCAACCACCTACGCACCCTCAACGTGCCAACCGACAAGGAGATTCAGATGACATTGTCGCATCCGGGCAGGACGTTCCCCAACCTCGCCGTCACCCCAATCGGCGGGGCCGCTCAGACGTCCCCCCTCTATACCCCCCGCGCGAAGAACCTCGCCCTGCTCCTGCTCGCGACGACACAGTTCGTGATCGTGATCGACGCCTCGATCGTGAACGTCGCGCTGCCGTCAATTGGACGAGCGCTGAACGTCTCGCGCACGGACCTCTCGTGGGTCGTGAACGCCTACGCTCTGACCTTCGGCGGCTTCCTACTTCTGGGCGGCCGGATGGCCGACCTGCTCGGGCGCCGGCGCATGTTCATGGTCGGCCTCGTGCTTTTCACGCTCGCCTCGCTGGCCGGCGGACTGGCGCAATCAGAGGCATGGCTCATCGCCGCCCGCGCCGCGGAGGGCCTCGGAGCCGCGATCGTCTCGCCCGCCGCGCTGTCGATCATCACGACCACTTTCTCCGAGGGTGCCGAGCGCAACCGCGCGCTCGGCATCTGGGGCGCCGTGGCCGGCGCTGGGGGCGCGGCCGGGGTGTTGCTCGGCGGCATCCTCACCAGTGGACTGAACTGGCGATGGGTCTTCTTCGTCAACGTCCCGATCGGCCTCGCGGCGGCAGCGCTAGCGCCGCGGACGCTGGTCGAGAGCCGCGCCGACGATGGCACCCGCTCGTTCGACGTGCCGGGTGCGGTCACCGTCACCGCGGGCCTATCGCTCCTCGTCTACGCGATCGTCAACGCCGTTAACGTGGGGTGGAGATCGTCGGAGACGCTGCTGCTGATCGCCAGTGCGATCGTCCTGCTGATCGCCTTCCTGCTGATCGAGTCCCGCCAGCGCCAGCCGCTCATGCCGTTCTCGATCTTCCGCCTCCGGACCCTACGGGGCGCGGACATCGTCGGCCTGCTGCTCGGCATGTCGCTGTTCTCGATGTTCTTCTTCATCTCCCTGTACCTCCAGGAAGTCCTGCACTACTCGCCGATCAAAACAGGAATCGCGTACCTGCCTCTTGCGGTCGGAATCATCATCTCGGCCGGGCTCGCGTCCCAGGTGATCACGCGGATCGGGTTCAGGCCGACGCTGATCGCCGGGCTGCTGCTCGTCGCCGGCGGCTTGGTCTGGTTCTCGCGAGTGCCCGCACCGGGAGGCTCATACGTCGCTGACGTCCTCGGCCCGTCGCTGCTGGCGGCCGCGGGGTTCGGGTTCGCCTTCGTTTCCGTGACGATCGCCGCGGTCACGGGGACCAGGCCGCATGAGGCGGGGCTGGCATCGGGTCTGATCAACACCGCGCAGCAAATCGGCGGCGCGCTCGGACTGGCGATCCTCGCGTCGATCGCCAACAGCCGCACCCAGAGCCTCTTCCACTCTGGAGTCCACAACGCCTCCGTTGCCCTGACCAAGGGGTTCGACCAGGCGTTCTTGGTGGGCGCCGGCTTCGCCGTCGCCGGTGCGATCCTGGCCTTCGTGCTGATCTCCTCACGGGACAGCCGCGGGCACTCGTTGGCCGCTCGCAGCGGCGACCTCACTCCTGCCGCTGCCGTCGGCGGCGACCTCACTCCTGCCGCTGCCGTTGGCTGACTCACCGCGCCTCATCCTCCGAGCGGGGGCTACCAACGCCACAGCCACTCTCTCCGCGGCGGACCCGCACGCTGAGCGATCCCACGGCGTACCCGTCGCGGATCACCGACAACCTTCACTCACACCGCATTGCCCTATCGAAGGAAACCCCATGTCCACTGTCATCACCGGCGCTTCAGGTCACCTTGGCGGGCTCGTCGTCGACCAACTCCTCGCTAGCGGAACGCCGGCGGCGCAGATCGTGGCCACCGGCCGAGACATTGACAAACTCACCGACCTCGCACAGGACGGGGTCACGGTGCGGCGCGCGGACTTCGCCGACCCGAGCACGCTCGAGGACGCCTTCGCGGGCGCCGACGTGATGCTGCTGGTCTCGACGACGACAGTCGGGGATCGATTCGACAACGCCCGCAAGGCCATCGACGCGGCGGCCAGAGCGGGTGTGCCCCAGATCGTATACACCAGTATCGTCAACGCCTCGACCGCACAAATGACGCTCGCTCGCGAACATCGCCGCACCGAGAACTACCTGCGTGACAGCGGATCGGCGTTCGTCATCCTGCGCAACGGATGGTACTTGGAAAACTACACCGACCAGCTCCCGATGATGACCCAATACCACGCATTGTTGGGCAGCGCGCACGACGGTCTCGTCAGCGCGGCCAGCCGACGTGACTTTGCGGCCGCCGCCGCCGCGGTGCTGACGCACGACGGGCACCTCGGAGCGACCTACGAGCTCGGCGGAACGCCGTTCACCCTGACCGAACTCGCCGCCACGATCAGCGACGTCCTCGGCACCCACATCGCCTACCAGGACCTGTCGGTCGCTGATTACACCAGCGCCCTGACCGCTGCGGGGCTGCCGCCAGAGATGGCCGTCGCCGACGCCGATGCCGGCCTGGCTCGCGGAGAGTTGTTTACCGCAAGCGAGGACCTGGTGAAGCTCATCGGCCGGCCGGCAACCACAGCGCACGAAGCCGTCCAGAACGCCGCCGCCACCATCGGTAGTTCGTGACACCGCCACGCCACCGAGGCGCCACCACCGAGCCGACCAGCGTTCGAAGGTGAGGAGGCGCGGACGGTGTGACGTTCACTCGTTAACAGGTGACCAACGCGACAGGGTTCCCGTGCCTGTGCGCCGCCGATCGGGAACGCAATCCTCACCCGCACGGCCGTGCGTGGTCGGTCGGCGCCGTTCGAACCGTCGTCATGAATCCGAAGTAGAGGGGCGCACAGCACCTGAGGGCGCTACCGCAAGGTGGAACGCCCCTTCGTGTCAGTTTTTGAAATCAAGGCCTTGAAATCAAGGCCGCAGCCACGACCTTTACAAATCCATCGTAGCGCTCCTCGTTCGAAAACGACCCTGACCAGGGACTTCGGACCGGTGGAGGTGAAGGGACTCGAAACGGCGCCCTCTGCGTTGCGAATGTACGATTCTCGGTCTTTGACCAGGGCCTTTCCGAGGACTTTCCTGGTGGCGGCGTTTCGATCCCCTCAGGTTCCCTCACGATCCCTCGCCTTTCATCTCGGTAAAGACACGTAAAGACACGCCCGAAGTCAGCCGAAGCTTGTCTACGGACCGGTGCTCATCTCCGATCGGCGGGTTCTCGCAACCCGAGGCCAATGGCGCGGCGTCCTTTTTGGCGACGATCACGTTCCTCGGCCAGCCAGTCGACATTATCGGCCCTGAAGCGGCGATGCTGGCTGCCGGGCCAGACGACGGAACGCCAACGTTTCAATCCGCCGGGGAGCTGGACCGCCTTGTAGCTCGCAACTGTGCCTGCCGGGGAACGACCCGATTGGGCAGGGGCGCGGTACAGCGAGCCTGCCACGTACCGGCACCATGAGGGCAGGGGCTCGACCTAGATGATGTACTAGCGAAGATGATCGTGAAAGGGCCAGGCGAACCGGGGATCAGGCCCCGTGGCCGTCCTCGGTCGTTGACGACAGAGCAGATCGTCGAGGCCGCGCTGAAGCTGACTGACGAATCGAGTCTCGATGATGTCTCCATGCGGTCGCTGGCGAACGAACTGGGCGTTCCGGTGATGACGATCTACAACTACGTCGCCAGCAAGGAGGCCCTCAACGAGTTGGTGGTCGACCATGCGCTGCGTCCGGTGGAGGTACCTCCCCCAGAGGCGGGATCATGGGAGGAGCGGATGCGCCAGCTTCAACGCGGCGCCCGCAGAGCGATGCATCAACACCCGGGACTCTCGTTCAGCCGTCATGGCAGCAGCAGTCGAGAGGCCAAGCGGCTGGCCGAAGGAGCGATGTCAATCCTTCATGCTGGGGGATTCGCGCCCGGCGAGGCGTCGACGGCCTTCGCCACACTGTTCACGTTCATGCTGGGACAGATCGAGCTTGATGTTCTGTCCGATTCGATGGGTGGTGAAGCGACCTTTGAGGGTGTGACGTCTGCCGCAGTTCGGTCCCGAGACGAGCTCTTCGAGATCGGACTGGACACCGTAATCGCCGGTATCAACCTGAACGTGGGCGGGCGGAGTATTCAGGGGCGACGTGGCACGAGGGGCAAGTAGGTCAAAAGATCATCTTGCCCACGAATGTCAGCACCTGACGCTTCGGCCTCACAGCGTGAGGTGTAGTGGCAGCTCTACCAAGCGGCGAACCAAGAGGCTCTTGTGGTGGTGCAGGTTCTTCGCCGGCATGTCGAGCTCAAAGTGAGAGGTCCGAGCGAGGAGCTGCTCGAAGGCCACTCTCGCTTCGAGGCGCGCGAGTGGCGCTCCGAGGCAGAGGTGAATGCCCCACCCGAAGCCGAGATGGCGGCGGGGGGCGTCGCGTTCTAGGTCGACCACATCGGCGGTCTCGAAGGCGGACGCATCGTGGTTCGCCGCGGGCCAGAGCAGCACCAGCCGAGCCTCGGCGGGAAGCCCGACGCCGGCGAGTTGCGTGTCCCGGGTCACCCGGCGGTAGTGGCCCCGAAAGGGAGGGTCGATCCGACAAGCCTCCTCAACCAACGTCTCCACCAGTGCAGGATCCGCTCTGAGCCGCTCCTGAAGGGCCGGGTCTCTGGCCAGGATGGAGACGCCGGTCCCAATGAGGCTGGTCGTGGATTCGCTTCCCGCTGACACCAAGAGCAAGAGGATGACGAAGGCCTCCAGGTCGTTCAATTCACCCGAGGTCACCGCGTCCGCGCACACTCCGATCACGGTGTTCTGATCGGGATGTGCTGCGGCACGTGCTTGTCCGTAGGCATCTGCGACCGGGCCCAGATCGCTGATGATCTCTTGGATCTCACGGCATCGCTCCTCGGACGCGAACCCACTGATCTGCTCGCCCGACGCATAACCGAAGTCCCGGACGAACTCTGCCGCCTCGTCGGGCAGGCCGAGCAGGCGCGACAGCACCACGGCGGGCAGAGGGATCGCGGCCTGGCTCATCCACTCCATCGCACCGGTCCTCAGGTGGGGATCGAGGAGTTCGTCCACGAGCGCCCGGACCTCGGCCTCTCTCTGCTCGATGGAGCTTCGGGTGAACAGCCGGCTCAGCACCTTGCGTTGGCGGCCGTGATCCGGCGGGTCGGCGGTGGCAAGCACCATCGGAACATCGAGGTCCTGCACCATCTCGCTACTGGCCGACCAGAGCTCAGCACTGCCGTTACGACCGACGTGAAGAAACTTGATGGTGTCGCTCGAGTAGGTCACCGGATCGGCGATCACTTCTTGAATGAGACTCATGTGCGTCACGAGGTACGTGCCGGTCCCCTCGACCTCGTGCACGGGATCAAGCTCTCGGAGCTTTGCGTAGTACTCGTAGGGCTCCTCGATCACCGCAGGATCGAACAGCGGATCGACGATTGTCACAGTGCCTGAAGTGGCTGACTCATTTCCGTACAGCTTATTGAAATGTGCGGGAGCACCGCAAGACCCGTCCAGCAGGCATTGCCCGGCCGTCACGGGGGGCTGACAGACCTTCCCCCGCTGGGTATCTCAGATCGCCTTGGGTCGACTTCAGAGCCTCAGCTGGGCTTTTTGGCCTAGCCCACCAGCTGGCAAGTCGACCGAACGACCTCCACCACGGGTCGGATCGATACGTCAACTTCGCGTAGCGTCTTACCGACATTACCGGTACTATGGTGACCATGAGCACGACGAGCGTGGCGCCCGAGGTCCGCAGGCGAGTTCTTTCGTCACGCGACCGCTTCTGGCGCCCCGAGGACTTCGACGGCTCCCCTGACGCGGTGGCCCAAGCGCTGTCCCGGTTGGCCCGCACCGGCGACCTTCGCCGCATCCGGCGGGGACTGTACTGGCGCGGAACGTCGACCCGACTTGGCATGGCTCCCCCGCCTCCGGGCCGCCTCGCTGGAGAGGTGGTCGGTGACACGGGCACTGGACCGAGCGGAAGGAGCGCCGCCCTGGCTCTTGGCCTTTCGACCCAAGTGCCCCGCCGGGAGGCGATCGCTGTGCCAGGAAGACCGCCTCGGAGTCCCGGTCCCGTCTACTACGTGAGCCGCGCCGCCAGCACCAAGCGTCGTGATGAGCGTCTCCACCCGACCGAGGTGGCACTCTTCGAGGTGCTGCGGGACTGGAACAGTCTCGTCGAGATGCCAACGGAGGACGCGGTCGATCGGATAGCGCGACTCATTGACAGCGGTGCGATCCGACTTGACCGGCTCGCTCGCGCTTCGAAGACCGAGCCGCCTCGGGTCCGCGAACGGCTCCGGCGCCTCCTTGTTGCGCTCGACCGACCGGAGATCGTCGACGTCATCCGCCCGGCGCGCAGCGAGTCAATCCGCCACGATCTGGCGCTGGCGGGCTGATCCAGTGGCTCGCTTCCGGGACTTGGGGGAATTCGGACCGACGCTCGACGCAGCCGCCGAGCGTCTCGGGATCAGCCCGACTGCCGTCGAAAAGGACTACTGGGTGAGCGAGGTCCTCCGTGTGCTCGGGCGCGACTTTGGGGGGGACTTCATATTCAAGGGCGGCACCAGCCTTTCAAAGGGCTTTCGGATGGTGGAACGCTTCTCAGAGGACATTGACGTCCTGGTTCTGCCCGGCGAGCGAGGACGCGGAGCGACCGACAGCTCATGAAAGCCATGGGAGAGGCCGCGGCCAACGGTGTCGGCGGCTCGGCATCGGCCGTCGGTGGGAGCGAGACCGGTCGCCATCGCTCTTACGAGGTGGCCTACCCCGCCACGCGTGAGCCGACCGCGCTGATCCGAACGAGCGTGCTCCTCGAAATGGGTGTCCGGGGTGGACCCCACCCCCACGAGCGTGTCCCGATCGGCTCTCTACTCGGTGATGTGCTTGAAGCCGCCGGGACCGATCTCAGTGAGTTCATGGACCTCGAGCCCTTCGAGGTTGCTGTGCTTCATCCCGGACGTACGCTCCTCGAGAAGCTCGTCCTCATCCACGCACTGGCCCAGCAACTCGCCGCCGAGCCGGGTACGTCGATCGACCGACGGAGCGGTCGGCACTTCTACGACGTGTATCAGCTCCTTGGAGACCGGCGTGTGCTCGATCTTCTCTCCGACCGGGCTCAGAGCCAAGAGGTGATGAGCAGCATCAAGGAAATCAATCGTGAGTTCTTCGGGAATGGCGACGACATCGAAGTACGACCACCGAGAGGATTCGGCTCCTGCCCGGCGTTCGATTCGAGTAGCGATGTCTCCATCCAACTTCGAGCCACCTACGAGGCCACCATGCCGGCGCTCTATTTCGGGTCGGACCCGCTACCAGATTGGGTGGCGATCTGTCGGCGCGTGGCTGAGCGACGCGACCTGCTCTGACCCGTCAGGTCGGCTCCCCGGTGAGGGCGGCACCTTTGCTCCCTCTGTGCGACAAAGCGTCGTTTGCAAAGACGTCGGGAGACTCCGCCTTGTGGCCCCGATTCACTCGACATGTGACCCGATAAAGACACGTAAAGACACGTCGGAGAATCTGGTCTTCTGGGGGGATCTCACCTCGGCCCGCTGACCTGGGCCTTTGGTGGAGGTGAAGGGACTCGAACCCTCGGCCTCTACATTGCGAAAGTACGGTCCTCAGCCTTTTGACCCGGCCCTTTCCGAAAGCAGTCCTGGTAGCGGCGTTTCGATCCCCTCAGGTTCCCTCACGATCCCTCTCCTTCCCTCTCGATAAAGACACGTAAAGACACGCCCGAACGGAGT
>CAWHFM010000022.1:0-71495 GCA_963828505.1 uncultured Acidimicrobiaceae bacterium
CACTCCGGACGGTGGTAGGAGTCGAAGCGCAACTCGCCGTCGCGCAACTCCCTGATCACGAGGAAGTCCCCCTTGTAGCCCTTGCGGTCGCTCGGCCCGAACTGGAGGTAGGTGGCCGGGCCGCCATTGGTGCAGGGCATCCAGCGGATCCGCTCGAGACCCTCCTTGACCATCTTGGGCGTGGGCATCGATGCGTTGGCGATGCCGTGGATGGCGGCGCGGGCGGTGTCGTAAGCGAGCGCGACGACGACGTTACGCGTGCTGCGACCGAAGCGCTTCTCGAAGCGGCGGATCATGGCGTCGTAGTTCGGGTTGGCGCCGTCCTCACCCAGCTGGTCGATGCCGTGCCATCCCTCGATGCCGGCGCCCCAGCGGTTCGTGTTCGAATAGAACATGAAGGCCGTGCCCATGATGCGAGGCGGGTCCCAGCCCAGCTCCTTGAGCGCCGGCCCGAAGTGGAAGCTGGCGTAGCCGTACCCGCCGTAGTAGAGGCCCTCGGTCCCGGCGTCGCGCATCTCGGCCAGGTGCTGGTCCAGGTTCTTCGGGTTCGGCTCGAGCCGGACCTCCCTGGTGATCGTCAGACCGAGCCCGAGCGCGGTGTCCCGGAAGAAGTCGGCGTAGTCCCGCCCCGACGAGCCGGCCTCCCAGAACAGGCCCACACGTTTCAGGCCCTGACGGTGCAGCCAGTGCGCGCACATGGAGCCTTCGGTGGGGATGTCGCCGTTGGCCACCGTGAAGCAGTACTCGGAGGCGAACTTGTGCGCGCCGGTCCAGCCGATGCACGAGACCCCCAGCTCGTTCGCCGTGTCCTGCAGGGCGAGCGAGTTGTCCGAGATCATCGGTCCCAGGACGACGACGCACCCTTGCTCCACCAGCCAGCGGTAGCCGTCGATGACCTTCTTGTAGTTCTCTCGCGGCAAGGCCCGGGCGTCGGCCACGACCAGCTGCACGGGACTGCGGGACCAGACCCCCTCGTTGAGGGCGTCCTCTATGGCGAGGATGGTCGGGTCGATCCAGTCGGGCAGCAGCTGGTTGAGGTCCATGTCGATGAGGATCCCGATCTTCACCGGCTCGAACGGGTCGCCCTGGGTCTGGACGCCCCGGGTCGGCGGGTAGATCGTGATGCCCTGGACGGGGCGGTCGCGCATGGTGCCGCCGCCCTCGTACCAGTTCTTCCCCTGGCCGGACTCGCCCCGGAGCTCCGACTCGGTGCCGAAGGGCACCGAGCACGCGGCCCGATCGGGTTGGGCGATGCCGAGGTCCACCGGCTCGGGGAAGAGCCGGTCGGCGAAGCGCTCGGGGGGCTGCGGTTCGGGCTGCGGCTCGGTCAACGTCGCTCCTCGGCTCGGATCTCAAAACCAAATCAAGTATACAGTTAGGAGCCGGAACGGGCCGGGTCCCGGCCGGGTCCCGGCCGGATCGGATCGGATCGGATCGGATCGGATCGGGTCTTCCGGCGCCGACGAGGGAGTTGGACACAGGTTCCATGGCCGAGGGCACCATCACCGACGAGGGCATCGCCCGGTTGCGCCAGCGCATCGGCGTGCCCGAGCCGCACCCGGTCCCTCCCCATTACACCGTCCCGGACCTCGATGCCTTCCGCCACGTGGCCGTGGCCTATGGCGACGACAACCCGCTGTGGTGCGATCCCGAGTACGGCGAGGGCACCGTCTGGGGCGGGCCGATCGCGCCGCCCGTGCTGGTCGGCGGCGACAGCCTCATCGGAGTCGACGAAGTGCCCCGGGTGGCGCCCGAACACGCCGAGCTGATGCGGGGCGACCCGCTGCGCGGCGTGCACGCCTTCTATTCGGCCAGTGCCCGGGAGTGGTGGGCCCCCCTCCGGCCCGGCCGGGCCGTGACCCGGCGTAACGCGCTGGTCGGCGTGCTCGACAAGCCCAGCGAGTTCGCCGGTCGGGCCGTGCACGAGTGGACGGCGCAGGTCTTCCGCGAGGTCCAAGGCCCGGTCCTGTCGGGCCAGTACCGCCTCATGATCCGCACCGAACGCACCAAGGCGCGAGAGAAGAAGAAGTACGACGACACGGTCATCCGGCCCTATCGCGACGAGGAGATCGACGCCATTGAGGCCCAGTACGCCGCCGAGGTCCGGCGGGGGGCCGAGCCACGCTGGTGGGAGGACGTGGCCGAGGGGGACACGGTCGGCCCCATGGTGAAGGGCCCGCTCACCGTCACCGACATGGTGTGCTGGCACGTCGGCATGGGCATGGGGCTCTACGGGGTCAAGCCGCTGCGCCTCGGCTACCAGAACCGAACGCGGATCCCGCGCTTCTTCCATCGCGACGACCTCAACGTCCCCGACGTGATGCAGCGCGTGCACTGGGACCCCGAGTTCTCCCGCCGCAGCGGCAACCCGACGACCTTCGACTACGGGCGGATGCGCGAGACGTGGCTCATCCACCTGTGCACGGACTGGATGGGGGACGACGCCTGGCTCTGGAAGCTCGACTGCGAGTTCCGCCGCTTCAACTACGTCGGGGACACGCAGTGGCTGCGCGGCACGGTCGTCCGGCGCTACCTGGCCGAGGGCGACCGCCCCGCCGTCGACATTGAGCTGGTCATGACCAACCAGCGCGACGAGGAGACGACCCCGGGTCATGCCACCGTCCTCTTGCCGAGCCGCGAGCGTGGGCCGGTCCGGCTGCCCGAGCCTCCCGGGTCGGCCTCCGACCTGCAGGGCGCGCTCGAGGCCATCAGCGCTCGCTTCGGAGAGGCCTGACCCGTCCATGCCCACGGACGGCTACCCCTCGTGCGAGGGCCTGGTGGCGACGATGTCGGACGGCGTTCTCCGCCTCGTCGTCGACCGACCCGAGAAGCGCAACTCGCTGACCGACGACATCGTCGCGGCCATGACCGAGTGTGTCTCGACGGCGGGGCGCGACGAGTCGGTTCGGGCCATCCTGCTCACCGGGGCGGGCGAGCACTTCTGCTCGGGCTTCGACATCGTGGCCCGCAACGAGGACCGCGATCGTCGCCCTCGCGTCGGCAGCATCCAGCGGCGGGTGCCGGCTCTGGCCCACCGCCTGGTCCCCCTGCTCGCCTCGGTCCAGACGCCCGTCGTCGTGGTGGCCCGCGGCTGGGTGGCCGGGATCGGCCTCCATCTGCTGCTCGCCGCCGACTTCGCGCTGGTGGCGGAGGACGCCCGACTCTGGGAGCCCTTCTCCGAGCGCGGCTTCACACCCGACAGCGGCGCCACCTGGCTCCTGCCGCGCCGGGTGGGCGATGTGCGTGCCCGCGAGATCCTGCTCCTCGGCCGCGTGCTCAGCGGCACGGAGGCGGCGCAGTGGGGCATGGTGCAGGCCGCCGTGCCGGGTCCGGAGCTGGACCGGGCCGGCGAGGAGCTCCTGAGCACCCTGGCCTCCGGCCCGACCGTGACCCTCGGCTTCACCAAGTGGCTGCTCCACGTGTCTGCGGCGTCCCCGTTCGACCGCCAGCTGGAGCACGAGGCGCTCGCCCTCGAGCTCTCATCGCGCAGCGAGGACTTCCGCGAGGGCCTCGCTGCCTTCAAGGAGAAGCGGCCACCCCGCTTCACGGGCCGCTGAACCGACCGTGACCGACACCGATACCGATACCGATAACGGCGGGTACGAGTCCCTCGTCGTCGAGCGGCGCGGCCACGTCGGCTGGCTCGTCTTCAACCGGCCCCAGGCGGCCAACGCCATGGACTCGGTCATGCTGGCCGAGCTGGAGCGGGCGTGGCAGGAGTTCGACCGCGACCCCGCCGTCCGCGTCATCGTGAACACGGGCCGGGGCCGCAGCTTCCAGTCCGGCCTCGATGTGGTGGAGCTGGCCCGCAATCCCGACGCGCTACGCGAGCAGTCGCGCCGCACCAAGCGGGCCGAGTTGCGCATCACCGGCTGGCACAACGGGGTCTCCAAGCCGGTGATCGCCGCCGTGAACGGCGTCTGCGCCGGTGGCGGGCTGCACTTCGTGGCCGACGCCGACATCGTCCTGGCCTCGTCCGACGCCACCTTCTTGGACCCTCACGTCTCCATCGGCCAGGTCTCCGCCTACGAGACGGTCGGCCTGGCCCGGCGCATGCCCTTCGAGGCCGTGATGCGCATGGCGCTGCTCGGCCGCCACGAACGCATCTCGGCTGCCCGCGCCTACCAGCTCGGCATGGTGAGCCAAGTGGTCGACCCGCCCGACGCACTCGAGGACACGGCGCAGGCCCTGGCCGAGACGATCGCCCGCAACTCACCGGCCGCCATGCGCGCCACCAAGCGCGCCATGTGGGGCGCACTCGAGGCCGGCCTCACCGACGCCTCCAAGGCCGGCGGCCAGGAGTTGGTCGCCATGTGGGGCCACCCCGACCAGGAGGAGGGGCCGCTGGCCTTCGCCGAGAAGCGGGAGCCCGTCTGGATCGACGACACCGAGGAGCACACATCGACATGAACTACTCCCACTACGACACCCTGATTGTGGAACGCCGCGGCCCGGTCGGCTGGCTCATCAACAACCGACCCGATCGGCTGAACGCCATGAACGCCCACATGCGCGACGAGTTCGCGCTGGCGTGGCGGGAGCTCGATGCGGATCCCGACGTCCGGGTCATCGTGCACACCGGTGAGGGCCGGGCCTTCCAGACGGGCGTCGACGTGGCGGAGATCGCTTCCGACGGCGTCGGCATGGAGCGTTACCGCCAGGCCGTCATCGACAACGACCAGCACTTCACGGCCTGGCAGCAGCAGGTCTGGAAGCCGGTGATCACGGCCGTGAACGGCATCTGTGCGGGCGGGGGATTTCACTGGGTGGCCGAGGCCGACATCGTCATCGCGGCGTCCGACGCGGAGTTCTTCGACCCGCACGTCTCGGTCGGCCAGGTCGTCGCCATGGAGGCGATCGGCCTGGCGCGGCGCATCCCCTTCGAGGCGGTCATGCGCATGGCCTTCCTCGGTCGCTATGAGCGCCTGTCGGCTGAGCGCGCCTACGAGCTCGGGATGATCAGCCAGATCGTCGACCCGCCCGAGCGTCTGCGCGACGAGGCGCAGGCGCTGGCCGAGACGATCGCCCGCAACTCGCCGGCGGCGATGCGCGCCACCAAGCGCGCCCTGTGGGCCGCACTCGAGACCGGCCTCACCGACGCGTGCAAGGCCGGTGCCGTCGAGCTCGTCTCCATGTGGGGCCACCCCGACCAGGAGGAGGGTCCCCGCGCCTTCGCGGAGAAGCGCGAGCCGAAGTGGCAGCCTCTCGGCGCGGGAGACGAGGCCGCGGCGGGATAGTGCCCGGTTTCGCCTCGGCCGTCCTGGCCCCGGCGGGTGTTCACACCCTCTACGGTTCGCCGTCTTCGTCACTGCCGGTCGTCGCGGCCGACGAGCGGATCGCGCTGGTGTTGGCGGAGGCTCACCGCGCCGTCTTGAACCGGCCCGCCGCGGCGGTGACCGCCGGGGGCTCCCTCCTCGAGATGCCCGGTACGAGCGGGGCCGAACGTGACGAGATCACCGTCACGGCTCGGGACGACCCGGCCGAGTTGGTCCGGAGGGTCCGCTCGGCGCTCGGGCGAGGCGGCCTCTTGATGCACCTCGATACCGAGGCAGGCGCGGCCGGATCCTGGCCGTCACCGGACATGAGCAACGCGTCTGCTCCGGTGATCACGCTGTCCGAGGCGATGGCGCGCGTCGACGAGGCGGCGTCGGTCGTCATGCTGGCCGGCCCCGGTGTGGTGCGCGCGCGCTGTGTTGCGGGACTTCACGCCGTCGCCACGGCGCTCGGCGCCGGCGTGCTCAACACGTGGGGCGCCAAGGGCGTGTTCCACTGGCAGAGCAGGCACCACTGGGCCACGATCGGACTGCAGCAGCACGACTTCGCCCTCGGCGGCCTGGACGACGCCGGTTTGATCGTCGCCACGGGCGTCGACGAGCGCGAGGCGCCCCGGGCGTACTGGGGCGGGCGGCCGCACGTCACGGTGGAGCCGGAGGACCTGTCGACCCTCGCCGAGGCCGTCGAGCCACGGCGAGACCGCGCCCTCCCGATGCCGCCGCTGCGCACCCGGCTGGCCGCAGCGACGGAGGCCGGGTGGGCGTCGACGGCGCCACCGCTCGCTCCGAGCCAGGCCACCCTCGCCTACGGCCGCCGGCTGGCCGGGGGCGGGCTGCTGGCGGCGGATGCGGGCGCGGCGGGGTTCTGGGTGGCGCGGACGTTCGCCACGACCGAGCTCGGTGGCGTCGCCGTTCCGGCGGAGGTGATGCCGGGGTGGGCCGCGGCGTGCGTCACGGTGGCGCGGATGGCGGCGCCACTGCGCCCGGCACTCGCCGTCGTCGCCGACGAGGTCGACGAGGCGACGTCTTTGATCCTGCAGCTCGCCGCGGGGCGGGGCATGGCCGTCGGCGTGGAGGTGTGGACCGAGGCGGGCGAGGCTCTCGATGCCGAACACCACCGCGATCGGCTGGGCGCTCTCGTCGACCCCGGGTCGGGCGGGGTGGCGACGCTCGCCACCGACGCCAGCCAGCTCGACGCGTTCGTCGAGGCGGCGGGCCCGCTCAGGCCGTGGCGGTGGCCTCGTCGCGCAGCTGGAACTTCATGACCTTGCCGCTCGGGTTGAGGGGTAGGGCGTCGACCGTGCGAACGCGGCGGGGAACCTTGTAGTTGGCCATGGACTCCCGGCACCAGCCGAGGAAACCCTCGGGGTCCCACTCGACGCCGGCGCGAGGCACCACGACGGCATGGCCAACCTCTCCCAGGCGCGGGTCCGGGACGCCGACGACCGCCACCTGGGCCACCGCCGGGTGACGCAGCATGATCGCCTCCACCTCGGCCGGGTAGACGTTGAACCCGCCGCAGATGTACATGTCCTTCTTGCGGTCCGTGATCCGGATGTTGCCGTCCTCGCCCACGAACCCGATGTCGCCGGTGCGCAGCCAGCCCTCGGCATCTATCGCCTGAGCGGTGGCGACGGGATCGGCGAAGTACTCCTTCATCACGTTGAAGCCGCGCACGAGGATCTCGCCGGGCTCGCCCCGCGGCAGCGTCCGCTCGTCGCCGTCCACCACCTTGACCTCCACGCCGGGCAGCGGCCGGCCGACCGTGGTCGCCACCGTCTCGGGTGGGTCGTCGAACCGGCACATGCTGACCGTGCCCGTGGTCTCGGTGAGCCCGTAGCCGGTCACGACCGTCTCGACGCGCAGGTCCTCGCGCATGCGGCGAACTACCTCGACGGGCACCACGGCCGCGCCTGTCACCGACAGGCGGACCGACGAGAGGTCGAACTCGCCGAAGCGCGGGTGGTCGAGGATCGACTGGAAGACGGTGGGCGGGCCGGGGAGCATCGAGATGCGGTGACGGGCCACGTAGTCCATGACGGCGTCGACGTCGAAGACGGGGAAGGGGTGGATCTCGGCCCCCCGGAGCACGGAGGCCAGGATCCCGGACTTGAGGCCCGCCGTGTGGAAGAACGGGTACACGACGAGGTAACGGTCGCCGTCGCGCAGGCCGACCGCGTCCGACCATGCCTCGTAGGTCCGCACGCTCGCCCCGTGCGTGAGCACGGCTCCCTTCGGTGCGCCGGTCGTGCCGGAGGTGAAGATGATGTCGGAGATCGAACCGGCGTCGAGCCCGCGCTCGCGCCGCTCGACCTCGACCTCCGGCACGGGGTCGCCCTCGGAGAGCCACGCCTCCCAGGTCTCCTCGTCGCCGGTGTCGACGACCTGCTCGAGCGACGGCACGTCGTCCCACGCCTTGGCGATGGTGGCGAAGTCCTGGCCGAGGAAGTCGCGCACCGTGAGGAGCACCCTGGCCCCGGCCGAGCGCACGACGTACGCCGCCTCCGCCGACTTGAAGCGCGTGTTGAGCGGGACGAGGGCGGCGCCGCTCATGGAGACGCCGAAGCTCGTGGGGACCCAGCGCACGCTGTTGGGCGCCCAGAGTGCGACACGGTCGCCGGGCTGGACACCCGCGGCAATCAGGCTGCGCGCCACACGCGCCGCCTCCTCCCGCAGGTTGGCATACGTCAACGACGACGCGTCGTCGACGACCGCCGTCTGGTGGGGCGTCGCCGTGACGCGCCGCTCGAGCACTTCGGGAACCGTCCGGGGCCTACCGCTCGAAGCCACCTCGCCAGTATTTCATATACAGTATGTCTTCGAAGATGCCGGCAGACGACGGGAGCAGGGTCGCCATCGTCACCGGGGGAGCCAGCGGCATCGGCCGGTCCACTGTCGACCGGCTGCGGGCGGCGGGCGTGCGCGCCGTGTCGTTCGACGTCCGCCAGGACACCCCGGTCGACGTTTCCGACGCTCGCGCCGTGAGCGCGGCCGTGGCCCAGGTCAAGGAGGCGCACGGACCGGTCGACGTCATCGTCAACTGCGCCGGGGTCGGTGCCGGTGGCCCCCTGGGCTCCGATCGCTACCTCGACGAATGGGATCGTTCGCTGGCCGTCAACCTCACCGCAGCCATGCTGGTGGTGCACAACTGCATCGACGATCTCACCGCGTCAGGGTCGGGACGGGTGGTGAACGTGGCCTCGACCGAGGCGCTGGCGGCGCAACGGGGCACCGGGCCCTACACGGTGGCCAAGCACGGGCTCCTCGGGTTCACGCGCTCGCTCGCCGTCGAGTACGGCCGCACCGGCTTGACGGCCAATTGCATCTGCCCGGGCCCGATCGACACGCCTCTGGTCTCGGCCATCCCGCCGGATGACAAAGCGGCCTTCGCCCGCCGCCACGTCCCGCTCGGGCGGTACGGCTCGCCCGACGAGGTCGCCTACATGATCGTGTGCCTGGCCGATCCGGCGGCGTCGTTCGTCAACGGCGCGGTCGTGACCGTCGACGGCGGCATGACGGCGATGAACTGATCAAGGGGTGATGGCCGTGTGGCTCACCGGCGCAGCGGCCTCCTGGCGGGTCGAGCGCGCGCGGACGATGGCCGCCAGCAGCGCGTTGCGGGTCTCGGCGGGGTCGAGCAGCTCGTCGAACCCGAGGGTCTCGGCCGATCGGTACGACGCTTGCAGCTCGGCGTGACGGAGCTGCTCCGCCACTTCGGCGGTCGCCCCCATGGCGCTCGACGACGCCCCCGAGCTCATGGCGCCCAGGGTGGCCCCGGGGTAGGCGAAGGTGGCCACCTGATTGTCGAACCCGATGAGCGACATCACCATCGACCCGAAGCCGTACGCCTTGCGGAGGGTCAGGTGGATCTTGGGCGTCGTCGCGAGCGTCTGGGCGGCGAACATGCGGGCCCCGCTGCGAAGGACGCCGTTACGCTCGGAACGGCCACCCGGGAGCATGCCTGGGTTGTCGGAGAGGAACACGAGCGGCAGGTGGAACGCGTCGGCGACGGCGATGAAGTGCGACGCCTTGTCCGCGGCGTCGGCGTCGATGGACCCGGCGAGCACCTGCGGCTGGTTGGCCACGACCGCGACCGCCTCACCACCGAGGTGACCCAGGGCGCAGATGATGGCGGGACCGAAGCCGGGCTGCACCTCCAACCAGTCGTCGCCGTCCATGACCACGTCGATCACACCACGCATGTCGTAGGCCTTGCGGTTGTCCCGGGGGACGAGCTCGGTCAGTTCCGGCGTGGGCCGGGGGCCGGTCGCGTCCTCCCTGACGCCGCCCGGGGGAGGATACGACCAGGCGCTCGACGGGAAGTACCCGAGGTAGCGGCGGACGAGCGCCAGCGCTTCGTCGTCGTCGCGTGCGACGTTGTGCACCAGCCCGCTGCCGACGGCGACCGAGGGTCCGCCCAGGTCCTCTTTGGAGATCTCTTCACCGGTCGACTCGCGCACGACCGGCGGCCCGGCGGTGAAGATCGCGCCGAGCTTGGTCATCACGCAGAAGTCCGACATCGGTGCGATCAGCGCGCCGTGCCCGGCCGAGGGCCCCATGACGGCGGTGACGACCGGGACGCGTCCCGAACACCGGGCTTGCAGGAGCAGGTCCGTGGGAGAGCGCGCGTGGACCTTCCCGGTGGGCCGGAACCCGGCCCCCTCGAGCAGCATCACGAGCGGGACCTTGGTGCGAAGCGCGAGCTCGGCCAGCCGGTAGCGCTTGGCGTTGCTGCCCGAGCCGATCGTCCCACCCAGGGTCGTGAAGTCCTCGGCCCCGACCATAACCGGCCGTCCGTGGATCAGGCCCGACCCGGCGACGATCCCATCGGCCGGGACGTCACCACCCACGAGCGTGCCGAGTTCGCGGAAGGAGGCGGGGTCCAGCAGGTGGACGACTCGCTCCCGGGCGTCGAGCTTGCCGGCGGCGCGGTGTTTCCCCAGTCGGTCCTGACCACCCATGGCCCGGGCCCGCTGCCGACGTTCGGCCAGGTCGTCGAGCGTCGGCGCCCAATCGCTACCGCCGTCTGCCACGCCTACGCCTCCTCTCGGACGAAACCGGACCTTACTTATAGTTACAGTCGGCGACGATGAAGCTGGCCTACCGCCTGGAGCTCTACCGATCGGCCCGGCTGGTCGTGCCCGTCGAGCTGGTCCGCCGCGCCGAGGAGCTCGGGTACCACTCGGTGTGGAGCGCCGAGGCCTACGGGACCGATGCCTTGTCGCCCCTGGCGTACCTGGCCGCCCACACCAGGCGCATCCGCCTCGGCACCGCGATCGCCCAGCTGGCGGCTCGACCACCGGCGACACTGGCCATGCACGCCATGACCATCGACGCGCTCGGCGGCGGCGACCGGGTCATCGTTGGTCTGGGCGTGTCGGGCCCGCAGATCGTCGAGGGGTGGTACGGGCAGCCCTGGGGCAGCCCGTACGCCCGGCTGCGCGACTACGTCGAGATCTTGCGCAAGATCCTCGACCGCGAGGGTCCGGTGACCCACGACGGCCAGGAGATCTCGTTGCCCTACGACGGGCCGGGCGCGCTGGGCCAGGGCAAGGCGCTCAAGTCGATTTTGCACCCGTCGTCGCGGGTGCCGGTCTGGCTCGCCTCCGGGGGCCCGCGCAACACGGAATTGTGCGCCGAGCTGTGCGACGGTTGGCTGCCCATGGGACTCGGACGCGACGGTGTCGCCCCTTACGAACAACCGCTGGCGCGCGGCTTCGCCCAGCGATCAGACGGTCGCCGACCAGAAGACTTCGACATCTTCGGGTCGATGAGCGTCCGTATCACCGACGACGTCAGGGGAGCGCTCGAGTCGATGCGGCCGTTGACGGCGATGTACGTGGGCGGCATGGGGAGCGAGACCCACAACTTCCACCGTGACGCCATGGCCCGGCGAGGGTTCCCCGAGGCGGCCGATCGCATCGGCGAGCTGTGGCGTTCCGGGCGGAAGGACGAGGCGGTGGCGGCCGTTCCACTCGAGTACCTGGAGCAGAGCGCGCTCGTGGGGTCTCCAGAGCGGATACGAGGCCAATGGGCGGCGGGAGCGGCGCCTCCGGGGGTGACGGGCCTCATCATCAGCACTGATCGGGAGGAAGTGCTCGAGCTGATGGCCGACCTCGTGGGCAGCAGGGATCTCGTATGAGCGACATCCTGGTCGACACCCCGGCTCAGTTCGTGCGGCGGATCACGCTGAACCGGCCGGAGAAGCGCAACGCCATCTCGACCCCGCTGCGGGTGGCGCTGCTGGAGCAACTTCGGGCCCACGACGGCGACGCGGACGTTCGGGTCACCATCGTCCGCGGTGGCGGTCCGTGCTTCTCCTCGGGGTACGACCTGTCATCGAGCCTCATGGACGGCTCTCCGTTCTACTCGGCTCCCGGAGACGGGCAATGGGCCCGCCAGGCGAACGACACCTGGTTCAGCGTGTGGGACCTGGCCAAACCGGTGATCGCGCAGATCCACGGCTATGCGATCGCCGGAGCCACGGAGCTGGCGTCGGCCTGCGACCTCGTCTACGTCGCCGACGACGCGCTCATCAGCTATCCGGTCGTACGCGTGGCCAGCCCGCCCGACTGGCAGTACCACACCGTGCTGCTGGGTCTGCGACGGGCCATGGAGCTGATGCTCACCGGGGACGCGATCACCGGGGAGGAGGCGGTGCGCATCGGCTTCGCCAACCGGTCCTTCCTCGAGAGCCGCCTCGACGAGGAGGTCATCGCCATCGCCTCCCGTGTCGCAGGTGTCCCTTCGGACCTGCAGCAGATCAACAAGCGCTCCGTCCATCGTGCCTTCGACGTGTGGGGGGCGCGTGCCGCCATCAGGGCGGGGACGGAGCTCCAGGCCCTGGCCCGGCACACCGAGACGGCCCAGCGTTTTGCGACCGACGCTCTGGCTGCGGCCAAGGAGGCACATCGCTCGACGGAGCGCTGACCGGCTGGCCGCGCCAAAAAGCGGAACTTGGAATTCAGCCGGGTCAGAATATTTTGATTCCTGCCGAGCTTGTCACACTTGCATGCGCCTCAAAACAGCACGTATATGGGCTACGGACCCGGCCCAGTAGCCTGATCGACGGTGCGGATCGTCCTGATGCCCTGGACGGGTGGCGTTTGATGGCCGAACACTTCCGAACGATGGCATTTGTGATCGACACCGAGCGATTGTCATTGCGACTACGCACGACGGATGACGCTGAGTGCAACCTCGAACTCCTTCGTGAGCACGAGGGTGGCACGACGCTGTCGATCGGTGATGTTGAGCAGCGAATCGTCGAGCAGAACGAACGAGCACACGTAGATGGCTTCGGACTACTGGGTATCCGGCGGCGGTACGAGACCAACCCGATCGGGTACTGCGGATTGATCATCGGTCGGGGAACCTTCGAGGAACCAGAAATCGCCTATGAGGTCCTGCCCCAATTCCGAGGCCACGGCTACGCCACGGAGGCCGCTGGAGCTGTGATCGAAGCCGCCTTTGCCACTGGCAGGGAGCGCTTATGGGCGACGGTCGGCACCTGGAATGCACCGTCGTTCCGAGTCCTCGAAAAGAATGGGTTTCACGCACATCACAACGGCTACGGCCAGCGGGGCGAATTCGTCTGGATGGTTCGGAACGCAGCAAAGTGATGAGTCCCAAGTTGCTCCCAGACAGTGATAAACACCTGGAGGGATAGCGCAACGGTGGAACAATTCCTGGCATGGACGAGCCGCCGGAGCTGCAAGACAACCGACACTGGAGGATGGCTGTCTGGGCCCTCCGAGTGGGGTATGTCGGGTTGGCCGTCGCGATCGCGGGCCTCATCGTGATGTCGATGGGATCCACGTCGTGGGTCCTGGCCGTCGGGGTGATCATCTGGCTCGCCTCCGCCGCGGTGACGCTGGCGGGGTTCTTCCGGTCCCGGCACGAGCTTCCCGAGCCGCGACCTGGGTACTGGTCGATGCGGTTCATGCTCATCCACGACACGGTCCACGCCCGGTCATCGGCCCAGCGGTCCTGACGGCTCGTCCCGTCGCGGCTGCGTCCGCCGTGCGGCCGTCTCCCGCTTTTGGATCCGACCGAATTGTACCGATGCCGAGCAGGTCCGATGGTCCCCCGTACATCGCCGGCACGGTGGGACAGTGCGCAGCCAAGAGGGGGAGTGCCGGAACGTTCCAGATGGACCAACGAGTCCGGAGGGTTCCTTCGGCGGATTTGTGCCCGTAGGACCTCTGCCGGAGCGTATGTTCTCGCTCCGTGGAGCAGGCTCTCGCCGATCTGGTCGGTCCGGATCTGCGCGTGCTTTTCTGTGGGATCAATCCCGGGACGCTCTCGGGTGAACTCGGCCTGCATTTTGCCCGACCGGGGAACCGATTCTGGAAGTTGCTCTATGCCGGTGGTTTCACCGAGTCCGTGCTCTTACCAGCCGAGCAGCACACTCTGCCTGGGTTCGGCATAGGCATAACGAACCTGGTGGGGCGGGTGACAACCGCCGCCAGCGAACTCAGTGTCGCCGAACTGCGTGAAGGCGGAACGCAGCTCGAAGCCAAGGTGGGGATACTCCGGCCCCGTTGCGTTGCAGTCCTCGGGCTGCAGGCGTACCGAACGGCGTTCTTTAGACCGAAAGCCGTAATCGGTCGCCAGCCCGAACGCCTCGGCGGTGCCCTCCTTTGGCTCCTACCCAACCCGAGCGGCCTTCAGGCCCACTATCGGCTGCCACAAATGAATGAGATGTTCAAATCCCTTTTCGTTGCTACTGAGCCAGGCTGACGGGATTACCTCATCCACTCTGGCGTAGAGGATTCGGCCGTCCGCTCCAGCAGGCCTACGACGTTCATGGAGCTCTCCGGGCCGAGGAAGCCCAGGACCTGCAGCAGTGAGATCTACTTCGAGATGGCGATCATCCTGCCTAGGCGATGTTTCCAACGCGTTCGGAGGCATCAGCCAGTGGAGCAGCGCGTCGTTCATGACCGATGGAGGGTAGCGTGGGGTCACATCACGCCCTACGGGCCGCGCCGCCCCATTGACGCCACGGAGTCATTGGTGGGCATTGCGGCCAGAGCGTCGTTGTCCGTTGGGTCCGGCCGGCTCTATTGAGCGAGGACCTTCCTCTCAGGATCTTCCGAGGCGGGCGGTTCGAGGAGGATGGAATGCCATCGAATTGGCGTGATCGAGCCGCCTGCAAAGGCGACACGGAGTCATTCTTCTCGTACGACAGGGTGATCTTGGCGCGTGCTCGGGCGCTCTGCGCCGGCTGCGAGGTCCGTTCTGAGTGTCTCGAGTCAGCGTTGTCAGGTCGTCACGTCCACGGACTTTGGGGCGGCCTTACGGAAACCCAACGACAGAAGTTGCACGATCGGCCAGCGGCGTAGGAGGGCTGTAGAGGGGGCGGCGCTGTGAGGCCTGATCCGACCCTGACCTACCGCTCAATCGGCGTAGACCCGAAGTCCGAGTTTGGCGACCTCATCGCGGTATTCAACCCGCATACAGGCCGGCGATTCCGGCGACCACGCAAGTGGCGGGTGAATGGACTGTGCCGAATCGCTGGCGTTGGCAGGCTCAACCTTTTGCTATTGCGTCGTGCAGAGTTGGTCGAGTCGCTCCAGTGTCTTCGTCATGCCAGCGAGCCACGCATTGCCGTTGTCCACGGCCTCACGAACACTCTCGGGGGAATCCGTGCAGTCATAGGTCTCTGTCACCACAGTTGCGTTCGAGCCATCTGGAGTGAGATCGAATCTCCAGCGTGATCCGTTCCTGGCGAGTTCGGCGTTTCCGGGCTCCCAGGCGATGCACCGGTCAGGCTCGAACTCCACGACGTGGTTGTGCATCTCATAGTCGCCCATTGCCGTGAAGTACATCTTCGTAATGAACACGTCTCCCACGCGAACGACGACCTCATTGTTCGAACCAGGCCGCAGCATCCCTGAGCCATCGAACTCGGGATGCCGGTCCGGGTCGGCGAGAAGGTTGAAGATGTCGGTGGCCGAAGCCCCGATTCTTCGAGATACCGATACGGGCTTGCACTCGCCGTTTCCCATGGTGGCTCTCCCTTGTCCCGTCCTGCTTCGTGGTGCGTTCAACAAGGTAGCCGGGAAGTCTTTGACGGCCCATGAGGTCGATGATGGGGACCATCCCCAAAACGCAGGCTGGGAAAGTGCATGCAGAGCGTGGGTATTTGGTTTGCTTCGCGATCGACAGACCCCGATGGGTGACTGGAATCCGGAGTCTCTAAAGGCCTGGCAGCACCTCTTCGAGTAGGCGCCCGGCAGTTTCCAGCGCATCTCCGTGGATCGGGCAGAAGACGAGATGGCGGGCCCCGGCAGCGACGAACGCGGCAAGTCGCTCGCTTACGTCGTCGGGCGACCCCGAAACCGTGATGCGGTCGATCATGGGGTCGACGTCCTGCCGGTAGGTCTGCCGCATGAAGGAGGCGGCGCCGCGGCGGGCGGTGGCGGCGTCGTCGTCGACCGCCACCATCAGGTAAGCCAGCCAGGCGAAGTCGTCGAGGTTCCGGTCGACCTCCGATGCGTAGGCCATGATCCGCTCGGCGGATTCGGCGTAGCGGCGGGGCGAGTAGAGGTAGGGCATCCAGCCGTCGCCGAGACGAGCCGCCCGGCGCATCGCCCCCTCGCGGCGGCCGCACACGTAGATCGGCGGGCCACCGTCCTGATGTGGTGCCGGGTGGATCCGGATTCCGTCGAAAGAGTAGTGGCGCCCCCGGTGTTCGACGGCCTCGGCCGTCCAGAAGCGGCGCAGCAGGTCGATCGCCTCGTCGGCCCGTGACCCACGTTCTTCCATCGGGACGCCCATGGCGGAGAAGTCCGACGGGTACTCGCCCCCAATCCCGACCCCGAGCGCGACGCGGCCGCCCGAGGCGCGGTCGAGGTCGGCCACCTGCTTGGCCACGAGCGCAGGCGGGTAGAGCGGCAGCAGCACCGTGGCGGTGCCCACGGTGGCCGAAGTGGTCTGCTCGACGAGGCGGGCCAACCACACCAACGGCTCCGGGGACGGGTTGACCGAGGCCACGTGTCCGCCGACCCATAGCGAGGAAGCCCCGGCCTGCTCCAGATGGCGCACGGCCCCGGGGTCGCCGGGCGCGACGAATCCGAACGAGAGTGGCATGACCCCGTCAGTGGACAACGGCGGCAGTCGCGGCGGCCGTCACCGCGCGATCGCCGTCCAGACTTGTCATGTACGAATGGCTCGCTTCGAGATGGGCCAGTGCCAGCGCGCCGACACCGCCGTCTCCGCGGGCGATCGCTTCGACGAGATGCTCGTGGTCGCGAACGGAGGCGATCCAGCGGGACAGGTCAGGCTCGTCGAACTCGTCGCGTTCGTAGACCTCGCTGGCGTGGCCCGCCCACACGGTCTGGAGCGCGCCGACCAGCAGCATCAGGGTCTCGTTGCCACATCCGGTGACGATCGCCTGGTGGAAACGGTCGATGGCGTCCCGCGTACGCCGCCCGTCGCCCACGGCTTCGCGCTGTTCCTCGACCAGGGCGCGCAGGGTCGGGACGAGGCTCAGACCCCGGTCGGCGCTGGCGGCGCAGAGCGTGGCGCAGATCGGCTCGAGGTGCCGCAACGCCGCCCCGACGTCGCCCAGCTCGGTCGACCTCGACTGGAGCACCAGGCTCACCATGTATGCGACACCGTCGGCGTTCGGACGATGGACGTCCGCGCCTCCGACGTTGCCCCGCCGGATGGTGACGAGACCCTCGGTCTCGAGGATCCTCATCGCCTCGCGGATGGCGGTCGGCCCAACGGAAAATTGGCGGGCCAGGGCCTCGAGTCGGGGGAGTGCGTGCAAGGAGCCGTCGAGGATCTGGTCGCGCAGATGTCCAGCCACCTGCTCGCTCATGCGCAGGGGTCGGGCACGCAGCTTCGGCGCACCAGGGGCGCGTAACCTGCCTTCGAGGGCGCTCGTGGCGGGCTGGGTCACAGCACGACCTCGCGCTCTTTCAGGGCCAGGATGTCGTCCCACGAGCGACCGAGCTCCAACAGGATCTGCTCGGTGTGCTCCCCGTGCTCTGGGGCGCGTCGCAGGGCTGGCGCCATCCCGTCGAACTGCGCCGGGCTGGCGACCATGGGGTAGGGACCTGCGGGTCCCTCGACAGACGTCACGAAGTGGTTGGCCGTGACCTGCGCGTCGACCGCTGCCTCGGCGGCGCTCTGCACGACCGTCCATGGTGACGTGAGGTGGCGGAGCGCAGGCGCCCACTCCGCAAGGTCGCGTCTCGCGAAGACGTCGTCGAGCGTCTCTATGAGCTCATCCCGGTGAACCCGCCGTGCGGTGGCCGAAGCGAACCGTTCGTCCTCGAGGAGATCGGTGCGGCCGATCACGTGGCAGAAGTTCTCGAAGTGTCCTTCCGTCACGATCCCGGCCAAGTAGACGAGCCGGCCGTCGCGAGTCGCGTTGGCCGCGACGAGAGGGTTGGAAGGTCGGCGTGACGCATTCTCGGAATGGCGTCGACCTGGTAGAGCCGGCTGGCGACCACCGCGGGCGAGCAGACCCAGACCCCCGACGACAGCAGAGAGACGTCGACCAGGGCGCCCCGGTCCGTGGTGGCCCGTCGGTACAGCGCGGCCGCGATGGCGCCGGCGAGAAACGAACCGGCGGAGATGTCGCCCAATGCGGGACCGGGCTGGGACGAATTCGTCGGCGACCATGCTGGCGGCATGACCCAGTGCGGTGCGAGCCCAGAAGTCCGTGCGGTCGTAGCCCCCGGTGTCCCTCTCGGGGCCGTCGGGACCATGGCCAGTCGCACGGCCGTAGATCAATCCCTCGTTGAGCTCGAAGAGGTCGTCCGGCTTGACCCCGAGGCGACGGCGAGCTGACGGCAACAGGTTGGTGATGAACACATCGGCCTTCGCCACCAGCTCGCGCAGGACCTGGCGTCCTTCGCCGGTCGAGACGTCGAGCGCCATGCACCGCTTGCCGCGGTTCAGGATCTCCCACATGAAGGCGACGCCCACGTCGGTATCGGGGAGTCCGGCGATCGGGGTGCCCATCATCGGATCACCGACATCGGGCCGGACGATCTTCACGACGTCAGCCCCCCAATCCGCCAGGACGGCGGCGGCAGACGGCGCGAAGGCGTACATGGAGAGCTCCACCACGGCAACGCCGTCGAGCAGGTCGTAGGTCATACCTGCAACAGGTTTCGGAGATTGGTCTCGGCGATCTTCACCGCTTGGTCAACCGGGACCTCCGCCAGCGCCTTCTCCAGATAGTCGCGGTTGTGCGGCCACAGTCCGTCCCCGTGCGGGTAGTCGCCCTCCCATAGGAGGTTGTCGACGGGAATGTCGTCGAGGGCCCGCAGGGCGAACTGCTCGTCGACCAGGCACACGAACATGTGGTCGCGGAAGAGTTGGCTCGGGGGGACGGTGCCGCCCTTCGACGTTTGTCCGATGGTCGCGTTGGGTTTTATCCGCTTGTCGTGGAAGGCCTTTTCGGTCCGCTCCAAGATGTACGGGACCCAGCCCGCGCCACCTTCGGAGAGGATGACCTTGATGTTGGGGAACCGCTCGAGGATCCCGCTCAGCAACCAGTCGACGCCGGCCATCATGGAGTTCAGCCCGTTCAGCGAGACGAGTACGGTCGGCGGTGGGTCCTCGGACGTGGTCACCAGTCGGGACGAGCTCCCGATGTGCATGCAGACCGGGATCCGCGCCTCGTCCACTGCCGCCCACAGCGGGTCCCAGTGTCCGGTGTGCACGGAGGGGAGCCCGAGCACCGTCGGGTTCTCCGAGAAGGCGATCGCCCGGGCCCCCTTGGCCAGCATGCGCGCCAGCTCGGCCAGGGTCAGGTCGATGTCGTGGAGCGGCAGGATCACCGCGCCGAAGAGGCGGGCGCGATCCGTCGCGCACCACTCGTCGAGGAGGTAGTCGTTGTAGGCCTGCAGACAGGCCAGGCCGAGTTCGTGATCCTGCACGTTCAGGAAGAAGCGGTGGCCGGCGAAGCGGGCGTAGTTGGGGAAGCAGAGCTGGCCCCACACGCCGTCGACCTCCATGTCCTTGAGCCGCTCGACCGGGTCGAAACACCCAGGGCGGATCTCGTCGAAACGCGCTGTCCCCGGGGCCGGGGGGTATCCGGCTTCGTCGAACCCGGGAAGAGCACGGCACGAGCCCATGGCGATGTACGTGAGCTCCCCTTCGTAGAGCCACGCCTGACGTCCGTCCACTTCGACGATGCGCGGGCAGGCCTCGCGATAGCGGGGCGGGACCCGTTCGACCCAAAGGTGCTCGGGTTCGATGATGTGGTCGTCGGCCGACAACACCCGGGTGGTCGCTGGAAGCATCGACTGCTCCTTAGCGAGTGGGAGACAGCTCCCGCTTCGCCGAACGTATAGCTACTATCATAGCTATGATAGCACAAGAAGTCGGGAATTTGGGAAGTTGGGAAGTCCGCTGGCCGCTGTACGGTGCCGTCGACATTCCATGAACGAGTTCACGAGCCTCAACGCACTGGTGGACGCTCGGGCCGACGCCACTCCCGACCGCGTCCTCATGGTCGACGACAAGGGTCGCCGTCTCACTAGCCGCGCCTTCCGCGACGAGTCGCTCCGAGTCGCTGCGGTCCTGCGCCTGCTCGGCATCGGGGAGGGGACGCTGGTGTCCTGGATCCTCCCCACCGGCATCGATGCGCTCGTGGTCATGGCGGCGCTTTCGAGGCTGGGGGCAGTCCAGAACCCGATCATCCCGATCTACCGGGAGCGAGAGGTCGGCCACATCGTCGACGAGGCGGAGGTCGACGTCCTCGTGGTCATCCCCGAATGGCGTGGCTTCGACTACCTCGGGCTCGCGGCAGGCCTGTCCACCTCCCGTCCCGGCGTCGGTGTTCTTCGGGTCGAGGACGCGCTGCGTGGTTCGGAGCGCTGGGCCGGTTTCCAACCGCGCTCCCACGACCTGCTCGGCCCTACGCAATGGATCTTCTACACCTCCGGTTCCACCGGGCACCCCAAGGGTGTTCGCCACACCGACACGACGCTGCTCGCCGCGGCCCGGGGCATGGTGGACCACCTCGCCATCACTGAACGCGATCGAAGCGGGCTCGCCTTCCCGATCGCCCACATCGGCGGGCCTATCAACTTGATGGCGAGCCTGTTGACAGGCGCGACCTTGGTGCTCGTGGAGATCTTCGACCCCGGGCCAACGTCGGACTTCCTGGCGCGCGAAGACGTCACGATGGCCGGCTCGGGCACGGCGTTCCACCTGGCCTATCTGGACGTGCAGCGCGCCCGGCCCGACGGGCCCTTGTTCCCCGCCCTCCGGTGCTGTCCCGGTGGCGGTGCGCCCAAGCCGCCCGGGCTCCACGAGCGAGTGAAGCAGGAGCTCGGCGGGGCGGGCATCGTCTCGAGCTGGGGCCTGACCGAGGCTCCCGTGCTCACTATGGGCCGGCCCTCCGATCCCGACGAGAAGCTGTCGGCCACCGAGGGCACGCCGCTGCCCGGGGTCGAGCTGCGCGTGGTCGGCGCCGACGGACGGCCCGCTGGGCCCGGTGCGACGGGCGAGCTCCGGGTGCTCGCGCCTCAGGTCATGCTCGGCTACGTCGACAGCGCGCTCGACTCGGACGCGTTCGACGCCGAGGGGTACCTCAGGACGGGCGATCTCGGGACGATCGACGCCGACGGCTACCTCCGGATCACCGGGCGTTCCAAGGACGTCGTAATCCGGAGCGGCGAGAACATCGGCACCGCTGAGGTGGAGGACCTGCTCCGCGCCAACGTTGCGATCGCCGATGCGGCGGTCATCGGCCTTCCCGACGAGCGGACGGGCGAACGCGTCTGCGCGGTCCTCGAGCTTGCTCCCGGCCAGACCGTGCTCGACGTCGAGACCGTCGGCCAGTACCTCGGGAGCAAGGGACTGCGGCGCCAGGCATGGCCAGAACAGGTCGAGATCACCGGCGCGCTGCCCCGGACCGTCGCCGGGAAGATCGACAAGATGCGGCTCCGAGACAGCCTCGTCGGCGTCACGGAGTAGGCAGTAGGGCGGAGTAGGACGGAGTAGGGCGGAGTAGGACGCACGAGGGAGCAGGGAGTAGATGGTCGAGATGCCACACAGCCTTGTGCGGACCGTGTCCGAGCAGGAAGCATGAGCGACTACACGATTCAGACGGTGGGCCCCAAGACCCGGAACTCGCACTCTTTTCGAGGGAGCCGGCTTTCGCTACGAGCGTCCTTTGGGCAAGAAGAATTGCGTGATGCGCAAGACCGTCCGATCGAAGTAGTGCGGCGTTTGCCGTGGGATGTCTAGGCCTCGGCCGGGCGGTTCGTCCAACGCCGGCCGGGACGCCGCTCCGATGGATACCACCCGCCCGCCGCTCCGGTTCCACCGTCGGTGTTGATGGTCTGACCCACAACGAAGCCGGCCAGGTCACTGGCCAAGAAAAGCGCGACACGGGCCTGGTCGGCAGGGACACCCATCCTTCCCACGGGGACCCAGCTGGGCCATCGGACCTCGCTCCCGGGCGGGTCCCACTCGGCGAAGTTCGACTGCACGGTGTTGGTCATGTCGGGCGCGATCCCGTTCACCCTCACCCCGCGTCCGGCCACGTCCACGCCCAGCGAGCGGGTGAAGTGGACCACGGCCGCCTTGAACGCGGCGTATACCGGGTCCGGCGGATACGCACGGATTCCCTCGATTGAGCTGACGTTCACGATGGAGCCGCGTCCCCGCTCGAGCATGTCGGGAAGGAAGGCGTAGGTCACGGCGAAGACGTGCAGCAGATTGATCTCATGTAAACATTCACCTCCCGCAGGCTGCGGGCTGAAACAGGGCCCTGACCTCGCGATTCGCGAAGTCGGCTCGGACGTGCTCGAATTTCGTCCGTGTCGGATGCGGATCGTGAGCAGCGCCTTGGAACCGAGAACGAGGCGTTGCGTGCGGAGAACGCGAAACAGGCCGAGCAGATAGAGCTTCTGACCCGTAAGGTCACCGAGCTCGAGCAGCGGTTGAACCAGGGCTCGAGGAATTCGTCTCTTGCGCCGTCGAGCGACAGTCCCAAACAGCAGGCCGAGGCGACCAAGACCCGGTCCGAGCGACGGGCAGCCGAGAAGGCGAAGCGTAAGGACGAAGTCGAACGGAGGCGGGGCAAGCAAGCGGGGGCTCCGGGGAAGAACCTCTCGATGAGTGCGGTGCCCGATGTGATCATCGATCACCTGCCAACCAACTGCGAGTCGTGTGGGGAGAACCTCGCGTCGGCCGAACGCCAAGGGTTCGAGCGTCGCCAGGTCCTCGACACCCCCGAGCCGATCATCATCACGACCGAGCACCGCTCGGTGCGCAAGACGTGTCGCTGCGGCACGGTGAGCGCCGGGACGTTCCCGAAGGAGGCCACCGCACCGGCTTGCTACGGGCCGAACATTCGAGCAGCCGCCCTCTACTTGCTCCACGCCCAGCACATCCCGGTCGAGCGGACGGCCGAAGCACTGTCGGCCGTGCTCGGCGCAAACGTGTCGACTGGGTTCGTGGCCTCGTTGGCCAAGCAGGCCGCGGGCGGACTCGACGGCTTCATCGCCGAGATCTGCGCACGCCTGAGAGCAGAGCCCTTCATCCACGTCGACGAGACCTCTGACCAGGTACGCACCGACAAGTGGTGGTTCCACGTGGCCTCGAGCGAGCTCTACACCTACCTCTTCGCCAGTTCGACCCGGGGCAAGGACGCCCCCGACGCCGCCGATGTGCTCCCCGGCTTCGACGGGGTCATGGTCCACGACCGCCTGGCCATGTACTTCAAGTACGACGACGCGGCCCATGCGATCTGTTTGGCCCACATCGTGCGCAACCTGGCCGCCGTCGCGGTGGGCTTCAACCAGGGGTGGGCAGCCGATATGTCCAAGCTCTTGATCGAGATGAACGAGGCGGCCCACGAGGCCCGCCGGGCCGGCCAAGTCAAGCTGCCCCGCCGCCAGCTCAGCGCCTTCCTCGCCCGCTACGACGCACTCGTCGAAGAGGGCATCGGCGTGAACCCCGAACCGAGGGGCCGCGACCGCGACTACATCGAGCGCAGGTCGTTCAACCTCGTCAGCGCGTTGAAGGACCTGCGCACCGAGGCCACGCTCTTCGCCGTCGACCTCCGCATACCCTTCACCAACAACCAGGGCGAGCGCGACCTGCGTATGGCCAAGTTGCACAAGAAGATCAGCGGCTGCTTCCAAAGTGACGAAGGCGCGCAGCATTTCGCCAAGATCCGCTCCTACATCTCTACCGCTCGAAAGCACGGGGTCGGCGCGCTCGCCGCGCTCGAAATGTTGTTCCGCGGCGACGCGTGGATGCCGCCGATCATCGCTTGACCACAAAACCCACGATCGCCCACATTGGCGACGAGCCGATACGAGATCGCAACCGGTTCCACACAGCACGTGTCACCCAATTCTGCGAGCCCGCCACCGCAACCCTCCCGATCGTGCTTTCAGCAATCCGAAGTCCAGGTCAGGTGGGGGTCTGAATGATTACGATCTCATAGAGCGACTGCCAATGGGCAGGATCGCCCTCGAGGAACTCCTTGACGGCCAACCAGTGACCGACGTTGTTGACCAGCACGTCGATGCGGCCCTGCTCCTGGAGCACCTGCTCGCGCAGCCGTGCCACGTCCTCGGCTCGCCGGACGTCGACCGTGATCCCGATCGCGTTCCCTCGTCCTTCGCCGATGCGACGCGACGCGGCCTGGGCCGCCTCCCCGTCGATGTCGGCGACGTACACCGTTGCCCCCTGCTCGGCGAAGAGCTCGGCCGTGGCAAGTCCTATGCCGGCCGCTGCTCCGGTGATGATGGCGACCTGGTCCTGGAGTAGTCGAACGTCCGTCATCACTGCTCCTCGTATGTCGGGCATTCCGTCATCCCGGGCTGACCCGGAGCCCTGGAGGCCCGGCCGGTGGCTTTCACGATACGGCCCGCCCGGCCGGCCTCGCCGAATCGACATAGTACATGCTATGGTGCGTGGACCTCGGAGCGTGAGTGGGTGGTGCGGCATGGCCGGAGCCTTGGGACATGTACGGGTTCTCGATCTGTCGTGGGGCATCGCCGGCCCCATGACGACGATGTTCCTGGCCGACAACGGAGCTGACGTGATCCGCATCGAGCGGCCCTCCGGCGATCCGTTCGCGGGCCAGACGGGCTACAGGGTCTGGAACCGGGGAAAGCGGAGTGCCCGCCTGGATCTGCAGAGCCCGGAAGATGTATCCCGATTCATGGAGCTGGTCCGAAGCTCCGACGTGGTCGTCGACAGCTTCGCCGCAGGGACGATGGAGAGGCTCGGCCTCGGGCACGAGGACCTGGCTGCTCTCCATCCGGGTCTGGTTACCTGCTCCATCACCGCCTACGGAGACCACCCTGCACATCGCGAGCGACCGGGATATGACGCGCTCGTGGCCGCGCGCACCGGCCTGCTCTACGACCAGAAGGGCCGGAGCGGAACGGCGATGGAGTTCATCTCCGGGCGACCCGGTCCTCACCCTGAGTTCGGCCGTGCCGACGGGCTCGTCCGTGGGGCGCACCGGGACGGCCCGGTCTTTCCGCGCACCCCGTGGCCGAGCGTCGGCGCGGCCTACCTGGCGACCCTCGGGCTGGGCGCCGCGCTGCGGGCCCGCGAGGTGACAGGAGAGAGTCAGCGGGTCACTACCTCACTCCTCCAGGGAGCCCTGGCCGCCGCCTGCCTCAACTGGCAGCGGGTGGAACGACCCGATGCACCGCTGTACTGGATGTGGCCGGTCGACGCCCGCTCCATCGAGGGTCTGTACGAGTGCTCCGACGGAACCTGGGTGCACCACTGGACGCTGCGCCCGCGGTGGGTGCTGACGGCCGCAGAAGGGGACACGCTCACGGCCGGAGCGCACGACGAGGTGTACCGCGACGACCCGGACCGAGTCTCCATGGAGCCCGACGGCCTCCTCACCGGGATCTTCCTCCACGAGCAGCTGGCCGAGGCCTTCAAGAAGTTTCCGGCCGCGGACTGGGTCCGCGCCGCCGAAGAGGCGGGCGTGGGCGTGGCGACGGTCAGGTCCCCCGGTGAGGCGCTGGCGGACAAGTCCTTCCTGTCCGACGGGTGTGTCGTCGAGGTGGAGGACCCGGACGAAGGCACGATCCGGCACGCTGGGCCGCTCCTCGAGTTCTCGGCGACACCGGGTGCGGTGGCCGGACCCGCGCCGCGGCCCGGCCAGCACACGGCCGAAGTCCTTGGCCGTCGCCCGCACGCTGACGGTCACCCGAACCCTCGACCGGCCGATGCAGCTCGCCGCGGTGCCGACCGCGGTGCCCTCGCTCATCCTCTTGCGGGGGTCCGGGTGCTCGATCTCGGCCTCGGGGTCGCCGGGCCGTTCACCGGCCGAGTCCTCGCGGACCTGGGAGCGGATGTGATCAAGGTCCACGCGCTCCACGACGGGTACTGGGCGGGCACGCACATGGGCCTCGGCACGAACCGGGGCAAGCGAAGCATCGCGCTGAACCTCAAAGACGAGGAGGGGAGAGAGGTCCTCGACCGGTTACTCGCGACGGCCGATGTGCTCACACTCAACTGGAGGCCCGGAGCTGCGGCGCGTCTCGGCATCGACTTCGAGTCTCTTCAGGTGCGCCACCCCCGATTGATCCACTGCAACACCAGGGGGTACGAGAAAGGACCGCGCTCGGACTTGCCCGGGACCGACCAGACCGCCGCGGCGCTGACAGGGACCGAGTGGGAGGACGGTGCTTGTTCGGCCGGCAACCCTCCCCTGTGGAGCCGGTCGAACATGGGAGATACCGGCAACGCGTTGCTGGCTGCGATCGCCATCACGATGGCGCTCCTCCACCGGGACCGGACGGGTGTAGGCCAGGCCGTGAGCACGTCGATTGTCAACGCGGGGCTGCTCAACACGTCGTACGCGTGGATCCGGGCCGACGGATCGGAACCCGACTGGGGTCACGTCGACGAGAACCAGTTCGGCCTGTCGCCGCGTTATCGCCTCTATCAGTGTGGAGACGGCCGCTGGGTCTTCCTCGCTGCGATCACGGATGCGCAGCGGGCGGAGCTGCGGTCGACGATTCCCGGCCCGCCGGCGCAGGAGGACAAGGAATCGCAGGAGGATGAGGAATCGGAGGCGGCGTGGCTGGCCTCGTACTTCGCCTCGGTGCCGTCAGGAGAGGCCTTCGAAGTCCTCGACGGCCGCGGCGTGCCCATCGAACTGGTCGACGAGTACTTCTGTCGGGACCTGTTCGACGATCCCGAGGCGCGGCGGTTGCACCTGGTTGCCGAGACGTGGTCGAGGAGCGTCGGGCGGTTCGAGGACCCGGGCCTTCTGGTGAACGTCGCTCCGGGAGGAGGTGTGGTGCAACGCGGTCCGTGCGCCTGCGGAGAGCACACCCGGGAGATCCTCGTGGAGCTGGGTTACGACGACGTCGCGGTCGCGAAGCTGTTCGAGAACCGCGCCGTCCTCGAGCCGGCCGCGGATCCCGCGTCGAGCGCGGACGCAGCGCGGCGCCCGGCGCCGGTCCTCACCGAGGACAACCACTGGTACTGGGACGCCGCGAAAGAGCACCGGCTCGTCGCCCAGCGATGTGAAGGGTGTGGCCGGTTCCGGCACCCGCCGCGTCCGATGTGCCCGCATTGCCGTTCGACCGCCTTCGAGGTCGTCGAACTCTCCGGAGAGGGGGAGGTCTACAGCTTCTCCATCCTTCACCATCCGAGGAACCCCGCGTTCGACTACCCGTCGTGCCCCCCTGGTGGAGCTGGCGGAGGGTGTGCGAGTAGTGACGAATCTGGTCGAGGTGGATCCGGGGGACGCCTGCATCGGCATGCGGGTGGCGGTGACCTTCGCCCCCACGGTCGACGAGTGGGCCGTCCCGGTGTTCAGGCCCGCGCTCGCAACACCGTGAGCGCACCGTTGAAGGACGGAACGGCGATCGTGGGCATCGGGCAGACAGAGTTCTCGAAGTCGGCCGGCAGGAGCGAGACGCAGCTCGCGGCCGAAGCCATCGTGCCCGCACTCGGAGACGCTGGACTCGGCCCGGCCGATGTCGATGCCCTGGTCAGCTACACGATCGATCCGGTGGAGGAGACGGAGCTGGTCCGCGCTCTGGGCTTTCCCGAGATCCACTGGTCGAGCCGGGTGCCGTACGGGGGCGGCGGTTCGCAGGGCGTCCTGCTCCACGCGGCCTCAGCCGTCGCGTCCGGAGCGGCCGACGTCGTCGTCGCCTACCGCGCCGTCAAGGCCCGATCAGGGCCACGGTTCGGCCGAGCAGAGGTGGGACGCGCCACCTCGTCACACTCGGGCACGACGGCGATGCAGTGGTGCGCGCCCTACGGCGTGCTCACTCCGGCCTCGTGGATGTCCCTGAACGCCGTGCGCTACATGCACACGTTCGGGGTGTCCAACGAGGACTTCGGCCGCGCCGTGGTACAGCTGCGGAAGTACGCGGCGACCAATCCCAATGCGCACTTCTTCGGTCGGCCCATGGAGCTGGAGGAACACCAGGCCTCCCGCTGGATCGCCGAGCCTGCGATCCGCCTCTTCGACTGCTGCCAGGAGACAGACGGCGCGGTGGCGCTCGTCGTGTGCTCGATCGGACGTTCGAAGGACGTCGACGTCGACACCCCTGTCCTGATCGCGGCGGCAGCAGGTGCGGGGATGTTCGAAGAGGAGGTCGCCAGCAACCACTACCGCGACGACCTGTCGGTGATGGACGGGTGCGTCGCACTTGGATCGAGGTTGTTCGACCGTTCGGGTGTGGAGCGGGGTGACGTCGACGTGGCGTTGATCTACGACGCGTTCACGCCGATCCTCTTCATGCAACTCGAAGCGCTCGGATTCTGCGGATTCGGCGAAGCCAAGGACTTCGTCGCCGACGGCCAACTCGGCCTCGGTGGTGCGCTCCCGTGCAACACGAACGGGGGTCTCATCGGCGAGGCCTACATCCACGGCCTCAACCTGACGATTGAGGCCGTCCGTCAGCTCCGTGGGACTTCATGCAACCAGGTCCCGGGCGCAACGACCGCTCTGGTGAGCGCCAGCCGGACCGGCGTGGTGCTGCAACGTCCCTGACGAAGTTGTCGGCTGGGCGGCGCGGCTTCGAACGTGCCGGGGCGCCGAGGCCGGTCTGCTACCCGCCGCCGATGCCGTAGAGCAGGGCAGCGTTCCCGGCCACCATGAGGTCGCGCTCTCGATCGGCGACGCCGTCGAAGTTCCTCTTCACCACGGCCTGCGAGTTGGGCCAGCTCGTGGCCGGGTGCGGAAAGTCCGTCGACCACATGATGCGTTCGACCCCGAGAGCATGGCGGTGCTCGAGTCCCCGCGGGTCGTCCACGAAGGTCAGGTACATCTGCCGGTGGAAGTAGCTGCTCGGCTTGTCGTCGAGACCGGGGAAGTCGTATGGGCCGGCAGCGAAGGAGTCGATGAGATCGAGGTAGAAGGGCACCCAGCCGAGGCTGGGTTCGACCAGGACGATCTTGAGGTCGGGGAACCGCGCCAGGACGCCGGGCAGGATCCAGAACGCGATGGTCTCGGCCAGGCGCATCGGAGTCTGTGACGTGAAGATGCCCTTCTGCGGAGTCGGGTCCCGCCGGAACACGTCCCAGAGCGACTGGACCAGCCCGAGGTGCTGACTGATCGACATGTCGCACTCCGAGATCGTCGCCCAGACCGGGTCGTACCGCTCGTCGTAGTACTCGGGCAAGCCGACCTCGGCGGGGAAAGTGGGGATGTGGACGGCCTTCGCGCCATCGGCGGCGAGAGCCCTCACCTGCTTTACCGCGAATTCGACGTCTATGAGCGGCACCTGATAGGCGGGAACGAGGCGCTTCGGGTCGACTGAGGAGAAGTCGAGTATGAAGCGGTTGAAGGCCTCCGACGCCTCCCGCCATCCCTCCTTCATGTGGGGATAATGGCGGAACGCACTGACCTCGCTGTAGAGGACCTCGCACTCGACCTCGTCGCGGTCCATGGCCTTGAGGCGCTCGGCGGCGTCGAAGTAGCCGGCATTCGTGAACGCCTCGTGGCTGAACCCGGCCGCCATGACCGAAGGATCGGCACCGCCCATCTCCTCCACGTGCTGCGCCCGATCGGCAGCCATGGCGTCGTCCCAGGGCTGGTGGAACCTCGACGGCATGCGCGCCTTTATCTCTGCAGGATCGACCTTGACGTGCGAGTCGACGGAGATCAGCCGGGTGGCCATGTGCCCTCCCTCTTGAACACGGAAGCGGGAGCCCGGTGGGCCGGGGACCTGCTCCTTGACGGCATAGTAGCTACAATGTCGAAGTTAGCACGGAGGTTCTTCAGGGACAAGGGGGTGTCTTAGAGTGCGGTCGTGTGCGCCACGCCGAGGATGAGCTCGCAGGCACCGCGGCGACGCGAGGAGGGTCAGGCCGCGGCGGTCGACACCCGGGGCCGTGTGATCAAGGCGGCCGTCGACTGCATCATCGATCTCGGCTTCTATCGAGGATCGAGCACCAACGAGATCGCGCGCCGGGCCGGGGTCACCTGGGGTGTGATCCAGCACTACTTCGGCACCCGGGAGGGGCTCATGCTGGCGGTCCTCGAGGATGGCGCTGCCCACATGATCTCCACCGTCGAAAGCGCTCGAATCGACGGTTCCACCGCGACGGAACGGATGTCTCAACTCATTGACGTGTTCTCGGCCCACTACGGGCGACGCGAGTATCTCGCCAGCTTGCAGGTCATGCTCAACATGGATCACGACCCGCGGACCAGCGCGGACGTCCGCAAGACCATGACCGAAACTGCGGAGCGTTCCAACGTCCACGTCCGCCGGCTCTTGAAGGAGGCCCTGGGATCAGCGGCGAATCGCCCCGATCTGACGACCACGATCTTCCTCATCATCCGAGGGTTCGGTTTGAGCCAGCAGCTGCTCGACTCCATGGCCTACGACAGCGTCGCCCCGAAGCGGGACCGTGTCGCCCGGCACCGCCAACTGCTGGCGGAAGTTCTCGCCCCGTACGTCGCGCAAGCCGCGGCGGAAGGGTGATGTGACTCCCGACGTGAATCCGCAGCTCTCGACGAGCCTGCCCACCTTCTCCGCCGACGATCGCGGCGACTGGTCGCACGTCGTCGACTTCGCCCGCGCCGCCGATGTGGCCGGGATCGATCGCCTCGTTGCATCCGACCATGTGGTGTTCGGGGAGAACCTCGAGGCCTATGCCGACCCATCGATCGGAGGGTCAAAGGGGGGCCGCCAGCCGACCGGCCCCGACGGAGCGTGGCTGGAGCCTCTCGTCACCATCGCGCATCTCACGGCCGTGACGACGAGGGTGCGATTCGGCACCAACATCCTGATTGCCGCGCTCGAGGCGGCCGGTGGTGCTGGCCAAGATGGCTTCGACCATCGATGCCCTGTCGGGAGGTCGCCTCGATTTGGGGGTCGGCGTGGGTTGGCAGCGGGAGGAGTACGAGTCGGCCGGGTTGCCGTTCGAGGCCCGGGGCCGGTTGCTCGACCACTCGCTCGAGGTATGCCAGGCGCTCTGGGTCGACCGGGTGACCGAGTACCGCTCGGACGAGCTCACCTTCGACCGGATTCACCAGATGCCCAAGCCGCGTCAGCCCGGCGGGGTGCCGGTCTGGGTCAGCGGGACCGTGAACCGCCGCTCCATGGACCGGCTCGCCCGGTTCGGCCGGGGATGGATCCCTTGGGGCGACGACGCCGCGGACGTGCTTACGGGGATCAGCCGGATGCGGGAAGCCATGCGCGTTCGCGACCGTGATCCCGAGACGATTGAAGTGGTCGGAACGCTGCGGCCCGCCAGGACCGATGGCGGCGGTCTGGACTACCGCGGCGCGTTCGCCGGCGTGCCCCGGTTGCGGGACGCAGGCGTCACCGATTTCCGAGTGCCTGTCTCGAGCGCCGCCGACCTGTCGCAGACAGCCGAGCTCTTCGGTGCGATCGTCGACGCATTCCGTGCCGCGAGCAGATGAGCACCGAAGAGGGGGAGCGAGAGGCGTTGCGCATGCTCTGCCTGGGCTACGCAGCGGGAGTCGACAGTCGGGACTTGATGCAATTCCTCGGCGTGTTCACCCCGGACGCCGAGGTCTGTGTGTTCGAACCACCCGGTACCGGGGACCATCCGAACCGCACGATGCACGGCGATCGCGAGATCGGGCTCATCGTCGAGAGGATCTCCTACTACAGCAGAACCTCCCATCTGATCGCATCGTGTGCGTTCGAACTCGATGGTGACCTCGCCGCGGGTCGCGTCGATTGCGAGGCTCACCACTTCCTACCGAGTCCGCAGGACGATGTCGATCGGAGGATGCACGTCCGCTACGAGGACGTCTACCGACGGAGCCAGCGAGGGGAGTGGAAGATCGCCAGACGCGAGGTGAGGATCCTCGACCGGGAGGACATGAAAGTCCTGCCGGAACCCGATGGGCCGTGACGTTGGACGTCAGTTTCCTGCTGGTGGCTGGGTCGTCTGGTGGGTCTCCCTGGATTCCTTCCATCTCGCCGTGCGCTGGTCGATGTAGTTCTGGTCGACCCGAAATCGTTGGTCTCGAGGGGCTCAAAGCTCGGAGGCCTACGCCCGGAGACGCTTCTTCGTTCGAGAGAACTCCCTCAGTTTGGTGGCTTTGCGCCACTCGGGGTATTCGTCGCCGAAGACCTGCTTTGGTTGAGCAGATCCAGGCTTCCACTGCACGGCATAACCAGACTTGTCGATGGTGAATGCGTGGCCAAGGACTCCCAGGTGGTCGAACTGGCTCTTGGCTGGTGCTAAGTCGTCAAAGAAAGCGGGAGTCACAAAGTTGCTCACCGTGACCGAGCCGATCACGTAGGTCGAAGATTCGACCGGATCGCATGTCTCCTGAGCCCACAGTTGGTTGTCGGTACCAAGGACCCAGACATCGCAGGCAATGTCAGCAGCCGCTTCACAACACTCGTGGCTGAGACATTGGCCAACGCTTACCAATGGATTCGCACCAAGATACTGGAGACATGGGTCAACGAGGATGCTGCCGAACTTGACTCCATTGTTCATCTCGCTGTGGTAGCCCAAAGCGCCTGGTTCGGTCTTGTCTTGGTCCATCAAGGTGATGACGAGGTCTCCTGGCTGGGCCTTCCCCCCTTTGGGGAGCACACTCCACGTCAACGTCCTTATGCCGTAGGTGGGGCAGAAGTCCTTGCTCATTTGCTCATTGATGGCGGTCGTCATCTCTTCGAGTTGACTGATAGTGACCTTGTCAGTCCCGAGCTCGGTGTAGAACATGTGTGTTCTCCTTTGTTGAATACTTCGATGTTATGTACGCGGCAGTTGGGGATTGTCGCTGCCTCCTCACAGTGCGGCGACCACCGCCCAACAGACAATGGCACTGCAGATGGAACTCCATAGGCCATACCCTTTGTAAATGCTGCCAGCCAGGTTCGTCTGTTGCTCCAAAGTCAGTCCCGTTGAGTCGATCTGGGGATCCGAGACGTTGCGGACGATCACATAATCGGGCGCATCGGCGCCGAGCTCTTTGCACACCATCCCGAGCACCGCGTCACCCATTTCGGAGAGATCCCCCTTTCCTTCGAGACCATACGTGTCGGCCGTATTGTCGAACCCGAAAAAGTCGGTCGTCAGGATGCCAGTATGCGCAGATCGGGTTGAAATGATCTTCGGTCGGCGCGTGTTGTCCTTAGGCAGCATGGCGGCGTTGGTGGCGAAGAGTGACTCCGCAGTTTTGAACTTGCCATTCGATACTTCGGTGGGGCACGAAAATGACTCGCCGTTGAGTTTCTTGAATTCCCGCTTACAATCGAAGGTCACAAATCGGCTGACAATAACGTCCCCGACCTCGAACGTCGGACCGATGCCTCCACCTGTACCGGTGGTGATGACCCACGAAGGTTGGCAGTCCGCAATGATTTGCTTCCAGACCACCGCGTTGGCTAAGGCAGGTCCGTCTTGGGACATGTGCGAGTCCGATTTGAACAGCGTGACCTGCTTGGATCCGATTCGATTCGTCCAGTAGGTACCGAGGCGATTGGCCTCCCGGGCGGGGCAGCCCGGCGACATTGTCTTTGCGATGACATCGAAATTCTTCGTGTAGGGCTTCCACCCCGACTTGCTGTCAACGCCAGGCGTCATCACTTGGCTCAACGCGTGGCCCTCGTCCATGGTCCAGGTGACGATCAGAACATCTGATCTCGGCAGTGACTCACCGACTGGCTCCGAGCCGACCTTTGGTGCGAGGTCCTTCGGCCAAGGGATGGTCACATAGTGCGACAATCCCAGGGCGGCCAAGGGTGCCCGACTTGCGAACGCGGCGCCAGTCGCTCCCTGGGAGTCATAGTCGATCAACTCCCTGCTGATGGACTGGTCCCGTTGGGCGACCGGAATTTCATTTGAACGTTGAGTTGGGTTCTGTGTTTGCAGTCCCAGATTTCGTTGAGCCCATTCGGCGCTGACAGCCATCGAACCGCCCTCGACTCGCTCGGACAATTCCTTTGAGCTGCCCACTGCATCTTTCGCCCGGTTCGGTCATTTGTCAAATGTCTATGCAACTCGACAGTCGGGTTCATGGCGGATGGCGCGCGACATGTCGCCGACCGAGATCTGGCTGACATACAGGGCGAGAAGGACGGGGTGCTCGATGCTGGGGCGGCGGCGAGCCCTGCGATGTGATCTCGTCCAGACCGGCCGCTGAGAACAGGCTGTGCGGTGGAGCCTTTCATCACTACAAAGGCCGGTCACAGGGCGTGCGCGTTCGTCCAAGTTCTAGGTAGTCGGCCACCGACACGAAAAGCGGTTTGAGGTTGGGACCGATCGTGGTGACAGCCTTTGCTGTCGGTGACGAAGATCTTGCAGACCCAGGACCTCCGCTGCGCGCAGCCCGCCGAGCGGCACTTTCCTGGCTCCGTCCTTGAACGACCGCGTGTGCCCTGGTCGATGACCGTGTTTCTAATTCGGCGGGTTTCGCACGTCACTCAGCGCGTGGGGGCGTAATCGTCGAGTCCGAACAGGACCTAGAGGCAGGACCTAGAGACAGGACCTGGGTGAGGTCCATTTTCTGTGCGCATGCGCAACACCCGAAGGCGGCCTCACTCGCCGTGGTAGAGGAGCACCGACTCTTCGATTCGGCTCGGCTTGTGAGAGCGACACGCGCGCGCTCATCAGGATCTTGGGGAGGTGGAGAAGTGCCCTGCAAGCAAGCGCCTGGGTCGCCGGGTTGTCATCGGCTTGGCGTCCGGGTCGCGTTGCGCGCAGACGGGCACGGAAAGGGCTCGTCCGGCTCCACGTCCACCACTTGTGTGGCGCCCTCGGCCGCCGCCCGCTACCCCTGGTCGAGTTGGACGACGTATCGCAACGCTACGAGACGTCTCTGTGGTACACGGACGGGCAACTCACCGGGTCGCGGCGATCGATGGCATTTCGGAGTGCTCGGCCAGCTGGCGTGAATCGATCTCTGTGACCTCTTGGGACTCGTAACCCTCCCGGGGGCGGGGTCCGAGCGGTCGACACAACCGGTGGCGGCGGGGAACCCCCATCCCGCCGCCACCGGTTGCGGCTCTAACGGACCGGACGACTCACGCCGATGAGGACAGGCTCTTTGGCGGTGTCGATATCGGTCCGGTGTACTTGGCAATAGGTCCAGGTCCGGGGTTCGTGATGTACACCGGGCTGATCGGGACCGCGCCGGTCCAGTTGCCGGTCGGCGTCACAGCCGGCGGCGCCGAGCTTTCGAGCTTCACGATCTCCTCGCCCTCGAAGCCGTAGTGCGAATCGCTCGAGTAGTTGAGGGGCACGAAACCGGGGGTCACGAAGCTCCTGCTGTCGTGGTTGATGGCATTCATCAGGTCCTGCCGAGTCAGGTTCTTGCCAGCTTTCTCGAGCGCCTGGACGAACGTGTAGGCCAGGGCGACTCCGTACTGAGTGTTGCCGTCGAGGCCTGACTTGGCCCACAGCGACGGCGCGTACTTCTCGAGCAGCTTCTTCTCCACCTGCACCCACTGGTTCGAGGTGTCCGACTCGGGCGCGAAGTATGCGTCCGTGATGACCCCGTTCAGCAGACCGGCGGCCGCCGACACCTGGGCCGCGCTCGCGCCGCCCTTCTGGGCGAACGACGAGAGCAGCGGGCCGACGGTCGGCGGGTCCGCGCCCACGCTGTCGACTACGTACTGGGGAAAGTAATTGATGACCGCCGCGGGCAACATGGACAGAGCGGTGGCGGCCGGGATGGTGGCTAACACCACGACCTGAGCACCAGCCGCCTTGAGCGCCGCCATCTGGTTCGACAGGGGACCGGAGAGCGTCGCTGCGTCGTATGTCTGCTGAGACACGACCGAGGACTTGGGGATCTCCATGTCCAGCCCCTTCACCATGTCTTGTCCGAACTCGTCGTCCTGGTACAGGTAGCCGATCTTCTTCCCCGAGAAGTTGGCCTTGATGTACGACCCGAGGACCTTGCCGTCGATCGTGTAGGGCGGCTGCCAGCCCAAGCTGTAGGGATACTTCGAGTTGCTCCAGCAATTGCAGCCTGACTCGATGAACAGCTGTGGGACCTTCTGCTCGTTGAGGAAGGGTTGGACGGCCGACTGGGTGGGCGTTCCCAGCGATCCGATGTCGGCGAAGATGTTGTCCTGCAGGACGAGCTTGCGCGTCAGTTGCGCCGTGTTGGCCGGGTTGTACCCGTCATCGAGGTAGGTGTAGTGGATCTTCCGGCCGTAGACGCCGCCGTGCGCGTTGACGTAGTCGAAGACGGCGTTCATCGCCGGCGCAATCTCGTCGTAGCCGGGAGCGGCCGGTCCTGTCAGGGGCACGGTGGCGCCGATGGCAATGGACGACGATGTCACCCCCGGCGTGCTCTCGGCCCCCGCTGGGGCGGAGAGCACGGTCACTCCCAACGCCAGACCGACCGCACTGGCGGCGACTGCTCTCCCCCAAAGCGCCGGCCCAACATGTCTCCTCGGTCCTAGTTGCATTCTTACTCCTTTGCTCTCCAGTTTCATTGTTTAGTCACCCACAGAGGCTGGGAGGGGTCGGGCCGCCCCCCTCCGCCCCCTTCCCCGATAGCGCACCTGGCCCCACGCCCGGCGGAGACCACCCTGGATGCCGTCGGGCGCGGCGATCATGGCCACGATAAGCACCGCCCCGAAGATGATCGTGGCCAGGTAGGCGCTGACACCGTTGCCGAGGTTGAAGTCGGAAGACAGCGAGGTCGACCACTGCGGCATGTACACGAGGAGGATCCCTCCCCACACCATCCCGATCAGCGTCCCTGTTCCCCCGATCACCATGGCGGCCAAGAGCTGAATCGACAAGGTGAGCGGGAACTCCCCGGTGTTCACCACCCCGGTGGAGAGTGAGAGCAGCGCGCCGCCCAGGCCGGCACAGGCCGCGCTGATGGCGAAGGCCATCACCTTGGTGCGCGCCACGTGGATCCCGGCCAGTGAGGCCGCGATCTCGTCGTCCCGGACGGCACGGAATCCGCGTCCGTAGCGGCTGGTCAGGAGGTTGGCCACCAACACCATGACTATGAGCGCGGCGCCGATCTGGATCCAGGCCAGCCACTCCTCGGCTCCGAGGGATCCTGGCGCCGTCGGCACGCTCGTCGTCAGGCCCTGATCCCCGCCGAAGGTGGCGGGCCATTTGTCGGCGATCGAAGGAACCGCCAACGCAAAGAGCAAGGTCATTCCAGCCAGGTACGGTCCCTTCAACCTCGTTGCAGGCAAACCGATGACGACGCCGGCGGCTGCGGCCAACGCCGCGGCCGCCACCAACTCGAGGACGAAGTTGGTCGCGGTGTGGTTCATGAGCAAGCCCATGGTGTAGGCGCCTACAGCCATGAAGGCTCCGTTGCCCAGGGAGATCTGTCCGTTGACTCCGGTCAGCAAGCTCAGCCCGAGCAGCGCTACGACGTAGCAAGCGATCTCCCCCACCTCGTAGTCGTTGTAGGAGCTGAGCCGGCCCGTGACAACGTACAGCACCGCAGCGGCTACCAGCGCGACGAAGAGGTGCCGCACCATCGGCTGGCGTGGCACGTGCACCGTTCGGGCGATGTCCCGGCCAACCACTTCTCACACCCTCCGGGCCGGCGGGCGGGCGAAGATCCCTTCGGGCCGAGCCATCAGGGCGACCATCAGCAGGACGAGTGCGCCGAGCGGCTCCAGCCCGGAACCGAGGTACCCGCCCACGTAGGAGATGCACAAGCCCGAGATCAGCCCCCCGACCAGGGCGCCGACCGGGCTCTCGAGCCCACCGATCACCGCGGCGGTGAACCCGTACACCAGGATGAGGTCCATGTAATAGGGCCCGAACGAACTGGTCGGGGCGACCAGCAGGCCGGCCAAGGATCCTGCGATGCCGGCGAGACCCCACCCCAGCGTGAGGAGCAATCCCACGCGGACCCCAAGCAGCCGGGCCGTCTCCCGGGCGAAGGCCGAGGCTCGCATCCGCAGCCCGAGGGCGGTGAAACGGAAAAGGACGAGCGTGGCGACCATCACCGCGAGGACGGTGCAGAGTATGAACAGATCGAAGTGTGAGAAGGAGATCGCGGTGGAGCCGACGCGGAGGCCGCTCTGAGAGAACGCGGCGGGAAAGCCACGGCTTGCGTTGCCGTAGATCGCACCAGCCAATCCTTCGAAGACGACCAGGAGCCCGATGGTGACGATGACCGGGTTCAGCTCGGACCTGCCGTGCAAGGGCCGGATGAGGATCCGTTCCGTCGCCGCTCCGATGGCGAACCCGATGATGAGGACGAGCAGGAAAGCCCACCAGTACCCAAGGCCGCGGCCGAGGAGGCTGAAGGCAATGAACGTGGTGAGCATCCCTGCCGCACCTTGGGCGAAGTTGATGATCCGGGTCGCCCGGTAGATCAAGACGAGAGCGAGAGCCAGCAGCGCGTACACCATGCCATTTGCGACGCCATTGAGCGTGTAGTCGAAGAAAAGCGACACGCTCAGAAGCCCAGATAGTGGTGACGCAGGGCATCGTCGCCCGCGATCGCGTCAGCCGTGTCCGACACGACAACCTGTCCCAAGTTCAAGATCACGGCGCGGTGCGACACCGACAACGCGCTGCGGGCGTTCTGCTCCACCAGCACGACCGTGAGGTCCTTGTGCGCAGTCTGTTCCAGGAGGATCCCCATGAGCTGCGCAGTGACCATCGGGGCGAGGCCAAGACTCGGCTCGTCGAGAAGGAGGAGGCGGGGCCTCGAGATGAGCGCCCGCCCGAGGACGAGCATCTGGCGTTCACCGCCGCTCAGCGTGGAGGCGCTCCGTCGGCGAAAACCTTCGAGCCTCGGGAAGAGCTCGAAGGTCTGGTCGATGGCGCGCTGGCGCTCCCGCTTGTGTAGGCACCAAAGCGTCGCCAAGCGGAGGTTCTCCTCGACGCTCAGCTCCTCGATGACCCCTCGTCCCTCGGGGACGTGCGAGACGCCCATGCGGGCGATCGACTCGACGGCGCGGCCGAGGAGCGGATCCCCATCGAATCGGACCGAGCCGCTCCGGGGTCTGACGAGTCCCGAGATCGCCCGAAGAAGGGTGGTCTTGCCGGCACCGTTCGCTCCCAGGACGGCTGTGATCTCACCCGGCGCAGCCTCGAAGGAGACGGACCGCAACGCCTCGACCGCGCCGTAGGAGACGCTGAGCTGCTCGACCTCAAGCATCGATGCCGCCCGGGAGCTCGTTGTGTACCCGGGGAACTTCGTCCCCCAGGTAGGCGGTAGCAACTTCGGGATTGGCGCGGATCTGGGCCGGTGTGCCCTCGGCGATCACCTGCCCGAAGTTGAGGACGACGATGCGGTCGCAGACCGACATCACGAGGTCCATGTGGTGCTCGACCAGGATCACGGACATGCGCGTCGTGAGGACGTGCAACAGATCGCCAAGGGCGTTCATGTCGGACTCGGAGAGCCCGCTGGCCGGTTCGTCGAGCATCAGCAGGTGGGGTTCTGCCATCAGCGCGCGGGCGAGTGCCGTCCTCTTCCGCATGCCGTAGGGGAGTGTCCGGGGATACTGCTCGGCGAAGGCGCCGGCACCGAGTTCGGTGAGGACCTCCCTCGCCCGGACGCGCGTCCGGCGTTCCTCTCGGCTCGAGCGCCACAGACCGAGAAGCGAGGACGCGAGGTCACTCCGCAACACCGGCTCGGCGCCGAGCTCCACGTTCTCGAGCGCGGTCAACCCGGCACAGAGCCCGACACCTTGTAGGGTCCGAGCGATCCCGAGCCGGGCCAGGTCATGCGGGTGGTGGCGGCGCAGAGTCCTGCCCCGGTAGACGATCGAGCCCCGGTCTGGGTGGACGAAGCCGCTGATGACGTTGAAGAGCGTCGTCTTGCCGGCGCCATTCGGGCCGATGACGCCGACGATCTCTCCGGGGTTGACCGACAACGACACCTCGTCGAGCGCGAGCAGTCCGCCGAAGCCGATGCTGACTTGGTCGACCTGCAGCACCGGACCTTCGGTATGAGGGCCGGCCTGGCCCACCGCGGGCGTCGCTGCCCCGAGCGTCACGCTCCCGAGCCCCCCTGCATCGGCAGGGACGCTACCGCTTCGTTACGGACGGTGGAAGGAGATTCAACCCTCGAGCGCACGAGGTGCACCCTCCTGAAATCGACCCCAAAGTTGGCGCAAAGATGCTCCACTGGTTCAGGCGCAGTCGAAACTCGCAAGTGGCGTCGAACTCTGTCGGGCGCCGCCAACTGCCTCATCCACCCCCGCTGCAGGCGGGCGAATCCCTGCATAACGCGTGAAAATGCTAAATCCGATTGACTTAGTCAGGTTTGTCCAATACCATCACCACATGGTCATCGCCGCCACGCCCCGTGACCGAACGGGACGCGCTCGGTTCGCACGTCCCGCGGACCCCGACTCGCCCGTTGAGGTCGACCCGGTGGTCCTGGCGAGGCGCATGGCCGCTGCGGTTCGCTGGTCCGAGCCCGTCACGAGCTCGGTCCGCAGCTGGGCGCTTCTGGCGCGTTCGCCGGAATACGACGCCTGGCTGATCGCTTGGCCGGTGGGTGGCACCGTCGAGCTCCACGACCACGGCTGCTCTCGAGGCGCGTTCACCGTCATCAGGGGAGCCCTTGTGGAGACCGCCCCGTTGCGCGACGACGGCGGCGATCTGACGCTCGTGCGCAAAGAAGTGCGGGCGGGTGCGACGCTCGCCTTCGACGCAGGACGAGTACACGATGTCTCGAACGAGGGAACGCGAGCAGCATTGAGTCTGCACGTTTACAGTCCCGCGCTCACGACCATGGCCTCCTACGAGATCGATGGAGGACGCCTTGTCCGGGGTGACGTCCGTTGGGTGGCCGACCACAGCGATAGAAGTTCAAACGGGTGCATCGTCACCGCGGAGACCGAGGAGGTCCGATAACCATGGCTGTCCATTCGTCCGAGGAGATCCTCGCCGCGGCGCGGCACCAGATCGAGCGGGTCGAGCCGTACGAGCTTGAGGCTTGTGTCGCTTCAGGAGCACTGGTGATCGACATCAGGCCCGAGCGGCAGCGCAAGATCGAGGGGGAGCTCAAGTGCGCGGTCGTGGTCGAACGCAACGTGCTCGAATGGCGGTTCGATCTGCTCGGCGGCCACGCTCTGCCCGAGATCCTCGGCTACGACCAGCAGGTCGTGGTCGTGTGCTCCGAAGGTTATGCATCGACCCTCGCCGCCGCCTCCCTGCGTGCGCTGGGCTACGGCAGGGCGTCGGACTTGGCCGGCGGGTACCGGGCCTGGCGCACTTGGCGGGGCGAAGCCGTCCGGCCGTGCCCGCCGCTCTCGCTGGGGCGGGCACGCTACGGCACCTACCTGCGTCGCGTAGCCCGTCCGGTCGCAGCCATGGCCCGGACGGGGGCGTAGCGGACAGGGCTGGCGGCGAGTCGGTCCGCCGCCGTGCCTCTACCGGTCACCGCGTGAAGCGACCGGCAGAGCCGCCATGCAGACGACCGTGGGGCACCCGCCGACCGCAGATCACGAGGGCGAGGACCTGCGCCGGGCCGCTGAGCAGGTCTCCCGAACCGAGGGACCATTCGATGTCGTCTGCCCGCAATTCGATGCCCGTCAGGTCGACGCCAAACAGGTTCGGTCCTGCTGGTGGGCCCACGGACCGCAGCACCCGAACGATCCGATCAGCCGGCACGGTGCGCTCGGAACCGAGCGCTTCGGTGACGTCGAGCCCGTGAATCACGCAGTGGGTCAGCGCACCTTCGACCCCGCCGCCGGGCGGCTGCCACTCGCGCAGGACCTGGGAGCGCAGACCCGCGACGAGCGTCGACTCGGGCAAGCCGCCGTCCCTGGCGGCGAGTGTGTCCGAAAGCCGCGTGAAGTCGCCACCGGCGGCCTCTAGCTCCGCCATGAATGCGTCGGCGGAGTAGCGCGCCGGCATCGTCATGTGCGCCACGACTTCACGAGTCCGCCAGCCCTCGCACAACGACGCGGCATCCCAGACCTCAGGTGGCGAACCATCGAGCAGGTCGGCCAGATGGAGGAGCTCCCCTTCCACATCCGGGTCGGCGGTCGCGGCGCTCTCTACTGCAGTAGTTATGTCGGTGACCATCGTCGCGTGCTCCTCTCGCATCCCGCTCCACTACGCCGCGCCTTCATGTTCCTGTATCCAAGAGTTCGCTGAGATAGGCCGCGAAGCAGTCGAGCGAACTCGAGAAGCCCTTCTGCGCCTCATCGGATGTGAAGGGCGCCGGTACGTCGAACTGGTGGATGCGGACCTCGGTTCGGTCATCTCCGAGCTCGACGAACTCGGAGATGACCCGTATGCCGGTGAGGTCCTCGGTCCACGAGAGCAGTTCTGGTGGTCTCACCTCGTCGTACACGGCCCGCATCAGGAACTCGCTCCCGTCCGCGTCGTTCACCATGACCGTCTCGAAAACGCCTCCACGGCGTGCGTCGACCGTGATGCGCTCGAGTGGCGTGCTCACGCCGGTGGGTCCCCAGAAGTGGGTCAGGTGCTCGGGCTCGGTCATGCAGCGGAAGACGAGCTCCCGTGGGGCATCGAAGATCCTGGTGAACCACAACTCGCTCGGCTCTTTCATTGTCCCGGTCCGGGTCGTGTCGTCTGTCATGGTGCTCACTCTCCTCCTTGGCGGACGGTGTTCTTCCTTGCTCCTTCTTGGCCGGGCTCGGATTCCAACTCGGGGTCAAGGCGGCCTGCGCTCCGCCCGGCGGCGCCGCTTGTCTCCCCGCTCGGGCCTGACCTCTTGCGCTCGAGCACGCTCCGCAGGTGCGTGTCGAGCTTCTCGAAGCGCTCCTCCCATAGGCGCCGGCGCGTCTCGATCCAGTCGACGGCGGCATCGAGCGTGTCCGTCTCCAGGTGGCAGGGGCGGAACTGAGCGTCACGGCCCCGCGAGATGAGACCGCTGCGCTCGAGCACCTTGAGGTGCTTGGAGACTCCCGGCAGCGAAATCGCGAAGGGCGCGGCGAGCTCGCTCACCGTGGCGTCGCCCTGGGCGAGCCGGCTCACGATGGCCCGGCGCGTGGGGTCAGCGAGTGCCGCAAACGCCGCATCGAGCTGCTCCTCGGCCATTCGCATCCAAGTATTTAACTGCTTGGTTATGTAACTGTCAAGTTAAATAAGTCTTTCACGGGGGCACGTCCGAACTGCGGCCTCCGAGGGGTCCCCGACCGTGGAAAGGCCACGACCCGCGCCGGCCGCGACGCGGGCCCGGCCTCAGCCCGCCGGAGCGTGTCGACGAAGGCGGTAGAACTGACTGGGAACGACCGACCAATGTGGTCCGGGGCTGGTGTCGGGGGCAAGGAGAGCAGACGAAATGGACCAGACGCTCCGTGCGCTGCGCAGCTCGGTCGGACGGCTGCACGAACTCGTGCGCGGGATCGACGACGACCAGCTGATCCGTCCCTCGTACTGTCGCGAGTGGTCGATCGCCGACACCTTGTCTCACCTCGGCTCGGGTGCGGTGATCATGCGGAACCGCTTGGCCGACGTCCTGTCGGATGCAGAAGCACCCGACGGCGACCCGGCCTCGGTGTGGGACGAGTGGAACGCGAAGTCGCCGCGCCTTCAGGCCGACGACGCCCTGGTGGCAGACCAAGCGCTGCTCGAGGCCCTCGAGGACGTAGACGCGGCCGACCGCGAACGGGCGACGTTCGTCATGGGACCCCTCACCATGAGCTTCGCCGATTTCACTGGGGCGCGGCTCAGCGAGCACGCACTCCATACCTGGGACGTCGACGTCATGTTCGACCCGACGGCCCACCTCCCGGCCGACGCCGTCGCTATCGTGGTCGACCGGCTCGGGCTGATCACGCGGTTCACGTCCCGGCCCAGCGGCGACGAGCGCAACATCCATATCCGCACTTCCGCGCCGGGGCGCGACTTCACCGTCTCCTTGTCCCCAGAGGCGGTCACCCTCGAGGAAACGGGCGGCGACGGAGGCGGTGCCGGGCCCGACCTGGTGATGCCCGCGGAGGCTTTCGTCCGCCTCGTCTACGGCCGGCTCGATCCGCGGCACACACCCGAGGTGGGCGGCGACGTCGCGGTACTCGACGGTCTGCGAGCGGTGTTCCCTGGGCCGTAGCTCAGAGCCGACGGCGTCGATAGCTCTTTGGTCACGGGTCTGTTCTCGCCCGCTCACGATGCCCGGCGGCCGCGCGGCACGCCGGGGCCTCCGGGCGCTCCGGGCGGCGATCGGACTCCATGCCGTCGAGTTGCCGCGACGGGCGGCGTTGGCGAGGATGACTCCATGCCCATTGCCCATCTGCCGAACGACAGCTCTCCCGAGGACGTGGCGGCGATCGTCGGGCGCGACGGCGCGACCGTGGTCGACGACTTGGCGCCGGTCGCGCTCCTCGATCGGATCCACGAGGAGCTGCGACCCTTCCTCGAGGCCACCCCGGTGGGTCCCGACAACTTCAGCGGGCACCTGACTCGGCGGACCGGGGCCCTCGTGGCCCGGTCGCCCTCGTGTCGTGAACTGGTCACCCATCCGCTGGCGGTGGGAACGGCGCGGGCGCTCCTGTCGCAGGCCACGAACATCCAGCTGCACCTGACCCAGGCCATCGCCATCGGCCCGGGAGAGACGGCCCAACCGATCCATCGCGACCAGTGGGCCTTCGACTTCTTTCCCTTCCCCCGCGGCTACGACGTGCAGTGCAACACCATCTGGGCGATGACGGAGTTCACGGAAGAGAACGGCGCCACCAGGGTGGTGCCGGGCTCCAACCTGGCCGAAGACGGGCTTGCGGTCGGGCCCGACGACACCGAGGGCGCCGTCATGGACCGCGGCTCGGTGCTCTTCTACTCGGGCAGCGTGTACCACGGAGGGGGCGCCAACCAGTCGTCCTCGACCCGGATCGGGCTCAACATCACCTACAACGTGGCCTGGCTGCGTCAAGAGGAGAACCAGTACCTCTCGGTGCCGCGCCAGGTGGCAGAGACGCTGCCGATAGAACTGTTGCGGCTGATGGGTTACGACAGAGGGGCATACGCGTTGGGTTATATCGACGACCTGCGCGATCCGATCGAGGCGATACGCCCCGGCGTCGGATCGATCGGGTTCGCGGCCAGCCAGCAGGATGCGTGAGGGCGTCACGTTGCCACTCGGACCCGTAAGCGCGCCGCTACGGTGGGAAGCGTGCCGGTGGAGATACGGGAAGCAAAGGACGACGATCTCGACGACCTCTACGGGGGGTTCGCCCGGATCATCTCAGCCGGAGAGGGGTTCCCTCAGGCACCGCCGCTCTCCCGAGGAGACTTCGACGCTCTGTGGGTTGCCGGGTCGTCCGCCGTGCGTGTGGCGCGCTTCGGCGGTTACCTCATCGGCGGCTACTACATCCGGCCCAATTTCGCCGGCCGCGCTGCGCACATCGCCAATGCGGGCTATTTCGTCTTGGCGGCCTACCGCGGGACCGGAGTCGGCCGCTCGCTCGTCCAGCACTCGTTGCGAGAGGCGCGGCGGCTCGGTTTCGAAGCCATGCAATTCAACCTGGTGTTCGAGTCCAACCCCGCTCGGGCCATGTACTCCCGGCTCGGGTTCAGCGAGGTCGGACGGATCCCGCGCGCCATCGACGGCGAGGAGGACGCTCTGATCTACTGGCGCAGCCTCCATGACGTCGACCCAGACGAGCCGACGGAGGTGTGAGCCGCACCATGAGTGAGGCCGACGTCACGGTGGAGCGCCGCAGCGATCACGTCGGGCTGGTGTGCATGCACCGTCCGCCCAACAACTTCTTCGACACGTCGCTCGTGGCCGCCCTGGCCGACGGCTACGAGAACCTGGCCGCAGGCGGGTGGTGTCGTTGCATCGTGCTCGCGTCCGAGGGCCGGCACTTCTGCGCCGGGCTCGACTTCGGCGGGAACTCGGGCCAGGACATCGGTGCCCTCTACCGCGAAGCTCAGCGGCTCTTCGCCGCACCGCTCCCGGTCGTCGCCGCCGTGCAGGGCGCCGCGATCGGCGGCGGCTGCGGACTGGCGCTCTCAGCCGACTTCCGGGTGGCGTCGGCGAGCAGCCGCTTCAGTGTGAATTTCGCCCGCCTCGGCTTCCACCACGGCTTCGGGCTCTCGGTGACGCTTCCGGCGGCAGTCGGGCAGCAGGCCGCCGCCGATCTGCTCCTGACCGGCCGGCGCATCGGTGGCGACGAGGCGCTCGCTCTGGGTTTGTGCGACCGACTCGCACCCGAGGGCGAGGTGCTCGACCGCGCCTTGGGCTACGCCGCAGAGCTTGCGGCGGCTGGGCCGCTCGCCGTCCGGGCCGTCCGGGCCACCTTGCGGCGCGGTCTGCTCGAGCGTGTGACCGAAGCCATGGAACACGAGTGTGCGGAACAGCTTCGCTTGCGCGAGAGCGACGACTTTGCCGAGGGCGTGCGAGCCAGCGCGGAACGTCGCGAGCCGCGCTTCAGCGGAGCCTGACCGGGCAGGACCCGAGGACGACGGGGGTGACAGGCACGGCGGCTCCAGAGCGGCACGCTCTGAACCAGGACTTCGAATGGGCCGACCACCCGGGCCCGTTCCGGCGGGTGAGCGCAAGGCAGGCTCGGAACTACGACTCGGATGGCTTCTTCGTCCTGCCCAGCGCCCTCGCTCCCGGCGAGATCGACGCTCTCGTGAGCGCCATCGACCCGTTCGAGGAGGAGCAGGAGGGGGCACTGCGTACCCTCCATGGGGGAAGACTCTTCATCGCACGGGCGGACGAGATCACATTTACCGTGCATCTCGTCGCCCGCTCCGCCGTGCTGCGTGCCTTCACCAGAAGTCCACTACTGGTCGATCTCTGTGCGGACCTGCTCGGGCCCGACGTCCGCCTCTACTGGGACCAGGCGGTGTACAAGAAGCCCGGGACGGACGCGCCGTTTCCTTGGCACCAGGACAACGGGTACGCGTTCGTGGAGCCGCAGCAGTACCTGACCTGCTGGGTCGCCCTCACCGACGCCACTGTCGCGAACGGCTGCCCCTGGGTCGTCCCGGGGCTGCATCGGCGCGGGACGTTGGCTCACCGACCTTCGGACACGGGCTTGGTCTGCCTGAGCGACCCCGAAGAGGCCGTTGCCGTGCCGGCGAACCGTGGCGACATCGTGGTGTTCTCGTCGTTGACGCCTCATGCGACGGGGCCCAACCTCACCGACGGTGTCCGCAAGGCCTACATCGTCCAGTATGCGCCCGCGGGCGCCGAGGTCCTCCGTCCTGCGGCGGACGGGTCCATCACGCGCGTTGCGGCCGACGAGCATGGGCGCCAGTACGAGGTACTGCGACGCGGTCACCCCGTCTGAGGAGCTGAGGCGGAGCGCGGCGCAGGTCGGCCGCCCGAGGGGGCAGAGGGCGGGCCGACGCCGAAGACGACGGCCGAGGCGTCGATGGTGTCACCGTGCCTCGTGCCCTGTACGGCGACGAACGCGCCCACCTTCAGGGCGGAGGGGCTCGAAGCCGTAGCGGTTCGGGACTTGGTCGAGACCACCTTGAACGTGGTGGCGCCCGAGTAGACAACAGTCGCCGACGTCGACGTTCCTGACCGGCCCGGTCCGGCCCGGACTGTCACCGTGATGTCGTCGCCGTGGAGCGCCGTGATCCGGCCGGCCACCGTGGGGCGTCCGGCACCAGGGGTCGCGCCCCCACGCGGCGACGTACCCCGGGTGCCTGACGCGCCGGGCGCTCCGCCCGCCGGCCTCGGGGGGTTGTTCGTGGCTGCTCCCGCGGCGGCGCCGAGGCCCAGCACGGCGGCGAGGACGCCACCACCGACGAGCGCGCCCCGGGGAGTGGCCCAGCGCCACCGCGCTCCTCGTCGTGGCCGCGGCAGTCCGGTGCGCGGGTGGGTGACGGTGTCGTCGGCAGATTGGGGGCTCATTCCGTTCCTCCTGTACTCGTACGCTTCGTGCGCTCACCCCATCGGGTCCATCGTGGGTGACGGCTTGAAGCGTGCGCCCGAGGCATCGGGTCGCGCTGCGCCGGCGCTGTGGGCGGCCTGCGAATTTCCGGCGGTCCGTCCCTGAGCCGGATCTCACGCCGGCGGTCGAGGTGGGCACCGACGTTGCCATCGCCGACCGGCCCGATCGGACCCGCAGTAGGGTTGAGGCAGGGCCGGGTCGGACCGGGGCGCGGCGACCCGACGAGCAACACGGACAGCAGGGGGCTTGCATGACACAGACCGCACGGGTGCAGGACTGGGCCACCGACTTCGATGTGATGGACCCGCAGTACCTGGCCGATCCCTTTCGTATCTGGGACGAGTTGCGCTCGACCTGCCCGATCCCGCACACCAACCGGCGCAAGAGCAGCTGGATGCCACTTCGCTACGAGGATGTGACCGCGATCGCCCACGACATCGAGCACTTCAGCTCACAAAAGGTGGCGGTGATCCCTGGTGACGAGGACGAGGACCCGAACGCCGAATACGAGGGGCCCAACCTCGAGTACGGCCTGCCGCCCATCTCGTCTGACCCGCCGCTCCACACCTGGACGCGCCGGCTGCTGCTGCCGTGGTTCTCACACAAGCGGGTCGACGGGTACGAGCAGATGACGCGCGACCTGTGCCGCAGCCTGCTCGACGGATTCGCTGACTCCGGGCACGCCGACGGCGCCGCCGACTACGCCCAGCAGATACCGGTGCGGGTCATCGCCCGCATCCTCGGTGTCCCGGCCGACATGGCGGACACGTTCACCGGCTGGGTGCGTGACGTGCTCGAGTTCGCCGACGATCCCGAGCGCCGCCAGCGCGGCGCCGAGGGACTCCTCTACTTCTTCGTCTCTGAGCTCGAGCAGCGGCGGAACAACCCTGGCGACGACCTCTTGAGCGAGCTCCTGCAAACGGAGGTAGACGGTCAGGCGGTCGACGACGGCATCGTGCTCGGCATGGCCGCCCTGGTGCTGATCGCCGGCGTCGACACGACGTGGAGCGGCATCGGCTCTTCGCTCTGGCACCTGGCCACCCATCCCGAGGACCGCAAGCGCCTCGTGGCGGAGACCGAGCTCATGCCCACTGCGCTCGAGGAACTGCTCCGGGCGTACTCGCCCGTCACGATGGCCCGAGAGGTGACCGAGGACTACGAGTACGCCGGCTGCCCCATGAAGGCCGGAGACAAGGTGCTGATGAACTTCCCGGCCGCCAACCGCGACCCCGAGGCGTTCGATGAGCCTGACGTCGTGCAGCTCGACCGGGCGCACAACCGCCACGTGGCGTTCGGCTCGGGGATCCACCGCTGCGCCGGGTCGAACCTGGCCCGCATGGAGCTACGGGTTGCGTTGGAGGAATGGCTGGCACGAATCCCGGACTTTTCCCTGGCCGAGGGCGAGACCATCAGCTGGGCCGGCGGCCAGGTTCGCGGTCCCCGCGTCCTCCCGGTGGTGTTCTGATGAAGGTCCGCGTCGACCCCGACAAGTGCCAGGGGCACGCGCGCTGCTACGGCATCGCTCCGGAGGTCTTCGATGTCGATGATTACGGGCAGAGCTCTGTCATCGTCGACGAGGTGCCGCCCGAGCTCGAGGAGAAGACCCGGCTCGCCGTGGCCAACTGCCCCGAATTCGCCATTGAGATCGTCGGCGAGTAGCGGCCAGCGAGCAGGCGACGACGAGCAGCCGGCGCCTAGCGACTGTGGCGGGACGGGCGGTCCTCCCGCACGCCCCGGACTGGTTCCAGCGCGCCATCGCGGTGCCGTCGGGCGACCGCGCGGTCGAGGTCGACGGCTGTCGCGTCCACTACCTGGTGTGGGGTGAGCCCGGACGGCGGGGCCTGGTTTTCGTGCACGGCGGCGGCGCTCACGCGCACTGGTGGACGCCTGTGGCCGCCACCTTCGCCTCCGCGTACCGTGTCGCCGCCGTCGACCTCTCGGGTCACGGCGACAGCGGACACCGTGCCCTTTACAAGGTGGAGCAGTGGGCCGACGAGGTTGCCGCCGTAGCCGCCGACAGTGGGATCGATGGCACGCCGGTCGTGGTCGGCCACAGCATGGGCGGTTTTGTCACCATCGCCACCGCAGCCCTGCACGGCGATCAGCTGGCGGGTGTCGTCGTATGCGACTCGCCGGTCGTCGAGGCCGACCCCGAAATAAGCGCCTACCACCTACGCGAGGCGTTCGGCCGGCCGCGCACGTACCCGTCCGTCGACGATGCCGTTGCGCGGTTCCGCACCGTGCCGGTGCAAGAGCACTACCTGGACTACGTCGTCGACTTCGTGGCGCGCCACTCGCTCAAGCCCGTCGAGGACGGCTGGCAGTGGAAGTTCGACCGGCGCATCTTCGAGCAGTTCGGACCGGGCGTGCGCTCCGTCGCCGCGCCCTATCTGAGCGAGGTGCACTGCCGGTTGGCACTGTTGCGCTCCGAGCAAGGGCTGGTCACGCCGGACATCGGCGCTTCCATGTACGAGAAGCTGGGACGCGTCACCCCGGTGATCGAGATCCCCGAAGCCGGGCACCACGCCATGCTGGACCAACCCCTGCTCCTTCTGACCGCTTTGCGCACGCTGCTCGCCGACTGGGACCACTCCGAGCCGTTCCGGCGCTGACCTCACCCGGAGCAGTCGCCGTCAGGCGGCCACCGCGGCCACCAGGGTGACCACCTCGGCCTCTGGCTCGGACTCTGGTCCGGCGGGTGCCGGCCGCCCCCGCCGGATCAGGATGAACGAGGCTACCGAGGCGACCCCGAGCACAATGGCGCTGAAGGCGAAAGCACTGGTGTACCCGTGCACGGCCCCCGCCTCTTGGGCGGCCGCCGACGTGCCGTGGGCGACCAGGTAGGAGGCAGTCGCAGTAGTCGCGATCGTGTTGATGAGGGCGGCCCCCATCGTCCCACCGGTCTGCTGCGTCGCGTTGACCAGTGCGCTCGCCACGCCTGCGTCCTCCGGGCTGACGCCCAACAACGCCGTGCTCGACATGGCGACGAAGGACAGACCCATGCCCAAGCTGACGATGACCTCGGCGGGGAGGACGACCGAGATATAGGAGGAGTGAACGTCGAGGGTGGTGAAGAGCACCAGACCTGCTGCGGCCAGGGCGAGCCCGCCGCCCATCACCGCGCGCGGGCCGAAGCGGGGCAGGAGCCGACTGGCCACAGTCGCGCCCGTGATGATGCCGAGCGAGAAGGGGACGAACGCGAACCCGCTCTTGAGCGCCGAGTAGTGCAGCGTGCCCTGGAAGTAGTAGGTCAACGAAAGGAACGTCCCGAGTATGGCCGTGCCGACGAGCAGCGACGAGAGGAAGGAGCCGCCGCGATTGCGGTCCAGCACGACGCGGAGCGGGAGCAGCGGGTGCTCCGCGCGCAGCTCGATGGCCACGAAGGCCAAGAGAAGCACTGCGGCTGCGGCGAACAGGCCGAGCGTGACGGTCGCGTCCCAGCCGTCGGTGCCGGCCTTGGTGAAGGCGTAGACGAGGGCGAGGAGGCCACTCGTCACGGTGGCCGCTCCCGGTAGGTCGTAGCCGTGCTTGGCCGAGGCGCGGCTCTCGGACACGACGCGGAGCGCCCCGATCGCGGCGAGGACGGCGATAGGCACGTTGATGAGGAGGGTCCAGCGCCAGGACGCGAACTCGGTCAGCGCCCCCCCGAGGATGAGGCCGATGGCGGCGCCACCGCCGGCGATGGCGCCGTAGACGCCGAAGGCCCGGGCCCGCTCTCGCGGTTCGGTGAAGGTGACGGTCAGCAACGAGAGCGCGGCTGGCGCCATCACAGCGGCGAAGGCGCCCTGGAGGGCTCGGGCGCTGAAGAGCATCGCCGAGTTCTGCGCCAAGCCGCCGAGGGCCGAGGCTGCGGCGAAGCCGATCAGGCTCAGCACGAACATCCTCTTGCGTCCGAAGTAGTCAGCGATACGGCCACCGAGCAGGAGCAGGCCCGCGAAGGAGAGGGTGTAAGCGGTCAGCATCCACTGGCGGTTGGCGGTCGAGATGTGGAGCGCCTTCTGGGCCGACGGCAGGGCGATGATGACGACCGAGGCGTCGAGCACCACCATGAGCTGGGCGACGGCAATCACGGCGAGGGCCCTGAAGCGGCGCGGGTCGGGGGTCGGGGGGGCGGCCTCCGCCGGTGGGCGGTCGATGGTCGTGGTCATGGCGATATCCCTTCTCTCGCGCTCCCTCGAAGCCCCCGGTGGGGCGATCGAGCTGCGCATCGATCGGCTCCGAATCCCCGCGGTCCCGGACCAAGCGGCCGGTGACCCCTGTTCAGCGGGCTCCGATCGGACTACAATCGGAATCGGAGTCTCGGTTCCAGTTACACTATACGGAACTAGAGTTCCGTTTGTCAACGGGGGAGGGAGGTGGCTCGTGGGCCAGAAGTCGACCGTACCGGGGGGCTGTGACGACAGCTCCGCCGGCGGTGTCGCGGGTGCCGCCTGTGCAGCGACGGGACGGCCCCTGCGTGCAGACGCCCAACGCAACCGAACCCGCATCCTCGAGGCGGCGGAGGTGCTCTTCGCGTCCGAGGGCATCGAGGCGCCGGTCGATCTGATCGCCGAGAAGGCGGGCGTCGGCGTCGGCACGCTGTACCGCCACTTTCCGACGAAGGAGAAGTTGTGCGAAGCCATCCTCCTCGACCGCCTCACCGCTCTGACGGCCGACGCGCGGGCCCAAGCCGATGCGGCGGACGCACCCGGCGCGTTCTTCGGCTTCCTGGAGTACGTCGTCGAGGAGGGGGCGGCCAAGCGCGACCTCTTGGTGGCAGTCACCGGCGCCGGAGTCGAGTTCGAGGCGGCGGCGGCAGGGGTCAAGGACGAGTTGCGCCGCGCCGTCGATGTGCTACTTCAGCGGGCTCAGGACGCCGGGGCGGTGCGGGGCGACGTGACCGCCGAGACGGTGGTGTCGCTCGTCGGTGCCACGTGCCAGGCGTCTGCCCACGCGGGGAGCCCCCCGGGGTGCGAGCTCCTCTCCATCGTCTGCGACGGACTCCGTCCCCCCGGCGCGCGCTGACGGCCAGCCCGCGCTGACGGGTAACCGTCCGGCGCGGGCATGGAATGGCGGGCATGGAATGGGAGCCGCAACGTTCCAGGGGCACGGCAGTGCTTCTTCGCCGCCCGGTTCGGGCAGTCCTTCTTCGCCGCCCGGTTATCGACGTCGAGGGAACACACGGTGGCAACCGGTTTGGCAGGCCGTCAGTCTCTGCCGGTGTTACCGGCCGGCGTCGCGGGCGAGGAGGGGCACGAGCACCTGCGCATCGGGGCTTCCCCAGCCCGTGACCGGGTCCCATCCAGTCCCGGCGTTGTAGCCCGTGACGGTCCGTGACCGAGGTGTGGCTCGGCCCGTCGTCGCCGGGACAGGAGGTTGCTGGCCAACCTGGACGGGAGCCGACGCGCGTCGCAGCGAGGATTCGACGGTGTTCGTCCCGGTGTCGATGTCGTGGAACGCAGAGTGATCGGCCGGACTTCGGCCGATGCGGTAGAGGGCGGGGTTGACCCAACCCAGGTGCCGGCCCGCGTACTGGTCGGCCAGCGCGATCACCGCGGCCCACAGCGGGGCGGCAGCGCTGGTACCGCTGGCCCCGACGACGATGGAGTTCTGGCCGCCGTCGGTCAGGGTCAGGGCCATGCCCGTATTCGGGTCGGCGTCGGCAGCGACGTCGGGTACCCCTCTGGACGCTCCGATGCCGGACACGCCGTTCTGATAGGCGGGCCGGGAGAAGAGATGGCTGAATCCTCCGCCGGAGGACACGGAGAATCCCCGGCCGGTCTGCCCGGGCGGGGTGTTCCACACGGTCTCGCTCATGTAGGCGCCGGTGGCCTGATTGGCCCGCAGGCTCGTACCTCCGGCGGCCAGTACGAGCGGGTCCGCATCGAGCAGGTTCACTCCCTTGATTCCTGTAAGACCAATCCTGGCCCCGGGGCACGGGTTGGTCGACGCGCCGGTGTCACCCGAAGAGTTGACCACCGTCACGGCGGCCTTGCTGGCGGCTTGCAACGCCGCGTTCAGCTGGGCCACCTCGGCCGCGGTGAAGCACTGTTCGCCCCAACTGTGGCTGAACGAGATCACGGCGCCCCGGGTCAGGCCCAGCCGAAGGGCCGCCGCGACGGCGGCGCTGGCTTTCGCCGGGGTTTCTGCGGCCGCATCGCTGATCAGCACCTCACGGATGGCGGCATCGGGAGCCACCGCGTGAACAATCTCGGTGTCCTCCGCCTCCTCGGTGTTGGCCAGCCACGGTGAGGGAGAACGGGCGAGGCTGTCGACGACGTCCAGTCTCGCGGCAGGCAAGCCGAACATGCCGTCGAAGCGGACAAGATCCTGGCGGATGTCGGTGACCCGGGGCGCCGATCCGGCCGGGGCGGCGAACTCCACCAGCACCACGGTCTCGCCGCGGCCATCGATCCCGTGATGTAGAAGCGCCTCAATGCCGTAGGCCACCCGGAACTGGCGCGGGGCGTAACACTGCGACGTGCTCAGGCAATCCCTGGCGAGCCGGCTCGAAACAGCAGCGGCAGAGCCGGAGGAGTAAGCACCGTTGCCGCCGCACACCGTGACCAACACCGCGACGACTGCCCCGGCAGCCAGGCCTCCCACGCGTCGAGGGCCGCGTCTACCCACCGACGGCGTCGACCGCGTCGGCCTCGTCGACATAACCAGACGTTAGACGGCACCAAATCCCAGGAGCTGGGCGCCCTCTGTTCCCATGACCGAGATCTCCGACGCTCGCCCCGTACCGCGCCGCGGCGGAACCGAGCCACTGCTGGAGCAGCTCGACCGAGTCAGGATCGTCGCGCTACAGCTGTTCGAGGAACGCGAATCACTCGGTCGGATCGGGGGCGCCGGGCTCGTAGTGGCAGGGCGCCGCGATCGTTGAAGTCCCTCCGCTGACCGCGCCGTCGCCTCCGAGGCTTCGCCGGGTCAGCCCCGTGGCGGTCGTGCGGGGTCCGACCCCATGGCGGCGAGGGAGTCGATCGGGCTGCGCAAGGAGAGCCCGCCGTCGCACTCGAGCACTTGTCCGGTGACCCAGTCCATGCCGTGCAGGGCGACGACCGTAGCGGCCACGTCGTCGGCCTCGCCCAGACGGCCGAGGGAGGTCCGCTCCGCCACGCCGGCGAGCCAAGGCGAGCCCTCGACCGTCGCCGCCACGCCGCGGCCGAGCATGGGAGTACGGGTGACGCCCGGCCCCACGCCGTTGACTCTGAGCCCGAGCGGGCCCCACTCCGCTGCCGCCACCTTGACCAGCATCGAGAGCGCCGCCTTCGACGCGCAGTAAAGGCCCATGCCGGGATCGACCAGCCTGGCGCTCACGCTCGAGACGGCGACGAAGGAGCCGGCCACCTTGCGCTCGAGCATCGCCCCGACCCAGGCCCGCATGCAGAGCCAGGGACCCCTCGCGTTCACTCGCATGACACGGTCGAAGTCGTCGGGCGGGATGTCGAGGAGCATCCCGGCGTGCCCGATCCCCGCGGTGACCGTCACCCACGACGGCACGCCCCAGCGCAGGCTCGTGACCCCGACCGCCTCGTCGATCTCGTCGGGTGCGGCGACGTCGCAGTCGACGTCGCGGTCCCCGTCCACGTCCCACACCACGGCCGTGGTGCCACTCGCCCGGTATTGAGCGGCGAGCGCGGCCCCGATGCCGGACCCGCCCCCGATCACCAGCGCGAACGGCTCGCTCTCCTCGCCCATGGTGCTCCTTCCGAATCCGGACCGGTGTGTCCCCTTCGGTGCGGTGGCCGAAGGACCAGACCGTACCCGGCTTGTTGCCGGCAGACTCGGGTCCGATCACGCGGACAGAGCGAGGGCCGGTTGACGCCGGGTCCTGAGCGCGCGGCGGACCATGCGTTGGCGGCGGGTGCCTGCAGTCGACGTCCGCCGCGGCGTGCTTCGAGGACGCCCATGCCCACATCGCCGCCCGGCTGCCCCGGACCACACGCTGGTACGCCGAGCGCACGCGGCTTGCGGATGCGGGAGTATGTCTGTTCATGAAAGCTGCCGTGTACTACGAGACGGGGTCGCCCGACGTCTTCCGTTACGAGGACGTGCCGGACCCGGAGCCCGGTCCCGGCGACCTCCTGATCCGGGTCGAGGCGGTCAGCATCGAGGGCGGGGACACGCTGAACCGTCTCGGCGGTGACCTCGCACGCGTCCCCCACGTCGTGGGCTACCAATGCGCCGGCACGGTCGTCGGGTTGGGCGATCGGGTCCATGGCTTCACCGAGGGCGATCGTGTCGTCACGGTCGGCCTCGACGGCTCGCATGCCCAGCTGCGGGCCGTGCCCGAGGCGTTCGCCTGGCGCATCCCCGACGGCCTCGGGACGGACGAGGCGGCGTGCGTTCCGGTCCCCTTCGGCACCGCCGACGACTGCCTCTTCGAATTCGGCCGCCTGCAGCCCGGCGAAACCGCGCTGGTCCACGCCGGCGCAGGTGGCGTGGGCGTCGCGGCGATTCAGATGGCCAAGCGGGCCGGGGCGCGCGTCCTGGCCACGGCGTCGAGCGACGACCGCCTCGAACGCTTGAAGGAGCTCGGCCTCGACGAGGGCATCAACTACGCCACCTCCGACTTCGTGGCCGAGGCCCGCCGGCTGACCGACGGACGAGGAGTCGACGTCGTCGTGGACTCGGTCGGGGGTACCACCTTGCAGGGGAGCATCGCCTCGCTCGCCTACCGCGGCCGTTGCGTCACCGTCGGCGACGCTGGTCGCGCTCCGGCCGAGCATCTCGACATCTCCGCCATGCGTCCGAACAACCAGACGCTGTCGGGCTACTTCCTCGGAGCCGAGCTCTTGTTGGCGCCGCGTGCGCACGCCATGATCGCCGGCCACCTCGAGGCGGTCGCGCGTGGCGACCTGCGTGTCGTGATCGACCGCGCCTATCCGCTGTCCGACGCGGCAGGTGCGCACGCTTACATCGAGAGCCGCCAGGCTTTCGGCCGCGTGCTCCTGCATCCCTGGCCCGGTTAAGCCCGACTGGCCCGGCTGGCCCGACTGGCCCCGATACGCCCCGAGCTTCCCGGCTCACACCCCGGACGAGGCGCCCGGCTCGTTTCGGCTCCCCCTCCCACGACGTGGACGCCTGCCCCGTTGCTCTTCGTCCACGACATGTTAGTCTGGACTAACATGTCAGACGGTGAAGGAGTCCACGCATGCCCCGGACCTCATCGGTGTCCTGGCCGAGCCGAACCGGCGTCGGTTGCTGGGCTTGTTGCGCGGCGGGGAGAAGACCGTCTCGGAGCTGGCGGCGGAATTCGCGGTCACCCGGCCGGCGGTGTCACAACACCTCGGTGTGCTGGCCGCGGCGGGACTGGTGGAGGTTCGCCCGGACGGGCGATTCCGCCGCTACCGGCTCCGTCCCGAGGGAATGGCGTCACTGCGCCAGGTCCTCGATTCGTTCTGGACCACCGAGCTCGAGCTCCTCGCTGCAGGCGAGGGCCCGGACACCCGACAGAAAGGAAGACCCGATGACGATTGAGAAGTCGGTCCTCGTGCCTCTCGACGCCGAGCAGACATTCGCCCTGGTGACCGAGCCGGAGCGGCTCCGACGCTGGCAGGCCGTCACGGCGCGGGTCGACTTGCGCGCCGGCGGCCCGTTTCGCTGGACCGTCGTGCCGGGTGCGAACGCCTCCGGGACCTATGTCGAGGTGGAGCCCGGGCGGCGTCTCGTGTTCAACTTCGGTTGGGAGGACGGCGGTGGCGAGCCTCCGCCCGGCGCGTCGACCGTGACGGTGACGCTCGAGCCCGAGCCGGGCGGGACCCGGGTACGGCTCGTCCACCAGGGTCTCACCGACGAGCAGGAAGAGGCGCACAGCCGCGGTTGGGAGCACTTCATGGAGCGCCTGAGCGCGGCCGGCCGCGAGGGCGACGCCGGCCTGGACCCGATGCAGCAGCGCGACCCGGAGGGGTGGGATCCCCTCGCCGCGGCCGAAGCCAACCTCGCCGTATGCCAGCTCGTGCTGCGCCAGATGGGCCCCGGCGACGGAAAGGCGCAGACGCCATGCGCCCGCTTCGACGTCGACCAGCTGGCCGAGCACCTGTGCGGGTCGCTCGTCGCACTGGGCGGTGGCATCGGTCTCACGGTCGCCGCCGACGAGGGGGCGCCGCTCGAGCCGCGCCTGGCGGACCTCGCTCAACCCGTTCTCGAGGGCTGGCGACGTCGCGGCCTCGAGGGAACGGTGCGCCTGGGGCCGGGAGACCTGCCCGCCGAGAGCGCCGCCGGCATCCTCTCCATGGAGTTGCTGGTGCATGCATGGGACTTCGCCCGTGCCACGGGTCGTCCCGTCCCGGCCACTGACGGGCTGGCGGCCTACGTGCTCGGTGTGGCCCATGGGCTGATCCAGCCCGCGCTGCGCAACGGCGACGCCTTCGCCGATGAGGTGTCGGTGGGCGCGGATGCGGACCCCATCATGCGGCTGGCCGCCTACACCGGGCGCCAGCCTTGAGCGACTGACCGGTCAGGCCGTACCCGCTCCCCGCCAGCGCCGTTCGAAGGGCAGCCGCCACCGCCGGGGTGCGATCAGCTCGCCGATGGAGTCGGGCCCCCAGCTTCCCTTGGCGTAGGGCTGCACCGGGGGCGGGTTCTCCAGCAGCGGTGACGAGAGCTCCCAGAGCCGCTCAATCCCCTCGGCCGTGTTGAACAGGGTGTGGTCGCCCATCATGGCGTCGTGGATGAGGCGCTCGTAGGCCTCGAGCACGTCGGCGTCCTCGCCCGTCTCGTGCAGCGCGAACTGCAGGCTGAGCTTCTCCAGCCGCATGCCGGGCCCGGGCTTCTTGCCGTAGAACGAGAGCGACAGCTTGGACGAGTCGGCGAGATCGAAAGTGAGGTGGTCCGGACCCTGTGTCCCCACGCCCGAGCCCTCGGGGAACATCGACTTCGGGGGCTCGCGGAACGCGATGGAGATGATGCGCTCGCCTCCCCCCATCTGTTTGCCGGTGCGCAGGAAGAAAGGCACGCCGGCCCAGCGCCAGTTGTCGATTTCGCAGCGCAGGGCGACGAAGGTCTCGGTGTCCGAGTCGGGCGCCACCCCGGGGATGTCGCGGTAGCCCTCGTACTGGCCCCGGACGACGCGGCTCACGTCGAGCGGGCGCAACGAGCGGAAGACCTTGTTCTTTTCCTCGCTGATGGCATCGGGGGCGAGCGCGGTGGGCGGCTCCATGGCCATGAAGGCGAGGATCTGGAACAGGTGGGTCACCACCATGTCCTTGAAGGCGCCGGTCGCCTCGTAGAAGGCGACCCGGTCGTCCACCGACAGCGTCTCGGGTACGTCGATCTGCACATGGTCGATGTGGTCCCGGTTCCAGATCGGCTCGAACAAACCGTTGGCGAAGCGGAAGGCCAGGATGTTCTGTGCCGCCTCCTTACCCAGGAAGTGGTCGATGCGGAAGATCTGGTCCTCGTCGAAGACCTGGTGCACCGCGTCGTTCAGGGCCACGGCGCTGGCCAGGTCGGTGCCGAACGGCTTCTCCATGATGAGCCGCGACCGCTCGATCAATTTCGGCGTCCGCCAACAGCTGCACCACCGAGCGCGCCGCCGCCGGCGGGATGCTGAGGTAGTGCAGCCGGCGCGGGTCGCCGACATCCATCTCCTCCTCGGCGCGGGCCACCGCCTCGGCCAGCGCCTCCGGCCCGCGCGCGGTCGAGCAGAAGCTCAGGCGCTTCTCGAAGTTCGCCCATTGCAGCAACGAGATCCGGCCGGTCGCGAACTCGTCGCAGGCGTGGCGGGCCAGGTTGCGGAACTCCTCGTCGCTGAGCTCCCGGGTGGCGCTCCCGATGATCCGGTACTCGGGCATCATCCCCGCCTTGGAAAGGTGCAGAAGTCCCGGCAGCAGCTTGCGCGCCGCCAGGTCCCCCGTCGCGCCGAACAGCACGATCACGTGCGGTTCGGCCTGCCGCGTCGCCGTCGGATCCGCCGGCGACGCGCCGGCTCCCTCGACGTCGCTCACGGTGCCGGTCGGCGCTCGTTCAGCTCGGCCGCATTCGTGCCCATGATCCTCGCCACCGACTCGGCGGGCAGTTTCTGCAGCTCGGTCTGCCAGTCCGTCGGCTCGCGCAAGCCTTCGACGTGGGGCCAGTCGGACCCGAAGATCACGCGGTCGTCCCCCATCAGGTCGACGACCTCGTCGACGTCGTCTTCCCAGAACGGGTTGATCCAGATGTGGCGGCGGAAGGTGTCGACCGGGTCCTCGGCGAAGTATCCCGGCATGCGGCGAGCCGCGGTGCGCAGCTTGCGGAACAGGGGGGCGAGGAACTCGGAGCCGTTCTCGACGGACGCCACGCGCACGTTGGGGAAGCGCTGGAAGAGCTTTTCGAGAATGAGCGTGGCCAGCCAGTCGTGCGCTGCTCGCTCAATGGACCACATCTTGATGCTCGGTCGGGCCGGCCCGCCGCCGCGGAACGACGCCGAGAACCCGTCGGCGGCGTAGCCGTTCGACGACAGTCCCGCGTCGCCCGCGTGGACGACGACGGTGATACCCGCCTCGTTGGCGCGGGCCCAGAATGGGTCGAACTCGTCGGCGGCCGGCGAGCGCGGACCCGATGAGGTCACCGGTGCCGCGGCTCGCAGCACGACGGCGCGCGCGTCCTGGTCGATGGCCCACTCGAGCTCGGCCACGGCGGCGTCCCCGTCGGCCAGCGTGATGTAGGGCGCGGCGAAGATGCGGTCGCGGTACGCCAGGCCCCAGTCCTCGGCCAGCCAGCGGTTGAAGGATCGGAACAACAGCACGACCGCCTCCGGGTCGTCGCGCAGGGCCTCCTCGTACAGCATGCCCAGCGTGGGGAAGAGCCACACCTTGGACAGACCCTGCGCATCCATGGTGGCCAGGCGCGCGTCGCGGTCGCGGTACTCCGGCCGGATCGGCTCGGGCCGGCCCATCAGCTGGTGCATCGGCACGCCGTCGGGGTTGCCCCGGAAGTAGTCGAACAGGGCGCCGGCGGGCGACACCGGGTCGAACGTGGGGTTTGTCACCGCTCGGCTGACGCGCCCGCCCAGCGAGTGGTAACGCCGCCCGTCGATCTCGACCCATTGGATCACCCTTGGCCCGAGCGATGGTTCCAGGTGTCTCGTGAACGCGTCGAGGGCCTCGTAGTAGTGGTTGTCCGCGTCGAAGACGGACGAGCCCGCGCTGGGCACGTTCATGGGCGGCCTTTCGTTGCTGTGGTTGGTGTCTTGGTGTCGATGCTGCCGTTGCGGTGGTTGCCGCCGTTGCTCGGCGGGACCACCTGCAACCCTAGGCGCGGGTGGGCGGGCCGGCCGCCGTGTGCAGGGCGCCCTCGGGGTCGACCGCCCAGGTGGGGGTCGACCCCCACTGCTCCCCGTAGACCAATTCCGGGAGCGGACGTCGGCGCACCGGACCGTGACGGCCTTGCGGCTTGCCGAGGGTGATGGTCGCCATGAGCTCCACGGTGTCGGGGATCTCCAAGAGGGTGTGCAACTCGTCCGCAACCGCGAAATGCCAACCGGTGAGCACGCCGCCGTACCCGAGCGCCCGCGCCGCGAGCAGCAGATTCTGGCATGCCGGGTAGACCGAGGCGCCGTCACTGTGCTGCCTGCCGTCGCGGTAGGGCACGTAGCACGGCAACACCAGGACGGGGACCGTGTCGAAGGTGTCGACGTAGTGCTGCATGGTCCGCGCCAGGCGCGCCTTGGGCGAGTCCAGGCGAGTCCCGGATCCGGCGTCGTAGCCGTCGGCCTCCCGTTTGGCCGCCCAGAAGCGGCGCGCCCCCTCGCCGATGATGCGCTTGGCTTCCCGCGCCCTTGGTCCGTCGCTCAGTACGACGAAGCGGAACGGTTGGCGGTTCGATCCGCTGGGGGCGCGGGTCGCCGCGAAGAGGATGTCGCGCAGCACGTCGTCGGGGATGGGCTCGTCCCGGTAGCGGCGGATGGCACGCGTCGTCACGAGCCCCTCGTAGAGGGTGACGTCGTCGAGGTCCCGCTCGGTCATGGCGCGCGACCCTACCAACGCCGCGGCCAGGCTCAGCCGCCGCATTTTCGGCCAAAGCCTCGGGTAGCGTGACCCGCCGTGCTTTCAGCCCCCCGCCTCCTCCGCGGCGCCGCGCTCGCCGCCATGGCGACCGTCGCACTGGTCCTCCCACTGGTCGCGACGTCGGCGGGCGCCGCCGTCTCGTCCGCGGTTCCTCCCCTCACCTTTCTCCACGTGGTGACCCCGACGGCCGGGCCCGATCACACGCCATTCTTGGCCGACGCAGCGGGACGCGAGGTGCTCCTGCACGGGGTGGCCGCCGTGGGCATGGAGGACGTCGCCTACCCCAACGCCAACGGCGCGCCGGCCCTGTTCCCCGTCTCGCCGTCCGCGTACGCCGGGCGCTGCCCGAAGGCTTCGCCCCTCATTCCGCAGCCGCCTCTCTGCGAGACCCAGGCGTCCAAACCGGCCTACGAGCAGTCGATCGCACCGGCCAGCGGCGACGACTTCGCCCAGATGCGCGCTCTCAGCTTCAATGTCGCCCGCCTCGTTCTCAACTGGAGCCAGCTCGAGCCTCACCCCGGTGTCTACTCGACCACCTATCTCGCCCGCGTGGCTCAGGTGGTGAGCTGGGCGCGCCAGCAGGGCATCTACTTGATCCTCGACCTGCACCAGGATCAGTACTCGCGTTACATCCTCCCGATCGACAAGGCGACCGCGCCCTCGGGATGCACCCCCTCGGGCGGGGGTGACGGCGCCCCCGGCTGGGCGGTCCAATCCGACGGCAAGCCCGGCTGCGCGCTGTACGGCCTCGACGAGCTCAACCCGGCCGAGTCGGCGGCCTTCGCGAACTTCTGGCAGAACAGCCCGGTCGACGGACCGAAGGGTCAGGCACCGGGTACCGGGCTCCAGGACCACTACATCGGTGCGCTGGCTGCACTGGCTGACCGCTTCGAGAACGACCCCACCGTCCTCGGCTACGAGCTGATGAACGAGCCGCAACCGGGGTCGCTCGGGTCGCTTCCGGCGGCCAACGGCTACCAGTCGAGCACCCAGGAGCTCTATCCCTTCTACACCCGGGCCATCGAAGCGCTGACCGGTGTGCGCGACGGTCTTCCGACCTGCGCCGCCGGCGCACCCACCTCGCTGTCGAACACGTGCGCATACCCGAAGCTGTCGTCGGTGAGCCGCCAGCAGATCTTCTTCGAGCCGCTGGCCTACCGCAACCTGCTGGACTTCTCGCTCCAGGTCAGCAAGCCGTTCACGACCTATCCGAACATCGTGTTCGCGCCGCACATCTACACCTATGGATTCACGTTCGAGCAGGAGCTGCTCGGGCTCCCGGCCAAACCGGGCGGGTACCCACCCAACTTCGCGTTCGGCTACCAGACGGCGCAGGCCGAGGCGCAGGCGATGCACGGCGCGGTGTTCGTGACCGAATTCGGCGACTCGTCGAGCACCGACGCCACCATCCTGGCCGGGGAGCTGGCCGCACAGGAATCGACCCAGACCGGCGGCACGCTGTGGGCGTGGAAGGGCCTGTCGGCGACTCCGGGTTCGTGCTGGTGCACGCGCTGGCAGCGGTCGACCTACCAGACGACGGCGAACGGCACGCCGGGCCAGGGCAACCCGCACAAGCAACCCTCCCCGGCCGACCTTCTCATCGGGAGTAGGCAGCGTGAGCTGATGCGGGTCTGGCCAACGGCGACCGCCGGTCGCCTGGGTGCCTACGCCTACGACCCGACGACGAGCTCCTTCGTCATGGTGGCCACGTCGATCGCCCAGGGGCGGCGCGGCGACCGGCAGACCGACACCGTCGTGTACATCCCCTCGGACGTGACCGGCCGGGTCCGCGTCAGCGGGAGCGCCGTCCTCGATGCGCTCGTCACGGCACCGGACGGGAGCCGCCGGGTCTACGTCACCACCACGATCGTTCCCGTCGCCAGCGACGGCACGGAGGCCTACCGGGTCACCGTGGGTTCGCCGTCAGCCGCCTTGGTGGCCCAGGTGGAAGCAGAGGCGGCCGCACCAGCCGCGCCTATCAGTGAGCCGACCGCGCGTGCCATGTTCTTCGACGCGCTGACTGCGGCCGCCCACTCGTCCGACAAGTCGGTGGCGGCCAACGCGCAGCTCGTGCAGGGCTTGGCCGGCATCGTCCTGGGGTCGACCGACCCCAACGGCTGACGGCGCTCATCCGGCCGCCGGGACGGCTTCCGTGACGTCGGCGTAGAGGGCAGGCCGGCGCTCGTCCTCGAGCAGCGCCGCCAGGCCTTCGCGCGCGTGCGCCAGATGCAGGTCCATGCGGTGCACCAGCAACTCGGCCGGCGTGGCGCAGCCCGGAACCGCGGCGCTGGCCTGGGCCACGACCGTGCCGGTCGGCGCGATGATGCGGCTCGCTCCGAGGAGGGTGGACGTCGAGTGCGAGCCCGCCTGGTTGGCCTGCACCCACCACTGGCTGTTGGTGAAGGCCAGCGCCGGGTGCAGCAGGTCCCAGGCCTCGGCGCCCTCGACCGCTACCGCGGTCGGCGCCAGCACGAGGCGCGCGCCGCGTAAGGCGAGGGTCCGCGCCACCTCGGGGAAGTCGCCGTCGAAGCCGACGACGAGGCCGATACGTCCCAGACCGGGGTCGTCGAACGTGGTGAGCGTCGCGCCGGGTGTGAACACCGACGTCTCCAGGGTGGGGGGGTAGAGATGAGCTTTGCGGTGCCACGCCACGAGCTCGCCGCGGGGGTCGAACACGAGTGCGGTGTCGTGCAGCCGTCCCGCGTCGTCGAGCTCGGGAACGCTGCCTGCGGCCAGGTACATGGCGTGGGCCCGGGCGGCGGCGGCCAGCTTCCTGGTTCGCGGCCCCAGGAGCGGTTCCGCGTCGCGTCTCGCGTCCGCGCCCAGGCTCTCGGGGTCGTAGCCGCACGACCACAGCTCGGGCAGGACCAGGAGCTCGACCCCGCGAGACGCGGCGGAGTCGATCATGCCGAGCGCGACGGAGAGATTCTGCGTCGGCTCGCCCGGACTGGCCAGCCACTGCGCCACTCCGACGAGCAGGTCTCGCTTCACGTCCCCACCAGGTTCGGGCTCCCTCGTGCCACGGTCGTGGTCCGAACGGTAGAGCGGCAACGTTCGGGGACGGTTTCTCCGCTGTGAACGGACTGTTACAAGCCGGATGCGACGATGCCTGATGCGAGAACTCCTCTGCGGGCACGCCTCAACGGCACACCCGGGACGAACACCTGTGATGCGGGTGAGCGAGCCTTGTCGCTCAGAGCGGTCGCAGCGCCATGAGCGTGACCAGCTCGTAGAGCACGTGCGCCGCGGCGATGGCCGTGATCTCCGCGTGGTCGTAGGCGGGGGAGACCTCGACCACGTCGGCCCCGACCACGGCGGCGGGCCGCAGGCCGCGGAGCAGAGCGAGCAACTCGCGGCTGGTGAGCCCTCCGGCCTCGGGCGTCCCGGTGCCCGGTGCGTGTGCCGGGTCGAGGACGTCGATGTCGACCGAGACGTAGACGGGAGCGTCCGCCACCCGGGCCAGCACGAGCTCGGTCACCGCGGCCGGGCCGAGCGTGGCGACGTCATCCGTCGTCACCTGGGCGAACCCCATGTTTGCGTCCTCGCTCAGGTCAGCCGACGAGTAGAGCGGCCCGCGCAGTCCGACGTGGACGCTTCGCTCCCGGAGGAGCAGATCTTCTTCCCAGGCACGGCGGAACGGCGTCCCATGGGTGAAGCGCTCCCCGAAGTAGGTGTCCCATGTATCGAGGTGAGCGTCGAAGTGGACCAGCGCCAGCGGCCCGTGGCGTTGGGCCGTGGCGCGCAGCAGCGGGAGCGCAATGGTGTGGTCGCCCCCCACCGCGACCAGGCGTCCCCCGCGGGAGAGCAGGTTGTCGGCGCCCGCTTGAATCTGGGTCACCGCCGCCTCGTTGTCGAAGGGGGAGCAGGCCAGGTCCCCGGCGTCGACGACCTGCGCGGACTCGAAGGGGACGGCATCGAGGGCCGGGTGGTACGGCCTGAGCAGCCGCGAACCTTGGCGCACGGCGGCCGGTCCGAAGCGGGCCCCGGGCCGGTAGCTCGTCCCGCCGTCGAAGGGCACGCCGGCCACCGCGATGTCCCAGTGCGGCACCTGGTCGGCCGTGGGCAGCCGCGCGAACGTCGCGATTCCGGCGAAGCGAGGCGTCACCGTGGCGTCGGCCGGCCCCACCCGACGCTGACCCGGCTCCATCAGTCGTCGATGGCCTGGTAGACCAGCGCCCGCAGCTGGGCCCGGAAGGGGTAGGCGACGGACGGGATGAGCTGGGTCATGAAGACGACGAAGAGGTCCTCGGCCGGGTCGACCCAGAAAGCCGTGCTGGCCGCCCCGCCCCAGTAGAAATCGCCGGGAGAGCCGGCCATGGCGGTCGCGGCCGGTCCGAGGCCGACAGCGAAGCCGAGGCCGAAGCCCACGCCGTCGAAGTTGGCCTCCCCGAAGCCGCCGATGGCGACGTCCTGAAGGGTGGCGCTTCCCGGCAGCTGGTTGGCCGTCATCAGCTCGAGCGTCTTGCGTCCGAGCACGCGCCGTCCTCCCAACTGGCCACCGTCGGCCAGCATCTGGCAGAAGGCCACGTAGTCGTGTGTCGTCGAGACCAGCCCGCCGGCACCGGAGAGATACGAGCGCGGCCGCACGAACCCGTTGGCGAACGGCCCCTCCATCAGGCGCGGCGCGGTGGCCGGGCGGTACTCGTAGCAGGCGGCCAGACGGGGGAGGGACTCCTCGGGTACGAAGAAGCCCGTGTCGGCCATGCCGAGGGGCTCGAACACCTCGCGGGCGAGGTAGTCGTCGAAGCGCAGCCCCGACAGGATCTCGACCAGCCGCCCCACGATGTCGGTCGAGATCCCGTAGTTCCAGTGCGTGCCGGGGTGGAACTTGAGCGGGTGCTCGGCCAACAGCGCGGTCACGCTCTCGAGGGTCTGTCCCGATCCGAGACCAGCGCGGGCCTGGGCGAACTCGGCGTCGATCGGGTTGTCGGGGAACAAGCCGCCCGGCAGCCCCGTCGTGTGCATCAACACGTCGCGCATGTTCATGGGCCGCTCCGGCTTGACCAGCGTCACGCTCTTGTCGTCGCCGACGACTCCGACTTTCAGCGTCCGCCACTCCGGGATGTAGCGATGCACCGGATCGAGCAGCTGGAACGCGCCCCGCTCGTACAGCTGCATCAGCGCGACGGAGGCGATCGGCTTGGTCATGGAGTAGATGCGGAAGATGGCGTCGTCGGCCATGGGGATGGCCCGTTCGCGGTCCATGAGCCCGAGCGAGCGCTGGTACGCGACGTGGCCGCCCCGCACCACCGTGATCTGGCAGCCCGCGATCTTGCCGGGGTCGACGTACTTCGCGCCGAAGTGCTCGGAGATCCGCTCGAGCCGCGCCTCGTCCATGCCCGCAGCCTCGGGTTCGACCTTCACCACTGCACCTCCCTCTCCGGCCACGCTCGAACACCGGTCCTCACTAGCAGCGCTCGCCGGCGCTCCTCCCGGCTGCCTTGCGGGCTCATGCCTCTTGATTCTGCCTGTGCTCGCGCACGTACGCCGCCGTCCCCTCCAAGAACTTGCCGACATCCTTCGCCTTCGCAGCCGCGATGCCGGCGAAGTACTCGGGGACGTAGACCTGCGCCGCGCCGGCATTCAGGCCGGCCAGGATGGCTTCGACGCACACCGACACCGGTTCCGCGGCCACCGGCAGGTCCGCCACGTCGTTGTCGGGCAGGGTGAAGAGCTCGGTGTCGATGACGGCGGGGTAGACGACCATCACCTTGACGCCGGTGTCCCAAAGGTCTACCGCCATCGCTTCCGAGAACGCCGTCAGCGCCGCCTTCGAGGCGTCGTAGGCCGCCTCGCCCGGGGCGCTCAGCGTGGCCGCGATGGAGGAGACGTTGACGATCGTTCCCGACCCTCGAGCCAGCATCTGGGGCAGCAGGTCGAGGGTCAGGCGCATGGGGGAGAGGTAGTTGACGTGCATGACTGCGGTGACGGTGTCGATGTCGAGAGCCGTGGTGTGCCGGCGCTTCGGGATGCCGGCGTTGTTGACCAGGAGGTCCACCCCACCGAAGGCGTCCATCACGTCCACGGCGAGCTTGTCGACCGCGTCGGGGTCGGCCAGGTTGACCACCCACATCCTGCTGTCGGGGGAGTGCTCCATGCACCGGCTCACTACCTCGTCCAGACGCTCGGCCCGGCGGGCGCAGATCCCGACGATCGCGCCGCGCTCGGCCAGCGCGAGCGCCAGCCCGGCGCCGATGCCCGACGATCCACCCGTGACCAGCGTGCGGCACCCCTGCAAGTCCATGGCCATCTTCACCTCTCTTTCCCCGCCCGTGCCCCCGACCACATTAAGTCAGCACTCGAGGTCCGAGCAGAGGCCGGGCGCAGGCTGCGCCAGGCCGGCTCCGGAATTACCGGCTCTCAACGGTCGTTCACAACCTATTGATACGGAGACTCTTCTATTCATGTCCTGTTGACGGGACGTCCATTTGAGTAACAGCTCATGGCCGACTTTCTCGCCGTGCTCGGCATCGTGGGCTTCGTTGCCGCGTTCCTGGGTCTCATATGGGCTCTGGACCGGGTATGACCTGGACCCAGGGACTCCTTCTCGCGTTGTCCGCGGTGATGTTCCTCTACCTGGGCGTCGCCATGTTCAAGCCCGAGAAGTTCTGACGTGGGCTTCGCATTCACGATCATCGCCCTGGTCGTCTGCTTGGCGCTGGCCTGGCGCTACCTCGGTTCCTACATGGCCGCGGTCTTTGACGGCCGCGTGCACTTCCTGGAGTGGGCCGAGCGGCCGGTCTACCGGCTGCTCGGGACCAGTCCCGAGCGGGAGCAGAACTGGAAGCGCTACGCCGCCTCCATGGTCATCTTCTCCGGGGTCTGCGTAGGCGTCACCTACCTGATCATCAGGATCCAGGGGTCGCTTCCCCTCAACCCGCAGCACATGGGGGGCGCTGGACCGGCCTTGAGTTTCAACACCGCCGCCTCGTTCATGACCAACACCAACTGGCAGAACTACGGCGGCGAGACGACGATGTCGTACTTCTCGCAGATCGGCGCGCTGACCTTCGAGCAGTTCGTGAGCCCGGCCATCGGCCTCGCCGTGGCCATCGGCATGGTCCGGGGCTTCTCCCGGCGCAACTCGCCCACCATCGGCAACTTCTGGGTCGACATGACCCGCGCCCTGCTCTACATCTTCTTCCCCGTCGCGTTCATCTTCGGGATCATCATCGTCGGCCAGGGCGCGGTCCAGACGCTGGCCGGGACGGTGACCATCCACGACTACCTGAACGGCGTCACCCAGGTCATCGCCCGGGGACCGATCGGCTTCATGCAGTCGATCATGCAGCTGGGCAACAACGGGGGCGGGTTCCTCAACGCCAACCAGGCCACGGCCTTCGAGGACCCGACGGGCTTCACCAGCTTCTTGGACATGTTCCTGCTGCTGGCCATCCCATTCTCGCTGACCTACACCTTCGGCAAGATGGTCGGCAGCGTCCGCCACGGTGCCGCCCTCCTGGCGGCCATGGTGATCATCTTCGGGGTCTGGGTGGGCGGAGCCTCCTACTACGAGCACCAGAACAACCCGGCGGTGGCCGCCGCCGGCGTGCACTCCACGGTGGGCAACACCGAGGGCAAGGAAGTGCGCTTCGGCGACACGACGAGTGCCTTGTTCGGGGTCTCCTCGACGCAGACTTCCACCGGTTCGGCCAGTTCCTCCTACGACCAGTTCACCCCGATGGGCGGGTTCTTTCTCATGAGCGGGATGATGCTGGGCGAGGTGACCCCGGGAGGCACTGGCAGCGGCCTCTACACCATCCTCATCTACGCCATCATCGCCGTGTTCATCGGCGGCCTCATGATCGGTCGAACACCGGAGTACCTGGGCAAGAAGATCCAGTCCAAGGAGGTCAAACTCGCGGGTCTCGGGGCCCTCGTCATGCCGTTGATCGTGCTGATCTTCACGGCCATCGCGGTGTCGATCCATGCCGGTCGTGCCGGACCCCTCAACGCCGGTCCTCACGGGTTCAGCGAGATCCTCTACGGGCTCACTTCACAGGGGAACAACAACGGGTCCGCCTTCGACGGCCTCACCGGCAACACCACCTTCTACAACGTCATCGGCGCCATCGACATGCTGATCGGCCGCATCGGCATCATGATCCCAGCTCTGGCCCTCGGCGGCGTGCTGGCCGCCAAGCCAGTCGTGGCCGAAGGGCTCGGCACCTTCCGGACCGACAACTCCATGTTCGTGGGTCTCACCATCGGCGTCATCATCATCATCGGTGGCCTGACCTTCTTCCCTGCCCTCGCTCTCGGCCCGATCGTCGAGCAGCTCAGCCACGGGTTCTTCTAATGACCAGTCACGGAAAGCTCTCCTCATGACGATGACCACCACCCAACCGGGCCAGCCGGCGCCCGGGAGCACGCCGCACGGTGTGGCCGAGGCGCGGAGCCTCTTCGACGGCCCGATCCTCCGTAAGGCGCTGGTCGACTCACTCACCAAGCTCAACCCGGCCGTGCAGATCCACAACCCGGTGATGTTCGTCGTGCTGGTCGGAACTGTCGTCACCTTCGTCGAGGCGATCGCCCATCCTTCGAAATTCGCCTGGTCCATCACGATCTGGCTGTTCCTGACCGTGATCTTCGCCAACTTCGCCGAGGGCATGGCCGAGGGACGGGGCAAGGCGCAAGCCGACACGCTTCGCAGGATGCGCTCGGAGACCGGGGCGCGGCGGCTCAGGGCCGACGGAACGGAAGAACTGGTCGCGGCCGCCGAGCTCAACAAGGGGGACATCGTCGTCTGCGAGGCCAATGACCTCATCCCCTCAGACGGAGAGATCATCGAGGGCATCGCCTCGGTCGACGAATCGGCCATCACCGGCGAGTCCGCCCCGGTGATCCGCGAATCGGGGGGCGACCGCTCGGCGGTCACCGGCGGCACGAGGGTCCTGTCCGACCGCATCGTGGTCCGCATCACGGCCGAACGCGGAGACACCTTCCTGGACCGCATGATCACGCTGGTCGAGGGGGCCAACCGTCAGAAGACCCCCAATGAGATCGCCCTGACCATCCTGCTGGCGGTCCTCACCATCATCTTCATCCCCGTCGTCGTCTCGCTCGAGGCGTTCGGCATCTATGCCGGCACCGCCATCTCGGTGGTCGTCCTGATCGCCCTGCTGGTTTGCCTCATCCCGACGACCATCGGCGCCTTGCTGTCCGCCATCGGGATCGCGGGCATGGACCGGCTCGTCCAGAAGAACGTCCTCGCCATGAGCGGACGGGCCGTGGAGGCCGCGGGTGACGTCCAGACGTTGCTGCTGGACAAGACGGGCACCATCACCATGGGCAACCGGATGGCATCAGGCTTCTACCCCGTCGGCGAGCACAGCGAGCGTGACCTCGCCGATGCCGCCCAGCTGGCATCGCTGGCCGACGAGACGCCCGAGGGGCGCTCCATCGTGGTCCTGGCCAAGGAGCGCTTCGACATCCGGGAGCGCCACCTCGAAGCCGGCCACGTCTTCGTCCCCTTCTCGGCCACGACCCGGATGTCCGGGCTGGACTTCGACGGGCGCCAGATTCGCAAGGGGGCCGCCGACTCGGTCAAGCAGTGGTCAGGCGAGCAGGGTGGCGCGGTACCTGCCGATCTCGATCCCATCGTGGAGCGCGTCTCGCGCGCCGGATCCACGCCACTGGTCGTGGCCGATGGCGCCGTGATCCTCGGGGTCATCGAGCTCAAAGACGTGGTGAAGGAGGGAATCCAGGAGAAGTTCGCCGAGATGCGCTCCATGGGCATCCGCACGGTGATGATCACCGGCGACAACCCCCTGACCGCGGCGACCATCGCCCAGGAGGCCGGGGTCGACGACTTCCTGGCCGAGGCCACGCCCGAGGCGAAGCTGGCTCTCATCAAGCACGAACAGGAGGGCGGCAAGCTCGTCGCCATGACGGGCGACGGGACCAACGACGCACCCGCCCTGGCCCAGGCGGACGTGGGCGTCGCCATGAACACCGGGACCACCGCGGCCAAGGAAGCCGGCAACATGGTCGACCTCGACTCCAACCCGACCAAGCTCATTGACGTGGTCGAGATCGGC
>CAWHFM010000023.1:0-95755 GCA_963828505.1 uncultured Acidimicrobiaceae bacterium
GGCGTCGCCACGGGCTCGTCCGCATGGGAGAAGGTGAACGAGTCGTAGTCGTTGGCGACGACGTCGGCGATCACCGAGAAGAACTTGGGACGACCGCCTGAATTGAGGAGGTAGCGCGAGGGCTTCCCGGGAATGTTGGTCCCGAAGTAGTAGCTCTTCTGGCCGAACGACAGCGGCGACGCCGCTCCTCGGTCGATCATGCGGGTCCAGCGATCCTCGGCTCGTTCGGTCACCTCGATGACGTTTGAGCCACGCTGGCGCGCCGACACGAGCAGGTCGGTCACGAAGTCGACCTGGTCCCCGTTGTAGCGCGGATTGTTTCCCGCGGCTGCGTGAGGACCCCCGGGAAGGAAGAGGTTCGGGAACCCGTAGGTCTGCACGCCGAGAAAGGTGCGCGGACCATCGGCCCAGTACGAGACCAACGGCAGACCGGAGCGGCCCTCTATGCCCATGCGGGACAATGCCCCGGTTCCGAAGTCGAACCCGGTCGCCCACACGATGATGTCGAATTCCCGCACACCGTCTGTGGTCTCGATGCCGCCAGGGGTCACACGCACGATCGGAGTCTCGTTCAGGTCGACGAGTTGAACGTTGGCCCGATTGAACGCTTCGAAGTACCCGGCGACGAAAGGTGGGCGCTTCTCGCCGAACCTGTGATCCTTGGGGATCAGGCGCTCGGCCGTCTCCGGGTTCTCGACGATGCCGCGCACCTTGTTCGCAACGAATTCACACCACTCGGCATTCGCCTCGGGATTGGAGAGCAGGTCCAGGTAGTTGCTGGTGAGCTTCGTGAATCCGGGGCTGTTCCACATCGTCTCGAAGAACTGTTCTCGCTCCGTCTTCGAGTCCTCGAATGCTGTCCGATCGCAGGCGGCATGGTGGAACCCGTGCACGGAGGTGTTCAGGATCTCGCGCAACTGTTCGAATCCGGCCCGCAACTCGGCCTGTTCCTCGTCGGTGATCGGCCGGTTGTTCAGGGGCGTGCACCAGTTCGCTGTGCGCTGGTACACGGTCAGGGATGCGACATCGTCCACCACTGCGGCCACCACCTGCACGCCGCTCGACGACGTCCCGATCACGGCCACCCGCTTTCCGGCGAAATCGACCTGGTGCTCGGGCCACAGGCCGGTGTGATGAGACTCGCCGGCGAACTCGTCGCGGCCAGGGATGTCGGGCAGGTACGGCACCGAGAGCACGCCGGTGGCCGCCACGACGAACCGAGCCCGCATGGTGCTGCCGTCCGCGGTCGTGACGGACCAGGTGCCTGATCCCTCGTCGAAGGTGGCGGACACCACCTTCGCGCCCAGACGCATGTGGCGGCGCAGGTCGAACCGGTCCACCACGTGGTTGAGATAGCGCTCCGTTTCGGGCTGGCCGGCGAAGTGCTCCTTCCACTCCCACTCGTCGAAGAGCTTCTCCGAGAAGAGGTAACCGTAGGTGTAGCTCTCCGAGTCGAATCGTGCGCCGGGATAGCGGTTCCAGTACCACGTGCCACCGACCCCATCGCCGGCTTCGAGCAGATGAGCCGAAAAGCCCTCCTCGAGAGCGCGGTGCAGCTGATAGATACCCGTGATGCCGGCGCCGACGACGAGCACATCGACGTCGGGCTCGACCGGCGACGCACCGGCGGTGTCTTCGAATAATGCGTTCATGGGGATCCGGCCCAGGGGTGGCACGAAGGGATGCGGCGACCTCGGGGGTCGGCGCACCGACGGGCAATATCGACGAGCAATATTGTACCGACCGGTTAGTCTAACGCCAGTCGAGGCGCATCCGAGGGACGACGAGAATGACGATCACAGAGAAGAAGTGGACAGCCCTCCCCGTGCTCCACGCGATCGAGGTCGTGGACCGGATTCCCAAGGAGCGTTATCTCGACCCCGACTTCTTCGCCGCTGAGGTCGAACTGCTCTGGCCCCGGGTATGGCAGATGGCCTGCCGTCTCGAGGAGATCCCGAACGTCGGTGACTTTGCCGAATACGAGATCCTCGACCAGTCAGTGATCGTCCTGCGCACCGAGGACGGCGCGCGTGCCTTCCAGAACGTCTGCCGGCACCGGGGCGTCCAGGTGGTGAAGGGCCGCGGCTCACGCCGGGGCGGCTTCGTCTGCCCCTTCCACGGCTGGTGCTACGGGACCGACGGTCGGAACACCCGGGTGACGATGCCGAGTGGGTTCGCCGAGCACAACCTCCGCCCGGAGGACCTCGACCTGACGCCGGTGCGTTGCGAACTGTGGGGCGGTTGTGCCTGGATCAACCTCGACGACGCGGCACCGCCGCTCCGCTCCTGCATCGAGCCGTTCGCCACGGTGCACGATGCCTGGAAGGTGGAGTCGATGCGCGCCGAGTGGTGGTACGCCTGCCGCCTGCCGACGAACTGGAAGCTGGGTGTGGAGGCCTTCGTCGAGCAGTACCACGTGTTGCAGTCACACCCCCAGCTGCGCATCCCCGGCCGCTACCCCAGACGCGACGGCCAATTCGACCCACGCGCGTTCGTCGAGTCCGAGCTGCACTACCTGCGGATCATGAGCGAGGGTATGGCTGGCATGGTTCACGCCCGCGACGTGCTCATCGCGGAGGAGTTGGCGAGGGGGCTGGAGCTCCCGGACGACTACGCGCAGGCGCGCGCCATCTGGGATCGCTCCCTGAACGAGGCAGTCTCACATCAGAACACGGCGCGGGGATGTGTCATCCCCGACCTGAACGAGCTGGAGGCGCGTGGCTTCAACCAGCCGATGGGCTTCTGCTTCCCTCACTACTTCATCCTTCCCATGTACAGCAGCGCCACGGCCTACCGCTTCCGGCCGCTGGGCCCGGAGGAGACGCTCATGGAGATGTGGTCGCTCACACGCTTCCCCGAGGGTGAGGAGCCGGCGACGCCACCGGTCCCCGAGCATTGGGAGTTCGACGACCCGCGCTGGCCGCCCATCCCGACTCAGGATTTCTCCAACCTGCCGAAGCAACAGAAGGGCCTGCACGCCAAGGCTTTCGAGTACATGCGCCTGGCCGAGCTCAACGAGGGACACATATCGAACTACCAGCGCGTCCTCGACGGCTTCCTGGCCGGCCTGCCTTACGAGAAACTCTTCCCGGCCCTGGAGAAGGTGAACCTGAACCCGCTCGAGATGCCCATCGTCGAACTGGATTTCTGAGATCGACCGAGTGGGAACATCCCGCACCTTCGCCGACGTAGCCCAGGGTGTCCTGGCCACCATGGCTGCTTACACACAGGCCCTCGACGACGGACGGGTCGACGACTTGGTGGCCACGTTCTGTCCCGACGGCCTCTGCGACATGCCCGGCCTGGGCCGGCACGAGGGCCACGAGGCGCTCCGAGCGGCCTACGGGACGTGGAGGCCGACGCAGCCCCAGCGCCACCTCGTGCTCAACACGCTGGTCACCGTCCGTGGAGACGACGAAGCCGAGGCAACCAGCGACTTCGTGTTCTTGCTCAAGGGCGAGCGGGCCTGGTCCGTCCAGTTGGTCGGCCGTTACCACGACGTTCTGCACCACGACGGCGACGGCTGGCGCTTCCGAAGCCGGTCCGCCGAGTTCACCGCGTAGACCGGGAGGATGATGAGATTCGGGCTCGATGTGGCACAGCAACGCGTCTCTTGGGACGAGCTCGTGCGCCGCGTGCGCCTGGCCGAGGATCTCGGCTTCGACGGGGCCTGGGGGTTCGACCACTTCCAGCCGATGTACGGCGACGGGCCAGGCGAGGCTTTCGAGGGGATGACCACACTCGCCGCTCTGGCGGGTGCGACGACGCGCATCCGGCTCGGCCTGCTGGTGACCGGCGCCACCTACCGGCACCCCTCGGTCCTGGCCGCCCAGGGGGTCACCGTCGACCACGCCTCCCACGGCCGGCTGGAGTTGGCGCTCGGCGCGGCCTGGTTCGAGAAGGAACACCTCGAGTTGGGCATCCCGTTCCCGTCGACCTCCGAGCGATTCGACCTGCTCGAGGACACTCTCGAGATCGTGACCCGTCTCTGCAGCGGCGACGTCGTCTCCTACGAGGGCAAACGGGTGTCCCTGGATCACGCCCAGCTGCGGCCAGTGCCGGTGCAAAAACCCCATCCCCCGATCTGGGTCGGGGGCACCGGACCCCAGCGCACCCTTCCGTTAGCCGCGCGCTTCGCCGATGTATGGCACGGCTTCGGGTCTCCCGGCTCGCTGCGCCAAGCTGGCCAACGCTTGGACCAGCTGACCACCGCCAACGGGCGCGACCCGTCATCGATCCTGCGGGCCGGCTCGCTCTCCCTCGACGACCTCGAGGTGGCGCGCCGCCACGCAGCCAAATGGCGCGACGCCGGCTTCGGCTACCTGGTCTGCGGCTGGCCGGGCGCTGGGGAAGCCCAGGTCGAGGCGTTCGTCCGTGACGTCCTCCCGGAGTTCGTCTCGTCGTGACCACAGGTGGTTTCTGAATGGCCCGGGTGCAACCGATCCGGCCCCGCGATTGGCCGCCGGGCATGATGGAGGCGATGGCCGCCGCGCTGCGGCCGGACGACGCGACCCATCCACCGGTGCCCCGCGATCCGTCGAGCCCGAAGGGCCTCAACGCCATGGGTGTGATGGCCCACCACCCCGCCGTCACCCTGGCCTTCAACCATCTGATCAGCCACGCTCTCTACTACACGACCATCACGCCGCGTCAGCGAGAGCTTCTCGTCCTTCGGGTAGCCCACCTGCGTGACTCCACGTACGAATGGGCCCAACACGTATACCAGGGGACCAAATCGGGACTCACTCCCGACGAGGTGCAACGAGTGCGCCGCGGTCCGGAGGCCGATGGTTGGAGCCCGACCGACCGGGCGCTCTTGGCCGCGGCCGACGAGCTGGTGGCCGACGCCAAGATCGGCGACGCCACCTATGTGGCCCTCTCCGCCGACCTCGACTCCCGGCAGATGATGGACGTGGTCTTCACCGTCGGGGCGTACGAGGCCTTCGCCATGTTCCTGCGGACCTTCGAGGTGGACGTCGACGACGACCTCCAGCCGTTCTGCTGACACTCGCCCCCTCCCACCATAGGAACGGGGTCGGTTCTGGGCGAAGTCAGCGCACCGATGGTGGCACGGGGCTCAGGCGGCGCGGCTGACCTCGCGACCGGCCACCGTCTGGCGCACCCTGCGGGCCACGGAGGGTACGGCTTCGAGGATTCGGCGGAATTCGCTGCGGGACCCGGCGTAGACCATCCCGTCGGTCGTGGCGGTCACCGTTGCGTTGCGACGACCGAAGCCGTTCTCTTGGAGCAGGGCCATCTCGCCCACCAGATCCCCGCGCCCGAGCGTGGCGATCACGTGGCCTCCCTGCGTCACCGTCGCCTCGCCGTCAGCGATGATCATGAACTCGTCCCCGCGGGCACCTTCGTGGACGAGGACCCGGCCGGCCGCAACCGGCAGCATCGTGAGGTGACGCCTGATGATGGCGAGCTCCGACCGGCTGACCCCGGAGAACAGCGGGAACTCCGCCAAATCGTCTGTGAAGAGACGCATTCTCTTCTCCTCTCATTCTTTGTCCAACGCCAGGCTGGCGCGTCCAGATCTATCTGTCAATCAGCTACAACCGATACTTTTCATCATTTATTCCGATCTTGAGGCGTGCTCGGGCAGGTCAGGCGAGAGAGTTGACCTCGCCGGGGACGACTATGCGCCCGCCGCCTCTCCGCCGTCTGGCGGTCGCACCACCGTTCGGCCGACCGTTTCGCGTTGCTCGAGGGCCTCGAGCCCTGCTGGGACGTCGGCGAACTCGATCTGCCGGCCGATCACCGGGCGGATTGTTCCAGCCCGGGTGAGGTGCAGAATGCGGTCCCAGATGTCGACACCCTGTGCGGTCGACAAAAAGTTCATGCCAAAAGGACGAGCCGGCCGCGGCGATTCGACATAGGCGAAGCAGATCCCCACGAGGTCAAAGTTGCCGTAGATGCTGGGCTGGATGGAGAGCGGGCGCTCCTCCGCCTCGATTCCCGAGGCGAATCCGATAATGAGATGGCGGCCGTTGAACGCCATCGCCCGAAACGTCTCTGTCGTGACGACACCACCCACGGTGTCGAATGCGACGTCGACTCCCCGTCCGTTCGTGACGTCGTCGACGAAATCGACGAAATCGTCTCTGTCGTAGTTCACGCCGTAGTCGGCGCCCAGCGAGCGGCAAAAGTCGACCTTCTCGTCGGTGCCCGCAGTCGCGATCACCGTCGCTCCGAACGCCTTGACCAGTTGGACGGCGGCGGACCCGACTCCGCCCGCCGCGGCATGGACGAGCACGACATCGCCACGAGCCACCCGACCCCGTACCTTCAGGGCCAGGTAGCTCACCTGGAAGGGGAAGTACATCGCCATCCCCTCGGCCGCGCTGAGCCACGTGGGGAGCCGCTGGAGTGTCGCTCCGTCGAGCAGGACCGCTGACGCGTAGGCACCCTGCACGCCGACAGTCGTGCCGACGACTCGTCGGCCGAGGAGGCCCTCACATCCCGGCCCGACCGCGTCGACCGTTCCTGCTGCCGCCATGCCGATGACAAACGGCGGTTCGAACTTCAACAGCCCGTACCGACCGCGGATCGTGTCGATGTCGTTGAAGTCGAGGCAGAATGCTTCCACGGCGATCCGCACCTGATCGGTACCTGGTTCGTCGACATCCACCGTTTGGATCTCGAGGGCGTCGGTCGGTGCGCCCAAACGCGTGACCATCCACGCCGTCGCCGATGTGGTCACGCGGAGCCTCCGTAGCGGACGGGTAGGTGTTTGATGCCGTTGAGCCACGACGAACGGAGCCGACTGGGCGGACCTATCAATGTCGTGTCTGTCAGCTCGTCGGCGATCACGTCGAACATCACTTTCAGCTCGAGTCGGGAGAGGTTGGCCCCGATGCAAAAGTGCGAGCCGCCGGCGCCGAAGGTGACGTGGGGATTCGTCGATCGACCGATGTCGAACCGGCGAGGATCCTCGAACACCTCCTCGTCGAAATTGGCGGATGCGAAATACAAGCCCACCCGCTCGCCTTTACGCACCGGGTGGCCGGCGACCTCAGTGTCCTCACTGGCCGTGCGCTGGAGGACCACGGCGGGTGAGGCCCAGCGCAAGATCTCGTCGACCGCGGTCGTGGGCCGTTCGGACCGCCATCGTTCCCACTGGTCCGGATGTTGCAGGAAGGCCAACATGCCGTGAGTGATCGCCTGACGGGTGGTCTCGTTACCGGCAACGGCCAGGATCATGAAGAAGAACGCGAATTCTTCGCTGTTGAGGCGTTGACCATCAGCGTCGGGTTGCACGAGTCGGCTGGTGACGTCGCCGAGATCGTTCTCAACGCGCGCCTCGGCTGCGGCGTGGGCGTAGGCGAACATCTCGACGACCCCCGGGAGATCGGACCTGGCGTACTCGGGATCCTCGTTGCCGGCCATCTGATCACTCCAGCGGAAGAGTTGCGGGCGATCAACGTCGGGGATGCCCATCAGTCCGGCGATCGCCTGCAGGGGCAGATGACGCGCGACGTCGATCACGAAGTCGCCTGTGCCCTCATGTTTGGCAGCCCAGACGATGCGGTTCGCCCGTTCGCGCAGGTCGTCCTCGAGACCGGCCAAGGCCCGCGGGGTAAAGCACCGGTTTCCCACCCTGCGAACTCGCGTGTGCCGGGGCGGGTCCATGCACAACAGAAGGTTCTTGGTGGACTCGCCCGTGGGATCGGACTCGTCCAGCCGCCGAATGAAGGCTGAGTTGGCCTCCACGGACCATCCGGGACTCCTGGTCACCGCCGTGACGTCAGCATGGCGGGTGAGCGCCCAAAATCCAGCGTCGCCGTATCCCACCATGGACGGTTGCGGATTCCACCGGATGGGCTGGTTCCGCCGCAGCCAGGCGAACTCATTGAGGGGTAGATGATCGGCCAGCAAATCGGGATCGGTCAGATCGATTCGAGCGTCGACAGACGTCGAGAGCACGAGAGCAGACTCCTTGCTTAAACACCCCTTGGTGTCAAGGACCGTAGACTTTGATACTGAACAGTGTCAACTAGGCTGATCCCGACATGGACTACCAGGTGACGATGCCTTTCCGTGGGGTCAGCGCTGACGATCGGCGTATGGATCGAAGGAAACGCTTGGTGGGATCCGCCTTCGAGATCGCTGGAACCGAGGGCGCAGGCGCGCTCGGTGTCGGTCGCGTGTGCGTGGCCGCCGGGCTGACCAAGCGGTACTTCTACGAAAGCTTCGCGTCGCTCGCCGAGCTCCAGAGCGCCGTTGTCGACTATGCGATCGCCATGATGTCCGAGCGCGTCGATCCGTTCCGGCCCACCAGACCGGGCGCGCCGTCGCAGGCATGGCTCGGAGCCTTCGTCGGCGCACTGGTGGACGACGAATGTCTCGCTCGGGTCCTGCTCACCGAGACCCACGGCGGCGTGCTCGGTCCATTTCGGCACCAGATCATCGACGTTGCCATCGCCGGTATGGCACCCCCTGGCTCAGACCCGCAGGCGGACCTTCGTGCTCGCCTCGTCGCCTACGCGCAGATCGGCACCTTGAGCGAACTCTGCCAGGCGTGGCACCAGGGGCGGTTGGCCATGGAGCGCGAGGCGCTTGTCGACGTGCTGGCTGATCTGTTCGACCGCATCGACGGAGCTCGGTCGACATGAGCGACACGGCGGCTTCCTGAGCGCTTCGCCTGCTTCGGCCTCGGGAACCGTGGTTGCAGAACCGGCCGGCCGACGCCCGCGGTGCGCTGTGTTGCTCCAGGCCCGTGAGCGGACCGGATTCGGCCGGATTGATGACCAGATGGCCGCCGCTCTATCTCTTGTAATGATGTGCATTAATGTCTATCCTGCCTGTAGCTCGTAGAAAGCTCACCCTGGGGAGGAACGCGCATGCCCGTCGATGGCGCAGACGACCAGAAGCCATACCTTGTCGTGTCGGGGGACTCACACGCGGGGCCGTCGCTCAAGCACGACCTGAGGCATTACTGCCCGAAGGAGTACCTCGGGGCCTACGACGATTTCGTCAAGGCTCTCGAGACCGAACAGGTGCCCGGGCTCTTTGTTGCCAAGGACGCCACGGATGACTCCAAGGGAGACGTCGGTCTGACCGGGCTCGTGCCGATAACAGCCCACAAGAGCGAAGCCGGGCAAGCCGCCCTGGAGGCGACCTTCGACTGCCTGGGGCAGACCGACGTCCACGCGAGGTTGCGGGACATGGATGCCGACGGCATCACGGCTGAAGTCATATTCGCGGGCGGCGGGAACGGCGAGATCCTCCCCTGGCTCGGCAGCGGGTTCAACGCCGGGCTCGTCAGCGCAGGATCCGACCTCAAGGCGGTCGGATCGCACATCTGGAACGCTTGGCTGGCCGACTTCGTCTCCGAAGCCCCGGAGCGACTCATCGGCGTCATGCAGATACCGATCGACGACGTGGACGCGGCGATCAAGGAGATCACCTGGGGCAGGGAGCACGGGCTACGAGCCATCAACCTCCCGGCGCCGCGGTCCGACTTCCCCGCCTACAACGAGGAGGTCTACGAGCCCTTCTGGGCGGCCGCGGCCGATCTGGAGCTGCCCCTTCTCTCCCATAGCGCTGGGGGCGAACCTCCCCTCGGCACTCAGGGCCGAGGCTCCTTCATGGTCATCGCCTCGGAGATCCACTGGCTCGGACGCCGCGCCCTCTGGCAGTTCATCTTCGGGGGGGTCTTCGAGAGGCACCCGAGCCTAAGACTGGTCTTCACCGAACAGCGAGTGGCTTGGGTGCCGGAGACCCTTCGCGAGATGGACTCGACGTACGAGCTGGCGCTCCTCGGCGATCCTGAAGCGCCTCCGCGCCGCCCGAGCGAGTACTGGGCGCAGAATTGCTTCGTCGTCGGGAGCTTCCTCGCACCGTTCGAGGTCGCCTTACGAGACCAGGTTGGCGTGGACAACGTCCTCTGGGGCTCCGACTACCCCCATCCCGAGGGCACCTGGCCACGCACCCGGCTGGCGATGCGCAACACGTTCGCCGAGGTGCCCGAAGCCGACACCAGGTCGATCCTCGAGAAGAACGGCATCGCGCTCTACGGCCTCGACGAGAAGGCGCTTCGGCCGGTGAGCGACAGGATCGGGCCGCGGCCAGCGGAGCTGGCGGCTCCGCTGGCGCCCGATGAGTTCCCCGAGTACCTCGGTCTGGCCTTCAGGCGCACGGGGAGCTACGCCTAACGCTTGGCGCTGGGCTCAGGCACCCTGCCCGGCACTGAAAGCGATTCCGCGAGTACCACGAGAAGATCGCCGCCCCCGACCTGCGTGCCCGGCGCGACCAGTATGTCGGCGACGACTCCCTCATGGGGTGCTGTGATCCGGTGCTCCATCTTCATCGCCTCGACCACGAGGAGAAGCTCTCCACTCGCCACGACCTGGCCGACCTCGACCTCGACCATGGTCACACGCCCCGGCATGGGCGCCACGAGCGCTCCGGCCGGCATGTCGGATTCAGGATCGGAGAAGCGTGGTCGCTGACGAAGTAGGAGGTCTCCGTCCTGGCCTTGCACCCAGATCCTCTCGCCGTCCTTGAGCAGTTCCAAGCGGTGCCGGCGGGAGCCGAGATCGACCGAGATGCTCCCGTCGCATGAGCTCGAGAACCGGATCACCTCGCTCCAAGGACCCACGCTCGCCGAGAAGGAGCCGTCCCTCCTGGCCTGATAAGAAACGGCGACGGTCTCCCCGCAGACATCGAACTCGACGCACTGGGCCGGCATGACGCTGTTGCGCCAACCGCTCGGCAAGGACCGGAGCACCGGCGCGGCGTTGCGGTTCTCATGCTGAATCGCGACGGCCGCGGCCACGGCGGTGAGGCGAATGTTGTAGGTCGTCGGCTCGAGTTTCAGCCGTACTCCAGAGCTCTCGATGAACGAGGTGGTCGCCTCGCCTCTGACGAACACCGGGTGGCGGAGGCTCGCCACCAGGAAGTCCCGGTTGGTCTCCACCCCGCGAATGTGTGCCCGATGGAGTGCGAGAGCGAGCTTGGCTACGGCCTCCACGCGCGTGGGCGCGTGGGCCACGACCTTGGCCAGCATCGGATCGAACTCCACTCCGACGACGGTGCCCGACTCGACACCGGAGTCCCACCGCACGGCCGGCTCTCGCGCCGGGCGCCATTCGACGATGGTCCCCTCGGCGGGAAGGAAGCCAGTCGAGGGGCTTTCGGCGTAAAGGCGCGCCTCGACGGCGTGCCCGGAGATGCTGAGGTCCGCCTGGGTCACTGAGATGGGCTCGCCATCGGCGATACGGATCTGCTCGCGCACGAGATCGAGGCCGGTGATGGCCTCGGTCACCGGGTGCTCCACCTGGAGCCGGGTGTTGACCTCGAGGAACCAGAAGGAACCCGAAGGCTCCACGACGAACTCGACCGTCCCGGTGCTGCGATAGCCGACCGCCCGCGCCGCGGTTATGGCAGCCTCGGTCATCGTCGAGCGGAGCGCGTGGTCGACGATGGGCGAGGGCGCTTCCTCGATCACCTTCTGGTGGCGGCGCTGGATGGAGCACTCCCGCTCGAAGCAGTGGATCACGTTTCCCATCTCGTCTGCGACGACCTGGATCTCGATGTGGCGAGCCTGCTCGAGGTACCGCTCGAGGAAGACGGTGGCGTCGCCGAACGCCGAGGCGGCCTCGCGACGGGCGGCGAGTACGGCCTGCTCGAGCTCGGCGGGCCGGGTTACGACCCGCATGCCCTTGCCGCCACCGCCGGCGGCCGCCTTCACGAGCACGGGAAAGTGGAGCGACGAGAGGTCGATGTCCTCGACGGAGTCGCGGTCCACCTCGATCGAAGGGAGGATCGGCACCCCCGCCTCGCCCATCAGTCGCTTCGCGGCGAGCTTGTCGCCCATCACCTCGATGACCTCCGGCGGTGGTCCGATCCAGACGAGGCCGGCGCCGATCACGGCGCGGGCGAAGGCGGCGCGCTCGGAGAGAAAGCCGTAGCCCGGGTGGACCGCGTCCGCATCGGCGAGAGCAGCCGCCTCGAGGAGCCGTTCGATGTTCAGGTAGGTGTCGCTGGGCGTCATCCCCCTGAGCGGGATGGCGATCGCCGCCTCTTTGACAAAGGGCCAGTCCCGATCACCCTCTGCGTATACGGCAGCTGTCTCGATGCCCATGGCGGCTGCCGTCCGGGCGATCCTTCTGGCGACTTCGCCCCTGTTCGCAATGAGGATGCGCTTCATCACAGCCGGAACACCCCATAGGCGTCGGCTCCCCTCACCGGGGCGTTGTGGCACGCCGACAGAGCCAGGGCGACGACCGTGCGGGTGTCGCGCGGATCGATGATGCCGTCGTCCACCACCCGTCCGCTGGCGTAGCGGGCCATCGACATGGCTTCGGCAAAGGACTCGACCGATGACGTGCGCGCCGCCTCGGCGGCCTCGTCGAGCTCCTCGCCGCGCCGGGCTGCCTGCCCGCGCCTGACGATCGACATCACCCCTGCCATCTGCTTGGGTCCCATGACGGCGATCCGCGCCGTCGGCCAGAGAAAGACGAACCGCGTGTCGAACGCCCGCCCTCCCATGCCGTAGTTGCCGGCACCGTAGCTGGCGCCCAGGATCACGGTGATGTGGGGTACCTGCGAGTTCGACAGAGCGTTGATCATCTGGCTGCCATGCTTCACGATCCCGCCGCGTTCGTACTCCCGGCCAACCATGTAGCCGGTGATGTTCTGGAGGAACAGCAGGGGCGTCGAGGACTGGTTGCAGAGCTGCATGAACTGGGCGGCCTTCTGCGCCGCCTCAGAGAAGAGGACGCCGTTGTTGGCCAGGATACCGACGCGGTATCCGTGGATCTCTGCCCAGCCGCAGACGAGCGTCGTTCCGTAGCGCGGTTTGAACTCCTCAAAGAGGCTCCCGTCGACGACGCGGCCTATCACCTCGCGCACCTCGACGGGCGATCGCAGGTCGATCGGCATGATGCCGAGGAGGTCCTCTGTCTCGAGCCTCGGAGGCTCCGGCTCGTCGTTCGCCGGCCCGGGCTTGGCCCGTCCACCGAGGTGGCGCACGACGTTTCGCGCCATCCGCACCGCTTCGTGCTCGTTGGCGGCGAGGTAGTCGGCCAACCCGCTGACCGAGGCGTGCATCTCGGCGCCGCCGAGTTGTTCGGAGTCGGAGTCCTCACCTGTGGCCACCTTCACGAGTGGCGGCCCTCCGAGGAATACGTTGGCTCCTCCCTGCACGAAGATGTTGTAGTCAGACAAGCCTGGCTGGTAAGCCCCGCCTGCCGTGGAGCTCCCGAACACCACCGAGATGGTCGGGACACCGAGAGCCGAGAGCTCGGTGATGTCGTGGAAGATCCGACCCGTACTGGCGAAGTGCGTGAGGTTCTCGCGCAGCACGCGTGCCGCCTCGTCGTCGCTGCCCACGCCGCGCAGGTCGCCCCCGGACGACTCGACGAGCTGTATGTAGGGCATACGGTTCTGGCGAGAGACCTCGAGCGCTCGCAAGATCTTGCGGATGCTTATCTCCGTCATGGCGCCGCCGAGCACCGTCGGGTCGTTTGCCACGATGACGCACTCGGTGTTCTCGACGACGCCGATACCGAGGACGGCCCCGCCGCCGACTGCGTAGTCGGTGGCGTACCCGGCGACCGGGCTCAGCTCGAGGAAGGGCGAGTCGGGATCTAGCAGCAGGGAGATGCGCTCGCGTACCGGTAACTTGCCACGCGAGCGATGGCGGGCCGTGGCCGCCTGGCCACCCCCCGCCGCCGCCTGTCGCAACAGCTCGTCGAGCTCGGAGAGCAGCCGCAGCATCCCGCGCCGATTGGCTTCGAAGGCTTCACTCTGTCGGTCGAGGCTCGTCGTAACGGCGGGAACGGTCACTTTCCGGCCAACCATGTCCCTGCTTCTCGGCGGCGCAGCCGGGACGGGCGGCACCGGTGGACTAGGGGCTCGCTCACGCTTCGAGCGGGAAGTGGCAGGCGGCGAACTGGTCGGGACCGAGCTGGCGCAGCCGCGGCTCTTCCTCGGCGCAGATCGCCTCAGCGCGCGGGCAGCGTGTGCGAAAGCGGCACCCGGAAGGCGGCGACACCGACGAGGGCAAGTCCCCGCCTAGCTCCGACTGGCGGGTCTCCTGCTCGTGCTCGATCTCGGGCGCCGCATCGAGGAGAGCTCTCGTGTAGGGGTGGCGTGGGCTGTCGTAAATGGCGTTCGCCTCGCCGATCTCGCAGATCTTGCCCAGGTACAGGACGGCGACCCGGTCGCTGGTCGCCTTCACGACGGCAAGATCGTGGGCGATGAACAAGACGGTCAAGCCGTAGCGGCGCTTCATCTCATGCAGGAGGTTGATGATCTGTGCCTGAACGGACACGTCGAGACTGGACACCGGCTCGTCGCAAAGGAGGATGAGTGGATTGACGACGACCGCTCGGGCGATCCCGATGCGCTGGCACTGGCCGCCGGAGAACTCGTGCGGACGGCGGGCGCCGACCACTTCGGGATCGAGACCGACGGCCTCAATGATCTCCCGCACGCGCTCTGCGATCTCGCCACGGCTGAGAGCTCCTCCGATTTGAAGACCCTCGGCGACGATGTCCCGTAGGCGGCGCAGGGGGTTCAGCGAGCCGATCGGGTCCTGGAAGATCATCTGGATCTCGGCGCGGGCCTTGCGCAGCTCCTTGCCCTTGAGGCTTGTGATATCGCGGCCGCGCAGGAACATCGATCCCGACGTCGGCTTGGGCAGCTGCATGATCGCCCGCGCCAAGCTCGACTTGCCGCAACCGGACTCGCCGACCAGCCCGAGGGTCTCCCCGGCTCGGATGTCGAAGCTCACCTCCGAGACCGCATGGACGACTTGACCGCCTTGTTTCGGGTATTCCACGACGACGTTCTCGACGCGGAGCAGCACGTCCTCTCGAAGGTGCTCGTCAGGTTGCGCGACGGTCACTTGGCCTCCCTCACGTCGCCGCCGGCGCCGTTCATGGCTGGCACGGCGTGCCCCAGCGGGACCTTGACGGGAAAGAAGCACGCCGCAGCATGGTCGGACGCGCTCACCTCCGCGACCGCCGGCATCGCCTTGCGGCATTTTTCCTGCACGTACCCGCACCGCGGTGCGAAGCGGCAGCCGGGCGGAGGGTTGACCAGGTCGGGCGGGCGTCCGGAGATCGCCCGCAGCTCGCCGCCGCTGGCGGCGCTGAGACGCGGCCGTGAGTTCATGAGGGCCCGTGAGTAGGGATGCCACATCTCGCTGGCCAGGGAGCTCGTCGGGGCTTGCTCCATCACCTTGCCGCCGTACATGACATAGACACGGTCGGTCCGGCCCGCCACCACGCCGAGGTCATGGCTCACCAGGATGATCGACATGCCCCGTTCCCGGCCGACGCGCTGTAGAAGGTTGAGGATCTGCTGTTGGACGGTCACATCGAGGGCGGTCGTGGGCTCGTCGGCGATCAGCAGCTTGGGCTCACAGGAAAGGGCGATGGCGATCATCACTCGTTGGCGGAGCCCCCCGGAGAGCTCGTGGGGGTACTCCGAGAAGCGCCGTTCCGGCTCGGGAATCCCGACGTCCCGCATCACCTGAAGCGCCCGGTCGCGAGCTGCCGACTTGCTGAGTCCGAGATGGGCCCGCAACGGCTCGACGATCTGTCTTCCGACCTTGAGCACCGGCGTGAGCGAAGTCATCGGATTCTGGAAGACCATGGCGATCTCCGCCCCCCAGAAGTCCTGGGCCTCCTTCCGAGCCAGCTTTCGCAGGTCGTGGCCGTCGAAAAGGATCGACGACGCCTCCGATACCGTGGCCGTCGCCGGGAGTATTCCCATGATCGCCTTGCACAGGACGGACTTCCCCGACCCGGACTCGCCGACGATCCCGAGAGTTTGGCCTGCAACGAGATCGAGCGACACCCCGTCGACGGCTCTCAGGTTCCCGCGCTTGGTGGCGAAGTCGACTTCGAGATTGTCCAACTGCAGCTGGTAGACCGCGCCTGTCTCGCCGCTCACCGGACACCTCCGCGGCCGAACCTCGTCCGGGTCCAGTCGCCCACCAGGTTGAGTGAGTAGACCGTGAAGAAGAACGCCAGCGCCGGGATCAGCACGAGCCACGGGTCCTGAGACATGTGGACGAAGCCGTCAGCCATCATCGATCCCCACGAGGGCGTGGGCGGAGGAACGCCGAGGCCGAGATAGCTGATGGAGCCCTCCGCCACGATGAGCGTGGCTGCCACGATCCCGATGTAGGAGATCATCGGCAGGAGCACGTTCGGGAGGATCTCCCGGAACACGATCCTCCGTGAACTCGCGCCGAGCGAACGCGAGGCGGCGATGAAGTCACGGTTGACGATTGACAGCGTGTTCGCCCGAGCCACGCGGGCGAACAGCGGCACGGCGAGGATCGCCAGCGCTCCGATCAAGGTCTTCGTGCTCGCGGCCAGCACGGCGACCGCGGTGAGCAGGAAGAGAAGAGGTGGGAAGGCGAGCATCGAGCTGGTGAAAAGGCCGAAGGTCCAGTCGACGGCCCGGCCGTAGTAGCCGGCGAGGATCCCGAGAATCGTGCCGACCACCAGGCCGAACAATGTCGAGAGCGCTCCGATCTCTAGTGACGCCCGGGCTCCGTAGATGATGCGCGCCAGCTCGCTCCTGCCCACCTCGTCGGTGCCGAGAGGATTGTGCAGCCGAAAGCCCGGCGCCTGCAGGAAGTGGACCGGGGAGGAGATCACGTACGGGCCGGCCATCGGGAGCCAGTTGGCGAGGACGGCCAGCAAGGTGATGCCGACCAGCCATGTCGTCGCGAAGATCAGGCCGGCTCTGGACCGCCTGGCCGGGTCCGGAATTACGCCAGCTACCGCGTCCGGCTCCGAAATCGTCGGGGTCTCGACGACGCCCTCTGCCTCTAGGCGGACCTCTTCCTCCTCGACGTCGAGGTGCTCTTCAGAGAGGGTCAACTCTTCGCTCCCTGACGCGCCCGCGGATCGAGCAACGGATAGAGGATGTCGATCACCGCGTTGACGACCACGTAGGCAATGGCGGCCACGACGACGATGCCTCGCAGCGTGATGTAGTCGCGTTCGACGATCGACTGGACCGCGAGAGTCCCCATCCCGGGGAGGGCGAAGATGTTCTCGACGATGACCGCGCCCCCGAGCAACTGAGCCAACGACAGCCCGGCCACCGTCACGAGCGAGACGGCCGACGGCCGCAGGGCGTGTCCGAAGAGCACCTTTCGGTCCCCGATGCCTCTTGTCCTCGCGGCCAGGATGTAGTCCTCTTGCAACGTCGCTGCCATGTCGTTTCGCAGCAAACGGGTGAAGATCGCCGCCAGAGGAAGAGCCAGTGCCAGGACCGGCAACACGGCGTGGTCCAGGTTCTGCCCGAGGCTTTGGGTTATCGGCACCCATCCGTAGACGGGGAGGATCTTGAACGTGACGGCGAAGAGGAAGGTGAGAAGGATGGCGGCGAGAAACGGCGGGATGGACAAAAAAGCCGAGGAGGTCGCCATGGCGCACTTGTCAACCAGCTTGCCCTGGCGATAGGACGCGTAGACGGCGACGGGAACGGCGATGAGCAAGGCGACGATCAGCGCAAGAAGTGCCAGCTCGAAGGTCACGGGGATGCGCTGCTTCAGGGCCGAGACGACGGTGACCTGGGTCAGCGGTGACCGACCGAGGTTCCCAGTCGCCAGGTTGCCGATCCAGTGCGAGTACTGGGCGAAGAAGCCCTCGTTCAGGGAAAACTCCTTCGTGATGGCATTGATGACCGCCGGCTGCTGGTCTTGCTGGCCGGCGAGAGCAGCCGCCTCACTGCCGGGGAGCAGCGAGATGAACCAGAGCGTCTCGAGACTGACGAGTAGTACCACCACCACCAGGCGGACGACATGCTTCCCTAGCGTGAACACCGGATCTCCCTCCCCAACGCGAAGCACCGCGGCCAATCGAGGCGATCCCCCGGGACGGCAAGTCGGCTGCCGGCGAGTCCAAGCCACGACCTCGGACGCCGGGTCAGCCTTGTCTTGCTCATTCCTCCCCTTTTGGCCCTACCGCACTCTGTCGCCTTTGGCGTCGTACTCGTAGATCCCCGCCCCCGCCTTCATGCCGAGCCTCCCTGCCGCGACGAGTCGCCGGTGCAGCGGGACCGGTCGGAAGACCTCCCCGTACGCCGCCTGCATCGTCTCGAGCACGGCCAGTCGGACGTCCAGGCCCACCATGTCGAGCAGCTGGAGCGGCCCCATCGGGTGATTCAGGCCGAGCCGTGCTGCCTCGTCGATGGCATCGGCGGTAGCGACACCCTCCTGCAGCATGCGGAGGGCCTCGTTCCCGAGGGCCACGTTGAGGCGTGAGGCGACGAACCCGGGGCTGTCCGTGCAGACGACGGGAGTGCGTCCCAGCGCCCCAGCCAGCTCTATCGCCCGCTCTTTCGTGCGAGCCGACGTGGCGACCCCTTCGATCACCTCGCACAACCTCATTCGGTGAGCCGGATTGAAGAAGTGCATCCCGACGACCTGATCTGACCGATGGGTCATGGAGGCGATTTGGGTGATGGAGATGGCGCTCGTGTTCGTCGCCAGTACGGCATCGCTGGCCGCGACCGCGCCGGCGCGCCCGAGCACGTCCGCCTTCACCCGGGCGTCCTCGACCACGGCTTCGATCACATAGTCGGCCCCCTCACACGCCGCGGTGGCGTCGACCATCAGCGCGAGGTTGCCCTCCAGCTCAGCGGCGCGCTCAGGGTCGTCTCGGTGCAGGCGCTCCACCACCCAAGTGCCGGCAGCCTCGACCTGTTTCTTCTGGGAGTCTGCGAGTCGGACGGCGAAGCCGGCCTGGGCGGCGAGCAGAGCGATGCCCCGCCCCATCGTGCCGGTACCGACGACGACGACAGCTTCTGCGACACCATCTTTCACCATTCTAAGATGATGTTTATCAGAGATGTCCGGGACCATCAAGGCACGGGCGGACGGGTTTCAGATTGGCTGCAGCTCTACATCGGCGGACATGGCTTCGTTCGTGGCCGTTGTCGCCTGCACGGCGGTGACGCAAGCGACGTCCCTGACGTCCTCCCACGAGCAACCCCTGCTCAGGTCGTTCATGGGGCGGGCCAGGCCCTGGAGGATCGGCCCGATGGCACCTGCTCCGCCGAGGTGCTGGCAGAGCTTGTACGCGATGTTGCCGGAATTGAGGTCGGGAAAGACGAGCACGTTGGCACCACCGGCCACCGGGCTGTCCGGGCACTTGAGGCGGGCGATGCCGGGCACGAGGGCGGCGTCGCCCTGGAGTTCGCCATCGACGCAGAGATCCGGGCGGCTCATGCGGACAAGGTCTGTCGCCTCGGCAACCTTGCCAGCGAGCGAGGCGTCGGCGCTCCCCTTGGTGGAAAAGCTCAGGAGCGCCACGACCGGCTCTGTGTCGAAGAAGAGGCGGGCGCTCGCCGCGCTCGAAAGGGCGACCGATGCCAGCTGCCGGGCGTCGGGCTGAGGGAGGACCGCGCAGTCGGCAAAAACGAGGTGGCGCACCTCATTGCCCTGCTCTTCGCCGAAGGACATGAGGAAGCAGCTCGAGACGACGCTCACGCCGCTCGCCAGTCCGATCCCGGCCAGCGCCGCCCGGATCGTCTCGGCCGTCGTGGCAACGGCTCCAGCGACGCAACCATCGGCGTCACCGGCACTCACCATGAGAGCTCCCCGCAGGAGGGGATTGCCGACCGCCCGTAGAGCGGACTCCAGGTCCTCGGGACCCCGCCCGCGCCTCGCCGAGAGGATCTCGGCGTATCGCCGCAACGATCGCTCGGAGGCCCGGGAAGAGAGCATAATCGGAACAGCGAGACCGCTCTTGGCCAACTCATCGGCGGCACGCCGAACTCTCGGGTCGTCGCCCTCGGGAAAGACGATGCGCTGCGGCGACGCCCGAGCGACCTCGCGGAGGCGGGCACGCACGTCGCTCATGAGGCTGAGCTCAGAAGCAGCCTCTTGTCGACGACTACCCGCGCGGCGAGGAGGTACTGGGCATAGGTCTTTCCCTGCGCGTCCAGCTGGATGGAGCTCGTCCCTCCGCCGCCCAGGCTCTCCTCGAGGAGGAAGTTGACGGCCCGCAAGTTGGGAAAGATGTGGCGTTCCACCGCACCCCGGCAGACTCCCGCGAAATGTTCCTTCACGAGGTCGGTGTTCAGACACTCGAGCATCCAGGAGAAGATGGCGTCGCTCCGCGCGATGACGCCCACGTTGCAGCAGTCACCCTTGTCCCCCGAGCGCGCCAGGCAGAGCTCGGCCAGGGCGACGTCGACCATCTCTCCTCCACTCGGTGGCGCAGTGAAGACAGGCGCCGCGACATCGACGAATTGCCTCGTCGCAGGGCACGCCGGGGTGGCGGCGAGGGTGGCCCTCCGGTCGTCGATCAAGACCTCGACCTCGACGTTCTGCCTCCCGATGAACGCCGGCCAATACCCGACCACCTCCGACACCCGGGGACGGCCCTGATCTGCGGGAAGACCGAAGCCCGGCACCGAGCCGAGCCCTGTGCCGACCACGAACGGGGCGAAGCGTTCCTCGAGCTTCGACCGCGCTTGATCTCGTGCGGCGACTTGCACGAGCACCTCACCCGGCTCGCAGGTCGCGAGCGGGGGGTGTGTGGCGTTCCACCCGACGAACTGCGTGCTCGTCTGCTCGTAGAGTTCCCTCCCGCCTGCCGCCGCCCAGAAGATGTCCGCCGCCTCCTGGGCCTTGGCGAGAGTGTCCGGGCCCGTGACGATGATCCTCCCGAAGATGCGGTACCCGTGCGCATAGCTGACGGAGACCTTCAAGGTCGCGGGCGGTGGCCCGCCGCGGACGCCGCTCACGCTGACGCGGTCGCGTCCCAGTTGTTTCAGCTGGATGGAGCCGAAATCGGCCACGCCGTCCGGCGACAGGTACTGGGGGGCGCCGAGCTCGTAGAGCAGTTGCTCGCTCACCGTCTCCACCGTCACGAGTCCGCCGGTACCCGGGTGCTTGGTCACAACGAACGACCCGTCCGGCGAAGCCTCGACAATGGGGTAGCCGATCGGCGCCGTGCGGTCGACACTTCGCCAGTCAGTGAAGTTGCCGCCGGTACATTGCGGCCCACACTCGATGATGTGGCCGGCGACGATGCCGCTCGCCCGCCTGTCCCAATCGTCTTCGGACCAGCCGAATTCGTGGACGAGCGGGCCGAGGGCGAGAGCCGTGTCGGTCAGTCGGCCGCCGACGATCACGTTGGCGCCCATCTTGAGGGCCTGGACGATCCCGGCGCACCCGACGTAGGCGTTGGCCGAGAGCACGGAATCACGCACGTCAGCGAGCGGACGGCCCGAGTGGGCGTGGGCCAATTCCTCCCCGCCGGCCAGCAGGTCGTCGAGCTGGTCGAACAGGTCGTCGCCGACGACGACGCCGACCCGGACCGCGTCGGCGATGCCGAGTTCGCCGGCAAGTGCCTGAATCGCCTCGCAACAGGCGACGGGGTTCACACCCCCTGCGTTGCTCACGACGACCACGCCGCGGGCGACGCAGTCGGCGAGGACGTCTTCGAGCTGCACGAGGAAGTCCGAGGCGTAACCGGCCTTCGGATCCCGCTGCCGCTGCTTTTGCAGTATGGCCATCGTGACTTCGGCCAGGTAGTCCATCACGAGGTAGTCGACGTGACCTCCGGCCAGTTGCCGGCGGGCTGCAGTTGGGTCGTCACCCCAGAAGCCACCGCAGTTGGCGATGACGACTGTCTCCCTCTGCATGCCAGCCTCCGATCGCCGCCTCGCAGTCGCAGTGGCGCTCAAACCACTATAACCATTATAAGTGACTTCTACCTGAGGGTGCGGCCGCCAGAAGGAGCGGGAACTGCGGCACATCGAGCACGTCGCCCGCCATCAGCTGGCTGACGGCGTCGTCGGGCAAGCTCGCCTGGGTGCCGTTCCAACGGACATCCGCCGGTATCCAGCTGATCCCGACGTAGCGCCGGGTGAACCTCGTCATGTTCGAGCCCGAGGCGTGGACGGTCGCCAGATTCCAGAACAAGGCGCTTCCCGCCGGTCCGAGCGCGGGCAACGGGTCGATGTCCCGCCAGGACGGGTCCGCATCGAATATCGCCTCCCACGACCTCCCGGGGTCGAGGGCGGGCGAGGTCTCGAACCGCTTGCCGAACGGAGCGGTCTTGTGCGTGCCCGGCAGAAACACCATCGCCTTGTTCTGAACGGTGTTGTCGTCGAGTTGCATCTGCACGCCGATCGCCTGACGGGTGTCGAAGACCTTGTCACCCTCGTGCAGCCCGCAATGCCACGGTGTCGGCGGACAGTTCGGGTCGCAGTAGGAGATGGCGTCGCCGCCATAGCGGACGCCGTCCAGCCCCTCGAGGGCGGCGGCCACCCGTGCCAGACGGGTATCTCTCAACATCGACGCCCACTCCGCGTCTCGTTCGACGAGACCTCGGGCACGGATGGAGAAATGGGCCCCCTTGGGCGACTTGGCGACCTCGGCGTCAGCCTTGGCCCGCCACGCCGCCAGCTCATCGTCGTCGAGGAAGGCCGGGATCATGATGTATCCGTTCACCCGGTAGGAGTCGATCTCGTACTTGCTCACCTCTGTTCGCATCGTCCTGCCTCCTTCGTGCGAGGATCTACGTCTGTCGGCGCTCGGGAGCGCGCGGCTCTCCGGCGGGCGGTTACTTGAAGGCCAGCGGGTTGAGAGGAGTGCCGAGCCCGTTGGTAAACTTGAGGACCGGCGCGACGACGAGGAACTCCCAGACGCCGTCCTGCCTACAGTCTTCGCCCAGTTCCTCGAGGTTCCAGCTCTCGCCCAGTGACATCCCCATGTCTCGGATCAGCACCGAATGAACCGGGAGGAACTGCTCGGGGTCCTCGCAGGGAAGAACCTCGACGCCGTGGTTGTCGGCGCACACCGCGGCGATGTCACGGACATGGATCCATTCGCAGCAGTCGATTCCGATGCCCGGCTCCTGCGGTCCCGTGTAGGCGGTCGCGCCACCGGAGAGGAATCGCTTGATGTGCCCGGTCCGGATCATGAGGATGTCTCCGGGACCAGGGTCGATGCCCTGCTTGTCGACCGCTTCGTCGAGGTCGTCCGGCGTGATCACATACCCGATGTCGAGCGCCTCGACGCCCTTGTGCAGGGCGATGTCGAGCATCACGCCCCGGCCGGTGATCCCTTTGGCCTGGTGGTGGATGCCGTTTCGCAGCGCCCCCTTCGACGTCACCGAGGTCGACGGGAAGCCGTTGTAGATCTTGTCGTCATAGTACCAATGGGCCAGGCCGTCCCAGTGGGTCGCCGCCTGCAGCGGCATGATGACCCAGTCATCGGCTCCAGTACCGCCTCCGGGCTGGTGTATCCCGTCCCTCCCGGTTGCTGTCATCAGCCTGACCGGGTTGATGCGCCCGCCGCCCCCGAGCTGCGGTCCGTTCTCATCGAGGGGAAGCCCAAGGTCGAAGACCTTGCCCTTCTTGACGGTACGGGCCGCCGCGGCGACGCACTCCTCAGTTATGAGATTGGTGGTCCCGCGCTCGTCTTCGGCGCCCCACCTTCCCCAGTTGCTGAGCTTCTGACCCACTTCGCGGAAATCAGACATGTCCTCTCCTTCGACACCGAGATGTCGAGCTCTCTGCCCAGGCCCCTTTTATGAGAGACGCGCCAGGCGGCGCTGTTCCATCATGATGAGTATCAGGGTATTGAGGTCACCGGGGTGACGTCAAGGGAGATCTGTCAAGTTGCCTGCCGCATCTCGTCGAGGAGGCGCCGGCGGTGCGACGGATCCGCTACGGCCACGAGCCTGAGGGCACGCTCGCTCAGGGAGGCCCCCGACAACTCGGCCATCCCGTGCTCGGTGACGACCATGTCGACCTCACTCCGCGCCGTCGTCACGACGCCCCGGTCGAGACAAGTGACGATCCTCGACTCGCCTGCGGACGTGGTCGAACGCAAGGCGATGATGGAGATCCCCTGGGCCGAGCGCCGGGCGGCACGCACGTAGTCGACCTGACCGCCGACGGCGCCGGCGACGTAGCCCGACCTCGACTCGGCGTTCACCTGACCGGAGAGGTCCACTTGGAGGGCGCTGTTGATGGAGACGAAACGTGCGAAGTTCGCCAGCACCTCCTCCGAGAGGACGTAGGAGGTCTCGCGCAGTGCGACATTCGGATTGTGATCGACGAAGTCGTAGAGGCGGCGAGTGCCGACGAGTCCGCCGGCGACGGCCCGACCAGCATCGATCTCCTTCGCCGACCCGTCTGCCACGCCGGCGACGATGAGATCCATGAGCTCGTCGGTGATTATCCCCGAGTGAATGCCGAGGTTCTGTCGCCGTTGCAGGCGCTTGGCAACCTCGAGGGCGAGCGAGCCGATGCCCAGTTGGACCGTGCTGTCGCTCGAGATGAGTGACACGACGCGATCGGCGATCGCCCTCTCCGCCGGGCCCGCCGGGGCAGGCTGTGGCGCCTCGACGAGCGGCATCTCCGAATAAACGCAGGCGTCGAATGTGTCCAACGACACCAGCGAGTTGCCCAGCGAGAACGGAACATTGGGGTTGATCTCGGCGATCTTGAGCCGGGCGCAGGCGAGCACATCGTGCGTGAGGTCGACGGTCGCCCCCAGACTGATGTTCCCATCGGAGTCGGGCATGCTGGCTTGGACGAGCGCCACATCGATACCCAGCCGGCCCGATTGCAGGAGCTTGGGCATGTCCGAGTACCTGACCGGGACTACGTCGAGGCACCCGGCGCGGGCGAGGCGCCCGTGGGTGCCGAGCCCGCCGATCCCGCTGAAGTCGAAGACGTCCGCCTGTTCGGGCCGGAGGAGCTCAGACAGCCCGACACCCGTCAGAAAAAGGCGGACCCGCCCGCCGAGCCCGTGTCGCTGTTCGATCAGGGATGAGAGCAGTGCCGTCGGCTCGGCGCCGCCGTGGCCCCAAGTGATGACATCGCCCGGGGCGACGAGGCGGGCGAAGTCGACCTGGCGCGGCCAGGGGGACAACTAATCGACACCCTGGATGAGCGACGCTCCGCCGTCGAGGACGATCGTCTGGCCGGTCATCCAATCGAGAGACCCGTCGCACAGCATCGCTACGACGCCAGCCACCTCCTTCACCGTACCCATCCGCTTCAGCGGGAACTGGTCGGAGACCTCCTCTTCGCGCCCTTCGTACTTGGCGCGGGCGAAGTTCGTCTTTATCGTCGCAGGAGCGACGGTGTTCACCCGGATTCCAGGGGAGAGCTCGAGCGCGAGCTGCTTGGTCATGTGGGTGAGAGCCGCCTTGCTCGTGTTGTAGAGACCGACGTTGCGGATGGGGTATGTGCCTCCGATGGACCCTACGTTGACGACCGAGCCCCCGTGCTCGGCCATGTACCTCTCGGTCACGGTCCTGATCCACGACCAGGGCGCCACGACATTCACACTGAGGGCGCGCGTGAATTGCCCGCGGCTCGCCGCGAGCATCGGCCCGTAGAAGGGCGAGGCCGCGGCGTTGTTCACGAGTACGTCCACCCGGCCGAACTGGGCGAGGACGGCATCGACGACCGACACTTGGTGCTCTTCGTCCTCGGCCGCTCCGGCGAAAGCGAGGACCGCCCCACCGATCTCCTGCAAGGCGTCGCGGCTGGAACTGAGCTGCGCTTCGCGCCTGCCGGTTATGCAGACCCGCCAGCCGTCGGCAAGAAAGCGGTGTGCCACCGCGAAACCGATGCCGCGTGAACCGCCGGTGATTATGGCGACGCTTCCGCAGCCGTCGTCCGGGCCTTCCGTAGCCACGGGTCGTCGCCCTAGGCGGGGACTGGCCAGACCACCGGGGTGTCCGGTGTATCGAGCACCTGGCCCGCCTCGAGCTCGAAAGCGGTCTGGCGCGAGACGGACCCGGCCTGGCCGTTCCAGGTGGCGTCGGCGGGGATGAAGGAAGTACCCACGTACCTTCGCACCTGCCTCGTCATGTTCGAACCCGAACCGTGCACGGCCGCGAGGTTCCAGAACAGCGCGCTCCCGGCGTCGCACTCCACGGCAACGGGATCGATCTCTCGCCATTCGGGCACGTCCTCGAAGATAGACGAGAATGTTCTCGTCGGGTCGAGCGCCGGCGACGTGTCGTGCCGGCGGCCGAAGGGGGCCGAGAGGTGAGTGCCGGGCAGGAAGAGCATCGCCTTGTTCTGCACGGTGTTCGCGTCGAGCTGCACCTGGATCCCGACAGCCTGGCGCGTGTCGGAGAAGAAACCTTCGTGGATCACACAGTGCCATGGCGTCGGCGGGCAATTCGGCTCCGAGTAGGAGATGTGATCAGTTGCATGACGCACCGAAGCGACACCCACCAGCGTCGCCGCCATCTGGGCCAGCCGGGGGTCCCGCGTGATTGCTGCCCAAGCTGGGTCGCCCTTCGCCATCCCCGATGCCCGAATCGAGTAGTGCGCAGTCCGGGCGTTGGCGGCCACCTCGGCCTCGGCCATGGCTCGCCAGGCGCGGAGCTCATCGTCGCCCAGGAGGTGGGGTATCACGACAAAGCCCGCGGCGCGGAACTGGTCGATCTCCAACTGGGACAGTTCGGTCCTCACGTCGGTGCGGCTCCCATCGGAATCGTTGTCGGGTTCAAAGAAGTCTGACCCGGGCCTTACAGGACTGGGTCGAAGCCGGCCATCTCGTTCAGCCTGGTCGCCATCGCGGCGTATCCCGTCTTGGTGTGGTGCATGGCGAGGAAGCGACCGCTGTTCAGCGCCTCGAAGACGGTCTCGGCCGCCGTGCTCGGGTCTTCCGCACCCAGCTCAGACGTCATCGGCACGCTGGAGTTGAGGCCGTCAGGCCCGAGGGCGGCGACGTCTCCGAGTCGCTCCGGCCAACGCTTCGACGACTCGCGAATCGTCGTCTTGTGTCTGCCGGGGATGAACAGCGAGATCTTCACGGGCGACTCGCGCTTGGCCAGTTCGGCGTGCAGCGACTCCGAAATGGCGTAGACAGCGTGCTTGCTGGCAGCGTAAGCGGACCGAAGTGGTGCACTGATGAGGGTGGCACCCGATCCGGTGTTGACGATGTGGCCCTCCCCCTCCTCCATCATCAACGGCAGGAAGACCCGGATGCCGTAGACGACGCCCCAGATGTTGACCCCGAATACCCAGTTCCAGGTCTCGTCGGGCGCCTCCCAGACGGTAAATCCGTAGGCGTTCACGCCGGCGTTGTTGCAGAGGACGTGCACAGCCCCGAAGCGATCGATCGTGGCGTCGGCCAGCCGCTGAATGTCCTCGAGGCGTGAGACGTCTGTCTGCACGGTCAGCACATCGTCACCACCCCCGATCGCGTCGGCCGCCTCCTTGAGGGCTGACTCCTCGATGTCGGCCAACACGACCTTCATGCCCTCGTCGTGGAGCTTCTTCGCAATGGCCCGACCTATGCCGTTACCGGAGCCCGTGACAACTGCAACCTTGCCGCGAAAGTCCTTCAATTGCGTGTCCTGTTCTGTGAGATACGACGCCAGCACGTCCGTCGCCGGTCAGTCAAAGGGCCGGCGGCGTCCGGAGCAACTCCTAGTGGAAGCTTCCCGCCTCTCGAAAAGCCAGACCGTGGTAGGCGGGGAATTCGTCCTCGGCCAGGGGAGCGAACACCTCTTCGGGCGTCGGGCCGATCCTGTCGGCCACCGGCCGCAGCACCTCGACGTCCAGGTTGAACACCCTGACGCCGTTGTGCTCGAGGATTGTCCTCACATCGTCTTCCGGGATGCCGGCGAAGGTGTTGCGCATGGCCTGCTTGGTACGAGGCCAGGTCCCCTCGAGGTGCGGGTAGTCGGAGCCCCACATGAGCGTCGATATGCCAATTTCGTGCCGCATGGCGGCTTCGAAGGGCGCCATGAAGCTGTCGGCGACGATGCAGTTCTCGGCCCAGTACTCGCTCGGGCTCTTCTGCGGCGCCTCGACGACGCCGCCGAGAAGCGGCATGGCGGCGTTCGTCGGCACGCCGTAGTAGGCGGAGTCAAGCTCGTCGAGGGTCTGGCGCACCCAGTAGCCTCGCTGCTCGACGAACATCAGCTTCAATTTCGGATACCGGTCGAACACGCCTGCGTAGATGATCTGGCCCAGACCGCGCCGACTGAGCCAGAGCACCTCTGACAGCCAGAGCATGAGGGAGCCGCGGCCCTTCAGGCCCGAGCCTCGTTCGCCGCTCGCGCTGTGAGTGACGAGGGGGAGACCCACTTCTTCGACCGTGGCCCAGAAGGGCTCGTAGACGTCTTCGTTGTACGCCGGGTAATCGGGGCGCGGCGCGGCCAGGTTGATTGCCCGCAGACCGTGCTCTGCTCCCCACTTGACCTCTTCGATCGCCGCGTCGATGTCCCAGATCGGGATCTGCATCACCCCGAGCAGCCGTTCGGGGGCAACGGAGGTGAAGTCGGCGAGCCAGGCATTCCATATATGGCTGCCGACGGCACGAAGCTCTGGGTCGTTCTCAACCGATCCGGCGTCGAACCCGCCCATCCACGGCAGCTCGTTGCCGTTCTGAGCGCCGGCGAAGATCACCTCGGACGTGATGCCGTCGGCGTCCATGTCCTTCAGCCGGGCATCTGGATCGAGCGATCCCTGGCAACGCCGGGTCTTTTCCAGCGTCGCCCGACCCTCGGCCACGGCCTCGGGCGACAGGTTGACCGGGCCAGGAACCGCATCGAGCCCCTCCCGGATGCCGCGCACGTCCTGACGCACTCCCATGTCGCCGCGCGCTTCGAGCAGATCGGCATATTCGTCGTACTGCTGGCGGTACTTGCCGGGGCAGTACTCGCGAAGCGGTCCCTTGAGCGCCGGTCCGGCATGGGAGTCACCCGAGACCACGAGGTAGGGGAGACTGCTCCGGGTGGCGTGCGACGCACCTGCGCGATCGTGAGTCGTGATCGTCATTTTTACCTGCCACGAATACTAGTCGAATGGTTACTAGAGTTTATCATGGCAACGCGGAGTCGGCAATGCCGACCGAAAAACGAAGAGGGCGTGCCTGACCGAGGGGGCTTGCGGTTGGAAGCCCGAAATGGCTCTGGCTGAGACGGAGAATGACGCGTCAGCAAATTGCTGTGGTGAGCACGCCCATCACCACTGCACGACGTCGTCCATCTTGGTTGCGAACAGCTCTCGGCCGTATCGTAGGTATTCCTCCATGTGCGCCTTCATCAGCGCGGCCGCAAGCTCGCTTTGCTGGCCCACGACTGCTGCCGAGATGGCGTCGTGGACGTTGAGAACCTCGGGCCGCGCCGCGACGGGATAGAGGTATTCGACGTGGCCGCCGAACACCTCCGTGCAGCTCCGGACGAGCAGGCTGAGCACTCGGTTACCGGTCATCTCAGCGAGCAGTCCGTGGAAGTCCTGGCCGGCCCTCCGGAACTGTGGGTCGACAGCGAGATCGGCCGAGCGGGCCTGCATGCTGAACGCCGTCAGGGCCTCGACGTCGGCGTCGGTCCGTCTCTCGGCGGCCAGTCTCGCCGCCGAAGGCTCGAGAAGCACCCTCGCTTCAACGATCTCCAGGTACGTTGCGCCGGCCAGCTGGTAGTAGAGCGAAGTCGTCGCGCCGAAGTCGCGGCCGTCGACGACATCGACAACCGGTCCGCCTCCGGGACCGGGCTTCATCCAGAGGAGCCCGAGCATCTCGAGGATGCGAAGCGACTCGCGAAGAGACGCCCGGCTGACACCGAACTTCTCCATCATTTCGGTCTCGGACTCGAGGACGGTGCCAGGCGGGAGATTGGAATTGGCGATCTGGTTTACGATCTCGCGCGCTAAAGATTGAGCGACCTTCTCTGCCCTTCGCACGTCATGCCGCCCTTTCCTTTCCGACCACCCTGCAGGCATCTGCGGTGGACAGCCTACAGGAAGGCGGTGACTCTACCCTTGTATTGGATACCATCGATTGGCCCCGCCAGCGCCAAAGCCGCGAATGAACCTTCGACAGGCTCAGGCGTAAGCGCAACAACGCACCCCCCGAGCGGCCGGACCACACCGGGCGGCGCTTTTCGATGAAGGCCCTCGGACCCTCCTTTCCGTCCTCGCTCGCCAGCATCTCCTCCATGGCGTGATGCGACTGCTCCCAGAGCTCTTCATCGGTCGCCACGCCGCTGAGGGAGCTCAGCATCAGGGCCCGAGAGCGCTGCACCGCCAACGGGGCGTTCCCCGTGATCGCCTCGGCCATCTCCAAGGCCGCCGGGCGCGCCCGACCCGGTTCAGTCAGCAGATTGACCAAGCCCAGTGCGAAGGCCCGCTCGGCACCGAGCACCTCGGCTGTCATGAGGAGCTCGAGGGCGACGTTCCGCGGGAGCACTCGCGGGAGCCGGAACAAGCCGCCCGCCGCGGCGACGAGGGATCGCTTCACCTCGGGGAGAGAGAAGGAGGCGGCCGAGGAAGCCACGACGAGGTCGCAGGCGAGGACGATTTCGAATCCACCGGCGAGCGCCGGTCCCTCGACGGCGGCAATGAGCGGCTTGCGACGCGCCCGCCTGACGAGCGCGGCGAAGCCTCCCCGCTCGGTATGGAGCTCGCCGCGGCGCCCGGCACTGATCACTTTGAGATCGGCCCCAGCGGAGAAGACCGGACCGTCGCCGGCGATGACGGCCGCCCAGATCTCGTCGTTCGACTCGATCTCGTCGATGGCGGACTCCATTCCGGCGGTCATCTCGCGATTGATGGCGTTTCGTGCCTCGGGCCGCTGCAGCGTGATGAGCCCGACCCGGCCCCGGGTCTCGAAGCTCAGCACTGTCGTACCGGACTGGGCCGGTCAGGCCAGCAATCCATCCGATTTGAGGTTCTGAATCTCGTCGGGCGTGAGATGCAAAAGGTCGCCAGCCAGCGCGACGGTGTCCTGGCCGATGAGCGGGGCGCTCCGCTGCGGCTTGACCGCGGTGCCGTTCACCCTCCAGCCCGAGTTGTAGAGATCCTCGGCGCCGATGGCGGCATGGTCGACTTGCTGGAGCACCGCCCGACCGGTCAACCCGGCCATCTCCTGATGCGCCTCGGCCGGCAGGATCGGGCGGGCGAGTCCTCCGAAGGAAGCAGCCTGCCCGGCAAACGCTGTCGCTGACGCGGCACTGCGCCATGATCCTGCTTCGAGGCTCACCTCTGCTGCCAGGTCTCGCCACGCTTCAGATGGTGCGGCCACCATGAGGTCGCCGTCCCGGCATCGAACGACGCGGCTCTCGAGGTCGGCCGCCCCGTCGACGGGGACCCCCTGCGCATCGAGGTACATGTCGGTCAGCGAGGACGCCAGCGTCTCCAGCTGCGACAGCCTGACCCAACCGCCCGAGCCGCGCTCGACTCGGAGAAGCATGGCTGCCAGGACCAGCGTCGTCCCATGCCAACCGGCCACCGGGTCCGAGATGCCTATTCCCATACCGCCGGTGGGGTCGTCGTCACCGACGTAGCGGATCCGGCTCTCGAGGCCACAGAGGCTCGAGGTGATCGGGGCGTAGGACCGCAAGCCGGATGCCCCGAAGGACTCGTCCAGCTCGAGGCCTCGTAGGGAGAGGAGGACGATCGAGGGATTCGCCTTCTGCAACGCTTCGAAGCCGAGGTTCCAAGACGAGAGGACGTGCGGACGGAAGCTCTCGATGACGACGTCGCTCTCGGCGACGAGCTCGAGAAAGCGCTCCCGGCCGTCGGGATGCTTCATGTCCAAGAGGATGCTCTTCTTGCCGCGGTTCACGTTGTGGAAGAGCGGGTCGACCTCGCGCGGGTCGACTCCTTCGGGCATCTTCGTCGCGCCGGGCAACCTCCCCCTGAGTCGCATGTTGTCCAGCCGGTGTTCGTGCTCGACCTTTATGACCTCTGCGCCGAGATCAGCCAGCGTCGAGCCGACCATCGGCCCGGCCCAGACCCAGCTCAGGTCGAGCACGCGCCAGCCGCTGAGATCCCAGGGAACGGCGCCCTTCGCAGGTCGGGGCCGTGCACGGCGCGGCGTGGCGGGCTCTACCAAAGGCGGGCTCTCGATCCAGGTCTCCTCCCGCCAAAGGCTGCCGGGCAGCCGCACGCTCCCGTCGGCGGAGTCCACCCAGAAGCCCTGACGCCCCAAGTACTCGTCCTCGATGACATCGGCCGGCTGCCTGACGGGAGCCATCGGGAAGCCGAACTCGCGGGCCATGGCGAAGAGCTCGGACTTCGAGTACTTGGCTGTCTCCTTCTCGACGAGAGCGTCGACCTCGTCCGGATACACGACGGCCATGGAGACGAGGTCGTGATAACGATCGGCCTCGGCCCATTCCGGCGATCCGATCGCCTTGAGGAAGGACTGCCAGTCGCGGCTCGATCGGCAGAGGAGCGTCACGAAGCCGTCGCGTGCACGGAAGAGGCGCTGCGGATAGACACCTCCATTGCCCGGGCTGCGACGGCCGGCACGTACGTAGGGGATGCCCTTGGGGACACAGAGCATCCAGTTGGTCCCGGCCGCGTACGCCCAGAGGTCGGAGAGAGCGAGCTGAGCCACCTCTCCGCGCAAGCCCTGCAGCTCGAGCAGCAGGACGAGTCCCACCGCGTTGGCGCCCAGGATGTACTCGCCCATGCGGTACGGGAACCAGAGGGGCGGGTCGTGCTCGCGGCCGATGGCACAGGAGACTCCGGCGACCGCCTGGGACAAGGCATCGCTGCCGCCCGCCTCGTCGTCGTCGATCCAGGCCAGCTCAATGCGGTTGTAGTCGTCGACGGCGCACTCCCCGAGGGAGGCGACGCCGTGCGAGATCACCGCGCATGGCTCCGACCCCTCGAGCGCAGCGGGAAGATCCTCCGGGGCCAGGACCTCGACCTCAGCGCCTCGCTCGGTGACGAGCCGCTCGGCGTCAGACAACTCCCGGTCGGCGACGAGCAGGGATCGAGCGCCGAAGTCCCTCAGCAGGCGTGCCGCGTACATCGTCGCCCGGCTCAGGCCGAGGAAGCTGACAGTGGTTTGCCCGGCGAGCGGCTCGGAGATCGCCGTCACTCGGCTTCCCGGGCAGCGGGCGTGGAGCGGACCACACCACGGCGGCTCGCTCTGTAGCCGTTGGCGAGCGAGTCCCAGATTTCAGGCACGAGGCCGTCTGTTGCCAGCTTGTACTTCTCCACCTTGCCCGAGGCGCCACGGGGGAGGTCGTCGATGATCCGCACGTAGCGAGGAACCATGTAGTACGGAAGTTCGGCGGCGCACCAGAGGTAGAACTCCTCGGGCTCGAATTCCTCTCCGTCGGAGACCATCACCACGACGACGATGTCGGACTCGCCGAGCTGCGACGGCACCGGGATCACGGCGCAATCCGCCACGGCACGGTGGCCCATGAGGACGTTCTCAACCTCGGCGGAAGAGACATTCTCCCCCTTGGTCCTGATGAAGTCCTTCTTACGGTCGACGAAGATGAGGTATCCGTCCTCGGTCAGCCGCCCGAGGTCGCCGGTGTGGTACCAGAAGTTCCGCAGGGCGTCGACGGTCACCTCGTCCCGGTTGAGATAGCCGAGGAGCGAGGTCCAGGGAAGCCGTGGCCTCACGACGATCTCTCCGATCGTGCTGGGCTCTACGACCTGGTCGAACTCGTCGACGATTTGGATCTCGTAGTACTCGCCGACCTGGCCGCTGTTGCCGTAGGGCACCTCGCCATCGGCCAGGTGCGGTTTGGTGACGATGCCCAGCTCCGTGCTGCCATACGGAACGGCGACGCGTACATTGAAGCGCTTCTCGAGCTCGGCGTAGGGCTTCGGCATGGCGGGCGAAGCCCACACGAAGCGAAGCGAGCCGTCGTTGCGGCTCTGCTTGCTCTTCCAATCGAGCAGGAGTGGCACGGCCGAGCCGAGGGTTATGGCGTGGGTGCACCCGAAGGCGTTGACGTCGGCCCAGAAGGTCTCTCGCGAGAAACGGTTCCGCACGACCAGCGTTGCATCCGTCAGGAGCGCGGCGATGAACAGCTGCCGGCCGGTGATGTGGTGGTAGGGCGAGTAATGGTAGAGCACCGAGTCCGCTTCGATGAGGAAATTCTCCGAGAACGTCGACCCGAGGAAGAACTGCTGGTGGTTCGAGAGCAATACACCTTTGGACGGGCCGGTGGTGCCGGAGGTGTAGACGATGGCCGAGCGCTCCTCGGGTCGGGGAACGACGACAGGCTCGCGGTGATTTGCGGCCGTGCCGATCCCGACCGCGCGCCGCAGCTCGATGTCGGCCGTGAGGGTCGCCCTGTTCCCATCCGCGCCGCCGCCGTCATCGATTCCCATCCGGATCGTCCTCAAGTTGCGACGCCCGTCCCATGCCTCGGCGATCGACTCGAGCCCGCTGCCGGCATCGACATGAAGCAGCACAGCTGTCGGGTCGGCGTCCTCGATTATGTGATCGAAGACCCTTCCTTTCAGCGCGTCGTTGATGCAGACGTCGACTGCGCCACGAAGGCCGATACCCATCCAGATGGCAATGCTCTCCACCGACGTCGGGGCGACCCAACAGACGTGGTCGCCCGGTTCGACGCCCAGTTCGACGAGGCGGTCGGCCACCTGCCAGGCGAGCCCCAGGAGGTCGGTGCGCGAGAAGCGCTCTCCGCTCTTCGCGTCGACCACGCACAATCCGTCGTCAGGAGTGCCCTGGCGCAGCAGGGTCGTGGGCGTGCGATCGGAGAAGGGCACCCGATCGAGAATTGTCTTGACAAGCACGCGTGCTCCAGCGTCGACCCGAAGGGATCAGGATCCGAAGGCGGTCGGCACCGGCAGGACGACGGGACCGGACTTCTTCGACGGGAGGTACACGGTCGCCGTGCCCCATGCCGACCTGTCGCCCATCTGATTGACGGCGAAGAGGTCCAAGTCGACAGCCGAGTAGTCGCCGTCGACGTACTTGTTGCTGACGATTCCCTTCCACCAGAGCGTGTCGCCGAGGAGGTGCGGGCGACGTACCTCGATGTCGAGATGACGGAGAAAGCCGTCGTCGCCCATCCAGTTGGTAACGACATGGCCTGCCCACGAGATCCTCTGAGGGCCGATGTCGTAGGCGCCCCCCATCCCAACGTCGACCCCGGTCTGTACCTCGAGGTGCCCGCGCCCGGCTGAGTCGCGTGCGCCCGGTCACCTCGTTGAAGTGGAAGTCGGCGTGCTGGCGGCGGTACTTGTAGACGAGCTCGCTCGTGCCGCCATACGGACGGGCACCGTGGACCCCCGCATACCAGCCGACGATATCGGTGCCCGTCAGGGGGCCCTTGACCACAGGCTGCAACTCGTCGCCGACCGACACGTCCTCCCAGAAGCGGCTCTCGGCGCCGCGGATCTCCTCGGCGAACACGTCGTGCTCGATCTTGTCGAGCTCTTCCGGGGTGTAGCGCTGGGTCGGCCGCGGCTCGTACTTGAGCTTGCCGCCCCGCGCCCGGCGCAGGTGCTCGCCGCGGAGCATCCGGGCGATCTTGTTCGTGGCCCGGCAGACATGTGCGCCGTTGGCGAAGTAGTCGACCTCGCCTGTCTGCATCACCCAGAGAGGCGAGAATTCCGAAGACTTCTTCTCGACATCGGTCAGCCTGGAGCTCACCTCGAACTTGTCGTCCAAGCGGATCACGTCGCTCCAGAGGAACTCACAGGCGCAGTAAATCCACTGGCAGCCGGGAAACTTCGGGGCCACCGTGGTTGCGTCCACCGAGTAGACGAAGAGCGGCGGGGCGAGGTTCGTGCCCGCCCACGACTTCGCTCCGTACTTGGGGTCGACCCAAAGCGGGTTGTCGTCTCCGACCGCCTCGGAGAAGTGACTTATGTTGTCGATACTGGCGGTCGACGCCCAGCGCCACGTGTAGCGCCGGAGCGGCACTCCAATCAGCGCCTTCGCTTCCTCGATGGCTTCGTCGTCAATCAGTCCCCAGGGCACCGGTCATCCTTTTCCTCGAAAGTCGTGACTTCACAGCGTGCAGCTCTAAACTATTATCATCATCATACCCTTCGTGGCAAGCGTCAGACCGAGAACCCGCGCCGAAGAAGTGCCGGGCGAGCGGCCAACCGCCGACAGCGAGGCCGCTCATTGCGTCAGGGCCGTCTCGTCGGGCGCTGTGCCTCACGTCTGGCCGTAGGGAGCTGGAGATAACCGACCGTTGCACTCTCTGCTCCTCCCACGAGGTCGAAACTCTCACCCGGCGGCAGAAAGGCGACCGATCCCGACTCGAGCGCGCAGGCGTCGTACTGAAGCCGGCCACCGAGCACCACCATGAAGGACCCGTCTCCGCCGGCCTTCGGAACCGCGAGCATCCCGCCGGCTTTCACGTCGGCGACGCCGATGCGCAGCCCGTCGGACCAGGACTCGAGCCAGGCCCATCCGTCGCCTCGTTCGAGGCGGCCGAGGTCGAAGGACATGTTCCTTCTGGTCTTCTTCTCGTCGGAAAGCGCCTCATCGAGATCGGCGCGGGACTCAGGCATGAACCAGGCGCCGCAGTCGCTCCAGGCCCGCAGAGTGAGATACACCAGGCCGTCGACACCAGAGGTCAGTGGCCCATACGGTCGATTGGCGTCCACGTAGTGCAAGGTGACGCCCTCGATCGGATGGCTGCCGATCCGCCCACCTCCACCGATGAAGACCTGGAACTGGTCGACCGGGTGGTAATGCACTCGCAACGGGTAGTTCGGTTCCACGCTCACGCGGAAGGCCTGCGGCTCGTGCTCGAGTAGCTTCGGGCCGCTCGGCGTGGGGTACGGCCCGGCGCCGATGAGACAGGTGACGCCTGGGTCAGCCAGGTCGAAGTCCGAAATCGGTGCGACGATCATAAGGAGTGCCCTCGGGTTCAGCCCACAGAGAAGCCGAAGAGCTCTATGGCGTTTTCCTTCATGACGCGGGCCTTGACGGGTTCGTCGAGGCCCTTCAGGTTTGCCTCGGCGGTGGCGAGAGAGTTCGGGTACGTGCCGTCCGGATGGGGGTAGTCGGTTTCCATGCAGACGTTGTTCTCGCCGATCATGTCCAGATGGGAGAGGCCGACTGCGTCATCGAAGACGCAGAAGTACATGTTTTTCAGATAGTGACGCGGCGGCTCCTTGATGTACTTCGAGACCTCGTTGTAAGCGACCTGCTCTCTCCACATCACCTCTATGCGGTTGAGCACATATGGAACCCATCCCACTTGGCCTTCGGCGAATGCGATGCGCAGATCCGGGAAACGGTCCAGCGTCCCTGACATGAGCCAGTCGGTGAAGGACAACGCGGTGTTGTTGGAGAAATTGATGACGGGCACGCTTCGAGGTGCGTCCGACGATGTCGTCACGAAGTTCGAGCTCGAGCCGACGTGCATGCAGAGCACCACGCCCGTCTCCTGGCAGGCGGCAAAGAGGGGATCCCACGCGCCCGAGTACATCGAGGGGAGCCCGAGCCAGGCGGGGATCTCCGAGAAGCACACGGCTCGAGAACCCCGCTCGGCGTTCCGCCGGACCTCGTCAGCCGACATCTCGGCGTCCCAGAGAGGGAGGATCGCCGCTCCCAGTAGCCTGCCGCCGGACGGTCCTGCCCACTCCTCAATGAGGAAGTCGTTGTACGCCGTGATACAGGCAAGGCCAAGCTTCTTGTCCTTCGCGAATGCGAAGCGCTGGCCGCAAAAGCGGATGAAGTCGTTCGGGAAGCACAAAGAGGCGGCCACGCCGTCAAGGTCCATGTCGGCCAGCCTCGACTCCCGGTCGTAGCAGCCCGGACGGATCTCGTCATAAGTCGTGGCGATCGTGCCGATGTCATTCGGGTCCAGGCCGGCTGAGGCGATGGAGCGGAGCAGCGGCGAGCCGTGGTCCTCGAAGGTCCAGGCGTCGCACCAAACGAACTCGTCGCCTTCGCCGACGGTGAGCATCGCGTCGTCCAACTGGTCTCGTGTGAGCCCGGCCGAAGCGCTGGCCGGCAACACGGCAGCTTTGCACCGCTCGGTGCGGGGAGCCCGCTCGCGGAGCTTGGCCGGCAGCCGACTCAGCCAGAGATCAGGAGGTTCGACCAGATGGTCATCGACCGAGACGATGGTGGAGGCACCGTCGCTCATTGGCGTCGGTTGCTCACAAGAGGACCCCCGAATCCTTGCGCATCTCGCGACGAGCGGCGCTCTCGAAGTTGTTCGGCCAGATGTACCCGTCGTCTACCCGGCCCGAGAGCTTGGCGCGGACTTCCGGGCGAACCTCAACCCCTCCGCCCAGAGTTTCGACCTTGTAGGCCAGCTTGCAGCGATGCTCGAGAGAGATGCACCTCAAGTGAACCTGCGGGACGTTGTGGCCGACGACGAACACCCCGTGGTTGGCGAGAAGGGCCTTGGTCGAACCCTCCATCGCCCGGACGTTCTCCACGGCGACGTCCTCTGCAGTGACATTGCCCCGAAAATCGTCGTAGAGGATGAGGTCGTCCTTCGTCAGGGCCGAGAGCTGGTCGTAGATCGGCGGAACCCTGTGAGCGGCCGCCCAGACGAGCGCCCACTCGGGATGATGGTGCACCGCGACCTCGACGTCCTGGCGCTGGGAATGCAGTGCCAGGTGCAGCGTCGAGGCTGCTTTGTTCACCGTCCAGTCGCCCTCAATCACATTCCCGTTGGCGTCGATGTGCGCAAGGTACGACGCCCGCATCTCGTCCCAGGCCCATTCGTCGGGGGTTATGAGGATCGTGCCGTCCTCGAGACGCTGACTGATGTGCCCTGCGTTCGTGCCGTCCCGGTAGCCCTCGCAGTGAAGGATCCGGTGCAGGAGAGCAAGCCGCGCTCGCTGGCTCAGCGTCTCGAGGTTCGGCTCGCTCTCGACTTGGCTGAGGCTCATTGATCGACCTCCTTCAAGGTCCTTTACGAGGAGGAGGACATCCAGATGATGTCGGTCCGCAGCGTCCCGTCCCAGAGGCCCTGCACGTTGTGGACCGTCGGGTAGTAGGTCCAGGTGTTCTCGTAGGGGAACAGAGCGGGTTCGAGGTACTGCGAGCGGAGCACGGTCTGGAACTGGTTGTAGATGGTCTTCAGCTTGGCGGTGTTGGTGATCGGCACTGTGCGGGCCTCGTCGAGGAGATTGTTGACCGTCGGGTTGTCCAGCTTCCAGTAGTTCAGGATGTTGGTGCCCGAGTGGTACTCGTCGTAGCACCCCGGTTCGCAAGATCCATCACTGATCGTCGTCGCCCAGGTCATCATCACCTTGTTGTCGGTCAGATCCGACACGTACTGCGGACCGACTACCACGGGGTGCAGCGTCACCGTCACGTGCTTGAGGCGTTGGAGGTTCGCCTGAATGACCTGAGCGCCCTGGTCGGCCTGCACTTCCTCGTAAGTGAGATTGACGTCGTGGCCGGTCTGAGCGACGTACTGGTTGATGAGCGTCTGTGCTTCCTGCAGGTTCTCCTGAGCCTTTTGGTTCTGCGAAGCCTCGTAATAGGGCGACTGCCGCGGGAAGAGCTGTTCGACCGTCGTGCTGCCCCACGCCTGGGCAATCGCCGGGTAATCGAGCGCCAGCGTTATCGCCTTTCGAACGTTGATGTTGTTGGTCGGCGTCAGCGTCGTGTTCATGGAGAGCCCGCTGTTCATCCCGCCATAGAACGTCTTTTGCGACACGCCGGAAATGTTCTTGAACGCCGAGATCGCGGTCCCGACGTTGGCGATGGCGATGTCGGCTTCATGCGTCTCGAGCGCCTGCTCCCGGGTGGTGTCGCTGGCAATGAAGGTCTCGACGATTCCGTTCAGGTAGGGAAGTGGCTGGTCCCAGTAGTGCGGGTTCCGCGCCAGGGTGACCGACGTCCCGGGAACGTACGTCTGTAGCTTGAAGGGTCCGGCACCGATGGGGTCGTTGCCGAAGTTCTTCCCTTCCTTCTGCACCGCGGTCGGCGAGCCGATGTAGTTGAGGCCGGCTTCTGCGAGGGTGTGCTCCCACTGGGTGTTCTGTGCCTTCAACACGACCTTGATCGTGAGCGGCCCGGTAGCGGTGTAGGACGCGATGTCCTGCATCAACGGGTAGTCCTGCGAAGCAAGCGATGGGTTTGCTACCCGCTTCCATTGATCCATGACCGCGGCGGCATTGTAGGGAGTGCCGTCGGTGAACTTCATGTTCTTTCGGATGTTGATTATCCAAGTGGTTCCGTCATCAGTGGTAGTGACCGACGTGGCCATCATGTCGTTGATCTGGTTGGTGGTCCTGTTCCAGTAGACGAGTCCACCGAAAAGGTCGAAGCCGATGTCGCCGCCGACGATCGTATTGGTTCCTCCCAGAGCAGGATCCAAAGACGTCGGTGCGATGACGTTGTCTATGCGGAGGGTTCCACCGTGCGCGGGGCTTCCGGCGCCCGAAGCCGAACTTTCGCCTCCCGCGACAAGAGCAAGTCCAAGCACAACCAGAGCACCGGCGAGGCGGACAAGTGATTTCCGAGCCATCTGTGGGACCCCTCCCCCTCCCGGCCGACCTGAGCCGAGTATTCGGTATGATGAATGTGAGGATAGCGAGGGTCCGCCCGGGTGTCAAGGTCCCCGCCCGAACCCCCGAGGGCGCGGCAGGTCGAGGCAGCGCTCTGACGTGGGCAGCCGGCGGTCTGCAGCCGGGGTTGCCTCAATCCGTGAGAGGCACCGACGCCTCCGGCACACGGGACGTGCCTGCCCGTACGTCTGGCCTCGTGCCCTTCGCTCAGCGGAGGGCGGAGTCGTGACGCCGACCGCAGACCACCAGCGGACCCGAACGGATCAGCTGCACCCTTGCGCTCAATCCCCCAGGATCAAAGCCAGTTGACCGACGTCACCGCAACGCCTTCCGTCGGTACAGCCACACGGCCAGAGGTGCGAACAGGGCAGTCAGGCCGGCTGACCAGAGCACGGTTGCGAGCTCGGGGTGCTGCATCGGCCAGGCGTTGATCGTTGCGGCAGGGTTGGGGTTTCCGAAGAGGTTCCGGCAAGAGGCGGCGACCGCGCTGAGCGGGTTCCAGTTGGCAACTGCCTGCAGCCATCCCGGCATGCCCTGCGTGGGGACGAATGCGTTCGACACGAAGGCCAGGGGAAGGAAAACGATGAAGCCCGTGGCCTGGGCCGCCTCGGCGTTCTTGAGGAGCATCCCCGCACACGCCCCCGCCCAGGTCATGGCGAACGCGAGAAGCAACGACAGGCCGATCGCGGCCATGGCGTCAGGCAGACCATTGTGGATGCCCCATCCGACGGCAAGCCCGGTCGCGACGAGAACGGCCACTCCGAGGACCTGCGTGCACAAGTCGGAGAACACTCGACCGGCGAGCACCGCAGCGCGTGAGATCGGGAGGGACCGGAACCGATCGACGAGTCCACTCTCCATGTCGGTGCTGATGCCCACCGCCGTTCCCGGGGCGCTCCCGGCCATCGACATGCCGAACATCCCGCCGATCAGGTACTCGTGGTAGTTCCCTCCGCCGGGGAGGACAACGGCGGAACCGAAGACGTAGGTGAACAAGAGCACGAAGATGACTGGTTGGACGGTGACGTCGAGCAGTTGCTCGGGTTCGCGAGCGATGCGAGTGATGTTTCGCTTCGCCACGACCAAGGTGTTCTTGAACGCCCACCACGCTCGCCCGGCCACGGGCTCGTGTGACGCGGAAACTGGAAAGGTCGAGAGAGTCATACGAGTGCGGCCTCCGCACGGTGCTCGACCACCGCATCTGTCGCGGTATGGCCGGTGAGAGTGAGGAACACGTCATCGAGGGAGGGTCGCTGGATCGACAAGTCGTCGAGAAGGACCCCGGCGCGGCCGAGGTCGGCAACCACGTACGGCAGGCGCCGGGCTCCGTGGGCAAACGCCGCTCCGACGGTCCGCAGGCTCGTGTCGACCTCGACCGGGCTCGAGCCGTGTCGCGCCAGTACCTCCTCTGCCGCCCCGAGATCTGATTCGGCGGCGACCGTGATCTCTATCCGTTCGCCGCCGACGCTTGTCTTCAGCTCGGCGGGAGTCCCCTCGGCGATCACCCGACCCTCGTCGATCACGGCCACGCGGTCGGCAAGTTGATCGGCCTCGTCGAGGTATTGCGTCGTGAGCAGCACGGTCGTGCCGTCGGCAACGAGGTCGCGAATCACATCCCACATGACCAGGCGACTTCGAGGGTCCAGCCCGGTGGTCGGCTCGTCGAGGAAGAGGACGACGGGACGAGCGACGAGACTGGCCGCCAGATCGAGGCGGCGTCGCATCCCACCTGAGTACGTCTTCACTCCCCGGCCGGCCGCATGGAGCAGGTCGAATCGTCCCAGCAGCTCGTCGGCCCGGTGACGGGCTTGGCGTCCACTCAACCGGCACAGCTGGCCCACCATGACGAGGTTGGCCCGGCCCGTGAGCGCCTCGTCGAGTGCGGCGTACTGCCCGGCCAGACCGATCCTGCGGCGTACCTCGGGTGCTTCGTCGACGACGTCGTAACCCGCAACGGTGGCCCGGCCACCGTCAGGACGCAGGAGCGTCGTCAGGACCCGTACGGCCGTGGATTTTCCGGCGCCGTTGGGGCCGAGGAGGCCCACGATCGCCCCGGCCTCCACCGCAAGGTCCAGACCGTCCAAGGCCTTCATCGACCCGAAGTGCCGCCGCAGGGCCGATGCTTCGACGGTCAGTGCCATGCCGGGCCTCCTTCTCGTACGTGGTACATTGTCGTACATCGTACTAGAGCTTACACTGTACGAGATGTCAGGAGGGGAGGGCGAATTCTCGCCGGCCGCCGAAACTGACCTCGACGAGCTGTGGCCGCCTTTTGGACCGACCCCACCGCACCGGGGCGCGGTCCCGCGACACCACCCCGACCGACGTCGCACCCCGCTCTCCCGCGCCGAGATCGTCCGGACGGCCATCGAGATCGCCGACGCCGAAGGGTCCAGCGCAGTCAACATGCGCCGCATCGCTCGCGAACTCAAGACGGGCCCAATGTCGCTCTACTGGCACGTCGCCGACAAGGATCAATTGCTCCATCTCATGCTCGATGCCGTCGAAGGTGACCTCGACGTCAGCGAGGCGACGGGAAACTGGCAAGATGACCTCGCCCGGCTCGCTCGACACGAACGCCAAGGTCTCCTGCGCCACCCGTGGGTCGTCGATTTCATCGGCGGGCGGCCCTCGCTCGGACCCCACATCATCTTGCACCTGGAACAATCGCTCGCCCTGCTCGACGACCTTGCACTCGACACCCGTACCGGACTCGACATCCTCATGACGCTCAACACGTACGTGCTCGGAGCCGTCATACGTGAGCTGCGCGAAATCCGAGACGAACGTGACCTCGCCGATATCGGGGCCGACCAACAAGAGATCCACGCGGGTATGAAGCAATGGCAGAACCGTCTGCGCAGCTCTGGACAGTTCACCCACTTTCTTCGGGTCTTCGACGAGGGCATCGACCCTGACGCGCCGGAGACCCGGGACGAACGCTTTGAGTTCGGCCTGCGTTGCGTCCTTGACGGAGTCGCCGCTCAAATCGCCCGGCAAGAACGTTGAGCAGCGCCGGCACGAGGTGAGTCGGGAATGCCGGGACGACGACACATCACAGGAGCGGAATGGACGATCAACCTCACGAGCTGACGATCGAGGAGCTCACGGACCTCGGCCTTTACGACGCCTCTGCGCCGGGCGCTGTCGACCGGCTCGAGTTGTTGCGCTACGTGCTCGCCCGGGGCGCAACGGTCGAGCAGATCGCCAGGAGCAGGAGCCTTGGTGACCTGGCCCTCGATCTCAACCTGCGAACCGGTCCCTGGTTCGAGCTGGCCCAGGTCGTGTCGTCGGCCGGCTTGGAGTGGGATGACGCCGAACGGCTTCTGACCGCGCTCGACTTCCCGACGCGCCCGAGACGACCGCGTCACCGCGGGGGAGGCGGCGGCGATAGAACTCCTCGGCGCTGCCAGCACGCGCCTTCTCGGTCCCGAAGCGACCATCCAGGTGGCCCGCGTGGCCGGCACGGCGATGGCCCGGGTTGCGGACGTGCTGGTCGGCGCATTCCGTCTGCGCTTTGAGCTTCCTCGCCTCCTGGGCGGTTCGGCCTACTCGGATGTCGTCAAGGAGTATTCGAATCTGACCGAACAGGTCTTGCCGGCTTTCGTACAGACTCTCGATGTCCTGCTCCGACGCCAGCTCGTCGCGGTGGCCGACCGGGTCTGGTCAACCGACGCGGAGCAGACGGCAGTCACCTTGGCCCGCACGGTCGGCTTTGCCGACCTCGTCGGCTATACCGCCGCCTCCGCCACAATGTCCGTCGGGGAGTTGGCGAGCGTGCTCGCCGCGTTCGACGAGCGGGTGACCCGCGTCGTATACCGCGGCCATGGTCAGTTGGTGAAGACGCTCGGTGACGAGGCCATGTTCGTGAGCGAATCAGCCGGCGACGCCTGCCGGATCGCGCTCCGAATTGACCCAGGACTTCGCGTCTGGCCCACTTCCACCGGTACGAGTCGGCTTGGCGGCTGGCGATGTTCTCTCCGTGTTCGGTGACGTCTACGGACCCGACGTCAACCTGGCCGCTCGTCTGGTCGGCTCCGCCGAGTCGTCGATGGTGGTCGTCTCTGAGTCAGTGCGCGCCCTGTGCGCCGCTGACTTCCGATTCGAGGCCTTGGATCCTCTGATACTCAAGGGCTTCGTGGACCCCGTCACTGCTTACCGGCTGCTCGGTTCCCGATCCGGCGAGGAACTGCCCTAGTCCTCCCCGACCGGTTCTGGGACACCGTGGCGCAGTTCGCATCGACGGGTGCCACCCTGCCGGCCGATCGTGAAAAACTTGAGGGCGATCAAACGGAAGCGAGGCAGCCATGGAAAGAATCCGGCTTCACCGGGACCAGATAGCGCTCCTGGCCGGGATCGTCCTGCCGCTTGCGGTGGCGGGCATTCTTGTCCCGTTCCGCCCGAGCTTCGCCAACACCGCGGCAGCCTTGATCCTCGTGGCTGTAATCGTGGCGGTGGCGTCCTTGGGAAACCGAGCAGCCGGATTTGTGGCCACGGTCTCAGCCACGGTGTGGTTCGACTTCTTCCTGACCCGTCCCTACGAGAAGCTCGATATCACGCACCGGCCGGACATCGAGACGGCCGTGTGTCTTTTCGTCGTCGGGTTGATCGTGACCGAGCTTGCCGCTCGCAACCGTCATCACCGTGCGACGGCAGTCGAGGAGGCCGATTTCGTGGGCTTGATTCACGACGTCTCGGAACTCGCCGCTTCGGGTGCTCCCTCCCGCGACGTCGTCGAGCGTGTACGCAAGGAGCTCGTTCCGTTGCTCCACCTTCGGAAGTGCCGCTACGAATCGGGGGCCACGTCGCACCCGATGACCCGGATCGAACACGACGGACAGGTCGTTCTCGGGGGCCGGACGTGGGCCGTCGATCAGCTGGGGCTGCCCGGACCTGAGGTCGAACTTCTGGTGCAGATCCAAGGACGTACGCTCGGGCGATTCGTCCTGACACCGAACCCTGGAACCCCGGTATCGCACGAGCGCCGGGTCGTGGCGGTGGCCATCGCCGACCAGGTCGGCCCGTCACTGCGACCCTTGCTCGGCTCCCGGGTGTGAGGAGCCTGCCGCTTCGAAGAGTCGATCGCGCCGGGTCTGCAATTTTTTGACCGTCGCCGGTCGCACGTACAGATCACCCATGGGCTTGCCGGAAGCCGTATGGCCGTAGCCGAACCTTTCGAGAGCTCCAGCCTCACGGCATGGCTACAGCGAGATACCGCGCTTCGCCGGTTCTTGCAGACCGAGACCGCAAGCGCCGGCCTCCTACTCGTGGCTGCCGTCGGCGCATTGATCTGGGCGAATGTCGACGCATCCTCGTACGAACACGTGTGGCAGACCCGCCTATCCGTGCACCTCGGAGACGCGGCGGTGTCCCTGGACCTGCGCGGCTGGGTCAACAGCGGGCTCATGAGCTTCTTCTTCCTGGTCGTGGGGCTGGAGGCCAGGAGGGAATTCGACATCGGCGAGTTCCGAGAGCGCCCCAGGATCATCCTTCCCGTGCTGGCGGGACTCGGTGGGATGGCGGCCGCGGTTGGCCTCTACCTGGCGGTGAACGCCGGTCGCTCGTCAGCGGACGGCTGGGGCGTTGCCATGTCGACCGATACGGCGTTCGCCCTGGGTCTGCTCGCTCTTCTCGGTCGGCACGCCCCCCAGCGACTGCGTGGCTTCATCCTCACCCTCACGGTTGTCGACGACATCGTGGGCCTCGTCGTGATCGCCACGGTCTACACCCACCATCTGACCGTCGCTCCGCTCATCGTCGCAGCTGGGCTGACGGCAATAGCCGCTCTCGCTGCATCTCGCCGGATCCATTACGGCCTTCTCTATTTCGCGCTGGCCGCGGCGACTTGGGTCGCGCTGGTCGAATCCGGCGTCGACCCGGTCGTCGTCGGACTTGCGGCGGGTCTGATCGCGTACGCCGCGCCGCCCGCCCGTACAGATCTGGAGAGGACTTCAGATCTTTTCCGGGACTTCAGGGAACAGCCGACGGCGGGGATGGCGAGACAACTTCGCGCCGGCGTTCGGACCGCTGTGTCTCCCAACGAGCGTCTCCAGCAGATGTGGCACCCCTGGACGAGCTACCTCATCGTCCCGCTGTTCGGGCTCGCCAATGCCGGCATCCCCGTCGACGTCGGATTCCTCGCCCAGGCGTACACCTCGCCCATCACGCTTGGGATTGTGGTCGGCTACGTCGTCGGCAAGCCGGCCGGGATCATGACCACGTCCGCGCTTGTCAACAAGGTGACAGGGGGCCGACTCCGTCCGCCTGTGGGCTGGATGGCCGCCCTCGGCGGCGGAACCCTGGCGGGGATGGGCTTCACCGTCTCACTGCTCGTTGCCTCAGTCGCGTTCACGGGTGTCGAATTGAAGGAGGCAACGCTGGGCGTGCTCACCGCCGCCGTGCTGGCGGCCGTGCTGACGTGGTCGGTGTTCCAGATCACGAGACGACTTCCAGCGCCACTTCGCACTCGAGCGCTCCTGGGCCAGTCGCGTGCCATCGTCGACCTCGCCGACCCCGTCGATGGCGACCGGGACCACATCCGAGGCCCAGCCGACGCCCACGTCACCCTGGTCGAGTACGGCGACTTCGAGTGTCCATACTGCGGGCAGGCAGAGTCGGTCATCCGGGAGCTGCTGGCCGAAGACGGTGATCTGCGCTACGTCTGGCGCCACCTGCCGCTCAACGATGTGCATCCGAGAGCCCAGTTGGCGGCCGAGGCATCCGAGGCCGCCGCGGCCCAGGGCGCGTTCTGGCCGATGCACGACGTATTGATTGAGCACCAGGCGGAGCTAGGCCCGAAAGAGTTGATCCGATACGCGGACCAGCTCGGCCTCGATGTGAAGTCGTTCACTGATGACCTCGAGAGCCGCCGACGAAGCGAACGCGTCGCGGCGGACGTCGAGAGCGCCGACTTGAGCGGGGTCGCGGGCACCCCGAGTTTCTTCGTCAACGGGCAGCGACAACTGGGAGCGTACGACCTGACGACTCTCGGCCGAGCCGTACGCACCGCCCGAGCACAGGCGGCCATCGGACCCGGCGGTGAACCCGAATCCCCTTGTTCCGGCTCACCGACCCCGCAGTGACGCGTTCAGCGCGCCCGGGGCCCCGACGGCGCGACGTTGAACAGCCCCGGCAATCCCTGGCGGCCCATACTCCGAGTGAGATGAGCCCGGGTGGCCGATTTGCCGAAGGGGAGCCGGCGTAGGGGCACGCTGGCACGCGACACCCACGAGAGAGTGGTCTCGTCGCAGAACCCGATGGCGCCATGGAGCTGATGGGCGACGCGGAACACGATCTCGGCCGCGTCGAGGGCGGCGGCGCGCAGCGCCAATGCGTCGCGCTGCGCTGCCGGGTCGCCGGTCTCGATGCTCCACAGCGCGTACTTCGCCAGTTCCTCCAGTCCGACCCGCTCGACCTCGCCGTCGGTGAGTTGGAATTGCACGCCTTGGAACGTCGCCAGCGGTTGGCCGAACTGCCGACGCTCGAGCACGTAGTCGCGCGTGAGCTCGAGCGCGCGGTCGAGCATGCCCAGGAGCGTCCAGCACGGAAGGACGAGGCCGAGGCTCACGTCGTCGGCTCCCTTGTCGTCGAGGGGCTCCAACTCGAGCACGCTCACGAAGGCATCACGGCGTGGGTCAGGCGAGCCGGCTCGGGAGACGGCGACGCTCCGTCGGCCTTCGAGGTCGACGGCGACCCAGCGCAGGGAGAGGCCCGCGACCGGTGCCGCCGGCATGTCCGGGTTCACGACCACCAGGCCGTCCGCTTCGACGTCGCGCGGACGGCTGAGCCGCTCCGCCACCGGGTACGCCACCGCCCAGTACCCGGCGCTGCGGCACAGCGCCGCGGCGGCCTCGGCTTCGTCCGCGCCAGACCGGGGGTCGAGGTCCCACGCTCCCACTTCAGCCAGCACCGGCGCCACGAGCTCGTCGCGCCGCTCCGGCTCGGCCTCGGCGAGTTGGGCCAGCCGGTCACCACCCACGGACTCGAGCACCTTCCAGACTGTCAGCCCGTACTCGGTGGCCTCCTCGCTCAATTCGGTGATCATGCCGACAGCAGCGCGCGAGCCAGCAGCATGCGCTGGACCTCGATGCTGCCCGACGCCACGGTCGAGGCCTGCGCGTAGCGCCAGTGTTCGTCGACAGCTCGTTTGAACCTCTTGGCCTCGTTCCCCTCGAGGATGGCCAGGCCGGTGATCTCCATCAGGACCTCGGCGCTGTGCTGATCGAGCCGAGTAACGGCAATGCGGTAGGCGGCGACGTCACCGGGTCGGACTCGCCCCGATTGCTGCATGGCGACGACGCGGTACGCCAGCAGACGCGCCCGCCGGCAGTGCGTGAGCGATTCGGCCCAACGCGCCCGGAGCTCCTCGGGGAGGTCCTCCCACTGGTCACCGAGGGCGGCCGGGGCGAGGGTGAGCAGCCGCTCGCACCGGGCGTAGCGCGCGATGCCGACCCGCTCGAAGGCCAGCACCTCCTGTACCACCTGCCACCCCTCGTCGACCGGCCCCAGCACGTCGGACTCCGCCACCCACAGCTCGTCGAAGAAGACCTCGTTGAGATGATGGGGGCCGATCATGCTGGCGATCGGGCGCACCTCAATCGCCGGGTCAGACATCGGCACGAGGAAGATCGTCAAGCCCTGCTGCTTCTTCTCGCCTCGCGACGTGCGGGCCAGGAGGAAACACCACTGCGCCATGGTGGCGTACGAGGTCCAGATCTTCTGGCCGGAGATGAACCAGCCGTCCCCGTCCCGGCGGGCGGCCGTCTGCACCGACGCTAGGTCGGACCCGGAGTTGGGCTCGCTGAAACCCTGGCACCAGATCACCTCGCCCCGGGCGATGGGGGGAAGATGCGTGCGCTGCTGCTGCGGGGTGCCGTGACGCATGATGGTCGGGCCGACCCAGTTCACGCCCATGTACTGCGCCCCGCGAGGCTCGTGATGCGCCCACATCTCCTCGCGGACCGCAGTCTGGACCCACGGGGACGCACCCTTGCCGCCCCATTCCTCGGGCCAGGCTACACACAGCAGCCCGCGCGCGGCCAGCAGCTGAGAGAACGACTGCGCCACCTTTAGATCCGCCGGATCGTCGGTGAAGGCGCCGAAGTAGTCGGGCGGGACATGGTCGCTGATCAGCTGACGCAGCTGGCTGCGCACGGCGGCGACGTCTTCGCCCATGTCGAAATCCACCGGGCGTCACCGTAGCCCAGCGGCGCCGTCAGTTGGCCGGCGGCCGTCGTCCTCCCCCGGCGCGCCGCGGCGAAGTGACGCCGTCCGTGATCGCAGATCGGGACTCGATAGCGTGGGAGCGTGACGTCGACGGCGGTCACTGCCACCGGGCCGCTCTGCGCGCAATGGACCCGTGAGCACCAAGTCGACCCAGTCGGCACGATCGGGTCCTACCGTGCCTTCCTCCTCGTCGAGTGGCCGCTGCCATGGCCGAGGGACATCGGCGAGATCCCCGAGTTCCAACCCCTGGCCGGCAAGCTCTCGCAGGCATGCGGACGCTTGCAGGCACTCGTGCCCGATGAACGGGCGGGCGGCGCCTTGAGAGCTGTGCTCTATGGCGCGGATCCGGGCGCCTTCGTGGCCTACCGGCGTACCGAGGTGTTGGGGCCGCCCGACGAGATCGTTTCACTGGCCTCTCGGCTGCTCGACACCATTGACCCGACGGACCCGACGGACCCGACTGACCCGACGGACCCGACGGACCCGGCGGACGTCCCCGGACGGGAACTCCTGATCTGCACGCACGGCGCCAGGGATCTGTGCTGCGGGTCGCTGGGCACGAGGTTGGCACGCGCCGTGACGGACGACGTAGGCCCGGACGGCACCACTCGGGTACGGCGCACGAGCCACACGGGCGGCCACCGCTTCGCACCGACCGCGATCCTGCTTCCGGAGGGAACGGCCTGGGGGTATCTCGACGACGGTGTCCTCCGCCGGATTGTGGAGAGGTCGGGCGCGGTCGCCGACGTCCTCCCCCATTACCGCGGCTGTGCCGGCCTTGCGTCCCCCCGCATCCAGGCGGTGGAGGGCGCCGTCCTGGCCGAGGTCGGCTGGGGTCTCTTCGACTGCGCCCGCCAAGGGTCCGAGGAGGGCGACGGGACCGTGCGGTTGACCATGGCGCAGGCGGACGGCGAGCAGGTCTGGGCGGCCCAGGTTCGTACCGGCCGCATCCTCCCGGTACCGGGATGCGGGATGCCGATCGAACTCGACGGAAAGACCTCAGAGGAGTACGTCGTCGACGCCCTACGACGCCTGCCTTGAGCGGCGACTACGAAAGGTCCCTGCTCCTTCCCACCAGCGGGCAGGCTCGCACCCGGGCCCACTCCGCCATGTCTGCGCCGGGACATCTCGCCACCTGCATCGCCATACGCCATGATTTGCTCTCTGCGGCACCAGGGCTTCGCCGGGGGTGCCACCACCCAGGCAGGTAAGGAACGATGAGAATCTCGGAACACGACGGCTGCCGCGGGGAAGCCACGGTGGTGACGGCATGACCACCCCTGACGCGCCGTTCAGCCCGACCATCGTAAAGCTTCTCCGTCACGCCAAGCAGCGGTTCGCGGCTCGTGACTACGTGGTCACACACGACAAGCGGTTGACCTTCGGATCCGCCGACGAGCAATCTCGGCGTTTGGCCGGGCGACTGCTGCAGGCCGGCATGGGCAAGGGGACGCGCGTCGGCGTCCTGTTCCCCCAAGGGACCGACTTCGTGACCGCACTGCTCGCCATCACCCGCGTCGGCGGCATCGCCGTGTTGCTGAGCACGTTCCTTCGCCCTCCTGAGCTGGCGCGCGTCGTCCGGCACGCGGACCTGGACACACTCATCGCGCCCCGGTCACTGCTGGGACAGGACCTCGAGGAGCAATTCGAGATCACGTGGCCGGAGCTGCGACGCACTCCGAGCAGCAGTCTGTACCTGACCGACGCCCCCTACCTCCGCCGGATCTGGCTCGTCGGCGGAGCCGATCGGCCGTGGGCGACCGCCACACCGGAGCTCGCCGACCTCCCCGACGATGGCGACATCAGCGAGGAGATCTTCGAACAGATCGAAGAAGAAGTCCGACCATCGGATCACATGGTCATGATCTACACCTCCGGGGCAACGGCCGACCCCAAGGCCGTCGTACACACGCACGGGGCCCAGATCAGGCATGCGTGGTCACTGGCTCAGCTCTACGGGTTCACCGAGGACGTCCGGACGTTCACGACGATGCCCTTCTTCTGGGTCGGTGGGCTCACGGTCTGCCTGTTGAGCCACCTGCACGTGGGTGCGGCGGTGATCACCGTCGAGAAGATGGATCCTCCTGCCATGGTCGAACTGATCGAACGCGAGCGAGCGACCCGCCTCGTCGGATGGACTCTCCTCGATCGGATCACCGGCGACCCCTCACTGGCCGACCGCGACCTGTCCTGGCTCGTGGAGATAGAGGCATCCGGCTCAGCTCCCGACCCCGGCCTGCGGCACAACTCACTCGGGATGTCGGAGACCTGCGGCCCACACACCGCTGCCGCCGCGGCCGAGAAGGAGGTGGACCTGCCCGAGCGGCTTCGCGGCTCCTTCGGGCCCCCGGTGCCTGGAGTGCAGCACAAGGTGGTCGATCCCGAGAACCCCTCGGTCGAGCTACCCGACGGGGTCGAAGGCGACCTGCTGGTCCGTGGCTACAGCCTGATGGACGGCCTGTACAAGAAGGAACGTTCGGAGACCTTCGACGAAGATGGCTGGTACCGCACCGGCGACAAGGGGTACTTCCGCGAGTCCTACCTGTTCTTCACCGGACGGTCCACCGAAATGATCAAGACGGGCGGAGCCAACGTGGCGCCCCGAGAAGTGGAACTGGCGATCGAATCGCTCCCGGGCGTGCAAGCCGCCTTCGTCGTCGGCCTACCCGACGCGAAGCGGGGTCAGCTGGTGGGCTGCCTCGTCTGTCCGGAGCCGGACACCAAGGTCGATCCCGCGGAACTCACCGGGCAGCTACGGGATCTCCTGTCGACGTACAAGATCCCGCGCGTGGTCAAGGTCGTGCCCTACGAGGAGGCGCCGTGGCTCCCGTCGGGGAAGATCAGCAAACCCCGCGTGGCCGACCTGCTCTCGGAGCCGACCGGAAAGGGGTCGGCGGGGTGATGCCGCGACCGCCGCTCCCAACCGGGTTGAGCGGCGGGAGTACCGCCGACGCGGGACGGCCCGCCAGCGGTGGCTCCGGTCACCGAGTGAAGACGATCTTCCCGGACGTCACGCCGGAAAGCATGGCCCGGAACCCCTCCTCGGCCCGCTCCAGCGGCAGCACCAGTCCGACCTGCGGCTGAATCCCGCTGGACTCGACGAAAGCGAGCAAGTCGATCAGCTCGCGCCTGGTACCCATGGTCGAACCTTCCACGCGGATCTGCAAGAAGAACAGGCGCTGGAGGTCTGCATCGGCATGCGCGCCCGTCGTCGCCCCGGAGCAGACGATGACACCGCCCGGGCTCACGGCTCGCATGGAGTGCGCCCATGTCGCCTCCCCCACGGTCTCGAAAACCCCGTCCACCCGAGCGGGAAGACGCTCGCCCGACTCGAACACCTCGTGGGCACCCAGACGCATGGCGAGGGCACGCTTCTCGTCCGTCCTGCCGGTGACCCAGACCGTCATTCCTGCGGCCCGGCCCAGCTGAATCAGCGCGGTCGAGACTCCGCCCGAAGCGCCCTGGACGAGCATCCGCTGGCCGGGCCGTAGTCCGGACTTGACGAAGAGCATGCGGTAGGCCGTGAGCCATGCCGTGCCCATCACCGAAGCGTGAACGGTCGAGAGGCCCGGCGGCTTGGCGACCGCGTTGCCCTCGGGCACCATGACCACATCGGCAAAGGTTCCCTGGTGCACTTCGGTGAGGAGTGTGCGCCGTGGATCGAGCGTCTCGTCCCCCCGCCAGTCCGGTGCGTTCACGATGGAATGGATGACCACTTCCGTCCCGTCCGCCAGGGTGCCCGCGCCATCACAGCCGAGGATCATCGGGAAGCGATCCGGCGCGATGCCGACGCCGCGCAGGGTCCAGACGTCGTGCATGTTCAGGCTGGCCGCACTGACCGTGACGGGAACCCAACCCGGCTGCGGATCCGGAGGCGGTCGTTCCCCGACGACCAGCGATGCCAGCGGGTCGTCCGGACTCGCCTCCGACGCGTAGACGGCGAACATCACCCCACACGATACGTCCGGGCGCCATCTCGGACACAGCTGGTCCCGTCCTAGAAACTCCCACTCGCCTCGAAGAGTCCGGTCAGGAACCCAGCTCGAGCTCGACCGGCTCGAGCGCGAGCGTCGTACTCCGCCCGATGCGCTCATCGGGGTGGTCGTCGTTCGCATCGAGGGCGACCCTCGGTGTCCGGACCCCGGTGAGCACGGTAGCCAGCGAGCCCAGGGTAAAAAGGGCCGCCACCCCGAAGATGGCATCGAGGGGGTGGACGATGGCGTTCCCCCCGGCGCCGGCCGTGAGCTGTGCCTTGCCGGCCATGGCGTTGAAGGCGGTGACCAAGACGGCCAAGCCGACAGCCGCGCCGAGCTGCTGCGACATGTTCACCAGCCCCGACGCGGCGCCCGCGATCTCGGGCTCGACCTGGTGCAGTGAGGCGTTGGTGAGTGATACGAACGTCATGCCGCTGCCCGCACCGATGAGGACGAGAGACGGGACGATCTGGAGATAGCCGGTGCTGTCGCCGACGCGCGTGGCCAAGAGCAGCCCGACAGTGGCGATGGAGGTACCCATCACCATGACGACCTTCTCGGGTAGTCGGCGCAGGAGCACGCGGCTCGTCAGCTGGGAAAAGAGAAAGACCGAAGCGGGCATGGGCAGGAAAGCGGCCCCGGCCCGCAGGGGCGAGTAGCCCTGGACGTCCTGGAGGAACTGGGCCATGAAGTAGAAGAGTCCGTAGAACCCGGCATAGAGCAGGGCGCGTGCCGCGTTGGCCGAGCTCCGCGTGCGATTCGTGAGGAGGCGGAGCGGCAGGATCGGCTCCTCGGCACGGCGCTCGACGTGGACAAAGGCGGCCAGCAACACGACGCCACCGACGAGGGCCGCGATGGGCAACCGGGCGGACCAGCCCTGCACGCCGGCCTCCACCAGACCGAGGACGATACCGGTCACGCCGAGTGTGCAGGTGAGCGCACCGGCCAGGTCGAAGTGCCCGTGGCGCTGCGCGGTCTCCGGGAGCGTCCTGCGCCCCAGGATCCAGACGGCGGCACCGATCGGGACGTTGACGAACATGACCCACCGCCAGGATGCGAGTTGAGTCAGGAGGCCGCCGGCCACCAGACCCATCGCGCCACCGGCGGCGGACACCGTCGTGTAGAGGCCGATGGCGCGAACCCGCTCTTGACCCTCGGCGAAGGCGGTCGTCAGGAGCGAGAGCGCCGACGGTGCGGCCAGGGCAGCGCCGGCGCCCTGGAGCGCCCGGGCGGCCAGGAGCGCCCATGCGGTTGGTGCCAACCCGCCGAGCAGGGAGCTGATCGTGAAGACAGCGATGCCTAGGAGGAAGACCCGGCGACGACCGAAGAGGTCGCCTGCTCGGGCCCCGAGGAGAAGGAACCCGCCGAAGGTGAGGATGTAGGCGTTGAGCACCCACGACAGCGTGCTCGTCGAGAATCCGAGGTCCTGCTGGATGTGGGGCAGCGCGACGTTGACGATCGTGGTGTCGAGCACGACCATCAACTGAGCCGTCAGGATGACGGCGAGGAGCAGGGTGCGACGCGCGGGATGAGGCGTACCTCCCTCACCTGCGATTTCGGGAGCGAGGTGCCCGAGGTCACTGAAACCTGGGCGCGGACCGCTAAGGGTTGCGTTGGGCATTGACTACGACCTTTCCGCCGCTAATATGGTGGAAACGGATACTTCCTCCGTTTATTATACGGAGGGTACCTCCGCTTAGCAAGTCACAGCACAGAGTTTCTTGACATGACCACCAAACAGGACTCTCCAACCGCAATCCGGGCGGGCGAAACAGAGGGCGCCGACGTCGAGCGACCTCTGCGGGCCGATGCCCGGCGGAACCGCGGCCGGTTGGTGGCGGCGGCACGAGAGATCTTCACTGAGTACGGTTCTGCTGCGTCCATGGAGGCCATCGCCAAGAGGGCCGGTGTCGGCGTCGGAACCTTGTACCGCCATTTCCCGAATCGGTTCGACATCGTCGAGGCGGTATACGAAACAGACGTACACGAGCTGGCCGAAGCGGCGCAGCGAGCGGTGGCCGAGCTCGAGCCCTGGGACGCCGTCGTCGCTTTCTTCGCCGCCTTCATGCGGTACGCGCAGACCAAGCAAGCGCTGCTCACCGAGCTTCAGCAAGCTTTCGAGAAGAACCCCGACCTGAGATCTCGTGCGCGGGAGCTGATCGACTCTTCCTTTGACCTCGTGATCGACCGGGCCAAGGCGGCGGGCGTCGTACGCGAGGACGTCGACGGATCCGATCTCACACAGCTCGTGAGCCCGATCTGCACCAACGCGAGCATGTCGCCCGAGCAAACCCGGCGACTGATCGGCATCCTCCTCGACGGGTTGAAGGTGACCTCAGCGCGAGCAGTCTGAGACACCTGCACCACCGACGGAGGACCGCGGAACGCTTGGCTTGACGACGTAGCGGCCGTCCTCCCCCAGCACAGCATCGGCAGCCCTTACCCGAATGTGCGGGCAGTCCCTCGTGGCTCGGCTGGACCCAGAGGCCCGTCGGCCGGACTACGGCTTCCTTGGACCGGGTGCAACCAATTCCATCGTGGCCGCGGGATTTGATTGGAAATCGGCGGGCTCAAACCGTCACAAGGTGGCGCTTGTAGAACGCAAGAGCGGCGTCTCTTTCGAACAACGGGATACCCACATGCGGTCCAGGATTGATGTGCATCGTCTTTTCCTCGGCACCGAAGGCATCCCAAAGTGCCAGACCTCCCTCACGCGTCATGAGTTCGTCGTCCCACTGGAAGAGAAACAAGAGCGGGATCGCTATTTGGGTTGCCTGTTCACGTAGGTCGTCACTGCCGTCTCTCAGCGCGCCGAGACCGAGTACGCCGGCGGCAATGCGATGCTCGCTGGCGAGCAACGGAACTCCGAATGCGGTTCCCATCGACACGCCCCAATAGCCGAACGGCCCCTTGGCCCATTGCGGATCCGTCGTCAAATCATCGAGAAGTGCCTTCCACTCGGCGACGGCTTGCGCGGCCACCCCGCTCATCGCCCGCAGCCGCCGCTCTGGCAAAGGAGCGAGACGATCGCCCCGGCGGCGAGCGATCAGCTCGGCTTGCTGTTGCTTTTGGTCTTCAGTCATTCGGTCGCCATGTCCGGGAGCATCGAGGGCGACGGCGCCGTACCCGCCATGCCTCACCAGGGTCCTGGCCAATCCGAGGACGTTTGGTACTCGCTTGTGCTGTGTTCCCCCATGACCGATGAGCACGGTGGGGTAAGCGGCGGCGCCCGACTCGGGTAACCAGTGGATCCCGGGCACGATCACTCCATCGACCGTCAGATTGAAGCGCCGCTCAATGACGCCCTTCTCGCATGCTTCGTCCAGGATCTGCATCGCGCTACCTGTCGTTCAGTATGCACAGGATCGGCTCACCGGTGCGACGCTCCCGGCGCTGGCCAGGAATTCGAGGTAACGGGCACCTCGTCACGACGCAGCTGGCGGGTGGTCTCCGTCTCGTCCTCGAACTCCCGTGGTCCCGGGGTCTGTCGCGTCGAGGACGTGACCGCGGCGGCCGTCACCGCCAAGGACAATTTCTATCGCTACTTCCTTCTACCGCTACTTCCGGACCTGGGACGATCTCCTCGTGGCGGTGCGTGACCATCTGCTCGATACGTACCGCCACGAGCTCCTGCAGCGCTCCCGTATCGCGGTGGATATCGGGCGTGCAGATGGCCGTCGTCGAGGGAGGACCGCCTCTCGGCGACCTCGAATCGGGCGCCGCACCAACGGCGGTGTCAGCGCCGTTCTCCATTGCTCGGCATCCGCCGGTACAGCCGACGGAGCTCGGGTGATACATCTCGGTCAACCGTACCGACGCGAACCCCGCCACCTGTCCCGCCCACCTACGGCCTCATGGTGGGATGTCGAGAGCTCCCTGGCGGAACATCGGGCGGGGAGGTTCAGCGAAGTCTGCGAGCGCGGTCGGCGGGGATGTCGGAATCTTCGCCGTGCAACAGCACGGCCAGGAGCTCCACCCCGTCGACGACCCGTGGCCCGGGTCGCGAGAAGTGGGCGTTGGCGTCGACGGCGTAGACCCGCCCGAGGAGTTCGGTCGCCTCAGGCCGAGACAACAAGGTCGATGCTTGGGCGATCGTGCCCTCGAGGTCGAACCCGCAGGGCGAGAAGACGGTGACGTCCACCTCCTCGGCCTCGATGTCCTCCCATGTGAGCCGTCGAGACCGTTCACCCGCAACGGCAAGCACCGGTACTCCTCCGGCTGCAGCCACCATGTCGGGTACCCAGTGGCCGGCGTTGAACAAGGGATCCGGCCACTCGATGACGAGAACCCGAGGTTTCGTCGTGCCCGACACCCGCTGGCGAACGCTGCCCAGCCGTCGGCGAAGGTCGCCCATCAGCGCGTCGGCCCGTGCCTCGGTGCCTGTCGCTGTGCCCACGGTACCGATCGCCTGAATCACGTCGTCGAGGCGACTGGGGTCGAGGGACACCACCTCGGCGTGCAAGCCGATCACGTCCAGTGCCTCTTCGACTGCACCGGAGGGGACCGCGCACACCGCGCACAAGTCTTGGGCCAAGATCAGATCGGGTTCGATCGCCCGCAGCTGGGCATCGTCGAGGGTGTAGATGGACACTCCAGCGGCGATACGGCTGCTCACCTCGGTGTCGATCTCTTGCGCGCTGAGCGAGCCATCCACCGGGAGGGCCGTGCCCGAGACAACCGGGACCGACTGAGCCTCAGCGGGGTAGTCGCACTCGAAACTCACACCGCAGAGCTGCGCACCGAGCCCGAGTTCGTAGACGATCTCGGTCGCCGATGGCAGCAGGGAAACGATCTTCACCTTCCCATCATCTCGTATCGTGAGGTCCGCACCCGGTACGGCCACGCTGGCGCCGCTCGTGGCGGGCCTTGGCCCAGTGGCGGCACCCGCTACCGCGGCCGTGACCACAGGCGGCCGGGGCTGCACCGGTGAAGACGACAAAGCCAGTGCCGGGGTCGATGGAGGTCGAGCGCCCGGCGAATACGGAGTCGTGGTGGGCAGCCCGCGCTGCTGGTGTGCTCTGGACGGCGGGCATCTGCTCTCCGATCGCGGAGCACTCGAGCACCATGTCTCCACCGGCTCATTCGAGGGGCTGGAGTCCTGCTGCAGTGAGTAGGTAGGCCGGAGCCACAACGTCGTCCGTGGCGAGACGCACCATGCTCGTGGCAGCCTGGTCAACGGTGAGGCTCGTGCCCGGCTGGGTGGCGCTCGAACCACCGTATGCCTCCGTATAGACACGACCGAGATCGGTTGCCGGCGTCAGCTGGGGCAAGACGGCGACGAAGCGGATGTCCAATCCATTGCGCTCCGCTTCGGAACGCGCGTAGGAGCTGATGAACTTGATCGTGGCTTTCGCGCCGGCATAGCCACCGCTGAGGGGCGATCCACGCAGAGCAGCACCACTCGACAGGCTGATAACCACCGAGCCCGGGTCGAGCGGTGTTCCCAGGGCCTCGCGGACGAAGCCGAAGGTCTGGCGCACATCGACGGTCCAGTTCGTGCTGAAGTTCTCCCACGTCTGATCCTGCAGTCGAGCGACGGCCGGGGTCGCACCCGCGTTGAGCACGAGGGTCCTGGGTCGATACTGGGATATCAGCCGAACCGGGAGCTCAGGGTCGGCCACATCGGCCACTTCGGGACTGAATGCGTCCCCAAGCTCAGCTCTCACCTCGGAGAGCAGCGCCTGATTACGAGCCACGCCCACAACGTGGGCGCCTTCCTCCACGAGCGCCGTGGCGATCGCCCGTCCGAAGCCCCGGCTTGCACCGGTGACGATGGCAGTTGTTCCTGCGAGTTGACGAACAGACATTGCTTTCTGCCTTTCTCTCTCAATTGTTGATCGACCAATACGGGAACTGATTTTTTGGCACCGACCCGAGCGGGGTATGAGACTGGAGTTGTTCCGCCGGAGCCCTGTTCCTGCCGCGTGCTCGTCACTCGACCATGGGAGCCACAAGGTCAGGAGAACCGACGTTCCGTTGCTGTTCGCTCGAGACCGCCCGTGCGATGTCGGAGCGTCGAACGAACAGGAGCGCCACCGGGATGGCGACCAGACCGGTCAGGCCGCAGACCCACAACGCCCAGGTGAACCCGCCGGTGAGGGCAGCTGAGGTTGCGTAGCCTTGGTGGACGAGCGTCTGGAAGCGAGAAGCTGCGACGGACGAGGCGACCGCCACACCGATGGCGCCACCGAGCTGCTGGGAAGTGTTGAGAAGGCCGGAGGCCACTCCGGCATCACGCTCGGTGATACCGGTCAGGGCGCCGATCGAGACGGGGATGAACGCGAACGCGGTGCCCATGCCGGCGATGAAAAACGGCCCAGCCAGGTTGTGCCAGAAGTTCCCGTGCGGCGGAATCTGTGTGGACCACAGGATGCCGGCTCCGATGAGAGCCATGCCGAAGGCCATGACCAGCTTGGCCGAAGTCTTGGTGACCAGCATCTGCGACAGACCGGCAAACGCCACTGACGTGACCGACGCTGTCAGCCAGGCCAGTCCGGTCTTGAGGGCCGAAAACCCGAGCACCTGCTGCATGTAGAGGGTGCCGACGAAGATGAAGGTGTAGAAGCTCGCGGTGAGCAAGAACCCCACCGCGTTGGAACCCGCAACGGTGCTCAGTCGGAACAGGCGTAGCGGGAGCAGCGGTGCCTCGACACGGTTCTCGATGACCAGGAAGGCGACGAACAGTGCGGCCGCGGTCACGAGCATGACGATGGTCTGAGCAGTGGCCCAGCCCACCTGTGGCGCTTGCGAAATGGCATAGACGAGCATCACCAGCGCCGAGGTGATGGACGCCGCTCCGAATGGGTCGAAGCGGCGCCGCTCTGCGCTCACCCTGCTTTCGGGCACGACCCTGGGCGCCAAGACCAGGGCGGTCGCGCCGATGGGCACGTTGAGGAAGAAGATGTACTGCCACCCCACGTAGCGGGTCAGCAGTCCGCCGGCGAGCAACCCGACCGTAGCGCCAGTGGCTCCCATGGCCCCCCAGATACCGAGGGCCTTGTTGCGTTCGGATCCCTCGGGAAAGATGTTCATCACGATGGAAAGAGCTGCTGGTAGCACGATTGCCGCACCGAATCCCTGGATTCCGCGCATGACGATCAAGAGGGTGTCCGAGTTGGCGAGCCCACATGCGAGGGAGGCGGCGGAGAAGACGGCCAGTCCCACCATGAGCATGCGCCGACGTCCCAGCAGGTCCGCGGCCCGACCCCCGAGGAGCAGAAAGCCACCGAAGGTCAGGCCGTAGGCGGTGACCACCCACTGCAGTTCGGACTCGGGAAAGTGGAGCCTGATCCCGATGGTAGGCAAGGCGACGTTCACGATGGTGAGATCCACGATGGTCATGAAGTACGCCACGACGAGCAGCGCGAAGGCCCGCCAACGCCGCAGGTTTGGCTGGGGGCCCTCGCCCGCCGCGGGCGACGTCCGCATCCACGGCCTCGATCGTCGAGGAACCCACACTTGACGCCGGACCTCGGCGTGGTCTGAAGGGGTGGTGACGTGGGCCATCTTGAGCCTCCCATCTCGGTGTTGGGTCGTACGTAGGTTGAAACACCGAGCCCGAGCGGAATTGGGCGATGAATCTGGGACGCCGGTGGTGTTGCAACTTCAAAGAGGCATCAACGGAAACGAGGGAAAGACTCAATGATTCATTCGGTGCTCGCCCGAGCTCAGTCCGGCGACGACGAGGCCTTCCAGGAGCTCACCGACCCCTACCGTCGGGAGCTCCGCGTGCATTGTTACCGGATCCTCGGATCGTTCCAAGACGCCGAGGACATACTCCAGGAGACCCTGTTGTCGGCATGGCAAGCACTCGATCGATTCGACGGCCGCTCTCTACGGGCGTGGCTGTACCGCATCGCCACCAACCGCTGCCTCAACTATCTCCGCGCCACGTCGCGCCGCCCGAAAGTCACAGGCAGAGTCGACTCGGACTCACTGTTTGCCGACGCCGGTCGCTCAAGCGAACCGTGGTGGCTCGAACCCTATCCGGACGCCTTGATCGACACATTCGAGCCGGGCCCCGAGGCTCGCTACGACGCCAGAGAGTCCATCGCTCTTTCTTTCGTTGCCGGCCTCCAGCATCTGCCGACCCAACAGCGAGCGGCTCTGGTCCTTCGCGACGTCCTCGGCTTTTCGGCCGCGGAGGTGGCCGAGATGCTCGATTCCACTCCGGCGGCTGTCAACAGTGCGCTGCAGCGAGCCCGCGCCGGATTTCAGCCCTCGAGAGCTCCCGATCGCGTACCCCTCCCGCGATCGCCACACGAAGCTGAGGTCGTCGATCGGTTCGTCGACGCAATCCAGCAGGGCGACCTCCAGCGTGTCATCTCCCTCCTGACCGACGACGCCCAACTCACCATGCCGCCCGAGCCTTTCGAATTTCACGGACCACGGTCCATCGCCCAATTCCTCCAGCGGGCCGTCTTCTGGGGTGACGATCTCAAGGTGGTGCCTACGAGAGCCAACAACGACCCAGCCTTCGGCTACTACCGACCCGACCCGAATGCAAATGTCCACAGAGCGAGCGGGTTCATCGTGCTGAGAGTCACGGGCGAGCGTGTGTCTTCCATGACCAGGTTCGGTGACAAGAGCCTGTTCGCCTGCTTCGGCCTGCCACGAACCATCCCGCGTGAATAATGCCCGACCCTTGAAGGTGCCCCAACCGTTGAAGGTGCGAGATGGCGGTGTGGCCGAGTCCGCCACCTGGCGCGGAACGATTGGACTATTCCAGTTCCTTCCAGTGCTCTCGGCCGAACAATCGCCCGAACCGAGCAGTGAGTGTGGGACCTTCATCACGAGCAGTATCGGGATGAAGGACCAAAGCTCCCTCGGGGGCAGGCAATGCAGCCGCTTCTTCGTCTGAAAGAGCACATCGAACCGCGGTCGTGGTGATCGCATCGATCTGATCTCGGTCCACGAATCTCAGGCCGTGATGCGTCTTTACGGCGATGCCGTCGAAGAGATCCAGTTCCGGAATCTGTAAGACGTGTTCGACGGTGCCAAATTGGTTGCCGGTCGAACTCAGAACTGGTGTACCACCCTCGAGGGCCTCGTAAGAGATGGGGGTTCCGTCAGCCATGTCTCCTCGTTCAATGATCGATCCGTCCCAAGGTACTCCAGGGGTCCATGTGGCCGGTTCTGGCGGTGATCCGAGCTTTCGCCCACGAAGTGATCAGAAACGGGCTGCCGGGATGCCTGGTGGCATCGTGTGCTGGCGTGCACTCACCTCCCGTATGAGGGCAGGCTGTGGCAGTGAACCTCGGATTCCGCGGCGAAGTAGCGGACCTCTACCACCGCTACCGCCGGGGCTATCCGTCCGAAGTTACCGACCTGCTCGTGCGTGCATTCTGCCTCACCGACCAGGATGTGGTGATTGATGTCGGCTGCGGCACCGGGCAACTCACTCTTCCGATCGCCCGCCGAGTTCGAACCGTCCTGGGTGTAGATCCTGAGCCGGACATGCTCCAGCGTGGTCGAGAGGCGGCGACCGAGCAAGGAGTGGGAAACGCCATCTGGATCATGGGGTCCGACGGCGACATGGCGACGTTAGGAGGTGCGCTGGTTCACCACAGCGTGGGCGCCGTGACCATCGCCCAGGCCCTCCACTGGATGGACCACGACCGGCTGTTTTCGTCTGTTGCTGCGCTGGCACGACCTGGCGGAGGCGTGGCCGTGGTCACCAACGGGACGCCGTTGTGGCTACAGGAGTCCGCATGGTCCCAAGCGCTGCGGGCGTATCTCGAGGAGTGGCTCGACACAAAAGCAAACGCAACGTGCGGGACCGACGCCGAGAGCCAGCAGCGCTACGGGGACAGCCTCGAGGCAGCGGGCTTCGATCTGAGTGAGGCGAGCTTCGATTACACGGACGAGCTCGGAATACACGATGTCGTCGGGGGCGTCTACTCGGCGCTGGGGGCAGACAGACTTCCCGCACACGAACGCCGAGCGGACTTCTCCGATGCGCTCTGGCGAGTGTTGAAACCGCATCAGCCGTTCGTCGAGCCCGTTCACGTGGCCGTACTGGTAGGACGGGTCTGAAGCGGCCTCGTTCCAGAACGCCGGCGCTCGGCGGGCTGGGCCGTCCCGACGCCGCCACCGCGATCCGACCGGATCGCATCACGCTGACGCGGGGGACGGGCCCGGTCGGACGGTCCTCACTGGCGTGCTCTTCGCTCTCGGCCAAGAGGGCGCTGTCATGGTGAGAAGCAGGACGCTACGTTTCTCTCCATGGACCACTCACGCCTTGGACGAACCGGCCTACAGGTATCGAAACTGTGTCTCGGGACGATGACCTTTGGATTACAGTGCGACGAGCCGACCTCAGTGTCGATTCTCGACAAAGCTGTAGAAGGTGGCATCGACTTCATCGATAGTTCGGACGTCTATCCGCTTGGCGGCGATCACGCGACCGTGGGTCGCACCGAGGAGATCCTTGGTCGCTGGCTGCACGGGAAGAGGGACCGCTTCGTCCTCGCCACGAAGTGTTTTGGACGCACCGGGCCGTCGCGCTTCGACGCGGGAAACTCCAGAAGGCACATCCTCGATGCGATCGACGCATCGTTGCGCCGTCTACAGACCGACTACATCGACCTCTATCAGCTCCATGGGTTCGATTCGGCGACCCCGATCGATGAGACGCTCGGCGCTCTCGATGACCTTGTCCACCAAGGCAAGGTCCGCTACATCGGATGTTCGAATTTTCTCACCTACCAGCTGGTTCGCGCCATCGGGCGCAGTGAGACGCTCCGCCTGGCGCGCTTCGACTCGGTACAACCTCGCTACAACCTGCTGTTCCGCCAGATAGAGCGTGAGATGCTCCCGTTCTGCGGGGAGGATGGTGTGGGAGTCATCCCGTACAACCCCATTGCCGGCGGTCTCTTGTCGGGGAAGCACCGACGAGGCGATCCCCCCGCGGATGGCACTCGCTTTACTCTCGGCAACGCGGGTCAGACGTATCAAGGCCGCTACTGGCACGACCGTGAATTCGACACGGTCGATCGACTCCTCGGCATTGCTGAAGAGGCCGGAGTCAGTCTCGTGACCCTGTCCGTGGCTTGGGTATTGGCGAATAAGGCGGTCACCGCACCCATCATCGGGGCGAGCCACCCTGACCAGCTCGCGACGAGCCTGGAAGCGGCTGAGTTCGTGCTCGAGGACGACCTGAAGACGCGGCTCGACGAGCTCACTCACGAGTACCGCATGGGCGACGCTCCACGCTAGAGAGCACGTCCGCGGTACTCGCCCGTTTGCACATCTGCACCGACAACTCCCGGTGGCCGTCACTCCGGAACCTCGGTTTGGAATCACCGGTTGGGTGCGGTCCGGGGCCACGCCGCTCCGTTGAGTTTCGCGGCGGCGGTGGAAAGCGTCGTTCGACTTCTCGTCTGGGTTCGCAGGTTTCTCGGATTGAACGGACGTCCGTTTCAGAACTCGGTGGAATCAGGACGCTGTGTGACGGTCGCGTGACAAATTCGTGCTCCTCGGCCGATCTGGACCTGCCGACGGTACGTTCGCGCCATGCCCGAACCCCGAGGAGTGCGACCTTTCCCCGATCACTACGAGGAATGGTCGGCGCATCTCAGACGCAACGTCGTGAGTCGGCGCACCCTGTTCAAGGTTGCCATCAGTGGTTTCGCCGCCGCTGCTCTGATCGGCACTCGAGGTTGGTCCGAACCCGGGATCGCCTCTGCAGCCACCGGCCTAGGGACCGTCGCTGGTGGGTTCCTGGTGAACGGCCGGCACCTTTCGTTCGGAGACGATCCGACCTCGGAGATGTGGGTCGGCGGTCAGCTGTTCAACGTGAACCAGTACAACGCGATTCCACCGGGTTCCATCCGAGTCTGGCTCGACTACGGATACGGTCCTGGCTATGGCAATTCGGTGGAGGCCGAAATCCGTGAGCTCTTGACCCACGTTCCCGTGTGGGACGGACAACCGGGCGTGCTCAAAGCATCCCGGACGCTCAACGCCGATCAGTTCTTCGTCCATGCCCATTTGACCGGTCTCGAGCCGGGACAAGTATACCACTACCGGTTCCGGTACACGGCAGCGGGTGAGACAGGGACGACGCCCGACGCCACCCTGCGTAGCGCCGCGACGGATTCGTTCGAGCCGTTCACGTTCACTGCGTTTGGCGACGAAGGTATCCCTGGGCCCTCTCTCGACCGCGATCCATCTCTGTTGCCCGAAACACAGTGGAGAATATGGAACGACGGCAGGTACGGCACCGCGGACCCCGACAATCCTGAGGTTACGGGAGTCGTCACGACGTCAGCGGTGGTCGAGCAAATCAATCGCGTCCGAAATCTGTCCAACGGCTCACCATCAAGATTCAATCTGGTTGCGGGAGACTTGTGCTACGCCCAGGCCCAAGGCGACATTCAGCCGATCATCAATCCCGACGGTCCCAACGGGCGCCAGCCACGATCAGGGAACACGCCACAGCCGCCAGCTCACAGCGGAGGCTGGGATTATTACGACCCATGGATCTGGACCAGCTGGTTTCCGATGATCGAACCCAGCGCCGCAACCATCCCGTGGATGTTCGCCACGGGCAACCACGAGCCCGAAATGTTCTCGACCATGGTGGCCGAGGACCCCCGGACCGTCTCCGACTACGAGCCCATCGGCTACGGGGGCATCGTCAAGCGCTTGGACCTACCAACGAACGGACCGTCGGCGTGCCCGTCGGTCTACAGCTTCACCTACGGCAACGTCGGGATCATCAGCGTCGACGCCAACGATCTCAGTTGGGAGATTCAGGGTCTCCTCAATTACAGCAATGGCGCTCAGGCCGGATGGCTGGAAGATCAACTGTGGAACCTGCGCTCAGATCCGAACATTGACTTCATCGTCGTCTTCTTCCACGAGTGCGCATTCTCCACGTGCAACGGTCACAGCTCCGATGGGGGCGTTCGGTCCACGTTGGCACCTCTGTTCGCCCGCTATCAGGTGGATCTGGCCGTACAAGGCCACAACCATGTCTACGAACGCACCAATCCGCTCGTATACGACCCGGCCTCCAACTCAGCTCGGTCGAGCAAACAGGCCGTGGCTATCTCGCCCGGTGAGCCGGCCGAAGTGGAGCCAGCGACAGATGGTACGACTTACGTCGTGGTCGGCACCGCCGGCACACCGCGCTACGGATGGACGGGAAAGGGGGAGACTGACCGAAACTTTGACGCCGGAGCAGGAAGTGGATCAACGGTGATGGGCCATGCGCGGTCTGGCAAGGGGCCTTACGTCAGTCAGTTCGACTTCAGCCAGACCGTCGAGACGGTCGATTGGTCACAGGCCAGATACCGGGACTACGGCTTCATCGCGCTCGATGTGCTACCGGCACCGTCCGGCCAGCGAACCACCATGACCCTCCGTTTCATCAACGAGCAAGGCCAAGAGCTCGACAGAGTGGTGTTCACGCGAACGGCCGGCGTCTGAGCCGCAACGCCGCCCGGACGTTCAGCGCCCGACCGGCTGGGCCGGCGCGCCGGATGTAACCCCGCGATGGCTGTCCTCGCCATCCGACGCCGTCGTCGCCATCCCCCAGCTCCCGGCGATCAGGGAGAGCGAGCGCACCCGTGTCTCATAGGAGTGGGATCGCGTCGAGAGCATGATCTCGTCTGCGCCCGTGCGGTCCTGGAGCTGCCGGAGGCCATCGGTGACCATGTCCGGGTCACCGATGAGATGCGTGGACATGGCCTCTTGGACGATCGACCTCTCGGCGTCGCTGAACGAATATTGCGCGGCCTCCTCCGGGGAAGGCAGCGGGCCGAGGCGTCCCGTCCGTAACTGCAGGATGCTCAGAGCGGTCGAGCCCGACAACCAGCGGGCTTCGGACTCGCTCGGGGCGCAGAGCACGGACGCGGCCACGATGACTCGGGGCTCGGCGTGCAGCACCGATGGGCGGAAGTTCGACCGGTAGGTGGTCAGCGCCTGGTCGAGGAGTTGCGGGGCAAAGTGATACGCGAACGAGAACGGAAGCCCCAGAATGCCCGCCAGTTGCGCGCTGAACAGGGACGAGCCCAGGAGCCACACCTCGGGAAGGTAGCCACGACCCGGATTGGCGAACGTGCGACCGGGAGGGCCTTCCGCCGGCAGGAGGTAATTGATCAACTCGACGACATCGTCAGGAAACGTGTCGGCGTGCATGTCCGGCGTCCGCCTCAAGGCCCGCACCGTCACCTGGTCGGTCCCTGGAGCACGGCCGAGCCCGAGGTCGATCCTCCCTGGGTGCAGCGCCTCCAGCGTTCCGAACTGTTCGGCGATCACGAGTGGGGCGTGGTTGGGCAGCATGACGCCGCCCGAGCCCACCCGCAGAGTGGTCGTCGCGGCGGCCAGGTGTGCAATGAGGACGGCGGGGGCGGAGCTGGCCACGGCAGGCATACCGTGGTGCTCCGCCACCCACAGTCGGTGGTACCCGAGTCGCTCCAGCTCGGGCGCGATCTCCACCGTCTCGCGCAGGGCCTGGGCGGCGTTCGAACCGGTCGCCACGGTGGCGAGATCGAGCACGGAAAGAGGAATCACTACGGGTACAACACGCGGACTCTCCCAATGCTTCCGCGGGCCAAGGTTCGCATCAGCCCAGCCGTTGAGTGGCGGGTCGACTCAGGTCGCGCCATAGCCGGATTCGATCCTCCGTCGCAGAGCCGGGCGCCGGCCGCCGGGTGCGGTCCGGCGGCACCGGGCGGCCGGCATCAGGCATCACGAGGGACCCGCAAAATGGGCATCGATTCGAAGATCGTGTGATCGTGTACGCCGGACGTCAGCCGTCAAATGCCACCTGCGGCTCGCCCGCCTCTTCGAGCACCTCCTCGAGCGCGGTCACCGGGGCGCTCGCCGCGGCTACCGGCAGCTTGGGCAGAGCCAGCGCCAACAGAGCGCCGGCGACCAATCCTCCACCGGCAATGGCGAAGGCAGCCCGGTAGCCGGCCGTCAGCGCCGCCGCCGCGTCGTGAGCACCCACGAGGTGGTTGGTGGCGACGGTGGTGGCCACCGTGGCCATGATGGCGAGGCCCAGGGCGCCACCCACCTGTCGGGTGGTGTTGATCAGGCCCGAGGCGAGACCGGCCTCGTGCGGCGGCACCCCGGTAGTGGCCGAAAGGGTCATGGGGACGAACGACATCCCGATGCCGAGTCCGATGAGCATGACGGGACCCAGCACATGGGACAGGTAGGCGTCACCCGCCCCGATGCTGGCAAGCCAGAAAAGGCCTACAGCCGCCAGGGCCGGGCCGAGCATCAGTTGGCGCCGGGCCCCGATGAACTGCACCAATCGGGTACCGATGAGGGCGCCGGCCAACGTGCAGAGACCGGCGGGCAAGAAGGCGAGGCCGGCCCGTAGGGCCGAGTAACCGTTCACATCCTGGAGGTAGAGCGAGAGGAAGAAGTAGGTGCCGAAGAGTCCGGCGCCGATGGTGACGGCGATCCCGTTGGCCACTGAAAGCGAGCGGCGACGGAAGATGCCCAGGGGAATCAGCGGGTCGCGAGCGAAGCGGGCCTCGTTCACGAAGAAGATGGCCAACAGGCCCACCCCGACGGCCAAGGTAAGGACGGTCCGAGCCGATCCCCACGGGTGCGTGTTGGTGCTCACGATGCCGTAGACCAAGACGGCCAGGCCGCCGGTGACGGTGACCGCTCCGGGGATATCGAGGGTGCGCTTCGAACCGAGCTCCTCGGTCCGAGGCAACGCCATCCAGGCGGCGACCATCAGCACGACGCCGATCGGTACGTTGACGAAGAGCACCCACCTCCAGTTGAGGAGGCTGGTCAGCACGCCGCCGGCGAGCACGCCGACCGCCGCCCCGCTGGCCGCCGTGGCCGACCAGGCACCCAGCGCTCGCCGCCTGTCGCCGGGGTCGGTGAAGGTGGTGACCAAGATGCTCAAGGTGGCCGGGGCAAGGATGGCGCCGCCGATACCCTGGGCGGCGCGAGCGGCGATCAGCCAGCTCCCGCTCTGGGCCATACCGCCGATGAGGCTGCAGACGGTGAAGACGCCGAGGCCGATCATGAAGATCCGACGGCGGCCGAAGAGGTCGGCGGCCCGGCCGCCCAGCATCAAGAAGCCGGCGAACGTCAGGGTGTAGGCGTTCACGACCCATTGCTCTCCGGCAACCGAGAGCCCGAGGCTGTCACGCATCTGGGGCAGGGCCACGTTGACGATCGCCACATCGAGGACCACCATGAACTGGGCGATGCAACAGATGGCCAGGATTGCCCTGGTCGGGCGGCGGTGGTCGGCCGTGCGCTGGTCCACGGGTCAGCTCCTCGGTTTGCCTGGGATACTCTTAACGTTAAGATATTCGACCTTGAGAGATTAGTCAAGTCTCTGAACGTTAAAGGAAGTACGGTTTGCCCGTGCCAGTCGACGAGCCACTGGACGACATCGACCGGGTGGTCGGGTTCTGGAAGGAAGAGAACCCCCAGCTCGACGTCACGACCAAGGCCGTCGCCATGCGCCTGCGCCGCGCCTCACTGCACCTGGAACGGGCCGTCCGTTCCAATCTCGGCGAGAGTGGCGTCGACGAGTACTGGGAGCTCGAGGTGCTGCTCACTCTCCGTCGCGCCCCCGACTTCCGAGCGAACGCCGGCGAGCTCGGACGCGAGTGCCAGGTGACGTCGGGAGCCATCACCAACCGGATCAGCCGGCTGGAGAAGCGGGGCTGGGTACGGCGGGACGTCGACCCCGACGACCGTCGCCAGGTGCTGGTCAGCCTCACGGCGGCCGGCCTCGCTCAGGCCGATCACATCATCGCCATGAAGACACAGGCCGAGCGATGGGCCTTCGACGGCGTCGACCGGGAACTCCTGAAGCGAATCGGCCGGGATCTACGGACGCTCCTTCACGCCTTCGACAAGGGGAGCGACCAAGTCGACGACGCCACTGCGATACGCAGCTGACCGGGCCGGCCCCACTGGGCGACGCGGCCGCTCGCTCGCTCGCTCGGTCAATCGCTACGTCGACTCACCCTTGAGGCCACCGATTCCGAGAGACCCGTCGCCGGCGGAGGCCGTACTTCCCATTTCGGGCTCATCGGCCGCAGTCGTCGCGCTGCTGACGTCGCCCGGTAGGGCGGGAGGGTCGTCGAGGAAGTCTGCCGTGGGGACGAAGAACAGGCTGCCGGACACCGCGGTGGAGAAGTCGAGGATCCTGTCGTAGTTGCCCGGCGGGTCGCCGAGGAACATGCGCTGGAGCATCAGCTCGGTGACCGAAGGGGTCGCGGCGTACCCGATGAAGTACGTGCCGAATTCGCCCGCGCCCAAGGACCCGAAGGGCATGTTCTCGCGCAGGATCTGACGCTGGGTGCCATCCGCCTCGATGATGGTGTTGAGCGCCACATGCGAGTTGGCCGGCTTGACCTCGTCGTCCATCTCGACGTTGGAGAGCTTGGCCCGCCCGATCACCCGTTCCTGCTCCTCGACCGTCAGGCCATTCCAGGCCGCCATGTCGTGCAAGTACTTCTGGACGATGACGTAGCTCCCACCGACGAAGGGCGCATCCTCTTCCCCGATGGTCACCGCCGCCTCGGCGGCCGACCCGGTCGGGTTCTCGGTCCCGTCGACGAAGCCGAGCAGGTCCCGCTCGTCGAAGTACTTGAACCCGTGGATCTCGTCGACCACCCTGACCGCCCCGGCCAACCGCCCGACAACCAGAGACGCCAGCTCCCAGCACAGATCCATCGTCGTCGCCCGGATGTGGAACAAGAGGTCACCGGGAGTGGCCACAGCCCGGTGCCGGCCACCATCGAGCGCCTGGAACGGGTGGAGCTCGGCTGGCCGGGGGCCGACGAACAGGCGATCCCATGCCGCCGATCCCACCCCCGCCACGACGGCCAGCCCGCCCTCGGGGGACCGGAAGCCGACCGTTCGCGCCAATCCGGACAGGTCGGCGAGCAGGTCGTGTACGACGGCCTCACCGCCTTCGTCGATCGTCATGACGAGGATGACGGCACTGGCGGTGAGGGGAGTGAGCACAGGCTGGCCCACCGGTGGCCCGGCCACGGCGACCGGCATCTGTGACACGGAAGTCATAAGCGTTCTCCTGTGATTCCTCTCCGGTGTACCTCGAGCCGACAAGCTTCTAGAGCCCTGCCCGCTCGGGCGGTGAGCGTAGCGGGGACCGGCCCGGGCGGGCCGCTCCCGGGTATTCGGGACTCGGCCGAATTTACTGCCGGGCGTGAGCGATCGTCATGGCCTCGCACGGGTCTTCGGGGCACCGACGCCCTCCGCTGCCGGGTGCGCGGGGTACTGCGGACAGCTCTGCGTCTGTCGGACAGCTCTGTGACTGTCGCGACCGGCAAGTGCGTTGAAGACGCTGCCGAGAACGACGGGAGGCCCGCGTCGGCCTATCGGAAATCTGCATTCCCGCCGCTCTCAACGCAGGGCTTCTGTAGCGTGATCTCTTCGGGTGTATGGCTTTCGTCGCACAACCGGGAAAAACCGCCCGATTCAACCGTATCCATGATTCGCTTTGGATTGTCCGCTGTCACCTTATAGACAGTGATTACGTACGCAGAAGTTACATCGAGTGTATGAACTACACCTTCGTCGTCGTAACAGTTGAAGACGCTGCGGTCGTGACGGCGATGCTGATCCGTGTCATGTATTACTGCAGGAGACCCACGCCGGATTCGCAGAGAGCCGTGTCATTCTCGGGATGCGGCTGAGCCGATGGAACGGACACATTTTCAAGGGTAAGGGCGAACTCCGTCGCCTGGTTTAAGTAGGGCGACGCGAGATCCCGACGGTTTAAGAGGGTTTATGAGCGAAGCTTGATTCCGCGACTTACTTGCACGTGTCATGAAGGATTAAAGAGCGCATAACCATGTCGGTGCAATAAATGCGCATCTTTGAACCACCACCGCTCATCAATCCGGTGGCGAATGCTCTCAGCTTCTTCTACGATACCGGCCTTTGGCGATCAGACCCGACGATGGGATCTGACAACACCTTGAGGTGTCACCGAACATGGCGTCGATGAGGCGGTCCTTTCCGCTGCGGTTCGCTGTTGGGCCCGCTTTTTTGGCGCTCGTGCTTGCCCCCCTGATTCCCGCGGGCACTACCGGAGCGGTCGCCGCGAGCAGGTCTGGTCCCGATCTGGTGACACTCCATGGACATCAGCCGGCCACGTCGCCGCTCAGTGGGTCGTTCCTGGACCCGCCGAAGAACTTCAGCATTCGCACACGCTCATCGGGAACGGCCGCAGGACCGGATCCCGCCCGTTGGGTCCATCGGTTCACTCCTGATGACGCCGGCACCATGGGCAACGAAGAATTTTACAACTGGGCCGGCCAGATCGTCACCGGGGCGACATTCACGGGAGTGTCCAGTTCCTGGGTGGTTCCCACCGTCGTTCCGGCGGAGTCGAGCGAATATTCCGGCAGTTGGATCGGCGTCGACGGCGCGACCGATTCGTCACTGATTCAGACGGGTACGTCTCAAGACACGAGCGGAGGCGTGACGAATTACTTCGCCTGGTTCGAGATCCTCCCCTCGGCGGAGACCCCGATCGATGCACCGGTGGACCCCGGTGATGAAATGGCTGCGGAAGTGGCAGAAGTCTCTCCGGGGCTCTGGGGTATAGAGATCGAGGACCTCACGCAGGACTGGGAATATCAGAACACGCTCGACTACTCCGGTCCCGGAGCCTCAGTCGAGTACATCGAAGAAGATCCGTCGGTCGACGGGGTGGAGTCGACCCTTGCCGATTTCGGCTCGGTCACGTTTACGGACCTCGCGCTGGGGGGTCAAGACTTTAGCAATGCTTCGCTGACGTCGGCCTACATGACCGACTCTGCCGGAGACATCGACGCCTATCCCGACAGCATTCAGTCCAATAACTCATTCGCGATCCACTACGGCTCGCCACCACAACCCTCGATCACGTCGGTCAACCCCAATAAAGGGCCGACCAACGGCGGCACGACCGTCACGATCTCGGGAAACGACCTGGGCTATTGGCCGACGGCGGTCTACTTTGGCGATACTCCTGCGGCGTCGGCTTCGCTCAACGCTGAGACCAACGTCATCAGCGCCACCTCGCCCCGTGGCACCGCCGGAACAGTGGACGTCAGGGTGACGACGATCGGCGGAACGAGCCCGCCTGCTCCGAGCGACAAATTCACTTACGTTCCGCACGGCTATTGGTTGGTCGGTTCGGACGGGGGGATCTTCACGTTCGGGAGCGCCGGGTTCTATGGCTCGACGGGGAGTCTTCGCTTGCAACGTCCCGTCGTGGGTATCGTGCCGACGTCCGATCGTTACGGCTATTGGCTGGACGCTTCGGACGGGGGGGTCTTCGCCTTCGGCGACGCTGGCTTCTACGGCTCCATTCCTGGACTAGGTCTTCATCCTGCGGGTTCCGGCTTGCCGAATTCCCTCAATGCGCCGATCGTCGGCATGGTGCCGTCTGCCGACGCCGGCGGGTATTTCATGGTGGCGTCAGACGGAGGGGTCTTCGCCTTCGGCGACGCGAAGTTCGCCGGATCGTGTTACAGCATCGGTGGGTGTGCGGGTGCGGCGGTCGCGGTCATGCCCGAAGCCTCCGGGTACGGGTACTGGGTCGTCACTCAGACCGGGGACGTGTACACCTTCGGCGATGCCCCCTACTTCGGCGCTCCGGGCAACGTGGGCTCTCCGGTGACCTCGGCCGTGGGGACGCCTGACGGGCGGGGCTATTGGATCCTCGTTGCCAATGGCACCGTCTACGCCTATGGCGACGCCCACAACTACGGGAGCCCGAGCGGGCAGTTCGGGGGCCTCGATCCCGCCAGCGCTGTCTTCTCGACCTCGGACGGTGGCGGCTATTGGGTGGCGGCGGCGGATGGCTCCGTCCACACGTATGGAGATGCCCCCAACGACGGATCGATGGCGGGCACGAAGCTGAACGGTCCGATCATCGCCGGCACCGGTTGGTAGTCCCGGCCGTGGTCCGGGGCATTGCCCCTCCCCTGGACTCCAGTTTCCCTTGTCGACGCCGCTACGGCTCGACCGAGAAGAAGCGATTGAATGCTGCTTGATCACTGTAGAAGGATTCAATCCTCGAGATCCGAAGCAGCCCGTCGTCTCCGGTCACCGAGACGAGGAAAATGACACGGAAATCGTGCTGTTGGCCTTGGCGTTGTAGGTGGATCGTCGCAAGGCCAGCGACGTTGTTGACCCCGGCCATCCAGTCCTCCCATTCGAGGACGTCGATTGGGTCCTCTGTCAGTCGGAGAAAGCTTGCAAGGTGCTCCGTGACAGCTTGAGCTCCTCGAAAGACACCTGAGGGCGCGCGTGTTCCAGGTACGACGTCCACGACCTGGGGATCGAGAAGATCGGAGGCAGCTGAAACATCGCCTTCAAAAACCTTCTGAAAGAAGTCGGTGGCCAACTTGACGCGGGAATCTGGCATGGCTCCAATCCTTCCACTCCAAGCCCGACGAATCGGTGGTGAGTCGCGGAGCGCATACCTGCGGGTCTGCGCACATCGCCAGCTGGGGTGTCGCGAACGGACCTCGGACGTCACCAGCGAACGCCAGCCTCGCCGTCAAGAGACGGTCAGGGTGACAACCGCTCGATCCGCCAGTTTCCGGACTGAGCCTGGTAGCGGAGCCGATCGTGCAGGCGGTCCGCTCCTTCTTCCCACAATTCGACGACCTCAGGCCGGATCCGGTAACCGCCCCATCGAGGAGGGCGCGGTGGCCCCGTTTCCCCGGGGAACGCTTCGGCCAGCTCGGCCACCCGCTCTTCGAGCACCGCTCGATTCACGACCACCTGGCTCTGGTGGCTGGCGACGGCGCTACGACGAGCCCCCGCCGGCCGCGACCGCCAGTAGGCGTCCGACTGATCGTCACCGACCACCTCCACCGCTCCGGTCACCCGGACCTGTCGGTGTACCGGCAGGTACCAATGGAAGAGGGCAGCGGCAAACGGATTCGCCCTCAACTCGCTGCCCTTGGCGCTTTCCCGGTCCGTGTAGAAGACGAGACCTCGGTGATCGATGCCTCGGAGCAGCACCATTCTGGAGGACGGGCGCCCGTCGGTCGTGGCCGTAGCCACCGCCATCGCCTCGGGCATGGGCTCGCCAGCCGTCCGCGCCACCTCGAGCCAGTGGGACAGTTGGGTCATCGGATCGGGATCGACGGACGCTTCGTCCACGGCGACAGTCTGCTCGCTCGGGACCAGGTGGGTCGGCCGACCCGAATGGGATCGCTGGCTGCCGTCAGTGAACAGCAGCGGGATTGCGCTCCCCGTTGATCCACCATTCGCCGGGATACTGATCCTCGAAGGCACTGCGCAGGCTCGCACGAGCAGCCGCCGTCACCGGCTGTCGCAAAACCCACCATTCGTCTTTGAACAATCGCAAAACCTTCGCTGGCGCCGAACCTCGTGCCTGAGGAGCCACCCAGGGGCTCATCGGCTTCGATCGCCCATAGAATTCAATTGTGAATGGCCTGAGCGAGACCGAATCAGCCGAGATGCTGGAGGCTTTGTCCGGATCTGAGCACGAGGACATCGTCATCACTCGACGTGCGACGAGCGGTCTTCGAGCCATCATCGCTGTCCATTCCACCCTCCTGGGTCCCTCCCTGGGCGGCGCCCGGTTCTATCCCTATGAGGACGAGGCGGTCGCGCTCGACGACGTCCTTCGTCTCTCGAGGGCCATGACGGAGAAGGCGGCTCTGGCCGGACTGGCACAAGGGGGTGGCAAGGCGGTCATCATCGGGGATCCGAACCTCGTGAAGACGCCAGATCTTCTGCGCGACTTCGCCGCTGCCGTCAACCGCCTCGACGGGCGCTACATCACCGCAGAGGATGTCGGGACGACCCAGGAGGACATGGATCTGATACGGGAGACGACGCCCTTCGTGGGGGGCACGACCACGTCGCGCGGCGGGTCGGGCGATCCCAGTTCGGCGACCGCTCTCGGTGTGGTGGTTGCGATGGAGGCTGCGGCCGCCCACCGGTGGGGTGATGACCTCGAGGGAAAGACGGTATGCGTCGTGGGCGCCGGCAAGGTGGGAAGGGAGGTCATTCGGCTCCTCGTTCAGCGGCGGGCCGTCGTCATTGCCGCCGACGTCAGTCACGAGAAGGCCGAGATTGCCGTGCGCACCGGTGCGGCCCGTCTCATCGACCCGTCCGATGCTCCCGGCGCGACTGCTGACATCCTGTGCCCGTGTGCGTTGGGTGGGCTGCTCACCGAAGATGCAGTGCCTGATCTTCACTGTGAGATCATTGTCGGTGCGGCAAACAATCAGCTCGCGAGCGATCAGGTAGCGGACTCACTCGCCGCGGCTGACATCCTTTATGTCCCTGACTTTCTAGTCAACGCGGGTGGCATCATCAACATTGCCGAAGAAGCCCATGGATATGATCAGACGCGCTCAATGAAGGCCGTCGAGCAGATCAGAGACACAACGACCATGGTGCTCGAGCGCGCCGGAGCGCGAGGCATCACTCCGCTCACCGCGGCCGAGGAGCTGGTGGTCAAACGACTGGCCGAGGCCAGGGACGGCCCGGGCCACTTCGTCGAATCGTCCGACGGCGGCAACCATCGGCAACCCGGTGACACGCGAGGAGTGGAACCGAGTTCCCGCTAGCGCCAGAGCGCATCGTCCCGATGGTCGGGTCACTCCCGCGAGAGTCTGCGTGCCCAGATCGCCATCGGAACCTGAATGGCCATTGAGGCGAGGCGGATGGAAAAGAAGAGCACGCAGCCGGGTCGAACCTGCCGTGGCAAATCCTCAGCGGCTCGAGCGAGTGCCGCGCCTCTTATCGTTCCGGCGTTGCTGACCCGCATGCGCTTGGTGCAACCCCGGAGCTCTGCCATGGTGGGTGGGTGAGCTCCATCGTCGTGTCGTCCGGTGGCGCCGGCTACGGATTCATCGTCGACGACCATGGTCGGCTACGCCAGGCGGGGTTCGGGCCCGGGATCGACGCTCACATGCGGGGGCTGCCCGACGGGATCCCACCGGCGCTCTACCCCCTGGCCTATCCCGCCTACGACGAGGAGCCGACCCGGGCGCCCGCGTTGCGCGTCACGCACAGTGACGGGACCACGACCACCCGGCCGAGGGTGGAGGACGTCCGGGTCGTCGGCTCTCGGACCGACATCCTCCTCGTCGACCGCGACTGCCCGCTCGAGGTCACACTGTCGTTCTGCGCAGAGGACCACGGCGTGCTGCGCCAGTGGGCGAGCGTCACCAACCGGCAGCGCGGAGCGGTCACCCTGCACGAGGTCGCCGTGGCCTCACCTCTGCTGGCCACCCCCGCGCCGTACCTGACCCACTTCGGCGGGGGTGACTGGGCCGCCGAGTGGACCATGACCACCGAGGCCCTGACCCCGGGGACCAAGGTGGTGGAGTCGCGCGGCGGTGTGCAGCCCCACCTCCGGTCCTGTCCCTTCTTCTTGCTCGCCCCTGACGGTGTGCCAGAGGAGTCGGGCGGTACCGTCCTCGCCGGCGCGCTGGCCTGGGGTGGCAACATCCGCTTCGCCTTCGAGCGGACGACGACGCCGGCGCTTCGGGTCTGGTGCGGACACAATCCGGCGTCGGCCGAGTACGTCCTCGACCCGGATGCCACCTTCGCCACCCCCGAGCAGATCTGGATGTGGTCGACCGATGGTATGGGCCCCCTCTCGCGGCGTTTCCACCGCTGGGTCCGCGCCCACGCCGTGCGCGACGGCGACGAACTGCGGCCGATCGTGGTGAACAACTGGGAGGCCACCTCCTTCACCTTCGACACGGAACGGCTCCTTGGGCTCGTCGACCACACGGCGGACTTGGGTGCGGAGCTCTTCCTGCTCGACGACGGCTGGTTTGGCCGGAGCCATCCCCGTGACGACGACACCGCCGGGCTGGGTGACTGGGAGGTCGACGAGGCCAAGCTGCCCGACGGCCTCGGTCCCCTCATAGCGCGAGCGGACGCACGTGGCGTCCGGTTCGGACTGTGGGTGGAACCCGAGATGGTGAACCCTGACTCGACCCTCTACGAGGAGCATCCGGACTGGGTGGTGGGCCAACCGGCGCGGCGCCCACGCCGATGGCGCCACCAGCTCGTCCTCGATGTCCTCCAACCAGATGTCGCGGAATTCGTCTGCGATGTGGTGGACCGCGTCCTGGTCGAGAACCCGGGCATCAGCTATCTCAAGTGGGACGCCAACAGACCCCTGACCGACCCCGGGTCCCCCGTGCTGGCGACCGACCGTCAGGCCAACTACTGGGTCGACCACACCCGGACCACCTGGAGTCTGATGGAGACCGTCGCTCAACGCCATCCGGAGCAGACGCTGATGCTCTGCGCCTCGGGCGGCGGTCGGGTCGACCTCGGGTCACTGCGCTGGTTCCACGAGGTCTGGCTCTCGGACAACACCGATCCCGTCGACCGGGTGCGGATGCAGTGGGCGGCGTCGCATTTCCTGCCGGCCAACGTGGTCGGGGCGCACGTGACCCGGGAAGGGGACCGGCCGGTGGCCTTCGGGTGTGCCGTAGCAATGAGCGCGCGGTTCGGCTTCGACATCGACTTTGCGGGCATGACCGACGAGGAGCTGGCGGTCTGCCGCCGCGCCGTGACGCTGTACCGAGACGTCCGGCCGCTCGTCCAACAGGGCGACCTGTGGCGGCTGGTCCCGCCTGATGAGCGCGCCGCCCTCAGCTACGTGTCCCCAGACGGCCGCCGGGCGATCATCTTCGCCTACCAACTGAAAAAGCGCACGAACGATGCGGAACCGTTGCGCCCTCGTGGGCTCGACCCCGAACGGACCTACGAGGTCACGCCGGTCGATCTCGCAGCCGGCCCCGATCCGACCTGGACCGACGGAGAGCGACGACGAGGCGCGGCGCTCATGGAGGAGGGCCAGGAGTGGCCGCTGTCCGAGCCCTGCACCGCCCGCATTTTGGTGCTCCGGGCCGTATAAGGACGGGTGAGCACTGCCGACATCGACCCGATCCGTCTGCAGGCCTCTTCATCCCGCGTCAGGCAGCGGCGTCCAGTTCTGCTCGACGACCCAACAGACGCCTGCCGCGGGTGATCCAACCGGGCCGTGCTTGCAGAGGGTCGTCGGCGGGTGATTGTCATGGACCTCCACCACGCGGTACGCAGTTGGACCATAGAACTTGTCCGGCCCGTAGGTCAGGACTGGTGAGTAACCGCCGGGGAAGTTGGTGACGCGCGACATTGCCTCGACGAAAGTCCGCCGATTGAGGTTCTTACCGGCCATGGTCGCCGCCTGGGCGAAGAGGCGGATCTCTTGACACCAGCCCTGGACCGGTCCTTGCTCTTCGATGTCATCGTTGATGTTGCCCTTGGGCTTCTTCGGGTAAGCCTTGTGCCATACATCCCAACAACTCCGCACCCCCGGGTCATAGCCCCCCTGTGACTCAGGTCTCGGAAGGTCGATGCCACCGAGTGTCTCTGCCGTCACACCCTCCTGGTTGTTGAGCGCCTTCTCGTAGGGGACAGGGATCAATCCGAGCGCAACCTCAATCTCGGACTGGTAATCGCTGAGGAGGAGCTTGGGGAAGTAGTCCTGCGAAGTCTCGGCGCCGATATATGGGGTGAAGGCGTTCTCGGGCAACAAGGGAATCACCGATTGGACCCCCGCCGCCTTCAGCCGTTCGACCGCGAGCGTCGCGGTCGAGTCGGTGGAGGCGGTCTCACCGACGTCCGCCGTGACGGTGACCACCTGAGGGACCACACCGATCTTCTTCAGGTCGGGCAGGAGGTAGGAGTCGAGTGCGCCTTGGTCGCTGGCCAGGTCCGAAACCACGACACCGACCTTCTTGCCGTGGCCGAGGCGACCCGAGCTGAGGCCCCAGCGCACGGTAGCCGCGAGGATGGGTGCGTCATCCGCCCCCGTCCACCATAAGTACGGAGAACCGAGGTTGGTCCAGTTGGTGGTCGTCGTCCACTGCGAGAGCATCGGCGTATGACCTTGTCGGGTGATGCAGAGCTGATTGGTCCCTTCGTATGTGCCGAGCCCGTCTACGACGGCGAAGACGGGCGGGTTGCCCTCGGTCCACTGCTCGCACAGCGCTTGCTCCTGGTTCACGTTGGTCGGGTCGAAGCTCACGATCATCGGGTTGATCTTGCGACCGTGTATTCCCCCGGCATCATTGATCTGGTTCACGAAGAGGTGGATCGCTTTCGTCTGCTCGCCGTACTCGGCGTCCGACTTGATTTCGAACTCTCCCTCGATGCTGGTGAACGAGATGATCGGAAAGACCACGTTGATGGCGTTTGCCGTGACACCCCGTGCGCTTGTGCTCGCCTCGGTGACGGGGGTCGAGGGCGTGGTGGCACCCGACGGCGCTGCGAAGCCCAACGCCACCGTGCTCCCGAGTACGGCGAGGGTCACCCCGGCTCTCAGCAGTCTTCTCCGTGCGCCCGATTTTCCCCAGCGTTGCATCACCATCTCCCCGGGTTCTCCGTCCGGACCGGGCAACCCGGAAGAGGGTATCGCTGGTCGGACAGACAATTACGGCAGCGGGTACCCACCGTGCCGGCGAACGGAGGGCAGCGCCGACGATGACGTCGCTCGTGCGGTCACGGCACCGACCATGGTCCCCGCAGGGCGATCAGGTTTCGTCGTCGGCGCCGGTGCCAGCCTTCATCTTCTCGTCGATCATGTTGACGACGGTCGGGTCCAACAGGGTGGTCACGTCGCCCAGCTCGCGATTCTCGGCCACGTCGCGCAACAGGCGGCGCATGATCTTGCCGCTACGCGTCTTGGGCAGCTCAGGAGTGAGGAGGATCTGGCGGGGCTTGGCGATAGGCCCGATGGTCCGCGCCACCGTCGCCCGGAGCTCTTCGACCAGGACCTCCCCCTCCTCGGGAGTCTGCACCGTGTCGCCCTTGATGGTCACGAAGGCGACGATGGCCTGACCCGTGGTGGCGTCCGAGGCGCCGACCACGGCCGCCTCGGCTACCCGCGAGTCGCCCACGAGGGCGTGCTCGATCTCGGTGGTCGAGATCCGGTGGCCGGAGATGTTCATGACGTCATCGACCCGACCCAGCAGCCACAGGTCGCCGTCCTCGTCCTTTTTGGCCCCGTCGCCGGCGAAGTACCGACCCGGGAAGCGCGACCAGTACGTTTCCTTGTAACGCTCGGGGTCACCCCAGATACCCCGCAGCATGCCGGGCCACGGCTCGGTGATGACGAGGTAGCCACCTTGGTCGTTGCCGACAGGGACGCCGTCGTTGTCGATCACGTCGGCCGAGATCCCAGGGAACGGGGTCATGGCCGCCCCGGGCTTGGTTGCGGTGATGCCAGGCAACGGGGTGATGAGAATGCCCCCCGTTTCTGTCTGCCACCAGGTGTCGACGATCGGGCACCGTTCGCGGCCGACGTTCTTGCGGTACCACATCCAGGCCTCGGGGTTGATGGGCTCGCCTACCGAGCCAAGCAGGCGCAGGCTCGAGAGGTCGTGCCCGGCGGGGTACTCCTCACCCCACTTCATGAGAGTCCGGATGGTCGTAGGTGCGGTGTAGAGGATGGAGACTTTGTAGTCCTCCACGATCCGCCACCAGCGGTCCCGGCCTCCGGCATCGGGGGTCCCCTCGTAGAGGACCGAGGTGGTGCCATTGGCCAAGGGTCCGTAGACGATGTAACTGTGGCCGGTCACCCATCCGACGTCGGCCGCCGTCCAGAAGATGTCGGTCTCGGGCTTGATGTCGAAGATGTAGTGGTGAGTGGTCGCGCAGTGGACCAGGTAGCCGCCGGTGGTGTGGAGGATGCCTTTGGGCTTCGCCGTGGTGCCGCTCGTGTACATGATGTAGAGCGGCTGCTCGGAGTCGAAGAACTCGGGCTCGTGGCTGGTCGGCTGGGGCTCGACGAGGTCGTGCCACCAGTGGTCACGGCCCTCCTCCCAAGCCACGTCCTGTCCCGTGCGCCGGACGACCAGCACGCTACGGACGTCGGGGCACTGGCGCAGGGCATCGTCGACGTTGACCTTCAAGGCGGCTGCCGCGCTCCGGCGGTAACCGCCATCGGCGGTGATGACCACTCGAGCGTCGGCGTCGAGGATGCGCCCGGCCAGGGCCTCGGCCGAGAACCCGCCGAATATGACCGAGTGGGCCGCGCCGAGCCGGGCGCAGGCCAACATGGCCACCACCGTCTCGGGGATCATCGGCATATAGATGGCGACACGGTCGCCTGTCTTCACCCCGATCTCGACCAGGGCGTTGGCGGCCTGGCAAACCATGGCCCGCAGCTGGCTATAGGTGATGGTCCGGGTCTCACCATCGGGCTCGCCCACCCAGTGATAGGCGACCTTGTCACCCCGTCCGGCCGCCACGTGGCGATCCACACAGTTCACCGAGGCGTTGAGCTTTCCCCCCACGAACCACTTCGCGAACGGAAGGTCCCACTCCAACACCTGCTCGAACGGCGTGTCCCAGGTGATCCGCTCGGCCTGGGTCGCCCACCACGCCACCGGGTCCTCGGCCGCCTCTTCGTAGATGCCGGGTTGGGCGTTGGCCTGGGCGGCGAATTCGGGAGGCGGGGGGAACCGCCGCGTCTCGTGCAGGAGGGCGGAGAGGGCTTCGCCGCCGCCCGATGACTGGATCGGGTCGCTCATGATCTTCCTTTCCTCGACGTGGCTGGTTCCCCCCGCCTCCTCAGGCTGAACCTCGGCTCAGCGTGCCTTCGGGGCCAAGGGTATGACCGGGATGATGGTCTTTTTGAACGTCTCGTTCGTCACTCCGGCAAAGGATGCATACCAGGCCGCGGCGGCCGTGGCGACGCCGAACCAACCGGCCCATTTGGTCACGCCGGGGTCGGGGGTATGGAAGTTGGCGATGGTGAGAAGGACGAAGGTGATCGTGAGGAGGACGAAGACCAGGGCAACCGCGCCGGACACCCGGAACGAGGCGATCGTCATGTAAGCGGTGAAGATCGTCCAACCGAGGGTGAAGACCCCGAGCATCACCGGGATGCTCCTGATCGGAACTCCCGGCACCACGAACTTGACCAGCACGTAGTAGGTGATCCAGAACGCACCGTAGGAGGTGAAGGCAAGCGCGCCGAAGGTGTTCTTGCGGGCGAACTCCCACATGCCGGCGAGCAGCTGGGCCAGACCGCCGTAGACGAGGGCGAGACCCAGGGCGGCGAAGGCACCCGCACCCCAGATGTTCGTGTTGGCAATGCTGAGCGCGAAGGTCGTCATGGCGAAGGCCGCCAAGCCGAGCGGTGCGGGATCAGCGACCAGCTGAGCGACGACCGGACGGACGTCGGCTCCTCCAAGGGGTTCGGCACCAGCGGACGTGTCAATTGCCATTCTGTGCACCTCCATGGTCGTACTGCTGTGCAATCGCAATCTTGCCTCAACGAAACAGAGAATTCACGTATTATCTTCATACTGTTCATTTGACGCCTCTTCCACGGAACCCAGCACCGAAATCCGGCGTGACGCGGTTAGGCACGGCGGCCTGCCTGGAGCGGGCCTCACAGCCCGGGAACGTGCCGCCAGAAAAGGCGTCCCCTTGCGCTCGAGATCGCTCGTCAACGAGCAGTGATCACGCTCTACAGGAGCCAGCTGTCCGGCAAGGAATCGAAAAACGGGAGCCTGAATCACGCTCTGCTTCGTTGAGGCTCAGACCCTGGATCTGAAGTTGCTAGGGACTGCCCAGCTTTTGATTGACTCAGCTGGTCTGGTGTCTCAGGCCGCTTTTGCGACGCTGTAGATAGTCTCATATTCGACGGGCGTGAGTCTCCCAAGTCCACGCTGACGGCGGCGGCGGTTGTAGGTACGCTCGATCCAGGTGGCGATGGCAAGACGAAGTTCCTCGCGCGTCTTCCACCTCTTGGAGTTGAGCACGTTCTTTGTAAACATTCACCCCCCCACCTGACCTGGACGTCTTGACGTGCCCAAACGGTGGCAGGAGGGAACGAGGGACCACCGGCGAATGGTCTCTCTCGTTCGGGTGTGCCACAGACGCGTGAAACGTAGGCGCCGCAGCGCAGCGACGCCACTTCGTCTCAGGTAGTCCGCGGCGGCATCCACGCCTGGCCGCGGAACAGTTGAGCCAGGGCATCGAGTGCGCCGACGTCGTGCTTTCGTGCCGTCGAGAGGTAGGAGCGGATTGTGGCGAAGTGACGGGCACCGTCGTCGCTTTGGAAGCAGCCGCTGATCTTGTGGTGCAGCTTGGCCATGCGCAACGAGCGCTCCGCTTCGTTGTTGGTCATCGGTATACGCAGATCGCGAGCGAAGCGGGTGGCCTCGACCTTGAGCATCTCGAGGGCGCTGACCAAGTTGAACGACTTGCGCTCGAGGTAGTCGCGCTGGCGTCCGACGGGGGCGGGGTTGGCGAGGAGTCCCGCTTCGACGATGGCGTCGTAACGGGTGAGGAAGTCGGCCAACACCCGCTTCGACAAAGATGTGCGCCCGCCGGCGCGGGCCGCGTGGGCGGCATCGTTCATCTCGGCCAACAACGCGGCCATGTCGATGGCCCAACCCTGGCTCCAGCCGACCCCGACCGCGGCCAGGTCGCGTAAGAGGTGAGAGCCGCAGATGGCATGGTCGGCCTGGTCGTACTTGAAGTACATGGCCAAGCGGTCGTGCACCATGACGCCGCGGTACTCGGGCAGAACCCCGGCCTCATCAGGAGCCGCCTTGCCCCGGGTCGCGCTGGCGAAGAGGTAGGTGTAGAGCACGTCGGAGACCACGTGGAACCACCACTTCTCTCTCCGCACCTGGTCAGAGGTCTCGTCGACGTGGACGAGGGGGGCAGCGGAGAGCCGAGCGCGCACCACGTTCATGAACCCGATCAGTCCGCCCGCGGCCTCTTTGGCCAAGGAGGCGACGAACCCGGTGGACACCTCGGCCCCGAGCATGGTCGACATGGCGTCGGCCACCCGCTCGACCGAGAGGTGCTGGCCGAAGAGCAGGTACAGCGCGGCGGCCCGGACGTTGGGCCCGTAGCTGGTGGGTGCGGTGGCTTCTTTGGGGAATGTTGCCTTGGTCAGCATCCCGCAGCTGCACCGCTTGGAGAAGGCGCGGTGTTCGGTGCAGATGAGGACCGGCTCGAGCGTGTCGAAGACCTGGCGTCGCTCGATCCCCTCGACGAGGGCTGCCGCGAGGTCCTCCCCACACGAGGCGCACGTCGTCGCTTCGTGCTCGACGACCACATCAGGACAAGAGACGACGGCGAGGTTCTTTCCCGCCGCGCCCGGTTGTTTGCCGCGACGCCGGGCGACCTCGTCCTTGCGCTGCTCCTTGGCCTCGGCCCGGCGCTCGGCTCGGGTCTTGGTCGCCTCGGCCTGGTCTGCGGGCGAGTCGCTCGACGGGGGACGCGACGAGTTCTTCGAGCTCTGGTTGATGCGCGCCTCGAGCTCGGCGATCATGCGGGTCAGCCTTTCGATCTCTTGAACTTGCACTGCGTTCTCGGCCCGCAGCAATTCGATCTGCGCCTCGAGCTGCTCTCGGCTTGCATCCGACATGCCCGAAATTCAAGCAACATCGATGTGACTTCGCGAATCGCGAGGTCAGGGGCACATTTCAGCGTGCAGGAGATCAAGCAGGTGAATGGTTACCGTTCTTTTGCAGCAGGGCGAAAAACGATTCCATGGCCGCATTGTCGGCACACGTTCCGACTCTTCCCATCGAGCCCCGCAGCTCGGCGTCCTTCATCGTGCGCACGAAAGCCCGCGAGCGGAACTGTGAGCCTCGATCCGAGTGCACGATGGTCGTGGCCACGTTCCGGGTCACCAGAGCATTCTTGAGGGCATTGACGGCCAGGGCGGCCGGCATCTGCGCATCCTTGGAATAGCCGACGATCCGGTTGGAGAAGACGTCTTTGATGGCACAGTTACAGCTTGCCCTCGGCGGTCGGGTGCTCGGAGATGTCGGTCAACCACAAGGTGTTGATCGTGGTGGCCGTGAAGTCCCGCTGCACCAGGTCGTCGTGCACCGGCGGGCCGGGCCGACGCCCGGTGCCCGGTTTCTTCGAATGAACCGACCAGATGCGCTGCAAGGAGCACAGGCGATGCACCCTGTTCTCTGAGGCCACATGGCCCTGCGCCTCGAGCTCATCGGAAATGAACCGGTAGCCGAAGCCCGGGTCGTCGCGGTGGGCGTCGATGGCGTCGTTGATCAGGTAGGCGTCGGAGAGGTCCCGATCACAGACCGGTTTGGCCCGCCACTTCAAATAGCCCTGCTTGGAGAATCCGAGCACCCGACAGGTCAGCGCGACGGGGATGCCCTCGTCGGCGAGGTCTGTGACCAGCGGGTACATCATTTTGGGTTGAGGCCACGTCCCAGGTAGATGGCGGCCCGCCGCAAGATCTCGTTCTCTTGCTCCAAGAGGCGGACGCGGTTCTTGTACTCACGGAGCTCTTTGGCATCGGCGTCGCTCAGACCGGGCCGCACCCCTGCCTCGATGTCGTCCTTCTTGAGCCAGGCGTGCAAGGTGGCTCCTGAGATCCCGAAGTCCTTGGCCACCTGGCTGATGGGTGCTTCCCGTTTGCGGGCCACGGCGCCGACGTCAGCGTGGAACTCGGCGGGAAAGGCTTTTGGCATGGTGCACATCCTTCCTGCGAGTTGGTACTCGTCAGGTTAGGAGACAACCAAAGTCTGGGCAGACCCCCATTTGAAGTAGCTCCAACGGGATTCGAGACGCCGTCGTCGCTCTTGAAAGTGCGGGTGGGTGTATTCACCGGGCAGTAGCGAATGCCGTCTTGCCAACTCAGATTGCTAAAGCAGTCCACCCGTCTATTCACGTCTTTAGAAGTTGGGCGACTGGATAGGCAATCCGTCACGGACGCACGCATCATCTTTGAGTCGCCCGCCGGCGACGCCGTCGTCGGCGCGCCTGATCACCACCTGCTACTGGGCCCGTAACTCCGTCAGCAAGTGCAGGAGAGAGGCACGCAAAGCCTCCAACTCGTCGGGACTGGTCAGCTCCGTCCATTGTCTTTCGACCCGTTCCGCGGTCTCGTGCGTGACGGGCTTGACGGACGCGCCGCGCTCGGTCAGGAAAACCAACCGCGAGCGGCGGTCGAGAGGGTTTGGTCGTCGCTCGACGTAACCCATGTGCTCGAGCTGCTCGACTGCTTCGGCCATCGTCTGCTTGCGCACTCGGGCGAGCTCGGCGAGTCCGGAAATGCTGATGCCCTCGGGCGGAACGAATGGGAACACGTTTGAATGCGCTGGACGGATGTCGTCGAAGCCGGCTTCTCGAAGTGCCGCATCGACGTCCTTGGCGTACTCCTGGTAGAGGAGTCGCAACAAGAGGCCGATCAACGGCCGGGTCGGAAAGTTCGGTTCCAAGGATAGACAGGACCCTGTCTAGTTGTTAAGGTGGTCAGGTGCCTGTCAATCGTACGAGAGGAATCGAGAGATGACAACACCGGAGTCCTACGCCCAGTTCGGCCAGACACTTGCCTTTGCCGAGCGCACCCTCACCGAGGTCCTGCGCCGGCACCTGGCGCAGCGCCAGATCGTCCCCGAGACCTGGTACGCCCTCAAGCTGATCGCCACCGGTGGTCCAGGGCTCTCTCGTCGGACATTGACCGACGATCTGGCTCGCTCACGGAACCTCGACGCTGATTCCACCAGCCAGCTGCTCGCCCGACTCGAGGCCGAAGGGCTGATTCGCGGTGAGAGCGAGGTCGACTTCACCAACGAAGGAGAGAGCCTCTATCAAAGCCTCCGGGAGTTTGTGACCCGCCCGACCACCGAGCTCCTGAGTCAGTTCGATATCGACGACGTCGACACGACTGTGCGAACAATCCAGGAAATAACACGACGGGCCGCGGAGGGTCTCGCGGTCGCGAACGAGAGATCGTGAGATCACTGGACGGCGTTTCGGCACCGACGATCGGGAACCAACGCCATCTCGGGTGGGCTCGCCGATTACGAGGCCACTCGACTGCTCACAACTTGATCGGCGTGACCCCTCCGCTCCGCTGCCACACCACGTTGAAGGCGTTCGCTTTTGTCACCGCGGTGGTGTTGTCGAGCGACTCGAAGCCCAGACGACCGGGCGACTCCTTCCCGTTCAGGTTGTACACCATGTCGATGGCGTACGAGCTTCCGAAGGGGAAGGCGGAGATCGGCAGGGGCACAGCACCCACACTGGCCATGTTGTCCGTCATCGTGGTCGTGCCGAAGTTAGCCAACGCGACCAGCCAGCAGCTGGTCTCACCCTTGTTGCAGTCGGCGTATCGCTCGTTGATCCACTCGGCCGACGCTCGTGCGCAGTTCCCGCAGGCCGCCGACTTCGTGGAGGACATGTTGGACGTCGTGTCGGCAATGGTCAGATTGAACTTGCCCGCCTTGTACGTCACCGACGCCGAAATGCTGTCACCTGCGTTCACGTCGAACACGTTGACGGAGGCGGCCGGATACAACTCGTACCACGCCTGGTACATGGGCACCGTGTGGCCGCTCCCGCCACAGAAGGCATCCGTACCATCCTGCTCTACCGTCTGGTTGTCGAAGCCGTCCAGGCCCACCCACTCCGAGGTCCCGAGCCCCTCCCCGCCGATGCCTCCCGGGCACTTGACCGACGGCTGCACGAAGGTGCTCGAGACCGAGGTGAACTTCGAGCTGCTCGTGGGAGGCGTCACCGCGTAGCCGGACCAGTTGAGGCTGTAGGTCGGCAACGCCTGGTTGGTGATTCCGTGTTGCCCGTCGCGGATCATCGGCAGCCCGCCAGGATTCGGTCTGGTCGGGGTGGCCCCGACGGCGGAGGCAGCCACGCCCACCAGCGTCAAGCTGAAGACCGCTCCAGCCGCCAGAGGTACCAGGAATCGCCTCATGCGCTCCGTCCTTCGTTGGTCCGACCGGACAATGACAACTACGACCAGAGAGATTGGTCCTTCGGGACGAACCCGTCAAGCGCCTGTGTCGTGGTGCGCTCCTCCGCCTGCGCTCCGCCTGCGGCGAAGCTTTCGCGCCAATGCACGCTTCCTGTCTCGCTCCTCGGCATCCGCATCGTCTTCCTCGGGCGCCGCCAAAGAAGATCGGCGGGGTCACCTACGAAGTCGTGCATGGCCGGGTGCTCCTGGTGAGTCGAACAGGAGGAGCTGGTGGTGGGTGCGGCCCGAGGAGCACGAAGCGACCCGACGGGACCGTGGCCGGGCTCGGACACGATCCGGCGCCACCCCGACACGTCCCGGGTAGAAGACGGTGTCGCGCGGCACGTCGCGCACGTACAACGCCAGGTGCCCAAAGTTGCGGACGGCCACAGTGCCTGGACGTCGTTTGGGCGAGGGGCGGAGGGGGCATAAGCTCTTGGACAGATCCGCTCGCAAGTTTCTTCGCAAGAAGGGGAATCCTCGGGCGCGAAACGCCATGGTCGACGGCAGTCTCGTCGCTGGTGTATTTGGGTCGCGCTTCGTCGAGCGCCCACTGCGGGCGAGAGAAAATGCAAAGCGACGAAGGGAGGATCAGAAATGCCAGGTCTCATCCGGGTTACGCCGGAGCAGCTCATGGGTGTTTCGGGACAGCTCAATGCGGGCGCCGGGTCCATAGAGAGCACGCTGAGCCAGCTCGCCAGCCAGGTGGCCCCCCTCGGCTCTGACTGGGCCGGCGTAGGGCAGGCGCGTTTTCTCGCACTCTGGCAGCAATGGCAGACGAGCTCCAACCAGTTGCACCAGGCTCTGGAAGGGATCTCCCAGCTGATGCGGTCGGCTTCGGTGGCCTACGAGACCAATGACGCGCAGGTGGGAGCCACCTTCTCGGGGGCCTAGGCCACAACTCACCTGCGAATCAGAGATCCGTGGCGACTATCCCCGCCGAGGGCGCCGTTCCGAAGAGTACGGAACATCTCGGGGACTCCGTGCTCTCCAGTGTCGTCGCGCCCCCGTCGCCCACCCTGCCCCGGTCGCCCTCGTCGCGGGAGAGCCGGCGCCCTCGAGAACGCGGGCTGCAGCGGGGCGGAACGGGCGGATCGTCGAACGGACGCGGCTCCAACCGGCCGGATCAGGGGTGGCAAGGGATCCCGGTGCACCGGCCGGCTCGGAGCTGGCCCGTAGAGCTCCAGGATGCGCCCGTCGTCGTGCACCCTCCGCCTCCTGCTCGCCAACGCGACCGGGGCGACATGGTGATGACGGTGCTGCCGCTCGTGGGCACCCTGTCCATGGTGGCCTTCGCCTTCATCGTCCGTTCCCTCGTCTACATCATTGTGATCGGTGTGATGGTCGTCGCCATGGTCGCGACCGGATTGGGCAGCCGACTCCTGCAAGACCGCCGCGAACGACGTCGCTTCGATCAGATGCGGTCCCGGTATTCGGATCATCTCGCGGAGTGCCGTCGCCAGGTGGAGTGGGCGGCGCAGGTCCAGCGATCCCGGCTCGAGGGGCTCTACCCCGGTCCCGAGCAACTGGTCTCGATGGTCGGAAGATCGGCAGAAGGCATTTGGGAGCGCCGGCCGAGCGACCGCGACTTCGCCTCGGTGCGGCTCGGTTGCGGTCCGGTGCCAGCGGCCTGCCCGGCCGTCGTGGGAAGCGGGAACAGCCCGCTTTCCGAGCCCGATCCCGTTTTGGCCGAGGCGGCAGACGAACTCGTCCACTCGACCGCCGCGCTCGACAACGCGCCCGTGGTCCTGCCGCTGGCCCAGCTGGGCACGGTCGCGGTGGTCGGCCCCTCCGAAATATGTCGGAGCTTGGTCTCGTCGTGGATCGCCTCTCTGGCGACATTCCATGCGCCAGGCGAGTTGCGGATAGTCGGCTGCGTCCCGGTGGAGGCGGCTCGGACGTGGGACTGGGTCAAGTGGCTCCCGCATACGCGCGACCCCCGCGGCGGCGAGGGCTTCGGACGGGCGCAACGGGCGGTGACCACCGACCTCCGTGTATTCGGCGAGCAGATGGAGCAGCTGGCGCGGCCCCGGCTGGGGCGTCTGCAGCAACGGGGCACCGTCGCCCCCGCCGATCCCACGTCCGCGCACCAGACGGCATCCTTGGAGGAACACGTCGTCGTGGTGGTGGACGAGTACAGCCCTCATTCCTCGGTCGCCGCGATCGAGGACCTTCACGCGGTCATGGAGTCCGCTGCCGCCATCCACGTGAGCGTGGTTGTGCTCGCCGACTCTCCGGCCCGTGTCCCACCCAGCTGCGGAGCGGTCGTGACCCTCAGCGAAGACGGAATGGCGCAGTTCGTCGAGTCGCGGCCCGGCGGGCGGGTCGAGAGCGCCGTGCGCGCCGACCGCGTCGAGAGCGCGGACCTCGCCGGCCTCGCCCGCCGGCTGGCGCCGCTGCGCCTGGTCTCCGGTGGGATGGACGTCGACTTCGCCGACAGCATCCGCCTGTTGGAGCTGTTGGGAGTCGACGACGTCGCCGGATTCGACCCCGTGGACGACTGGTTGACGCCGCGCGACCTCCGGACCGGCTCGAATCCGGATCTCCTCCGGGCGCCGATCGGCCGGCGTGAGGACGGCCGAATGGTGCACCTCGATCTCAAAGAGGCCGCGTCCGCGGGCATGGGCCCGCACGGCATCCTGGTCGGCGCCACCGGATCCGGCAAGAGCGAGCTGCTCCGTTCCCTCACGGCCGGACTGGCCGCTCGCCACGCCCCGTCGGTGCTGAACCTTCTTCTCGTGGACTACAAGGGGGGTGCCGCCTTCGCCGGGCTGGCGCCCCTGCCGCACGTGGCCGGCCTCGTCACCAACCTGGCTGACCACCTCGTGCTGATCGACCGGGTCCGTGCCGCGCTGGGCGGTGAGATCGAGCGACGCCAGCAAGTGCTCAAGGAGGCGGGCGTCGACTCGCTCGCCGCGTATCACGGCCGATGCCTGCACGACCCCTCGCTGGCCGGACTTCCCTACCTCGTGGTCGTGGTCGACGAGTTCGGTGAGCTGCTCGCCGCCCAGCCGGAATTCATCGAGATCTTCCAGGCCATCGGGCGGCTGGGCCGTTCCCTGGGCATCCACATGCTGCTGTCCACACAACGTCTGGACGAGGGCCAGGTGCGGTCGCTGGACCCGCATCTGCGCTACCGGCTGTGCCTGCGGACCAACACGCCCGAGGAGTCCCGGTCGGTTCTCGGCAGCCGCGCCGCGTTCGAGCTTCCGGCCCTTCCAGGTCTCGGCTACCTCCGGGTCGACGCATCCTCGACACGTTTCAAGGCCGGATTGACGAGTCTGCCCGGGCGGGTGTTCGAACCTCCGGGCTCGACTCCACGCGCCCGGGTGTTCCCGTTCAGCCTGACGCCGCCGTCCAAGGTCGAAGCACCGGCGAAGGCGGACGGCCCGGAGACGGACCTCGACGTGATGGTGAGCAGGATCTCCGCCGCGACGCCCGAGCGCGCCCGGCAGGTGTGGCTGAGCCCACTCCCCGACGTCCTCACGCTCGGAGAACTGTTCGAGCGGTTCCCGGAGGACGCATCGGAGACTGGTGGGGTCCGGACCGTCGCCGGCATCATCGACGTTCCCGAACGCCAAGCGCAGCGGCCGCTCGTCTACGACTGCCGCGGTGCGGGCGGGAACGTCGGCATTGCCGGCGCGCCCCGCACCGGCAAGTCCACGTTGTTGCGCACCCTCGTTCTCGGACTCGCCCGAGGGCGTAGCCCTGACGACGTGCAGTTCTACTGCCTCGATCTCGGGGGAGGCGGCCTCTTCGAGCTGTCGGATCTGCCCCATGTCGGCGCCGTCGTGGGTCGCGGTGAGCTCGAGACCTCCGCCCGGCTGCTGCGCGAACTACAGGCGGTGGTGGACGAGCGGGCACTGCAGCGGCGAAACGGCTCCGGGCGGGACTGGCCGGAGATCTTCCTCGTCGTCGACAACGTCGGATTGTTGCGCCAGACCATGGGCGACCTCGAGCCCGTCGTGACCGAGCTCGCCACCGCAGGTCTGGAATACGGCGTGCACGTGATGGTCACGGCCAACCGTTGGTTCGACGTACGACCTCAATTGCTCGATGCCCTGGGAACCCGCTTCGAGCTCCGGCTCGGTGACCCGGCAGAGTCGATCGTCAAGCGCGCCATCGCCATGACGGTGCCCACCGACCACCCGGGCCGGGGGACCACCACCGATGGGCATCACTTCCAGGCGGCGATTGCGTCGAGCAATCCCGAGTCGCCGACGACCGGCGAGCGTCTGGCGCTTCGCGAGGCAGTCGACGATGCGCTGCACCGGTGCGGCGGCCGACGGGCTCCTGCCGTGTCTCGCATGCCTGACCGGGTGAGCAGCGAGCAGGTCGCCGAGTTGGCGCAGGCCGCGGGCGGGGCGCCCCCGGAGGCTTCGAGCGATTTCCTGCTCGGCGTGAGTGAGTTTCGCTGCCGCCCCGTTCAGCTGGACCTCTTGGCGGCGGGGCAGCACGTGGTGGTCTTCGGCGAAACCCGGTCCGGTCGGACCACGTTGCTGCGTCGAGCCATCGCCCACCTCGAGGCGACGACTGTGCCCGACGATGTGCACCTGCACCTGGTGGACCCGGCCCGGACCATGCTCGACCTCGCCCGGGGCTCTCACGTCGTGTCCTACGCGACCGGGAGCGCAGCGGTGCAGCGCCAGGCCGAGGACCTCGCCGCCGCTCTGGCGGCCCGCGTGCCCGTGGACGCCGTCTCGCCGGCCGACTTCCAGCCCACTGACGGCCTCCAGCCCACTGACGGCCTCCAGCCCACTGACGGATGGTCGGGGCCGGACCATGTTCTGGTCGTCGACGACTACGAGCGACTTTTGACGACCCTTGGCGGACCTCTCGGCTCGCTCCTCGAGCTGCTCGGCGCTTCGGGTGACATCGGCCTTCACGTGCTGTTGGCTCGCCGGGTGGCCGGCGCCCAGCGGACCGCGTTCGAGCCGTTCGGTCAGCGACTGCGGGAGGTGGCCACCGTGACGATCGTCATGTCGGGCTCGCCCGACGAGGGACCGCTCTTCTCTGGGGTCACACCGCGTCCTCTGCCGCCCGGACGCGGCACCCTGGTGACGGTCGGGCGGCATCCTCAGTTGGTCCAGTGCTGTATCGATGTCCCTACGGCGTGCGACGCCCCCCGGCCCGACGGCGATGCCCGACGGCGCGGGGCCGGGCAGGTCCCGCGCCAGGCGCTCTCGGGAGCGTCGTGAACGCTCCCCGCGTCCTGCTCGTGACCGTCCGCGGTCCGGAAGGTCAAGTCGATGTGGCGGCCCGCGAGGATGTCTCGGTGGCGGAGCTCGTGGCGGCCGTCGCCGAGACGCTGGGAAAGACGGTGGTCCCGACGACGAACTCCTCGGACCGCCGTCCGGAGCCTTCTCCGTCGGCCGAGCGGTCAGTACCGAGGTCGGCCACCCTGGCCCAGGCCGGCCTCCTCGATGGCCATGTGCTCACGGTGGTCTCTCCCGACGTCGTCACGGTGGCCGATCCCGTCTTCGCGTCGACGGAGGGAGCAAGGTGAGCGGTACGATGACTTCTCGCTTCGGGGCGGCTACTCCTGGCGCGGTGCCACCGCCGCTTCGGACGCCGGGTCCTTCGGAGTTGACTGTGTCCCCGAAGCGCACCGGCCGGTGGAAGAAGCTATTGGTCGGTGCGGTGGTGGTTGCCGTCGGGGTCGGCTTCTGGTTCTGGGGTCGGGAGACCGCGCCGCCGCCGGCGACGACCGCCGCGCTGGAGACGACCGCCGCCGTTCCCGCCGGCGCGTCGCTGACCGCCGCCGACCTGCGAACGGTGCACCTGACGACGAACGAGCGGGGGCTCGTCCCCGCCGACCAGGCCACGTCGGCCGTCGGGCTCGTCGCTCGAACATATCTGCCGGCTGGCGCGCTGGTTCGAGGGTCGTCCCTTACGACGGCCGGTGCCGTGCCGTCGCGGGCCACCACGCTGGTCGGGCTTGCCCTCAAGCCCGGTCAGCTGCCCGACGGAATCCGAGTGGGCGACCGGGTCGAGATCGTGGTCGTTCCCGCCCCCGATTCGTCGGGCGCGCCTCCGAAGCCGGGCTCCACGCTGACCGCTCCGGTCTGGGATGTCGCGGGGCAGCCTTCGGACACGACGGTGACCGTCGCCGTCCCCGTCGGGATCGCGCCCGACTTGGCTGCCGCGGCCTCGGCGGGCGACATCGCTGTCGTCGATCTCGGGCCGGGTTCGTCGACATGACGGCGGCACCGACACTCGACGTGACGATCGCCAGCCCCCTCGGGTCGCATCACACGAGCCTTCCCGCGGATCCACCGCTTCGATCGTTCCTCGGAGATCTTCTCGTCTCCATCGGGCTCAACACCGGCGGCGGCGCCACGGACAAGTGGGCCCTCACGCGCGGCGATGGGGAGGTCCTCTCGGTGGACAGCTCACTCGCCGTCGCTCGAGTCTGGCCCGGGGAGACCCTTCGGCTGGTCCCTGTGCCCAACGACGATCAACCGTCCGCCCAGGGGACCGACGATCCTCGTTCCGTAGCGTCGCCGTCGTCAGCGCATTCGCCGCTAGCGACACCGGCCGCGGTCGCGGACGGGGATGGCGGTTCACTGCTCAGCCGTAC
>CAWHFM010000024.1:0-30836 GCA_963828505.1 uncultured Acidimicrobiaceae bacterium
CGGAGGCTGACGTGTGGCGCGTCACCATAAAGGGCCTCCTGGCGCACAAGCTGCGCCTCGTCCTGACTGCGCTCGCCATCGTCCTCGGCGTGACTTTTATTGCCGGCACGTTCGTGCTCACCGACACGTTGCACAGCACGTTCGACACGCTGTTCAGCAACATCTACCAGAACGTCGACTTCCAGGTCCGCGGCGTGGCCCAGCTGGGGAGCGGCGGCGGTGCCACCCGTAACCCGGTGCCCGAGTCCGTGCTGGCCACCGTGCGCGCCGTGCCCGGGGTGGAGGTGGCCGAAGGCACGGTGGCCGGCACCGCGCAATTCATCAGCCACGACGGGACCGCGATCTCGAACGGCGGAGCCCCCACACTCGGCTTCTCCTGGGATCCCGCCCAGCAGCTCTCGCCGCTGCGGCTCGCCGCCGGGGGTCCCCCGACGACCCCGCACGACGTGGTGATGGACCTCGGCACCGCCACGAAGTACGGCTTCTCGGTGGGCCAGCAGGTGAGGGTCCTGTTGCGCGGTCCGACGCAGACCTTCACCATCTCGGGCCTGGCGCGCTTCGGTACGGCGAACAACCTGGCCGGGGCGACGCTGGCCGCCTTTCAGCTGCCGACGGCGCAGAGGATCCTGGGCCAGGTCGGCAAGTTCGACGCCATCAACGTCGTCTCCCAGCCCGGCGCCGACAAGTCGCAGGTCCAGCGGGCCATCGCCCGCGCCCTGCCCCGGGGCGACGAAGTGGTGACCGGGCAGACGGTCGTCAACGAGCAGACGAGTCAGGTGAGCCAGGCCCTGGGCTTCTTCAACACGGCGTTGCTGGTGTTCGGCTTCATCGCGCTGTTCGTCGGCGGCTTCACCATTTTGAACACGTTCTCCATCATCGTGGGGCAGCGCACGCGCGAGCTGGCGCTTCTGCGCATCGTCGGCGCGAGCCGCCGCCAGGTGTTCCGCTCGGTGCTCGGGGAGGCGGCGATCGTCGGGCTGGTGTCGTCGCTCGTCGGCCTCGGCCTCGGCGTCCTCGCCGCCATCGGGCTCGAGGCCCTGCTCAGCGGCTTCGGGGTCACGCTGCCGTCGGGACCCATCGTGTTCGAGGCCCGCACCGTCATCGTCTGCCTGATCGTCGGGGTCGGGGTGACGCTCGTCGCGGCCATCAGCCCGGCCCGACGCGCCGTACGGATCGCACCGGTCGCGGCGGTCTCCGAACAGCAGACAGAGGCCGAGATCCCCCTGCGCCGCCGCATCACCTGGGGCGGGGTGATCACGGGGCTCGGCGTGATCGGTCTTGCCTACGGTCTGACGAAGCCGGCGATCGGGTTCGTGGGACTCGGCGCGCTGCTCGGCTTCGTGGGCGTGGCCCTGCTGGCGCCGGTGGTGGCCCGCCCGATGGCGAGCGCCATCGGGCGCCCGCTGGCGCGGCTGCTCGGCATGTCGGGCCGGCTCGGACGCGAGAACTCCATGCGCAGCCCGCGCCGCACCGCCCAGACCGCCTCGGCGCTGATGGTCGGCCTCGCCCTCGTCTCCGTCATCGCCGTGTTCGGCGCGTCGCTCTCGAGCTCGGCCACGGCGAGCGTGCAGCAGGCCATCAGGGCGGACATCATCATCTCCACACCGAACAACGCCGCTCAGAGCGGCTTCAGCACCACCGTCGCCCCGCGTGCGGCGGCGGTGCCCGGGGTGACGGCGACGTCGACCGTGTACGAGGACCAGTTCGAGCTGCAGGGAGGGGTCCAGGGCCTGACGGCGGTGTCCACCTACCAGCTGGCGCAGACGATCAACCTGCAGATGACCGAGGGAACCTCGGCCGCTCTGTCTGAGGGCCAGCTCCTGATCGACACGAAGACCGCGAACTCGAAGCACCTGGAGGCCGGCGACGTGGTGCCGGTGAAGTTCGCCAAGACCGGCGACACAGTCATGAGGATCGGCGGCGTCTACAAGACGAACAGCCTCCTCGGCAGCTACCTGGTCGGCGACCGGTTCTTCCTCGCGCACTTCGACAACGAGCTGCCGTTCGCCGTCCTGCTGAAGACCGACGGCAGCGCGGCGACCGAGCAGCAGGTCAAGAACGCACTGTCGGGGTACCCGAACCTCAAGATCCAGAGCAGGGCGGAGTTCGAGAAGTCACAGGAGCAGCAGGTGAACCAGCTGCTCGGCCTCGTCTACGCCCTGCTCGCCCTGGCCGTGATCATCGCCCTCATCGGCATCGTGAACACGCTGATGCTCTCGGTGTTCGAGCGAACGCACGAGATCGGACTGCTGCGCGCCGTCGGCATGAAGCGGCGTCAGATCCGGGCCATGATCCGATCCGAGTCGGTCATCCTCGCCGTCTTCGGGGCGATCATCGGCATCGTCGTCGGCACGCTGCTCGGCATCGCGCTGGTGGCGTCGCTGCGGTCGCAGGGGTTCACCAACCTCGTAGTGCCGATCTCCAACCTCGTCGTCTTCCTCGTCCTCGCCGCGCTGCTGGGGTTGCTGGCAGCGAGTTGGCCCGCCCGCCGCGCCGCCAAGCTGGACGTCCTGGCCGCGATCGCGGCCGAATGAGGCCGCTCGCCGGCGAATGAGCCGTTTCGGGCGGGCCGAGTCCGGGGCCGGCTCCGGTCAGATCGACGCCGCCGCCTCGAGGTAGGGCCAGGCGAGGTCGGGCGGGAGCCCGCCGACGAGCGGTTGGAGCCCGAGGGGGCGGCCGGCCGCCACGTGGGCCCGGGCCTCGTCCGGCGTGAGGATCTGGTAGGCGCCCGCTTCTGCCGCCAGCTCGTCGACGGTGGCGGCGAAGGAGACCGATGCCGTACCGGTGCGGCCCTCGTTCCACGCGCCGTAGCCCAGCGCGTCGGCCAGCAGGTAGTCGCCGATCTCGGCCCACGCCCGCTCGGGATCGTCGGCCACGAAGACGGTCAGCGGGATGCCGGGTGGCGGGAAGTAGCAGCCGGGGGCCGACGGGCCGCCTTCGGCACGGTAGGCCTCCTCCAGCGTGGCGTCGTGGCTCTCGGACAGGAAGAGCAGGCCCAGCCGGCCGGCACGCCGTGCCGCCGCGACCGAGCCGCCGCCGTAGGCGAGCATGGGCCCGCCGGGCGTGAACGGCAGCGGCGTGACGCGGACCGTGCGCCCGTCGACGACCGCCGGCTCGCCCGACCAGAGCTGCTGCAAGAGGCGGATGCGCTCTTCGACCATGGAGGCACGGCGCCGCCGGTCGACGCCGAACATCTCGAACTCCTCGTCGCGGTACCCGATGCCGACGACGTAGATCACGCGGCCGCGGCTGAGCAGATCGACGACGGCCAGGTCCTCGGCCAGCTTCACCGGCTCGTAGAACGCGAGCAGGAGCGCGCCGACCGTGATGGGCATCGTCTCGGTGCGCGCCGCTACCGCGGCGGCGACCGGTACGGGCGACGGCAGATGGCCGTCGTCGGACGCGTGGTGCTGGCTGAACACGGCACCGAGACAACCGCGGCTCTCGGCCCAGGCACACATGTCGACCGCGGCCTGGTACAGGTCGGCGCGGGCGGCGGGGTCGGGCGAGCCCTGGCGCATGCCGAAGCGAATCGTGAACATGGCCCTCGCGTACCACAGCGCCTCGTGACCCGGCCACATGGGTGCCCGCGTCGGGCCGGCCGAACGGCTGCGACCGAGGCGCACGACGGGCCGCTGAACGGATCGGTACCGTTGGACCATGAGCGCGACCGAAACCTCGGCCCGGCCCGGCCTGTTCCGCCTTCCTGGATACGAGGTCGCCGTCGGGCCCTACTCGCACGTCGCCGCCGAGCGTGACCGGCTGGCCACGTTGCGCTGGCGCCACTTCGACGCCGGGCCGCTGGGAGCCACGGTCGGAGGTGAGATCTCCGGCGTCGACCTCGGGGCCGAGCTGCCCGACGAGGTGGTGGCCGACATCCGCCAGGCTCTCGCCGACTACAAGGTCCTCTTCTTCCGCGACCAGGCGCTCACGCCCGAGCGTCACGTGGCGTTCGCCCGGCGCTTCGGGGAGCTCGAGGTCCACCCGTTCCTCCCCTCCAACACGGGCGAGCCCGAGCTGGTCCGCTTCGAGAAGACGGCCGAGGTCACCGGGTACGAGAACTCATGGCACCACGACGTCACCTGGCGGGAGTGCCCGTCCATGGGCGCGGTCCTGCACGCCATCCGCGTTCCCGAACGCGGCGGCGACACGCTCTTCGCCGACATGTACGCCGCCTATGACGCGTTGGACGACGCCACCAAGGCCGAGATCGACGGGCTGACGGCCGTGCACGACTTCACCCAGACCTTCGGCCACAGCATGTCGCGCGACGAGCGCCGCGCCGCGCAGGAGAAGTACCCGCCCGTGCGCCACCCCGTGGTGTGCACGCACCCCGCGACGGGGAAGCTGCACCTGTACGTCAACCGGCCGTTCGTGAGCCACATCGAGGGTCTCGAACCCGACGCCAGCCGCGACCTGCTGGACCGGTTGTGCCGCCAGGCCGACGCGCCCGAGCACCAGTGCCGCTTCACCTGGACGGCGGACGCGGTCGCCTTCTGGGACAACCGCGCCGTGCAGCACTACGCATCGAGCGACTACTGGCCGCACCGGCGCACGATGGAGAGGGCCTCCATCGTCGGGTCGAAGCCCGAGCGGGTCAGCTCGGGGGTTGGCCGTACGAGGTGACCGAGAGGAAGACGACGGGCAGGCGGCCGAGGCGGAGCGGCCCGTGGGCGACCTCGCCGTCGAACTGGAGCGAATCGCCCGGGTTGAGCTCGTAGGCGGCCCCGGCGTAGCCGTAGTCCATCTGGCCCTCGAGCATGTAGAGGAACTCGGTCCCGGGGTGCTGGTAGAGGGGGAACACCTCGCTCTCGCTCGAGAGCGTCACCAGCATCGGCTCCATGCGCTTGGCCGGCCCGCGCATCGACCCGAGCAGCTGGTAGCGGTGGCCGCTGCGAGTGCCGGGGCGACCGAGCTCGGGCCCACCCCCCGCTCGCGTGAACAGGGCGTCACGCTCCTCGTCGAGACCCTGGAACAGGGAGGTGATGGGCACCTCGAGCGCTTCGGCCAGGCGCGACATGGTGGCCAGGCTGGGCGACACCTGCGCGTTCTCGATGCGCGAGATCATCGCCCGGGAGAGTCCGACCCGTTTGGCGAGCTCGGAGGAGGTCAGCCCGATCTCCTTGGCGCGGCTGCGCACGCGCCAGCCGATGATCGATTCGATCTGCGCCGGCGCGGCGTCGGCCGACGCCTTCGCGGCCGGTTTGGCGCGACGTGTCGCCGCGTCGCGCGCCATCACGCCGCGGGCTCGACCTCGATGGCGCGCGACGGAGCGGCCGGCCCCGTTGACGCCGGTGTCGCGGTGTGCTCGAGCGACGGGCGTGTCGCGACGGGGATGGCGCGCCGCGGGGAGCGGACGGCCAGGGGGCGCGCACGGTGAGGACGCCGTTGTCGGCCCGCGCCGAGAGGCGGTCGGTGTCCCACCGGTCCCCGAGCCACAGGCGCTGGTGGAAGGTGCCGTGCTGGCGTCCGGCCTCGATCACGTCGATCCCCCGGCCATGGGCCAGATTCCGCCCCAGGCTCACCTCGACCGTCCGGCCCTCGACCGCCAGCCCGATATCGGCGGGCGCGACCCCGGGAGCGTCGAACTCGATGACCAGCTCCTGGCCGTCGCGGTACACGTCGTAGGCCAACGGCATGGTCCCGTGGTCTTCGTGGGCGCGGGTGAGCTCGTGGACATCATCCTCGCGGAGGGGGCGCAGGGCGCCCAGGGGGTCGGCAACGGTCGACATGGGATCTCCTCTCCCTGGTCGCGGCCCCATCGGGCCTCGATCGCCTCGGTGCCGGGCGGCTGTCCCCGGTCCCCTCGGCGTGTTTACCAACAATATAGAGCTGTAACTAAAAGTCAACAGATGGAGAGAGGACCGGGAGCCGGAGTCCAGGTTGCCCCGGCCGGTTCGCGGCGCGACGATGCCGTCCTCGTGGTCGACACCACACGCCAGGTCCCGGTTGCCCCGGTCACACCGCGTCCCCCGAGCCCGGCCGGCCGCGCCCTCGACCACGCGGTAGGGAGAATCCTCCGACTCCCGCGGGCCACGACGACGTACCGGGTGGCGCGTGGCTTGCGAATCCCGGTCCGTGACGGCGTCGAGCTGGCGGCCGACCTGTACCGGGCGGAGCCGGAGGCGGCCGGAACGCTGTTGATCCGGGGCCCCTACGGCCGCTCGCTGCTCATGGCGCTTCCGTTCGCCCGCGTCTTCGCCGAGCGCGGGTACAACGTGCTCTACGTCTCGTGCCGCGGCACCTTCGGTTCGGGCGGCACCTTCGACCCCATGGTGTCCGAGGTCGACGACGGCCACGACGTGGTCGCATGGATGCGCGGCCAACCTTGGTTCACCGGCACGTTCGGCACCCTCGGCGCCTCCTATCTCGGCTTCACCCAGTGGGCGTTGCTCGTCGACCCGCCTCCCGAGTTGACCGCTGCCGTCATTTCGGTGGCGCCGCACGACTTCAGCCGCCATGTCTGGGGCACCGGCGCGTTCAGGCTGGACTTCCTCGGGTGGAGCCACATGATGGTGCACCAGGAGGACGGGGGTGTGCTCCGGGGCGCGCTGCGCACGGCGACCGCCGAGCGCCGGAACGCCGGTGCCATGGACGAGCTTCCGCTGTCCCGGGCGGCCAGCACGTATCTCGGCGGGCGTGGGCCGTGGTACACGGACTGGGTCACCCGTTCGGATCTCTCCGATCCGTTCTGGGAGCCGATGAACGTCACGCACGCCCTCGACCGGGTGGACGTCCCGGTCCTCCTGCTCAGCGGCTGGCACGACCTGTTCTTGGAGCAGACGCTCGAGCAGTACGCGCACCTGCGGGGTCGCGGCGTCGAGGTGGCCATGACGGTCGGCCCGTGGTCGCACGTGGCCGTGGGTGCCGGCGCGGCGCGCATCAACAGCAGCGAGACGTTGGAGTGGTTCGAGGAGCACGTCGCCCGCCGGGGCTCGCGCCATCGCGCCGAGCCGGTCAGAGTCTTCGTGACCGGCGCCGACGAGTGGCGGGACCTTCCGGCCTGGCCTCCGGCCACCAGCGACCAGACGTGGTACCTCGGACCGCACGGCGACCTCCTCGACGATCCACCGCCTGAGGACGCGCCCGCATCGTCCTTCCTGTTCGACCCGTCCCACCCGACGCCGACGGTCGGCGGGCCCCTCCTCAGCCCGAAGGGCCAGGTCGACGACTCCAGCCTGGCGGCCCGGCCCGACTGCCTCACCATGGTGTACGAGCCGCTCCAGACAGACGTCGAAGTCGTGGGCGAGCCGGTCGTTACGCTGTCCCACTCCAGCGACAACCCCCATGCCGACCTCTTCGTGAGGCTCTCCGACGTGGGCCCTGACGGCCGCTCCCACAACATCACCGAAGGCTTCACGAGGTTGGATCCGCACCGGCGGGCGGGTCCGGTTTCCCTGCGCCTCCGGGCCACGGCCCACCGGTTCCTCGCCGGGCACCGCATCCGCCTGGTGATCGCGGGAGGCTCGCATCCGCAGTTCGCCCGCAATCTCGGGACGGACGGGGATCAGTCCAGGAGCGCGAGGATGCGGCCGGCGCGCCACACGGTGCGACACGGCGAAGGCGGTCGGTCGACGTTGGTGATGCCGGTCACTTGACGCCGGATCGGATATGCCAAGTCGAGCTCCATGACCTGTCACCTGGAGCAGGGACATTTCGTCGCCAAAGGATGCATCGCCGGTCCTCGCCGTTTCTGACCATTGACGACAATGCCGATGTGGACTAAACCCGGGTTGACGGTCCGCGGGGACCGAGAATGGCGGGAAATGAAATGCGTCGATTATCACTTCGGCTAAGCGCTGTCGTGCTGCTGGCGGGCGGGTTGTCGGTAGCCATGTCCATGGGTGCGGTTGCCCAACCCCGCCCGGGTGTGAGCCCCAACGCGACAGGTAATTCGTCGCTCGCACATGCGGCTCCGAGCGCCTCGTCGAGCGGCTCGTCGAACTCGTACTGGACTCTGTCCATGAATTTCGACACCGGGACCTTCACCTACTACCTGAATCCGCTCACGAAAACCGGCAAGACACTCTCTGGCACTCTCGAAGCGCCCGCATGTTCGGGAGCGCTCCAAGGGACGCTGAAGAAGAGTCACCTCAAGCTGACCGTTCCGGACTTCGGCTCGCCCTGCGATCCTGGATTTACGATCACGCTCAAGGGCAAAATGAAGCTGCACGCCGGAACGACGTCGGGGACCTTCACCTCGAATTACGAGTGCGCAACGGTATGCACGTTTACCGGAGTGCGAACGTCATAGCCCGAACGAAATAGCCTGAACGTCTTTCGCCCGTTTCTCGGGGCGCATCCTCCCTCTTGCTCCCGAGGAATGGCCGTCGGCAGACGAGTCAGAAACGAACCGTCGGACTGGCGGGGGCTGACTATCTGGCCCTCGCCGGTCCGCGTCGACAGTGACCGTTCCGCGGTCCTGACTCGGGGGCGTCAGCCGCCGGTCCCTCGACATGGCGACCGATGATGTCCGTCAACGCACGCCGCGACCGCGGCGAAGATCAATGCGGCGACTGTCATCGTTCCCTCGGCGAGGGCAACACCTCAGTGGCGTGGCCCGGTGTCTCTTGACCTCCACTCGTCGAGGGTCGAACGCCGCCGCGGGTCAGGAGGGGAGCCGTCTCCCCAAACGGGGCACGGCTCCTCCAGCAGCACGTCCTGCCCGGACATTTCAACGTCTCGGTCCCGGCCGATCCGGTGGACTCCGGTGGTCGGTCGCTCGACCACCGGAGGCAATGCTGGGAAGCTTCGGCGACGACGAGCCGTGTCGATCGGTGCCGTGGCGAGCATGGGTCGGAGGAGGCTCGACCGTCATTCGGGGTCGGAAGTACCGTGACGCTTCCGACCGACACATCTGCCACGGCGACGGGACCTTGTCCGGTGTGAAGGCGGTCACCGGCGATTCAGCCGGTTCTTGCGCGCTCCTCACTTCAGGCGAACAGGCTTGTTGGGGTTACGGCGTCAACGGGGAGCTCGGGGAACGGCGTGCCCGACGACGAAGGCTCCGCCATGCCGATCGAGGTCTTCGCGGTCGGTTCCTAGTGCCCCGAGTCGATCAGTCCCGAGGCATGCCCTGAGAGATTGATCCGACGCCTTCGCAGGGCGCGGCGCTGCCTCCCTACACGGGGTACGGCTCCTCCAGGAGCGACGCACTCCCTCGGAGCCGAGCGAGCGAGAAACCAGCGGTCCTTCGGTAGTCCTCGGTGACGCGGGCGATCTCGTCGGGGGTGATGACGTCCGCGATCGCGGAGAATCCCAGCGGGGCCCGCTGTTCGACCAGGAGCATCGGGACCTCGGGTCCGAGCCCGCGATTCGCCCGGACGATCGCCGCGGTGGCCGGGCGACGTGCCTCTTCGTATCGGGTGAGAGCCTCGCCGATGTCGTCGGGATGGCGCCGGAGGCACCCGGCGAGGACGCGCGCGTCGAGGATGGCCTGGGACGCACCGTTGGACCCGATCGGGTACATGGGGTGGGCCGCGTCCCCGAGCAGGGTCGATCGCCCGAAAGTCCACTGGTCGACGGGGTCGCGGTCGACCATCGGGAACAGGTACGTCTCCGGCGCAGCCCGGACGAGGGCGGGCACGTCGAGCCACCCGAAGTCCCAGCCGGCGAACTCGGGCAGGAAGTCGTCCAAGGACCCGCTCCGGTTCCAGTCCTCCGCCGTAGCGAGGTCCGACTCCGGGCGATGCAGCTCAGCCACGAAGTTGAAGGCCTGCCGGCCGTCGGGCAGGTCGGCGATCGGGTAGCCGACGAACTTCTGCTCGGGATGGCCGGCCCAGACCATCGTCCGGCCGTCGAGGATCGGTGCCGTCTCCGCCACGCCGCGCCACAGCAGGGACCCGTTCCAACGCACGCGGCCCTCGGCGGGATAGTGCTGCCGGCGGGCCGCACTGTGGATGCCGTCGGCCGCGACGACGATGTCGGAGCCGACTCGACCGTCCTCGAAGACCGCAGCCGGCTGCCCGTGCGGGTCGTGGTCGACGCGCTCGAGTCGTCGCCCCAACTGGACGGCGTCGCGCCCGAGCCGGTCGATGACCGCTCCCAGGAGGACCTCTTGGAGGACACCGCGATGGATGGACAACTGTGGCCAGGGGTACCCCGCGGCCAGACCTCGTGGCTCGCTCCAGATCTCCTGGCCGCGGCGCGTCGCATAGAGGAGGAGCGACGGCGCGACCGAGTGGGCTTGGAGCTCGCCGAGCAGTCCGAGCTCGTCGAGCTCGCGCACCGCGTGCGGCAACAGGTTGATCCCCACCCCGAGCGGGCGCAGCTCGCTCACGGCGTCGAAGACCACGCACCGGACGCCGATCTGCTCGAGGCTGAGCGCGGTCGCGAGCCCGCCGATTCCCGCGCCCACGACGACGCAGCGGACGTCGGGAAGGCCCACGTTCAGAGAACCTCGTGGACGTGGATGCGGACCACAGAACGGTGGCGCTCCCCAACGGACACCGCGAGGAGGTCGTTGAGCCACGCCAGCCGTTCAGCAGACGTGGACAGCCGGATGTGGGTGCGGAAGTAGTACTCGTCGGGGTCGACCGGTTCGCCGCGGGCCAGGCGATCGGCGACCGACGGTTCGGCCTTGCGGATGCCACTGGACCGGACCTCAATCGCCTCGTTCGCCTCGGTCAGGAGCGTGTAGTGCGCGTCGATCTCGAGCACCCCGTCGGCCCGGACCCGCTGCCAGTCGACACCACCCTCGAGAAGCGAGCCGGCCAGCCCGTCGCGGCCCGCGAACGTGCCGCCTTCGAAAGGGACGTACCTGCGTCCGGCCCCGAGATCGACGACGGGCCGCACGTGGACCTCGATCTCCATCAGCTCACGCATTTCGAGAGGCAGCATCCAGTCCCCTTTCGTCACGGTCGAATCGGACAAGCCTTCTTGCGGTGGGACCGGGCATGCCGGGCGGTGGTCACGGCAGGCGGCCCGGAAACCGCACGCCCGAATCTCGAGGAGGGCGAAGCCGCGCCCGGAGTTCGCCGACGGGAGTCGCAGCCTACGACCTCTGTCCGAGGGAGGTCGGGAGAGCCCGTGAGGGTTCTGCTCGAGCAAAACCGCCCGTTGCCGTGGTCACTGCCCGGGCTCATGTCGTTCGATTTCTCGGATGTGCGCCGACCGGAGGACGCGGCGTCTCACGCACCCCGACGCCGGTGCGTGACCCTCGTCGTCCTTGCCGACGAGGTACCGTTGGATCGACGAGGAAAGCCCTGCCCCAGGTCGGTGGACTCTGGGGTTGCCCACCGACCGGGAGGCGGAGGGTAAGCAGGGCATGAGCCACTGGAGCCTGGACCTAGTCGTGGATCCGATCGCGTACAAGGGGCGAGGCGTGTGTGCCGAGATGCTGCCCCGGTGCATGGAGTTGCACCGGTGGCGCTACCCCCTCGAGGGCACTGAAATGCCCTCTGCGCCGATGCGGCGCGCGCCGAACCTGATGGAGCGGACGTGGTGAGCCCGCCGGTCGACCAGCTCGAGCGCGAGGAGCCCCGCCCGGGGCAGCGACCCCCCGTAGTCCGCAAGCCCCGCTGGTCGAAGGCGCGCGTGCACCGACGCCGCCGGCGCGTCCTGGCCGTGCTGATGGTGTTCGCCGTACTGTTCGGGTGGGTGGCGTTCTCCCTGGGCAGCGCGCTGACGAACCCGGCCTTGGGCAGCTCGTTCGGCGCCCGGGCCGCGGAGTGGATGCGCGAGCACGGCGGCTCTTCGTTGGTGGTGTGGGCGGAGAACGAGTGGTACTCCCACCACCCACCCAAGGTCGGCGGGTCGCTGGCACCGGGCGCCATCCGCACCCCGAAGTCGGTCACGACACTCCCGGCGGCAGTCACGGTGCAACACCTGCCTGCGCCGGCGCCAATCGTGCCGTTGGCCAGCCCGCCGGTGGCGGGCGAGGGCCAGTGGTCCCCCGCGGGCCGTCTCGTCGAGGGTGTGCCGGCGGTCTACGAGTCCATGCTCCGGCCGAGCGCCATCCATACGAGCTACGTCGTCGGCGTCGCCTGGATGGACACCACACTGCTCGAGTCGACCCTGTACTCGGGCAGCCAGATCCCCGGCGGCGGACCGTACAGCCACACAGCCCCGGTCTCGCCATCCGACGCCACCTCGCTGGTGGCCGCCTTCAACGCAGGCTTCCTGATAGGCGACGCCGAAGGTGGCTACTACACCGACGGCAAGACCGTCGCCCCGCTGCGTACGGGCGCGGCGTCATTCGTGGTGTACCAGAACGGGAACTCCACCGTGGGTCAATGGGGACGCGACGTGTCGATGGGGCCCGACGTGGTGTCGGTCCGCCAGAACCTCGACCTGTTGGTCGACGGCGGTCAGGTGGTTCCCGCGGCCTACACCGCCGACCCGACCCAGTGGGGCGCCACGCTCGGCGGCGCCGACTACGTGTGGCGCTCGGGGCTCGGGGTCACCGCCAACGGTGCGCTGGTCTACGTGGGCGGTCCGGGCCTCGACATCGCCGACCTGGCGACGATCCTGGTCCGGGCAGGCGCGGTGCGCGCCATGGAGCTCGACATCAACACGGACTGGGTGAACTTCAGCACCTACAAGCCGTCCACCACGACCGGGGCGGCGTCGGCGGCCAACGGCACGGAGCTGCTGTCCGGCATGACCGGGACTCCCGGGCGCTACTTCGAGCCCTGGTGGGCGCGAGACTTCATCACCATGTCCGCACGCTCCACGGTCGCGCCCGGCTCGGCCCAGTGACCGCGGCCGTCGAGGCGGCGCCCGACTTACAGCCGGACTTCGACCTGCCGCTTGCCGGGTGGGGACGCACGGCACGAACCGTCGGCGCCGTGACGAGGCCGACGTGCGTGGAGGACGTCGCCCGCGCGCTGGCCGGCGCCCGGCACGCCGTCGTGCGCGGGATGGGGCGAAGCTACGGGGACGCGGCGCAGTGCAGCGGCGGCCTGACGCTCGACATGACGGGGTTCTCGCGCATCGGCGAGGTCGACGAGGCGACGGGGACGATCGAGGTGGAGGGTGGGGCCAGCCTGCACGAGGTGATGAAGCGGATCATCCCCGCCGGATGGTTCGTGGGCGTAACCCCTGGAACGCGCTACGTCTCGGTGGGCGGCGCCATCGCGGCAGACGTGCACGGGAAGAACCACCACCGAGACGGGAGCTTCGTCCGGCACGTCGTGGAGATGACGCTGGTCACCCCCACCGGCGTCGTGAACGTTGCCCCGGACACCGACTCCGAGCTGTTCTGGGCCACCGCGGGCGCCATGGGTTTGACGGGGGTGGTGGCGCGCGCCACCCTGCGCCTGATCCCGGTGGAGACGTCGTGGATGTGGGTCGCCACCCGGAGGTTCTCCCGGCTCGGGGACCTCATGGCGGCCATGGAGGAAACCGACCACGAGTACCGCTACAGCGTGGCGTGGCTCGACTGCCTCGGAGCGCGGCGCCGGGCGGTCCTGACCCAGGCGGACCATGCGCCGCTGGCGGCCGTTCCCCGCCGGGACCCGACCCGCTGCCGGGTGGCGCCACGGGACCCCGCGCTGCGCATCCCGGCGCCCGCTCCGTTCCGGCTGGCCAACCGGGCGTCGGCCCGGGCTCTCAACGAGGCCTGGTTCCGGGCGTCCCGGCCGTCGGAGGGATCGCTCCGGACACTGACCGGCTTCTTCCACCCGCTGGACGCGTTGTCGGGCTGGAACCTCCTATACGGACCTGATGGCTTCGTGCAGTACCAGTTCGTCGTGCCGCCCGACCGGGGTGACGTGGTCGAGGACGCGGTGGCCGCGATCGCGTCGTCGGGCATGCCCTCGCTGCTCGCCGTGCTGAAGAGGTTCGGCCCGAGAACGCCCGGCCCGCTCTCTTTCGCTCGGCACGGGTGGACTTTGGCCCTCGACTTCCCGCTCGGTCCGTCGCGGCTGCCGGCGCTCCTCGACGACCTCGACCAGCTCGTGGCCGACGCCGGTGGGTGCGTCTACCTGGCCAAGGATGCGCGGTTGCGTCCCGAGCTGCTCCCGGCGATGTACCCGCGGCTGCACCAGCTGGCCACCGTCAGCCGGCGAGTCGACCCGGAGGGCATCCTGGCGTCCGACCTCTCGCGTCGACTAGGGATCTCGTCGTGAACGACGCCTTCGGCCATCCGCAGTCTGTCGTGGTGCTCGGAGGCACATCGGACATCGCGCTCGAGCTGGTTCGCCGCCTCGCCGCGGCGCGGTGCCGCACGGTGGTCCTGGCCGGGCGCGACCCGGCGCGGCTGGCGCGGGCCGGCGCCGGGCTGCCGGCCTCGGTCGAGCGCATGGCGACGGTCACCTTCGACGCGACGGACCCGGGCGATGCCGACGAGACCGTCACGCGCTGCTTCGCGGAGGCCGGGATGGAGGTCGACCTCCTCGTCGTCGCCGTCGGCGAGCTCGGCCACCAGGCCGACGACGAGGTCGACGCGGCGCGGGTCACCCGGATGCTCACGGTGAACGCCACGTGGCCGGCGGCCGCCATGGCCGCGGCGGCCCGGTTGCTCCGGGGACAGGGGCACGGGCGCATCCTGGTGCTTTCCTCTGTCGCGGGCTACCGCGTCCGGCGCTCCAACTTCGTCTACGGCGCGGCGAAGGCCGGCCTCGACGGGTTCGCCCAGGGCCTGGGCGAGGCCGTGCGCGGGACCGGAGTCTCGGTGCACGTCGTGCGGCCCGGTTTCGTGCACACCAAGATGACGGAGGGGCGCCCCGCCGCGCCCTTCGCCGTCGGCCCCGACCGGGTCGCCGAGGATGTGGTCCGCGGGCTCGAGCGGGGACAGCGGGTGATCTGGTCCCCCGGCGTGTTGCGCGCCGTATTCGGTCCGCTCGGCCTCCTCCCCGACGCCATTTGGCGCAAGCTGCCCGGCTGACGGAAGCGTCTGGTAGAAACGGGTCGCTCAGGGGAGGGGTCGATGCGTACGTCGAGATCGGGAGCGGTGCTCCTCGCATGCGCGGCGCTGTGCCTCGGGCTGACCGCGTTGATGCCGGGCAATGTCGCCGCCACCACCACGGGCACGGTAGGGGCGCGGTCGCTCCACTCCGGCGGCTCCGTCGATGAAGCGTGGCTGACCGGGGCCAGCCCCGGCGACCGCATCACCCTCCTGCATTACGACGCAGTCGTCTCGAACTCCGCCAATCCCGGCACCGCCGACCCGCTCGGCGCGCTGATCGTCCGCGACCTGTCACCGGGAGCGGGGTACTCGTGGCGGGACGACACCACACACCGGCAGACACGGGACTTCACCGTCCTGGCTCCCTACGTCAATCCCTCCACCGGTTCGGCCCTCTACGCCAGACAGCCCTTGCACCAGGGTCTCAACTACATCACCATGCGTGACGGCATCAAGCTTGCCGCCACGGTGCGGTACCCCTACGGCGTGACCTGCTCGGCGACGAGCCCGTGCCCGACGGTGATTGAGTACTCGGGCTACAACGTCGCCGGGCCGACAGATCCCATCCCGTACGTGATCGCCAGCGCGCTCGGCGTGCCCTGCACGAATTGTGGCGACCCGAACCTGCTCCCGGACAGCGCGACCTACGTCGGAGCCGTGCTCGCCCGGCTTTCGGGGTTCGCCACCGTCAGCCTCCAGATGCGCGGCACCGGTTGCTCGGGCGGCGCGTTCGACCTCTTCGGCTACCCCTCCGACTACGACGCCTACGACGCGATTGAGATCGTGGCCCACCAGTCCTGGGTGGCCGATCACCGGGTTGGCATGGTGGGCATCAGCTACTCGGGACTGTCGCAGTTCCCCTCCGCCGGCACCGACCCGCCGGCGTTGGCCGCGATCGCCCCCCTGAGCCCCACCGACGACCTCTTCTCCACCGGGTACCCGGGCGGCATCTACAACAACGGCTTTGCCGCCAGCTGGGTCAGCGCCCGGATCGACGACGCCAAGCCCGCGGCGACGTACAGCGACGGCAAGGTGGTGCAGAGCTCTTCCACCCCGATTGCGAACGTGGGGCAGCCGTGGACGTACTACGAGATCGATGCCGAGATGTCCGCTGGCAATGGGAAGTCGACCTGCCTCGCCAACCAGGCGCTGCACGGTCAGTCGGAGGACCTGGACGGGATCGTCGGCCCGCAGCTGGTCGCCCCCGGCACGGGACCGGGGCGGGACCCATCGCTGTTCGACCGGCGTTCCATGGTCGACTGGGCGCAGCACGTGATCGTGCCCGTGTTCCTCTCCGGCGTGCTCCAGGACGAGCAGACGGGACCGCAGTGGCCCCCGCTCATCGATGCGATCCCGAAGCGGACCCCCGTCTTCGCCAACATGGTCAACGGCGGCCACATCGATTCGACCGATCCGCAGACCATCAGCCGGTGGCTCGAGTTCCTCGACATCTTCGTGGCCGGCCGCGTCCCGACCCAGCCGGGCGGAATCGACGCCATCGCGCTCGACCAGTTCGCCGGATCAGCGTCGAGCGTCCCGTCGTCCGAGGTGGCGCCGCTGCCGCCGACCCGGTTCACCAACGCGCCGAACGTGACCGCGGCCCGCGACGACTTCGAAGCCCAGACCCCGCTCGTCCGGGTCCTCTTCGACAGCGGGGCCGGCGCCGTGGGTCCGGGGGGCATCGAGTCGACGTACTCAGCCGACTTCTCCAAGTGGCCACCCCAGGGCACCGTCACCAAGCTGCACTTCGGAGCGGACGGCGCCATGGCCTCGCAGAAGCCGGCAGTCAAGGGCAGCGCAACCTTCACCCTGGACCCGACCGCTCGGCCCGCCACCAGCCTGCCTCCCGGCGGGAACCCGTGGGCGGCCCAACCCGACTGGGACTGGACTCCCGTCCCGGCCGCGGCCGGGATCGCCTTCCAGACCGCGCCGTTCACGGTTCCGACCACGATCGCCGGTCCGGCCACCCTCGATCTGTGGGTCAAGGCGGCGGTCCCGGTGGAGGACTTCCAGGCCACCATCACCGAGGTCCGCCCACAGGCGGGACAGGAGGAGTACATCACCTCGGGCTTCCTCCGTTCGGACGACCAGGCCGACCTCCCCGATTCGACCGCGCTCTTCACCGACCCCACGTATCTGGGTCCCGACGAGAGGAACCTGTCGGCGGACCATTACACCCTGGTGAAGATCCCGATCGATCCCGTCGTCCACACGTTCCGTCCTGGCACGGCCCTGCGGGTCGTGGTGTCCGCGCCTGGGGGCGACCGGCCGGTGTGGACGTTCGACACGCTCGACGCCGGACAACAGGCGACCGTCGGCCTCGGGGGCCAGGCCGATTCCACGCTCGTGGTGAACGTCGTCCAGGGTGTGGACGCGACGCCGACGCTGCCGGCCTGCGGCTCGCTGCGCGGCGAGCCGTGCCGGGCCTACGTCCCAGAGGGCAACCAGCAGGGATCGTAGGAACGGGTCATCGCGCGCCCGGCCGTGGACCGCTCAGGCGGTGCCCCACAGGGAGCGCGGAAGGCGCAGGGGGTCGTCGATCACCGTGCTCTCGTCGTCGAAGACCATGACGGGCCGTGTGTCGAGCCTGAAGGCGGGCCAGCCGGGATCGCCATCGCTGACGAAGCCCACCCAGGCCCGATGCATCTGGTCCGCCAGTCCCTGGGGAGGTTCCGACCCCAAGGCGATCTCCACGCCCGGAGCGTCCAGATTGTCGAAGGCGAAGGGGACATCGACGCAATGCGCCGCACCCAACACGCCGCCCATGCCCGAAGATCGCCACGCCGACTGGTAGAGGTACGTACGGCCTTCGGCCCCCGGCCGCGCGTCGCACAATGCTTCGGTGGGCAGGCGGAACATCCGGTCGGTCAGCATCTGCCCCATGACGTCCGCAGCAGTGGAGCCCGGCAGCGAGTCCCGGTAGACCTGGGCGTCGTCCGCAGAGAGCCCCGTTTCCAGCAGGGCTCCGTCGGCTGCTTCGTCGTCGATGCCACCGCCCAAGAGGGCGAACACCATGTTGAACTCCTGGGTCGTGGTGCCGGCCATCAAGTCGCCCGACGCTCCGATGCCGGTGCGTGCGGCCTCAATCGGTTCGCACGGCACGAGGTCCCCGTCGACAAAGGGGGCCAGCGGGAGCATTCCCCGCCCGGCTCTCACGATCGTTTGAGTGTCGGGGATTGCTCCCGGGCCGATCGGGCCGAGGCGAGCTTGAGTTTGGAGCAGGCGCTCAATGGGGACCTCGCTGAGTTCGCGTCGCGTGAGCCGGATGCCGAGGTCTTCGGCCGCAGCCCGGGCGGTCTCGTCCGCCTGCTCGGCCGTCCCCACCAACGCCACCGGTCCACTCATGCTGATGGCGCGGCCCAGGAGGCCGCGTGAGCGAGGCATGGACAGGAGCAGCGCCGCGGCCATGCCTCCGGCGGACTGCCCGGCGACCGTCACCTTCGAGGGGTTGCCTCCGAAGGCCGCGATGTTGTGCTGCACCCACTCCAGTGCGGCCAGCCAGTCGAGGACGCCGCGGTTGGCGCCACCGTCCTCGACCGGAAGGAAACCCTCGAGCCCGAGCCGGTAATTGATGCTCACCAGCACCACTCCGTCGCGGGCGAAACGCTCCCCCCGGTACCACGGGCTCGCGTTGCAACCGGCGAAGAAGCCCCCTCCGTGTATCCACACCAGTACGGGGAGACCCGAGTGGCCGGGGTCCGGTGTGAACACGTTGAGGTTGAGGCAATTCTCACCCGGGACCAGGGGCTCTGGGATCAGCGTGAACTCCTGCTGGGGTTGGAGCGCGGTGGCTCCGTAGGCCAGGGCATCACGAATGCCCTCCCAGCGCTCCGGCCGCTGGGGCGGCGCAAACCGACCTTCACCGACCGGGGGCGCGGCGTAGGGGATCCCAAGGAACACGACGCCACCCTTCTCGGCTGTTCCGCGGACCCTCCCCTGCTCGGTGTTGACGATGGCTTCCATCGCTCCCCTCCACGTTGTTCGATTCGCCTGCCGGTGTACCCGTTCACCCCCCGGGTTCGGTCAGTATCCCTTCTGGCGCGACGGCGGGTGATGCTAGAAGCATCGCTTACACGTGTCAACGGTCCGTCTGGCCGGACCGAACCGGGATCACGACGCCAGAGACGCCCACGGTCCTAAGCCGATTCTCGAGAGATGACAATCGGCAAGCCCATCGTCCCAGGCGGCCGCGGACGGCCCTCGAGCATGGCGAGGAGGTAGTCGGCGATCTGGCCCCCGATGTCGCCGAAGTCCATCGTGGTCAGAGATGGCCGCGTCAGCCCGGCAAAGAGGAGGTTGTCGCAGCCCATCACCGCGATGTCGCCCGGGACTTTGATGCCCGCAGCGCGCAGCACCTGCAACACGATCAACGCGAACTCGTCGTTGTAGGCGAACACGGCGTCGACAGCGGGCTTCTTGCGCACAGCGTCGAGGATCCGGTCGCGTGCCGCGTCGAGGTCCATCGGCACCTTGAGCACACGGAGGCGCCGCCCGTCGAACACCTGGCGGACCCCGGCGAGTCGTTCGGTGCCGATATCCGCCAGTCGTGGATCGTCCGGCAACACGACCAGCAGACGCTCGCGTCCCCGCTCGGACAGGTAGGTCGCGGCGGCCTCCCCGACAGGCTCCTGCGAGTACCGAAGCCGGGCGATCGACTTTCCCGGACCGTTCCCGACGGCCAGCACGCAGCGGGCACCGTTCAACTCCAGAGCCTTGACGATTCTCGGCGAAAGCAACGCACCGGGCGCGACGACGGCGAGCGGCTGGATGCGCTCGCAGGCGCGACTGAACGCCGTCGGGGACGGCGTGCCCGTGAAGTCGATCAGCGGGGTATAGCCCGCCGCGGCCACCCGGCGGGTGAGGTGATCGATCACCTGCGCCAGCAACGGCCCTGGGGTGGCACCCACCATGACGACGAGAACGATGTCGCTCTCCTTCGTCTTCAGCATCCGGGCATTGTGATCGGGCGTGTAGTGCAGGTCCTCGACGGCTTTCCAGACCCGTTGCCGAACCTCCGGGGAGATCCGCTGTCGGGTGACGTCGTTGAGGACATAGCTCACCGTCGCTCGGGATACTCCGGCGGCACGCGCCACGTCGTGGCTGGTCGGGCGACGCTTGGGGGCCACTTCTCCTCCAGTCCAGCCCAAAGGCGATCACCGGGGCCGGCACTATGTTGACACGAGTAAGTAGCGAAAGTAGCGTTTCTCTCGCTTTCGGCGGCGACCGCGTCATCCGGTCGCACGCCGGGAGGCGAGGGTGGGCAGCGCTACCGCGGGACACAAGGGAGGGGCCGCGCGAGGGGGTCGAGGGGCTACGGTCTGCCAGCGTGATCCGACGGCGGCGCGGAGGACGGCGAACGGTCTTCGTTCAACCTGACGTTCCTGCTCCGGAGGGTCGGCTCGATACATGGTGACAGCAGGGATCGGCATCACCATCGACCAAAACGATCAACGAGATCAGTGGTATGCCGGAATGGGAGGGTGTACCACGGAAGGGAAACACGAAGTGCGCCGAGCGTTTTTCTCGGTCGTCGCCGCTCTGGCGGCGATCACCGGCCTGATACTGGTGGCGCCGGCGCTGGCCGAGGGCGCCACCCGCGCTCGAGTCGGACCCCGGGGTCACCCCGACGAGCATCAAGCTCGGGATCACCTACCTCGATGCCGCCGCCATCAAGAGCGTGGTCAACATCGATCCGGGCAACTACCAGGTGGCCTACGGCGCGCTGATCCGCCAGATCAACGCCCAGGGCGGGATCAACGGGCGCAAGATCGTCCCCGTCTTCGAGCCGATCGACCCCATCGGGACCGCCCCGGCGGCCAGCGCCTGCTCGGCGCTGACCGAAGACGACAAGGTCTTCGCCGCCATCGGGTTCTTCCAGCCCGCCGACACCGCCTGCTACGTCGACACCCACGACACCCCCCTCATCGGCGCCACGCTGAGCAACGCCGCATCGGCGCAGGCCAAGGCGCCCTGGTTCAACAACGTCATCTCCGACAACGACCTGATCCCCAAGGAGATGGCCGCCTTCGCCCACGAAGGGGTCTTCGCCCACAAACGGGTGGCCCTGGTCGGAGACGAGTCCGATACACCCGAAGTCGACCTGATCGCACCCGAGCTCAAAAAGCTCCACGTCGACGTGGTCCAACGCGCCGTCAACAGCGTGCCCGACACCGACCAGGCCGCCACGGATTCTGAGTACGCCGTCATGGCCCAGAAGTTCGAATCGGCGGGAGCCAACGTGGTCATCGCCGTCGGCGACGCCGGGGTCAGCTGGTCCGAAGCCCTCCACGCCAACCAGAGCACCTACCTGCCGCGGTTGATCGTGCCCGACTACGCCGACCTCGAGACCGTCGTGTCCAACCCGGCCAACTACAGCGCGGCCGAGCTCAACGGCGCCTTGACCGCCGGGGGCACCCCGCCACCGGCGGTGGAGTGGAACGACCCCGTGATGCGGCACTGCGTGGCCACCGTCCACGCCGCCGAGCCGAGCGCCGTCATCAACGACCCGGTGACGGCCACCGCCTCCACTCCGGTGACCTGGAACGCCCCCGAGACCGCATGCCAGGAGTTGGCGCTCTTCGAGGACATCGTCAAGGCGGCCGGCAAGAGGTTGAACAACGCCACGTTCAATCGAGCGGGGGAGTCCTTGACCCACGTCACGCTGCCCGGCGGGGGCGGGACCTACGACTTCGGACCGGGCCATCGCGACGGCGACGGACCGGTGTCCATCTTCGAATGGAACGCCGCCACGGGGAAACTCGAGGCGAAAGCTACGGTCGACTCGTAAAACGGGGCCCGGGACTCGGGGTTCGTCTCCGCAAGGGCGCTCAACGCCATGGCGGCCACGGACTCGGCGATCGAGCGAGCGAGGACATCGGTACCGGCTCTGCGGCCCCATGAGCGGCCCGGGAGCAGCAAGGATCGGAGGCCGGCGCTCACAGCTCGTAGTCGCACCGGCGCGGCATGACGACCCACGCCCCGAGCGACCTCGACCCGATGGAAAGCTCACTTGGGACCCAACGCTGCTCTCGTGGTAGACGACGTCACTGCTCACGATGGTTGCCCCTCGCCGGAGTCGCATTTCTGGGACGTGACGGGTCAGGGTCGACCGGTGCGAAGTTGTTGATCGAGATTTTCTTGCGATGTGAGTTCCCGTCACTCAGGATGGTGCTCAGCGGTGGCGCCTCGAGGGGGTCGATGGGTGCAACGGATTCCGAGGAAAGTCGTCCCGTGGGCGGCAGTGGCACTTGTTACGGCGACGGTGGTAGTGGGCGCCGCCCTGGGTTTGCTGACTGCGCCGTCCGCCACCACAACTCCGGTGCACTCGCTTGCCTCTGCCCCTCGCGACCCGGCCGATACCGCCACCGTCCCGACAACTACCACAACGATCGCTCGTCCGAGTCTTCTTGAAAAGCCTGTTCCCGGACCCATCACCGTCAACGCGTCGGCTTGGCAGGGTCACGGGAACCTGGCCTTCATTTCGAGCGGACAGCTCGAAATACTCTCCAACGCGGGAACATTCAGCGAGATCACGGGGCCGATCGGTGGTGGATTCGACAGCGATGCGGCCTGGTCGCCCGACGGCTACTGGCTCGCCTTCCTTCACACCGGTCCGGCCGACGGTTATGACCTACCCGCCCCCACTCTCTGGCTCCTGAGGGCTGGCTTCACGCAGGCCCAACCGGTGACAACCAGCGGGATCGGGATGTTCGAATGGTCACCGACCGCACCGGTGTTGGCGTACACCACCGTCCCTAAATACAACTTCCCCGCCGGGGTGCCCGAAGCCGTTTGGTTCGACCGGCCTGAGGCATCTCCGACGAGCGTGGCAGTCGGGACGGGGGCCGGCATGGGCGCAATCGCCTGGTCGCCCGACGGCAGCGAGCTCGCTTTTGATGACTCGGTCTTTCCGAAACCCGCTTCGGCGACGTCGCCGGCCACGCCCGCCACCAGTCGTCTGGGGATCGTTCCAGTCGACGGCGACCGAGTAGGAACGGTCTACCGACTGGCCGAGACCGGGATCGACCTGGCCGGCTGGTGGCCCGAGGGAGGCGGTCTTTTGTTCTGGGAGGACCCGGGGTTCGCCGACCCGGCCGACGGCGACCCGCTGTACAGCCTCGAACTCGACGCCGATCGACCGGTGGCGTTGGCGACTTCGCTGGTGGGGCCGACGTGGCTGGCGGCGGAACCCGACGGGCATACCGTCGCCATCGTGGCGGGTGAGGACCGAACGATCTGGACCACCGGACGAGATGTCGACCTGTGCAGTTTCCCCGCCGCCGTCTGCCACGCCGAGGCCATCCCGACGGGCACAGTAGGCCTCGCCCCCAGCTGGTCCGCATCGGGCAGGCTCATTTTCGCGGTAGCACCCGCCAGTTCCGATGACGGGGCGTACTACTCGTCGGGTTCGATGGCCCATTGGGACTCCGCCAATGCTCTGTGGTCGTCGGGTCTCGGTGGACAGCCCACTCCCTTGGCATCGACGCCTCTTGGCGCGTTGCTGGCCGTCCCGGCCTCCCAGGGCAGCACGATGGTCGTGGTGGCGGACGACGCCCTGTGGTTGGCCAACATCGCAACAGGAGCGCGCGCGACGCGGGTGGCCGGGCCCCTCTACTCGACCGCTGGCCCTGTCGGCTTCTACGGCGAGGTCGATTGGGGCGGCACATTCGCCTGGTCGGCCGCATCCGGCCCTCGTTTGGGATCTCAGCTGCTGACCGATGCGGGTCTCTTCCCTCCGGATCCGCAGCTTCCGTAGAGGACATCGCCGTGCCACCGCTTCGGTTCACCTGTGGCACGCCGTGAAAGGGAGAGTCGCCGCTCGCTGTCATGCTGGTCAGATGGTGCGAATTCGGCGTGTACGTCCTGAGGATGTGGTCGCTACAGAAGAAACGTGGCACGCGGCCTATTCGGCCATGCGAGCAACTCACGGAATGCCTCCCGAGCCGCATACGCCTGAACAGATCGTCTGGGGCCAACGCCGTACCGATCACCTGCTGACGAGCGATCCGGACGGATCTTGGCTCGCCGAGGATGGTGGACGTGTGGTCGGGATGGCACAGTCCCAGATCCGGGGAAACCGTTGGGTGCTCTCCAATCTCGGGGTCCGGCCCGTCTACCAGGAGATGGGTATCGGGAAGGAGTTGCTCGACAAGACCCTCCACTACGGGCAGAGCTGCGCCGGCGGGGCCATCTTCGCGTCGCCTGACCCACGCGCGGTACACCGGTACGTTCGAGCGGGCTTCGACCTCCATCCTTCTGTTGGTGCAGTCAGTCCTTGGCGGAGGAGGGTTGAACCTCCGATAGGGATTCAGGAAGCTGGCGATCATGCGCTTACCCACGTCGACGCCGTCGACTCGGTGCTGCGAGGTAACACCAGACGACCGGATGTCGAATTCCAGCTTTCGCTGGGTCATCGTCTGCTCATCGACCCCAATGGCGGCTACGCCGTCGTTCGCGGGGGTCGTGTGGCCCAGTTGGCGGCAACTGACGCCGACATTGCCGCCCGACTGCTGCGGGCTCACATGGCTCGTTGCAACAACGACGAGATCATCAGCGTGAGCTGGATGAGGGCGCGCGATCAGTGGGCCATCGAAACGCTCGCCGAAGCGGGCGTGGCGCTCCGTGCGGGCGGTGCCGTGATGATCCGGGGTGAATGGGAGATGAACGGTGCATACATCCCAAATGGCGTGTTCGGCTGATGCGGCTTCAGGGTTGATGCCGCTCGCGAGCTGAAGCCTCGGGGAAGATCCACGGCGGTGCTCGGAGAAGCTCGTGGTCGTCCTTTCATCTTCGGCATCCAACTCTCGCTCCCATGCCTGAGCATCGACGTGCTGTTGACCCCGGAAAAGGATTGGGCCCCACTTCCATCTTGATCGGATCGAAATCGTGCTCGTGGCAGGATCAACTGATGGAGGAAATCCGCTGGATGAGCGCGGTGGAGCAAGCCCGCCAGCTGCAAAGCGGAGCACTCAGCGCCACTGAGCTCCGTCGATCCGTCACCGAGATCATCGAACGGCTCAACCCGATGGTCAATGCCGTGGTCATCCCCCTCTTCGAACGATCCGGCTCGGGCGTGCCGATCCTCCTGAAGGACGCGGGACAAGAGCTGGCCGGAACGCCGCACTGGGTAGGTGTCGCCGCGCTGCGCGATGCCGGCGTGACGTCGAGGAGGACCACAGCTCTGGCCCAGCAGCTGGAGGCTGCAGGGTACGACTTCATCGGGAAGGGAGCCTGTCCTCCACTTTCGAACGGCGTCACGACCGAGCCGCCGGGGTTCGAGCCCACCCGCAATCCGTGGGATCTGTCGCGATCTGTCGGTGGATCGAGCGGCGGACCGGCCGCCGCGGTGGCGTGCGGGATGGTGCCGGTTGCCCACGGCTCTGACGCCACTGGATCCTTGCGCTGCCCCGCGGCTTTGTGCGGGGTGGCCACCTTGAATCCCACCTCCGGCCGGATCGCCAGCGTCGCGCCCGCCGGACAGCCACCCAATTCAGTGTGGCGCGACTTCGTCCTGGCCCGTCACGCCGAAGATCTGGCAGCCATCTTTCGCGCGCTGTCCGGCGCCGTTCAGCCCGCGTTGAAGAAAGCACTTCGAGTCGGAATTTTGGACCACGACCCCGAAGTCGGATTGGACGTGCATCCTGACTGCGCTGAAGGTGTGCATGTGGCCGGCCGCTTTTTGGAGGAGCTCGGGCACCGGGTTGAAATGGCTTGGCCCCCGGTGCTGAGCAGATTCTGGGGCGAGGCCGCCGACCCGTTGGGCGTGCTCAGCGATGCAACCCGGCCGCATGTTCTCCGATGGCTCGAGGATCGTCTGGGGCGAGCGGTCGATACAGACGAACTCGACCAACGCTTCTTCGAGGCCGTGAACCGCGCCGCCTCTCGCAACGAGCAGGATGTGGCGCGCGCTCGAGCGAGGATCGACAAAGTCGCTGCACCCCTCGCGGGTTGGTGGGAAGAATGGGATCTGCTCGTGACTCCGAGCACCTTTCAGCCGGCATGGCCGCTCAAGTCGGAGTCGGGATTGGCGCAAATGGGAACGCTGTTGGCCCCGTTCAGCCTGTCGGGGCAGCCGGCTCTTTCGCTGCCTCTGCACTGGAGCGCCGAGCAGCTGCCGATTGGTGTGCAGCTCGTCGGAGCGCCAGGTGCCGACGAGACGCTCCTGGCCCTCGCTGAAGAGCTCCAAGCTGTCTCCGATTGGGCCACGTTGCGCCCGCCAATCTGCTGACAACCGAAAAGTTGGTGGCGAGCAGGCGGACCACTTAAAGTGCGTTGACAAGGGTATGCGACGGCCCGGCCATAAGAACCAACCATGGCAATCCATGGTCGATGGAAACAGCGGTGACGTAGGGGACGACCTGACCGGGCCGGCCATCGAGTTGGCGCGGCAGTGGCTTGCCGAGACAGGGGTGAGTGGAGCCGAAGCTCGCCAGACGGCACGCCTGGCGAGCCTCACGAGCGACCCGGGCTCAGTCGCCTTCGTCATGGCTTTTTGTGATCGGGTCGTCCGGCCCGCATCCGCCCGCGTCGCGGCGGGCCAGCTCCGCCGACTCGCTCGCCGCCCCCGTCCGGCTTTCTTGAATCGGACTGACATGGCTTTATTGCGCGTTGGGGCGCTGGTCTCGCGGGCTACGCCCGGGACCGTCATGGCCTTGGCGCGCAGGAGGATGCGTGCCCAGGTCGGCGATCTGGTCGCTGACGCCGAACCGGGAACGTTGGGAGCGCACCTCGCCCGTCTTCGTGCGGGCGGCTTCTCGGTGAACGTCAACCTGCTCGGCGAGATGGTGCTCGGACGTTCAGAGGCCGAGCGGAGAAGGGCAGCCGTCATCGACCTCATCGGTCGAGCCGACGTCGACTACGTCTCCGTCAAACTCACGTCGATCTGCGACACCCTCTCCATGTGGGGCTACGAGGACTCAGTGGCGCGTGCAGGCGATGCCCTGCGCGAGGTGTTCTGCGCGGCACACCGCCCGGGCGGCGCCTTCGTGAACCTCGACATGGAGGAGTACAAGGACCTCGCCCTCACCCTCGAGGTGTTCATGGGGGTGCTCGACGAACCAGCCTGGCGCGACTACCGAGCGGGTATCGTGCTTCAGGCCTACCTGCCCGATAGTCACGGGGCGCTCGAACTGCTGACTCGCTGGGCTCGGGCTCGGGTGCACGCAGGTGGAGCGCCGGTGAAGGTCCGGGTCGTGAAGGGGGCCAATCTGGCTATGGAGCGTGTCGACGCGGCCCTGCACAACTGGCCCCTCGCCACCTACCGCACCAAGGCCGAGACCGACGCCAGTTACAAGGCGCTCATGGACGCATTGCTCCATCCCGGGAACGCCGGTGCGTTGCGGGTCGGGATCGCCGGGCACAACCTCTTCGACTTGGCTTGGGCCTACCTCTTGGCCGAGAACAGGGGAATGACGGAGGCGGTGACATTCGAAATGCTCGAAGGGATGGCCCCGGGAATCACCCGGGCTGTGTCGGCGGGGGGCGCCCCGGTCCTCCTCTACACCCCGGTCACAGCAGCGGACGACTTCGACCATGCCCTTCCCTATCTGTTTCGCCGCCTGGAGGAGAACGCGGGTGGCGAGAACTTCTTGGCTCATCTCCCCATGCTCGGTGACGAGAAGACCTTCGACGCCGAGGCGACGCGTTTCGCGGAAGCGGTGTCGGCACGGCACGGGGTGCGCCACCGGCCATTTCGCGCCGACTCCATGGAGACGGACGATCGGGCGTCTGGTTTCGTGCCGGCGGCCGATACCGATCCGAACAACCCAGCGGAGCGGGACTCCATTCTCGCTGCCGTTGGCTCGGTACCTGACGTCGAAGTGCGCGTTGCGCTCGATGCAAGAGCGGTCGACTCGGTCGTCGACCGAGCGCGGGAGGCGCTCGCGGTCTGGGCCGCCTATTCGCCGGAGCGTCGCGCCGAGGCGTTGCGATCCTGTGCCGGTGTCCTCGAGTCGGTGCGGCCACAGCTGGTCTCTCTCTTGGTGCACGAGGGACACAAGGCCTTGGCAGAAGCGGAAGCCGAGGTCAGCGAGTGCATCGACTTCGCCCGCTTCTACGCCGCCAGTGCCCTCGACGATGCCTGGCGTGACGGCCTGTGCTCCGAGCCACTGGGAGTGGTCGCAGTCGCCGGGCCCTGGAACTTCCCTCTGGCCCTCTCACTGGGCGCTGCGTTCGCCGCGCTAGCCGGCGGGAACGCCGCCATAGCCAAGCCCGCGCCCCAGACTCCTCGTAGCGCATTGTTTGCGATCGATCAGATATGTCGTTCGCCGAACGCAAAGACTGCGTTACCGGTCGGGATTCTCCAGTGCGCATCGGTCGACGACGGGCCGGTGGGCACCCACCTGATCGCGCATCGCGGCGTAGACGCCGTCGTCCTCACCGGTTCGTACGAGACGGCTGAGGTCTTCAGCCGAATGGCGCCAGGGCGGCCACTCTTCGCCGAGACATCGGGGAAGAACGCCATGATCATCATGCCCGAAGCCGACCTCGATCTTGCGGCTGCCGATCTGGTGCATTCAGCCTTCGATCACGCTGGGCAAAAGTGTTCCGCGGCGTCGCTGGGAATCCTGGTCGGCGACGTGGCCACGTCAGAGCGTTTTTCGTCTCAACTCCTCGACGCGGCGTCCTCGTTGATTGTTGGCCCGGCCGCCGATCCGGCGGTGACCATGACGCCGCTGGTGGAGTCCCCGTCCGACCGCCTGCGGCGTGCGCTGTGCACGTTGGAGCCCCACCAGCGGTGGCTGCTCGAACCTCAGCTGCTCGACCGCGAGATCGAGCTGTGGTCTCCTGGGATCGTCACCGGCGTTCGAGCCGAGGATTGGCTGGCTCAAACCGAGTGCTTCGGCCCAGTCCTCGCCCTGATCGCCGCAGAAGATCTCGAAGAGGCCATCGGGATCCAGAACTCCAGCGTCTACGGACTGACTGGTGGCCTCTGGTCGCTCGATCCGACTCACCACCGGATCTGGACCGAGCGTGCGGACGTCGGCAACGCGTACGTCAATCGCGCCATCACCGGCGCCATCGTGGGACGCCAGCCCTTCGGCGGTTGGAAGCGCTCTGTGGTAGGCCCGGCGGCCAAGGCCGGAGGGCCCAACTACGTGGCCCAGCTGACACACCTCACCGATGCCGGACGTCCGACGAGACTCGCCGACCCGAATGTGGGATCCCAGACGCTGCTCGAGATCGTGCGGGGCGTCGTCAACGACGAACAAGCTCAGGCGCTCAGTGACGCCGCGCGATCGGATGCCTACTGGGTGGCACACGAGTTCGGGATCGAGCGCGACCAGACTCGACTGTTCTGTGAGCGCAACGTCTTGCGTTACCGACCGATTCCGGTCATAGCGGTTCGTGTCGGGCTCGGCACGAACGCCTACGAACTCGGGCGAACCCTGTTTGCGCTACGCGCACTCCACGCCGATGCCGAGGTGAGCGTGCATCCTGACGCCGAGATCGACGGCATCGATGTGCTTTTACGTCAGGCTGACACAGAAGCAATCAACGTGGAGCGTCAAAGTGACGATGAATTCAGGGAGCGGGCGGCCAAGAGCGATTGGCGACGAATTCGCCTTCTCGGGTCCGCACACGGACTGGACGAGCTGGCCCCCGCTATCTACGTGGACACGCGGCCGGCGTGCGTCTCGGGACACGTCGAATTGCTCCGCTACCTCCGCGAGCAGTCGGTGAGCATCACGACGCACCGGTTCGGCAGCCCTGTAGGCGTCGACTGAGGGTGTCGCCCGGGATACCGCAGCCGCGTCGGCAAGGTGTCGTGCGCCGAGCGGTCCGTGCTGATCTATCGGGTGAGCGAACGGCGGCCCGGGTGACCGGACTCGCCTACCCGTAGAGTTCGGATAGCGTTTTCAGTGTCCGCGAGTTCCCCGAGAAGCCGACTGCTCCGCACCAAGCGGCTGTCACGCACGACACGCCCGCCAGATCGGATGATTGCCCTCTTCCGGGGCTGGCACTCTGCGTCCACTTCGCCCCATTCCAAGACTCGACGAGGGTCGTGTCGGCTGCTTGGCCAACGGCTTGGCACATGCTTACGGACGTACATGAAACTCCGTAGAGGTAGTTCTTCTTGGCGGTGTTGGGACTGGATGTGATCGACCACGCCGCGCCGTTCCAGGATTCAATCAGGGTCGACGCTATGTTCTTCTTGTTCGGATATTCGCCGACGGCCACACAAGAACGCGCGGCAGCACACGAGACGGCATGGAGCGAATCGATTCCTCCGGGTTACGATTCGGGCTGGGAACGATCGACCACTTCGTCCCATCCCACGACTCGATCAGGGTCAGCTCGGGAAAGCCGCCGGAGGTGGCGTATTGGCCTACCGCTGTGCATGAAGACGCGGAGACGCAGGATACGGCGTTCAGGAAGTTCCCATTCGTCCCGACGTCGGGACTCGGCACGATGCCCCAGGAAGAGCCGTTCCAGGATTCGACCAGCGTCTGGGCGACGGTACTGCTGAGGGAGCCATAGCCGACAGCAACACACGAGTCGTCGGAGGTGCAGGAAACCCCACTGAGGGCAGAGGTCGGACCGCTGTTGGGACTGGGAATGGTTGTCCAGCCTGTGCCGTTCCAGGATTCGATGAGAGTTTGGTATTCGGCACTGCCGAGCCCGGAATAGCCCACGGCCTGACACGAGGAGGACGAGGCACAGGAGACGGCGGTGAGGTCGTTTGGATCATCCATCTCGTTGGTGGGACTCGAGTCGAGTGACCAAGCCCTCCCGTTCCATGACTCGATCAGGGCTTGGTCGTTGCCGCTGTTGTCGCTGAAGTGACCGACGGCTGTGCAGAACGAGGCCGACACACACGAGTCACCCACAAGAAAGCCACCACCGATGGGCTGGGTCGATTTGGGGCTGGGCTGAATTGTCCAGGAGGGGTTCGCATCCGCTGCAGGCGCAGCAGCGACGGCAAAGGCCACGACGACACCGATAAAACTAACTCTTGACACCCAGTGTGTTGTCATCGCCCAACGAT
>CAWHFM010000025.1:0-67361 GCA_963828505.1 uncultured Acidimicrobiaceae bacterium
GCACGGGGCCCACCAGCGTGGTGTCGACCTGCTCGGCGCCGGCGGCGGTGCGCACCGTCGCGGCGTCGGGGCCGCCGGCGATGACCTCGCCGACCCGCCCCTCGTCGGAGCAGGTGATGCACACCTCTTCGTCCACACTGAGGCGACTGCTCGGCGGGAGCAGGCCGGGGTGCTCGAAGCAGACGTGGGTCAGCTCCCACAACAGGTGGTAGAGCAGCACGTATCTCGCCGGTGAAGGCGGCGGCGTCTTCGGCACCGTCCAGCCACAGGACATGGTCGGCGGCGCCCGGCGGCGGGCGGGACCCCCGAGCGCCGACCCACACGGTGACGACACCCCACGCGGGCGCCCGCTGCATGGCCGACAACACGTCACGGTCGTCGGCGGCGGCGATGACGAGCAGCACGTCCCCACCGGCAACCAGGGAACGCAAGGCGCCGACCGGATCGGAGCCAGGCCACGGCGGCGGCTGGAAGGGCGCGCTTGCCGACGATCACCGGGTGGACCAACTCGACGGCCACGTGCTGCGCGTGGTCGCGGCCACGCCGGCGACCAGCACCACAGGGTGGCGCCGGCCGCGAACCGCCGGGCCAGGGCCAGGGAGGCGACCGCCAGATCGCCGGCCAGCGACCCCAAGGGACCTTTGTCGGCGATCGCGGCCTCCCCTGGCTGGCCAGGCCCCTCGGACAGCCGGCCGGGCAGGGCGTGATGGTAACCCGCCGCTGAGCCCAAGCGGACGGCGAGGATTACCATCCCGGAACGCCTGACAGAAGGAGGCTGACCCTTGGGCCAGAGAGCGCCGGACGAGCTGGCGTCGACGACCTGGTCGGAGCCGCCCCACTGCCACTTCGAGCTGACCGCCCCCCGCCACTTCGTCTATCCCGCCATCTTGTTGCTGCTCTCGGAGAAGCACCGCCACGGCTACCGCCTCATCGACCCCTTGATCGGGCTCGGCTTCGGGCCCGTCGACCACCCCCACGGTGTACCGGGCGCTGGCCGATCTCGAACGAGACGGTCTCCTCAAGTCCTGGAACGCCGAGCCCAAGGCGGGCACCACCCGCCACGTCTATGCGCTGACCGAAGCCGGTCGACGGGCGCTGCAGCACTGGATGGAGGTGCTGGCCGCCGAGCGGGATGTGCTCGAGCTTCGTCTGGCAACGGTATGCCCTCCTCGACCACCATCCACGGCTCCCGCCGACTCCGGCGGCCAAGGTACTGGAGTGGCCGGCGCCGGCGGTCACCGCCTCGAACGATGGGTCGCTGCTCCCGGTCACCGAGGAGCGAGCCGAGCTGCCGGGAGGACATCGCCCGGATCGGGCCCTTACTGTCACGGTTCGAGGTCCTGCCCGAGACGTCGGCGATCATGATCCGCGCCCGGTCGAACGTGGGGGCGATCGACTTCGGGACGACAGGCATGCGCGGCACCGTGGAGGCGGCCGTCCGGGATTCAGCGCTGGATCCGGTGGCCGGCGTTCACGGTCGGCTCGAAGTCGACGTGGCCGAGCTGACGTCGGGCAACTCGCTCTACGACGCCGAGCTGATGCACCGGGTCCACGCCCGGATGTTTCCCGTTGCTGTCGTCGAGCTCGACGCCATCACCCCGTTCGCGTCGGGGACAGGTTCCAGGTGACGGGACGGCTGACGTTCCACGGGGTCACGGCCACTCTGACGGGGACGGTGCATGCTCACCGTGCTGCACGACAAGCGGATCGTCGTCTCCGGCGAACAGGTCATCGACATCCGGAAGTTCGAAATTGCCGCCCCAACTATGCTGATGCTCAAGATCTACCCGGACGTCCGCGTGTTCCTCCACCTCGAGGCCGAGGCATCCCTTTCGGCACGGTCCGGGAACTCGGGCGCGACCCAGGAGGAGGCAATCGTCCGCATGGGCATCGTGTTGGCCTTCGCCGTCGGTTATGCCGTCGGAGCAAATGCCGGTCAGGAGGGCTACCAGGAGGTGGTCGACACGCGTGCACTGCCGTCGGTCGCTCGGAGGAACTGCACGCCCTCGCCGCCGCCCTGCGGTCGCACGCCGGAGCCACGCTGCGCCAGCTCAGCGTGGTCATCGAGGGAGAGCCGGACGAACCGCTCAATCCGGGTCGACTCCTCGACCGGGTGCGTGACCTGATGGGACGGGCCGCCGCTACATGGCCCGCATCTTGAGGTAGCGGGCCAACCCCGGCAGCGACGTCACGGTCACCCAGGAGAGGGCGACCAGCACGACCCAGCGCACGGCTTTGATCACCGGCGCTCAGTCACGTCCTTGGCGATGCCCCTCAGGCCGATCGGTCCCCGTCGGAGTGGATTGCAGATCGGCGCGGGCGCTGAGCCATCGAACCTGCCCATCCGGACGGACGATGCGGTAGTCGGCCTCGACGGCCTCGCCCTCGGCGACCGCCCGGCCCAGCGCGCCGCTGCCCAGCCCCGCCCGGTCATCAGGGTGCACCAGGGCGACGTGGCCGGCCAGGGTCCCGTCGAACTCGACAGGCTCGAGGCCGTGGATCCGGTGGAGCTCCTCGGACCACTCAACGGGCGCGCGGTGGCGCAGTCGAGTACCCAGCCGCCCACCTAGCCAAACTGCCCTCCCTCAGCCTGGCCTCGCTATCGGCGAGGGCGGCGAGGGCCAGCTCCTGCTCGGTGAGGTCACGGGCGATCACCAACACGCCGATCGCTGAACCGCGGGAGTCGCGAATCGGGGCCATGGTGAGCAGGACGGGCACGACCACACGGTCGCGGCGCCGGATCTCGGTCTCGACGTGGCCGTGGACCTCGCCCGCCAGCACCCGCCGGAGCACCACTTCGTACTCCGGCCACCGATCCTCGGCCAGCAGCCGCGTCTCCGCCATCCGTATCACCTCCGCCTGCTACACCCTGGTGCCGTTGTCATGCAGCGGTGCCACTCTCAGCGGAGTGAATGCCGCCCATTACGTGGTTCGTTACACCGCGGCGACGGGTGACTTCGTCGTCAATCCGGCTCCCATCGACGTGGTCACGGTCAGCGGCACGCAGACCTACGGAGGGTCTCCTACGTTTTCGGGAATCGTGAACGAGGCCAACGTTCCACCGGGCATCACAGTGAACATGGCGGCACTGACCTGCAGCAAGGTCGGAACGTCGACACCGATCGCTCCCACCCTCCCGGCCGGTTCCGACACTGTCGCGGGGTCGTCGTGCAGCGGAGCGACCCTCAGCGGTCCGGGTTCCACGAACTACGTTGCCGCGTACAACGGAGCCATTGGTGGTTTCACCGTTCACCCGGCGCCGCTCACTGTCACGCCCGCACCCGAGAAGACGTCCTTCGGCGTCGTGCCTCAGGTGCATGTCAGCTATCAGGGCTTTGTGAACGGGCAGGATTCCACCGTTCTCAGCGGGACACTCAGCTGCACCTATGGCACCGGCGATACGTCTCCACCTGGGAACTACGAAATTGAGCTGCAGCGGATTGAGCGATCCGAACTACACCATCGATTTCGTCCCCGGGACCACGATCGTGACCATGGCGCAACTCGGCGTAGAGGTGTCAGGGTCGCAGACCTGGAAAGGCAGTCCCGTCTTCTCCGCGTCGGCGAGCCAGCCGCTGGTCGGTGCGTCACTCACAGGGAAGCTGACGTGCAGGACGGTCAACGGCTCACTCCCCATCACGCCCACACTGCCGGTCGGTGCCTACACCTTGGTGGCGGGTTCGTGCTCCGGGGTGACGCTGGCCGGGAACGATGCCATCTACTACCAGCCCTCGTACACCTCCAACTCTGGGGACTTCATCGTCCGGGGTGGGCCGCACGGGTACTGGCTCGTCGGGTCTGACGGCGGCATCTTCTCCTTCGGCTCCGCCGCGTTCTACGGCTCGACCGGCAGCCTGAAGTTGCAGCGCCCGGTGGTCGGCATCACGCCGACGGCCGACAACGGCGGGTATTGGCTCGACGCATCCGACGGGGGAGTCTTCAGCTTCGGCGACGCCGGCTTCTACGGCTCCATTCCCGGCCTCGGTCTCCATCCGGCCGGTTCCGGTCTGCCGAACAGTCTCAATGCACCGGTGGTGGGCATGGTCCCCACCGCGAACGGGGGCGGCTACTTCATGGTCGCCTCGGACGGAGGGGTCTTCGCCTTCGGTGACGCACGGTTCGAAGGCTCGTGCCCCGGTATCGGCGGCTGTGCCGGCGCGGTGGTCGCGGTCGTGCCGGACGCCACGGGGAACGGGTACTGGGTCGTGACCCAGACCGGCAACGTCTACACCTTCGGCGACGCCCCCTATTTCGGAGCGCCCGGTCCCGGGACGCCGGTCACCTCCGCCGTCCGTACGTGGGACGGCCGGGGGTACTGGATCCTGCGAGCCGACGGCACGGTCGACGCCTTCGGCGACGCCGTGGGCCACAGCGGGGCGCTCGGATCTGTCGGCGGATTCAACCCGGCGTCGGCCGTCTTCACCGACTCCGACAGCGGCGGCTACTGGGTGGCCGACGCCGAAGGCGCGGTGTTCGCCTATGGTGACGCTCCGAACGACGGGTCGATGTTCGGCACCCACCTCAACGGGCCGATCATCGCCGGTACAGGTTTCTGATCCTGATCCGCCGGGCGGCGTCGGGAACCGGGTCCCGGCCGGTTGGGCCACACTGAGTCCATGGCGCCACAGTTCATCTTCACCATGCGCGATCTCCGGCGCTTCCACCCGCCGGACCGCGAGGTCCTCAAGGGAATCAACCTGTCCTTCTACCCGGGGGCGAAGATCGGCGTCATCGGTGCCAACGGGTCGGGCAAGTCATCCCTGCTGCGGATCATGGCGGGCCAGGACGACGGCTTCACCGGTGAGGCCCGCCTGACCCCCGGGTTCAGCGTCGGGTTCCTTCCCCAAGAGCCCGAGCTCGATCCGACCAAGGACGTCGCGGGCAACGTGGCCGAGGGCGTGGGTGAGATCAAAGCGCTGGTCGACCGGTTCAACGAAGTCTGCGCGGCTTTCGGCCAGCCCGACGCCGACATCGACACGCTGCTGGCCGAGCAGTCGGACCTCCAGGCGAAGATCGACGCGGCCGGGGCGTGGGACCTCGAGCGGACCTTCGAGATCGCGATGGACGCGCTGCGTCTGCCGCCGGGGGACACCGACGTGTCGGTTCTCTCCGGCGGTGAGCGACGCCGGGTCGCGCTGTGCCGCCTGCTGCTCTCGCGGCCCGACCTGCTGCTGCTGGACGAGCCGACCAACCACCTCGACGCCGAGTCAGTCGCGTGGCTCGAGCGCGCGTTGCACGAGTATCCGGGGACGGTGGTCGCAGTGACCCACGACCGGTACTTCCTCGACAACGTGGCGGGCTGGATCCTCGAGCTCGACCGTGGCGCCGGCATCCCGTGGGAGGGCAACTACTCCTCGTGGCTCGAGCAGAAGCAGGCGCGGCTGGCAGCCGAGGACAGGGCCGACAGTGCCCGACGTGCCTCACTCCGGCGCGAGCTCGAGTGGATCAGGATGTCCCCCCGGGCGCGCCAGAGCAAGGGGAAGGCGCGCATCAACGCATACCACGCGCTGGTGGCCGAAGCCGAAGCAGATGCCGCCGACCGGCGCGCCGACCGGGTCGAGCTCTCCATCCCGCCGGGCCCCCGGCTGGGCGACCGCGTGGTGGAGGCAGTGGCCGTCGTCAAGGGGTTCGGCGATCGGCTCCTGATCGACGGGGTGTCCTTCACGCTGCCGCCCGGAGGCATCGTGGGCGTCATCGGCCCCAACGGCGCCGGAAAGACCACGCTGTTCCGCATGATCGTGGGGGATGACACACCGGACGCCGGCTCACTCGAGCTCGGATCCACGGTGACGCTGGCCTACGTCGACCAGACGCGCGGCACTCTGTCCCCCGACCTCACCGTGTTCGACGAGATCACGGGGGGAGCCGACCGCCTCGTCGTCGGAGGTCGCGAGTTGCACGCCCGCGCCTATGTGGCCGAGTTCGGTTTCAAAGGCAGCGACCAGCAGAAGCTGGTGGGCCGGCTTTCTGGAGGGGAGCGCAACCGAGTCCTGCTGGCCAAGGTGCTCAGCAGCGGGGGCAACGTCCTGCTGCTCGACGAGCCCACCAACGACCTCGACGTCGACACACTGCGCGCGCTCGAGGAGGCGTTGCTCGCCTTCCCCGGGTGTGCAGTTGTGATCAGCCACGACCGGTGGTTCCTCGACCGCATCGCCACGCACGTGCTCGCCTTCGAAGGCGACTCCGTCGTGCAGTGGTGGGAAGGCAACTACAGCGACTACGAGGCCGACCGGCGTGCCCGTCTCGGCGTCGCGGCCGACCAACCCCACCGCCTGCGTTACAAGCCGCTGCTGCGCAGCTGAGTCCGAGCGAGGCGCCCCCACAGTGGCGTTGCATCCTCGAAGGGGGTGGTGCATGGAGGTCCGTCCGCCACGAGGACCCGGGGCGCGGCCACCGGGTCGGAGCTGACCTCGACCAGGCACGACGAGCGAGTCCCGTACCCGTCCAGATGAACGCAGCTCCCGGCGGTCGGGCGTTCGTCCTCGGGTGGGATCCGGTGATCGGCCAGCACGGCGCGGAAGGTGGCATTGGTCGTGGCGGCGTCGCCGGGTTCGCCGACCGAGGACAGGACGAGGTCGACCTTCGGGCTGGGAGCGCCGAGAGACCGGTTCTCCAGGGCGTAGACCCCTGGTGGCAGCGGTGTCGCCCGGGCGTCGGTGCCCGTGAAGTCGACGAAGAAGAGCGACGACCGGTCGCCGACCAGCAGCCAACAGCCGTTGTAGTCCGCCGGGTCGAACGTCTCGACGAACTGCTCGACCGCGCCTGCGGCCGTGTCGTGTCGGGTGAGCGCGACCGGCAGCGCACCCCGCGAGCGTCGCGAGCGGTCCAGCGCATCGCCGAGGGGTTGGTTCGTCAGCCCGGCGCAGACCCCGTGCTCGTTGACGGCGAGCCAGGTGCCGCCCGCCCGGAGGTCGCGACCCCCGAGGACGCGCGGCGGGCCCTCCTCGAGCACCGTCACCGCCTCGGAAGGACGGTCCAGGTACTCGTCGCGGTTCGCGCCCACGAGGAGAGGCACGCCGGGGACGACTCGCGTGGCGACGAGCAACAGGCACATCGACCCGCACCATACCGAGGGGTGGCCTCGGGTCAACCGTTAGCGTCGACGTCCGTGACAGAGAATCCCTGGCTGGCCGGGGACGTGAGGCGCGGCGAGGGCTACGACCGACGGTTCGAAGAGCTGGCGGCGGAGGGTGTCGACGTTCACGGCGAAGCGGACCTGGTCCACTCCTACGGTCCCGGCTCGGTGCTCGACGCCGGCTGCGGCACGGGGCGGGTGGCCATCGAGCTCAGCCGTCGTGGCCATGCCGTGGTCGGCGTCGACCTGGACCCCGGCATGCTCGACGCGGCTCGAGCCAAGTCACCCGCCCTCACCTGGGTGGCCGGCGACCTGGCGGACCCCACCCTCGACCTCGGTCGCCGCTTCGACGTCGTGCTTATGGCGGGCAACGTGCTCGTCTTCGTGTCCCCTGGCACCGAGGGGGCCGTGATCGGGTTCGCTGCCCGCTCGCTCATCCCCGGAGGCCGGCTCGTTGCCGGCTACTCGCTGGGCGGGGGAGCGCTGGGACTCGAGCGCCACGACGAGCTGGCCGCAGCGTGCCGACTCGAGCTCGAGGATCGCTGGTCCACCTGGGACCGGGCCCCGTTCCGTCCCGGCGACTCCTATGCGGTGAGCGTGCACCGCAAGCTCACCGCATAGTCGGGAGCCCACCGGAGCCGCCTTTCACCGCCACGACGCAACGGATATCAGCACTTCTCCCACTGGGCCGCACTGAACGTGCGGACGAGGGCGCCTTCGTTAGGCTGCCCGCCCATGGGAACAGAGGAGCTCGATCCGATCGACCACCAGATCATCGAACTGTTGTCGCACAACGCCCGCCGGACCATGGCCGACATCGGCGAGCAGGTGTCGTTGTCCGCCTCCGCCGTGACCAGGCGCATCGAGCGGCTCGAGCGGTCAGGGGTCATCGCCGGGTACACCGTGGTCGTCGACCACCGGAAAGCCGGACGCCCGATCCAGGCCTTCACCGAGGTGCGCTTCGCCGGCACCGCCGACCTCGCGGAGATTCAGGAGACGGCGGTGCAACTCCCCGAGGTCCAGGCCGTCTTTACGACGGCCGGCGATCCCGACGCCCTCGTCTGGCTCCAGGTCCCCGACGTCGAGCGGTTGGGTCAGGTCATTGAGCAACTTCGCCGCCGCGGCCGCGTCACCGGCACCAAGACCCTGATCGTGCTCGACACGTGGTCACGCCATCGCTCCTTCGAAGCGGACGGCCTCGCGTCTCGCCAGCGCTGATGCGCCGGCGGGTACCGGCCGCCGCGGTTGCGCTCTGCCTCGTGGCCGTCTTCGCCGCCGGTTGCGCCGGGAGTCCGTCCGGCCGCGCCAGCGGGCCCCGGGCATCGACCACGACATCGACCACGACATCGACCACGACATCGACCACGAGCGGGCACACGACGCCGACGACCGAGCCCGGGCCCGGCGGGTGGTCCCACGCCATACCGATCGCGCCCGGCACCGCGCTTTCGACGGTCTCGTGTCCGGCACGATTCGTATGCCTGGTGGGATCGGCGGCGGGGATGACCTACCACCTGGTGTTCACTCGCGTCACCGACCTTGGTTCTCCCGTTCCTGCACCGGCGCCCCAGGGATCTTCCTACTTGTCCTGTGCCAGCACGTCCTTCTGCGCTGCCGCGCCCAACCTGAACCAGGTCTCGGTCTTCAACGGATCGACCTGGCTCGCGCCGACCACGGTCCCCGGAGCCCAGGGGTTCACCGCCATCGACTGCACGGGGCCCTCGTTCTGCATCACGGTGGACGGTGAAGGGAACTCGTTCGACTACGACGGCTCGGGGTGGTCGGGCAACCTCGGTGCCTGGGGCGCGGCCAACCAGATCTCGTGCGTGTCGCCGCAGTTCTGCGTCGCGGCCGAGGGCGGCCCCTCGGTGTGGAACGGGCAGGCGTGGACCCAACCGAACGACGACGACGCAGCCGGACAGCTGAACGCGGTGTCGTGTCCCACGACCAGCTTCTGCGAGCTCGTCGACACCAGCGGCAACGTAATCACGTGGAACGGGCAGACGTTCTCGGCCCCCGCCCCGATCGCGCCCGAGCTGCCTCAGACCGGTGACAACGCCTCCGGTCTCACCGGCGTGTCGTGCCCGACGCCGACCTTCTGCCGTGCCGTCGACTCGCTCGGCCGCGTCTTCGCCTTCGACGGGACCACATGGTCGAAGGGGACGCTGATCGACAACGGCCAGGCCCTCACCGCCATCTCGTGTCCGACCACCGATTACTGCGTCGCGGTCGACCGTTCCGGGAACGCCTTCATCTGGGGGTGACGAGCCGCGTCGGCGCGCTGCTCACCACGGCTCGAGCACCGGCGCCCCGCCACGCCCGATGAGCCAGCTCAGCAGAGCCGCCGGGTCGGTGCGGGACGCCAGGCGGGGCAGCTCGCGAGGCAACCAGGCTTCGACGAGATCGTCCGGGAGCGGAATTGGCCCGAAACCCAGATCACCGTGGTGGACGACGACTTCGCGCCAGCGTGACAGCAGGGCGTCGCGCGAGCTCTCGATCACGCCGCGCGAGGAGCGCGACGGCGCGTCCCACGCGGCCGGTGGCAGCGCGGTCATCGCCTGCTCGACTGCAGCCGACGTGCGAGCGACGTCCGCCACCAGCTCAGCCGCCGGCCGCGCTGCGCCCGCCTCAATGTCCGCCGCCCGCTGCGCCAGTCCACCCGGGTACTGGTCCCGGATCTCGCCCCTCGCCGCGCCCTCGAGGCGCCACACCACGCTGTCCGCGTTGCGCGCCAGATGCGTGATGACGTGTCCCACGCTCCACCCGGGCAGGGTGCTGGCGCTCCTGGCCCGCGCCTCGTCGAGCCCGGCGAGGTCCGCGTTCAGTGCCGACTGCGCGGCGGCACACCCGGCGACCCAGGACTCGGGCGCGCCGGACAGCGACGGTGACGGTGCGCTCACGGTTTGGGCAGGGCGGACTGCGCGTCGAGCATGTCGGCCATGACCGACCGGATGAACTCGTCGGCTTCGTCCGTTATGCCGCCGGCCACGCCACCGTAGATGGCGCCCGACGCGGGCGAGTCTTCGGCGTGGGCCTTGGCGTAGTCGACCGCAGCCTCCAGGTCGGTCGAGAACGCCGCGACCACCCCGGTCTGCGTCTGAGGCCGGGTCACGGCCATGTGGAGCGCGTTGGGGTACTGCTGGCCGTTGAAGCGCCATCCCCTCCGCCGCATGAAGTCGTTCACGTGGTAGATGTCGAACTCGTCCGAGGTGAACGAGAACAAGAAGGTGGGCCGGCCGATCAGGCGGAGCTCCGGGTGAGAGGTCACCGCGTCCTGCATGGCCCGCGACGTCTCGAAGATCTGGCGGGCGTAGTGGAGGTAGCCGGCGTGGCCGAGCTGGACCATGGCGGCCCACGTGGCGGCGATGAGACCGCCCGAGCGCGAGCCCTCCATCCCCGGTGACGTGTACTTCCCGCCGCTCCAGTCGGTGAGATAGAAGTACTGCGCGTTGCGGAGGGCCTTCGTGCGGAACGACAGCACGGACGAACCCTTGAACGCATAACCGTACTTGTGGGTGTCGGCCGAGATCGACGTGACCCCGGGCACGCGGTAGTCGAAGGGCTCTATCTCGAAGCCGAGCTCCGCGCCGAAGGGAAGGATGAAGCCGCCGAGGCAGCCGTCGACGTGCAGGCCGACGCCACGCTCGAGGGCGACGTCGGAGAGGTCCCCGATGGGGTCGATGGTGCCGTAGCCGTAGTTGCAGGCCGAACCCACCAGCGCCACGGTCTGGTCGTCGAGGTGATCGCGCACCCAGTCGACGTCGACCTGGGTCGTGGCCGGGTCGATCGGGGCCCGGCGCAGCTCCACGCCGAACAGGTGGCAGGCCTTGTCGAAGGCCGGGTGGGCGGTCTCGGGCTTGATCAGGTTCGGGCGCGTCACTCCGCGGGTCTGCGCCGAGTGCTCCCGGTACGCCAGGACGGCGTGCATGATGCTCCCCGTCCCGCCCGTGGTGACCAGCCCACAGGGGTCGTCACCGGCGGCTGTGGCGTGCTCGCCGCCGTGCAGGCCCAGGGTCATGGCGATGATCTCGGCCTCGAACTTGGTCGCGCTCGGGCACATGTCCCGCTGGAGCACGTTGACGTGGGCGAACAGGCCGAAGGCCTCGTTCATGAAGTGGTAGTGCTCGTGGTCGCCGCAGTACATGGTGCCCGAGCACTTGCCCGTCTCCCAGAACGCGTCCTCCTCCGTGGCCATGGTGTGGAGCTGGGCCAGGACCTCCTCACGGCTCGTGCCTTCCGCCGGCAGCGAGCGGTGGATGGGGAAACGGTCGGCGTAGGGGTAGTCGCTCAACCTGGAGCCTCCTTCGGGCGGATGTGGGGCGACCGAGCGGCGCCTCGGCCGCGCTCGCCGTCGCGTCCGAGACTATTCATCCCGACGCGGGCGTCGTCCGGCTGCATCGGATCGTTCCGGCAGGCATCGGATCATGCCGGCGATCGGCCACCGCAAAGCCGCCATGGACGAAGATGGCGCCGTGCGGCGCCCGCCCGTGTTGACGTCGTTGCACGGCTACCGGCGCGCCTGGGCCGGCGCGGACGCCGTGGCCGGCATGACCCTGCTCGTCATCGCGGTGCCGGAGCAGTTGGCCACCTCGCGCCTGGCCGGCATGCCCCCGGTGACCGGCTTCTACGCCTTCGTGGCCGGGACCGTGCTCTTCGCCCTCTTGGGTTCGAATCCGCAGCTCTCGGTCGGGGCCGACTCCACCATCGCCCCTCTGTTCGCCGCCGGCGTCGCCCGCTTCGCCGCGACGGGCTCGGAGCGCTACGTCGACCTCGTGTCGATTCTCGCGGTCATGGTCGGCCTCATCGTGGTCCTGGTGAGCGTCCTCAGGCTCGGGTGGGTGGCCGAGTTCCTCTCGGCTCCCATCGTGACGGGATTCCTTTCCGGCGTGGCCGTGATCATCGTGGTCCACCAGCTCCCTGAGCTCTTCGGGCTGCCGGGACCATCGGGGAGCAACGAGCACCGGATCTGGTACGTCCTGACGCATCTGGGCCAGGTCAACGGCTGGGCGCTCGGTATCGGCATCGCCGTCCTGGTCCTCATGACGGTCTGTCAGCGTGTCGACCGGCGCATCCCCGCCGCGCTGGTGGCCCTGGTCGGCTCCACTGCGTTGGTCGGCGCGCTCGACCTCACGGCGAGGGGTGTGCCCGTGCTGGGTCCCGTCACGACGGGCGCTCCCCACCTCGGACTGACCGGGGTCTCCTGGTCGGTCATGGGCAATCTGGCCACCCTGGCTGGTGTGGTGGCCCTGGTCGTGGTGACCCAGACGGCCGCCACGACGCGGGCCTTCGCCGACCGGGGAGGCTACGACGTCGACGCCGGACGAGACTTCCTGGCCGTCGGCGCCGGGAGCGTCGCGTCCGGATTGGTGGGCTCCTTCGCCGTCGACGCCAGCCCACCTCGGACCGGCGCCATCGCCACCGCGGGCGGTCGGACCCAGGCCGGCCCGCTCGGCGCCGCCCTCCTCGTGGTCCTGTTCATCCCGTTCGCCGACGTGCTGCACGACGTGCCGCTGGCGACGCTCGCCGCCATCCTGATCTTCGTCGCGGCCCACATCTTCGGCGGGGCGGATCTCAGGGCGATTGCTCGCTTCGACCGGATCGAATTCGCCTTGGCGGCCATGACGCTCCTCGCCGTGGTGTTCATCGGCATCGAGCAGGGCATCGCCATCGCGGTCGGCCTGGCCATCCTCGACCACATCCGGATGAGCTCGCGCCAGCAGCTCCACCTCCTCGGGCGCGTGCGGGGCACCACCAGCTGGACCCCACTCGGCCCCGGCGTCGACGCTCAGCAGCTGCCCGGCGTCCTCGTCGTCCTCTTTGCCACGCCCCTGTGGTACGCCAACGCCGTCCACTTCCGCGAGGAGGTCGGAGCGGCCCTGCACGCCGCCGGCGCCGGCACGCGCGTCCTCGTGCTGGACACCGTCGGCATGTCCGACATCGACTACACGGGCTCGCGGGAGCTCGGTCGTGTCCTCGATGAATGCCAGCGCGACGGCATCACTGTCGGCGTGGCGCGCGCCGGTGAGAACCTGGAACGGTCGTTCGAGCGCGGCGGCCTGACCTCGCGCATCGGCGGTGACCGCTTCTATCGAACGGTCGACGAGGCCGTCACCGCGCTCGCCCCTCCGCCCCCGCCGTGAACGCCCGGCCGGGTCATCCCACCTGTATGCGGGCGCGAACCGGACGATGGTCGGAGCCCGCGTGCGGCAGCACCTCACCGTGCGAGGCGCGCATCGCACCGCGCACGAGGACGTGGTCGATCTGGCTGTGCGGACGCCAGGTCGGCCACGTGCGGCCGACGACCGCACGCCGCCAGCCCGGCATGAAGACGCCGACGAGTGGGCCCCACGTGTTCATGTCGCCGCACAGCACGGCGTCAGGACGCGACTGGGTCTTGAGTCCGGCTCTGAGCTGGGCCCAGGTGCGATGCGATCCGAAGTGGAGGTGGGGCATATGCGTGCCCGCCACCGACACCGGATGCCCGTCCACCGTCACGTCGACCACGATCGCAGCTCGTTGCACCGGGTCCCGCGGCAGATGCGTGAACCGCAGCACGCGCCAGTCCTCGACGACGATCCCGGGCCGGACGAGCACCGCGATGCCCCAAGTCCCTCGGTCGGCCTGGCGCCAGCGATCGAGCGACTGTACGTGGGCAGACGGCGGCCGAACCCCGTCGAAGTAGAGGGGGCGTTCGTTCGAGAAATAGGCCGACCGGTTCACCCACGTGTCCGGAGCCCCGGGCTGGGGACGGATCCGGCGCCCCTCGCCGAGGGCGTGGGTGAACACGGTCGCTCCAAGCCGGCGCCCGATGCGCTCCGCCTGGCCTTCGGCCTCGCCGGTGTTGGTCCACGACTCCTGCAATACGACCACGTCGGCGTCGAGCCGTTCCACGGCTTCACCCTCGTCGTAGTGGCGGCCCCAGCCGTCGATCCCACAGTGCATGTTGAAGCTGGCGATGGTGAACACGGTCCGCAGACGTTAGGGCGCGGCGCCCCCGTCCCGATGCCGCCCCCGACCGATGTCGCCCCCGCCCGGTATCACCGCCTCCGGTGGTTGCGCCGCCCCGGTACCATCGGCCGCCGTGGTCGCCGCCGACGCGTACCTGGCCGGACGGCTCCGACCGTTCACCACGACCATCTTCTCGACCATGTCCGAGTTGGCGGCCGCCACCGATTCGGTCAACCTCGGCCAGGGCTTCCCCGACACGGACGGCTCCGACGAATTGAAAGAGGTCGCGGTCGAGTCCATCCGAGCCGGCGACAACCAGTACCCGCCGAGCCCCGGAGTCCCCGAGCTGCGCCGGGCGGTCGCCGCCCACCAGCGCGACCACTACGGGCTCGAGCTCAGCCCCGACGACGAGGTGCTCGTCACGGTGGGCGCCACCGAGGCGATCGCCGCCGCCATGCTCGCCCTCTGCGAACCCGGCGACGAGGTGGTGGCATTCGAGCCGACCTACGACTCCTACGCCGCCTGCGCCGCCATGGCCGGCGCCGTCCTGCGCCCCGTACGCCTGCATACGCCCGACTGGAGCTTCGACCCGGCCGACCTCGCCGCTGCCGTCGGGCCCCGGACCCGCCTCGTGCTGCTCAACTCCCCGCACAACCCGACGGGCAAGGTCTTCGCTCGGGAGGAGCTCGCTCAGGTCGCCGCCCTCTGTGCCGAGCACGACCTCCTGGCGGTCACCGACGAGGTGTACGAGCACCTGGTCTTCGACGGTACCCATGTACCGCTGGCCACCTTGCCGGGCATGGCCTCGCGCACGCTCACCATCTCGTCGGGGGGGAAGACGTTCTCCTTCACCGGCTGGAAGGTCGGATGGGCGAGCGGCCCGGCTCCGCTGGTGGCCGCGGTGAGGTCGGCCAAGCAGTTCCTCACCTACACCAGTCCCGCCGCGTTCCAGCTCGCCATCGCCCGCGGGCTGGTCTGGCCACCCGAGGCGCTCGGGGCGCTTGCCGCCGAGCTGGTCGCCAAGCGTGACCTTCTCTGTGACGGGCTCGAGGCGCTCGGCCACGTCGTCTACCGGCCCGCAGCCACCTACTTCGCCACCACCGACATCGCAACCGTGGCGCCTGGCCTGTCCGCACTCGAGTACTGCCTCCAGTTGCCGCGACGCTGTGGCGTCGTCGCCATACCGAGCTCGGTCTTCTACGATCCGGCCGACCCCACTGCGGGCGCCACGCTCGTGCGATGGGCCTTCTGCAAGCGCGAGGCCGTGCTCCGCGAGGCGCTCGCCCGCCTAGCATTGTGGACGTCGTGAGCATTCCGATCGCATGGGTCGACGCCTTCAGCGACACCCCGTTCCGTGGCAACCCGGCCGCCGTCTGCCTCCTCGACGAGGCGATCGACGAGGCCCGCATGCAATCCCTCGCCTTCGAGCTCGGCATCTCCGAGACGGCCTACGTCACTCCGGCCGGCGAGCCGGGTGCGTACGACCTGCGCTGGTTCACCCCGTCCGTCGAGGTGGACCTGTGCGGGCACGCCACCCTCGCTTCGGCCCACGCGTTGCGCCAGTGGGGCGTGGCGACCGGCGACACCCCGCTGACCTTTCACACCCGAAGCGGGCCGCTGGTCGCCTCCTTCGAGGACGATCGGATCGCGCTCGACTTCCCGGCCGATCCACCCGTCGCCGTTCCGCTCCCCGAGTGCCTGCGCGGGCAGTGGCCCGAAGCGGCGGTCCGTTTCACCGGGCGCACCTCGTTCTTCTTGCTCGTGGTGCTGCCCACGGCCGAGGAGGTCGCGGCCTACGTGCCCGACCTGGCCGCGATCGCCGCCACCGGCGCCAAGGCGCTGCTCCTCACCGCGCCGGGCACTCATCCAGCGGACGCCACCGAGTCGGACGCCACCGAGTCGGACGCCACCGAGTCGGACGCCACCGAGTCGGACGCCACCGAGTCGGACGCCACCGAGTCGGACGCCCTCGAGTCGGACGCCACCGAGTCGAACGCGCCCACGACAAATAATGCCGGCTCGGGCGCCGACTACGTGCTGCGGGTGTTCGGACCCAACGTCGGCATCGACGAGGACCCGGCCACCGGGTCCGCCCAGTGCGCCGTCGGCCCGTGGTGGTCCGAGGCGTTGGGACGGCCCGGCGACGTGCTCATCGCGCACCAGCTGTCGGCCCGCGGTGCCGTCTTCCAAGTCCGCCCGGCCGGCGACCGCGTGCGCATCTCGGGCCACGCCACCACGGTGCTGACCGGCCACCTGTGCTAAGTCTGGCGGCAATGGACATTGGCCGGGCGGAGTTGCATGCCCTGGTCGAGGGCCACACTCCCGCTTCGCCACGCGAGATGCGGGCGCGGGAGCGCATCCTGGCCGAGCTGAATCGACTGCCCGAACCCTGCGACGAGCACGCGGGAACCACGCACGTCACGGCGTCGGGGATCGTCGTCGGCCGGCGCGGCACGGTGCTCCATCGGCACAAGCGGCTCGGCATCTGGATGCAGCCCGGCGGCCACATCGACGCCGGCGAGACACCCGACACAGCGGCCCGGCGGGAGGCGATGGAGGAGCTGGGACTGGCGGTCGAGCACCCGACAGGCGGACCGCGGCTGCTCCACGTCGACGTGCACGAGGCGGCCCTCGGGCACACCCATCTGGACCTGCGCTACCTCCTGCTGGGGGCCGACGCCGATCCGGACCCACCGCCCGGAGAGAGCCAGGAAGCCCGTTGGTGCGCCTGGGACGAGGCGCAGGACCTGGCCGACGTCGCGCTCGCCGAAGCTCTGCCGGCCGCTCGGGCTGCCTTCGAGGCGCTGGTGTGACCGGCGACCTCGACCACCTGGGCGACCTCGACCACCTGCTCGCCGTCCAGGATCGCGACACCTCCATCACGCAGCTCGAGCATCGACGCCAAGTGCTCGGCGCGGCGCTCGGCCTCACCGAAGTCGAGGCGCAGCTGGCGCGGCTCGGTGCGGAGCGGTCCGGAGCCGAGGCACGCCGGAAGGAGCTCGCGGCCGCCCAGGGCGCGCTGGAGGAGCAGATCGCGGCGGTCACGACGCGCCGCGACGGCATCGAGGCCCGGCTCTATGCGTCGACCAGCTCGTCGGCTCGTGATCTGCAGGCCATGAGCGACGAGGTCCGTCACCTGACCGAGCGCCGGGTCGAGCTCGAGGACCAGGAGCTCTCCGCCATGCTCGACCAGGACGCGGTCGACGCCGAGCTCCGGTCGTTGGCGGAGCGGATGGATCCGATTGAGGCGCGGGCCACGGAACTGCGGGAGCAACTGGCGGCGCAGGAGGCCGAGATCGATGCGGGGCTGAGCGAGGCGATCGCCGTCCGGGCGGCGGAGGCGGCCCAGCTGCCCACGGCGTTGGCCGACCGCTACGAGACGCTGCGCGCCCGCCTGAAGGGGACCGGCGCCGCCCGTCTGATCGGCAGCCGCTGCGACGGATGCCACCTCGAGCTGTCTTCGGTCGAGGTGGAGAAGATCCGCGCCCTGCCACCCGGTCAGGTGGCCACGTGCGAGCAGTGCGGGCGCATCCTCGTGCCTGTCTGATCGTGACGCCCGCACGACCGTGATGCCCGTACGACCGTGCTGATCCTGGTCCGACACGGCGAATCGGTGGGCAACGCCCTCGGGCTGCTCCTCGGACGCGCCGACGCCGAGCTCACCCCGCTCGGGCTTCGCCAGGCCATAGCGGCGCGCCGCCTGCTGCACGATCCTGTCGCCGAGGTGCGCTCCAGCCCGCTCCAGCGGGCCCGACACACGGCCGAGCTGCTCGGCCTCGGGCTCCCGACGACGGTGGACCCACGCTGGGTCGAGGTCGACTACGGAGAGTTCGACGGCCGGCCTCTCGGCGACGTGCCCGCCGAGGTCTGGCGGCACTGGCGGGACGACCCGGGGTTCCGCCCGGAGGGCGGCGAGTCGCTGGCCGAGGTGGAGGTGCGGGTGGTCGACGCGTGCGCCGAGCTCTTCGCCGCAGCGGACGCCGGGGCGCGGCGCAAGGACGGGGACGTCGTGGTCGTCAGCCACGTGACACCGATCAAGACGGCCGTGGCCTGGGCGCTCGGCGCGGAGGACCTCTCCTGGCGGCTCCATCTGCGCACCGGTTCGGTCACGCGCATCGGTTGGGGCTCCGGGGCACCCGTCCTGCACGGCTTCAACGAGGTGTTTCCCGTGTCGGACGTCGATGAAGCGGCTCCGGAGCCCGATCTGGCGTCCGTGCCGCGCCAGACGCCACAATCGCCCCGTGCCTGAGCACCCGCCCACGCTCGCCCAGCTCCTCCCGGTGCCCGACTCGGACGAGCACCCGGTGCACCGCCGCACCGTGGAGATCGAGGTCTTCGCTCGCGACGAGTACTTCGCCGTCGTCGGGACCCTGCGGGACGAGCGCCCCTGGGCGGGCGGCGACCGCGGGCCGCGCCAGGTGCACGTCATGGAGCTGGGAGTCGTGGTCCGCCGCGCCGACATGGTCATCGTCGACGCGGCGGCCAACATGGAGACCTATCCCCACGCCGAGTGCACGGCGATCGAGCCGAAGTTCGCCGAACTGATCGGCCTCTCGGTCGCCCGCGGCTACACCTCGGCGGTGCAGGAGCGCTTCGGGCGGGAGCTCGGCTGCAGCCATCTCGAGTTCCTGGCCCGGGCGATCGGCCCGGCCGTGATTCAGGCGGTGCCGTCGGCGATGCACTGGCGCGTCGAGGTACAGGGCGAGGACTTCCCGGCCGCGGGAGGGGGGAGCCCGATGGGTTTTCTCACCAACTCGTGCCACATCTGGGCCGAGGGCGGCGTGGGGCAGCGGAAGATCCAGCTGGGGTGGCGTCCCGTCAAGCTCGAGTACCCGGCGCCCGCCGTGGCCGAGGTGCGGCGCCGTCAGGAGGCGGAGCGATCGGGCGACACTCCCGGCTGATCTGCCGTCGCCCTCCGGCGGCGTGACGCGAAGCTGCCGTCAGGGACGCGAAGCTGCTGTGATGACGCCAGGCTGCTGTTAGAGGACGGGGGACGGTTCGTCGGAGGTGCAGAGCACGCTCAGAGTGCGCGCCATGACCCGCTTGGCCGAGCGCACGGGGAGATGCGAACCGCGGCGCATGCGCTCCCAGGCTTCCCACGAGGTGGCGATGTCCATGGCTTCGAGGTGGTCTTCGCTGGTGCCCGGCGACAGCTGGCTGAGCTCGTGAGCCAGCACGTGTTTCAAATTCTCGAGCAGCATCGCGTCGCCCGACGCGACGGCGGCGGCGACGGCGGGCGACGTCGCTGCCCGCCGGGTCACGGCGCGCCGTACGGGCGAGATCTCTTCGTAGAGCGTGGCTCGATGCGACACCAGGCGGTCGATCCGCGTGGCGAGGGAGAGTCTCGGCGACACCCGCGGCAGGTCGGACCACTGCCGCCGCAGCTGGAGCACCGCCACGTACAAGTAGAGGTCGTCCATGTCGGAGAAGTGGTGGAACACGAGGCGGAGCGAGACGCCCGCCTGTTCGGCGATGGCTTTGGCCGTCGGGTCCGGATCGCCGTCGCGCAGCAGCTGGCTGAGCGCGTCGGCCACGTTGCGGCGGGTGCGCTGGCCGCGGGCGACGCGCCCGTCGCTGGCAGGCTCGTCCGGCCACAGGTCCGCGTGGTCGGTTTCGGGCGATTGGAGTTCGAAGGTGGCGATGTTTTCGTTCATGTCAGTTTGTCGGCGCCGAGGTGGCACTCGTGAGCACCTTCCTGGGTCACCCGTAGCCTCTGGGAACCGGCGAGCCTTCTTGCGTTCACGATGGAACACAGGAGACCCACGGGGGGTTGTTTGGGGGCCCGGTTGGGCATGTGCGCTGGGCGGTCCACGCACGCTGATTTGATGCTGAATTATATGAGACTTATCGCGGCGTTAGGGGGTCGCCCCCCCAAAAACGTTGCTGATCTGCATCGAGACGGTGATGTCGCGCTCGCCGTGTCGGCGGTCGGGCGTGGAAGTATCGGTTGTCCGCGGCCCGTCGGTCGCTCCCGATTGCTTCAACCCAGGACCCGATCGCTTCAACCCAGGAGTAGCGTTCTCAGCGGTCGCCCAGGGTGGGAGCTGCGGGCGGAGACGTGGCGCACGAGAGAGACGGGAGGCTTCATGCCGATACGAACGCGGCGGGCTCGTTGGTGGACCGTGCTGGGCGCCACCCTGCTCACCGGCTTCGTCCTGGCCGGGTGCTCGTCCGGACCGAGCGGGCCGGCGGTGCTCCTCGTCGGAGAATTCCACGGCATGTCCGGCCAGTACACGTCGATCCAATCGGCCGTCGACGCCGCCCACCCGGGCGACTTCATCCTCGTGGCGCCCGGCGACTACCACGAGGATGACGATGCCCACGGGACGACCGCCGCCCAGCTGGGCACGGGGGACCACGGTGGTGTGGTCGTGCACACCTCCGATCTGCACATCGTGGGCATGGACCGCAACACCGTGATCGTGGACGGCACCAAGTCGGGCGCCCCCGCGCCGTGCAGCAGCTCACCGCAGTACCAGAACTTCGGGCCCATGGCCGACGGCAAGGCTCAGGGCCGGAACGGGATCGTCGTGTGGAAGGCCGACGATGTCAGCATCGAGAACCTGACGGCCTGCAACTTCTTGGGCGGGGCCGGGGACTCGGGCAACGAGATCTGGTGGAACGGCGGCGACGGGTCCGGGAAGATCGGCCTGAGCGGCTACACCGGCGCCTACCTGACGGGCACCTCGACCTTCTTCTCCGGCGAGTCGACCGCAGCCCAGTACGGGATCTTCTCGTCGAACTCGCAGGGGCCGGGCTCGTGGAACGAGATCTACGGAAGCAACATGAACGACTCGGGCATGTACGTGGGCGCCTGCCACCAGCTCTGTGACGTCACCATCGACCACGCACTGATGGAGAACAACGCGCTGGGCTACTCGGGGACCAACTCCGGGGGCGCCGTCGTGATCGAGAACTCCGAGTTCGACCACAACGAGGACGGGGTCGACACGAACACCCAGATCGCCGGCGACCCGCCGCCGCCGCAGAACGGCGACTGCCCCCACGGGGCGATCAGCCCGATCACCCACACGCACTCGTGCTGGGTGTTCATCCACAACGACGTCCACGACAACAACAACCCCAACGTGCCCGAGGCGGGCAACGCCGCGGCCGGGCCCATCGGCACCGGCATGACGGTCTCGGGCGGGCGCAACGACACGGTGACCGACAACGTGTTCGAGAACAACGGTGCCTGGGGCACCCTGTTCGTCCCCTACCCCGACAGCGGCACACCGTCGCTGCACCAGAAGTGCCCCAACTACGGCGGGTTCGAGATCAGCGGGCTGGGGTGCGTCTTCGAGGCCGAGGGCGACGCCCTGACCGACAACACCTACGCCAACGACGGCTACTTCGGGAACCCGACCAACGCCGACTTCGGCCAGATCGTGCTGCATACCGGCCTGCCCTCCAACTGCTACGCCGACAACGTGGCCCCGGCGGGGTCGACCCCCGTCAACCTGGAGGAGCTCCAGCCCACCTGCGGCGTGCCTTCTACCGCCACCAATCTCGACAACGAGCTGGTGGCCCAGGTCGAGTGCGACTCCCGCCTCGCCGCCTGCCCGGCCGGCGCCACCTACCCGACCCAGACCGGAGTGAAGCTGGAGCCCATCCCGACGGACCTGCCGACGATGCCCAACCCCTGCACCGGCGTGCCGTCGAACCCGTGGTGCCCGTCGGGACGGCCGGCGGGATAGGCCCCTCAGGGCTGAGCCGGCACCACGCGCCCCGACTCGAGGGTCAGCCGGGTCTCGCAGCGCGCCGCCTCGGCCTCCCGGTGGGTGACCAGGAGCACGCTGCGCCCTGACGACGCCGCGGCCTGGAGCACGCCGTCGAGGAGGGCGTCCGCCAGCTCGGGATCGAGTCCGCTGGTGGGCTCGTCGAGCACGAGGACGGGCCCCGGAGCGAGCAGGGCGCGGGCCACGGCGAGGCGCCGGCGTTCGCCGCCCGAGAGCGCGACGCCCTCCTCGCCCACCGGCGTATCGAGGCCGAGCGGCAACGTGCGCACCCACTCGTCCAGGCGGGCGGTCTCGAGCGCGGCCGCCTGCTCGTCGTCGCTGGCGTCGGGCCGACCGAGGACGAGGTTCGAACGCAAGGTGCCGGCGAAGAGCTGGGCCCGCTGGTCGGCCAGCGCGCACGCGGCGCGGACGTCGGCCTGGCCCAGGCGCGTCACGTCGGTGCCACCGAGCAGCAGGGAGCCTTCCAGGAGCGGCCAGTAGCGCAGCAGGGCGTTGACCAGGCTCGACTTGCCCGCCCCGCTCGAACCCGTGACGGCCAGACGCCCACCGGGGGGCAGTTCGAACGAGACGCCGTCGAGGGCGCGGGGCAGTCCAGCCCCGTAGCGCAGCGCGGCGCGGTCGAACGTCACCTCGGGTACGCCGGGCGGCAGGTGCCCGGGCGACACCGGGTCGGTGACCGGGACGGGCACCTCCTCGAGGTCGAGGAGTCGCGCGGCCGAGGCGCGCACCCCCCGGGCGCGGGCCACCGCGAGGGGCACCATGGTGACGGCTTCGAACGTCCCGAGCGCGGCCAGCGGGAGCACCGCCACCATGACCTGACCCACGCGGTGGTCGTGCACCGCCGCCACCCCGACCGCGGTGACCCCGGCCACGGCGGCGGCCACGCAGAGCTGCATCACCACGCCCGCGCCCGCGACCATGCGGGCGTGGCGCCGCTCCAGGGCGTCGGCCCGGCGGCCCAGCGCATCGATGGCGCCCAGCGCGGCGGCATCGGCGCCGAACGCCAGCAGCTCGGCGGCGCCGTGCAGCGCGTCGACGACCCGCGCCGAGATCTCCCCGTTGAGGGCGGCCTGCTCGCTCTCGGCGTTCCCGTGCCACACCAACGCGGCGGGGACGACGAGCGCCACGGCCAGCGGGATCCCGAGCGCCGCCGCGGCCCAGGGCACGACGAACCCCACCGCGACCGTGCCGAGCATGGCCGCGGCGACCGCGATGGCGATGGGGAGAAGGGTGCGCAGGTAGAGGTCCGCCAGCGCGTCGACGTCGTCGACGGCGCGGGCCAGCAGGTCGCCGCTGCGCCAGCCCGCCAGCGCGGCCGGGACGCGGGGGGCGAGGCAGTCGTAGAGCCAGAGGCGCCACTTGGCCACGGCGCGCAGCGCGGCGTCGTGGCCGACGAGGCGCTCCTCGTAGCGGAGCGGTCCCCGCAGGAAGGCCAGGACCTCGACCGCAGCCAGGATGCCCGCCAGCGCGCCGAGGCCGGGCCGCAGCGCCGCCCGGCCGAGGACGTAGCCCGACCCGGCCAGCAAGCCGATGGTGGCCGCGGCCGAGGCCAGGCCGAGCAGACCCGCGACGGCGAGCCGGGCCTTGGGTGTGCCGGGGTCGGCCAGGATGCGCCGGAGCGGGTGCACCGTCATGAGGCCACCAGGGGCTGGGTCGTCGTCGTGGTCGTGGTCGCGGTCGCCGGCGCCGGCGCCGGCCGCAACTCGACCCTGGCGTCGAAGCGGGGGAGGAGGGCCGGCTCGTGCGCGGCCACCAGCACCGACCGGCCGCCGAGCCACGGCTCGATGGCGACGGCGAGCCGGGCCACGGTCGGGGGGTCGAGCGACGCCGTCGGCTCGTCGAGCAGGAGCACGGGTGCGGGGCTGAGCAGGGCGCGGGCGAGGGCGACCCGCTGACGCTCCCCGGCACTGAGGGTGAGGCCGTCGTGGCCGAGGACGGTCCCGAGCCCGCCCGGGAGGGCGGCGGCGAGATCGTCGAGCCCCACGGCGGCGAGGACGCGGGACAGCTCCTCGTCGGAGGCGTCGGGCGCTCCGAGGCGCAGGTTGTCGGCCAGGGTGGCGTGGAACACGTGGGGGCGTTGCGGCACGTAGGCAAAGCTCGAGCGCCAGGCGGCGACGCCGGCGTCGGCCGGACCGAACCCGTCGAGGGTCATGGAGCCGCCGCTCGGTTGGACGAAGCAGAGCAGGGCGGCGAGGACGGTGGACTTGCCGGCGGCCGACGGCCCCGTCAGCGCCACCCGGGACCCGGGCGCCACCTCGAACGAGACGCCGTCGATGGCGGGCCGGCCGCGGCCGGGGTGGTCGACCACCAGGCCCCTGACGGCGAGAGCAGGCACCATGACGGGGTCCGGGACCGGGTCCGCGCCCGCCCGGGCCGGCGATCGGTTCGCCATCGGGACGGGGCTCGCCCGTGGGCTCGGCGGCGCCCGCCGACACCGGCGTCCCGAGCACGTCGAGCACGCGGCCGGCCGCCGCCTGCCCCTCGGTGCTGGCGTGGAACTCGGCGCCGGCGCGGCGGAGGGGGATGAAGATCTCGGGCGCCACCAGCAGCACGGCCATGGCCGTCTGCAGTCCGAGCTCGCCCCACAGCAGCCGCAGCCCGAGCACCATGGCGACGAGCCCTACCCCCAGCCCGGCGATCAGGTCCATGGAGAGCGACGACAAGAACGCGAGCCGCAGGGTCCGCATGGTGGCCACCCGCACGCCCTCGCTCGCCTCTTCCACCTCCCGGCGCCCGTGGGCCTCGCGACCGAAGGCACGAAGGGTCGGCAGGCCCTCGACGAGCTGGAGGAGCCGCCCGGCCAGCGATCCCAGGCGCCGCCACTGCCGCTGCGAGCGTCGCGTCGCCTCCCGGCCGAAGAAGATCATGCAGATCGGCACCGTGACGACCAGCGCCACGACCACGGCGAAGGACAGCACGTCCTGGGTGGCCACCCACGCCAGCAGAAGGAGGGGGATCACGCCGGCCGCCGCCGCCTGGGGGAGGTAGCGGGCGTAGTAGGCGTGGAGCGAACGCAGACCCCGGGTCGCGGTGAGGGAGAGCTCGCCCGGCCGCTCGTCGGCCAGCCAGCCCGGCCCGAGCGCCAGGCTGTGGCCGAGCAGATCGCGCCGGAGGCCCGACACGACCCGTTCGGCCGCACCGTGGGCCGACACGTCACCGGCGGCGTTGATCACGCCCCGCACGACCAGGGCGGCGGCGGCCACGGCGATCTCGGGCGCCACGTCGCCCAGCGGCACGTGGCCCAGCAGTGAGCGGTCCACGGCCCGGGCCAGGGCGACGGCTTGGACCACCACCGCCGCCGCGCTCAGGACGGCCACCACCAGGGCCACCCCGGCCGCCCGGCGCAGGCCGGGCACACGACCGGCCAGCTCGGGGTCGACCAGGCGGGGGCGGCGGGGGCGGCGCGGCCGGGTGGAGCCGGAGCTCAGAGGCTGAATCTCGTGTCCTTCACGTGGATGGCCCGGCCGATGAGGCCCTCGGTGAGAGCGAGCCGGGCGAGGCCTGCATCTTCGCAGGTCGCAGCCGTCCGGACCCCATCGCCCAAGTCCGCCACGACCGCGGTGCGGACCGGTTCGGCCGGGTCGTCGGGAGCGGGCGTCACGGTGAAGGACACCACCGTCGCCTCGGCGCTCGGCGGGGGAGGGTCCGCCACCGGCAGCACCGCGGTCGCCGCCACGGCGGCGGCGGCCAGGTCGGCGGCGAGCAGCCCCTGCTCCGCCTGCGGCGGGGTCGCGCTCCACACGGCCAGGCCGGGCTTGGTGAGCATGCCCGACACGGCCGTGACCAGCCCGAGCTCGTCGGGCCGTTCACGCAGCAGGCGGCCGACGGCGACGGTGGCGAGCAGCACGAAGTGGTTGAACGGACCGCCGGCGAAGGCCATGCCACCCGTCACGGTCGGGGTGCCCGCCGGAGGGAGGCCGAGCTCTCGCTGCTGCACGCGCACGGCCGCGGGGAAGCACGAGTACACCTCGGCCAGTGCCAGGTCGCGCAGGGAGCAGCCGATCCGGGCCTCGGCGGCCCGTCCGAGCACCGCCATCGCCGGCCACGCGCCGAGCTCGCGGCGTGCGGTCAGGGTGACCGCAGCCGAGGAGTGCAACGCCACGCGGGGAAAAGCCAGCGGTCGGGCGGAACCCCGGCGTCGCCGGCCCGGCCGGCGCTGCAGATCAGCAGGGCCGAGGCCTGGTCGACCGTCCACTGGCTGGCGTGCCAGCGGTTGTAGGGGAACGCCAGCAGGCGGTTGCGCGGGCCGGCGCGAGCCAGTTCCTCCGCCGTGCGCGCCTGGCCGAAGGCGGCGTCGGGGTTGTGCCGGGCCACCGCGTTGAAGCGGGCCCACAGCGCGGCGATCTCGTCGGCGTGGCGGTCGGGTCGCAGGCCGTCGGCGGCACCGCGCGCGTTCTCAATGAGGGCGTACTGCTGCACCGGCGGCAGGACGATGCCGGCCGCGTTCTCGACCGGCGCCACGAAATCGGGCGGCCGGGTGACGATCTCGTCCGGCGATCCGGCGGCGGGACCCTGCGCCGCGGCGGCCATGGCGCGCACACCCGAATGGCCCGCGGCGGCCTGCCCGACCGAGCGGGCCCAGGCGCGGTCCTCGCCCCCGACCACCAGCACGCACTCGCACGCACCCGACGCCACGTCGGCCAGGGCGTGGTTCAGCATCTCCTGCTGCGAGACGCCGATTTCGTAGCGGACGGCGCGCGCTCGGGGGGAGCCCAGGCGCACGGCCAAGCCCCGCGCCGCGTCGTGGAGCGACCACGAACCCTGGGGCACCGCAACGCGGTCGAGCGAGGCCAGGAGCCCCGGCGCCCCGGCGTCGTCGGCCGCGGCCCGCGCCGCCCGTTCCATGAGGTCCCCGGCCGGCGCGGCGTCATGGACGGCGCCCAGCCCGACGAGGACGGGCAGGCGCGGGTCGAGCGTGCGGCCGGGCTCGGGCATGACGAGCGATGCTACGGTCCCGCGATGTCCAGCGGCCACGCCGGGAAGTGGGAGAGCGCGCTCTCTCGATACACCAAGGAGAGCTTCGAGGCCGAAGGAAAGCGCCGCGACGTCTTCCGGGCCGGGAGCGGACCGGCCGTCATCGTGATGAGCGAGGCCCCGGGCATCACGCCCGAGCTCGCCGTCTTCGGCCGGCGGGTGGTCGCCGCCGGCTGCACCGCCGTCATGCCGCACCTCTTCGGCGATCCCGGCCGCCCGACGACCGCCGGCTACTCCGTGCGCTCGCTCGGGCCCGCCTGCATTGCGCGGGAGTTCTCCTGCTTCGCGCTCAAGCGGACGAGCCCGATCACCACCTGGTTGCGCGCGCTGGCGGCGGCCGAGCACGCGCGCTGTGGCGGTCCGGGCGTGGGCGCGGTCGGCATGTGCTTCACCGGAGGGTTCGCCCTGGCCATGATGGCCGACGACGTGCTGCTGGCTCCCGTGCTCAGCCAGCCGTCGCAGCCGTTCCCCATCGGGGCCCGCCACAAGGCGGACATCGGCATCTCCGACGCGGACCTGTCCCGGGTCAAGGCCCGGACCGAAGCCGGGCAGTGCCTGCTCGGGTTGCGCTTCTCCAACGACCCCTTCTGCTTCGAGCAGCGCTTCGAGACGCTCCGGCGCGAGCTGGGCGACAAGTTCATCGCCGTGGAGATCGACTCGAGGCCGGGCAATCCCTACGGCCATCCGAAGAACGCGCACTCCGTCCTCACCCATCACCTGGTCGACGAGCCGGGAACGCCGACACGCGCCGCCCTGGACCAGACGCTCACCTTCTTCCGCCAGCGGCTCGGCGTGGGATCCGGCCCCGGGCCGCGCCCCGAAGAACTGGGTCCCTGAAGGACCCGAAGGACTGGGGCCCAGGAGGATCCGAAGGTGACGGCCGCGCCGAACCGGGCCGGCCCTGTCCGGCGGGGACTCAGTCGGCGTGGACTCAGTCGCCGACGGCGAGAACCTCCTCGGCTACGCGCTCTCCTGAGCGGACGGCGCCGTCCATGGCGCCCCAGCTCACCGTGGCCGTCTCCGTGCCGGCCCAGTGCAAGCGACCGACCGGCTGGCGCAGACGGCGGCCGTACTGGGTCAGCACGCCGGTGGGGAAGTGGGCCATGGAGCAGCCGCGGGTCCAACGCTCCTCGGCCCAGTTGACCTCGAGCACTTCGAGCGGCGTGGCGGCGCGTGGTCCGAAGCGGGTGACGAGCATGGACAGCAGTACGGAACGGCGCTCGTGCTCGCCCATCGCCCAGAGCGTCCGGGCCCGCGGTCCCGCCGCGTACGTGCCGATGACGCCGTGGTCATGGCCGGGCTGGGTGGTGTCGAGCGTGATCTCGATGGTGTCGTCGGTGGCGACGGTCGCGGCGGAGATGCCGTCGTCGCGCCAGAAGGGCTCGTCGTAGATGGCCACCGTCTTCACCTCGGTGCCTGCGGGCATCTGGTGCAGCAGCAGCGCGTGGTCCGCCGGGAGCGCGGGGTCGAAGCGGATGGCGGCCGCCAGGGCTCTGGGGAGTGCCAGCACGGCGCGGCGGGCCGACACGGTGGCGCGTTCGGACACGACCTCGACGCGGTCCGCGTCCTGGGTCACGGCGGTCACGGGGGAGGAGAGGACGATGGCGTCACCGAGCTCGGTCCCCATGGCGTCGGTCACCCGGCCCGCGCCTCCCTCGAATTGGGAATCCTGGTAGCCGCCGGCGATGTTCATCAGGGGCTCCACGCCTCCGGCCGAGCGGACGAGGAAGAGCCAGCACAGGAGCGACACCTCGGCCGGGTCACAGGCGAAGCAGGCGCGCACGGTGGCCTCTACGAGGTCGCGGGCGAGACGGGTGGGCACCCGCGAGGGAGTCAGCCAGGCGCGCACTGAGCGCGCGTCCCAGGCGCTCGCCCGCGGCGCGTCCCAGGGTGCGTCGACCGGCACCCGCCGCGCCATCACATCGAGTCGACGGATGGCCTGGGCGGCGCTCAGCAGGGCGACCGGATTGAGGCGCGGGACGTCGCCGCGGTAGCGCTGCACCCGGCCGCCGGTGGCGAGCACGTTGTCGCCGTCGACGAAGGTGGGGAAGAGGCGCACGCCGGTCTCGGCGGCGAGGGCGCGTAGGCGGTCGTGTGCCGGCCCGACGAAGCACGCCCCCATGTCGACCGGGACCCCGCCCGCGCTGGTCCGGGTCCAGACCCGGCCGCCCACGCGGTCGCGGGCTTCGAGCACCACCACGGTGCGGCCGGCGCGGCGGAGCAGTCGCGCCGCGGTGAGCCCGGCCAGCCCGGCCCCGACCACGCAGACGTCGGCCTGCGCTGAGCGAGGTGGGCCGGGCGCCGCCATCAGGGGCGACAGTACCGCTGCCAATTGAGCCGGGCCGGTTCGGGTGCGAGGATGGGCGCGCCCACCCGTCCGCCGACCCAGGAGCGACATGAGCCAGACCGAATTCACGATGACCATCGCCGGAGAGGCGGTGCCGACCGGCGAGACGTTCGGCGTGCGCAACCCGGCCACCGGCGAGGTCTTCGCCCAGGCTCCCGAATGCTCGCGCCAGCAGCTCGACGCGGCATTCGATGCGGCCGCCAAGGCGGGGCGCGACTGGAAGGTGGACGAGGCGGCACGCCGGGCCGCGCTGCTGCGCGCCGCCGACGTCCTCATGGCGTCGTCGGCCGACCTCGCACCGACGCTGACGGCCGAACAGGGCAAGCCGCTGGCCGACGCCGGGATCGAGGTGTTCGCGTCGGCGATCTGGGCTCAGTACTTCGCCAACATCGAGACGCCGACCCAGGTGATCCAAGACGACGACAGCGCGTACGTGGAGCTGGCCCGCCGGCCCCTCGGGGTGGTGGCGGCCATCACGCCGTGGAACTTCCCCCTGACGCTCGCTTTCTGGAAGATCGCCCCGTCGCTGCTGGCGGGCAACACGCTCGTCCTCAAGCCGTCGCCGTTCACGCCGCTCACCACGCTCCAGGTGGGCGAGCTGCTGCGCGACGTGTTCCCGCCCGGGGTGCTCAACATCGTGAGCGGCGGCGACCAGCTGGGCGCCGCCATGACTTCCCACCCGGTGCCCCGAAAGATCAGCTTCACCGGCTCGGTCGAGACGGGCAAGAAGGTGGCCATGTCGGCTGCACCAGACCTGAAGCGGGTGACCCTCGAGCTCGGTGGGAACGACCCGGCCATCGTGCTCGACGACGCCGATCCTGCGGTCGTCGCCGCAGCGATCTTCGCCGGGGCGTTCAACAACAACGGGCAGGTCTGCTCCGCCATCAAGCGGGTCTACGTTCCCGAAGCTCTCTACGACGACGTGGTCGAGGGACTGGCGGCTCAGGCCCGTGCCGTCAAGGTCGGCGAGGGCACCGAAGAGGGCGTGAAGCTGGGACCGATCAACAACGAGCCCCAGTACGAGCGGGTCAAGGAGCTCGTCGCCGACGCCCTGGCGAACGGCGCCACGGCGGTGACCGGTGGCCGGGCCATGGACCGGGCCGGGTACTTCTTCGAACCCACCATCCTGGCCGGGCTCTCCGACGGCACGCGCATCGTCGACGAGGAGCAGTTCGGCCCGGCTCTGCCGGTCGTCGCCTACCGCGACCTCGGTGATGCCATCGACCGGGCGAACGCCACCCACTTCGGCCTCTCCGGCTCGGTCTGGAGCGCCGACCCCGAGCGGGCGACCGAGGTGGCGGCGCAGCTCGAGTGCGGAACGGCGTGGGTCAACACGCATCTCGCCCTGGCGCCGCAGCAGCCTTTCGGCGGCTTCAAGTGGAGTGGCATCGGCGTGGAGAACGGGCCCTGGGGACTGGCGGAGTTCTCCGAGTTCCAGGTGGTCCACCGCTCCCGGTCGGCCAACGGTCTCAACGCCAACACGGCCGGGCTGGTGGGCGACTGAGCCTGGGCGTCGGCCACCCGGCACCGGGGCGGAGGCGGTGCCGGGTGGCGACATGCCCGCAGACGTCGCCGCCGCGGGGGCAGCGGCGACGGCCTCTCAGCGTCAGCCGCCTAGAGGCGCCTGCTCCGCTTGAGATCGAGGTGGAGGGCCTTCGCCCGAGCACCGTGGACCACGTGGTGCAGGTCCTGCCGGATCTGAACTACGTCCGCCTGGGCCCGGTGGATTGCGGCGTTTGCCGTCGTGACCGAGGACGCCGCCGGCGACAGCAGGCTGTAGTCGGCATTCCACTGGGCCGGCGTGTAGGCCAGGACGGTGGCCGCCAGGCCCTGGGTGGCCGTGGAGGCGGCGGCGATCTGGTGGTCTATGTCCTGCACGAGCGGCTCGATGGTCGCCTCGTTCCGGGAGTTGACCGCACCCTGCGCCTTGGCCGCCGCCGCAGTGAGTCCCGGCACCTCGGTGTTCGCGACCCGGTCGGCCTGCCCGGCGATGGCGGCGGCCGGGATCACGAGCCGGTAGACACGGAAGCCGCTGAAGATGTCTTGGTAGTCCTTCTGCGCCTGGACGACGTCGGAATCCGCCGCGACGGTGCGTCCCTGCTGGAGGAGCGGTTGGATGTCGGTGCCCAGGTAGGCGCTGAGCGTGGACTGCCCGGATCCGAGATCGGTCGTCGCGCCGACGCGGGAGACGGCCGCGTCGAGGCTGGCGATCCGCTGCTTGACGGCCGCAGCCGCCTCGGCCTGGACGCCCGTCAGGGTCGGGGTCGCCGCCGCGGCGGCGTGTGTCCCGACGTGCTTCGAGAGCGACGACCCTCCGGCGCGGTTCGGAGTCGTGGCTCCGGCGGACCCCGAAAGGGAGACGGTCGCCGCCCCCAGCGCAGCCGAGGCCACGGTGGCTGCGCCCAGGCGGGTCAGGTTCGTTCGCACGTTCGACATGGCGCTCCTCTCGTCGGTGTGGATGCGATGGGGAGGGTGGACCCCCGGGGGTGCATCTGAAGGAGAGCTCCACCCTCGCCGACCATCTTTTGCGGCGGCCATGAGGCGTGGGTTGGGAATCCATGAGGATTCTGTGAGGGAGCTTGGAACGGGGAAGGTAGAGACGCCCGAGGTGGGAGGCTGAGGGGGTGAGCACGGAGAACGGCACGGTGGTCGTCGTCGAGGACGACCCGAACATCGCCGACCTGGTCGACCTCTACTTGCGGCGCGAGGGCTTCCGCGTCCTGCTGGCGAGCGACGGCCAGAAGGGACTGGAGCTCTGGCGACACGAGGACCCCTGGATCGTGGTCCTCGACGTGGGGCTCCCGGGACCGCTCGACGGCTACGACGTGTGCCGCGAGATCCGAGGCCGCAGCGCGGTGCCGGTCCTCTTCCTCACGGCCCGAGCCGACGAGGTCGACCGCATCCTCGGGCTCGAGCTCGGGGCCGACGACTACCTGGTCAAGCCGTTCTCGCCACGCGAGCTGGTGGCACGGGTGCGAGCCGTCCTGCGCCGGACCCGGGAAGGACCGGCCCCCCAGGACGTCGTCACCGTCGGCGACTTCGAGGTGGACATGCGCCGCCGCGAGGTGCGCCGCGCCGGGGAGGTGGTGGGTCTCACCACGCGCGAGTTCGATCTGCTCGCCTTCCTCGCGGCCAACGACGGGCTTGCCCTGTCCCGCCAGCAGCTCCTCAACGGGGTCTGGGGGTCCGACTGGTACGGCGACGAGCGGACGGTGGACGTCCACGTGGCCCAGTTGCGCAAGAAGCTCGGACCTGAGCTCCCGCTGGCGACGGTGTGGGGCGTCGGCTACCGGTTCGGCTGATCGATGCGGCGCCGTCTGATGCTGGCCATGGTCGGCCTGGTGGCCGTCGTCCTTCTGCTCGCCGGAGTGGGCAGCCTGGTGCTGACGCGCATCGAGGCGCGCAACGACGCCAAGCAGCAGCTCGTCTCGGAGACCGACTCGCTCCGGAATGTCAGGAACGGGTCCCAGTCGGCGAAGGTGCTGCACATCATCGGCCGGACGCTCAAGCTGGAGAACGCGGAACTCATCCGCATCGACCCCGCGGGCAACCTCGAGACCGATCTGCCGCACGGCCTCACAGCCGACCAGCTCGACGTGGCGGCACTCGAGGCCGGCGAGACGACCTCGGGCCGTACCGGCAACTTCGTCTACGCGGCCGCACCGGTGGACCTGACGCCGCTCGAGCGGGAGCACCTGCACGATTTCGACGGCACCCTGGCCATTTTGCTCACCCGCAACGTCGGTGGGCTCGGGCCGAGCTGGAGCTACTTCATCATCGCCGGCGCGGCCGCGCTGGCCGTGGCGGCGCTGGTGGCATGGCAGATGAGCCGTCGCATGTCGCGTCCCCTGGTCGAGGCCGTCGGCGCGACGGCCCGGATCGCCGCCGGTGACCTCGAGAGCCGGGTTCCCGTCCGCGCCCACGACTACCCGGAATTCTCCTCGCTGGCCGGCTCCATCAACCACATGGCCCAGAGCCTCGAGGACAGCCGAGCGCGCGAACGCCACCTCCTCCTGGCCGTGTCGCACGACCTGAGGACGCCGCTCACCTCCATCCGCGGCTTCGCCGAGGCCATCCACGACGGCGCCGTCGAGGACGAGGCCCAAGCGGCGGACGTGATCATCGCCGAGTCCCGGCGCTTGGAACGTCTCGTCGGCGACCTCCTCGACCTGACCAAGCTCGAGGCGCGCCAGATGTCGATCTCCCTGCGCCCGACCGACGTGGCCGAGGTGGTGAGCACGACGGCGGAGGGTTTCCGCCCGGCCGCGGCCAAGGGCGGGCTGGCGCTCGTGGTGGAGGCGTCCGAGGGGCGGCCGGATCAGCCGCCGGCCGAGGCCGACCCCGACCGTCTGGCCCAGCTCCTGGCCAACCTCATTGAGAACGCGCTGGCCTTCGCCCGCACCGCGGTCACCGTGGCCTTCGGGACCGACCCGTCGACCGGCGCGTGCACCATCTCGGTCGACGACGACGGACCCGGAATCGCGCCGGGCGAGCTGAACCGGGTCTTCGAGCGCTTCTACCAGGCCGACCGCGGACCCCAGTCCCGAGCCGGCTCGGGACTGGGGCTGGCCATCGTCGCCGAGCTGGCTGCCGCCATGGGCGGTTCGGTCCGAGCCGTTTCGCCCCTGCACGCCGCCGGCGGCGGGACGCGTTTCGTGGTCACCCTGCGCTGGTGGCAGGGCGCGCGGCCGGCGCAGGCGGTCCGCGACGCGCTGGTGTGACCGATAGCGTCCGGCTCCGGCCGACCGGATCGGGGCGATGCGGGTCCCGGACGTGTACGGTTCGTTGCCATGTCGGACGCGCAGGAGGCCATCCGGAGCACGCCTCTGTTCTCCGAGCTCTCCAAGAAGGACATCAAGCAGCTCGCCACCACCATGAACGAGGTCTCGTTCCCCGCTGGGGCGCGTGTCGTCCAGAAGGACCAGCTCGGCGTCGGCTTCTTCGTCATCACGTCGGGAACGGCGACGGTCTCGGTGGACGGTCAACGTGTGCGTGCCCTGAAGGCGGGCGACCACTTCGGTGAGATCGCCCTCATCGACGAGGGGGCGCGGACAGCGGAGGTGATGGCGGACACGGATCTGCAGTGCCTGGCTCTGGCCGGCTGGCAGTTCCGGCCCTTCGTGCGTGACCATCCCGACGTCGCCTGGGCCCTGCTGCGGTCGCTCGTGCAGCGTCTCGTCCGCGACACCGCCTCGAGCGGCCAAGTCTGAGCCCCGGGGCGGCGCCGGGCGCCGTCAGCCTGGCGGCGCGCCCAGGGTCATCGGCCCGCCCCTCCCCTTGGATCGTCCGGCGTCGGGCGGCCTTTTGATCACCGTGGCCGACGAAAATTCGGCTCGAGTCCGTGATAAGACGAGCGGTGTGTGGCGGGGCTCTGGCTGCGTCCGCGCTACGAGAGCAGCCCGTAGACGCACACCGAGACCCTTGGAGTCCTCATCATGAAACGTCGGCGTCGCCTGACATCCCTGAAGATCGCCGCGGCCGGCGCCGCCAGCGCGCTCGTCGTCCTCGCTACCGGCTTCACGGCGGGCGCCGCCACGCCGCCCAGCGCCAACACGCCCGTGCCCGTACCCGGCGACATCAATCCGGCCGCGCTGCCCGGGGCCGTTGCGACCGGCTCGACCCCGGCGAGCACGCCTGAAACCGTGTCGTTCGTAATGACCGAGCAGCACCTGTCGGACCTCGAATACGCGGTGACGCACGGCATCACGCAGTACGACTCGGTGCTCCAGTTCGCGCAGACCTACGGGCAGAACCCGAAGGTGATCTTCCAGCTGCAGAAGTACCTGGCGCAGTTCGACATCACGACGCAGGTGTACGCCGACGACGTCGACGTCGTGGCGACGGGCACGGCCGCCGAGTTCAATGCCGCGCTCGGGGTGAAGCAGCAGGAGTTCGACGTGCCCCAACAGACTCAGCCAAACGGCAAGACGATCCGGGCGCAGACCGTCCACGGGACGACGCAGTCGCCGTCCCTGCCCGAGTATCTGGCCAAGAACGTCACCGCGATTCTCGGCCTCACCAACTACGCCTCGTTCCTCTCGAGCACGCAGCACATCAACACCGATGCCGTCAGTGCGCAGCCGGGCAGCTCCAACAAGTGCATCGCCCTGTCGGGGCTTCCCGACGGGTGCAACACGCCCGAGACCTTCGCCGCCAACTACGGGCTCGACCCGCTCTACAAGGCGGGTGACAACGGGGCGGGCCAAACCGTCGCCATCGTCACCCTCGCCGCCGTCGACAAGGGCGCCCCCCAGTACTTCTGGCAGAACGTCCTCGGCCTGCCCAACACCGGCCGCACCGTGACCATCGAGAACGTGGATGGCGGTCCGGGTGCGCCGAGCGACACGGGTGGCAGCTCGGAGTCGGATCTCGACGTCGAGCAGTCGGGCGGCGTCGCCCCGGGCGCGAACGTCGTCGTGTACCAGGCGCCCAACACCGACCCGGGTTTCGCCGACTCCTTCTTCGACGCGGCGAGCCAGAACATCGCCGGCTCGGTGTCGACGAGCTGGGGCGAGTCGGAGACCTACCTGGCCTCCGCCATCGCCTCGGGCACCGAGACGTCGGGCTACGCCGCCGCCTTCAACGAGGCCTTCCTGGAGCTCGCCGCCCAGGGCCAGTCGGCCTTCTGCGCCGCGGGGGACGCGGGGGCATACGACGCCTCGGACGACATCGGCACGACCAACCTTTCGATCGACACGCCGGCGAACAGCCCCTACATCACGGTGGGCGGGGGCACGACACTGCCGTGGACCGGCCAGCTGACGGGCCCGGCCGGATCGGCCACGGTCACGGTGCCGGCGCAGCGCGCCTGGGGCTGGGACTACCTGTGGGGACCGATCGCCACCATCACCGGGGCTCCCTCGGTGGGATCGGTGGCCAAGAACTTCGCCAATATCGGCGGCGGCGGCGGCGGCTTCAGCTCCGATTTCGGCACCCCGTCGTACCAGCAGGGCGTGTCGGGCACCACGACGTACAGCGCCGTCCCGTACCTGACCCCGAAGGCCGTCAAGCCGGTGGGAGGCCTGGACCTGCCCACCAAGTGGAGTTTCACCGCCAACCCGTCGGTGGTCCAGGGCCAGGCCTACGGCCGAGCCGTGCCGGACGTCTCGACCGACGCCGACCCGTACTCGGGGTACCTCCTCTACTCGCCGTCCTTCGCCCAAGGGGGCACGCCGGTCCTCGAGGGTGGCTGGGGCGGCACCAGTTTCGTCGGTCCGCAGCTCAACGGAGCCACCGCGGAGCTCGAGTCCTCGCTCGGTCACCGGGTCGGCTTGTGGAACCCGGCGGTCTACCAATTCGCCCAGGGCGCCAAGTCGCCGTTCAGCCCGCTGCAGACGTCGGGGACGTCGAACGACAACCTCTATTACACCGGCACTCCGGGTGCTCTCTACAACGAGGCGACCGGACTCGGCATCCCGAATTTCGCCGCGCTGGACAAGGCGTACGCCTCGTCCTGACCTTCGAGGCTCGTCGATGAGGGCGGGCGGGTCACCCGCTCGCCCTCATCACGGGTGCCGTGCTCAGTTCGTGATGAACGTGGCCGCGAAGCCCTGAAGCCACTCGATCGGGCCGGGAGACGGGGACCACGGAGGCCCGACGATGGTCCAGTCGGCTCCGAGCTCCTCCAACTCGCCCAGTCGATGGCGATAACGCTCGACGTCGCGTTCGAAGTCGGCACCGACGCCCCCCGAGAAGCTCAGGATGAGCTCGAGCTCGTCGAAGCGGTCCCCGGCCAATCGTTCGAGGACGCCCAGGCGTTCGCGGAGCTCCTCGGTGTTGGTCACCGGTGGTGTACGCGCCGTCTTCGCGACGCCGGCCGGAGCGGTCATGGGCATCCAGCCCGCGGCGTGCCGGGCGGCGCGGCGGAGCGCCGCGTCGGAGTTGCCGCCCATCCAGATCGGCACGCCGTTGTTCCGGGGGGCGGGTAGGGCGCGAATGTTGCGCGCTCGAGAAGTGCCGGCCTTCGAAGGTGAAGGGTTCGCCGCTCCAGTGCAGCCGCATCACCTCGAGCGCCTCCTCGAAGAGCGCGTTGCGCTCCTCGAAGTCCACGCCGAGCGCGAAGAACTCTGATTTGAGATACCCGGCACCTGCCCCGAGGTAGAACCGGCCTTCTGACACCCGGTTCAGGGTGGCTGCGCTCTTGGCCAGCAGGAGTGGATTGCGATACGGGACGACGCTGAGGTTGGTCACGAGGGCCAAGCTCGAGGTGACCCCGGCCGCGGACGCCAACGCCACGAACGGATCGACGCTCTGGTGCCCGCCCGATTCGAGCCAGGCACTGCTCGGCGCAGGATGCTCGGTCAGGGCGATCCCGTGCCACCCGGCATCCTCGGCGGCCCGGGCGACCTCCGCCACGGACCCGGCGTCGAGCAGGTCCAGGTCGCTGCCCTGAGCTTCCGGATACTGAAGGATGAATCGCACCGCGCCTCCCGTCTGCCGACCGTTGTGGTGTTCTCCGCCCGGGTCCAGTCGCCGACGGCGGGGCGACAACCATGGCACAACCGATGCCGCCGCACGTGCTGGAAACCGCCGAATTGGATCGACCATCGGGTCGTGCGGGTATCCGAGCACCTCGACGATCCCCGAGCCGGGTCACGGCGCTCACTTTCGAACGCGCTCACCTTGCGCCCCGCCTTGCCGGGTTGTAGGGCTGATTCCTTCAGCCGGCAGGCTCCGCTGTCGGTCTGGCCCCGGTCCCCGACGGGGACGACCTGGGTGATGTCGTTGATGTACCGGCGCTCGTCGATCCGCCATTGGTCAGCGCGGACAGGACCACGAATCGATGTACCGACCACGGACCACGATGTCGACGCCCGACGCCCGGATGCACACGGTGACGTAGCTCTCGCTGGTGGCCCGGTCGCCCTCGACCTCGATGAGCATGTTGGTCAACTGATGTGAGGTCGCGTCGCAGTTCCGGTGCTGCTCGAACACGAACTCGATGAACCCGGCACCCGTGCCCTCGAAGATCCCTTCGTAAAGAGCAAGGCCGTCATCGTGCCAGATCATCGCTCCGAGTTCCGGGTCGATTCGATCGACGGCATGGCAGTACCGGTAGAGGACGTCGGCGATCGCCTGCTTGGCCAACAACGTGTCCACCGCGCCGGGCATCGACACCACCTTCCGGGTGAAGCATCTCACGCCGGGGACGCTGTGGCCCCGATTACAGGTCTCATCACCAGGAAGCGGCTTCAACACCGACTCTGGCCCGCGATTTTGTTGGTCACCGCGCCGCCGCGACAACGGACATCGACCGTAGTGTGAGAGCCGATTGAGGACCAACCACCGCCCGACGAGAAACCACACCGGCGGATCGAGGCCGAGTATGGCATGACGAAGGAGTTCCACGTGTCAAGGTTGCGCAAGGTTTCGTCGAGAGCGTTGCTGGCTGGAGCCGCCGCTGTCTCCCTGGCCGCGCTTGTCAGTGCCGGTGCTCCGGCGACACTCGCATCCGCCAGTTCGAGTAGGGCAACCAGGCTGCCGCTCTCGGTGACCTGGATGTCGAGCTACGCGGCACCCGAGACACCGTCGCAGTACGACAAGGTCGGCGTTCTCAAGATCGGCCCCAGCTCGGCCAAGAACGTGCTCGTCCTCGAACCAGGAACCTCGGCTGGTAGCGCCTACTTCGTGCCCCTGGCCAAGTGGATCGTGTCCAAGACGCCGGGCTGGCAGGTGTGGTCGGTAGAACGGCGAGAGAACTTGCTCGAGGACCAATCAGAGCTGAACCTCTTCAAGGAGGGGAAAGCCACGGCGACCCAGCTCTTCGACTACTACCTCGGCTATATCAAGGATCCGACGGTCACGAACCATTTCCAGATGATCCCGAACTCGACGGTTGAGTTCGCCAAGAGCTGGGGGATGAATGTCGCCGTCCAGGACCTGCACACCGTGATCGCCGCGGCCAGGAAGCTCGGCGGCAAGGTCGTCCTCGGTGGGCACTCTCTCGGCGGCACGGTCGTCACGGCCTACGCCACGTGGGACTTCAACGGGAAGCCCGGAGCCGACGAACTGTCGGGCCTCGTGTACATCGACGGAGCCAGCAGCCCCACACCGGAAGCGCTCAGCGCGAGCGGCACGCCAGCGCCCATGACCGCCGCGCTGGCAACCGAAGAGCTCCAGGATCTAAATCAGCCGTCGGTGTCTCCTTGGCTGAGCTTCGGCGGGATCACCGCGCCCTACGCCGGCCTGTTCAACGCCACGGGGTCCGCGGCGGCACTGCTCGATCCCGACGCCCCTTCTCTGGGTCAGACCTCAGGGCTCCTGCCCACCGACATCGTCCCGCCCGTCAGGGTCTCCAACGTCGGCCAGTACGGCTACGCGCTCAACGTTGCCACGTCGCCCCCCTCCCTCGAGGCGGCACAAGCACACCTCGGAGAAGGTGTGTCGTCGGAGGGCCCGATCCACGGGTGGAACGGTACGCGAGCGCTGACGCCCATTTCGCGGTTCGCCACCATGTTCTCGGGCGCCGAGGTGGACAACGCGGACGGAACCGAGTGGTACTTCCCGCAGCGCCTCACCGAGGACTCGGCGGCCGTGGCCGACGGCAATGCCAACCCGGCCCAGAGCGTGCTCGACGTGCACGCCACCATGGGCCACGACCTGCCCCACAGCCTGCTGATCTACGCCTTCGCCGCCCACCTGGGCGGGCCCGGAGTGCTCACCGCCACGAAGGTCCTGGCGCAACAGTCGGGCATCCCGACGAGCCATCTGACCCTGATCGACGAGCACACCACCTACGCTCATAACGACCCGGCCGGGGCGTACCCGAACAACATCTTCTTCGCTCATCTCGTGCCGTTCCTGGAGAGCGTGGGTCGACAGTGAGCCGGCCGACACTCGGATTGATCGGCTGTCGACCGAACTGCCGGAAAACGGTCACCGACCGGGTGTGACGGGGAGTTGACCGTGAGTCGGCCTGTGGGCGCGATTCTGTGCACGCACTTTCGCCACCTGTGCTGAGTCCCCGAAAGCGATTCTGACCAGCCCATATGGCGTTCTCAGCGTGTCGCCATATGCCCCTGTCAGTCGACGTGCGCCACCATGTTGGGCGCCCCGGGGCTGCGATCAACACGCCGGGGTGGGAGCCGCAAGCATCACGGGAGGACCCGATGACCACCGACGACCCTGAGCGCCTCGGCGCCGAAGCGGTCGTTCTCGCTGAGCGTTTCGACTCCTGGGCGTCCGAGCACTCCGGCGAGTGGACCGCTTTCGACGACCGGCTCCACGAAGAAGAGGCGCGGCACAAGCGGTACCGCTTCACGTCCGTCGACGACGAGCTGGTGCGCCGGCAGGGACTGACGGAGGGCACCCGACGCCGCCATCGGCGCCTTGGGGCGCACCAGTCGTTCGTGGCGGGGCTTCCGTGATGAGTCAGCTCGATGCCACAACACGGGAGCTCGCAATGGAGTTCGCCGAGCTCAGGATGCTCTGGCTGGACATGGAGCACGCTCGGGCGCTCTTCGAGCGATTGGCCGAGATGCCCGATCTGATCGGCGATTTCAGGCTGAGCTTCGCTCTTTGGACCTCCGGAGTCATCGCCTACCGCCGATGCTTCACCGATGGCGAAGGGCTCGAGAGGGGACGAGGGCGCAGGTTGGTCCCGCAACGCTTCATCGACGCCCTTGACCCCGGCCGGCGCGAGCTACACCTCGACGCGTTGGACATGGCGAACAGACTCATCGCGCCCCGTATCGGCGACCACCACGCGATGGAGCTGTGGTTCGAGGTCGACCACGGACCACCTCCGCGAGTACAAAATGTCCAGGCCCGGCAGTTCACGCGCGGAGCGCGTACCCACAACGCATTCGAGTTCGCTGCCCTGGCGAAGCACCTCGTTGACGAACTCAACGCGGAGTGTGAGCGCGTGAAAACGGCGATCCTGGACTCCAATGAGTCCGACCTCGCGAGTTGGTTCACGCCGACGGGTGAGTCGCCCGAATGGGTCGACGTCCTCGCAGGCGAAACGGGCACGATATTCGGTAACGAGGAAGCGGCCCAACCGTTCGGCGAGACCCGGTCCGGAGCAGATCCTGGCCAGCCCTTGGCGGAGTACGAGCGCCGAGTCGACGAGCGCCGGAACAAACTCGATCCGTAGAGGCTCAGCGGGTCCCCGGACCGGGCCAGAGCACCCGGCGCCGCCCGATGCTCGCCCCCGTCGTCCTGATGGTCTGAGCGACAAGCGACGTCCCGGCGCTCCCCAATGAAAGTGAACTGCCGGCACCTCCGAAGGAGAGTGCCGGCAGTTCGGGTTCTCAGGATTCAAACCCTACGGGGTGAATCTACATTCATGTCTCACATTGTCACTGTGATCTTCAGCTTGGCGGCCGGGCTCGAAGAGAGGCCGAGCTTGTACGAACCGTCATTGAAAACACAGATGGCAAAGGCTTCGCCGGCCGGGATCTTGACCACGAGAGCGCCACCAGACGTGACCTTTTGGCTCTTGGCAGTGGTGTTGCTGATGCTGAAGCTGTAGTCACTCGTGCTGCAATCGGCGTCTGAAACGGCGGTCAACCCAACGAGCTTCTTGGGGCTGTAGACCACCGTCGATCCACTCCCCGTCAGATCGGTGTTCGGTCCGGTAACGAGAGGTATCGCATGGGCTGCGCCAATCTGTGGTGTGGCGGCACCGGCAGACACAGCCGAGAGTCCCAACAACGGCGTGACGACAACGGCGGAGGCGATGGCGAGATTCCTGATCTTCGAGAGCATATTGCTGCCTTCCTCTGGTTGAGTTTTGTCCGTGTGGCTGGCGCCAACCGGAGACCTGCCCGCCGCCAGTCATCCCCCGGAAGCCAGATCGATTGGAGAATTCTGAATCGGCCCACGAGAATAATGTCCAGTTCTTCTCGGCCAGTCAACTCGGTGACCGCTTCGAGATCGACTCGTAGCTCCGCGGGTGACCCTGAGCCATCCGCCGGCAAGCACGCATCACACCATGCGGTTTCTTTCACGAGCGATGTGACGGCATCTACTCGGTTCGCACCCCCGAGTAGATGCACACGCCATCCACCAGATCCACCGTCTGAGTTATGCCGACCTTCGATTGGGTGGTCGATGGGCCAGCCCGGGAACGAGCATGCGGGACGGATGCGGCGTGGCGGAAAGACGACGGCGTTCTCGTCGTACCATCGCCTGTGTCGTGTGTTCGCCGCGGTCTTCGGCGGCGCCGCATGCCGTCGAGACGGTACGCCCGGATCCGCTGCCGCGACCACGTCGTCGGAGCCGCCGAGGACCGACGGGCCCAACGCCTTCGACCCCCCGACGGCACCGAAGGTCTCCGTCGCTCAAGACCCGGTGTACTTCACCAATGTCACAGAGGCCGATCCGAATCGGTCACCTACGAGACAGGAAGAGGGAGAACGTCGCCCTTCGTGAGTTCCTGACCGACGGATCCGTGTTCAGAGCGGTGAGTGACGGTGAGCCGGCCTGTAGGCGGGATTCTGTAGACGCACTTCTGTGAGCAGCGACGATCCGCGGGAGACAGCTCGTAAGCAGCACTTTTGCTACTCGCAGCGTCTCACGGGGTGCGATGCGGTCTCATTGTGTTGCGCCCTCGTTGCGCCCTCGTTGCGCCCCAAGAATGGACGTCGACGCTGAGCGCAGCGGGCCTGTAGCGGGCGCTCAGAGCGTCTCAGAGGCGGCAGAGCCGGGCGATCGCTCTGAGAGCCGCTCAGAGCCCCACAACGTGGCGCTCGCAGCTCGCTCGCGGCATCTCGCGGCGATTTCAGCTTGACACGGCGCCAGCGCGGCGGGTTCGGTCGAATTCGCTTCGGCCCCGTTGGTTTCGCGCCTCGTGCGAAAAGACAAAGGCACGGGGTGTGCAGGGACGATGCGCTCTAAGAACACCGTGGGGGGTGCCCGAGCTGTCCGAGTGGGGGCGACGCTCGTCACCCTGCCGCCCAGCTCGACGAGCGGCACGCCTCCCCCGTTGCGCTGCTGCGCTACTTGCCAGCCCGTGCTCGCTGCGCGGCAGCGTCAGGCAGCTCGGCGTAGGCCCATGCCGACGGCGTCGTCGACTGAGCGTTCCCGCGCTCCTCAGCGATGACCCGCACCAGGTTGTTCGCACTCTGAGAGAACGGGTCGACACGCACGTTGGCAGGCTCACGAGTCCACCACGACACGCGTCAGCGCCTCGACCGACGAGCACGTTGCCCGCGGCCAGTGCGACGGTCTGACGCAGGCGAGCACCCCAGAGCAGCAGCTCGCCTGTCGGCGCCACGACGATCGCTGGTCCGGCCATGAGTGCTCCGACCGTGTCCTGTTCGCCCCAGAGCGAGACGAGGTCGTCGGGGTGGATCACGACGAGGTCGCACTGGCGATGCCCCGGCCCCGAGCGCACCGCCTGCATCGACTCGAGGACGGCGAGCAGCCGAGACGTCGCAGCCAGCGCAGGCGTCAGCACCGCCGCGTCGCCGGTGATGGCGGCGATGATCTTGGCGTTCTCCCAGGTGATGAGCGAGCCGAGCAGCTCCTCGTTGACCAGGTTGGCCGTGTCGGTGAAGTCGGCCAGCAGCTCGTTCGACACGTCGCTGTAGCACGCGCCCTTCTGAACCGGAGCCGAGCGTCGGCCGACGACTGCGCCGGCGTCGGGCTTCGGAGCGCCCTCAGCGACGTCGCCAGCCGTGGCCGGTGTCGTGACCGCCAGGTACTGGATCGTGTTGCCGTCAGCGCCACGAGTCGCGAGATCGACGGCGAGTCGGTCCTCTCGGCCGCTCGGGACGCTCGGGTACGACCACGTCCCGACGACAGCCTGCACCGGCGTGGTGAGCGCAGCGCGCAGCTCCAGGCTCTCCGACCAGGCCTGGTGCGCCTCGACAGCAGCCATGAGGCTGCGCAGCTGCGCCTCGCCCATCTGCAGCGGAGGCAGCGCCTCGCTGGCATCGGATCTCGCCTGTCCGAGGGGCTGGCCATGCGCGTCGAGCGTGACGCTGGGCAGCGCACCGAGGTCGGGCGGGTCCATGAGCGCAGCCGCAGTCGCCATGCGCGCCTCGTCGAGACTGCGCAGCTCGACGATGCGCTCACCGAGCGGCGTCATCTCCGAGCGCAGCCCTTCGATCAGGCTCAGCTCGCCTGCGTTGGGGTCACGGGCCTCGGCGGCGCAGCGGTTGATGATGGCTTCGTACTGATCGGCCATCTCGGTATAGCTGGCACCCAATCGTTCCAGCAGGCGGTTAGGCATCGGGATCTCCTTCCCGGTTGTGAGCGTCGGCCCGGTCGAGCGCGGCGCGCAGTGAGTCGCAAACATCGAGCAGCAGGGCGCAGGCCTCGCCGCGAGGAGCTCGTCGGACCGCTGCTGCCCCGAAGGCGAGCTGGTCGAGGGCTCGGGTCAGCTCGTCGACGTCGTTCACGTGATGAGCGAAGCGATCGAGTGTCCGGAGCATGTAGCGACCGACCGCGGGCGTCGCCACCACGAAGCTACCGAGGATCTCGCGATGGCTTCGCTCAGCTCGGCGGCCTCAGCTGGGTCGACCGGGTTCAGCAGGACGTTGGGGCCTTGGGTGACAACCTGGTCCATGAGCGGACCTCCCTCGATCAGCGCCGAGGACGGGCCGCGGCGCACGGATGTGCACTCGCGGTCCGGCGATCTAGCCGACGAACGGGATCCTCACCCGCTCGCCCCCGCCCCTCACGGATTGGCAGGCGTGTCTGGTGGCTCGTTTCCGAGCGCCCGACGGGACGATTCGTCCTCTGAGGTGATCTCCACGGTACCGCACGACTCGCTCGCTGCCTGAGCTGCCAGCGCATCGTCGAGCGAGTAGAAGGCCGGGTCGCCATCTCTGCGCCAGTGGTGCGCTTGGTGGCGACGCCAGCCGTGCTCCTCGAGGTGGCGGGCGGCTTCGCCCTTGGCGCTCACTGAGCCGAGAGTCGCACCGTCAGCTCGACGCCGCCACGAGTCGAGATCGTGACCGTCGCCACGTCCGTACCGAGGGCGTCGAGCAAGCGGTCGAGCGAGAGCGTCTCCGTAGGGCTGGGCTCGTGCTCGACCGTGACGGGCTGCGTCCCATTCGTCGACACTCGGGCCGTAGGCGTGCGTGACGTTTTGCCTGGTCGCTTGGCCGGTGGTTGATGCCGGGCCGTGCGTTTGCGGGGCTGAGACGAAGCCACAGCGCCTCCGTTCGTGCGTCTGGCGACGACGAAAGCGACACGTGTCGGAGCACCACTTGCGCGGCCCACGCTTGCCTCTTGGAACCTCGACGCCACAGCCGGGGCAGTGGTTGAGCTCCACCGCAGGTGGATCCTCTGTCGTCGAGCCGTTGCGGGCGGCGAGCAGCTCGCTACGGGTGGGAGTCATTAGCACGTCGCCGTAATCGTCGGTCACTGCGTCACGAGGCTACGCTCGGTCCCGGCTCTCGACAGAAGCAAGAACGGCCAGCATGGCCGCTTCGATCTGCTCGGGTGGGAACTCGATCATTTTCGACAGCTGCTCCTCCGTCACGCCGTGCGCCCTGGCTTCTTCTACGCACGGCGCAGGCCAGGGTTGAACGCGCCAGACCTCCAGTGCCTCTGTGCCAGTCGTCGCAATCCGAACGAACCGCTTGGCCTCGGCGGCGTCACTGAACTCGACCCACGCTGGGCGGCCATCCCCGCCCTGACAGCTCAGACAAGTCTCGAAACCCGCCAGCCACAGAGCGTCGATGAGCGGGGCGATGCGCTCGTCGATCTCGACGACCTCTCCGGCGTCGATGTGACTCGCCGGGATCGTTCGGTACACAAACGGATGGGTCATGGTTTCTCCTCTCAGATGGTGGGGGGGTAGGGCGTCGTCGGGAGGGCCGTCACAAGGCGCTCGGCCGGGCACGCCCGCGCATCGTTGACCTGGTGTCGCCACGGGCTCGGCGGGGCGCTGTAGCGGTAGAGGCTCCAGCCGCAGTGACGGCACGTGCTCATCTCGGCCGGCGCCACGTACTCGTCGGGCTCGGCGTGGGTCGCTTGGTCGGTTGCGCTCATGGTTCTCTCCTTGCCTCGTTGGACTTCATGACGCCCGGTTCCTCGAGGAGCTCGCCGCCGCCGTTCCACTCTTCGGCCGGGTCGCCGTCAGGCACCGGCGGTGCCGAACACCTGCGGGAACGCAGCTCTGAGCGTCTGACTGACTGACCGCGCGCCATCAGGCACGTCGTGACCGATGAGTACGGGCTCGCGGCCATGTTCGACCAGCTCGGCGTTGACGCCTCCGATCAGCGCGTCGAGAGCGGCCGGGTCGCTCAGGTCACTGACGTCCTCGTCACTCGAAGGCAGCGCTGGCGTCGCTGCGGCGAGGCGTCGCTCCTTGCGCACTGCTTTCAGCTCGGCCAGGTACTCAGCGATCGAGGGACAGAACCGACCCGAGCGGACGCAGCGGCGGGCGGCCTCCATGGCGGCACCATCAGGTGCCTCTTCGGGCACGATCTCGGCCAGCCAGACGGATGCAGTCGCCTCAGGGAACTCGTTTCTCGGGAACGCGGCTGCGAGGTAAGCCACCACACCGAGCGCCTCCGTCTCGGTCATCGTGGAAGAGCGGATCGCTTCTTTGCTGCCGCCTCGATGCCGGGCCAGCCTCTAGGCACGGTCGGTCGGCCCACTGGCGGAGCATCAGTCCAGCGCTCTTGGTTCAAGAACGTGGTCGGGTGCGGGATGAATGTTTCGTCGGTGCGCTCCGTGGCCCAGTGGGCGCACCAAGCGGACAACCCGGCTGCGATCGTCGCCGGGTCAGTACCGTTGCCAACAGCCTTGGCGTAGGCGACCACGGTCTTCTTGCGAGCGATATGGCGCGGGTAGGCATCCCAGAATGCGTCGAAGCCATCCGGCTCGATCGCCTTCGATCGCGAACGCAGCGCAGCGCGAATTCATTAGCGTGTTCTCTTCGTGTGTTCTCTTCGTGTGTTCGGGTTGCGCCAGCGCAACTAGGGAGGATGCACCGACGTAACTAGTGCTGGTTGCAGCAGCGTCACTAGTTGCACCTGCGCCACTAGGGGCATTCGTGTCCCTGGTGGGGGAAGAGACGAGTCCGCCCAGATGAGCAGCTCATAGTCGGCCGGCCGTCGCTCGTGCCCATGACGCACGCGCCTGATCGCTCCGGCCCTCTCAAGGTGGCTGAGACGACGGGTGATCGTGACGCGATCGACGCTGAGCCGCCTGGCCAGTGTGCCGAGGCTCGGGTTGCATTGGCCCGTCAGCTCGTTGCGATGCGCGAGCAGAGCGATATATGTGAGCTTGTCGCCGGAGCTCAGGCCTAACACGTCGAGAATCGCGGCCCATCCGAATCGAGGCTCGCTCACGACTCGCACCTGCGACTGGCGTCGTAGGCACGCTTCCACCAACCGATGGGCGGGCTGCGGCCGGCGGCGACTAGATCGGCCAGCTCGTAGAGCTTGCCCGGCGACAGATGCTCGATCGTTTCACGTCGAGGGTGACGAGGGCTGCCCCCCGAAGCGAGCGCCTCTGTCAGAGCAGCGAGTTGGCGCAGGATCGCAGCCTGCGACGCTCTATCAGTCGGCTGTGACGACCCTCGGCCGCTCGACGACGCGCGGTAGCCTGACCCTGGACTGGCGGAGCGCCCTACGGGGCGCTTTGTCATGCGCGGCGGGCTTGTTCGGGGCTGTCAGCGCCGTCGTCGAGCCACTCTTGGGTGTCGGCTCGTGGGTAGCGAACGTGATGGCCCATCTGGACCGCAGCGTGGGCCTCTCTTCGTCCCGCGGCGCGTCAGCCAGCGCCATTGCGTCAGGGTGCTCGCCGAGACGCCCAGATACTCGCTGAGTTCTGCAGGCGTGCGAGGAGGAGAAGGATCTTCAATCTGTGTGCGCTTTTTCACGGCCATGTCTCAGTGAATATCACGAACCTACGTTCGTGCGCAAGTGGAACTTGCTGAGTCTCACTCACCTCATGTATTCTGTGAGACATGACGAGAGATGACGAGACGTACGAGTTACGCAGCGAGCCCAACTGGCTTGGCGCTGCCTCGTTCCGCATCACCGAGTGGGGACCCGCTCGCGAAGTCGCGGAGGGACTACGCGCCCTTCGCATGGCTGCGCTTCGAGGCCGAGCTCCATGACCTAGACGTCGACGCCGCCGGTCGGTTAGTGCTCGACGATCCGCCGTCGCGCTATGTGCTCGACGAGTTCACACTTCGTCGCCAGCAAGGAGCGTCCTTCTCGTCTCTCCGCGACCGGGACGGCCCGCCGCTGACTGCCCAGATGGTTCGAACGATTCCAGTCGACCGCGTCATCGGAGAAGTCCTCTACGCCTTCGGCATCGAGGACGACGCCGAGCCCGAACCCGAGCAAGCCGTCGAGGCGGCTCACGCCGGTATCCGCGACGAGGCCGCGCTGCGTCTCGTAGCTCGCTTGTACCTCCGCACGTCGCTGAGTGGCGGCTCAACGGGCGCTGACATCGCTAGCTGGCTCGATTGCTCACCCGCCACCGCCATTCGCTGGGTCGCTGCAGCAAAGGACGCCGGCTTTCTAGAAGTCGCCGACACTCGAAGGAGATAACCCGAAATGCCTCGTCACAACACACCCGTCCGCAAGCTGCCGTCCGGGCTCTGGCAGGTTCGCTACCGCGACCCTGCCGGTGTGCAACGCAAAGAGACGTTCCCGACCAGTCGTGAGGCGCACGACCGCCTCGACGAAGTCCGCACCGACGTCCGTCGCGGCACGTTCATAGACCCGCTGGCTGGGCGGGAGACGTTCGGCGAGTTTGCCGCGAAGTGGGCGGCGGCTCGCGACTGGAAAGCAACGAGCCGACAGAGCTGGCCGAACGTGTACCGACGAGTCGAGCCGGCGCTCGGGTCGCTGCCGCTGCGGGCTATCGATCGTTTGGTCCTCGAGGCGCTCCAAACCGAGCTGCTGAGCCGATACGCCCGCACGACGGTTGAGCTGACCATGTCGCAGACCAAGAGTGTGATGAAAGCTGCCTACGCCAACGGTCGCATCGGCCGCGATCCCACCGCTGGCCTCTCCATGCCGAGAGTGCGCGCCGGCGAGCCCGACGGGCGAGTGCGACCCGAAGACGTGCCCACCCGAGCCGAAGTGCTCGCAGTCCTCGACGCCACGCCAGCTCGCTATCGAGCCGCTGTCGCGCTGGGCGTCACCGGGCTACGCATCGGCGAGGTCATGGCCGTGACCGCGGACCGCCTCGACCTGGAGCACCGCCGCCTGCTCGTTGATCGCCAGCTCCAGTACATCGACGGCGAGATCGTGTTCACGGGCCCCAAGGCGGAGAAGGTGCGCACCGTCGTCCTGCCTGGCTCTGTGGTGCTGGAGTTGCGCCGTCATCTGCGCGACCACTGGAGTTCCGGCCTGCTGTTCCGCGGTGGGCGAGGAGCGATGATGCGCCGGTACTACTTCTACGACCAGGCCTGGAAGCCCGCGCTCGTCGGCGCTGGCCTGGCTCCTGACCGCTTCGTGTTTCACTCGTTGCGTCACTTCTCAGCCAGCTCGATGCTGGCCGAAGGCGCACCGATCACGGCAGTGGCTGGCCACCTGGGCGACACCGTCGAGACCATCCAGCGCACGTACGCCCACTGGCTACGTGACGACCGGGATATCCCCGCCGCAGTGCTCGACAGGGTGCTCGCCGTTCCCGTCGAGGAGGCAGATGAGGCGCAGTGATGATGTTTTGTGCCCTCGTTGTGCCCTGAGCTGGCGTTTCTGACTGGCGACGAGAGCAAGGGTGCTGCTCAGAGCGTTGTATGACGGTGAGTCGGCCTGTAGGCGGGATTCTGTCCGGCCCCCTGCCCCGATGAGAGGCAGAAAACCGGGGTGGCCATCCATCTGAGCGGCCCACCTGGGGAGCGCCCCCTCTCGGGGACTGGACGAGCAGCCCATCTCCCACGCTTGGCCTTGCTCCGGGTGGGGTTTACCGAGCCGGCGGAGTCGCCCCCGCCGCTGGTGCGCTCTTACCGCACCGTTTCACCCTTACCTGTGCGGGCGCCGGGCCCGCCATCGGCGGTTTCCTTTCTGTGGCACTGTCCTGCGGGTCACCCCGACTGGCTGGGCCAGCACCCTGCTCTGTGGAGTCCCGACCTTCCTCGACCCGGTTCCGCGAGCGGTCCGGACCGCGGCCACCCAGCCGACTCACCGTCGCGGCAAGTCTGCCACCCCGTGTCGGGCGGACGCGCAGCGCGTCGGTAGGGTGTCGGCGATGCCCGGTGGCGCCCGCCAGCTCTTCGACCCGGAATCCCCACCGGCGGTCGGTCCACCCGAGGGGTCAGCGGCCTTCGACCCCGCGCTCCATCGGGACACGCACCCCGACGTCCTCTCGGTCGGGGCCCTCTACAACGAGGTCGAGACGGCCCTCTCCCGGTCCTTTCCCCGAAACCGGCGTTTGTGGGTGCGCGGGGAGATCGCCAAGCTCTCCGACCACCGGTCCGGGCACCTCTATATGGACCTCGTCGACCCTGACGAGGTCCGCTCCGCCGGGCCGAGGGGTCGCGGCGGCATCCCGACGCTGAACGTCAAGTGCTGGCGGACGGCATGGGCACCCTTGCGGCACTCGTTGGAGAAGGAAGGCATTGAGCTGGCCGAGGGCATGATCGTGGTGCTCCGCGGCACCATCGACCTCTACCGGGCCAAGGGCGAAGTGAGCTTCGTGCTGGCGGAGATCGACGTCACGGCCTTGCTCGGACGGATGGCCGCGCAGCGGGCCCAGCTGCTGCGGGCGCTCGAGGCCGAGGGCCTCCTGCGGCGCAACGCGGCCCTCCCGGTTCCCGATCCGGCCCTGCACGTCGGCCTCGTCGCCAGCCCGGGCACCGAGGGGTACCACGACTTCGTCGGGCGCCTCGTCGAGTCGGGTTTCGGGTTCCGCATCTCCTTGGTCAAGGCGTCGGTCCAGGGATCTGCCGCGCCGGCGTCCATCGCGCGGGGTGTGCGGTTCCTCAGCCGGAGCGAGTGCGACGTGATCGTCCTGGTGCGCGGCGGCGGCTCAAAGGCGGATCTCGCCGCCTTCGACACCGAGCTCGTCGCTCGAGCAGTGGCCGGCGCGAGCAAGCCGGTGTTCACCGGGATCGGCCACACCGGCGACCAGAGCGTCGCCGACCTCGTCGCCAGCCGGGTCTGCGTCACGCCGACCGAGTGCGGCCAACAGATCGCGCTTGCGACCCGGCACTGGTGGGAGTCACACGTCCTGGGGCCCTCGGCCGTCCTGGCGCGGCGCATCCCCAGGTTCCTCGCCGACGCGCAGCAGCGTGACGGGCAGGCCCGCGGTCGTCTGACGGCGGCTGCTCGTCATCAGGTGCGCGTGCACCGCGAACGCATCGGGGTGAAGGCGGCGGCCTTGGAGCGGTGCGCGCCGGCGCGGGTGGACTCGTCCCAGTCCAACCTGCGGGGCCGGGCCGTCCGGCTGTCGGCGCGTAGCGCTTCGCACGTCGAGCGCGTCGCCGAGCAGCTGGCGACGAGGCGGAGGCTGCTCGCCGCCTACGACGTGGAGAACCAACTCCGACGGGGCTACTCGCTCACCCTGACCGCCGACGGAGCCCTGGTGCGACGCGCCGATCAGCTGGTCGACGGACAGGACATCGTGACGCGCTTGGCCGACGGTTCGGTCCACAGTCGCGTCACGGCGTCCGCGGCGAGGCAGGAGAAAGCAGGAGGACAGGTGTGAGCAAAGCGAGCGAGCCGGCTGCGGCGTCAGCGACGGTCCCGGTGCCGGTGGAGAAGTTGAGCTACACCGAGGCCAGCCGCGAGTTGGATTCGATCGTGGACTTCTTCGAGCAGCGGGAGGTGGACGTCGACGTCCTTGTCTCTCGGCTCGAGCGGGCGACCGAGCTCATCGACGAGCTGGACCGGAGGCTGCGGCAGACGCGGGCGCAGGTCGAGGAGCTGGTCCCCCGGCTCGACGCGCTGGGAGCCGACGCAGGCGGTTCGGCCGATGGCTGATGTTCAGCAGGGGGAGCGGCTCTACTTTCGCCAACTGCTCTCGGGCCGCGACTTCGCCCGCGGGGACATGATGGCCCGGCAGATGGTCAATTTCGTCTACCTGATCGGTGATCGCGCCACGGGCGAGGCGCTCGTGGTGGACCCGGCCTACGCCGTCGGGGACCTGCTCGACATCCTGGCGGACGACGGCATGCGCCTGACCGGCGTCCTCGGCACGCACTTCCACCCCGACCACCTGGGAGGCCAGATGGGCGGCTGGAGCCTCGAGGGCATCAGCACGCTGCTCGAGCACGTCCAGGTGCCCGTGCACGTCCAGCACGACGAGCTGCCCTGGGTCGAGCGCACGACGGGTGTCGGTGCCGAAGACCTCGTCGGACACTCCAGCGGTGACGTGGTGCGGGTGGGCGAGGTGGGCATCGAGCTCATCCACACGCCCGGACACACGCCCGGAAGCCAGTGCTTCCTGGTCGACGGCCGTCTCGTCGCAGGTGACACGCTCTTCTTGGAGGGCTGCGGTCGCACCGACTTCCCCGGCTCGGACCCGCTCGCCATGTACGAGTCCCTTCACACCAGGCTGGCCCGTGTCCCGGACGACGCCATCTTGTTCCCGGGCCACATGTACTCCGCCGACGCCTCCCAGAGCATGGGGGAGACCCGGCAATGGAACTACGTCTTCCGCCCGCGCACTCCGCAGGAGTGGATGGCCATGTTCGGCGGGTGACGGCACCGGACGCGCTCCCGCTTGACGGCGCGGCGGTCGTCGTGGGCGCCTCGCTCGCGGGGTGGCGTGCCGTCGAGACCCTGCGCGCGGAGGGGTTCGAGGGCACGCTCACGCTGGTGGGCGCCGAGCCACACCTGCCCTACGACCGCCCCCCGCTGTCGAAGCAGGTGCTGGCCGGCACGTGGCCGCCCGAGAAGGCGGTGCTCGCCGACCGCCGGCGCGCCAGCGAGCTGCTGGTGCACGAGGTCCTCGGCCGTGAGGCCGTCCGGCTCGACGTCGAAGGGCGCGCCATCGAGCTCGACGACGGCTCGGTCCTGCGCGCTGACGCCGTCGTCCTCGCTACCGGCGCGTGGCCGCGGTCGTTGCCCGGCACCGAATCGCTCGGCCAGGCCGATGGGCTCTTCACGTTGCGGACCCTCGAAGACTCCCTGGCGCTCCGGGCCGCGGTGACGAAGGCGTCGCAGAGGCGAGTCGTCGTGATCGGGGCCGGCTTCATCGGAGCCGAGGTGGCGTCGACCTGCGCGGCGCTCGGTTGTCGCGTCACGGTGCTCGAGGCGCTCGACATCCCCTTGAGCAACGTGCTCGGCCCCGAGATCGGCCGGCACTGCGCGTCGCTGCACGGCGCGCACGGCGTCGACCTGAGGACGGGCGTGTCGGTGGCGGGGGTGGGCCGGGCCGGTGAGGGCAGTGGCGCCACCGGCGACGCGCCAGACGGGTTGCTCGTGGTGGAGCTGGCCGACGGCGAGACGGTGACCGCCGACGCGGTGGTCGTCGGCATCGGGGTCGCGCCGTCGACGGAGTGGCTGATCGGCTCGGGGCTCGAGATCGTCAACGGTGTCGTCTGCGACCACCGGCTCTTCGCCGCCGACGGCATCGTCGCGGCCGGCGACGTGGCGCGCTGGGAGTGGCGACACGACGGGGGAGCGGAGCAGATCCGGATCGAGCACTGGCAGGTGGCGGCCGAGGCGGGTCTGATGGCGGCGCGCGCTCTCCTGGCCGGACGGGCCGAGGCGCCGGCGTTCTCGCCCGTGCCCTACTTCTGGTCGGACCAGTTCGGCATCAGATTCCAGGTCATCGGGAGCCCTTCGGGCGATGACGAGGTCGTGATCACCGAGGGATCGCTCCAGGAGGGGAAGTTCGTCGCGCTGTTCGGTCGCGCCGGGCGCCTGCGCGCCGTCATGGCCATCGGCAAGCCGCGGCAACTCATGGGGTTCCGTCCCCTGCTCCAGTCGGGGTGCAGCTTCGACGACGCTCTGGCTCACGCCGAGGGCTGAAGGCGGCCAAGTCCTCGGTGGGGAGCCGGCCGGGCCGGGGCCCCGCATCGGGCCTCGGAGGGAAAAGCTGGCCTGCGTGTTAAGGCTTCGTTACACTGCCGCCAGGACAGTCCTGTCGTAGTCGGACGGGCGGACTGTTGATCGGCTACACAGAGGCAAGCAGAAGGGGGAGGACCGATATGCGCTCGAGGGTTCCGAGGCACGCGGCCAGGGGTGGATCTCAGCGGCGGTGGTGGCGGCCACGGGCGAGGGTGCTCGGGACCGGACTGGCGGCGCTCGCCGTCGTCGGGCTCGGCGCTTATGCCGCACCGGCCTTCGCCAACAACATCGCCGTCGCGGCTGGGTCGACGTGCCAGGCCGGGCCCGGTTCGGGCTGGACCATCACGTGGACGATCCAGAACGACGAGAACCTGCCCCAGACGGGCACCGTGACCGCGGTCACCGGTGGACTCTCGACGCTCAGCAAGACCACGTTCTCCATCGCGGCGACGCCGGCTGGACAGCCGAACTCGTCGACCACTCTGACCCAGACGCTCCCGGCGTCGGCCTCGGGGACCGTGACGCTGAGCTTCACGGGCACGTGGAGCGACGGCTCCGTGCAGGCGGGCTCGGACACCTACGTCCTCAGCTCGAATCCCTCCTGCGGAGGAACCCTGCCGCAGAAGCAGACGATCGGCGGCCAGATCCTTCTCTGCCTCAACGGCAACCCGACCACGACCAACGTCCCGGGCGGCAGCATCGCGGCGACCGGACCGGAGACCATCAAGTCCGTACCCGACCCGATGCCGGCGACGGACGTGCCCGCTGGCACCTACACCATGACAGCGACCGATCCACCGGGGCATGCACTGGTGGCATGTCACGGGAGTGGCATCGCGGCACCGAACGGACTCTCCGCGTCTGAGGCTGTCGCCGTGCCCGCCGGGGGCAACGGCAACGGGACCTTCTACGCCGCGCCCACCACCTTTGTCGTGCCGCTCGGGGCGTCGATCTCGCTGCAGGAGTCCTCGCTGCAGGCCTCGTACTCCGGCGCGGGCCAGACGATCGACTACCACTACCTGGTCACGAACACAGGCAAAGAGGCGCTGAGCCACATCACCGTCGCCGACGCTCGGACCGGGCGTTCATTCGTCTCGTGCCCAGCCACCACACTGGCCGCCGGGTCGCAAGAGACGTGCACGACGACCTACGTCACGACCTCGGCTGATGTCGCCGCCGGGGACATCGTCAACACCGCCACGGCTACGGGCACCCCGCTCGCGGGGCCGAACGTGACGTCGGCGCCTTCCACGATCACGCTCACGATCCCCGACCAGGCAGGCATCTCCGTGGTGCTTTCCGTGCCGGCCGACGAGATGACCTACGACGCCGTCGGGGACGTCGTCCACTTCCACTACGACGTGACGAACACGGGTGACGAGGACATCACTGATCTGGCGGTGACCAACAGCTACGACGCTGTGCCCCCGCCCGACTGTGCCGCCACGCTGGATGCGGGCGACTCCGAGACGTGTCACGCCACGTACACGGTGACGCAGGCAGACCTGGACGCGGGCAGCATCGTCAACACGGCCACCGTTGCGGGCTCGACTGACTCCGGCCCGGTCACGGGCACCTCCAACACGGTGACGCTGACCGCGATCCAGAAGCTCGCCGGGCACATCTTCCTCTGCCTGGGCGGTCCGACCAACATCGAGATCACCGGAGGCACCCTCGGCGCCACCGGCCCGCAGGACATTCCGACCCGGCCGAACCCGATCCACCCGGCCGTCGACGTCCCGAGTGGTGACTACACCATGACGGCGACCAACCCGCCGGGCTACGCCCTCGTCAACTGCCCGGCCCCCTCGGGTGACACGGTGAACCGGATCACCGAGGCGGTCATTTCGCCCGACGGCGGATCGGCCACGATGACGGTGCCGGTGCCCAACGGCGGCGAGGGCATCGGCGAGTTCTTCGTGGCGCCGGCGCACCCGGGCATCAGCCTGGTCAAGACGGCCTCGCAGCCCTACTACAGCGCGGCCGGCCAGACCATCAATTACAACTTCCGCGTGACCAACACGGGCAACATCGGACTCGACAACGTCGGCATCAAGGACGAACTGGCCGGCGTGACCGCGCTGAGTTGCCCCGAGGCCACACTCGCCGCGGGTGCCATGGAGACGTGCACGGGGACGTACACCACGACGGCCGCCGACGTTTCGGCGAAGTCGCTGGTCAACAAGGCCACGGCGCACGGCACCCCGCCCCACGGCGATACGGTGAACTCGTCGGCTTCGAGCACCACGGTGCCGCTGTTGGGGATTTCGGTCACCAAGGCGGCCAGTGGGGGAAGCGTCGTAGCCGGGTCGAGTACCCAGATCGGATACACGCTGACCGTGACGAACACCGGCAAGATCGACACGCCGTCGGCTATCAGCGTCGCTGACTCGGCACCGGTCGGAACCACGATGGTGTCGGGCTCGGCGGCCTGCGCCTCCGGCGGGCCCCCGGCGTGCACCGTCGCCGTAGCCGCACCCACAGTCACGTGGTCCATCGCGGCAGGCGTGAAGCCGGGCCAGATCTACACGCTCGTGTTCAAGGTGACGGCGAACGCGTCCGACGCCTCGGGGAACATCACCAACACGGCACTGTGGGACGGAGCCGGGTGCACGAGCGGCGCCTGCTCGACCGACACGGTGACGACGGCGGTCACATCCTCAGCGTCGGCGGCGGGCAAGTCGTCGTCGGGGTCGGGGTCGTCGTCACTCGCCTTCACCGGCGCCCTGCTCACCCAGCAGTGGCTCATCGCCATGGGAGCCATCCTGGCGGGCGGTGCCCTCCTCGTCGCTGCACACCGGCGGCGGATCCCGAGGCACGCTGCAGCCACCAGATTGGGTCGGCTCGAGGTCCGGCGTCACCGTGACCCGTCGGGCGAGCGGACGGACTGAGCGAGCCGGAGGGCTGAGAAACTCCGGGCACCTGACCGGGGGTCGCGTTCCGCGGCCCCCGGTCGGCGTGTTCGCCGGAGCCCCGGTGAAGCTTCGGGTCTCTGATCGTTCGGCGTGTGACGGTGCCTCTGCGGGTGGCGCGTTCTGTCCGCAGCGGTGGGCGGCGCGGGTCAGTCGTGCCTGAGCGAGGCGTTTTCGCGGTTCGTTCGACGTCCGAGAGCGACGGAAGCCAACGGTCGTTTGAGAGCGGTCCACCGCGTTCCACAACTCATATAGGACATTTCGTTAGACTCGTAGTGAAATAATGGTTTCGGTCGCGTCGTCACACTCGTGCCGACCGTCGAGGCTCATGCGAGGCAACAGAACATGAGGACAAATCGCCTACGGCTTCGAGTCCCCCTGGCGACCGTGGCCGCGGCCGGTCTCATGACCGTGGCCCTTCCTGCCATCTCGGCGTTGTCCGGCGCATCCGCGACGGGGGGCTCCACGTCCGGAACGACCACCACCACGACGTCCACGTCCACGTCCACGACGACGACCGACCCGGCCACGACGGGGACTACCACCACCTCGACGCCCTCGTCTACGTCCACCACAACGACCGACCCGGCCACGAAGGGGACGGCCGCAGCATCACCCCTGGCCAACTCGGCGCTGAGCTGCTCGTCACCGACGATCTACAACATCAACTCGACAGGAAGCCTCTACGCGCTCAACTACACGACCCTGGCCAACACGGCAGCAACACCGTCGAACGTCGCCGGGAACGGCTCCTCCGTCAACGCCCTCGCCATGTCAGCCGACGGGCTCACCGTGTTCACGGCCAACCAGACGCCGAGCGGAGGGAACACCACGGTCCACGTGACGAACGTCTCCTTGGGCACGACCGCCAACTTCACCGCGACGGCCGCCAACGTGAGCACTCTCATCGCCGGCGGGGTCAACCCGACGAACGGCTACTACTACTACGGCGGCTGGAACTCGGCGGAGTCCACCTTCTACCTGTTCGCCTTCAACCCGGCGAATGACTCCGCCAGCGCTGCCGGCACGATCACGCCACCGGGGGGCGTCTCGTACCAGTCCGGCGACCTGACTTTCGACAACGCGGGCAACATGACCATCCTCGCCGGCACCACGACGAACTCGGCCAAGCTGCTCTCGATCGCTACACCCGTGCCCACCTCGGGTACGGGTTCCCTTCCGTTCACGACGCTCGCCACCCTCTCGTCGGTCAGTCTCGAGACTTACGTGGGCGTCGCCTTCGCCGCCAACTCCACTCTGTACGTGGAGACAAGCTCGGGGCAGTTCGACAGCGTCAACCCGAACTCGGGCGCCGTCACACTCCTCGGCACCCAGACCGGTTTCAGCGGTTCACTGGACGACCTCGCCAGCTGCACCTACAACGGGTCTCTGGCGGTGCAGAAGAACATCGTCGGGAGGGTGGCGCCAACCGACCAGTTCACGATGACCATCACGGGTGGCGGCGTCGCGAGCGGGAACACCGGCACCACGAGCGGCTCGTCGACCGGCGTCCAGACGTCCCCGGGCGAAGTCGCCGGTCCCATCGTCGGCCTTCCTGGGACGACGTACAACGTGGTGGAGACCGCCGCCAGCGGCAGCCTGGCGAACTACACCACGACCTGGTCGTGCCTGAACGGGTCCAGCACGTTCTCCAGCGGCACCGGGACAAGTTTCAGCGTCTTGTTCCCGGCACCCAGCGGGAGTGCCGGGGCCGCTCTGGTCTGCACCTTCACCAATACACCCGCGTCCATTTCCGTGACCAAGACGCCGAGCCCGACCACCGTCACGGCGGCCGGGCAGACGATCACCTACTCCTATGCCGTGACCAACACTGGTCCGTTGCCCCTGACCAACGTGACGGTGGCCGACACGCAGACGCCTCCGGCCGGGGCGCTCACCAGTGGGCCCACCTGCGTGAGCCTGAGCAACCCGGTCGGCACGTGCTCGGGCTCGAGCGTCGCCACGTTGGCGGCAGGCCGCATTGCGAACTTCACCGCCACCTACGTCGTGACCCAAGTGGACATGGACCACGGTTCGGTCGCCGACTCGGCGACCGCCACCGGGAACGCGCCTTCGGGGACACCGGTCTCGGCCACCGCGACGGCCTCGGTGACCGCCACCCAGACGTCGTCGATCTCCATCGTCAAGTCGGCCAGCCCGACCGAGCTGACCGAGCCCGGCCAGACCATCACCTACACCTTCGTGGTCACGAACACGGGGAACACCGACCTGACGGCTGTCGGCGTTACGGACCATCCGACGACGCCGGCGGGTCCTCTGACGACGGGTCCAACGTGCCAGAGCCTGTCCAACCCCGCGGGTTCCTGCTCGGGCAACTCGATCAGTCTGGCTCCTAAACAGGTGGCCACGTTCACCGCCACTTACAACTCGAACCAGACCGACTTCGACCACGGCTCCGTCGTCGACAGCGCGACGGCGGCTGGTACGCCGCCCACCGGGTCGCCTGTGAGCGGCACGTCCAACACGGTCACGGTGAGCGTGAACCAGACCCCAGGGATCACGATCACGAAGTCGGCCAGCCCGACCACGGTCACCGCAGCCGGCCAGACCGTCACCTACACCTTCTCGGTTCATAACTCGGGCAACGTGGACCTGACCGGCGTCGGTGTCACCGACCTCCCGACGGCGCCCGCGGGCGGCGTCACGGCGACCTGCCAGACCCTGAGCGCGCCGACCGGCACGTGCTCCGGACTGACGACCTCCCTCGTGCCGGGCCAGATCGCAACGTTCACCGGGACCTACGTCGTGACACTGGCCGACCTCAACCACGGCTCCATCGTTGACGACGCCACCACGCAGGGAACCACGCCCGCCAGCGGCACGGTGAGCAACACTTCGAACACGGTCACGGTCACCGCGTCCCAGTCGCCGACGCTCTCCATCGGCAAGTCGGCCAACCCGACGACTGTGACCGCGGCGGGCCAGAACGTGGCCTACACCTTCTCGGTCACCAACTCGGGGAACGTCACAATCACCAGCGTCGGGGTCACGGACGTGCCCGTGAGCCCTGCGGGCATTGTCACGGCCACATGTATCGCCCTGACATCTCCCACCGGCACGTGCTCGGGGGCGACCACCACCTTGTTGCCGGGACAGTCGGCCATCTTTACGGGGTCGTACACGGTGACACAGGCCGACATAAACCACGGCACCATTCAGGACACTGCCCTCGCCTCCGGCACGTCCCCCTCGAGCACGCCCGTGACCGCGACGTCGAGCCAAGTCACGGTCAACGTGACCCAGACGGCTTCGCTGACCATCGCCAAGACGGCGACCCCGACCACCGTGACTGCGGCTGGCCAGCCGGTGACCTACACGTTTAGCGTGACCAATACCGGCAACCTGACACTGACCTCGGTGGGGGTTACCGACGTACCGACAGCGCCCGCCGGCGCTGTCACCGCGACCTGTCAGAGACCTTACCGGTCCGACCGGCACGTGCTCGGGGGCGACCACCACCTTGTTGCCGAACCAGACCGCACTATTCAGCGGCACCTACGACGTGACCCAGGCCGACATCAACCACGGTTCGATCGTTGACCACGCGACGACCGAGGGCACCACCCCTTCAGGCGGCACGACTCCCATCGCCACCTCCAACATCGTCACGGTCAATGTGACCCAGACGGATACGCTCTCCATCGCCAAGTCGGCGACCCCGACCACCGTGACTGCGGCTGGCCAGCCGGTGACCTACACGTTTAGCGTGACCAATACCGGGAACCTGACACTGACCTCGGTGGGGGTTACCGACGTACCGACAGCGCCCGCCGGCGCTGTCACCGCGACCTGTCAGAGCCTTACCGGTCCGACCGGCACGTGCTCGGGGGCGACCACCACCTTGTTGCCGAACCAGACCGCAACTATTCAGCGGCACCTACGACGTGACCCAGGCCGACATCAATCACGGTTCGATCGTTGACCACGCGACGACCGAGGGCACCACCCCTTCAGGCGGCACGAGTACCATCGCCACCTCCAACACCGTCACGGTCAATGTGACCCAGACGGATACGCTCTCCATCGCCAAGTCGGCGAACCCGACCGACCGTGACTGCGGCTGGCCAGCCGGTGACATACACGTTCAGCGTGACTCAATACCGGCAACCTGACACTGACCTCGGTGGGGGTTACCGACGTACCGACAGCGCCCGCCGGCGCTGTCACCGCGACCTGTCAGAGCCTTACCGGTCCGACCGGCACGTGCTCGGGGGCGACCACCACCTTGTTGCCGAACCAGACCGCACTATTCAGCGGCACCTACGACGTGACCCAGGCCGACATCAACCACGGTTCGATCGTTGACCACACGACGACCGAGGGCACCACCCCTTCAGGCGGCACGACTCCCATCGCCACCTCCAACATCATCACGGTCAATGTGACTCAATCGTCTGCCCTGTCGATAACCAAGGCGGCCACCCCGACCACGTTGACGCAGGCAGGGGAGACAATCGACTACACGTTCGACGTGACCAACGCGGGTAACGTCAACCTGACCGATGTCGGTGTGACCGATAACCCGCAGTCTCCGGCAGGTCCGCTCACCACCGGTCCGACCTGCCAGAGCCTGGTGAACCCGTCCGGTACGTGCTCGGGCGCGACGACCTCGCTGGTTCCCGGCCAGGAGGCGGTCTTCACCGCCACCTACGTCGTGACCCAAGCCGACGTTGACCACGGCTCGGTTGTCGACCACGCCACGGCTACGGGCACGACCCCCTCGGGCGGCACGGTAAGTAAAATTTCCAACACGGTGACCGTGACCGCGACACAGTCACCTCAGCTCACCATCACCAAATCGGCGTCTCCGACGACCGTGACTGCGGCCGGCCAGACGGTGACCTACACCTTCAGTGTCGTGAACACCGGCAACGTGACACTGACCTCGGTGGGCGTCACCGACGTCCCAACCGCGCCTGCTGGCGTGGTCACCGCAACCTGCCAGAGTCTCAGCTCACCTCCGGGCACCTGCTCGGGCGCGACGACGACCCTGGATCCGGGCCAGATCGCAACGTTCACCGGCACCTACGACGTGTCCCAGGCCGACATCGACCACGGTTCGATCGTCGACCACGCCATCGCGCAGGGCACCACCCCCTCAAGCGGCACGGTGACGAGCCCCGCCTCCAACACCGTCACCGTGACCGCGACTCAGTCGGCGAGGCTCTCCATCGACAAGTCGGCAACCCCGACGACCGTGACGGCCGCCGGTCAGAGCGTGGACTACACCTTCACCGTTGAAAACACCGGCGACGTGACACTGACCTCGGTGGGAGTGACCGACGAATCCGACGTCGCCCGCTGGTGGGGTCACCGCAACCTGCCAGAGCCTCAGCTCACCTCCGGGCACCTGCTCGGGCGCGACGACGACCCTGGATCCGGGCCAGATCGCAACGTTCACCGGCACCTACGACGTGTCCCAGGCCGACATCGACCACGGTTCGATCGTCGACAATGCGATCGACGCAGGGCACCACCCCCTCGAGCGGCACGGTCAGTGCCACCTCCAACACCGTGACGGTGACCGCAACACACTCGCCGTCACTCTCAATAGCCAAGTCGGCAACCCCGACGACCGTGACGGCCGCCGGCCAGAGCGTGGACTACAGCTTCGCCGTCGAAAACACCGGCAACGTGACACTGACCTCGGTGGGAGTGACCGACGAACCGACGTCGCCCGCCGGCGGGGTCATCGCAACCTGCCAGAGCCTCGGCAGCCCGGTCGGGACCTGCTCGGGCGCGACCACGACCCTGCTGCCGCACCAGACGGCAGTCTTCTCCGGCACTTACACCGTCACTCAAGCTGACATCGACCACGGCTCGATAGTCGACGACGCCATTGCCACGGGAACGCCGCCGTCCGGAACTGCGGTCACTGCCACGTCCAACACGGTCACGGTGACGGCGACCCAGTCGGCCTCCATCGTCATCGACAAGACGGCGTCTCCGACGACAGTGACAGCGGCCGGCCAGATCATCACCTACACCTTCATGGTCACCAACACCAGCAACGTGACCCTCACCGACGTCAATGTGACCGACAATCCGACGCCGCCGGCCGGAGGCGTCATCGCAACCTGCCAAAGCCTCTCTGACCCGACGGGCAGCTGCTCGGGAACGACCACAACCCTCCTGCCGGGTCAGATCGCATCGTTTACCGGCACCTACGTCGTGACCCAGACCGACATCGACAACGGCAAGATCGTGGACCGGGCCACAGCCACGGGCACTCCGCCCTCGGGTCCTCCCGTGTCCGACAGCTCCGACCGTGACGTCGTGGTGGTCGTGACTCAGACCGAGTCCCTCTCGATCGTCAAGAGCGCGAGTCCCACCACGGTGACCGGGGCCAACCAGGCCGTCACCTACACCTTCATGGTCACCAACACCGGCAACGTGACCCTCACCGACGTCGGGGTGAAGGACAATCCGGTCGCCCCGGCCGGCGGAGTGACACCGACCTGCCAGGTCTTGTCGAATCCTGCCGGCTCGTGCTCGGGGGCGACGACCTCTCTCGCCCCCGGACAGATCGCAACCTTCAGTGGCATCTATACCGTGACCCAGGCCGACATCGACCAAGGATCGATCGTCGACACGGCGACGGCGACGGGCACCCCGCCCTCCGGCCGCGACGTCACGGCGACCTCCGCCATTGTGACGGTGGATGTGACCGAATCTCCCGGGCTCTCGGTCCTCAAGTCTGCGTCACCCACATCGGTGACAGCCGCCGGCCAGAGCGTGACCTACACCTTCACAGTCACCGACAGTGGAAACGAGACGCTTACCGACGTGGGTGTCACCGATATGCCGACCGCGCCTGCCGGCGGGGTCAGCCCGACGTGCCAACACCTGACGAACCCCGCCGGAACCTGCTCGGGCGCCACGACCTCGCTAGATCCTGGACAGATAGCGACCTTCACGGGCACCTACGTTGTGAGCCAGGCCGACGTCGACCACGGCTCCATCGGTGACAGCGCCTTGGCCGCGGGCACGACTCCGTCGGACACCCCGGTCACTGCGCCCTCCAATCCGGTGACGGTCACCGTGAGCCAATCGCCCGGCATCTCCATCGTAAAGGCGGCAACCCCGACCACGGTGACGGCGGCGAACCAGAGCGTGAACTACACCTTCACGGTCACCAACTCCGGCGACGTGACCCTCACCGGCGTGGGCGTGACCGACGTGCCGACCGCGCCCGCCGGCGTGGTCGCCGCCACGTGTCAGGGTCTGACGAACCCGGTCGGAACCTGCTCGGGGGCGACCACGACCCTGGCCCCTGGACAGATAGCGGACTTCACGGGCACCTATGTGGTGACCCAGGCGGACGTCGACCACGGCTCCATCGTCGACGACGCTACGACCCAGGGCACCACGCCCTCAGGCGGGACGGCGACCGCGACTTCCAGCACGGTGACGGTCACCGTGACCCAATCGCCCGGCATCTCCATCGTCAAGGCGGCCACACCGACCACGGTGACCGCGCCGAACCAGAGCGTCGACTACACCTTCACGGTCACCAACTCCGGCAACGTGACCCTCACCGGTGTGGGCGTGACCGACGTGCCGACCGCGCCCGCCGGCGTGGTCGCCGCCACGTGTCAGGGTCTGACGAACCCGGTCGGAACCTGCTCGGGGGCGACCACGACCCTGGCCCCTGGACAGATAGCGGACTTCACGGGCACCTATGTGGTGACCCAGGCGGACGTCGACCACGGCTCCATCGTCGACGACGCCACGACCCAGGGCACCACACCCTCAGGCGGCACGACCCCCGTCGCCACCTCCGACACCGTCACGGTGAATGTGACCCAGTCGCCGTCGCTTTCCATCGTCAAGTCGGCCACTCCGACCACGGTCACCGCGGCGAACCAGAGCGTGGACTACACCTTCACGGTCACCAACTCCGGCAACGTGACCCTCACCGGTGTGGGCGTGACCGACGTGCCGACCGCGCCCGCCGGAGTGGTTACCGCGACCTGCCAGAGCCTCAGTGGCCCGACGGGGACGTGCTCGGGCACGACCACCACCTTGTTGCCGCAGCAGTCGGCCCTCTTCACGGGGTCGTACACGGTGACGCAGGCGGACGTCGACCACGGCTCGATCGTCGACGACGCCACGACCCAGGGCACCACACCCTCAGGCGGCACGACCCCCGTCGCCACCTCCAACACCGTCACGGTGAATGCGCCCCCCACGCCATCCCTCACCATCGGCAAGTCGGCTACCCCGACCACGGTGACCGCGGCGAACCAGAGCGTGACCTACACCTTCACGGTCGCCAACACGGGCAACCTCACGCTGACGACGGTGGGCGTCACCGACGTCCCGACCGCGCCCGCCGGCATCGTCATCCCAACCTGCACGAGCCTGAGCTCGCCCGCGGGCACGTGCACGGGTACGAGCACGACGCTGCTGCCGGGCCAGATCGCGACCTTCACCGGTATCTACACGGTGACCCAGGCCGACATCGACCACGGCTCCATCGCGGACAGCGCCGTGGCGGCTGGGACTACGCCATCGGACACGTCTGTCACGGCCGACTCCAACTCCGTCACCGTCGACGTCACCCAATCGGGATCACTCTCCATCGCGAAGTCTGCTTCCCCGACGACCGTCACCGCGGCCGACCAGACGATCAACTACACCTTCACGGTCACCAACACGGGGAACGTGACTCTCACGGGCGTGGGCGTCACCGACGTGCCGACTGCGCCCGCCGGGGGCGTCAACCCCACCTGCCAGATCCTCACCAACCCGGGAGGTACGTGCTCGGGAGCCACCACCTCACTCGAGCCAGGTCAGACGGCTATCTTCACCGGCCCCTACACGGTGACGCAGGCCGACGTCGACAATGGCTCGGTGATCGATGTGGCCACGACCCAAGGCACCACACCCTCGGGCGGCACGACCCCCATCGCCACCTCCAACACGGTCACCGTCGACGTGACCCCGTCGCCCTTGCTCTCGATCTCCAAGACGGCCGACCCCACGACCGTCACCGCGGCCAACCAGACGATCAACTACACCTTCACGGTCACCAACACGGGGAACGTGACCCTCACGGGTGTGGGCGTTACCGACGTCCCGACCGCACCCGCTGGCACCGTCCCCACCACCTGCCAGAGCCTGAGCACACCAACGGGCACGTGCTCGGGCGCGACGACGACCCTGGTTCCGGGCCAGAGCGCGGACTTCACTGGCATCTACACGGTGACACAGGCCGATATCGACAACGGCTCCATCGCCGATACGGCGACAGCCGCGGGCACGTCCCCCTCGGGCGGGACGATCACCGCCGACTCCAACCTGGTCACTGTCGACGTGACCCAGTCGCCGTCCCTCTCCATCACCAAGGCGGCCGACCCGACCACCGTGACGGCAGCGGGGCAGACCGTGACCTACACGTTCACCGTCGAAAACACGGGGAACTCGACGATCACCGGCGTCACCGTGACCGACTTGCCCACACCGCCTGCCGGCGGAATCGTCCCTGACTGTTTGACGCGTGTCGACCCCGCCGGCACGTGCTCGGGCACCTCGACCACCCTGGTGCCGGGCGAGAGCGCCGTGTTCAGCGGTACCTACACGGTCACGCAGGCCGACATCGACAACGGCTCCATCGTGGACACGGCAATGACCACGGGGACCGCCCCCTCCGGCGGTACGGTGACCGCCACTTCCAATCAGGTCAGGGTCGTGGTGACGCAGTCGCCTTCGCTTTCAATCGAGAAGTCCGCCGATCCCATGCTCGTGACCACCGTGGGCCAGGTCGTCACCTACACGTTCACGGTGGCGAACACCGGGAACGTGACCCTCACCGGCGTCGGTGTCACTGACGTGCCGACCGCTCCTGCCGGAGGCGTCACTGCAGCCTGCCAGAGTCTCTCCAACCCCGCGGGTACGTGCTCAGGCGCGACCACCGCGCTCGTGCCAGGCCAGATCGCGACCTTCACCGGTGACTACACGGTGACGCAGGAGGACATAGACAACGGCTCCATCGTCGATGACGCTACGACCCACGGCACCACCCCCTCGGGCGGAACCACGGACGCGGGCTCCAACACGGTGACGGTCGAGGCCCCCAACTCGCCGTCCATCACCATCGCCAAAGCGGCCAGCCCGATGACGGTCACGAGCGCTGGGGAGGGCATCACCTACACCTTCACCGTGAGAAACAACGGGAACGACGACCTCGGTGACGTGGGGGTGACGGACAACCCAGTGAGTCCGGCCGGTGGGGTTAGCCCTACGTGTCAGAGCCTCAGCACACCGACCGGCGCCTGCTCGGGTGCGACGACCACGCTCATCCCCGGCCAGACGGCGATCTTCACCGCGACCTATGCCGTCACCCAGGCTGACGTCGACCATGGCTCCATCGCGGACACGGCGACGGCAACAGGGACTCCTTCCGTGGGCCTGCCCGTGACCAGCGGCTCGAACACCGTCACGGTGAATGTGACCCAG
>CAWHFM010000026.1:0-69107 GCA_963828505.1 uncultured Acidimicrobiaceae bacterium
GCCGGAAGAGGTCCGTGAGCTTGACGTGTCACCTTTCGCTCCTGATGGGCCTCGGGCTCGACGAACGGGCGCGGGAGACCGTCGAGATGCAGTACGCCATCCGGAGGCTTCTCGAGCGCCTCTCGAACGATGTTCCTTTGATAGCGGTCTTCGAGGATCTCCACTGGGCTGATGACGCGGTCCTCGACCTGTTGGAATATCTCAGTACCCGGATGCGCGACGGAAGCACATTGATCGTGACGGTCGCCCGGCCCGACCTCCTCGAGGCACGACCACACTGGGGTGCCGGTGTCACCGCCAACACGTCCGTCCTGCAGGTGAAATCCGTTGAACACGATGGACGCGAACCGAAAAGCCACCGAGCTGCTCCCAGGTGCCGACGAGGCGACCGTAGCCCGAATCGTGTCGACCGCAGAGGGAAATCCGCTGTTCATAGAGGAGCTCGCGGCCTCGATCCAAGACCATGCCGTCGCCGATGAGCTCCCACCCACCATCCACGCCGTATTCGAGGCCCGAATCGATGCGCTCCCACGTGAGGCGCGGACAGCGTTGCTCCGAGCTTCCGTAATCGGGAAGGTCTTCTGGCGTGGCGTTCTGGCCAGGTTGGGGGAGTACCCGACGTCGAACGAGCGCTGGATGCCCTCGAGATGCGAGGGCTGATACAACAAAGCCCCCGCAGCCAGATCGAAGGGGACGTGGAGTTCTCCTTCAAGCACGACCTGGTGCTCGACACGGCCCACTCGACATCGCCGCGTGCTCACGCCGAGAACTGCATGCGGTAACCGCATCGGCGCTGGAGGCCCTGGTCAATAAGCCCGACGAATTGGCACCCATCCTTGCCCGCCACTGGCGGAGGGTGGTGACGCCGCCCGATCCCGCCATTACCTCTTGACCGCAGCCAACCGGGCGCGCCAAGCCCTAGCAGTGGAAGAGACGTACGACCTGTACTCGCAGGCGCTCGAGCAGGTATCGGAGGCCGCCGACCGGCTGAAGATTCGCTTCCTCCGCGCGCAAGCACTCGTCCAGCTCCAGGATTATTCCCCCGCGGCGCACGAGCTCGGGGAGCTGATTCCATTGTTGAGGGGCGAGACGCAGGTCGAGGCTCTCGTGGCCCGCTCCCACGCCACGCTGTGGACGGAGCAGACCGAGGAGACGATGGCGTGCGCCAACGCGGGTCGACTTGGCTCAGGCGGGGGGATTCACAGAACTCGAAACGCTGCCCTCGGCATGGTCGCGGCCGCCCACGGGATGTGCGGGAGCGGGCGACCTCGAAAAGGCCGTGATGCTCGGCGACGAGGCGCTCGCCAACTGGCCTTCCCACTCGCGCGGAGGGAGCACGCGGAGATGTATCACCTGGCGGCGAACCATTACTACTGGTACGGAAATTACGAACGCGCCATGAGCTTTTCGGAGTTGTCGTTCACGACTGCCGGGGTGGAATTGCACACCCAGGAGTTCAGGCTCCGTGGTGCGGGCATGCAGGGGATCATCCTGGCGAGCCTGGGGCGTGACGAGGAGGCAATCGCAGCTGCGGAATACGCGATCGAGCTCGGTCGAGACATGGGCCGGCCCGTGAGCGTGGTAATGAACTACTCAACCTTGCCCCTCCGGGAGATCTTCGCGTTGGACGACGCGCTCACACGGAGCGAGGGTGTGGCGGACCTCTTGGGGCCGTCCGAGTTCAACATGCCGTGGATGAACGCACGGGCGGACGTATTCGTGGCCAGGGTCATGAAAGGCGACCTCTCGATAGCGGAGCGCGGCTGGAGTGCCCTTTGGGAGGACGCAGTCGGTAGCAAGGCGTGGGAGCGCTGGCTGGTCAGCGGCCGGCTAGCGGCTGCCCGTGCTGATCTGGACCTCGCCAAGGGAAGGACCGACGAGGCCGAGGTGTGGGCCATGCGGGCGATCGACATGGCCGTCGCCTCGAGCAGGAAGAAATACGAGGCGATCGGCCGCATTACTCTCGGCCGGGCGCTCACGGCAGCGGGGCTGGGTCGCGAGGCCGCCGGCGAGCTCCGTCGGGCGGTGGCGGACGCAGAGGCGGTCGGCTCGCCCTTCATCCGCTGGCAGGCGCTGGCCGCATTAGGCGCAGCGCTCGCGGCATATGGGAGTGATCCGTCGGGGCCGTGTCTGGAGGCGGCCGCCATCATCCGTTCGATCTCCGAGGAGCTTTCGGCGGACGCGTGGCGACGTTTCTGGCCGATCAGCGTGTCACCGAGGTGCTCGAAGCCGCTCGTTGAGCCCGGGCACGCGGCGAGGGAACGACTGGGCGTTTGGTGGAGGTGATCGTGATGCTTTCGAACCCACTCGTCAACCCCGAGCTGCACCGCCTATTACAGATTGTCAAGGGGGAAGTTTCAGAAGATTGAGATTGGACCTTGACAGTCATCAACCACACTGGCATCCGCCCAGAGCCCTTACGTTGCAGCCCGATCGAAAAGAGCAAGCTGAGTCGCATCGGGGCCTCGAACTGCAGTGCCCACTTCTCTACGACCTGGAGTTCAGCTGAATCCGGCCTTGTTGTCAAGCACCGAGATTCCCCGAGCGCGATCAGGTTGGCAACGGCAGGCGAAGTTCGACGTGTCGCAGCACACCAGTATGGTGATCCGTGTTGACCGCTCTCCGTCGACGGCGGTGTCGATGTCCTGCGTGCCCCGGTGCGCCTGGCCGCGGGGCAAGCCAGCCCCGACCCTCGCCGGCAGTTTGCCCCTCCTCGAGGTTCCGCAGGAACAGCCCCGCCTCTTCAAAGTTCCGCCAGAATTGCCTCACCGCGTTTTTGGACCCCTCAGGCTGCTCTGGCAGAGACCCATGGCTTTTGTGCGCCAGATGCTACGGGCTGGCGGTGATCCCCTCGGGAATGGCGATGCAGAGCCGGTGGGGACGTAGTTGGTGACGACCCTGCTGCTGGTGGTGGTGGTGGTGGTGGTGGTGGTGGTGGTGGTGGTGTGCCCGAACGAGTAGTTGTAGTGAAACCCGCAGTTCCCGCCGGGGCCATCATGGAGATAGACCGCGTCGGGGTCTGAAGGCATTCGATAGATGACCAGGCACGCAGATCCGCCCGCTTGCAGCAGTGTCTCGATGCGTCCACAGAGACCGAGGACATCGTGCTGGCCAAGGTCATCGAGATCCTTGGCCACCGATCGGTCCACGACGGAGAGCACGTGCTTATACCAAGCTGTCGGATGTGCCACGAGAAGGAGTGCCTCGCCGGGGCGCAACACAAAATGACTCGGCGACCCTTGAGCTGTCTCCGCTCCGAATCGAACCAGCCGTGTGGAGTTGACGGTGACCTGGAAGGCTGAAATTTCGCCCCCAGACCCAGACATCAGCAATACCGCCTGGTCAGGGTCGAACAGTGCGTAGCAGACCCCATGCTGCTGTTCTTTTCGACTCCATGTCCTCGAGACGTTGCGCACCGATTCGCCAAGCTCATTGCCGGCCTCGAGTTGACCCAAGATCTGCTCGCGCAAGAAAGAGGAGTCGTCAGAACCTCCCGGCTCATGGCCTACGCCAGCAAGGAGGCGACCACCGGGCAGTGGAGCGAACTCGTAGAACGTACGGCGCTTTGAGGTCGGTGATGAGCTTCGAGCTGCCACGACCAACCCGGGCCAACGTGCTTGCATTTCGCGGCCGTTTCCGCGGATTTCGTATTCTGGAAGTCGGGAGAGAGGATCAAGGAGTGTCATTGGTCTAAGTACGTGTTTGGAAACCAGGTGCCGGCATGGGAGCAGCTGAAGACGTAGCTCGCTGTCGTCGACAGCACTTCGGCGAGGAAAAGTTCTCAAAATCGCGTTGTGACCAGCGCGTTTCGTCGCGCGCGGTGCTCGCGATTTCCTCTCGGTTGCGCTGCACTGGTGTGCGTGGCGCAGGGCCGCAGGTATCCGACCGATCTGACTGATCGCCAGTGGGCGATGCTGGAGCCCTTGTTGCCCAAGACGGCGCCGGTCGCACCCGGCGGACGGCCCCTGCTCCATTCCAAGCGTGAGATCATCAACGCCATCTTGTACCTGACCCGTGCCGGGTGCGCCTGGCGCATGATGCCCAAGGACCTCCCGCATTGGCGGACCGTCTACGGCTACTTCGTCGACTGGCGCGACGACGGGACACTCGATCTCATCCATGACACTTTGCGTGAGGAACTGCGCAAGAAGACCGAGAAGCCCGACGGCACGAAGAGGAAGGCCGAACCCAGTGCCGGGATTATCGATTCGCAGTCCTTGCGTGGGGCCGACACCGTCGGAAAGGACACTCGCGGCGATGACGCCGGGAAGAAAGTACAGGGAAGAAAGCGCCATATCGTGACCGACACGCTCGGGTCGTTGCTCGTCGTGGTGGTGACCGCCGCCTCGGTGCAAGATCGCGACGGCGGCGTCGACGTGCTCAAGGCGGCGCACGGCTGGAATCCCCGGCTGCGTCACGTCTTCGCCGACGGCGGCTATGCCGGTGGACTCGTCGTGCGGGCCCGGCGCTACTGGACGATGACCCTCGAGATCGTCTCCAAACCCAAGGACCACGTGGCTTTGCCATCCCTGCCTCGGCGCTGGGTGGTCGAGCGCACGTTGGCCTGGCTCATGCGCTCGCGCCGACTGGTACGCGACGACGAGCGGCTGCCCGAGACGCACGAGGCGTTCGTCAAGTGGGCGATGATCGGACTGATGCTCAATCGCCTTGCACGCCCACCAGGTCGGCGGCCGTGGGCTCCGCCGTGACAACGATGTACGAAAACACGTACTAAGAGGTCGAGGCGCGTCTGAGCGCGCGTGTCTTACCGGTACAGAGACGGATCCTGAGATCGCGCCCCGGGGAGCCAGCAACTCCCCGGGGCGCGAAACCCTCAGACAGCCGAGGTGGCGAGTTGCTTGTGGTCTGAGCCGACGCTGACTTCGATGCGGCGTGGCTTCGCTTGCTCGGCGACCGGAATGGCCACGGTTAGCACCCCGCCCTCGTAACTGGCTTCGATACGTTCGGAGTCCAGGGTCTTTCCCAGGACGACCTGCCTGGTGAAGGTACCGAATGTCCGCTCGGCAATCACCGATTCGATGCCGTCGCTCGTGAGCGGTGCCGGACGTTCGGCCGAGATGCTCAAGACGTTGTCCTCCACCGTCAGTTCGATGGACTCGGGGTCCACTCCTGGGAGGTCCAGCTGGAGTAGGAACGAGTCGTCCTTGCGATATGCGTCCATGGGCATGGCCATCGGACGCTGTCCGCTCTGCTGGGCACTCCAGAGCTGCTGGAAGAGCCGGTCGACATCACGAAACGGGTCACTTCGCACAAGAGTCATCTCTCTACCTCCTTCTGATCGACAGTTGCTCTCTTGCGCCGCCTACCAGCGGTGACGCGGAAATATTAGCACTCTCGCATGGAGAGTGCTAGAGGTCACGACAAATTTTTCTGCCCATCGGCCCGAAGGTCGCGCAGCCCGGATCGCGGCGAGTTACTGCTTGTGGCGCATCACGACCATGCCGATTCCGACACGCTCTCGACGCTCCATGGCGGCGACGAGCAGCCGGTACTGGCGGGCGCCCGCCTCACCGTCTGAGGCAGGCCAATAGGTATGCGCAGAGAACACACTGTCGACGTCGGAGAGCTCGACGAAGTCTGCAATATCGATCGTCCCGAGTAGTCGCCGGCCGCGACTCGTCGAGCTCGCTGCTCTCCAACACCACCATGTCGCCGTTGTCCTTCTCGTAGCCCAGTTCGATCTCTGAGAAGTCGACTTCCTCTCCTGACTTTTCGGCGATTTTCTCCTAGCGAATATGCGAGCCTCTTCTTCTGTCCACCTGGTGGAAATGCACGGTGTGGTCCCTTACTGCACCTTCACCGGAACGCTCACGAGACCGAAACTGACAAAACCTGACCACGTCGCTCTTGCCATTGCTCTGAGGTATCCCCCTCGAGCGCGTCTATCCCCTGAGCTTCCTTTGCGCACGGAGAGGTCGGCTCTTTGAGCGGACCCTGATCAGTCTCCAAGCCGCCTCGTGATCCCCCGGCCCGGTCCAGCCAGCGGTGTTCGGTCGGGTTTGGTGCTGGCCTCGGTGTAGGAACTGAGGCAGATCCCCGATGACGCGGCTGAGATCTCCACCGCGATCGCATGTAACCACTCCGCGACGGACTGGTCGCATGAGCTGAAAAGACCACCTTCGCCGACAGCAACATCGCCACCTGACCGTCAGGACCTCAAGGGAGACCGACTGGGGCCGATTACGGTCGTGAACGTTGCATCGTCAAGGATGCTTCTCGACTCGAAGGCACTCTCGTCGCGGATAGCCCGGCATGTTCGACAGCGAGTGCAAAGCGATGGGCGTCGCGTACGGCACACCCGCCGTGGTCATTATTGAAGTACACGTACACATCCTCACTCGAATCCCACAAGTCAGCGAGGCGCCCGGCCCAGTTCGCGAGAGCGGCTCGGCCGTAACATGGATGCAAGCTCGCTCTGCCCTCGTGAAGTCGCAGGTATCCCCAACCCGTTGTGCGCCAGAGGGGGGATCTCCGCTGGGGTGTATCCGTGAGGCAGAACGCCACTCCGTACTGCTTCAAGATGTCCGCGACTTCGTCGGTGTGCCACGATTCGTGGCGCGGCTCGAATGCCACTCTGGCACTCGACGGAAAGGCCTTGAGAGTGGCCGCCAGGCGCGCCGGGTCAACCCGGAAGTTTGCTGGAAGCTGCAACAGGATCGGACCTCTCTTCGAACCCAAGCCGCTCGAGCAACTGAGGAGTCGTCGCACCGGCTCCGTCGGCCTGCTCAGTCGGAGCACATGGGTCAGGTAGCGACTCGCTTTGAGGCTGAAATCGAAGTCATCGGGCGTGGCGGCGGCCCACCGTTCGAAGGTTGCCGTCTGCGGGAGGCGATAGAAGACATTGTTGACCTCGACCGACTGAAAGCGGTCCGAATAGTACGTCAGCCATTCCCTCTGAGGGAGCCGTTGGGGATACAGGCGACCGCGCCAGTCGGCGTACTGCCAACCTGATGTCCCGATGATGACGCTCACTCTCCTGACAAGGGACTCGCCGCGGTGACCCCCGCGGGTGCGAATCCGAAGGCAGCCCCGGTGTCGATTGTGTCGCGAATGTGTAAGTCGATTGTGTCGCGAATGTGTAAGTAGTGGGCGAAGGTCTCCGCCCAGTCCTCTGCGGGGTGCATCGTCGCGTAGGCCCAGACGAAGGGGTCACGCCAATTGGGAGGGGGTCCGGTGACGTAATGCCGGTCGAGTGCCTCCTGGTAGTCGGCGTTTGGGTCCCCAAATCGCTGCGCAAAGCCAGCGAAGAGGGCGCCAGTGATCGGGCCGCGAGCTTTGGGGAGGGACGGAACCGTTGTCAAGAGATCCTCGGGATTCGAATAGGAGAACATCATTGCAATGACGCTTGGAGGGCCTACCCCGATCCGCGGTGTGCAAAACCGCTGCCGTGAAAAGGGTCGACGCGGAGGCAGTCGCGAACGGTGGCCGCGCACTGCCCAGAAACGGGACTCACCCAATCGGGTGATTCTCGCTTACCCGGGTCCGCCTTGGGTATGGGTTCGGGGAACGAGATCAGGAGCACAAGTGACAGAACGATTCCATGTGGGTCCAGGCGGCGAGACACATCAGCACAGTGAGGCAGATCAGCCGCTCACAACCCAACAGGGTGTGATCGTGGCCGACGACCAGAACTCTTTGCGGGCAGGTCGAGCGCGGGCCCGGACTTCTCGAGGACTTCCACTTCCGAGAGAAGATCTTCCACTTCGATCACGAACGCATTCCAGAACGAGTAGTCCACGCCCGTGGCTACGGCGCTCATGGATTCTTCGAGAACTACGAACCGCTGGACGAGCTGACAAGAGCAGACCTGTTTCAGCGGGCTGGGGAGCGCACCCCCGTCTTCGTCCGCTTCTCGACGGTGGCGGGCAACAAAGGGTCCGCCGACCTGGCCCGAGACGTCCGAGGTTTTGCCACCAAGTTCTACACCCAGGAAGGAAACTGGGATCTGGTGGGCAACAACATCCCGGTCTTCTTCATCCAAGATGCCATTAAGTTCCCGGACCTGATCCATGCCGCGAAGCAGGAACCCGACCGCGGTTTTCCCCAGGCTCAGACGGCGCACGACAACTTCTGGGACTTCGCCTCGCTGATGCCAGAGTCCACCCACATGCTGTTGTGGATCATGTCGGACCGGGCCATCCCACGTTCCTTCCGCTTCATGGAGGGCTTCGGAGTCCACACCTTTCGGCTGGTCAACGCCGAGGGACGCTCTACCTACGTGAAGTTCCATTGGAAGCCGGTGCTCGGTCTGCAATCGGTCGTCTGGAACGAGGCGCTCAAGATCAACGGCGCCGATCCCGACTTTCACCGCCGCGACCTGTGGGACGCCATATCGAGTGGTGAGTTCCCCGAGTGGGAGTTGGGCCTCCAGACATTCGACGACGATTTTGCCGACGAGTTCGAGTTCGACGTTCTCGATCCGACCAAGCTCATTCCCGAAGAAACGGTCCCAGTGCTTCGGGTGGGTCGGCTCGTCCTCGATCGGGTGGTCGACAACTTCTTCGCCGAGACTGAGCAGGTGGCATTTTGCACCCAGAACGTGGTGCCGGGCATCGACTTCACCAACGACCCGCTCCTCCAGGGCCGCAACTTCTCCTACCTCGACACCCAGCTCAAGCGCCTCGGGAGTCCCAACTTCACGCAGCTACCCGTCAACGCCCCAAAGTGCCCCTTCGCCCACTTCCAACAAGACGGGCACATGGCCACGATCAACCCGTCCACCAGAGCCAATTACGAGCCGAATACGTGGAGCGCAGAGGAAGGAGGCCCGAGAGAAGACCCTGTCCGCGGCTACGAGAGCTTCCCCGCCCCCGTGGCTGGCGAGAAGCGTCGGCTGCGACCTGAGAGCTTCGCCGATCACTACAGCCAGGCCCGTCAGTTCTACCTGAGCCAAACACCTGTCGAGCGGCGCCACATCGTAAACGCCTTCGTGTTCGAGCTCTCGAAGGTCGAGCGGACCGACATCCGTAGTCGAATCGTGGCAGGTCTCCGCAATGTGGACGAGGACCTGGCTGGCGCGGTGGCCGCTGGCCTCGGCGCCGAGCTGCCCGAGAAGACCTCTCCGGCGCGAGAGCCGATCTCCGACCTCCCCGTCTCGTTGGCCCTCAGCATCCTCGAAAACGGACCGCAACACCTGGTAGGCCGCAAGCTTGGCGTCCTCGTCACCGACGGAGCGGACAGCGGTCTCCTCGAGCAGTTGCGCAGTTCGGCCAAGGCCGAGCGGGTCGTCGTCGAGATCGTGGCGGCAACCGTGGGGGGCGTGACCGGGAGCGACGGCGAGGTGATCCCAGCTGACCAGAAAATCGACGGCGGACCGTCGGTGCTCTATGACGCGGTGGTGATCCTCGCCTCGCCTGACGCCGTGCCGGCCCTGCTCGGACACCCGGCGGCCCGAGACTTCGTCACGGACGCCTACGCCCACGCGAAGTTTGTCGGCTACACCTCAGCGGCATCGACTCTTTTTGATGGAGTCGGCCTTCCCGAAGATCTCGACCCTGGCTTTCTCGATCTCGACGACGTGGGAGTTGACGGCTTCCTCGATGCCTGCGCACCGCTTCGCTACTGGGATCGCGCCGTGCCGACGGCGTGAGGAACCACGAAACGACGCCATCCACGAGCCGTACACCCGGCCGGTCGGCACCGATTTCTTCGCCCGCGAACGAGGACGGCCGCCATGACCCCGAACCGCCGGACGGCGGCGACAGCGACCGAATCCCCCAGCACCCGACCGGGCAGGAGCAAGCGCAGATCAACCGCGCCGTCGATCCCCCGGCATGACCTACCAACTCCGTCCCTGCGTGTTGTTCGACGTCGATGGGACACTCGCCGGACCGAGCGTCGCCAGGCATCGGAAATGCCGACGGGTTCAAACGAAGCCGAAGCGCCTTCGTTCTGGGGCCTGCGTCCCGAGGCGTGACTCTTGGTACGCCAAGCCAAGCTGATCAGATTGACTCGGGCCTGTTGAGCCCTTCCGAGGTCACCGCCATCTCCTACGGCGATGCAGCCGATGCCACTGTGTATGACCCGCGAGCCGCGGGAAGGGTCGCTCTACTCATCGGACGTGGATCAGAGCGTCTTGATGAGCCCACCGTCGATGGTGAAGTCGGGCCCAGTGATGTTTGCGGCGCGCTTGCTGAAGGGAAGACGATAACGTCCGCTACTTCCACTAGGGCAGTGAGTCGACCCGTGGCCGCATCTCCGGTGGCTTGCTGGGCAACCTCAGACCCGTCACCTCCGGAGGCACGAGCGACGTGGGATAGCCATCAGTCGGCGGTGCGACCACCCGATGTCCCGTCCGGGTTTGTCGATCAAGATGGTTTGGTGCTGGCGAATCACTCTGGGGTGGAGGAAGCCGATCTCAGTGCCTGGTGCCGCCTCCACCTGGGCTCCGAGATTAGCGATGTGCTGTTCTGCACGGGCCACCTTTCTACGGTCGTGGGTGTCGAGCTGACCTCGGCTCGACGCGTCGTGGTCAAACTGCGTCCTCCCTCACCTCGGCTGCTGGGATGCGCCGTGGTCCATCGATGGGCCTTCGATCAGGGCTTTCCTTGCCCCGAACCGCTCGTCGACCCGGCGCCCTTGGGCAATCTCGTGGCCAGCGCCGAAGCGATGACCTCGGGCGGGGCCGTCTTTCCGACCTCGTCTCGTGCTCCGACGCCTTTCGCCACGGCTCTCGTGCGCTTGGTCGAGCTCGCACCAAGGGCGACCGGGGTCCCCTCCCTTGACCCCCAGCCGGCGTGGACGCGCCCAGATTTCGCGAGGTCCGAACTCTGGCCGACACCCGACGACCGGACCGTCGATCTCAACGCGACGGAGGGACCGGAATGGCTCGACGAGGCAGGACGACTGGCACGAGAACGGCTGGCCGCATCTTCCTCGGCCTTGGCCGTTGGCCATGGCGACTGGTACACGGCGAACCTGCGCTGGAAGGGGGACGACCTCTATACGGCGTGGGACTGGGACAGCGTTATTGCCGCTCCTGAGCCTGTTATTGCGGGTCTCGCCTCCGCCGTCTACCCCGTTACCGAGGCCGGCACCGAGGCGACAGTCGCTGAGTCAGCGGCGTTCTTGGACGCCTACCAAGGGGCTCGTGGGCGCTCGTTTCGCGATGAAGAGCTGACCGAGGCGTGGGCAGCTGGACTCTGGCTACGCGCCTTCGACGCCAAGAAGCAGTTCGTAACGGAGGGTGTCGCGTTGTCTTTGAGTGAGGCCGAAGGCCTGCAGCGCGGGCGCAAGGCCTCGGGTTTGTAGCCCTTTGAGGTACTCGGATGAACGACCCGCTCCCGCGTACGGGGCTACTGTGAGTCGAACTGAAACCGAAACGGCCTGAGCAATCTCCTCCAAAATCTCAAACTGGTCTCGTTGGATTTCCTCTCTCATCCGGTGAATGGCTGTGCCCGCGAACGTGACCAACATGCCGATGGCTTGAGCGCCCTGTTGCTGCCCCGCGAGCTACACAAGACTCTGCCAGAACTGCAGGAGTTCGTCAGGGACTTCGTTGAATTGGTCGGACGATTCAGGTGCCAACGCGGGATCGTTGTAAACGACAGGCGCCTCTCGGACTCCGGCGGCCACGTCGTCGACCAGTGACATGGGGACCGCGAGAGTCGCCGCGCGCACAGGCTCGGATGCGCTCTTCTCCGGCTCCGGCATGATCGTATTCTAGGACTGGTTCTTTTAGTGCCGCCTAATCGCCGTGGCACGTCGCTGCTCATCGCCGTTGGCACCGTGACACTGCTTGTATTTCTTGCCGCTCCCGCAGTAGCAGCGGCCGTTACCTGCAGGTTCACCCGGCCTCGTCAGCCACTCGTACCTCGTGATCGCGTCGGCGAAGTTGCGGTAGCGGTTCGCGGTCCTGTCGACCTCGTACGCCATCACAAGGTCAACCAACTCGATCAGAGCGGCGATGACTGCGGAGCCTCTAGTCAGATTGTCTACGGCGACCCACCGAACTGAAGGCGGCAACCCTTCAGCAGCGCTATGGGCGTGCCCTGGGTCTCCAACGGCTGCTGTATTCAGTGCCCTACGAAGCGCCTGGAGGTCATGAGTCGGGATTGGTGGTACCCGAACGAGACTCCACAGCCGCTGCCAACCTTGCACATACTCATATTGTCGTATCTCAGGTCGCACTCGCGTCGTCAGACAACGGACAGATAATCGTCTGCACGGCTATTGGTGGGAGAAGGTATTTGGTACTCGCGTAGATTTGACACCCGCCGCAAGCAGGTCGGCCCAGATGTGGAAGGCGTTATCGTCCTTCAGCCCGGTCCCGTCCTGCCTGCTGTTCCGCGAGATAGTTCACGGCCCAGCGAAGCGCGGTGCGGACGCAGTGGAGATCGACCGGGACGAGGCGATCAAGACACTGAACGACATCGTCGAGCTTGAGCTTGCGGGTGTCGTGCGTTTCACCCCAATACTCGCTCATGGTATTTGGGCACGCCCGCATCCCGATCATGGGCTGGATGCACGAGCAGGCGCAGCAGTCGCTTGCCCATGCCATTCAGGCGGGTGAGGAGGTCACCGCACTCGGGGGCAGCGTATCGCTGGGCATCGGAGAGCTGGTTGGTACCCACCACCCGTCCGTCGATGACATCCTCCAAGAGATGCTGGTCCAAGAGCGCCGAGGCATTAAGTTGTACCGCCAGCTCCTAGCGCTGGCTCAAGGACGCAGCGTCTCACTCGAAGAGCTGGCCCGTCAGATGATCCGCAGCGTAGAACTTGATGTCGCAGAGATCGAGAAGATGCTGCGCAAACGGGCCGACGCGTAGCCACACGTTGGTTAATACGACGACGATGGCTGTGGTTGCTAGTGCGACCACTATGTGAAGAACCATTTCACCTCCTGGGCGAAAGCCCACCATCGGTGAGCGCGGTGAGCCTTCCTTGGCTAGGGCGATACACTGCGGGAGAAGCCATGGAAGGAGCGCCCGATGCCAGAGTTCGGCGAAACCGCAAGTGATTTTTTTCGTAGCATTATTCACTCTCTGGAAGAAGAGGCCGATCGGTTGCCGTCACCCACGGCCATCATGGACTCACTTCGGGAGTTTGACCCGACGCCGGAACACATAACTGACGTGGCCGCCAAATGCGCTGACGCTGTCACAGCATTCGGCAAGGTCCTGGCCGGCATGGTGCAAGGGGCTCGGGAAAGTGCGAAAGTGGATGACCCGATGCCCGATCACATCGAGATCCCCGACGACCTGAGCGGTCTCTAACTTGTTTCGACCTGGAAAAGTCGGTGTAGGCACGAAAGTGAGATCCGTGTAAATCCCCACTGGCTGGCTGCGTAGGACCTCGCCTTGTCCCCTCCGGTCATAGTTGCCCCCGTTTCCGGTGGTTTCCGGCCATTATCACGGAATCGTCCGTGAGCCGGAAGGTAGCTGACGGATCGGACCTTCGGGCGTACCCTCGCCTCCCTCAGTGTCACGGCGTCTCACGCACCGGTCGTTCGGCCAGTCCCGCGCCAAGTTGCGCGGCGTAGAACCGGTCGAGGTCATGCGCCGTCAGTGTGTCGAGGCGCTTCGCCCCGAGTGCTGGGCGAATTTGCTTGGCGATCTTGCGCAGATGCTCGTGCAACGTTTTCGGCGACGATCCCATCCTTTCGCCGTGGGCGGTCCACTCGTCGAGCAGCACACCGAATGTCGCCGCGCTCCCACGGTGCCCGGCCCGCTCCACTTCTGCCACAAGCGCAGCGAGTTGCTTGGCGGCTTCGCGCCTGCCGGCTCCCGGCTCTCGTCGCGGCGCGGTGTACACCCGGCTCCTCTGTTTCGGCTTTCCCGTAATCGGGTCCCTTCCAAGAAACACACGCAGCTCTCCCACCATCCCGGTGCCTTCTCCCGCATCGTGCCCGCCATGACGATGTCCGCCATGACGAGGGATTGCAGGGATCCTGAAGGGACAGCGCTTGTTCTCCACTTCTTCGAAACAAGAATATGTGGCCTGAGCTGGACATTCTCGGTCGGCGCCCCCGGCAGTGTGTGATTTCAGGACATAGGCGACACCCCCGAGCCGGGATGTGTCAAGACATAGGAGACACCTGAGGTGGAAGGGGCTTCCTATGGACAAGGGCCGGTTCTTGATCGAGACGCACCTGCGGAGCGGTCGCCCCATCGGCGAGCTCGCTGCCGCGCACGGGGTGAGCCGCGGCTGGCTCTACAAGCTCTTGGCCCGCTACCGGCGCGAAGGTCCCGGGGGTCTCGAGCCGCGCTCGCGGCGTCCGCGGACCTCGCCGACGCGCATCGCCGATCTCTACGAGGACGAGATCGTGGCCTGGCGCAAGCACCTCGAAGAGGGGGGCTTTGACGCCGGAGCGGCGACTATCCACTTCCACATGTCGAGTCCGGGGCGCAACGTGCCGTCGGTGCCCACCATCTGGCGGTGCTGCGCGCCCGGGGCTTCGTCACCCCGCAACCGCACAAGCGCCCAAAGAGCTCGTGGAAGCGCTTTTGTGCCGAGTTCCCCAACGAGACCTGGCGGGGCGACGTGACCCACGTCGAAGTGGCGAACGGCGTCGTCTTGGAGGTCTTGAACCTCATCGACGAACACTCGCGCCTGTGCGTGGCCAGCCACGTCTTCGCCTCCACCCGTTCCTCCGACGTGGTGCGCACCTTGCACACCGCCGCGTCGAGGTGGGGCTATCCGCAGCGCTTTTTGTCCGACAACGGCCGCATCTTCGTCTCTCCGCGCGGCGAGCAGATCGGGGCGCTCGAGATCGAGCTGCTCGCACTCGGGATCAAGACCAAGCACTCGCGTCCCTACCACCCGGGACCTGCGGCAAGGTCGAGCGCTTCCACCAGACGATGAAGAAATACCTGGCCCGCCAAGAGCCGGCCACAACCAAGAAGCAGCTCCAGGGCCAGCTCGACCGTTTCGTCGCGTACTACAACGCCGTGCGCCCGCACCGCTCCTTGGGGCGTCGCACGCCCCTCGAGGCCTTCAGGGCCCGGGAGAAGGCGCGCCCGTCCAATCCGAGCATCGACGTCAGCGGCTATCGGGTCCGGCGCGACAAGGTGGACAAGGCGGGCCGGGTCACCTTGCGCTACCGGGGCAAGATGTACCACCTCGGGGTGGGCAATGCCTATGCCGGCCGGCGGGTCCTGCTCTTGGTCGCCGGGCTCGACGTGCGCATCGTCGCCACGGACGACGCCTCACCGTTGCGCCACCTCACCTTGGACCCGAGCGTGGACTACCAGCGCATGCCCTGAGCCCCAAGACGCGAAATCCCTGATCGAGTGCTGGGGCACATGACCCGGGTCCTTGCTTCGGGGCCTCTCAGCGAATCTGAGCGGGTCCCTTTGCGGGCGGGAGCCACTTCATAGAGCGAATCCTGCGTCTACGATGTCTTGACACAGCTGTCTCCGATGTCTCGCGACATCACATCGGCGCCCCCGGCAGGATTCGAACCTGTGATTCGGCCACCGGCGTCGCGGCGCCCCTACCAGCACGAAGGCGCCGAATCCGCACGCCAGAGGCGCTATTTGAGCCCGTCGGCTACGGTCGAGGACTGCCGTTGAGTACCGTCTAAGGTCGTCTCGCTATTGCACGATGTTGCACGGGAATCCCCGGCAGGAGGACGCCATGCCCGCACCCAAGCGCCAACCACGACGCAGCTACGGCGCCGTCCGCCCTTTGCCCTCAGGCCGCTTCCAGGCCTCGTATATCGGCCCAGACGGCCGCCGGCACCCCGCAGAGGACACCTTCGACACGAAGGGCGACGCGGACGCCTGGCTGGCCGCTCAGCGCACCGACATCGCACGGGGCGAGTGGAGGCGACCCGGACCACGCCGTCCCGCCGCGGCGAACTTCGGAACGTACGCGGCGACGTGGCTGGCGACGCGTGACCTCACCGGGAGGACCCGCGACGAGTACCGAAAGCTCCTCGAGCGCCATCTGATGCCCACCTTCGGCGAGCTCGACCTCGACGAGATCACCCCGGCCATGGTGCGCCAGTGGCACGCCGGGCTCGCCGCCGTCACCGGCCCCACCGCGCCGCGCCCATTCCTACGGCGCTGCTCAAGACCATCATGGCGACCGCGGTCGCCGACGACTTGATCGAAGCGAACCCGTGCCGCATCCGGGCAGGGTCCAAGACCAGCCGGGCCCGCCCGATCCGCCCAGCGACCTTGCCCGAGCTGCGCACCATCGCGGACGCCATGCCCGAGCGCTTCCGCTTGGCGGTCCATCTCGCCGCGTGGTGCGCGCTGCGCTTCGGCGAGGTGGCCGAGCTCCGTCGCAAGGACATCGACCTCGCTGGCGCCAAGATCCGGGTGCGCCGCGGCGTGACCTGGGTCAAGGGCGTGGGCGACATCGTCGGCGCGCCGAAGTCCGACGCCGGGGTGCGCGACGTGGCCATCCCGCCCCACCTCGTTTCAGAGGTCCGGTCGCACCTGCTCACCCACGCGCAGCCCGGTCGTGACGGTCTGTTGTTCTACTCCGCTACGGGCGGTCACCTGCGCTCGAACTCGAACATGCACAAGGCGTTCCACGAGGCGCGCAAGGTGGCCCGGCGCCCCGATCTCACCTTCCACGACCTGCGCCACACCGGCGCCACGCTCGCCGCCGCCGCCGGCGCCACCGTCGCCGAGCTCATGGCGCGCATCGGGCACGCCACGCCACAGATGGCGATGCGCTACCAGCACGCGAGCGCTGAGCGCGACCAGGCGATCGCACACGCGCTCAGCGACTTCCACGAGGCCGACGTCGTCGAGCTGCGACCGCGAGCGAAGTCGGCGGCGAAGCGCAGGCGCGCACTGTGAGCGCGACCGCTCACAACCCAGGGGTGAGGATCGCCACCAACCTCTGGCAGGTCTGGGCTGGCGTGGCGCTTTGGTACGAAGCCACCGCCCACCAGGAGCGCGAGACCGTAGTGATGGGCCCGGAGGCGGAAGGATTCCTCGAGGCCTTCGAAGCCGAGCTCCACTCCTCGCTCATTTCCGTTGTCTCGTGCGCCCTCTCGATCGAGGCCCTCTTCGGGACGCTCGTCGCCGCGGTGCCGTCGGCTCGGAAGAAATGTGACAGCCGAGAGGCGACCATCCGAGAGTCGTTCAAAATGCTCTTTCACACGGGGCAACACAACGATCGCTGGGTCAGCGAGTTCGGTTGGCTCTTCGGTTTGCGCGACATGGCGGTCCACCACGCGGCGAAGCCATACGACTCCCGGCCCCATAAGTCGGACGTCACCAACTCCGGACTGGAGAACGAGCTCGACTGCTCCGAATCGGCGCGGCGGGCCGTGGACCTCATGTTGGAAGTGCTCGAAGTCGCCACGTCGAAACCCAAGAATATCGCCACAAAGTGGGCGTCCGAGAACCGAGCCGCGGTCGAGGACCTGGGCACGAAGCGTTTGCAGCGGACGGTCTAGGCCGGTCGCCTTGAGGATGGATACCTACGACCCGGGCGACGACCGCAACACCCGGTCATCGTGGCGCTCCGCGCCGACCGCACCTCCGGAGCGCCTGGGGCGCGGTCATGGGTCGGAGCTCTCAAACTGAACGTATCGGCTGAACCATGCTGCACTGCTGGGATCGCAGGCATGCAGCGCCCGCAAGAAGTCCACGAAGTTGCGAAACACCACGTTGCTCTTATTCAGGTCCCACGGAGCCGGTCCATCACCTCGGAGGGTCGTCAAGTGCATGGTGCGCTTGTTGATGTAGTCCCGATCCTGTTGCGTAAGGCAGCACCGGCGCCCCCATGTCGGCAGGAAGTCGACGGCGACAACGTCGTCTCCTTTTGCGGGTCTTTCCCTGCTTAGAAAGTCCTCCAGCGCCCGGGCGTGCACGAGTACGGATTCGAGCAAGGCGTTCCGAACAACGTCTCGTTCCTTGGGCAATACACGGTCCGGCGGTGGGAAGTTCTGCTCAATGAGCTGGGTCGCCCCGGACAGCATGAAGGCTTCATAGGCGACGTGTTCTGCCATGTCCTTCATTGAGCGGGTGTCGTCGGTCACGGACCAACGATAGGGAATGCCGAAATCCTCGACGCACGCACCTGTAGTCCCCCGCCGACGACGAGCAACTCACCACATGGGACGTCCTCGCTCAGCCGGCGTGAGGCCACCCCGGACGCCGTAGCGCCGCCGGGCGGGGTCCTCCGTGGCCCGGGCCTCGTCGAGGCACTCAGAGCGCACCGGGCAGGTCTGACAGATGGCGCAGGCGATGCGTTGCGACCACTGGTCCTCGGCATAGAACAGCGACGTGCGTCCGTGGCAGGCTGCGGCCTCCTGCCATTCGCTCGTCCCGGCGAGCTCGACCAGCTCGGCGAATGTCACGCCGGCAGCGACACGCCGAGAACCGCGGTGGCCGTGATCCGGCTGGTGCGCTTCGTCGACGGAGCGGCGAGGCGCGAGATGGTCGACGCCGAGACGCCCGCTCTCTTCGCCACCTCGCCGCGGGTCAGCCCGGCAGCCTCGAGGAGCTCGACGTGACGACGAGCTCGGCCGGCCGGAATCCTCGTGGCCGGGTCAGCGCCGGCGCGGACTCGCCGCATGGCCCAGGCGGTCTTGCCCTCGGCGAGCAGAGCGCGGTGGCAGTCGTCGCAGCGGCAGCGGTGGTGCCGCCAGCCCGTCGCCGTGCCGTGCGTCACCGCCGTCGCCTATTTGCTGGATGGATCTTCCTCAAGAGGTGGTCCTGTCAACGTGATTCGAGGGACCAAACTCTGCAGTTCCTCCATCCCCTTCACGCGTTCCCGATCTTCATCGGTGGGCTCTGACGCGAGCTCTATAAGAAGAGATCCCTGGTTGTCGTACCCGAGGGTCTGGACCCGGTCATATCCAAGAATCTGCTGTATCGGCGTCTTTAACGTTGAGATTGCGGGCCATTGACGCCGGGCACGGAGGTCGCGGACGTTCACGACAGCTCCGGCAAAATCACCGGGAGGAAAGGCGTCAACGTTAACGCTGGCGGTCTTTGGGACAACAGAAACGTTGGCAAGGAGATCCTGGAGCAAGCTCGACTCAGCAGTTGGGATTCTCCGAGACAGCTCCCGAACAGACAGGACCAACTCCTCAAGCATGTCCTTTTCAGTGCGGGGCGATGGCGCAGATGGTTCCGCATCGCCTAGTGCCTGGAGCTCATCATTCAACTCGTCCCAGAAATGTTCGAATATTGCAGATAGTCGCTCCTTCGGTAATTGTCCCCCCCAAACTGATTCGTTGATCGAACTCAGTAGCTCCCTTGTCCCGCTCTTGTTTGCCCGTTTCGCCTGGAAGGCGGCTAGCGGCTCTTTGAGGTCGGTTTCCACCATGTCATCAAGCAGGTAGGGAACGACCCTGTTCAACTCAGGAACGTGAAGGGCCAGTGCTCCCGCTTCGAAGTTGAGCCATGGCCGATCTTGGCTCTCTTTGGTGACGCAGATGATTCCGAAGTCGCAGGTTTGAAGGGCACGGAACATCTCAATTACAGCAACTACTCCCGCAGGCATCGAGGAAGAGACAAACGGCTTAACGCTCTGAATCACAGTCGGCAACCACGAGGCCAGGGCGTTCGCAGCGACCTCGCTCCTTTCTCCGGACCAGCTAATGAAGACGTTCGGGTCTCCGGCCTTGGACCTAGAAGCCGTGGCTGCCGGCCCTGACTCTGACTCGGCCATCGGACGAAACTCCCTCTCCCATCGGGACGACTATCGGCTCACACGGTATCGGCCTCGATCCGACGCAATCGGCCTGGACCGGGCCTGATCGTTCTCGGCTCGGCGTTTTTCGGCTGAGCTCGGGGAGAGACAGAGCCGGACAAGTGTCCGGGCAGGTCGCCCACCTAAAAAACGAGGCCCCCCCGCCCGGGCGTGGTGTGAGTGCCCGGGCGTGGCCGGTGGGTGGGCGTGAAGCCCGCCTCTCCTCCGTGTCGCCCCCCGTCGCCCCCTGCCGCCCCCGTGTCCGCCGATGTCCGCCCCGTGTCCGCCCGTGGTGGGCGGTGGCAGCCAGGGGCGCAGCCGTACCATCGGGGCGTGGCCTGGCCCTACACGTACGGCTACGAGAAGCAGCGCCGGGCGCTGCTCGCGCTGCGCCTGCCGTGCTCGCTCCACCTCGTCTGCAACGGGGCGGTCGCCGACAGCGCGGACCACGACCCGCCAATCTCTCGTCACACCCACGTGCCAGGGTCCGGCTGCTGTCGACTGGTCCCGGCGTGCATGAGGTGCCAGCGCAAGCAGGGCGGCGAGCTGCGGGCCGGGCGGACGCCGCGGGGACGACGACCACCACCACGGCCGTCGAGGGACTGGTAGGCGGGGCGGTCAGACCCGGTTCAAGAGAACATCGAGGTGCGGGCGCTCGAAGACCTTGTCCTCGTACTCGGTCGACGACTGTGCCCTGAGCGCCGCCGGCGGCGTCAGGGCGGCCAGTCGCTCCTCGGCGTCGTGAAGAAGGCGGCGGGCCTCGGGCGGATCGGACAGGAACGTGTCGACCAAGCTGAGCTCGTCAGCGTCGTGGATCTCCAAGAAGGTGGGAGGGCACCGGTAACGCAACGGGGCCATCGCCGGGCCGGCCAACTCCCAGACGTCGGACAACGGCAACGGCAGGCCCCGGGGCCGGCCAGCTGAGCCGGTGGCGATGTCGCCTCTGCTCCAGAAGACCGGCAACGTGTTCAGATTGCCCGTCTTTTTGACGAAGGACACGTCGACGAGCTCGCCCCCGCCATACTCCAAGGTGCCGATCTTGCGGCAGCGCACGCCGTCTGAGAAGAACCACGGGGCGTGGTCGCTGAGATAGTCCTCCATGCTGTCGTCGTCGAGCGTCACGACGGCGAAGAGGCCCGCTGCCGAGCGGTGGAGGTAACCCAGCCGGCCCTGCGGCCAGGAGCGGTCGTGGTCGAAGCAGACCGGGACGTTGGCCGACTGGCGCTTCAGGTAGGTGTTGGGACGCATCGTGTACGGCAGCGGATTGCCCAGCTGGTCCACCTGGCCGACGAGGCCACGAGGACCGCAAAGCTCGCCGACAGCGGTGATCATGTGTTCATTCTCGCGGTTGGCTGCCGTTCGCACCAGGGCCATCGACCAACGCAGACCGGCACGGTTCCCAATCACTGACCCACCGGCGCTCGAGGCGCGCTGTCGCGTTTATGCCCTGCGATGAGACCCGGATGCCGCGAAGCACTTTGCTGGCGTCGCGCTCATTGGCGACGGCGAAGAGGAAGACCCGCTCGTTGGCGACGACGACGAGCTGATACTCGGCATGGAGCCGAGGGGCGCGAGGAGTGGGAATCGACGGGTTCGCCCGGCGGCGCTTGCCCTTCGCGGTGTCGGTCACGGCCGCTCAGGCTCGCCCGTGTGGCCCGCAAACGCCGGGCGTGGCAGGTAGGGCCACGGTGCGAACAGGGGAAACGCTCACGACCCGATAGGCCAACGCTCACTGCCGTAGACGGCCCCAACGAGCCCGGGCGGAATGAAGAACGCCCGACCGCCTTCGGCGTGGTTCCAATCCAGCCTCACCCAGGCATCTTGGTACGGTGCCCGAACGTCGAAGCCGAACTCGGCCATCATCTTGGCCGCGAAGCCGTCCGGATCGTCACCCTCGTAATACCGCACGGCACCGTCTGGGCAGCGCTCGTCCCAGCTCGCCGGTGTGGTTTCGCTCATGGTTGGTTCCTCTCGTCGTGGCCTCTCGGCCGGGTTGGCGGCAAACGTCAGCTGCTCGTAACGCGAGCGGCGCAGGCGGTCAGCAAGGCGGGACGACTTGTGCCCCCACGCCACGTCATTTACCGGCGCCGACGTGAAGTCCTCCTTCGTCAGCGCTCGGCCGAGGCGGTCCTCGAGGCAGCCGATGCACAAGAAGCCGTGGCCGCTATCCCGCGTCGTGGTCATCCCCGCCGCTCGCCACACCGAGTCGTGAACCATGTACCACTCGCCGAAGACGTCCACTCGGCAGTCGGTGCACCGCAGGGTCCGATAGCCCACGATCACGACCTCGAACTCGGCCCGCTTCTCGGCGTTGTCGAGGCCGCGGTAGCGGCGGGTGCGCACGGGCACGATGTCGCGCACGCGGTAGTCGTGCTCGGCGAGCAGCAGGCACCAGGCCTCAGCGATCGGCCCGTCGACGTTGAGGATCACGTCGTCGTCCCAGTGCTTGACCGCCTCGGCGTGCCCCGCCCAGTAGGCGTCCATCAGCGCCGGGCGGCCGGTGGCGCGGGCCAGGTTGTCGGGGTGCAGCGCCCGGCCGAGAGCGATGCCGTAGTCCCGTCGACCTTTGGTCTTGGTGGTCGGGGTCGGGCCGTTGCGGTAATCGGCGCAGCGCTTGTTGGCGTACACGGGAGACGTGGTGACGATGAAGGGCCGCGGCGGGTAGCTGGTCGGGTCCCGGGCGTCGGCGACGACCACCCGAGGGTCCCGACCCGGCCACGCCTCGATGTCGGTCCCGCTGAAGGTGAGGCCGTACTCGTCGCACAGTGCCCCAAGGCGGACACCGGGCCCGGCGAAGGGGTCGTGGACATGCCCACCGAACCACGGCAGCTCATCGATGATGACGTCGAGGACCTCAGGGGAGAACTGGCAGGGGTGACGCGGGGCGGCAATCAGAACATCGGCTCCTCGTCTCGTGCCCGGCGCCGGTAGGCGGCCTGGCGGCAGGCGTCGGAGCAGTAACGGCGGGGACTGCTGTCGCGGAGGATCATCTCTCGGCCGCACGCGCCGCATCGGTGGCGGATGAAGCGGACCCGCTGGAGGCCCAGCAGCGGGTCGCGGATGTATTGCTTCCCGCATTCAAGGTGGTACACGCAGTCGGAGCCTCTGCCGACATAGGTGATGAACCAGATCGAGGCGTCATCGGCGATCGGCTCGTGACAGCCGTAGCACCGGTCGGGGAACCACTGGCGCGGACGCCCACCCTTTGGGGGGTTGTGACACCCATTTTCCTGTAACAACCCCTCGGTTTGGGGGGGTTGTGACACCCATTTTCCTGTAACAACCGGGTCCCAGGCGCCGGTGATGTCCTCGGTCACAGCAAGACCTCCGCGCCGGCAGGCGCCGGCAACTCGGGCGGCCTGAACATCTCCCGCACGAGCTGGCCGAGCGAGACACCCGCCGGCGCCTCGTCGGGGAGGTTCGGCGCGGGCTTGCCCAGGCGCGCCGCCTCGTCCCGGGCGCCCTTGACGAACGTCCTCCAGTTCGCGGGGTGCGAGAGCGGCGGGAACGACTCGCCCTCGGCCGGAGGTAGCGCCGCCCGGCCGCGGCGCCTGGATTCTCGGAGCGCCCCGTGGAACTGAGCGACGGTGGCGAAGTTCACCGCTCGGGCGAGCTCGGCCGCGACATAGATCTCGTCGTCGCGATCGGGAGTCTCGGCCAGCGCAACCGCCCAGGCGTCGATGATGGCGTCGCTCACCTGGCGCCCGGCGGCGCCGAAGAGGATCCCGACTACCCGGGCGACGGTCTGCTCGTTCACCGCTCGCCCCGGATCCGGCGCTCGAGGACCTCGGCGCTGCGCTCGGCGGCGCTCGGGACCCCGCGCTTGGGCGACGACGCGAAGTCAACGGCCGCGCTGGTGAAGGCGGACGTCTCGACGAGCGCCTTGGTGATCTGCTCGAGGGACCAGCCGGCCCGGAGCCGGTCCCGGGCGATCTTGCGGGCCTCGCGGGCCTGGTCCCGCGAGAGTGGCGGCGAGCGCCTCTGGCGGACCGATTCGATGACGGCGTCGAGCTTCTCGTTCTCCTCGGAGCGAGAGGGCCGAGACGAGTTCGCAGAAGCGGCGGCGGGGAGTTGTTCACGTTGTTGAATTCGTTGTTCTCGTTGTTGTGCAGATTCAGGCACGAGCTCGGTACCACTTAGGGCCGTTTTCGGTACCACTTTCGGCTGGTCTCGGTACCACTTAGGGCCGTTTTCGGTACCACTTTCGGGCTCGTAAGTGGTCTCCCAGGCGATACCACTTAGGCGAGGTTCCTTCGGAGGCTGAGCGAGGGGAACCGTGGTTTCGTCCCACACGAGGAGCGTGTAGACGGTCCGCGTCCAGCCGGCCGGCCCACCTCGCTCCCGGCCGATGGCGCCAGCCTCCTCGAGCTCCTTCATCGACTCGGAGACCCGGCCGTTGCTGGTGTGCATGGCGACGGCGATAGCGCGCAGGCCCGGAGCGCAGACGCCGTCCTTCTCGAAGCGGCAGAGGCACAGGTACGCGTGCACGGCCGAGTCGCTCAGGTCGAATCGGTCGAGGATCGCCGACCAGTACCAGCGGCCGCCCATCAGCCGAGTGCGGCGCTCCGCGCCAAGATCCAGCACGCCTCGAGCCGCTCCTGTCCGCAGCTGGGGCAGGCGTCCACGCTGGTGACGAGCTCGGCTGCCCGGTCGAGCAGGTCCTCGAAGCCGTGCCTTCTGAGTTCCGCCGCCATCGGCGAGCTCAGGAAGTACACGTCGCCGAGACGGCGATACGGGGCGAGCCCGTCGAGGACGTCGCGGGTCGCCCTCCAGCGGTCCTCGTCGATGCTGTCGTTCATGCGGGGCGCTCCTCTCCGGTTGGGAGGAGGCCGCCTGCGGTAGCGTTCCCTCTGCGTTGTTGGGACGTTCGTTGTGCGCTGGGGGTCGCCTCGCTCGGGGCGACCTTCAGTCGTTTACGGCGGTCCTCGTCGAGTACCGGGCCGGTGCGATGGGCTCCCGGTCCTGGGTCTCGTCGGCGTCGCAGTCCGCCCCGCCCGCACAATCGAGGCGGTGGTACGGCGGGTCACATCGCTCGAACCTCCCGGCGCCGGGAAGTTTCGGCGAAGGCCCGGTCACGCCGCGCCTTCGTCGCGCCGAGGCTGCGCCGCGGGCACGCGCCGGCGCAACCGGTCGATCTCGTTGAGGTCGACCTGCAACAGGCGAGGCCCGATGCGATCGGCCGGGACGCGGCCCTTGCGAACCCAGTCGCGCAGGGTCCTGGGCTTGATGCCGGCATATTCGGCGGCGTCTTTGAGCAACGCCCAGCGGGGCGGTTTGCGGCTGCTCACCCGAGCGGTGAGCGACACGAGGTACATCAACAGCAAGAGCACGAAGCCCTCCAAGGTCGGAAGATTCAGGGACCGGAGGAGGGCGGGGTCCTATGCCGCTCGCCGCTCCTCGAGGAGGACCGTGTCGGGCGCGTGCGGTCGCCGCGGGGTCAAGCGATCGAGCGGGGCGGGTGCCGCGGGCTCGTCGACTGGGACGCCCCACTCAGCGGGGGCGGCCGTCGCGCACGCGGCGAGAGTGCGGACCCATGCGAGCAGCGCGGCGCACGCGGCGTCGAGCTCGACGGCCGTGTAGCCGTCGTCGAGGGAGCGGTCGTCATCGGGCAGGAAGTCGGCCAGCTCGGCGCGCGCTCACCGCGGCGCCAAGAACGCGGAGGCAGGCGTCGGTGCACGACCCTGACGTCGCCGTCACGGCCCGCCCACATCACCACGGTGTGGGACCACCGAGCACGGTTGGCCGCCCGTATTCGACGCTGCACGGGCTGCACATTACCGAGGCCAGCGCCCCTAAACAACATCGATGTAAGACCTCGGCGGTGTTGCACGTATGTTGCACGGCCGGATTAAGGGCCACAAAAGTCCAGGTCAACGAGCGCCCCCGGCAGGATTCGAACCTGCGACGCACGGTTTAGGAAACCGACGCTCTATCCCCTGAGCTACGGGGGCGGAATACTCTGACGTTGCGGGAACACTCTGAGCCAGAGTCGTCCTTGACGCTCAAGCCTACTTCGCGAGCAATTCCGACACCGCGGAACTGAGAGTGGCGCGATGCGCCGACGTCATCCTACGGCATGAGCGCGATCACCCACTGAGCGCAGGAAACGCGCCGACTCCATGCCTACCAACCCGATCGCGGTCGCAGGTGGTCGGTACTCGCCACGTCGACGATCGACGTGAGGTGCCTGAGCTTGGTCCACGAGAGCGTTCACAGCGCCACACCCGCCCGGTCTCGATCTCGACAAAGGACCGAGGAATGAAGCAGCACAGGCGCCGGGCGAGAACGTGAGGCGATGAGCGCCTTCAGGTGCGGCAAGAATTTCGGATGGCAATACGGCTGGTAAATGCCGTCATCACAGCTCGAGGTTCTTGGCGAGTCCCGCGAAGTCGTTCTGTCCGAAGTCGCCGATGACGGCGGTGGTCCCCGACATTGAGACGACACTCGCGGCCGGTCGGCCCGTAAGACTTCCGGTCGGATTGGTCGGCCAGACACCCGTGCTTCGGTGTACACATAGCCCGATATTGGTCCGTCGAACGCAGTGACGATCACTGTGTCGCCCGAGGTCGCGACCGACTCTCCGAACTGATGCACTGAACTCGCGGGAGCAGGCAGCGTCGCCGTGGGAGCGGTCGGCCATCCGGACGGGCCGTGCGTGTAGATGTACGTGGCCCCGATTCCCCCCCGATGCACCCTTCACGTAGAGGTAGGCCGCTCCTGAGTCCTCATCGGTGAAGTCGGCGCCGACCGCGATGGTGTCGCCTGCGATCCCGATGAAATCGCCGAACTCACCTCGGTCCAAGGGATGGCTCAAGGTGAGGGTCGGCGTCGTCGGCCAGCCCGACGAGCCCTCTTGGTAGATGTAGGCGGCTCCGCTCGCGGCATCGGACTGATAGGCATCCACGACGATGGTCTTTCCCTCGACGGCCACCGATCGACCGAACCCGTCCTGGTCGGTCGCGCCCGGATCCTGCAATGTGACGGTCGGTTCTTTCGGCCAACCGTGCGTTCCCTCCGAATCGTCCACCCTCTGCGACAATCGTCCGTCAGCGGCCGCGACGGGCGCACGAGGAATCCGTGAGGGTTTCTGTGACAGAGACCCGTAATCCGGTCGCGACCAGGATCGGAGCGACCGGCTCGCCCTCCGGCCCGGTTCGCGGAGATTCGGGCACCCCGAGCCGGGACAAGAGAGGACGGGTGCTTCCGCTGGAGGGGCGCCGGAGCGGACGTCGTCGCAAGCAGCCCCCGGCCGCGCCTATTCTTGGCCTGGGTAAGCGGCCTCCGACAGAGGTCGGAGCACGTGCGTTGCGCCTCCGCCGTATGGCCCGAAGCAGGTTCGCGCGCCCGCGTGGGCCCGAGTCAGACCATCACGACACAAGGAGCTTCGACATGAGCACCCACCCGCCCTTCAAGGTGGCAGACCTCTCCCTGGCCGAGTTCGGCCGCAAGGAGATCGAGCTGGCCGAGCACGAGATGCCAGGCCTCATGGCCATGCGGGCCGAATTCGCCGCCACCACGCCTCTGGCCGGCGCCCGCATCACCGGGTCGCTGCACATGACGGTGCAGACGGCCGTCCTCATCGAGACCCTGGTCGCCCTCGGCGCCCGGGTGCGGTGGGCCAGCTGCAACATCTTCTCGACCCAGGACCACGCCGCGGCCGCGGTCGCGGTCGGACCCGACGGCACGGTCGACGACCCCAAGGGGGTGCCGGTGTTCGCCTGGAAGGGGGAGACGCTCGAGGAGTACTGGTGGTGCACCGAGCAAGCCCTGACCTGGCCCGGCGAGAGCGGGCCGAACATGATCCTCGACGACGGCGGCGACGCCACCCTGCTCGTGCACAAGGGAGTCGAGTTCGAGAAGGCGGGTTCCGTGCCCGACCCCTCGACGGCCGACTCCGAGGAGTTCGCCGTGGTGCTCGAGCTGCTCGGTCGAACCCTGGCCGAGGACCCCGGTCGCTGGACCTCCGTCGCCAACGGGATCAAGGGCGTCACCGAGGAGACCACGACAGGCGTGCACCGGCTGGCCGACATGGCCAAGAAGGGTGAGCTCCTCTTCCCCGCCATCAACGTGAACGACTCCGTGACCAAGTCCAAGTTCGACAACAAGTACGGCTGCCGTCATTCGCTGGTCGACGGCATCAACCGCGCCACCGATGTGCTGATCGGCGGCAAGGTCGCGGTCGTCTGCGGTTTCGGCGACGTCGGGAAGGGCTGCGCGCAGTCGCTCGCCGGTCAGGGGGCCCGCGTCGTGATCACGGAGGTCGACCCGATCTGCGCCCTGCAGGCCGCCATGGAGGGCTTCCAGGTCTCGACGCTCGAGGACGTCCTGCCCGTCGCCGACATCATCATCACCGCCACGGGGAACAAGGACATCATCACGGCCGCGCACATGACGGCCATGAAGCACCAGGCCATCGTGGGCAATATCGGCCACTTCGACAACGAGATCGACATGGCCGGCCTGGCCCGGGTCCCCGGCGTCGAGCGGGTCAACATCAAGCCCCAGGTGGACAAGTGGATCTTCCCCGACGGCCACGCCGTCATCGTCCTGTCGGAGGGGCGGCTGCTGAACCTGGGCAACGCCACGGGCCACCCGAGCTTCGTTATGTCCAACTCGTTCACCAACCAGGTCATGGCACAGCTGGAGCTGTACAACCAGACCGGCCAGTACCACAACGACGTCTACGTGCTGCCCAAGCACCTCGACGAGAAGGTGGCCCGCCTGCACCTCGACGCCTTGGGCGTAAAGCTCACGACATTGAGCCAGGAGCAAGCCGACTACATCGGTGTGCCGGTCGAAGGCCCCTTCAAGCCCGATACCTACCGGTACTGAGCTGCCCCACCCGGTCGGCTCACCGAGAAGTCCCCGCTGAGCCGACCGGCGCCGCCAAGCGGTGCTGGTCGGCTTGGCCCAGGGATCGCGGAGCCGGTCAACTCAGCACCGCGGACGCGATGATCGCACCCCCGGAGTCGAGGACCTCGGCCGCGCGCAGCCGGGAGGGATCGACGGGCAGCGGGACGCTCCACGCCGCATAGCCCGCCTTGGCCATGAACGTGCCCACGGTCTTGCGCTGTCCGGAGTCGGTCACCACCACGCACGACACCCATCCCCGGGCCGACGAGTCGGCGAGCATCATCGACATCCACGGGCTCGCCCCGCCCGAGGCGACGACGTGCCCGACCGTGCGGCCGCCGTCCACCAGCGCCGCCGAGACGACCGTGGGGCGGGCCGAATGGCCGCGCTGCGCGGTCGCCGGCGGTGACGTCGACGGCGCCGACGAGAACCCGAGGCCCAACCCGAGGCCGAGCGCGATCACCGCCGCTGCAGCGGCCACCGGCATCCAGCGCGGCACATTCCGGCCCAAGCGCCGCCGCGGCGACTCGGCCACACCCATCCGCTCGAACAGGCGCACCTCGAAGCCGAGCGGGGGCTCCATCTCCGGCGCAATCTGCACGACCGTGTCCGCGGTGCGCGCCAGGTGCTCGAGCTCGTCCGCGCAGCGCGGGCACGAGTCGACGTGGGCCAGCACGCGGGCGCGGTCGCGGCCGGTGAGCACGCCGAGCGCGAGCTCGGGCAGCTCGTCGGCGAACGCGTCGCAGGTGTTCGTGTCGTCTCTGGAAGTGCTCATGTCTGCTCCGTCACCCCCTCGGCCCACCCCTTGTCGTGCTCGACCGCGCCGCGCAGGCGGATGAGCGCCGTCCTGATCCGCGTCTTCGCCGTCCCCAGCGGGATCCCCTCGGACTCGCTTATCTCGAGTGCGGTGCGGCCGTAGACAGCGGCGAGCACGACGGCGCGGCGCTGTGTCTCGGGGAGCCCGGCGAGTGCCCGTTGCACCGTGTCGCGCGCGTCCCCTCGGCCGAGGGCGTCCTCCGGGAGGTACTCGCCGCTCACCTGGGCCAAGGCGGCGAAGTCTTCGGGGTCGGTCGGGACGGCCCGGCGCATGCGCAGGGCGTCAATGGCCAGGTTCCGGGTGATCGTGAGCACCCACGACGCCACCGAGCCGCGGCGGGGGTCGAAGACCGGGGCGTGGCGCCACGCCCGCAACAAGGCCTCCTGGGCCACGTCCTCGGCCACGCCCGAATCCCCCGTCATGGAGTAGGCCAGGCCGAAGACCCGGCGCTGGTAGCGGCGCACGAACGTGACCGCGGCCGCCTGCTCCCCGACAGCCATCCCGGCCAGCACGGCCTCGTCGGACGGCTCGGTCCCGGTCATGTGCGATTCTCTCACCGAACAGTTGTACGGCTCAGGGCGACCCGGAGATTTCCCCTGGTCGGCGCCATCCCGGACCGGGGCCTGTCCGTACCCCGTTCATGCCCGCCGACGCGCCTGTCACCCATCACCCGGCCCGCCTGCGTCCCGGCGCCGTGCAACTGAAGGTGCTCACGCGCGGACCCGGGAGCTCCCGCAGGGCGCGGGACCTGGTCACCGACCTGGTGTTCGCTCTGGGAGGGGGGCTGCTGGTGTGGTCCGCCGCCATCCACTACCACCTCTGGGACGATGGGTACCGCTCCATCGCCACCATCGGTCCTCTCTTCCTGCTCCAGTCGATCGCCGGCCTGGTGATCGGGCTCGGGCTCGTCGTCGTGCGCCGCCTCTGGGCGGCCCTGGTCGGGATCGGCTTCGTGCTCGCCACCCTGGGCGGGTTCCTCATCTCCGTGGTGCACGGGCTGTTCGGCTTCGAGGAGACGTGGCTCGCCCCCTTCGCCCAGCAGGCCTTCGCGCTGGAGGTCGCCACGGCGGTGCTGCTCGGGCTCGCCGCCCTCCTCAGCGTCGGCGCCGGCCGCCGCGAGGCCGACGACGAGCGAAAGGGACGGATCAGCGCAGACCGGCGAAGAGGTCGTCCTCGGGTACCGGCTCACCCGTCGGGTCGGTCACGCGGACGAAGCTCTCGGAGCCCATGACCGAGGAGAACAGCTCCTCGCCCATCTGGAGGAAGAAGATGTTGTCGCTCTGGCTGGCGTGGGCACCGAGGGAGGCGTACTTGCGTCCCGCGACGGCGCTCACGTCCACCACGGTCGTGATGAGCTCGTCGGGGGTGCCGAAGTCGGGGTTCTCCGCCACTTCCTCGGGCTCCTCGGTGCCCGCCTCCGCCATCAGGGTGCGGAACCGCCGGATCGCCTCGCGCCCGAACGCGGTGTAGTAGAGCTTCGCCGCGATCCCCGATCGCTCCAGTGCAGCGCGTGTCACCCGGTTGGCCTTTATGTGGTCGGGGTGCCCGTAGAAGCCGTTCTCGTCGTAGGTGACGACCACCTGCGGCTCGTACCTTCGCATCAGCTCGGCCAGGCGCGCCGCGGGCTCCTCCACCGGGGTGCGCCAGAAGCTGCCGGGCGCGTCGTTCTGGGGCCAGCCGTCCATGCCCGAGTCGTGGTAGCCCAGGAGCTCCAGCTGCGACACCCCGAGGACGTCGCAGCTCGCCTCCAACTCGCGACGGCGCAGCGGCACCACCACGCCCTCGTCGTGGCCGGGGTCGCCCGGCTTCAGCCCGCCGGGCGCGTCGCCGAGCTCGCCGTTCGTGCACGTGACCAGCACGGTGCGCACACCCTCGTCGGAGTACTTGGCCAGGACCCCGCCCGTCCCGATCGCCTCGTCGTCGGGGTGCGCGTGCACGGCCATCAGCGTCAGAGGGCGTTCAGGCATGGACAGCAGAGTACGGTGCGCGGACGCCGGCCCGATCAGGTCTGCAGGTCGCCGACGCTCGCCGCCAACCGGCTCAGCTCCTCGTCCCATGACGCGGGCGGCGCCATGGGACGCACGACGAACTTGGAGAACCCCACCTGAAGGAAACGGCCGATCATGTCGCGCAGACCACCGAGGCCGACAGGTACCAACTGCTCCAGGGGTCTGCCGCGTGCCCGGCGCGCCAGCGGCGAGCTGGCGAGCGCTGTGAGGTCGGTCCCTTCGGGGGCGTAGCCCAGGCTGACCCCGAAGTGCTCGGGATCGATGGTGCGCCCGTTGGCCTCCGCCACCTCGTCGATCACCCGCTTGCCCGCCGCCGCGTCCTCGGGCGTGCAGAACGCGGGGATCCAGCCGTCGGCCAGGCGCCCGCAGCGCTCGAGCGCGGCCGGCAGGTTCCCGCCCAGCCACACGTCGAAGGGTTCTTGGACCGGCCGCGGCGACACGGACACATCGGCGAACGTGCCGGCCGGGCCATCGTGGCTGACCACTTCGCCGGACCACAGCCGGCGTAGCACGGGCAGGGCGTCCTCCATCAGAGAGGCCCGCTCCGCCGTCGAGATCCCGATGGCGGAGCGTTCCGCGCCGATGGCGAGGCCAGGCACGAAGGTCAAGAGGAACCGGCCACCCGAGAGCTGGTCGAGCGTCGCCACCGCCTTGGCCAGCCAGACGAGGTTGCGCCCCGGGAGCAGCATGGTCGTCCCTATTTTCAGCTTGGGGCAGGCGCCTGACGCCCAGGCCAACCCGACCATGGGGTCCGGGCCCGGTCTCGTGAGCACCTCCGACAGCCACAGGGAGTCGAACCCCGAGTCCCGGATGCCGTGGCCCAGCGCGACGACCTCGTCGGGCCCGAGGTCCGCACCGCCCGCACCGATGCCGATGCGGACCTTCACGGCGCGCCGCCGATGGCCCGTACGGCCATGGCCACGCCGTCGTCGTCGACATCGTGGTGGGTCACGAAGCGGACCGTCCGCGGCGCGATGGCATGGGCCAGGACCCCGTGCCGGCCCAGGTGGTCGAGCAGCTTCTCGGGGTCGGCGTGGTCGAAGGTGACGATGTTGGTGCGCACCGACACCGGGTCGAGGCCGCACGAGGGCCAGCGGGCCGCGACCGCATCGGCCAGTCGGGCCGCCCGCGCGTGGTCCTCGGGCAGTCGGCCGACCATGTCGCGCAGCGCCACCAGACCAGGCGCGGCGAGCACGCCCGCCTGGCGCATGCCGCCCCCGAGGCGCTTGCGCTCGAGGCGCGCCGCCGCCACGACGTCGGCGTCCCCCGCCAACAGGGACCCGACCGGAGCGCACAGCCCCTTGGACAGGCAGCACATCACCGTGGTGGCGGGCCGGGCCCAGTCGGCCGCAGCCACGCCGCTGGCGGCCTCGGCGTTGAAGAGCCGGGCCCCGTCGAGGTGGATGGGCACCGGCCCGGCCGCCTCGGCCAACACCCGCAGGCGAGCCTCGCTCCAGATGGCGCCCGACGCCGCCATGTGCGTGTTCTCGATGCTGACCAGCGACACCGCCGGCTGGTGGTTCTCGGACGACCGGCGCGCCTCGGTCACGTCGTCGGCGCGCACCATGCCGTCCACGTCGTCGACCGTGTGGAACTGGACGCCCGCGTTCTTCGACGCCGCGCCGTACTCGTACGCCACCACGTGCTGGCGGCGTCCGGCCACCACTGCCGTGCCCGGCGCGCACAGGACGCGCAGAGCCACCTGGTTCGCCATCACACCGGAGGCGACGAAGAGGGCAGCCGCCTTCCCGACCCGGGCCGCGAAGGCCTCCTCGAGCGCCCGCACCGTGGGGTCCTCGCCGTAGTCGTCGTCGCCAACCTCCGCCTCGGCCATGGCGCGCCGCATGGCGGGGGTCGGCCTGGTGACGGTGTCGCTTCGCAGGTCGACGCGGCCGCCGTTCACGCGGTCAGACTAAACGGAGCGCCGCTAGCATCCGCCGGTGACAAGTCCTCCGACCCCTCCGACCCCGCCGACCCCGCCGACCCCGCCGACCCCGGACCCCGCCGACCCCGACCCCGACCCCGCCGGCCCCGTCCGGGCGCGACGCCCTTCCGCCGAGCTTCAGCGACGTCCCCAACGTCCACGATCTGTTGGGGGTCGAGATCATTGAGGCGAGACCGGAGCAGGTCGTCATGCGCCTCCCGGTGGACTGGAGGGTGCACCAGCCCTACGGCATCCTCCACGGCGGCGTTTCGGCCCTGTTGGCCGAGTCGGCGGCCAGCTTCGGCGCCGCGCTCAACGCCCCTCCCGGTCGCGGTGTCGTCGGGATAGAGCTCAACGCCAGCCACCTCCGCCCGGTCAGTGACGGGCACCTGACCGCCCGGGCGACGCCGGTCCGGGTCGGTCGCACGGTGCAGGTCTGGTCCATCAGCCTGACCGGCGACGACGACCGGGCCATCTGCACTGCCCGTTGCACCCTGGCCGTGATCGACATGCCCGAGCGGGCGTCCGGGCCGGGTCCTACGGAGTAGCCACGTGACAGTCGCGGCGGTACGATGTCGGTGTGACCCCGGTAGGAAGAGTTGCGCAGGGTCCATCGCTGGGATTGGTCCTTCCCCCCACCACGCTGGGAGAACTGCCCGAAAACGGCGGTAGTACCAACGGTACTACCGGGAGCGCCGCCGAGCTGGCCGAGCTCTGTCGCCGAGCCGAAGGCGCGGGCGCCGACTCCTTGTGGGCGGTGGACCACCTGTTCTGGCCCCACCCGATGGCCGAGGCCTTCACGACGCTGGCCGTGGCCGCCGCTTCGACTACCGGGCCTACCTTGGGCACCTGCGTTCTGCAACTTCCATTGCGTCGTCCGGGCGCCGTGGCCAAGCAGGCGACCGCGCTCCAGATCCTCTCCGGGGGACGCTTCGTCCTCGGGCTCGGCGTCGGCATCCACCCAGGCGAGTACGACCGTGCCGGCGTCGAATTCGGGTGCCGGGGACGCCTCATGGATGAGGGCATCGGCGAGCTGCACCGCGCCTGGGACCTCGACCCCACTCCTCCCTCGGACTACGTCCAGCAGCCGGCCTCGGTGCCGGTGCCCGTCTTCATCGGGGGATCGAGCGTGGCGGCCAGGCGCAGGGCGGCCGCGGTGGGCGACGGCTTCATCCCGCTCTTCCTGACCCCAGAGGAGTACGCGCCGGCGCTGGCCGAGCTCCGGCGCGAGACGTCTGAGGCCGGTCGGGACCCCGACGCCGTCGAGCCGGCCGTCGTCGTCTTCGCCTGCGTGGGCGACGACGACGGCGCCCACGAGCGGGGGGCGCGCTGGCTCTCACGGCTGTACCGGCTGCCGGCGAAGGCGTTCCGGCGGCACCTGGTGGCCGGTCCCGCCGACGCGTGCGCCGCCGTACTCCATCGTTTCGCCGACGCCGGGGCGCGCCACATCGTCGTCATGGTGGCCGGGTCACCTGCGCTCGAGCACTTCGTGTCGTTGCGCCGGGCGTTCACCGGATCACACGCCCTGGCCGGAACCCTGTCATGAGCGGAGCGGGCGTGGCCGTCCTCGGCACGGGCATGTCCGACATGAGCCGGCGCGACCTGTCCCCCGAGACGATGGCCTACCAGGTCACCCACGAGGCCCTGGGCGACGCCGGTGTGTCCCCCCACGAGCTGGGTCTCGTCCTGGTGGGCAACGCCCTGGCCGGCCGCCTGTGCGACCAGGGCTGCCTGCGAGGCCAGACCTGGCTGCGCAAGGCGGGCCTCAACGACGTGGCGATCATCAACGTCGACAATTCGTGCGCCGGCGGCAGCTCCGCGCTCCACCTGGCCACGATGGTCGCCCAGACCCAGGACCGCCCCGTGCTCGCCCTGGGCGTCGAGAAGATGTGGACGGGCAGCCGGGCCGAGACCATCGCCGGGATCGAGGACGGGCTGCCGGCGGAATATCGCGCCGACCTGCACGAGCGCAAGCACGCCGACGACAACCCGGCCGGCAGCATCCTGATGGGCCTCAACAACACGTGGGCGGAGCGGCTGATGGCCGACGTCGGCGCCACCCCGCGTCAGATCGCCTCCGCCGCGGTCAAGGCATTCGACCACGCTGCTCGCAACCCGCTCGCCCAGTGGCAGCGCACGGTGACCGTCGAGGACGTCCTGGGGGCCCCCCAGGTCGCCGGCGTCCTGACGCGCCTGATGTGCAGCTCGTTCACCGACGGCGCCGCCGCGCTCGTGCTGGGCGGGCCCGACGTCCGGGCCCCGGCGTCCGCCCCCCGTATCATCGGGTCCGTGGCGCGTTCCGGCAACGGCTCCATCGACTACCACGACCGGCTGGCCCAGGCCGCCGACGCGCTCTGGGAGACGTGCGGCCTCGGGCCGGACGAGTTCGACCTCGTCGAGCTGCACGACGCCACGGCCGCCGAGGAGCTCTACGCGCTGGAGTCCCTCGGCTTCTTCGCGGCGGGCCAGGCGGGGCCCGCCACCGAGTCCGGCGGCACCGGTGTGGACACTCCCGGCCTGGCCGTCAACCCGAGCGGCGGCCTGGTGGGGCGGGGCCACCCCCTGGGCGCGACGGGCCTGGCCCAGGTAGTCGAGCTCGCCACCCAGTTCAGGGGCCGTGCCGGCGCCCGCCAGGTCGCTGGTGCCCGGTCCGGTGTGGCCGTCAACACGGGCGGCATCGTCTATGGCGACGCGGGGTTCGTCGGCATCCATGCCGTGCGCGCCGGCTCGGGCCCAGGGATGTGAGGGGCATCCGGATCACCGGCTGCGGCATCGCCCTGCCGGACAAGGTCGTGACCAACGACGACATGGCCGCCAGCCTCGATACGAGTGACGAGTGGATCGTCGAGCGGACGGGCATCCGGGAGCGCCGCATCGGCGGCACGACGTCGGGCCTCGCCGTCGAGGCCGGGCTGGCGGCGTTGGCCGATGCCGGGCGCACCCCCGACCAGATCGATCACCTGGTTCTCGCCACCACGACGCCCGACGGGATCGTGCCCGGCACCGCCCCGAGCGTGCAGCACGGGATCGGCATCAAAGGTGGCGCCATGGACATCAACGCGGCCTGCTCCGGCTTCGTCTACGGGTTGATCGTGACGGCGGGGCTCGTCGCGGTGGGCTCGGGTCCGGTGCTGCTCGTCGGATCCGAGACACTGAGCCGGATCACCGACATGGACGACCGCAAAATCGCCATCATCGTCGGCGACGGCGCGGGCGCGGTCGTGGTCGAGCCCGTCGACGGTCCCGGCGACCTCCTCAGCTGGAACATGAACTCGGACGGGTCGTTGCGGCACCTCCTCAAGTGCGAGCACGGCGGCACGCTCTTCATGGACGGCAAGGAGGTCTTCCGCCGGGCCGTGCGCGTCGTGGTCGAATCGGCGGAGCGGGCCATGGCCGACGCCGGCATCGGCCCCGACGACGTCTCCCTGATGGTGCCGCACCAGGCCAACCTGCGCATCATTCTGGCCGCCTGCCAGCGCCTCGGCATCCCCGAGGAGCGCACGGCCGTGGTCATCGACCGCTACGGCAACACCTCGTCGGCCTCCATTCCCCTCGCGCTCCACGACGCCATCGGAGCCGGGCGGGTCCACGACGGGGACACCCTGCTCCTGACGGGGTTCGGTGGCGGCATGACCTGGGCCAGCGCCGTCTACCGCTGGAACGGGTGACCGCGGCCGCGCCCGGGTCGGCCCCGCCACTGGTCCTCCTCGCCGCAGGCCGGGCCCGGCGGTACGGCGGGTGCAAGCCCCTGGCCCCCATCGGCCTCCACGGCGAGGCCGTGATCGACTTCGTGGCCAGCGACGCCCTGGCCGGAGGGTTCGGCACCGTCGTCCTGGTGCTCGGACCGAGCACGGGGCCCGCCATCCGCTATCACGTCGAGCACACGTGGCCCAAGGCGGTCGACGTGCGGTTCGCCCTGCAGCCCGCGCCCCTCGGCACCGTCCACGCCGTGCTGTGCGCGTCAGAGTTCGTCGGCGATGCGCCCTACGGCGTTTGCAACGCCGACGACGTCTACGGCACGTCCGGATGCACCATGCTGGCCTCGCACCTGATGGCGGGCACCGGAACCAACGCCCTGGTCGGCTACCGGCTGGCCGACGCCGTCGTCGGCCTCTCGCCGGTCACCCGGGGGATCTGCCGGGTGGGCGAGGACGGGGAGCTGCTCGCCGTCGACGAACGCCGCCAGGTGAGGGCGACGGCCGACGGCGAGTTCGTAGCGGGCGACGGTCGTGAGCCGGCGACCCTTTCGCCCGACGCACGGGTGTCCATGAACCTGTGGGGCTTCACCCCGGCCTTCCACCGGACCTTGCAGGCCGCCATGGATGCCGCCACGGAGGCGTCGGAAGAGGCGGAGGTGCTGCTGCCCGAGGTCGTCGCCTCGTCGCTCGGTTCCGCCTCGTTCACCGTGCTCCCCGCCAGCGGGCGCTGCGTCGGGGTCACCCATCCCGACGATCTCTCGCTCGTCCAGGCTGAGATCAACCGCCAGGTGGGCCGGGGCGAGCGACCGGCGTCGCTCTGGTCGTCGGTGGGCTGAGGCCGTCCTCCCCCGCATCCCGTCGCACCGCTGCCCGAGGCCCGACTCACCGGTCCCCGGACGCGACGCAACCCCGAGTAACCGGTCGGCCGAAGCCTCCCGCGCTCCTCGGGGCTACGTCTGCGACTGCCCGCTTAGCCCGAGCGGAGGCCGTGTCGGACAACCCCCGCCCGAACCGGACTCGCCGGCTCCAGGGAAGCCGTCGTGACCTGCCACGGACATTCGTTTTCAGCGCGAAATCTCCAGCACACGCCGGCCACGTTCCCCTCGCGGGTCCCGTCACCGGCCCTCGATCCCGCCGTACGACGTTCTCTCGGCCTCCCTCCGTTCGTCCTTGCGGCTTCCCTTCGGGCTTCCCTCGCTCCCACCTCTCGGTGTTCGCTTGAGGTTCGGTGTGCTGTCGATTCCGAACTGGAAAACAGATTGCGCTTCTGGTCACACAAGGTCAATGGACATTCGCGAAATCCAGACGTTCTCCCCATCTTTCTCGCCGTCGTCCCCAGTATCGGGCACCACCGTCCCCAACTCATCCCCATGGTGCAACTCATCGCGATGGTCCGGCGCGACCCCCCACGGTGCAACTCATCCCCATGTTGCAGGCGTCCCCCATATCGCAGACCGTCCTCACGGTGCGCGCGCCGATTCTCTCGGCCCGGACGGCTGCAACGGGAGGAGACGGCCCGGCCGATCCCTTCCGCCGTCAGAGCGGGGTCACGTAGGCGCCGGAGATCCCGCCGTCCACGAGGAAGGTCGCGGCTGTGATGAAAGACGAGTCGTCGCTGGCCAGGAACGCCGCCGCCGCCGCGATCTCGCTGGCCTCGCCGAAACGTCCCATGGGGATGTGCACCAGGCGGCGGGCGGCGCGCTCGGGATCCTTGGCGAAGAGCTCCTGGAGCAACGGGGTGTTCACGGGCCCCGGGCAGAGCGCGTTGACGCGCACACCCTGGCGGGCGAACTGCACGCCGAGCTCGCGCGAGAGGGCGAGCACGCCGCCCTTCGACGCGGTGTAGCTGATCTGGCTCGTCGCCGCACCCAACACTGCGACGAAGGACGCGGTGTTGACGATGGAGCCGCGGCCACGGGCCAGCAGGTGCGGCAGCGCGTGCTTGCAGCACAGGTAGACCGACGTCAGGTTCACCCGCTGTACCCGTTCCCACGCCTCGAGACCGGTCTCGAGGATTGAGTCGTCGTCGGGCGGGCTTATCCCCGCGTTGTTGCAACACACATCGATGTGGCCGAATTCGGCGGCGACCGCCCCGTACAGCTCCTCGACCTCGGTGGCGGAGGTCACGTCGGCCCTGAGGAACTTCCCGCCCACCGACGCCGCCACCTCGCCGCCCGCCATCTCGTCCACGTCCACCACGACGACGACCGCGCCCTCGCGGGCGAAGCGCTCGCACATGGCCCGCCCGATGCCGCTGGCCCCTCCCGTGACCACGGCCACCCGGCCGGCCAGCCGGTGCGCGTACGGGATGCCGTCGGTACCGCTGCTCACGTCGCTCACGTCGTGTTCTCTCCTTGGGTCGTAGGTCGCCCGCCGCGGGTCCCGGTGAGGGCCCCCACGTGAGAGGCCAGCTCACTCCGAGCTGATGAAGACGTTCTTCACGTCGGTGAACCCGTCGAGCGCATCGGGCCCGAGCTCGCGGCCGATGCCCGACTGCTTGGCCCCGCCGAAAGGGGTCCAGTAGCGCACGGAGCTGTGCGAGTTCACCGACAGCGTCCCCGTCTCGACGGCCCGAGCCACGCGCATGGCCCGACCCACGTCACGCGTCCACAACGAGCCCGACAGACCGTACGGGGTGTCGTTGGCCAGGCGGACCGCGTCCTCCTCGTCCTCGAAGGGTATGACCACGACCACCGGTCCGAAGATCTCCTCGGTGGCCGCCCGGTCGACGGGGTCGACCGGGGCCAGGACGGTCGGGGCGAACCAGTTGCCCGGTCCCTCCGGACAGCTGCCGCGCACGGCCACCGGGGCGCCGTCGGGCACGAACGAGGCCACGGTGGCGAGGTGCGACTCCGAAATGAGCGGGCCCATCTCGGTCGCCTCCAGTGCGGGGTCGCCCACGACGACGCCGGACACCGCCGGTTCGAGCAGCTCGAGGAAGCGGTCGTACACGGTGCGCTCCACCAGGATGCGCGAGCGCGCACAGCAGTCCTGCCCGGCGTTGTCGAACACCCCGCGCGGGGCGCGGGCGGCGGCGAGCTCGAGGTCGGCGTCGGAGAAGACGATGTTGGCGCTCTTGCCGCCCAGCTCGAGCGTCACCCGCTTGATCTGGCGCGCGCAGCCCGCCATGATCTCGCGCCCCACCTCGGTCGAGCCGGTGAAGCACACCTTGCGCACCGCGGCATGCGAGACGAAGCGCTCGCCGACCACGCTCCCCTTGCCCGGCAGGACCTGGAGCACTCCCTCGGGCAGCCCCGCCTCGAGCGCGAGCTCGCCGATGCGCAGCGCGCTGAGCGGGGTGAGCTCGGCCGGTTTGAGGACGACCGTGTTGCCTGCGGCCAGCGCCGGAGCGAAGCCCCACCCGGCAATGGCCATGGGGAAGTTCCACGGCACGATGACGCCGACCACACCGAGGGGCTCGTGGAAGGTGACGTCGATGCCGCCGGGGACGGGGATCTGGCGACCCGTCAGGCGTTCCGGCGCGGCGGCGTAGTACTCAATCACGTCACGGACGTTCGCGGCCTCCCACCGGGCGTTCCCGATCACGTGCCCGGCGTTGGCCACCTCCAGGGCGGCCAGCTCCTCCCGGGCTCCGTCGACGGCGTCGGCGAAACGACGGAGCAGCCGCGCCCGGTCGCCCGGCGCAACGACGCGCCACGACTCGAAAGCGCCGGCGGCGCGCCGGATGGCGGCGTCGGTCTCGTCGGCGCTCAGACCCTCGATGGTCCTGATGGCCTCACCGGTGGCAGGGTTCTTGAGGTCCACCTCGCGATCATTGCCGATGGCAGCCGCCGGATGGAAGGTGGCGATCCTGGCCCGCCACGTCAGGCGCGGTGGCGCGCTACGACTTGATCTTGAACTTCGAGATCAACGACGCGTCCACGGTCGTGAACGGGCAGCGCAAGGATGGCATCGTGTCCCAGCGGGATGCGCCGCTAGTCTGCGCCCGTGCCCGAGACCGCCCAGCCGACGTCGGCGCAACCGCAGCCGGCCGTGCAGTTCAACCTGGCCAAGGCCTTCGACACCCTGGTCGAGTCCATGGCCGACCGGGAGTGTGTCGTCTGGCGCGACCGGCGCCTCTCCTACGCCGACCTGGCCGAGCGGTCGCGCCGCCTGGCCTCCTACCTGTACGGCCGCGGCCTGCGGACGCACCGCGAGCGAGACGAGCTGCAGGGATGGGAGTCGGGCCAGGACCACGTGGCCCTCGCCCTCTACAACGGCAACGAGTACCTAGAGGGCATGCTCGGCTCGTACCGGGCCCGGGTCGCCCCGTTCAACGTCAACTACCGCTACGTGGGCGAGGAGCTTCGCTACCTGCTCGACGACGCCAAGCCCCGCGCCCTGATCCTCCACGCCTCGCTGGCGCCGACGTTCGCCGAGGTGCTGCCCGAGCTGAGCTCGCCGCCCGACGCGCTGCTCCAGGTGGCGGACGAATCGGGCCACCCCCTCCTCGACGGGGCGGTGGCGTACGAGGAGGCCCTCGCCGAAGGCGATCCTGCCGGACCCCCGGTCGACCCCTCCCCCGACGACCTCTACATTCTCTACACGGGGGGCACGACCGGCATGCCCAAGGGCGTGCTGTGGCGCCAGCACGACATCTTCATGGCCGCCATGGGCGGCAGGAAGGTGGGCACCTGGGAGATCGTGACCAGCTACGAGGACATCACGGCGCGGCTGGCGGAGAGCTTCCCGCTGCGGCTGCTGCTCCTGCCACCGCTCATGCACGGCGCGGCCCAGTGGGCGGCCTTCATGCTCATGGCCCAAGGCGCCACGATCGTCTTCCCGGACGACCCGCGACGGGTCGACCCCGACGACGTATGGTCGACCGTCGAGCGCGAGCGGGCCAACACCATGACCGTCGTGGGTGATGCCGTCCTGCGGCCGCTCCTGCTCCAGCTCGACCGCAAGCAGTACGACCTCTCGTCCTTCTTCGCCGTGGGCAACGGCGGCGCGCCCCTCACCCCGGCTGTGCGCGCCCTGGCGATGGAACGCCTGCCCGACCTCGTGATCTCGGACTCGGCCGGGTCCTCGGAGACCGGGGCGCAGATGCACGCCACCTCCGTCGACCCCGTCGAGGTGGGCTCGTTCCTTCCCGGCCCCGGCACGGTCGTGGTCGACGAGTCGCTCCAACGGGTGCTTCAGCCCGGGCACGAGGGCAACGGGTGGCTGGCGCAGACCGGGAGCGTGCCGCTCGGGTATCTCGGCGACCCCGACAAGACGGCGCGCACCTTCCCCGTGATCGTCGGGGTGCGCTACTCCATTCCGGGAGACCGGGCGCGGCACCGGGCGGACGGGCAGATTGAGCTGCTGGGCCGCGACTCGGTCACGGTGAACTCCGGCGGCGAGAAGATCTTCGTCGAGGAGGTGGAGCGGGCCATCGCCGGCCATCCGGCGGTGGCCGACGTGGTGGTGACCGGGCGGCCCTCGGAGCGCTGGGGATCCGAGGTGGTGGCGATCGTCCAGCTCGCGCCGGGGGCCGACGCCGACGCCGCCTCCATCGCCGAGCACGCCTCGGCCCACATCGCCCGCTTCAAACTGCCGAAGGACGTCGTGTTCGTCGAGCACATTCAGCGGTCGCCCTCGGGCAAGGCGGACTACCGGTGGGCGGCCGAGACCGCGCTCAAGGAGGCCTAACCCTGGGGCCGGGCGGGGGGACGGCGAGCGGTCCGGGTCGGGCGGTCCTCACGACCCCGCGACTCGTGCTGCGACCGTTCGAGGACGCGGACCGGCAGCCGTTCTCCGATCTCAACGCGCACCCGCTCGTCGTGGCGTCGCTGGGCGTGGAAGCGACGAGGGCGGAGAGCGACGCCATGATCGACCGGTACACGGCCGAGTTGGCGCGCCAGGGATGGAGCTTCTGGGCCGTCTCCGAGCGGAGCAGCCCCGGGCTCATCGGGATGGTGGGGTTGCACCATGTCCCGCCGGACCTGCCCTGCGCTCCCGCGGTCGAGGTCGGATGGCGCCTGCATCCTGACCATTGGGGCCAGGGCTACGCCACCGAGGCGGCGAGGGCGTCGCTCGACGTCGGCTTCGCGGCGGGCGTCGAGGAGATCGTCGCCTTCACCACGACGACGAACACCCGCTCTCAGGCCGTCATGGAGCGCATCGGCATGGTGCGCGACCCGGCCGGCGACTTCGACCACCCCTCGCTCCCCGAAGGCAGCCCGTTGCGGCAACACGTGCTGTACCGCATCGGCGCATCGCAGCATCGGCCGCCCAACGGTGGGGTGAGTGGGCGTCAGGTCCAGGGATGGTGGATGACTGATGACGGGTGACGGATGACGTGCACGTTGCTCGGGCGGCTGAGACCTTCGAGGCGCTGTCCGCCGGGTCGCTCTTCAACACCCGCACCCCGTTGTGCGGTCGCCAGAAGTGGTGGCTGTTAGGGGACAACGAGGCTCTCTGGCCCTATGCCGACGCATGGTCAGCGACGTGCACGCTGGCCGCACTGCCGGGGCAAGAGCGGGCGCGCGCATCGCTGACGGGCTTCCTGCATGGGCTGGGTGCATACCAGCGAGACCGCCGCTCGGCCCTCACCGGCCGCGACCCGGTCGGGGTCGAATGTGACGCGGTGTTCCCACATGGCCCAGGTGGAGACGTCTACTACGACGACAACACTTGGCTCGGGCTCGCGCTGTGCCGTCACTACGAACTGATCCGAGATGACCGCGTCGTCGAGCTCAGTCGCCGGGTGCTGCGCTTCGTCTTGACCGGGTGGTCGACCGACCAGGAGTGGAGCCACCCCGGCGGTATTCGCTGGAAAGTGCCGACCTCCAACACGTCACGCAATACCTGCTCCAATGCTCCTGTGGCCGAGTTGGCGGCGCTCACCTCAATCCGGGACGCGACGCCCCGGCGCTCGACTGGTCCAAGCGGATCTATGCCTGGGTTCACGGGACCCTGCTTGGGGAGACGGTCTGTACCACGACCAGATCGCGCCGAACGGCACCGTGCTGCCCGACGTCTGGAGCTACAACCAGGGCACGATGATCGGTACCGGTGTCTTGCTCCACCAAGCCACGGGTGACGCCGACTTCCTCTCGCAGGCGCGCGAGACCGCGGCGGCCTCCCTCGGGCACTTCTCGCTCGATCGTCTCGTCGGTCAGGACGCCGCCTTCAACGCCGTGTTCTTCCGGAACCTGCTCCTCCTCAATGATGTCGAGCCGAATGAGGCGTATTGGAGTCTGGCCGAAGAGTACGCAGATCGAATGTGGAACCAAAGACGCAATCCGACCACGGGTCTCTTCTCAGGTGGCTCCTCTTTCTTGAACGACACGGCACCGATGATGGAGATCTAGCCCTTCTGGCAGGCTCGAGGCCCCACGCCTAGTTACTTCGAGACATGTCGCACAACTGGCCGCGCCCACGAATGGTAGCACTCTCCGTACCTGCGCGTCGCGCCTCGCAGCGTTGCGGCACGCGGTTCGTCGGGCCGGCCCGATGGCTTACGGTGAGCGCGTGAACCAGACCCTCCGGCGCTGCGAATGGGTGGGCACGGACCCGGCCATGACGGAGTACCACGACACGGAGTGGGGCGTCCCCGTGCACGACGACCTGACCCACTTCGAGTTCCTCGTGCTCGAGGGGGCCCAGGCCGGGCTGAGCTGGTCGACGATCTTGAAGCGGCGCGCCGGCTACCGCAAGGCGTTCGCCGGCTTCGACCCGGCCAAGGTGGCCCGCTTCACCCCGGCGCGGACGGAGAAGCTCCTATCCGATCCCGGCATCATCCGCAACCGGGCCAAGGTGGAAGCCACCGTCCGCAACGCCCGCGCCTTTCTGGCCGTGCAGGAAGAGTTCGGCTCCTTCGACACCTACGTGTGGGACTTCGTGGGGGGCGCACCCAAGGTGAATCGCTGGCGGCGGATCGATCAGCTGCCCGCTTCGTCGGCCGAGTCCGAGGCGCTGAGCAAGGACCTGCGCCGGCGCGGCTTCGGCTTCGTCGGACCGACCATCGTCTACGCCCACATGCAGGCGGCCGGGTTGGTCAACGACCACCTGGTCGGGTGCTTCCGCTACGCCGAGCTCACGCGCGGCGCGCCATGAGCACCCGGGCGCCGAAGCGGCCCATCACAGGCTCCTCGGGCGGGAGGCCGCGCCCGGCGTACCACTGGTCGACCGGGCCGACCTCGACGAAGCCTTCCGACACGTAGAACGGCCCGTTCCAGGGCACGTCGCGATAGGTGGCCAGGGTCAGCTCGGCGTAGCCGTTGCCCGCGGCCCAGTCGCAGGCGGCGCGCAACAGGGCGCGCCCGGTGCCCCGACGCCCGTGATCGGGATGGACCGACAGCTGCTCCAGGTGGGCCCCTCCGGCCAACTCGTCGATGCGGGCGAACCCGGTCGGCTCGTCGGCGTCCACCAACACGACCAGGGCCGCGGCCAGGTCGTCGACACTGGCCGGACCGGGCAGCGGACCGATGCCGAGCGAGAGGAACATGGTGTCGGCCGCCGCCTCAATCGGCGGGAGCCGTGCCAGCTCGTCGCCACGGGCGGGACGGATGTCGGGCACTTACGTCGACACGAGCGAGTCAACCGTGCCCATGTGGCGCAGGTCGGACTCCTCTTCCTCCTCATTGCCCGTTTCGGTCGGACGAGCATCGCCGGGCGTCCCGACCCCAGACCATGAGCGAAGCGACCGTGAGGCACACGGCCGAAGCCGCGACGAGCACGATGCCCACGCCGGCATGGTCGTGGGCCCACCAATCGGGACCCATCTCCGCCAGGTGGTGGCGGATCAGGAGCACATCGCCCCAGAGAGGTCCGGTCGTGACGTGAGCGTTGTAGTCATTGATTCGCTGCGCGGCGGTCTGCCGCGGAAGGCCGAATTTGGCCAGGGTCGTCGGGGTGGACAGGACCTGGAGCCACTGCTGGTAGGGCACCCGGACGGAGAGGTAGTTCACGACGGCGCTGCCGATCACCAACACTGCCGCTGCGGCCCTCGTCAGCATCCCGGGCAGTGAGCTGCGGTCCCACATTCGCAACAACTCGACCGCGGCCAACACCAGGAGTGGCACGCATGGCAGCAGGAAACGCGGTCCCCAGGCCCAGCCCCCTCCCCATGACGACCATTTGGCAAAGAAGATCGTCCGCGGCACGATGAGAAGCAGGTACAGCGCGGCGAGGGGCCGGTCGCGCCCGAGCAGCGCGCCGAGGCCGGCGACACCCAGCAGCGTCAGGGAGTCGAAGACGAAGATGCTCTTCCCCGGATCGAGGAGCAGGCCGTGCAAGCCGAAGCCGAGCGGGGTCGAGAAGCTCCCGCCGTAGCTGGCCAGCACCTTGTGGTAGCGCAACTCGTCGTACCAGACGAGCAGGAGCGCGCTGCTGGCCATCGGGACGCCCGCCATCAGGATCGCCCTTCGTTCGAAGATGGCGCGCCACGGTACGAAGAGCGGCACGGCGAGCAGCCCGATCCAGACGGTGAAGAGCGAGTCCGAACGAAGTTGTACGGCTGCCGCGGCGGCCAGCCCGATCCAAAGGGGCGCCATGCGGTCGCCTCCGCGCCAGCGAACCGCGCCGAAAACGACGACGACCACGCACAATGTCACGCCCGGCTCGCTGAAGAGCTCGGTCGTAGCCTGGAGCGCCTGAGTGAACAGCCCGAACCCGATCGCCGCGGTCAAGGCGTGGGCGGCGGACCACCGCAGAGCTCGCCCGACCTTGTAGACCATCAGCACCGCCGACGCCATCAGCAGCGGGTTCACCATGGACACCAGGAACGCCGTGTGCCCGACGATTTTGGAGAGGAGGTAGGGCGGGATGGCGAGGATGCTCAGGCCGATGCCGTAGGGGGAATAGGGCGTGGCCAAGTGGAACGAGTCGGCGAAACCGGTGCCCGTGGTGCGCAGCGAGCCGTGGTCGACGATGCCCTTCGTCACCGCGAACATCGCCTGCGCGTCGTAGGCGTAGAAGGTGCCGCGGGTCACGGCGACGTACGCCGCCAGGACGCCGAAGAAGAGCAACCAGCAGACTCGACGGTCGAGCGAGACCTCCGCCTCGACCCCGAGCGAGCCCCGCTTCGCGGCGTGGAGCGGTCCCTCGTGGCCGGCTCGAGTCTCCGGGTCGGTCTGCAACCGGCTGCCGGGCGCGACGTCCACCGCCGGCGCGCTGCCTCCGATCATCCGTCGGCGACGCGGGGTGCGGACACGTGCGAGCTGGTCGCGGACGAAGCCACCGACGGGCGCGTGAAGGTCACGCTCGCCTTCACGGTCCGAGTGTGACACGCGGGTCGTGCGGCGGACGCACGGCCTCGCGTCGCCCGCCCACCAGGGGACGATCGGCTCGCATCTCGCCGCTAGCGTGCGTGCGTGCGCGCCGTCGTCTGCCACGAGCTCGGCCCGCCGTCGCTGTTGCGCGTGGAGGAGCGGCCCGACCCTGAGGCGGGAGCGGACGGGGTGGTGGTGGAGGTGGAGGCGGCCGGGGTCAACTACGTCGACGCCCTCTTCGTCGCCGGCCGGTATCAGATCAAGCCCGCGGTGCCCTTCGTGCCCGGGACCGAGTCGGCTGGTCGCGTCATCGCGACGGGTTCCGAGGTGTCCGGCATGGAGGTGGGACAGCGCGTCCTGGTCTCGGCTGGGCTCGGCGGCTACGCCAGCCGCGTCGTAGCCCGGGCGACCGCGGTGACACGCATTCCCGACGTCCTCGACGCGCCGCGGCGCGGCGACCTTCACCCAGAGCTACAGCACGAGCCTGTTCGCGCTGCGCCAGCGCGCCGGCGTGGGCCGGGGTGAGCGGGTGCTCGTGCTCGGCGCCGGAGGCGGGGTGGGGTCGGCCGCCATAGGCGTGGCGCGGGCGCTCGGCTGCCGCGTGCTCGGGGTCGCCTCCACGGCAGCGAAGCGCGACGCGGCGCTGGCTGCCGGCGCCGACGCCGTGCTCGATCCGGCCACCGATGCCGTCAAGGACGCGGCCCGGGCGTGGGCCGGCGGCACGGGTGTCGACGTGGTGCTCGACCCGGTGGGAGGCCCACTGGCCGAGCCGTCCCTCCGCGCGCTCGGAGACGGGGGCCGCTACCTGGTCATCGGGTTCGCTTCGGGCGAGATCCCGTCCCTCCCCCTCAACCAGGTCCTGCTGCGCAACCGGTGCGTCATCGGCATCGACTGGGGGATCTGGGCCATGACGCACGCCGAGGGCCAGAGCGCGCTGCTGGCCGATCTGCTCGCCATGGTGGCCGACGGGAGGCTCGACCCCGTGCGTCCCGCCGAGTACCCGCTCGACGATGTGGCGGCGGCGCTCGAAGATCTGCTCGGGCGGCGCACCGTGGGCAAGATCGCGTTGATTCCTTAGAGCCGAACCCCCATCCGGACGCGCTCAGCGCCCGGATGGACCGACGACCTCAGCGCCGGAAGGCCGGGATGACCTCGGTGCCGATGAGCTCAATGGTCTGCATCACCGACTCGTGGGAGATCTTGTACGGGTTGACCAGGCAGAGCAGGAGGTCGACGCCGGCCTCCTCGTACTGGCGGCACGCCTCCAGGCATTCTTCGGGCGTCCCCAGCACGCAAGCTCCCGAGTCCGTCAGGTATTCGAGGCTGATGAGGTCGAGCATGCCCTCGTCGTCGCGGCTCTTCATCTCCGCCGCGTAGGAGTACGTACCCAGCTCCTGGTTGCGCTCCTCCATCCAGTCGGTGAGCGTGGCGATCTGGCGGGCACCCGTCTTGGGATACCACTCGAAGGATTCGCGCGCCTCGGCCATCGCCTGGTCGCGATCCGGCGCGCAGATGGCCATGGTGAAGGTCGCCGCCTGGTTGTTCACGAAGGACCCGATCGGCTCGCTGCAGCGCCCCACGGCCTCGCGGTAGATGTCGATCTTGCGCTTGACCTCTGACGGCGGCAGACCGACGGCGAACGAGCACAGGCCCAGGCCGAGCTCTCCGACCTGGGCGTGCCCGTCGTCACTGGTCGTCGCGCCCCACAGGGGCGGGTGCGGCTTCTGCCACGGCTTGGGCTGCACCCGGCGCCGGGGCATCTCCCAGTACTTGCCCGTGAACTCGTACTCGTCGTTGGTCCAGCAGCCAACGATGTGGCCGATGGCCTCCTGCCACATGCGGCGGCTCTCGGCCGGGTCGATGCCGAACCCCTCGAGCTCCATCCGGGTGGCGGAGCGCCCGGTCCCGAGGTCGACCCGCCCGTTCGAGAGGAGGTCGAGGACGGCGACGGACTCAGCCGTGCGGACGGGGTGGTTGTAGGGCTTGGGCATGAGGCGCACGCCGTAACCCAGGCGAATGCGCTCGGTGCGCGAAGCGATCGCCCCGTACAGCACCTCGGGGTTCGAGCAATGCGAGTACTCCTGCAGGAAGTGGTGCTCCACCGTCCAGAAGGCGTCCCAGCCGAACCGGTCGCCGGCAATGGCCTGCTCGAGCGTGTTCTGGTACGCGATCAGCTCGCTGTCGGGCTCCCACGGCCGCGGGACCGGGATCTCGTAGAACAGCGCGAACTTCATGGCAGGTGCTCCCCCCGGGCCGGCGGACGAGTCCGGGGGCTCGCCCCCGGCGCTAGACATGTGCACTGCTCCTATCAGCCGGGATCACCCGGGCGCAAAAGAGTCGGAGGTGCCACGTGCGTGGATTGGGCGGCCGGACCTACGTCGTGACCGGTGCCGCCTCGGGGATCGGCCGGGCCACCGCGTCCCGGTTGCTCCAAGAGGGGGCGGCGGTGGTCGGAGCCGACGTCGCGCCGGCGGACCCGCCGGGCGAGGGGAGGTGGGAGTTCCAGACGACCGACGTCACCGACGAGGGATCGGTCTCCGCTCTGGTGAAGGCGGCCGTCGCGTTCGGCGGCACCCTCGACGGACTGGTCCACGCCGCCGGTGTGGCCGGCGGCGGGCCGGTGCACATGCTCCCGGCCGAGGAGTGGGCGCGGGTCCTGGCCGTGAACCTGACGGGCACGTTCCTCATGGCGAAGCACGCCATCGCGCAGATGCTGGCGCAGCCGACGCAGGACGGGCGCCGGGGGTCGGTGGTGACCCTGGCCAGCATCGAGGGGCTGGAAGGGACGGCGGGCGGGAGCGCGTACAGCGCGTCGAAAGGCGGCGTCGTCCTCCTGACGAAGAACATGGCCATCGACTACGCCGGACGCGGCATCCGGGTGAACGCGATCTGCCCCGGCTTCATCGCCACACCCATGACCGACGCCATCTTCGGCGGCCCGGGGATGGAGGAGACGCTGGCCGACATCGTCCACGAGCACAAGTTGGGCCGGCGTATGGGCCGGCCCGAGGAGATCGCGTCGGTGGCCGCATTCTTGCTCTCCGACGACGCGTCGTTCGTCACCGGCCACGCCTTGCCGGTCGACGGGGGCTACACCGCCGGGCGCGACCACGGCGTCACCGACATGCTGGGGCTGTCCGGACCCGAGGACTGAAGCCAGGCGCGGAGGGATCCCGTAGGCAGTCAGGGCGACCCGAGCACGAGACGGCCGCCCCGGTAGTCGAGGACCACCCAGCCGAAGTGCTTCAACTGGTCCGAGCCCACCAGACCGTCGATACCGACGCCGATGGGGCCGAAGTTGGCGGCGTCGAGGAGCTGGGGTCTCAGCGCCCGGGCGGTGACGGACCACCGGCCGCTGCGTACGAGCGGCACCGTGATGGTGGAGCACACCGTCGCCTGGCGTTGCGCCAGGTTGGTGGACGCCAGCCCCTGTGCGGTGGCGACCGCCGCCGCCACGACGGACTGAGACGAGCCCGTGTCGACGATGAAGCTGCGCCATGGTCCTGAGCCGAACCTCACCGGCACGCCGACGGAGACGTCACCGGGGTCCGTGACGACGGTCACCGGGACCGTGGTGCCGGCCCCGCCGTCGGTCAGGAAAGCCGGCGGCGGGGGCCCGACCGGGCCTGCGACCGGTGTCCCCGAGCTGGGCGGCAGGCCCTCCGGACCCCCGAGCACCAGCAGGCCGTGAGCGAAGTCCAGGCGTACGGCGCCGAAGCGGGACAAGACGTCGGACCCGAGCAGTCCGACCGGCTCGCCCCGGCCGCCCAGCTGGGGCATCCTGCCCGCGCTCAAATCCTGAGCCGTGAGGCTGACGCCTTCGAGGGACCAGCTAGCGACGCCGACCGGCCGCGATCGGCCGCTGCAGCCGACACCTTCGAACTCGGTGGGAGGGCCGGCGACAGGGAGGTGGAGCCGATCCGCCAGGCCGGCGTCGATGCTCGACTGCCCGGAACCCGAGTCCAGCACGAACGGGAACGGGCCCTGGCCCTCGATGCAGACGTTGACCGTCTCGGCCACCTGGCCGGCCACCGTGCTCACCGTCATCGGGACCTGCACGCCCGCCGACGCCGGCGTAGTCGTCGTCGCGCAGCCTGCGGTGGTGGGCGGGAGGGCGAAGTTGACCTCCGGCTCAATGCGCAGCGGTCGGTGCCGCGGCCCCGGAGCCGGCGACGCCGCGGCGACCGCCAGGGCCACCGCGCCGCACGCGACGGCCGCGGCGGCGGCGAGCGCCAGCGCGCGTCGACCGGCGGTCACGGCTACGGCGACAGGGCCTGGCGCGCCGCCGCCGCGGCCAGACGCGCCGCCAGGACCACCGCGGCCAGGGGCAGCGAGACGCGGCGCCATCCATCGGTCGTGCGGATACTGAAGCGAAGCGCCGAGCGATGGTGGGCCAGCAGCATGCGGTAGGGGTGGCGCGACGTGCTCGCCCCCCCGATGTGCGTCACCGTGGCGGACCCGGCGAATCCGACCCCCCACCCGTGGTGGTGGGCCCGCCAACACAGGTCCATGTCTTCGTTGTACATGAAGTACGCCTCGTCGAAGCCGCCGAGCTCCTCGAGCGCCTGGCGACGCGCCAGGAAGCACGATCCCGACACCCAGTCGGCGCCGGCCACCACGTCGCCGGTGGGCGCCTCGGGTCGGTAGCGGCGGGTGAAGCGGTTGTCGGGCTTGAACGGTGCCAGGAGGGCGTGCCCGGCGGCATCGACCGGGGAGGGGAACCGTCGCGACGAGGGGTACACGTCCCCGGACTCGGTGAGGATCCGCGGCCCGACCAGCGCCCAGGCCGGGTTGGATTCCAGCGCGCTCCGGAGCGTGTCGAGCGCGCCCGGGTGCACGACGAGGTCGGGGTTCGAGACGAGCACCCATTCGGGCGGTCGCTCCTCCCCCGCCAGGGCGGCCAGACCGCGGTTGGCGCCGGAACCGAACCCGAGGTTGCGTCCCGGTCGCACGATGCGCACGGGCGGCGCCGCGCCGGCGTCGAGGAGCGGGCCCAATGCCGTCTCGACGCTGCCGGGCTTTCCGTTCTCGACCACGACGATCGGATCCGCGCCGTCGGCCAGGAGCGACCGAACGGATCCGTCCAACAGGGCCCCGGCGTCGTGGTCGACCACCACCGCGCCGATCACACCCGGCACGAGCGCCTCAGAAGTCCTTGGTGAAGCGGAATTTGATCAGAGCCCTGAGCGCGCTCACGCCGTCGTGCCACGTGATCTTCTTCCCCTCGTCGAACTCCCGTCCGGCGTAGGAGATCGGCACCTCGTAAATCCGGTACCCGCGGCGCAGCACCTTGGCCGTGATCTCCGGCTCGAAGTCGAACCGGTTCGAGACGATCGTCAGCCCGTCGAGCACCTGGGCGTCGAAGAGCTTGTAACAGGTCTCCATGTCCGAGAGCGTCGAGCGATAGAGCACGTTGGTGACGAGCGAGAGCAGCCGGTTGCCGAACCAGTGCAGGGGCAGCATGTTCTTCCGCTCTCCGGTGAACCTGCTTCCGTACACGACCCTGGCCTTCCCCTTGAGGACCGGGTCGAGCAGCCGGGGCCAGTCACCCGGGTCGTACTCGAGGTCGGCGTCCTGAATCAGCACCAGGTCCCCGCGGGCCTCCGCCAAACCGGTGCGGATGGCTGCCCCCTTCCCCTGATTGACCGGATGGCGGATGACGTGGACGGTCGAGTCCTCGAGCGCGCCGAGCACCTTGTCCGAACCGTCGCTCGACCCGTCGTCGACCACGATCACCTGGAGCACGAGCGGGAGCTCGACGGCCCGCATGCGCCGGATGACCTCGGCCACGGTCCTCCGCTCGTTGTAGACCGGCGTGATGACGGTGAGCGACTCGTAGGTCCGCACGGGCGGCAGGTCGCTGTCCAGGGCCTCGGTCATGAGGCTCCCACTCTCTCAGAGAAGTACTCGATCGTCCGCGCGATGCCCTGGCGCAGGTCGATGGTGGGTTCCCAACCGAGGGCTCTGCGGGCCAGCGTGATGTCGGGGCACCGGCGCGTCGGGTCGTCCGTCGGCAGCGGGCGGTGCTCCAGGCCCGAGCGCGAACCCGTGACCTCCAGGACGAAGTGCGCCAGGTCGAGCATGGAGCGCTCGTCGGGGTTCCCGATGTTGACCGGGCCGGTGAGATCCGAGTCGAGGAGGGCGAGGAGCCCTTTGATCTCGTCCTCGACGTAGCAGAAGCTGCGGGTCTGCGAGCCGTCGCCGTACACCGTCAACGGCTCCCCGCGCAGGGCCTGCACGACGAAGTTGGACACGACCCTCCCGTCGCCCGGGGAGAGCCTGGGTCCGTAGGTGTTGAAGATGCGGGCGATGCCGACGTCGACCCCGTGGGCACGGTGCATGGCCATCGTCAGGCTCTCGGCGAACCGCTTGGCCTCGTCGTAGACGCTGCGGGGCCCGGTCGGGTCCACGTTGCCTCGGTACGACTCGACTTGGGGGTGCACCTCGGGGTCCCCGTAGATCTCGCTGGTCGACGCCATGAGGAACCGTGCCCCATGCGCACGGGCCAACTCGAGCAGGCGGCGCGTGCCCTCGCTGCCGACGGCCAGCGTGGCCAGCGGTCGGGCCAGGTAGGCCGGGGGCGAGGCGGGCGAGGCGAGGTTGCACACGGCATCGACCGGCCCTCCCTCGATGTCGACGTTCACGGAGGCGTCCTGCACCACCATGGTGAAGCGTTCTTGCCCCATGAGGTGGGCGACGTTGTCCTTGGAGCCGGTAGAGAGGTCGTCGAGGCAGACCACGCTGTCGCCGCGGGCGAGGAGATGGTCGCAGAGGTGCGACCCGAGGAACCCGGCCCCCCCGGCAACCACGACGCGGCTCATCTGCGCCCGATCCCGGTGTAGGTGAACCCCATGCGGCGTAGGGCGGCGGGGTCGAGCAGGTTGCGCGCGTCCACGATGGAGGACTGGCGCATGGCCGCCAGGACGCGGGAGAAGTCGAGCCAGCGGAACTCGTCCCACTCGGTCAGCACGACCAGGACCTGCGCCCCGGCCACGGCCTCGTAGGGATCGCCGCTCAGCCGCAACCCGTCCAGGTCCTCCGCCTCGGTGTCGGGGTCGACCGTCGGGTCGAAAGCCTGGACCGTGGCCCCGAGCGTCGCCAGGCGATGGCAGATCTCGAGGCTCGGCGAGTCTCGCCGGTCGTCGGTGTTGGCCTTGAACGTGAGCCCCCACACCGCCACCGTCGCCCCCCGGACGGTGCCGCAGCAAGCCTCGGCGACCTTGGAGACCACGCGCACGAGCTGCTGCTCGTTCGACTCGATGGCGCCGGCCAGCAGCGAGAAGTCGTATCCGGCCTCGCCGGCGATGTGCAGGAGCGCTCGGGTGTCCTTGGGCAGGCAGGACCCGCCCCAACCCGGTCCGGGACGCAGGAACTCGAAACCGATGCGCTTGTCGTAGCCGAGCCCGAGCAGCACGTCGCGCGCGTCGGCGCCGACCTCCTCGCACAGCCCGGCCAGCGCGTTGACGAAGCTCAGCTTCGTGGCCAAGAACGCGTTGGAGGCGTATTTGATCGTCTCCGACGTCGTGGCGTCCGTCACGATCAGCGGCGCCCCGGTGGTGGAGAACAGCTCACCGACCATCGCCGCGGCGTGGCTGTCGTCGGCGCCCACCACGATGCGGTCGGGGTGGAGGCTGTCGAGAACGGCTGTGCCCTCACGCAAGAACTCGGGGTTGGAGACGACGCTCACGTCCGAGCGCCCGATCACCTGCTCCACCATGGTGGCCGAGCCGACCGGCACCGTCGACTTGTTGACCACGATCGAACCCGAAGACAGCTGCGGGCCGATCTCCTTGGCGGCGGCCTCCACGAAGGAGAGGTCGGCCGATCCGTCCGGGCTCTGCGGGGTGGCCACGCAGAGGAAGACGAAGCGCGCACCGGCGACCGCCTCGGTGGCCGAGCCGGTGAAGCGGAGTGTGCCCGCGGCGACACATCCGGCGACGAGATCGTCGAGCCCCGCCTCGACGATGGGCATACGGCCTGAATGCAGCGCCGCCAGTCGAGCGGGGTCCCGCTCGGCCAGGACGACCGTGTGCCCGAAGTGGGCCAGCGTGGCCGCCGTGGGCAAGCCGACGTAGCCCGCACCGATCACGGCCACGGCGCGCGACACGCGCCCGTTCCCGCGCCCGCTCACGACGCCAACTCCGCCGAGACGCCGGCCGTGGCCTGGGCCGAGAGCAGCGCGGGGACGAGTCGGGCCAGCCCGTCCTGCCAGTCGGGCAGGGCCGGGAGTCCGCTCAGGCGCAGCGCCAGGTTGTCGAGGACCGAGTAGGCCGGGCGCGGTGCGGGGCGCGGCGGGTCGAGCTCCGCCGTCGTGATGGCCCGGACCCTTTCGGGGTCCGCGCCCGCCGCGGCGAGGGAGGCCCGCACCAAACCCCACCAGGTGGTGGCGCCGGAATTCGTGACGTGGAAGGTTCCGGGCCGGCGGTCCAGACCCAGGGTGACGATGGCGGGGGCCAGGTCGGCGGTGAACGTCGGCGAGCCGTGCTGGTCGTCGATGAAGCGGAGCTCGCCGTCGCCGCGGGCCAGACGGAGCGCGGTGGCGACGATGTTCGAACCGTGGGCCCCGCAGACCCAGCTGGTGCGCACGATGGTCGACCCGGGCCGGCACTCCAGCTCGCCGCCCAGCTTGGACCGGCCGTACACCGAGGTCGGGCAGGGCGGGTCCCACTCCCGGTACGGCTGTCCCGCCGTTCCGTCGAAGACGTAGTCCGTCGAGACGTAGACGAGGTGGGCGCCGGCCCGCGCGGCGGCCTCGGCGACATGGCGCGTCCCGATCGCGTTGACGGCGTAAGCCAGCTCGGGCTCGGTCTCGCAGCGGTCGACCGCCGTGAGAGCGCCGCCATGCAGGACGAGATCGGGCCGGAACGACATCACGGTCTGCGCGACGGCGTCCCGGTCGTCGACCGGCATGTCGCCGATGTCGGTGCCGAGCACCTCGTGGTCCAGCCAGGGACGCGGTCCCTCCTGACCGAGCAGTGCGCACCGCCGACCGCCCGCCGGCACGCGCCCGGCCAGGGCGTCGATCAGGTCGCGCCCGAGCTGGCCCTCTGCGCCCGTGACGAGGATCCGCACGTCAGCCCCGGCCGGCGGCGCCGCCCCACCCGGCCTCCGCCACCGGCGCCCGGGCCCGGAGGGGCTCCCACCACTCGCGGTGCTCGGCGTACCAGGTCACGGACTCGGCCAGCCCCTGCTCCCAGTCCACCGACGGAGTCCAGCCCAGCTCCCGGCGGAGCTTGGTCGAGTCGAGCACGTAGCGCCGGTCGTGCCCCGGCCGGTCCGGCACGATCTGCTTCAGGGAGTCCGGCTTGCCCAGGACGTCGAGGATGCGGTCGGCCACCTCCATGATGGACGCCTCGACCCCGCTGCCGACGTGGTAGGTCTCGCCGACCCGGCCCGACGCCAGGACGGCGTCGATGGCCGTGCAGTGGTCGATCACGTGCAGCCACTCCCGGCGGTTCTCGGTGCTGGCGTAGAGGGTCAGCGGCCGGTCGTCGAGTGCCAGCGCGCAGAAGTGCGGAATCAGCTTCTCGGGGAACTGGTACGGGCCGTAGTTGTTGGCGCAGTTGGTGATGGTGACGGGGAGGCCGTACGTCTCGGCGTACGCCCGCACGGCATGGTCCGCTCCCGCCTTGCTGGCGTTGTAAGGCGTGCGGGGACGGTACGGCGACTCCTCGCTGAAGACCTCGTCCGTGTCGAGCGGCAGGTCACCGTAGACCTCGCACGTCGACACGTGGTGGAAGCGCGAGACACCGGCCTGCCGGGCGGCCTCGAGCATGGTCTGCGTCCCGAGCACGTTGGTGCGGAAGAAAAGCCCCGGGTCCAGCACCGCCAGCGAGTTGTGGGACTCGGCCGCGAAGTGCACGACCGTGTCGACGGCCTCGGACCGCAGCGCCTTCTCGGCGGCCTCGGGATCGCAGACGTCGCCCTGGACGAACACGATGCGGTCCTCGATGTCGGACAGGTTGGGTCGGTTGCCGGCGTAGGTGAGGACGTCGTAGACGACGACGTGGTCCTCGGGGTGCCGTTCAACCCAGTAACGGGCGAAGTTCGACCCGATGAAACCGGCACCTCCCGTCACGAGAAGGCGCATAAGGCGTTCATGTTAGTGCCCGCCGGGTGGCCGGCCTCAATCGGGGCGCAGGTGGACGACGTCGCCCGCGGCCACCGTCCGGAGCCCCTCCGGGGTGTCGACGACGAGCTGGCCGGCGTCGTCGATGGCCCGCGCCGTGCCCGTGATCTGCTCCGCCTCGAGGGTCACCCGGACCCGGGATCCCAGGGTGGCGCAGCGCCGACGCTGCTCCTCGGCCAAGGCGGCCCGCCCGGCCGCGTGGTCGAGCCGGGCCACCCGCGGCGCCAGCGCGTCCAGGACCCCCTCGAGCACGGCTTCGGGGTCGACCGCCGAACCGCGTGACTGCTCCAGGTCGGTGCCCCCGGCCCCGGGAGGGCCCGGCCACGCCACGTTGAGGCCCAGGCCGACCACGACCGCGGCGGGGGGACCGCTCTCGAAATCGACCTCCGCCAGGATCCCCGCCAGCTTGGCCTCGCCGACGAGCAGGTCGTTGGGCCACTTGAGCGTCGCCTCGACCCCGGCGACGTCCCGGCACGCTTCGGCCGCCGCCAGCGCCACGGCGGCGGCGCACAAATGGAGGTCCGAGGGCTCGCACCGCGGGCGCAGCAGGAACGAAACCAGCACGTTCGCGCCTGACGGGGACTCCCACCGGCGGTCGAGCCGGCCCCGGCCGGCCGTCTGGTGCCTGGCCGCCGCGACGAGACCGGCCGGAGCGCCCGCCCGGGCCTGCTCCAGCAGGTAGCGGTTGGTCGAGTCGATCTCGTCGAAGCGGCGGACGTCCCAGAGAGACGACATGGCACGAACTGTAAGCCGCGTGCAATTGTGATGGGTCGCTCATCCGAGGGAAAGGCCCAGCGTGCTCCAGAAGATCCTGATCGCCAACCGCGGCGAGATCGCGGTCCGGGTCATCCGGACCTGTCGCGAGATGGGGATCGGCACGGTCGCCGTCTACTCGAACCTCGACCGTGAGGCGCTGCACGTGCGGATGGCCGACGAGGCCTACGCGCTGGGGGGCGACACGGCCGCGGAGAGCTACCTCAACACCGAAGCCATCCTCGCCGCCATAGAGCAGAGCGGGGCCGACGGCGTCCATCCCGGTTACGGATTCTTCTCCGAGAACACCGACTTCGCCCGGGCTATCACCGACCGCGGCGTGACCTTCATCGGCCCGCCGCCCGAGGCGATTGAGGTGATGGGCGACAAGATCAGCTCGCGGCTGGCCGCCGAGAAGGCCGGAGTCGCCGGGGTCCCCGGTCGCTCGCAACCGCTGAAGAGCCCCGACGAGGTGGTCGCATTCGGGGAGGAGAACGGCTGGCCGGTCGCCATCAAGGCCGCGTACGGCGGTGGGGGGCGCGGCATGAAGGTCGTCGCCTTGGCCGCCGAGGCGGCCGAGGCCATGGAGTCCGCGGCCCGGGAGGCGCAGGCCTACTTCGGACGGCCCGAGATCTACCTCGAGCGGTATCTGACGTGGCCGCGCCACGTCGAGATGCAGGTGCTAGGCGACATGCACGGAACCACGCTGTGGCTCGGAGAACGCGACTGCTCGGCGCAGCGTCGCCACCAGAAGCTGGTCGAGGAGAGCCCCGCGCCGGCCTTCCCGGACGAGGTCCGCCGCGCCATGGGCGAGGCCGCGGTCAAGGTCTCCCAGGCGTGCGGGTACTACAACGCGGGGACGGTCGAATTCCTCTTCCAGGACGGCGAGTTCTACTTCCTGGAGATGAACACCCGCCTACAGGTCGAGCACCCGGTCACCGAGCTCGTCACCGGGCTCGACCTGGTGGCCTGGCAGATCCGCGTCGCATCGGGGGAGGCGCTCGACTTCGGCCAGGAGGACATCCGCCGAGACGGGCACGCCATGGAGGTCCGCATCAACGCCGAGGACCCGAGCGGTGGACGCTTCTCGCCGTCTCCGGGCACCCTGACCTCGTTCCACGCCCCGGCTGGCCCGGGGGTGCGCCTCGATGCCGGCTACGAGGCCGGCGACACCGTGTCGCAGTACTACGACAACCTCATCGCCAAGCTGATCGTGTGGGCACCCGATCGCGAGGCGGCACGACGGCGGATGCTCCGGGCCATCGGCGAGACGCGCATCACCGGGGTGGCCACGACCTTGCCGGCCCACGAGGCGATCCTCAGCCACCCCGACTTCGCGGCGGCCACCCACTCGACCAGGTGGGTGGAGGAGACGCTCGACCTGAGCGATCTCGACGTCGCAGCCGCAGGCGAGACGGTGGCCGCGGCCGGCGGCGAGGATGATGTCCCGCTCGTCCAGCGCGACGTGACGGCCGAGGTCGACGGTCGGCGTTACTCGGTGCGTCTCTGGGTGCCCGACCTGGGAACCGCCGCGGCCTCTACTCCCCGCTCGGGCAGGCCGAGGCGCGCCTCGGCCGCTGCGGTGGCCGGGACGGGTTCGGGGCAGGTCACGGTGCCGATGCAGGGCACCATCGTCAAGGTCCTCGTGGCGGTGGGCGACGCCGTCGAGGTGGGCCAGACCATCTGCCTGCTCGAGGCCATGAAGATGGAGAACGCAGTGGCAGCCGAGAAGGATGGGGTCGTCAAGGAGGTCCGGGTGAGCGCAGGTGACTCGGTGGGCGCCGGCGACGTCGTCGCGGTGATTGAGTAAATGGTGAGCGCCGAATCGGCCGACTCGGCCAAGGCGGCATCGGCCAAGGCCGCGGCGGCCGAGCTGGTCGAACGCCGCCTGGCGGAGCTGGTCGAGCTGAGCCACTCGGTGCACTCGACGCCGGAGTTGTGCTTCGAGGAGAACGCCTCGGCGCGGGCCGTGGCCGAAACGTTGCGATCCGGGGGCCTGGCCGTCACCGAAGGTGTCTACGACCTGCCGACGGCGCTGGAGTCACGAGCCGGCGACGGCGACCTGGTCGTCGCCGTCTGCGCGGAGTACGACGCCCTCCCCGAGGTGGGCCACGCCTGCGGGCACAACATCATCGCGGCGATCGGTGTAGGGGCGGGCCTGGCCCTGGCCGCCGTTGCCGACGACCTGGGCATCTCCGTGCGCGTCCTCGGCACCCCGGCGGAAGAGGGCGGCGGCGGGAAGGTGCTGATGCTCCAACGCGGCGCCTTCCACGGCGTCCACGCCGCCATGATGGCGCACCCCTGGCCGGTCGAGCGGCTGACCGGGACGTGCCTGGCCGTGGCGCACTTCGACGTGCACTACCGCGGGCGCGAGGCGCACGCGTCGGCGGCACCGTGGGAGGGGGTCGACGCGCAGGACGCGCTCACCGTGGCGCAGGTGTCGATCGGCCTGCTCCGCCAGCAGCTGCCCCCGGGCGACCAGGTCCACGGGGTGGTCAAGGAGTCCCCGGGCGCGGCGAACGTCATCCCGGGCTCGCTCAGTGCCCGCTACATGGTGCGGTCCCTGACCATGGACAGGCTGGCGGCTCTGCGCCCACGGGTCGAAGCCTGCTTCGAGGCGGGAGCTCTCGCCACCGGGTGCACGCTGTCGTACGAGGAACTGTCGCCCGTCTATTCGCATATGGAACCCGATCCCGAGTTGCTGTCGGCCTACCGTGCCAATGCCGAGCAGCTCGGCCGGCGCTTCGATGCGGACGACACCGGTGCGCCGCTGCCCACGTTCTCGACGGACATGGCGAACGTCTCGCTGGCCGTTCCCACCATCCATCCGCTCATCGGGATCGAGACGGGCGGAGCGGTCAACCACCAACGCGAGTTCGCGGCAGCCTGCGTGACCGCCTCCGCGGACGCCGCCGTGCGCGACGGCGCCGTTGCGCTGGCGTGGACGGCCATCGACGCCGCGACCGACCCGGCCCTACGCGAGCGCCTCCTGGCTCGGTGATCACCGAGCACGCACTGCTTCCTGTCCTACCGGGACGGGAGGAAGAGTTCCTCTCGGCCATGGAACGGGCGAAATCGATCATCGCCGCCAGCCCCGGTTTCATGTCGCTGCGGGTCGAACGCTGCATGGAGCGCCCCAACCACTTCCTGCTGCTCGTGGAATGGGAACACCTGAAGGATCACACCGAGGGGTTCCGCGGTTCGCCGGCCTACGGGGAGTGGCGGGCCGCCCTGCATCATTTCTACGACCCGTTCCCGGTGGTGGAGCATTTCGAGACGGTCGTGCGCGCCCGAGCGGATCACGCGCCGCGGCCGCCGGTGTGACCCGGCGGAGCGATTACGGCCCCGGATGCCGAGGGCGTTCGCCATCAGGTAGATCCCGAAGACGAGCAGCAACGTGGTCATCATGGCGGCGTGGTGCTGGAGCAGCCACGACTTCACGGACTCGAGCGTGACCTCGGCGCGGTCGCCGCTGGCGAGGTAGGCGACGACCGGAATGGCGACGCTCAGGCTTGCGACGACGAGGAAGACGACGAGCGCGACGGCCGCCTCGGACGGACTCAGGTCGAGCCGTGCCAGGCCGCCGGCGGCGCCGACCGTCAGGATGAGGTTCTTCGGCTTCACCCCGGCGAACAGGACCGCGAGGCCGAATGCTCTCGCCGGCTTCAGGTCCTCGATGCTCGCCAACCACTTCGGTAGCTCCGACTCGGACCCCGGCGCCGGGCGCTTGAGCCAGCTCCTCCAAGCCATCAGGACAAGGACCGCGCCGAGCGCGATCAGTCCCCACGAGATCGTGTCGGACACGGCGACCTTCTGGGCCTCGTAGGCCTCGTGGGAGACGGCGTAGACCACGCCGCTGACGACGGCGAGCGTGAGCATCCAACCGAGGAGGAACAGCAGCCCGTTCGTACGGGCACGCCGCGACACCAGCATCAGGATCACGGCGATGACGGCGAGCGGGCTGATGGCGACGCCTATCGCGAACGTCAACACCTCGGCGATCCCCTCTGTCATGGCGTCACCTCCCCTGACCCTCGCTCCGTGCCCGACTGGCGTGACGATCCGATCCGCCGGTCGGCGCCACGGTGTGAGACTCGCTTCTGAGCTCGTCCGACTCGGGACGTCAACCCACGGGGTGCTCCCCCACGAACATGTCGAGGCACCGGTCGAGGCCCTCGATCTCGATGTCGTCGCGCTGACGCCGCTCCCATACGTCTCGACCCATCCGGAACCGGAGCGTCCGGGCCGAGCCGTCCCGCCGGTGGCCCCGGGCCTGGCCGTTCTCCTCGTACCCGACCGAGCGCGAGGTGGCGATGGAGGCGGCGTTGTCCTCGAAGGCCCCGCTCAGGGCCTCCTCCGCGCCCAACCCGGCGAAGGCGAGGTGGAGCGCGGCCTGCCGCATCTCCCGTCCCAGACCCCGGCCCTGATGGGCGAGCCCGAGCCATGAACCGGTCTCGACGGAGCGTACGGCGCGGAAGTGCTCCGCACCGATGTCCTGCACGCCGACCGGTCGCCCGTCGACGAACGCCACCCCGGTGAAGTTCCACTTCTCCGGCGTCCAGTTGGCGCGGTGGCGCCACAGCCACTGCGCCGACTCCCGTGCCCGCCGCGACGGCTCCGCGTCGGTCCACGGAAAGAAGAACGGCATGGTCGCGGGGTCGTGGATGCCCGCGTCGGCCAGCTCGATCAGCGCCGCGAACTCATCCTCCCGCGGCAGGCGCCATTCGAGGATCGGGGTCCTGACGACGAGATCGAACAGCGGCCAGAACGAGCCCGGCCGGGCCACGCGTCAACCCCCGGGCTGGTACACGCCGAATTCGGCCCGCAGGACGTCGGACACCTCGCCCAACGTCGCCATCTCCTTGAGCGCCGCCTTCATCGGGACGAGGAGGTTGCCCTCGCCACGCGCCGTCTCGGCCACTTCGGCCAGAGCACGGTCCACCGCAGCCTGGTCACGCTCGGCGCGCACACGGCGCTGTCCGGTCGATCTGGAGCTGTTGGAGCTTCACGTCGATCGGGAAGACCTCCGTGGTCTCGTTCTCGACGTCGGTGAACCGGTTGACGCCGACGACGACCTTCTCGCCGTCGTCCACCGCCTTGGCGAAGCTGTATGCGGCCGCCTCGATCTCCTCTTGCATGAAGCGGGCCTCGATGGCCGCCACGGCGCCGCCCATCTGCTCGATGCGCTCGAGGTAGTCGATGGCCGCGGCCTCGACCTGGTCGGTCAAGGACTCGACGAAGTACGACCCGGCCAACGGGTCCACCGTATCGGCGAGGCCCGACTCGTAGCCGACGATCTGCTGGGTGCGTAGGGCGATCTTCGCCGCACGCGTCGTGGGCAGGCCGAGAGCCTCGTCAAAGCCGTTGGTGTGCAGGCTCTGGGTGCCGCCCAAGGCGGCCGCCAGCGACTGTACGGTGACCCGAACGATGTTGTTCTCGGGCTGCTGGGCCGTGAGTGTCGAACCGCCCGTCTGGGTGTGGAACCGCAGCATCTTGGAGCGGTCGTCCTTCGCCCCGAAGCGATCGGTCATGATGCGGGCCCACATGCGGCACGCGGCGCGGTACTTGGCCACCTCCTCGAAGAGGTTGTTGTGCGCGTTCCAGAAGAACGAGAGGCGCGGCGCGAACTGGTCGACCTCCATTCCCGCCGCGATCGCGGCTTCCACGTAGGCGATGCCGTTGGCGATGGTGAAGGCGATCTCCTGGACCGCGGTCGAGCCGGCCTCGCGGATGTGGTAACCCGAGATGGAGATGGTGTTCCAGCTGGGGAGGTTGGCGGCGCAGTAGGCGAACGTGTCGACGATGAGGCGCATCGACGGCCGGGGCGGGTAGATGTAGGTGCCCCGGGCGATGTACTCCTTCAAGATGTCGTTCTGGATGGTGCCACGGACCTTCTCCCCCGGCACTCCGTGCTCCTCGGCCACCAACTGGTAGAGCAGCAGCAGGATGGCGCCGGTGGCGTTGATGGTCATGGACGTCGTGACCTTGTCCATGGGGAGGTCGGCCATGAGCAGCCGCATGTCGTCCACCGAGTCGATGGCCACGCCCACCTTCCCCACCTCGCCCTCGGCCCGCGGGTGGTCCGAGTCGTAGCCCATCTGGGTGGGGAGGTCGAAGGCGCACGACAGTCCCGTCTGGCCCGCCTCGAGCAGGAACTTGAAGCGCTCGTTGGTCGCCTCGGCCGAGCCGAAACCGGCGTACTGGCGCATCGTCCAGAGCTTGGAGCGGTACATCTCGGCGTGGACGCCCCGGGTGTAGGGATAGGAGCCCGGCTCCCCGAGCTGGGTCGACGCGTCCCATCCGTCCAGGTCGGCGGGACGGTAGACAGGGTGGACGGCAATGCCCGAGTCCGTCGCTCGCTCGGGCCCGCCCTGGGTGCTCTTTTCCGGTGTCACGGCTACGAGCCTACGGAGGATCGGGGCGCAAGGGCCATACAGGGCAGACTACGACCGTGCCCGAAGACCACGATCCTGCCTTCTCCCACCTCGGCATCTGCGTCGCGCGACCTGGAGCGGTCCGTCCGCTTCTACTGCGAGGCTCTCGGATTCGAGAAGGCGGAGTCGCACGCCATCGGGTCGGAGTTCGCCGCGCTCATGGACTTCGCGGACGTGGAGCTGACCTCGCAGTTCGTCCGCCGTGGCAGCACGGCCATGGAGCTCCTGTGCTTCTCGGAGCCGGTCGCCTTCGGCGACGGGCAGCGACGCGCCGTCAACCAGCTGGGGCTGACCCACCTGTCGTTCCGGGTTCGCAACGTGGCGGCCACGGTCGAGCGCATGGTGGAGCTGGGCGGCACCGTGGTCGAGTCGAGCCGGACGGTCATCGACCTCGGCGGATCCGAGCTGGAGTTCGTCTACTGCACCGACCCCGACGGCGTGCGCATCGAGCTCATGGACCTCGGGGGCTGATCTCCTCCCCGGCCTCGTCGGTGGATGCCGAGCGCGGCCTGGGCGTCGAGTTCGCGGTCGACGCGGACGGCTTTCGCTCATCCATGTGCATCCAGCGCAGTGCGACGGGGATCATGGGCCACAGCATCAACGTGTCGCCCACCACCCACATGATGTCTCCCCCGACGTGGAGGTCGACGACGTAGGACGGACCCCAGTCCCGATGGGTGGCGAAGTAGGCGGGGAAGAGCTCATGCGTCGCCCCGGAGAGCGACAGCCCGGTGAAGGTGTCGATGGGGATGGCGAGGAACAGGTAGAAGAATTGCAGCGCGGGGTGGAGCCGGTAGCAGTTGGGATCCGCTCCGAAGATCTGGCGCCAGAACAGGTAGCCGACGACGAGGAACACCAGGTGCTCGGCGTTGTGGATGCTCTCGCGCTCGAGGGTGAGGTTGTACCAGCTCGTCAAATGGCTGATCGGGATCACCACGGCGTAGAGCACGAAGGCCACGATCGGGTTCCCGAAGAACTTCGCCGGAGCGGAGCGCAACACCTCGGTGACGGCGACGTGGGAGGGTCCGGTCGTGGCACGCCAGGCCAGCGCAAGAGGCGAGGCGATGGCGAAGAGCGGCGCCGCCACCATGATGAGCAGGAGGTGCTGGACCATGTGGTCCCAGAACAGCTCGCCGTCGTAGACGCCGACGAAGCTGAAGATGGAGAAGCCCGTCGTGGCGAGGGCGCCGATCCACGCCGCGGTCCGCCCGGCCGACCACGGGTGCCGTGGGTGCAGCGCGTTGTTACGCCGGACACCCCAGAGATAGAGCACCAGAGCGGCCAGGATCATGGCCACCGGGACGAAGTCGAACTGGGTGGAGAACAACTGCCGGCCGGACAACGGCGGGAGCGGCACGTCGAAGAGCGCGGCTATCACTCCCGCGACGGTACCGCCGGGTTCAGCCGTGTTGCCAGACGCGCTGCGAGAGCCCCCGCTTCCCGTAGAGCGCCACGGCGTCGAGCGCGGCCATCTCCTGGTCGCTCAGGCGCCAGCCCAGCGCACCGGCGTTGTCCTGCGCCTGGGCCCGGTTCTTCGCCCCCGGGATGGGCACCGTCCCCTTGGCGATCAGCCAGGCCAGGGCCACCTGGCTCGGGCTGCGGCCCTCGTGCGCCTCCCCGACCCGGCGCAGCACCGAGACGACGGCGTCCACCTCGGTCATCGGATGGGCAGAAAAGTTGCGGCGGCCCGGCGGCGGGTTGGCGGCGGAGTACTTGCCGGTGAGGCGGCCCTGTCCGATCGGCGAGTAGTCCAGCACGACCACCCCGAGCTCGGCACAGGCCGAGATCAGGCCACCACGCTCGGGCATGGCCCGCAGGAGCGAGAACTCGACCTGGTTGGTAGCGAGCCGCAGGCCCCGGCGGCGTAGCGCGGCGTCCATGGACCGGATCTCCTTGGCCGAGTAGTTGGAGACCCCGACGGCCTTGACCAGGCCCTCGGCGTGCGCGGCCGCCAGCCCCTCCGCCAGCGCGTCGTGGGACCTGAGAGAGATCGGACCGTGGATCTGGTAGAGGTCGATGCTCTCGATCCCGAGACGTCCGGCCGAACGCCTGGCGGCCGACACCAGCGCCGTCTTCACGTTGACCTTCCACGGGCTGGGCATGAACTTCGATGCGATGACCACCCGGTCGCGCACCGATGGATCCCGCGCCATCAGGCGCCCGATGATGCGCTCGCTCTCGCCGCCGCCGTAGACCTCGGCCGTGTCGAAGAGCACCACGCCGGACTCGATGCAGGCGTCCCAGGCCTCGGCGACGGTGTCCTCGGTGAAGGACGTGTCGTAGCCCCCCATGCCCCAGGTCCCCTTGTCGCCCCAGGCCCAGGTCCCGACCCCGAGCGGCGGGACCGTGACATCGGACCCCGCGAGCGCGATGCGGTCGCTCGCCTGCGGGGGTGCGGTGTCGCTCATGCCGTCCACTCGAGGTGCGCCTCGACCGCGGCGCGCCACTCGTCGGGATGCGTGAGCTGCGGCGAGTGGAAGGCGCCCGCGATCACCGTCGTGCGCCCGTTGGCCACCTCGGCCGCCAGCGCCGGCGCCTGATCGACCATGGGGTGGTCGTGCTCGCCGGCGATGACCGTCGTCGGGCAGACGATCTCGGCCAGTCGCGGTCGCAGGGACCCGGGCCCCTCGTCGTGGGCCAGGATCTCGCCGCCGAGACCTTTGATCGCATAGGGATCCGTGCCGGCCTGGATCACGTCCTTCTCCTGCTGCCACGACGCAGGCACGACTGCGGCGATGAGATCGTCCTCCGGGCCACGCATACCCCACTCCTCCGGAGTGCCGGCCGACGGGTCGAAGCCGTCGAAGAAGGCGCGCACCAGCTCCCTGACGCCTTCGTCGTCGGGGACGAACGACCAGGCGCTGGTGTCCATCAGGATGAGCGAGCGGACCAGCTCGGGCCGTTCCAGCACCAGGGTGACGGCCACGCGGCCGCCCATGGAGTGCCCAAGGAGGTCGACGGGGCCGCCGCCTACCGCGTCGAGGAAGCCGGCCAGGTCGGAGGCCAACTGCTGAATCGTGTAGCCCGCGAGCGTGCCCGTCTTGGTCGAGTGTCCGTGCCCCCGCTGGTCGAGGGTCACGACGCGGCGGCGCGTCGCGAGTGCGTCGACCTCGAGCGCGAAGTCGTACGACGATCCGGTGAAGCCGTGGCAAAGGACGAGGGTTGTCCCGCCGGTCCCGTGCTCCGACCAGGCCAGGTCCACGCCGTTGACGGGGAGGGTGCGCGATGCGTCGGTGAGCGTCATGGCGCCCTGTCTAGCCCCTGGTGCGCCATCCCGCCTCGGAGACGGGCACGATCCCGTCGGCGTGCCGCCGAGAGGTCGGCGACCGGGTCAGCCCGAGTCGACGGACAGGGCGGCGGCTGTGGACGCCGGCACCGGGGCCGTCTCCGACTCGGTCGTGGCCAGCGGAGCGGCGGGGGTGGGGGTGACGTCGGTGCAGGCCCGGGCCTGGTTCCACGCCGCCAGCGCCTGGGTGGCGGCGTCGCCCGCGAGAGGCTGGGGGAGGTCGTCGACGATCTCGGCCGGCCGCCAGGTCACCGCGTCGATGTGCCGCCCCGTGGCGGTGACGACGAGCGAACCGCTGGCGTTCTCCGGCGGGGAGTTGTCGTAGAAGGCGAAGTTGCCCAGGCCGTAGTCGACGTAAGCCGAACCGAGGTAGCCCCCGCCGAGGAGGACGTGCGCGTGCGTCCCCACCACGATGTCGGCCCCCGCCTTCACCAAAGCCTGGGCGAGCGGCTCTTGCAGAGGGTTGGGGCACGGGTCGAGCTCGGTGCCCCAGTGCAGGTACACGATCACCGTGTCGGCGGTCCGGCGAGCCGCCTCCACCGCGGCCACCAGGTCGGTGACGTCGTAGGCCGAGGCCAGGCCCGCCTGGGTCGCGGTGGCCGTCCACGCCGTCTGGAGGTCGGAGTCGATCACCTGCGTGGCGGCGATGATGGCGATGTGCTCCCCCCTGATGGTCGTGGTGTACGGGGTGAAGGCCTGCGCGGCGTTCCCTCCGATGCCGAGGATGGTGTAGCCGGTCTGCGCGCGGGTGGTGAGGGCCGTCTGGAGGCCGGGCGGACCGCAGTCCTCGCCGTGGTTGTTGGCCTCGGTGATGAGGGTGACGCCGGCGCCCTGGAACGCGCTGACGGCAGACGGAGGTGCATAGAACACGTACTGCTTCGGTTGGGCATCAGGACAGCTCCCGTCGGCGGTCATGGCCGACTCGAAGTTGACCATCGACAGGTTGGCGCCCGAGAGGAGCTGAGGCACGGTCGGTCCGAGCGCGGTGGACGGGTCCGCGGCCAGTCGGTCGCCCAGGTTGGTGCCGACGGGGAAGTGGACGTCGCCCCCGAACGCGAACGTCACCGGTTGGCCATCGCCCTGCCAGTCGGGGTCCAGGCGCGGGTTGCCGGCGAGGTGGGGCGGCGGGGCCTGGTGGTGCCCGCGGCTGTTCCGGCTCCGGCCCGTGGCGGAGGGACGACCGCTGCCGCGGGTGATCACGAAGGCCAGAGCGAGCGACAGCAACACCAACCCGGCAAGCCAGAGGCGTCGGTTGCGCTTGACCTTGCGGGAGGTCAGCGCGGGTGGACGCCGGGCCGACGGCACCGGCTCGGCGAGCGCGCCGGTCTGCACGTCGTTGCGTTCTAGGAGCTGGGCCGGCGTCGTGACCAAAGACTAGG